>JAXHNC010000012.1:0-130789 GCA_034520925.1 Halofilum sp. (in: g-proteobacteria) | reverse complement strand
ATTTCACGGCTCGCCGAATGGCAGGCCGGTGTCGTGGTAGCGGGCCGCGAGTTCGGTGAATTCGTCGGCGGGTAGCGGGCGGCTGTAGAGATAGCCCTGGTAGGCGGTGCAGCCGTGCGTGGCGAGGCGTTCGCGCAGCGCTTCCGTTTCCACGCCCTCGGCGACGGCCTCCATGCCCATCGTGTGGGCGAGGACGATGATCGTGCGCACGATGGCGTCGTCGTTCGGGTCGCTCAGCGCATCGCGGACGAAGCCCTGGTCGATCTTGAGCTGATCCAGCGGCAGCCGCTTGAGGTACGCGAGCGACGAGTAGCCGGTGCCGAAATCGTCCAGCGTGAAGCGGATGCCATCGGCGCGCAGGGTGGTCATCGTGCGGATCGTATCGTCGACGTCGGCGATCAGCAGGCTCTCGGTCAGTTCGAGCCAGAGGCGGTCCGGCTTGATGCCCGTGCGGGCGACGATATCGCGGACCCGCTCGACAAAACCGGGATGGTGGAACTGGCGTGCACTGACATTGACCGACACCCCGAGGCTGGCCGTTTCGGGACGTTCTCCCCAGGCGGCGACATCGCGGCAGACGAGTTCGAGGATGCGTTCTCCGAGCGGGAGGATCAGCCCGGTCTCCTCGGCCACGGGGATGAACTGGGCCGGTGAGATCGTCCCCCGCTCCGGATGACTCCAGCGCGCCAGCGCCTCGACGCCGATCAGACGGCCGGCCGCATCGACCTGGGGCTGGTACCAGGGCACGATCTCGTCACGTTCCAGCGCTTCGCGCAGGTCGGCTTCCAGCGCCACCCGCGACTGCACGGCCGCGCGCATCGCCGGATCGAACAGGCGCACGGTGCCGCGCCCGGCGTCCTTGGACTGGTACATCGCGAGGTCGGCGCGCTTCATGACGTCGTCGGGCGTGTCGTCCGGCTCGTCACCGAACAGGGTGATGCCGACACTCACGGTCGTGTGGCGTTCGTGTTCGCCGAGCGTGTACGGGCGCGAGAGCGCCGCCAGGATCTTGTCGCCCACGGCGCGCGCGTTCTCGCTCGCCGCCGTGGTATCCGCATCCAGCCCTTCCAGGATCACCGCGAATTCGTCGCCGCCGAAGCGGGCCACGCAGTCGCTGGTGCGTACGCAGGGTTCAAGCCGCTCGGCCGCCTGCTTGAGCATGCGGTCGCCCATGTCGTGGCCGAGCGTGTCGTTCAGCGTCTTGAACTGGTCGAGATCGAGGAACAGCACGGCGCCCTTGCGGCCGCCGCGCGACGTCGCATGCAGCGCGTGCTGCAGCCGGTCGAGCAGCAGGCGCCGGTTGGGCAGGTTCGTGAGCGGGTCGTACAGCGCGAGGTACTCGATCTCTTCCTGCGCCTGCTTGCGGTCGGTGATATCCCGGAAGTAGACCGCCAGCCCTTCTTCCGAAGGGTAGGCATTGATCTCGAACCACTTGCCGACCGATTCGTACAGGAATTCGAACTGGACCGCCCGGCTTTCGTTCATGGCGCGCCGGTATTCCCGCTCGGCAAGGGTGCCGATCAGGTCCGGGAATTCGGCCCACAACGATTTCCCGAGGACATTGTCGCGGTTGACACCGATGAGGCGTTCGGCTTCGCGGTTCGCGTAGTTGATCTGCCATTGCGGGTCGACGGTGAAGAACGCGTCGGTGATGCTCTCGAGCGTGCGGCTCACCCGTTCCGCCAGACGGTCGACCTCCTGGCGGGCCTGTTTGTGTTCGGTGATGTCCTGCAACGCACCCCGCAGCTGCACGATGTGTCCCGAGGGATCCGTTACCGCCTCGCCGATTGCGCGCACGTGGAGATGGTTGCCGCCCGCGGTGATCAGTTCCGGCTCCTCGTCGTAGGGCGTGCCTTCCCGCGCGCAGGCCTCGGAGGCGGCCCGCATCCGCTCGCGCCATGCCGGCGCGTAATACGCGAGCGCCTCTTCCATGGCCAGCGTCGTCCCCGGTGGCAGTTCGTAGATCGCGCAGACGACATCCGAACAGGCGATCCGGTCCTCGGCGATGTCATACACCCAGCCGCCGACGCGGGCAGTGCGGCCGGCGATATCCTGCAGCGCGCGGCTCTCGCGCAGCATCTCTTCGGCCTCGACGCGCTGGATGGTGGCCCCGATCGCATTCGCGAGTCCGCGCAGGAGCCGGAGCTGCTCGTCGCTCCAGCAGTGTTCCCGGCGGATCGCATCGAACCCGACATAACCGTAGACGCCGTCGCGGACGATGACCGGGACGCTCATGAACGACTGGATGCCCTGCTCGCCGAGGTCTTCGCGATCGCTGTCCCACTCGTGCGACGCGTCTTTCAGGCGCGGGACGTGGACGGTCTCCCCGCGCTCGATGCATCCCACCAGGCGCGGAACGTGCGCGCGTGGCCGGGCCACGATCCGATCGCGCATCACCTCGATGCCCTGCTCGCACCATTCGTGCGTGAGCGTCGTGGCGCCGTCTTCGTCCTCCAGCCGGATCAGATAACTGCGATCCACCTCGCAGTAGCGGCCCACCCGCTCAAGGGCCTCGTTGATGCGCTCATCCAGATCGTCCGGTCCCGCCGCGACCAGGCGACCGGCGATATCGACCAGGATCCGCTGCAGGCCGGAGACGTATTCCAGCGCCTGCTCGGTCTCCTTGGTGTTCGTGATATCCACCATCACGCCGACCAGCGTGACCGGACGCCCGTCTTCGACCAGTACGCTGACGACATCGCGCAGCCAGACCGTGCGGCCGTCGGCCGCGATCATGCGGTAGTCAAAGTCGTGCTGGCGCTGCTCGGCGGTGGCGCTGGCGCAAAAAGCGGGCGCCCACTCGCGGTCCTCCGGGTGGATGTGATCGACCCAGAAATCCGGTTCGTTCAGCCAGCGCTCGACCGGATAGCCGAGGATGGTCTCGGCCTCGGGGCTGACATACGTGAAACGGAAGTCGGCGGGGTCGCCGCGCCAGAGAATCGCCGAGGTCGATTCCACCAGCGTGCGGTAGCGCTCGCGCTCCTGACGGATCGTGTCCGCGGCTTCCACGCGATCGGTAATGTCCTGACCGCCGCCGATCCATTCGAGCGTGTTGCCGGCGTCATCGCGGACCGGCACCTCGCGGTCCAGGAAATGCCGGACGCGGCCATCGCGGCACACGACCCGGTATTCACGCTCGCACGGTTGTCCCTCACGGATCGCCTCCGTCCAGGCGCGCAGGTATTGTTCGCGGTCCTCGGGGTACACGACATCGGCCCAGCCCCAGTCACGGGCCTCGTCCAGCGTGATCCCCACAAGATCGAGCCACTCTTCGCTGATATCCACCAGGCGACCATCGGCGGTCGAATGCCAGATGAAATCCGAGGTGGCGGCGATGAGGGCGCGATAGCGGCGTTCGTCGATGGGTACATCCGTTGTCGCGGAATAATTGCCCTGGGTCATCCGACGTTGCTCATTGTTCGCCTGATACTTCGCGGGTATTGCACACCATACCGCGCATCCGGTGATCGGGCGAGATTTCCGCGGTCGCGGGCGATTGTCGTGGTTGCCGGCGTTGTCGTTTTTCCCGCGAAGCCGTAGGCCGGTTTTCCCCGGCGCGCTTTGCCTTGCGGACATGCACCTCCATCCGCCGCCGGGGAATGCCGGCATTGCGCGGTGATATTCCGTAGCCGGCATCCATCGCAGTGGACCGCGCAAAACCGGCCTACGTAATTGGGTCCTTGCGCGCTCGAAAACATGGGGCGAAAAGGATATGCGTTTACTCGGTCCCGGCAACCCGCGCGAGCTGCTTTTCGACCTTGCCGGGCGAGACGGGCTGTTTCGTGCCGAGTTGCTGGGCGAAGATCGACACGCGCAGTTCCTCGATCATCCAGCGCAGTTCCTGGACGGGTTCGTCGGCCCAGGCGAGGTGCCGCGGATCGGGCAAAACTGCCCGTGCCTGTTGCCACAGCGGTTCGATCTCGGCGCGTGCGCGGCGGTCCTTTTCCGGCTCACGGTCGAGGACATCGAGGCGGCGGGCGATGGCATCCAGGTAACGGGGGAAGTCGGACAGCCGTTCTGCCCGCGTCGCGGTGATGAAGCCGGGGAAGATCAGGTGGTCGAGCTGGTCGGAGACGTCGCGCGCGGTCTCGATCCAGGTCATCGGCAGATTGCCTTCGATGCGCCGGCGCACGGCCCGATAGCGCGAGCCGATCGCGTCGAGTTCCTTGAGCAGTCTTTCGGCGGTTTCCCACAGCCGGGGACGGCCCGCTTCGATGAGTTGTTCCAGCGCATCCGCTGAACGCGGAGCGGGTTGATCGCCCAGGAACGCGCGCTCGACCGTGGCGTCGATCAGGTCGCGGGTGAACGCCTTGCCGTCGATGCGCGCGCCGAACTGCAGGGCGACCCGCGTGAGCCCGTCGAGACCGCGCTCCAGGTCACGCAGCTGGCCGCCCAGGCGACGTCGTATGAGCATGCGCACGCCGGCCCGGTGCTCAGGCGCCGCTTCCGCCTCGGTGCCGAAGACGGTCAATGCGATGCGGTTGCCGCGTACCGCCAGCGCGGGGTGCACGCGCATCGTGATGCCGTGGCGCTCGATCTCGACCGTGTCCGGCAGTGCCCCGAAATCCCATTCGTCGACATCGTCGCGCTCGAAACCGGACTCGCCGGTATCGATCTCGCGCGCCGCGTCATCGCCGTGGCGTTCCGCCAGCGCCTCGGGATCGCGGCCGCTGTCGATGGTCTCGCCGTGCTCGTCGACCAGCGCGAAGCGCATGTGGTAGTGCGGATCGAGCTGTTCCGGCTGCCAGACCTCCGGCGGCGGTGCCTCGCCGGTCATGCGCGCGAGTTCGGCCGCCATGGCGTCCGTGAGCGGCCGGTCGTCCGGCGTCAGGCGCTGGTGGAGCGCGCGCGCGAAGTCCGGCGCCGGCACGAAGCGTCGGCGCCACTGCTTCGGCAGGCTGCGGATCAACGCCTCGATCTTCTCCGCCCGCATACCCGGCACGAGCCACTCGCAGCGGCCCGCGGGGATCTGGCGGATGGCCGCGCGCGGGACCGTCAGGGTCACGCCGTCGTCCTCGGCGCCCGGCTCGAAGCGGTACGTGAGTGGCAGCTTCATGCCGTCGACTTCGAGATGATCCGGATAGGCGCCGCCCGTGACCTCGTCCGCGTCGCGCTGCATGAGCGCCTCGCGCGAGAGGTACAGGTAGCGCGGGATCGTCGCGCTCCACGCGCTTGCGCCAGGCCTCGAAGCCGGGCCCGTCGTAGACGTCCTCCGGGATGCGGGCGTCGTAGAAATCGTAGAGCGCGCCCTCGTCGACGACGATGTCGCGCACGCGGGCGCGCTCCTCGAGCCCTTCGATCTCTTCCAGCAGCGCCCGGTTGTGCTGGAAGAAGTCCGCGTCGGTCTCCAGTTCGCCGGCCACCAGGGCGTCACGGATGAAGATCGGGCGCGCCTCGGCCGGCGCGATCGGGCCGTAGTTCACGCGGCGGTTCGGATTGATGACCAGCCCGTAGAGCGTGGCCTGCTCATCGGCGGCCACCCGCTGGGCCTTCTTCTCCCAGCGCGGATTGCGGTAGCTGCGGCGCAGGAGGTGCTCGGCGAGGCGTTCGATCCAGCGGCGATCGATCGACGCGACCGTGCGCGCGAACAGCCGCGAGGTCTCGCTGACCTCGGCCGCCATCAGCCACTTCGGGTTCTTCTTCGCGACCCCGGAGCCGGGGAAGATGTAGACCTTGCGATTGCGCGTCGACAGGTACTCGCCGTTGCCCTCGTGGCGCGCGACATTGCCGAGCAGGCCGGCGAGGACGGCGCGATGGACGTTGTCGTAGCTGGCCGGTTCCGTGTTGGCGGTCAGGCCCATGTCGCGGATCTGGGAACGGAGCTGGCCGTGGAGATCGACCCATTCGCGCATGCGGATGAACGAGAGGAAGTGCTGCGCGGCGACCTTGCGCAGACGGCTCTGTGAGAGCTCGGCGCGCCGCGCGGCCCAGAAGTCCCAGAGGTTCAGCAGCGACTGGAAGTCCGAGCGCTCATCGGTGAAGGCGGCGTGGGCGGTGTCCGCCGCCCCGCGCTGGTCCTGCGGGCGCTCGCGGGGGTCCTGGATGGTGAGTGCCGCGGCGATCACCAGGGTCTCGGTGAGCGCGCCCTCGTCGGCGCCGGCCAGCAGGATGCGCCCGAGACGCGGATCGACCGAGAGCCGGGCGAGGCGCTCGCCGGTCTGCGTCAGCCGGCGCTGCTCATCGACCGCGCCGAGCTCGAACAGGACGGTATAGCCGTCGTTGATGAGGCGCCGTTCGGGCGGGTCGATGAACGGGAAGTCCTCGACCGCCCCGAGATTGAGCGAGGCCATCTGCAGCACGACCGAGGCGAGGTTCGTGCGCAGGATCTCGGGGTCGGTGTAGCGCGGGCGCTTCTCGTAATCCTCTTCCGGGTACAGGCGGATGCAGATGCCCGGGCCCTCGCGCCCGCAGCGGCCCTTGCGCTGGTCGGCGGAGGCCTGCGCGATCTTCTCGATCGGCAACCGCTGCACCTTCGAGCGCACGCTGTAGCGCGAGATGCGGGCCTCGCCGGAATCGACCACGAAACGGATGCCCGGCACCGTGAGCGAGGTCTCGGCGACGTTGGTGGCGAGCACGACCCGGCGCTTGCCGTGGGGCGCGAAGACCTTGCGCTGCTCGCTGGCTGCGAGGCGCCCGAACAGCGGCAGCAGCTGCAGGTCACGGAAGCCGGCTTTGGACAACGCCTGCTCGGTATCGCGGATCGCGCGCTCGCTGGGCAGGAAGACCAGGATGTCGCCCGGCCCGGCGCGGATGCATTCGTCGACCGCGTCGATGACGGCCTGCTCGCGATCGCGCTCGTGGGTATCGCTGTCGGCGTCGTTCAGCGGCCGGTAGCGCGTCTCGACCGGATACATGCGCCCCTCGACGTTGACGATCGGGGCGTCGCCGAACTGGCGGCTGAAGCGCTCGGGATCGATGGTCGCCGAGGTGATGATGATCTTCAGGTCCGGGCGTTTCGGCAGCAGGCGTTTGAGGTAGCCGAGCAGGAAATCGATGTTGAGGCTGCGCTCGTGGGCCTCGTCGATGATGATCGTGTCGTAGGCGGTCAGTTCAGGGTCGCGGCGGATCTCGGCCAGCAGGATGCCGTCGGTCATCAGCTTGATCGACGTGTTGTCCGCCACCTGATCGGTGAAGCGCACCTTGTAACCGACCGTGCCGCCGACCTCGCCGCCGAGTTCCTCGGCGATGCGCGTGGAGACCGTGCGCGCGGCGATGCGCCGCGGTTGCGTATGGCCGATCAGGCCGTCGATGCCGCGCCCGAGTTCAAGGCACATCTTCGGCAGCTGGGTCGTTTTGCCGGAACCGGTGTCGCCGCAGACCACGATCACCTGGTGCGCCGCGATCGCCTCCAGCAGGCGCTCGCGCGCGGCCGAGACCGGCAGCTCCGCGGGATAGTCGGGCGTCGGCCGTCCCGCCGACCGGGCATCGCGCCGGCGTGCCGAGGCGTCGATATCCGCCTGCAGCCGCTGCAGGCCGCGGTCATACGGCTTGCCGTCCCGCGCGCGGCGCTTCAGGCCCTTGAGGCGCTTGCGCAGGACCGGCCGCTCGGGCGCCGCCGCCGTCGCGATGGCGTCATCGAGCGCGGCCCAGTCGGCCGTCGTGTCGGGTACGGATTGCGTCATTGGGCAAGGGCGTGTGCATGCGGGCGATCATTGTAGGGGCAAGCGCATCCCGGAACACGGGTTGGCATCCCCGGCTGCCGGGAATTCTGACACCGCCGTGTCGGACTGGAAGTCCGACCCACGCCCCGGGCCGTAGGTCGGGCTTCAGCCCGACACCAACCACGCCGGATCACGGACGACCGCCGCGCCGGGTGACGCGCCGGCTGCAGGTGGATGCCGCTCCGGATGTCGGGCTCCGGGAATCCGACCGCCTGTCGGATGGAATCCGACCCACGCCCCGGGCCGTAGGTCGGGCTTCAGCCCGACACGAACCACGCCGGATCGCGCGTGAAGGTCTGGATGTCACCGCGGTTGATCGTGTTTGGCCCAGAGCAGTTCGTCCGGATCGTCACCCGTCCGGAACCACTGGCAATACCAGTACGGATAATCCCGCAGAGAGCTCACCAGTCCGGCGCGCACCGGATTCGCGACCATGTACCGCGCGATGGCGGCGCGATCCTCTTCTGCACGCAACGCGTGGTCGTGGAAGCCGGGCTGCCATACGGAGCCGCCGAGCGCACGCGAAGATCGCCCCTTCAGTCGCTGCATCAACCCCGATAGCGGCAGCGTGCCGGTCAGTGAACCCAGTGCATGCAGATGATCCGGCATCAACACCCAGGCCAGCCACTCGATGTAGCCGTGTGCCTGCAGGTGGCGTAATTCGTCGATCAGCGTTTCGGCGTTGTGGCGATTTTCAAACAGCGGCTGGCGTCGAGTGCAGACGGTCGTGAGGAGGTATTCCTGCCCCGGAGCCGAATGACGGCCTTTGCGGAGATCGCCATATCCCATTTGTGTGCCTTCCATGGATCACGTTTGGTGGAGTCCTGATGCCGGTGTCGGACTAAAGTCCGACCTACGGCGGTGGGACGTGCATTCCTCGATTCAGTTGCGGTTTCCGTCCTGATGCGGATGTCGGGCTGAAGCCCGACCTACGGCCCAACAATACGGCTAAGACTACCGTAGGTCGGACTTTAGTCCGACACCGGCATCAGGATTCCACAAACGGCAGCCGTGGAACGGACTTCAGCCGGAGGATTTGTCGCGTGTGACGAGGTAGTCGATGTCGTCGCTGCGCAGGCGTTTCTGGGCGTCCTTGAGGCGCGACGGGTCCGTGAACGGGCCGGCGCGGACGCGGTGCCAGCTCTCGCCGTTGATGTCGACCTGCTGGATCTCGACGTCGAGGCCCAGAAGGGAGATACGGGCCTTCATGCGATCGGCCTGCTCGGGTTTCTGGAACGAGCCCGCCTGCAGATAGTAGCGGCCGTCGCTTTCCGGTGGCGGTGCCGTGCCGGTATCGCCCTCGCCGGAATCCGCGGGCGCCCCGGGCGCGCCTTCGACGGCCGCTTCGCCGTCCTCTTCGCTGGCGTCCGGCACGACCACTTCGAGTTCCGGCAGGATCGAATAGAACTCGAAGCGTGGAGACCCGTCGTCGCCGTCTTCTTCGGCGGCGGCCGTCTCTTCGGCGTCTGTCGGCTGTTCCTCGGCGGGCTGGCTTTCCACCGCACTCGCCGGCGGGGAGTCGAGGTCATCGAGGTAGACGAGGAACGCGACGAACAGGCCGATGATCAGGCCGATCGTGAGCATCGCCCAGCCGGGCAGGCCGCGGCTGGCGCCGGTCTGGCGACGACTGCTCTGGCGGCGGTTGCTCTGGCGTTTCGGCTGGGCGCGTCCCATGGCTTACATCTCCTCCGGCGCCGACACGCCGACCAGCGCCAGGCCGTTGCGGATGACCTGCCCCGTCGCCTGGATCAGCGCGAGTCTCGCGTCCCGCAGGTCGGCGTCATCGACCAGGAACGCCTCCGCGTTGTACCAGGTATGGAAGGCGTTGGCGACCTCCTCGAGCAGGTAATAGCACACGCGGTGCGGCTCGCGGCTGGCGGCGGCCTGTTCGATCAGCTCCGGATAGCGCTCCAGCGCCTCGATCAGGTTGGTCTCGTGCGGCGTGCCCAGGCGGTCGAGATGGGCGAGGCCGTTGGCCCGGTCCCAGGCGAGGCCGCGCGCCTCGAGCTGGCGCATGACGCTCGCGATGCGGGCATGGGCGTACTGGATGTAATAGACCGGGTTGTCCTGGGTCTGGGCCTTCGCCAGATCGAGATCGAAATCCAGGTGCTGGTCGTTGCGCCGCAGGACGTAGAAGAACCGCGCCGCGTCGGCGCCGACTTCCTCGCGCAGTTCGCGCAGGGTCACGAACTGGCCGGCCCGGGTCGACATCGGGATCTTCTCGCCGCCGCGCCAGAGGGCGGCGAACTGGACCAGCAGGACCTCGAAGCGGTCGCGCGCGACCCCGAGCGCCTGCAGCGCGGCCTGCATGCGCGCGATGTAACCGTGGTGGTCCGCGCCGAGGACGTCGATGACGCGCTCGTGGCCGCGGTCGATCTTGTTCCAGTGGTAGGCGATGTCGGCGCCGAAGTAGGTCTTGTCGCCGTTCTCGCGGACGACCACGCGGTCCTTCTCGTCGCCGAATTCGCTGGAGCGGAACCACTTCGCGCCTTCGTGCTCGTAGAGGTAGCCGCTGGCGTCGAGCTGCGCCAGTGCGCGCTCGACCGCGTCCGAGTCGAACAGGCTGCGCTCGGAGAACCAGTCCTCGTACTCGACGCCGAAACCGGCGAGGTCGTCCCGGATCTCCGCGACGAGTTCGGCCACGCCGTGTTCGAACACGGCATCCCAGTCCGCGCCCAGCAGTGAGCGCGCGCGCCGCACCAGGGCATCGATGAAGCCCTCCTTGTCGCCGCCGTCGGGCTCATCGGGCGGCAGGTCCGCCGTCACTTCAGAGGCCGGGCGCAGCAGGCTGTCGCCATGGGCCTCGTAGAGCGACGCCGCGATCGCGCGGATGTAGTCGCCGCGATAACCGTTCGCCGGGAACGGGACCGTCTCGCCGAGGCGTTCGAGATAGCGCAGCCAGACACTGACCGCGAGGATGTCCATCTGGCGGCCGCCGTCGTTGACGTAGTACTCGCGGTGCACGTCGTAGCCGACCGCTTCCAGCAGGTTGGCCACGGAGGCCCCGAAGGCCGCGCCCCGGCCATGGCCCACGTGCAGCGGGCCGGTCGGGTTGGCCGAGACGTATTCGATGTGGATGGTCTCGCCGGCGCCCGTATTGCTGCGCCCGTATTGCTCGCCCGCCTCGAGCACCCGGCTTACGACGTTGCTGCGCGCGCCGCTGGCGAGGAAGAAATTGATGAATCCGGGACCGGCGATCTCGGTGCTCGCGACCGCCGGGTCGTCGGGCAGCGCCGCGACGATCTCGCCCGCCAGCTCGCGCGGATTGCGCCGCGCCGACTTGGCCATCACCAGCGCGACATTGGTCGCGAAATCCCCGTGCCCGCGGTCGCGCGCGCGCTCCACACGTACCTCGGGCAGCGCCTCGGCGGCGAGCGTACCCTGTTCGACAAGCGCATCGAGCGCGCGCTGGATCAGACTGGCGACAGTGTCCTTCACGGGCGGTATCCGGATTCTTCAGGGGTGGGCGTTTCAGGAAGCCCGGCATTCTACCGCCGTGGCGCGCGTCTTACTAACCTTCGTGGATGGTGTCGGGTCTTCAGAGCATCTCCACCGGATCCACGTCGATCGACCAGCGGACTTTGCGGGCCTCGCGGGCGGTTTCCAGCCAGGGGCGCAGGATCCTGAGGGCCCGGTGGAGCGGTCGCCGGGTGGGTGACTGCAGGGCGAGCTGGGCGCGGTAGCGGCCGGCGATGCGTTCCATGGGTGCGGGCGCGGGGCCGAAGACCTCGAGGTCGGGCGGCGGCGGGTCGCCGAGCTCGGCGGCGGCCGCGCGCAGGCAGGCGGCGGCCGCGTCCGGCTGGGTCGATTCGGCGCGGATCAGCGCCATCCGGGCCGCGGGCGGCAGTCGGGCCTCCTCGCGCTCGTCCAGCAGGCGCTCGGCCAGCGCGTCGTAGCCCTCGGTGACCAGCGAGCGCAACAGGGGGTGCTCCGGATTGCGGGTCTGGATCAGGACGCGCCCGGGTCGGTCGCCGCGGCCCGCGCGGCCGGCCACCTGCAGCACGGTCTGGGCGAGGTGCTCGGCGGCGCGGAAATCGGCACCGAACAGGCCGCGGTCGGCGTCGAGCACGCCCACCAGGGTGACGCCCGGGAAGTCGTGGCCCTTCGCCAGCATCTGGGTGCCGAGCAGGATGCGGGCCTCACCGCTGCGGATGCGTTCGAGCTTGGCGTCGAGTTCGCCGCGCCGGCGGACGCTGTCGCGGTCGAGGCGTTCCGCTGGCGCATCCGGGAAACGCTCCATGAGCGCTTCTTCCACACGCTCCGTGCCCTGGCCCAGATACAGCAGGGCCTCGCTGCCGCAGTCGGGGCAGGCGGTGGGTACGCCACGGTCGGCCCCGCAGTGGTGGCAGCGCAGTCGGCGGCGCTGCTGGTGGACCGTCAGGCGCGCATCGCAGCGGGCGCATTCGGCCGTCCAGCCGCAGTCGTCGCAGATCAGGGTCGGCGCCCAGCCGCGGCGATTGAGGAACAGCAGCACCTGGCCGTCGTCCGCCAGGGTCGCCTCCATCGCCTCCGTCAGCGGTGCGGACAGCCCCTCCGTCAGCCGCCGGCGGCGTACGTCGACCAGTTCCAGCCGCGGGGGACTGGCGCCGCCCGCGCGTTCGTCCAGATCGACGCGGGTGTAGTGTCCGCGTCTTGCGTTCGCGAGGGTCTCCAGCGATGGCGTCGCCGACCCGAGCACGATCGGGATGCCGGCGCGCTGCGCGCGCACGATCGCCAGGTCGCGGCCGTGGTAACGGAAACCGTCCTGCTGTTTCAGCGACGGGTCGTGTTCCTCGTCGACCACGATCAGCCCCGGCCGGGCCAGCGGCGTGAACACCGCCGAGCGCGTGCCGAGGACGACCGCGGCGTCGCCGCTGGCCGCCCGGCGCCACTCCGCCAGCCGTTCGCGCTCGTTCAGGCCCGAGTGCAGGACCGCCGGCGTCGTGCCGAGCCGGCGCGCGAGCCGTGCGAGCAGCTGGGGCGTCAGACCGATCTCCGGCACCAGCACGAGCACCTGGCGGTCGGCATCGACGACGCGCTTCATCGCCTCCAGATAGACCTCGGTCTTGCCGGAGCCGGTGACGCCGCGCAGCAGGATCGGGTGGAAACCGTCCAGGGCGTCGATGATGGTTGCCGCGGCATGATGCTGGGCATCGCTCAGACCGGGGCCGGGCGCCGCCGGCGGGGTCTCGCCGACGGCCGGCGGCGCCGGTTCCACGAGGCCTTTGCGCTCCAGTGCCCGCAGGGGCGAATGATAGCGATCGCTGACGGTGCGCAACGCCGAGGCCTCGATACCGTCGGCATGGGCGGCGATCAGGTCGAGCAGCCGGGCCTGCACCGGCGCGCCGGCGATGCCGGCCTGCAGGGCGTCGCGGCCATCGGCCGTGATCCGCCAGCGCGGCGGCGGTTCGGTCGTCGGGGTCTCGCCGCGGCGCAGGGCGACCGGCAGCAGTGTGGCCAGCACCTCGCCCGGCGGGTGGTGGTAGTAGGCCGCGGCCCACAGGCCGAGCGCGAGCAGATCGGCCGGCAGGGCGGGTTCGTTGTCGAGCACGGCCTCGGCGCGGCGCAGCCGGTCGGTCGCCAGCTCGCTGCCGCTGGCCGTCTCCACGAGCACGCCCGTGAGGCGTTTGCGGCCGAAGGGGACGAGCACGCGACTGCCCGGACGGACCGCATCGGCCTGGATGCCGTCCGGGGGCAGGTAGTCGAACAGGCGATCGATCGGTCCCGGAACCGCAACCCGAAGCACGGTTGCCGCGTCGTGATCGCGTGCGCTCACGAGGGCTTCGTCCGGGGCGTGCCTGGCTGGCGGGGGCGTCTCATCATCGGGCGACAGTGTACCGATCCGCGTGCCGCGAGCGGAGCCTCGCACCGGTCCTTCGTCGACTGCCGCGCGGGGTTATGCTGACGACCGCCTCAAGAGTGGCGCCCAACTGCCGGTGTCCGTGAGGGATTTTCCCATTATCCACAAAATCTGTGGATAACTTTGTGGATAGTCTGGGTGGAAAACGCGGGGCGCGGCATCGTCATGCAACTGTCATCAAACTGGATGGTTTTTAACCAGTCAGAATTTAGTATTAAAAACAGTCAGTTATGGATTACTCGACGGGCTTCGGGGCGCCTCCGCCCGCGCTGACGGCTGCGGGAAACCCCGGTCATGGGGCGGGTGCCGCTTGTGCATAACACCTTGCGCGACGAATGAACAGCCCGAATTTCGGGCCTTTGGCGACAGGATATTCTGTTGTCCGCCAACGTCGTAATGGTTCTCGCCAAGGCGCAAAGGGCGCCAAGGGACGCGAAGAAAAATCAAACGGGTCGTAACTGGCCTGCGACCACAGTTATACGGGTGTAGGTCGGACTTCCAGTCCGACACGCCGAGGCTTCGAGGTGCCGGACTGGAAGTCCGACCTACACCGCTGAGGCGCGGGTGCCGAGCAAGAGCCGTGCATCCCGCGCAGAGCCGCGCCTGCGAATTCCGCGCCTCTGCGATACCTTGGCGCCCTTCGCGCCTTGGCGAGAACCCTCTCTCGAAAGCGCTCCGGTCGAACCCCACGGTCAGAGCGACTTCACGCCGGTGATGAGATCGCCGGCGACGGTCTGGGCGTCGCCGTAGAGCATCTGGGTGTTGTCGGCGAAGAACAGCTCGTTCTCGATGCCGGAGAAGCCGGCGCCGCGGCCGCGTTTGACGACGATCACCTGGTGGGCCTTGTCGGCGTCGAGGATCGGCATGCCGTAGATCGGGCTGTCCTTCTTCGTGCGCGCGGCCGGATTGACGACGTCGTTGGCGCCGATGACCACGGCGGCGTCCGCCTGCGGGAACTCGGCGTTGATGTCCTCGAGGTCGGCGATCTTGTCGTAGGGCACGCCCGCCTCGGCCAGCAGCACGTTCATGTGGCCCGGCATGCGGCCCGCGACCGGGTGGATCGCGAATTTCACCTTCACGCCGCGCTCCTCGAGCAACTCGGTCAGCTCCCAGATCTTGTGCTGGGCCTGGGCGACGGCGAGGCCGTAGCCCGGGATGATGATGACCTTGCTGGCGTACGACAGCATGATCGCGGCGTCGGTGGCATCGATCTCCTTCATGATCCCGCCGCTCTCGCCGCTCGCCTCCGCGCCCTCGTCGGTGCCGAAGCCGGCGAACAGCACGTTGCCGAGCGAGCGGTTCATCGCCTTGGCCATGAGCTGCGTGAGCAGCGTGCCGGCGGCGCCGACGACGATGCCGGCGATCATCATCGCCGGGTTGCCGAGGACGAAGCCCTCGAAACCGACGGCGAGGCCGGTCAGCGCGTTCAGCAGCGAGATCACCACCGGCATGTCGGCGCCGCCGATCGGGATCGTGACGGTGATGCCGATCAGCGCGGCCGCGATGAAGAACAGCAGCAGGACGATCCCGGACTCCACGCCGGCGGCGACGGCGATCGCCGCGACCACCGTGGCGACGGCCAGGCCGATGTTGAACATCTGCAGCGCCGCCGAGCGCGGCGACTTCTTCACGATGCCCTGGAGCTTGGCGAACGCCACCAGCGAGCCGGTGAACGCGATCATGCCGATCAGCGCGCCGGCCACCGCGAGCGTGAGCACGAGCGGTGAGAGCACGTTGTCGCCGAGCATCTCGTTGGCGGCGATCGCGGCCGCCGCGCCGCCGCCCATGCCGTTGTAGAGCGCGACCATCTGCGGCATGTCGGTCATCGCCACGCGCTTCGCGCTGACGTAGGCGACCGCGCCACCCGAGACCATCGCCACGATCATGAGCGCGTAGTTGTGCAGGCCCTCGTGCAGGAAGGTCACGAGCGTGGCCAGCACCATGCCGGCGCCGGCCCAGACGATGCCGCGGCGCGCGGTCTTCGGTGAGCTCATCCCCTTGAGGCCGAGGATGAACAGGATCGCGGCGATGAAGTACGCCGCCTGGATGAGGGTGCCCAGCGTCATGCCCGCTTCTCCCTGTCGCCGCTCGACTTGAACATATCGAGCATGCGCTCGGTGACGAAGTAGCCGCCGACCGCATTGCCCGCCGCGAGGAACACGGCGACGAAGCCGATGGTCAGTTCCAGCGCGCCTTCCGCGTGGCCCATGGCGACCATCGCGCCGACCAGCACGATGCCGTGGACGAAGTTCGACCCCGACATCAGCGGCGTGTGCAGGATGACCGGCACCTTGGAGATGACCTCATAGCCCACGACCGCGGCGAGCATGAAGATATAGAGTGCGATAAAGCCTTCCATCAGCCTTCTCCCTCGATCTGTCGGCGTGTGGCTTCATGGCGGATCACGCCGCCGTGGACCAGCGCGCAGGCATCGAATACCGCGTCCTCCAGATCCACATGCACGCCCTCTTCGCCCAGTACCGGGTCCAGCAGGGCGAGCAGGTTGCGGCCGTACATCTCGCTGGCATGCACCGCGGCCAGACTCGGGACGTTGTTCGGCCCGGCGATCAGTACGCCGCCGTGCTCGACCGTCTCGCCCGGCTGCGTGAGTTCGCAGTTGCCGCCGTTCTCGGCGCGCAGGTCGACGATGACCGCGCCGTTTTTCATGTTCGCGACCATGTCCGCGTTGATGATCTTCGGCGCGGGCCGACCGGGGATGCCGGCCGTGGCGATCACGGCGTCGGCGCGCTCAAGCCGCTTGGCGAGGACTTCCGTCTGCTTCGCCTTTTCCTCGTCGGTCAGCTCGCGGGCGTAGCCGCCCTCGCCGGTCGCGTCGACGCCGGTGTCGATCAGTTTCGCGCCCAGCGACTCGACCTGTTCGCGCGCGTCGGCGCGGATGTCGTAGGCCTCGACCTGGGCGCCCAGGCGGCGCGCCGTGGCGATCGCCTGCAGGCCGGCCACGCCGGCGCCGATGACGATCACCTGGGCCGGACGGATGGTGCCGGCCGCGGTCGTGAGCATCGGGAACAGCCGGCCGGACAGCTCGGCCGCCATGACCGCGCCCTTGTAGCCGGTGATCGTGCCCTGCGAGGACAGCGCGTCCATCGTCTGGGCGCGCGTGATGCGCGGCACCAGTTCGAAACTCAGTGCGGTGACGCCGCGATCGCGCATGCGGGCCATGGCATCCGGATGCCGGTCGTGCTCGGTGAAGCCCGCGAAGATGGCGCCCTCGCGCAGGGCATCGATCTCCGCCTCGTTCGGCGGGTGGACCTTCACGAGCACGTCGCAGGCGCCGAGCGCGGCGGCCGCGTCGTCGACGAATTCGATGTCGGCGTAGGCGTCGTCGGGATAGCGCGCGGCATCGCCGGCACCTTTCTCCGCGACCACGCGCACGCCGCGCTTGACCAGTTTGGCGACGGCGCCCGGATCCAGGGCGACGCGACGCTCGCCCGGGGTGGTCTCCTTCACCAGGGCTACGGTGATGGTCATGTGTGGCTCCATGGATGGGTCGACGGACACGTACCGGCACGCGGGTGCGCGTCTGCCGGCGATGCGATATCACCAGGCGACGGCGAAGCGGGCGGGACGCGTGCGTTTTCCGGACGCCGTTTGATTGTGCTTCGTTGCGGCCCGGAAACCCCGAGCCTACAATGCCAACGGACCGCATTTCCACTGACGTTCGGGGTTCGTGCGGGCCACGTACACGTCGTCACCATGCCGCTGCATCGTTATCCGGCCGGCGTGCGAACACACCCGGTCGACCGTCGTGGCGCACGCAAGCCCCGCCGCGCTCGCCGAATCCGAATACAGATACAAACCGCCGCTCCGGAGCAGACCACCGTGGCCGAAGATTATTCCCGTTATGTCAGTGAGCCCGATTACGCCCACGGTTCCGCCGAATGCACGGGCGTGCTGATGGTGAACCTCGGGACACCGGAGGCGCCGACGCCGAAAGCGTTGCGCCGCTATCTGGGTCAGTTCCTCGCCGATCCGCGCGTGATCGAATTGCCGCGCTGGAAGTGGCGCCCGATCCTGCACGGGATCGTCCTGCGTTTCCGTCCGCGCCGGGTCGCCAAAGGCTACGCCGGGGTCTGGACGGAGGATGGTTCGCCGCTGATGGCGATCAGCCGCAGGCAGGCCGCCGCGCTGCAGGAGAAGCTGTCGGCGCGAGCGCCAGGGCCGGTGAAGGTCGCGCTCGGCATGAGTTACGGGCATCCCTCGATTCCCGAGGCGCTGGCCGAACTGCGCGCGGCCGGCGCCCGCCGGGTCGTGCTGCTGCCGATGTATCCGCAGTATTCGGGCTCGACCAGCGCATCCGTGTTCGAGGCGACGACGCAGGAACTCAACCGCTGGCGCTGGATCCCCGAGTTCCGCTGGATCCAGCACTACGCCGACGATAGCGGTTACATCGAGGCGCTCGCCCAATCGGTGCGCGACTATCGCGCGGAGCACGGCAGCGGCGATCTGCTGCTGATGTCATTCCACGGCGTGCCGAAGCGTTACCTGCTCAACGGCGATCCGTATCACTGCCTCTGTCAGAAGACCGGGCGGCTGATCGCCGAGCGCCTCGGGCTGGGCGACGACGAATACCGCGTCACGTTCCAGTCGCGTTTCGGCCGTGAACCCTGGCTGCGGCCGTATACCGACGAGACCGTGGAGGCGCTCGGCAAGAGCGGGCTGAAACGCCTCGACGTCATGTGTGCCGGATTCCCCGCCGATTGCCTCGAGACGATCGAGGAGATCGGCGGCGAGAACCGCGAGATCTTCGAGGAGGCCGGCGGCGGGGAGCTGCATTACATCCCCGCGCTCAACGACCGCGAGGATCACATCGAGGCGCTGGCCGATCTCGTCTTCCGCCACACGCGCGGCTGGCCGGAGACCGATGCCGCGATCGGACCCTCCGCGCCCGAATCGTTCGAGGCCAGCCGCGAACGTGCGCTTGCCCTGGGCGCGGAGCGCTGAGCGGCGCTTATCGCCCGCGTGTCGACGGTCGAAACGCCGACCCGTTGGGTGTCGCTGGCGCTCGACCCAACCTGCGTCGTGCGATGAGGCGGATCGGCGTTCGGTCACGGTCCGTAGGTTGGGTTGACGAAGGAAACCCAACCGGATCGACGGCCGGGTCCGTGGCGAGACCTGCTCGCGATGCCGAGTGCGCTCGGCCGATTGCGAGCGCGCATCGTGCGACGTGTCGATGCGGCCTGATCCGTTGGGTGTCGCTGGCGCTCGACCCAACCTACGGGGCGGGGCACTCGGGCAGGTTGGTCGTGGTTTCGGATTTGCCGTCGTTGCCGGCTTTGATCTCGCGCAGCGTGTCGCGCGGGCCTTCGGCCTCGGGGGCCAGGCGGGTGGCGCAGCGTGCGGCCGCGATGGCGGCGCTGTGGTCGCCGGTGGCCGCGAGCGCATAGGCGAGGTTGTTCCAGCCGGCGGCCTCGCGCGGTGCGAGTCCGATGGCCTCGAGGAATGCGTCGCGCGCCCCGGCCGGATCGTCGTCGGCGAAGGCCGCATTGCCCCTCGCCATCCAGGTGGCGGTCTCCCTCGGCCAGCGGTCCGTGGCGGCCTCGAAGCCCTGCCGCGCGGCCTCGATCTGGCCGGTCGTCTCCAGTTCACGCACGGCGCGCAGCCAGTCGAGCGCTGTCGCCGTCGCGGGCGGTTCATCCGGCGGCACGACGACCTGCGCCCAGCGGTCCGCGCGGGCCCAGGTCCGCTCGAAGGCGCTGAACGCCGTGATCCGTCGACGCATCGTCCCCGAGCGCAGGATCAATTCTTCCTCCGCAAGGTCGTAACCGACCGCTACGGCGTAATGCCAGCGCGGGAACCAGTCGAGTCCGAGGTTCTGCATCACCAGCACCGGCCGTCCGGAGGCGATCTCGCGCAGCAGATCGGCGAGTTGCGGCGCCAGCGGGTACGGCACCAGCCCACGGGCCCGCGCGGCCGCGCGCATCTCGCTGCGGAGGGTCCCTTTACGGGCCGGGACATAGACCTCGTCGACCAGATCGTCCGGCGCGCTGGCGCGCGCGGTGGGCGGCAATACCGTCGCCAGCGCCGCCGGGCCGCATTGCCAGCGCTCCTGCGGGTGGAACGGGACCGTGTCGAGTTCGGCCCGCGGCGGCAGGTCGGCGGGTGGGTCGCGCTCAAGGCCCGCCGTCTGCGGCGCGGCGCAGCCCGCGAGCAACAGGGCCGCGCCGATCAGTGCGATCGGCGCGGCCCCGAGCCGCCCCGCGCCAGTGTGCATGCGGCGTCTTCCCGCGCGGTTACTTGACCGGGTGGATGAACGGGAAGATGTCGGTCGCGCCGATGACGTCGGTGACGACGAACACGATGAACACGACCAGAGCCACACCGACGACCGAAGCGCTGCCGGCCGGCAGTTCGTCGATCCGGCCGTGCAGTTGCGCGACCTCGGCGTCGGTCATGTTCTGGATACGCATCTGGGCGTTGGCCGGATCGACGCCGTATTCCACGAGCTGGTCGCGCACGTCATCGCGCTCGATCAGTGCGACCAGTTCGGCACGCTGATCCTTTGCCTCGACCGTGCCCAGGACTTCATCGGTGCCGACCATCCCGGCATGGGCCGGAGCGGTCGCCACGAACAGGAGCATCAGGGCGCAGCAGATGGCGCCGAAACGCTGACGGGCGGAACGATGGGTCATGGTTGGTCTCCTTCGGACGATAGCCCGATTCTTGGGCGGACGGGGGTGCCCGTCAAGCCGTGAAGCGATGTTTCGTGACGTCGTTTGAGAATTGTCGATAGCGATGTAAACAGTAACGTAGCCCGGATGCAGGCGAAGCCGGAATCCGGGGTGGTGCCCGGTCAAGCCTGCGCGTCCGGTGATTCCCGGAGCATGAGGTTAATCGGTGAGTCGCTCCGGATTGCGCTTCGCTTCATCCGGCTACGGGCGGTTTCGCCGAAGCGATCCCCGGGGCCGAAGAACGGCCCCGGGGCGGCTCGGGTCAGAAGCCGTAGACCGGTTTTGCGCGGTCCGTGGCGGTGGACGGGCCCGGGCATGTCACCGCGCAATGCCGGCATTCCCCGGCGGCGTATGGTGGTGCATGTCCGGACGGTGGTCGGCGCCGGGGAAAACCGGCCTACGGGTGGCGCTCCGTTGTGCTGGATCCGGAACCCCGGGGCCGTGAGTGGCCCCGGGGACGGGTCGGATCAGAAGCGCCAGTTGGCGGCGACGGACAGGATGTCGACAGTCGGGTCGAACTCGCCTTTCAGCGTGTTGCCCTGTTCGGTGTTGTTCACCTTGACCTCGTCGACGAACAGGTGGGCGTAGCCGACGTCGATCGACGAGGTGTTGGACATCTCGAAGGTCGCGCCGACCGTCAGCCAGGTGCGGTCACCGTCCGGTACCCGCGGGCGTCGTCGTCTCGGGGCTGCTGATCGGGCTCTCGTCGTAGGCGACGCCGGCGCGCAGCGTGGTCGAGTCGAGGCCGGTGTAGGTGCCGCCGACCGCGTAACGCACGGTGTTCTCGTACTCGAGATCGAGCGTCGAGACCTCCTGCCCGTTGGGCCGCTCGATCCGCAGCTGCTGGATCGAATCCCACTCGTACCAGGCGATGTCGGCGTCCACGCGCCAGTCGTCGCCGATCCCGTGCGTGCCGCTCAGGGTGATGATGTCGGGGAGTTCGACGTTGGCCTGGATGGCGCCATCGGTCGTCGCGCCATCGCAGCGTGGATCGGCAGCGCACGATGAAGATTCATCAAAGGTCACGTCGCCTTCCAGCGTGTAATCGACACCCTCGCGCCACGAGAGGCCTACCCGGGTGTCGGAGTCGAATTCGTAGAGCAGGCTCAGGTCGAAGCCGAAGCTGCGGTCATCGCCGGTGATCTTGACGCTGCTGTCGAGTCGTGCCCGGTCTGCCGAAGCCGCCGCATGCGTTAGCTGCAGCAGCCGGTCGGGCCGCCGACCGCTCGCCGTGCCGCGAAGCAGGCCGCAAACGAATCGACTTCGTTCTCCAGCGTCGCGTCGATCGACTGGTAGTTGACGCCGAAGCCCAGCGACAGCTTGTCGGTCGCCTGGAACGCGATGCTCGGGTTGATGTTGATGGTCTGGAGTTCGCTGTTGGTCGCGTGGTAGCGGCCAACCCAGTCGTCGTCGTATTCGCTGGTCAGGCCGAACGGCGCGTTGATCCCGAAGCCGAATGAGACGGTGTCGTTCAGCGGGGTCGAGTAGTAGAAGTTCGGTACCAGCGCGGAATCATCCGTCGTGCCGTTTGACCCCGAGAGCGGTGCCTCGAGCGGCGAGCCCGTCGCCGAGGTGGAACCATTATTCTCGAAATCCGCCTCCGGCATGATGAAGTGCCCGCCGAGCTGCGTGGTCGGGTCCATCCAGCCGGGTCATCCCGGCGCCGTTGAAGAAGACGGTGCTGGCATCGTCGGCCGCCGAGGCGGTGCCGGCGAAGGCGTTGCCGAGGCGCGAGACGCTCGACTCGATGATGTAGAACGACGCTGCGGTGGCGGTGCCCGGGATGGCCGCGACCAGGGCGGCGGCGAGGGCCGATCGCTGGATCGTACGTCTCTTCATGGAATCCCCTCCATTGTGCCGCCGGATCGGCGGCGGCTGTTTGTCGCACGTTGGTCTTTGCGTTAGACTCCGCGGCTCGGCGCGGCGCCAGTCGTGTCCGGTGTCGGGGTGTAGCTCAGCTTGGTAGAGCACTGCCTTCGGGAGGCAGGGGCCGCAGGTTCAAATCCTGCCACCCCGACCATTTTTCCTTTCCCGCGCGATCGAACTCCAGCAGCTTCCATACCCGTCCGGATTGTCGTCGTTTGCGCTGAGCGCGAGTCGACGCTAGCACAGCGTATCCGGGGTATCCATGGGCGGGGTCGTCGCCCGGATCGATCCGCTTGTGCCCGGAATCAGGTTGCGCTCGGCAGTGGGGCGTCCGTCGCCCGCCTTTGCTATCCTGCCGCCTTTGCGAACAACCGCTCATGGAGACCGCGTGACCGGCGGCTGCCTGTATACCCTCTCCGCGCCCTCGGGCGCCGGCAAAACGAGTCTCGTCCGCGCGCTGCTCGACACCGATGCGCAGCTCACGCTGTCGATCTCGCATACGACCCGAGCGCGCCGCGCCGGTGAGACCGATGGCGTCGATTACCATTTTGTCGATGACCCGGTCTTCGAGCGCATGATCGGAGACGGCGAGTTCCTCGAGCACGCGCGGGTTTTCGACAACCGCTACGGGACGTCGGCGCGGGCGGTCGAGGAGACGCTGGCCGGCGGCCACGACGTGCTGCTCGAGATCGACTGGCAGGGTGCGCGCCAGGTGCGCGAGCGGGTCGCGGGCGCCGTCTCCATCTTCGTCCTGCCGCCGTCGCGCGAGGCCCTGGTCGAGCGGCTGCGCGGGCGCGGTCAGGACGCCGACGAGGTGATCGAGCGGCGCATGGAGGCCGCGATCGACGAGATGGCGCACTACACCGAAGCGGACTACCTGATCGTCAACGACGACTTCGACGAGGCGCTCGCGGACCTGCGCGCGATCATCCGCGCCGGGCGCGTGCGCCGGCCGCGCCAGGCCGCGCGCTGCGCGGATCTGATCGCCGAACTGCTGGCACCGGCGGACGGCGTCCGGTAGAATCGGAGGGCTTGGCGAACCGATAGATATTCCGTGCGGTCCACCGCGCGGCTGGATGTAACGAGGAGGGGCGCATGGCCCGCATTACCGTTGAGGACTGTCTGGAAAACGTCGATAACCGCTTCGAGCTGGTGCTGACCGCCTCGCGGCGGGCCCGGCAGATATCGCTCGGGGCCGAACCGCGCGTCCCGCGCGAGAACGACAAGCCGACGGTGATCGCCCTGCGGGAAATCTCGGAAGGCCTGATCGGACGCGAGGTGCTCGACGAGCCGGAGACGGATGCCGTGCCGGAGGCCGCCGTCGAGGAAGAGGCGACCGAGGCCGTCGCCGAAGATGCCGTGGCCACGGAAGAAGCCGCGAGCACGGAAGAGGCATCGGACACCGGGACCGCATCCACCGAAGAGGCGGCGCAACCGTCGGACGAGGCCGAAGGCCCGGACGAGGGGCCCGCCGAAGAGACCTGAGCGCCGCCCCGCCCACCGGGGCGCGCGGGTCGGAGACGGAAGACATGTCGCCGACCGCCCGCCGCATGGCCGAGCAGGAAGCGGCCGGTCGCCGCATGGCGCCGGTCGCCCCGGACCGTTACACCATCGATGACCTCTGCGCCGAACTCGAGCCCCGCCTCGATGCCGACGCGCTCGAACGCATCCGCCGCGCCTACACCTTCGGTGCCCGTGCCCACGAGGGCCAGCAGCGCCTGACGGGCGAGGCCTACATCACCCATCCCCTGTCGGTCGCCCGCACCGTATCCGAACTCTCGCTCGATGCCGACAGCATCGTCGCCGCGCTCCTGCACGATGTCCTCGAGGACACGAGCGTGCCGCGGGAACGGATCGAGGCGGATTTCGGCGAGACCGTCGCGCGCCTGGTCGACGGCCTGAGCAAGCTGACGCATCTCAGCTTCAACTCGCGCGCCGAGCAGCAGGCCGCGAATTTCCAGAAGATGATGCTGGCGATGGTCGACGACATCCGCGTCGTCCTGATCAAGCTCGCCGATCGCCTGCACAACATGCGCACGCTGGACGTGATGCCGGTGCACAAGCGCCACCGCATCGCCCGCGAGACGCTCGATATCTACGCGCCGATCGCCAACCGGCTCGGCATCAACACGCTCAAGCACGAACTCGAGGATCTGGCCTTTGCGGCGCTGTATCCGATGCGCTACCGCATCCTCGCCGAGGCGGTCCGCCGGGCGCGCGGCAACCGCAAGGAGCTGATGCAGAAGATCGAGATCGTGATGGTCGAGCGCCTGCATCAGGAGGGACTGGACGCGCGCGTGATCGGGCGCGAGAAGCCCCTCTACAGCATGTACCGGAAGATGCGCGAGAAGCACCTCTCGTTCCATGAGGTGTTCGACAAGTTCGCGATCCGGGTGATCGTCGACAGCGTCGATACCTGCTACCGCACGCTCGGCCTGCTGCACAATCTCTACAAACCGGTGCCGGGACGGTTCAAGGACTACATCGCGATCCCGAAAGGCAACGGTTACCAGTCCCTGCACACGGCCCTGTTCGGCCCCCACAGCATCGCCATAGAGGTCCAGATCCGCACGGCGGACATGGACCGCTTCGCCGAGTCCGGCATCGCCGCGCACTGGCTCTACAAGTCCCGCGGTGACGATGCCGAACACCCGCTCAAGACGCACGGGCCGGCGCGCGAGTGGCTGCGCAGCCTGCTGGATATGCAGCAGTCCACGGGCAGTTCGGTCGAGTTCCTCGAACACGTCAAGATGGATCTCTTCCCCGACGAGATGTACGTGTTCTCGCCGCGCGGGGATATCTACAAGCTGCCCGCCCAGTCCACGGTCATCGACTTCGCGTACGCGGTGCATTCGCAGATCGGCCACACCTGCGTGGCCGCGAAGATCGACCGGCGGCTGTCGCCGCTGTCGACGCCCCTGCACTCGGGCCAGACGGTCGAGGTCGTCACCGCGCCCGGCTCGACGCCGAGCCCGCTGTGGCTGAATTTCGTGGTGACCGCCAAGGCGCGCAGCGCCATCCGCCACTACCTCAAGCACCAGGCCACCGAAGAGGCGACCGAGTTCGGCCGCCGTCTCGTGCGGCGCCACCTGGACCGCTACGGCATGACCATCGACGATATCGAGCCGGAGCGCATGCAGCGCACGCTCACGGAGTTCGGTTATCGCGATGCCGACCACCTCTGGATCGAGGTCGGCCTCGGCAATCGCCTGCCGAGTCAGGTGGTCAAGCGGCTGGTGCCGGAAGACCGCGTCGCGGCGACCGGCGGCAACCGCGAGAAAACGGGTGTCGAGCCGGTGCTGCTCGAGGGCGGCGACAGCATGGTCGTCTCGTTCGCGCGCTGCTGCCGGCCGATCCCCGGGGACAACATCCAGGGCTTCCTGTCGGCGGGCAAGGGTGTCGTCATCCACCGCGCCGACTGCTCCAATGTCGCCGACTACCGCCGCCGGCCGGACAAGTGGCTGCCGGTCGAATGGGCGCCGGACGTCGAGGGCGAGTTCTCGGCCTGCATCACCGTCGAGGTGATGGATCGCCGCGGCGTGCTGGCGCGCGTCGCGACGCTGATCTCCGATCAGGACGCGAATATAGAGCACCTCGAATTCGAGGACCGCGACCGCATGACCTCCGTGCTCCGCCTCGTCCTCTCCGTCCACCACCGCGTCCACCTCGCCCGCATCATCCGCACGCTGCGCCAGCTCCCCGCCGTCATGCGCGTCCGCCGCGAGACCCGCTGACTGCGCGCTCCTGGTATGGGGGGGTACGGCGAACCACGAACGATTCGCCGGGAGCGAATCATCGCGTCAGCCACGAAGGGGCGAGGCGCATGGATGCGCCGAGCGATGAACACGAATGGGTCCTCGCGAACTTCCTGTTTTCCATTGCCACCAGCGAACGTCGTAGGCCGGTTTGCGACCGAAGGGAGCCAGCCGGCGGTCAAGCTCGCCACTCTGTACAAGGGGCGCGCCGGCTGTTGCCTTCGGCAAAAGCCGGCCTACGGGCCGGCCCCTGTTCATCTTCGGTTCAGGGCCACATCCATGGTCAACCTGGTGGGCTCGTCGCGGAGTACCAGGAAGGGCCTCGCCAGCGGGGCCTGTGCTTTGTACACTCGCGCATCCGCGCCAGCCCTTTGATCCGGAGTTCGAGATGACCCGACGCGTAATTCAGACCGATGCCGCGCCCGCGGCGATCGGGGCGTATTCCCAGGCGGTGGTGACCGGCGACACCGTGTATGTCTCCGGCCAGATCCCGCTGGTGCCCGAGACCATGGAAATCGACGACGGCGACATCAACGCGAAGATCCGGCGGGTGTTCGCCAACGTCCAGGCCGTGACCGAGGCCGCCGGAGGCCGGCTCGATCAGGTCATCAAGCTCAATGTCTATCTGACCGATCTGAGCAATTTCCCGATCGTCAACGAGGTGCTGGGCGAGTTCTTCGACGAGCCCTACCCGGCGCGCGCCGTCGTGGGCGTGGCGGCGTTGCCGAAAGGCGTGCCGGTCGAGGTGGACGCGATCGTCTCGCTCGCCGACTGAAGGCCGTGACCCGGGCCGCAACGACCCCGGCCGAGACGACGCCGGTTACGGCGCTGCCCGGGGTCGGTGAGCGCCTGGCCGAGCGTCTGGCGCGGCTCGGCATCGCGAGTGTCGCGGATGTGCTGTTTCACCTGCCGCTGCGCTACCAGGACCGTACCCGGGTGCGCCGGATCGGTGAACTGCGCCCGGGGGACGAAGCGGTCGTCGATGCGACGGTCGAACACGCGAGTATCGTTCACGGGCGCCGGCGTGCGCTGGTCGCGCGCGTCCATGACGGTACCGGCGGCCTGACGCTGCGCTGGTTCCACTTCGCCGAGCGCCAGCGCAAACAGCTTGTCCACGGGGCGCGCATCGGCCTCTACGGCGAGGTCCGGCACGGGCCGGCGGGCCTCGAGGTCGCGCACCCGGAATACCGGCTGCTCGGCCCCGACGCGGCGCCCGCGGTCGAGGATGCCCTGACGCCGGTCTACCCGGCGACCGAAGGCGTCGGCCAGGCGACGCTGCGCCGCGTGACCACGGCAGCGCTCGACTGCATCGGCGGCGACGTGTCGCTGGACGATCCGCTGGTCGACTTCGCCCCCGACGGTCTGCCGTCGCTGCATGCCGCGCTGGTGACGGTCCACCGCCCGCCGCCCGATGTCGACACGGCGGCGCTGCTCGCGGGCAGCCATCCGGCCTGCCGCCGGCTCGCGTTCGAGGAACTGCTCGCGCACCATCTCAGTCTGCTGCGGTTGCGCCAGCGCGCGCGGTCGCGTTCCGCGCCGTCGCTGGTGGGGAACGGCCAGCTCTCAGGCGCGCTGCGTGCCGCCCTCCCGTTCGCATTGACCGGTGCCCAGGAGCGCGTCGTGCGGGAAGTGGAGGCCGACCTGCAGCAGCCGTATCCGATGCTGCGGCTGGTCCAGGGCGATGTCGGTTCCGGCAAGACGGTCGTCGCCGCGCTGGCCGCGCTGCAGTGCATCGAGGCCGGCTGCCAGGCCGCGGTCATGGCGCCCACCGAGGTCCTCGCCGAGCAGCACTACCGGAGTTTCGCCGCCTGGCTGGAGCCGCTCGGTATCCGCGTCGGCTGGTTGACGGGACGGCTCGCGGCCGGCGCGCGCCGCCGGGAGTCCGAGGCGATCGCGAACGGCGAGACCGGCGTCGCCATCGGCACGCACGCGCTGTTCCAGGAGGAAGTCGCATTCGCCCGTCTCGGCCTGGCCGTGATCGACGAGCAGCATCGCTTCGGCGTCCATCAGCGCCTGGCGCTGCGCGAGAAAGGGCAGGCCAGCGGACTCGTGCCGCATCAGTTGATCATGACCGCGACACCGATCCCGCGCACGCTGGCGATGACCGCCTATGCGGATCTGGACAGTTCGGTCATCGACGAGTTGCCGCCCGGGCGCCAGCCGGTCGAGACGATCGCCGTGTCGTCCGCGCGCCGCGACGAGGTGATCGCGCGCGTGGGCACCGCCTGCGGCCAGGGGCATCAGGCGTACTGGGTCTGTACGCTGATCGAGGTCTCCGAGGCCCAGGCGGGCCAGGCCGCCGCGGAAACGGAGGCGGCGCTGGCCGAGGCGTTGCCGGAACTGCGGGTCGGGCTGGTCCACGGCCGCCTCAAGGCGGCCGACAAGGAGGCCGTGATGGGGGCGTTCCAGCGGGGCGAGATCGATCTGCTGGTGGCGACCACGGTGATCGAGGTCGGTGTCGACGTGCCGAATGCGAGTCTGATGGTGATCGAGAATTCCGAGCGCCTGGGGCTGTCCCAGCTGCATCAGCTGCGCGGCCGGGTCGGTCGCGGGGCCGAGGCCAGTCTCTGCGTCCTGCTCTACGAGGGCCCGCTGTCGGAGACCGCACGCGCCCGCCTCGGCACGCTGCGCGAGACCCGCGACGGTTTCCGGATCGCGGAGAAGGATCTGGAACTGCGCGGGCCCGGCGAGGTCCTCGGTACGCGCCAGACCGGGGCGGTCGGCTTCCGCATCGCCGAACCGATGCGCGATTCCGCCATGTTGCCGCGGGTGCGCGAGTGTGCCGAATCGGTGCTGGCGGCGGACACGGCGGCGGTCGATCGGCTGATTGCCCGCTGGCTGGCGGACGGTGAACGCTATGGCGATGCCTGAGACCCTGGATGGCCCGCTACGCCGATGACCCCGACCCGCAATCCATACTGGCACCCTGCCGACCGGCTGCATCGCGGACGCGTGCCGGCGGAGGTCCGCGCCTGGCTCTTCGCCGGCGGGTCGTTGACGGCGCACGTCCGCGCGCGCTGCCCGGAGCGCTTCCGGCTGCGGATTCTGCGCCAGCGGGTGGCGCCGCCCCGGCGTGACGAGGCGAGACTGCTGGGCATCCCGCCGGGCGGACGCGCGCTCGTGCGTGAGATCGAACTCTGCTGTGGTACGCAGCCGCTGGTCGTCGCGCGGACGATCATTCCGCTCGCCAGTCTGCGCGGTCGCCAGCAGCGCCTCGCCGGGCTGGGGCGGCGCCCGCTGGGCGCGCTGCTGTTCGCCGACCGCAGCGCCCGACGCGAGCCGTATCAGATCGCCCGGTTGACGCTGCGTCAGGCGGGGATCGCGCAGCCGCCGATGGTCGCCGCACCGGTCTGGGGGCGCCGGGCGGTGTTCCGCCTCGGCGGGGCGCCGTTGCTGGTGAGTGAATTCTTTCTGCCGGTTCTGTATGCGGCGCGCGCCGACTGATCCGGCGAGCGGCGTCCGTGGGGCGTATTATCCTTGTTGATCGGAGCATTCGATTTTCAGAGCATTGGAGCGCCCGATGGGCGCCACAACCAGGGAACGAACCATGTTGTCCAGTCGCAGTATCCGCCGCGGGAGCGGCTTCACGCTGATCGAGGTGATGGTCGTGGTGGCCATCCTCGCCATCCTGGCCGCCGTCGTGGTGCCGCGCGTCATGGATGAGCCGGCCAAGGCCCGCAAGGCCAAGGCCGCCCAGGATATCCGCGCCATCGAGAGCGCGCTCGATCTCTACAAGCTCGACAACTTCCGCTACCCGTCCACGGACCAGGGGATCGAGGCGCTGGTCGAGCGGCCGAGCGGCGGGCCCGAACCGAAGAACTACAAGGAAGGCGGGTATCTCCGCCAGGTGCCGCAGGACCCCTGGGGCAATCCGTACCAGTATCTCAATCCCGGCGAGCACGGCGAGGTCGATATCTATTCATTCGGCGCCGACGGCTCGCCCGGCGGCCAGGACGAGAACGCGGATATCGGCAACTGGAACACCAACGGCGGCGGCTGAATGGGTACCCCCGGCGCTGCGCCGGCCATGATGATCCGGTCGCCCCGGACCGCTCGCGGCTTCACGCTGATCGAGCTGATCGTCGTGCTCCTGCTGGTCGGTCTGGTCGTGTCGTTCGCGGTGCTGAGCGTGGGCGGGCCGTCGCCGCGTCAGATCCAGCATGAAGAGGCACGCCGGCTGCTCGCGCGCATGGACCTGGCGCGCGAGGAGGCCGTCATGCAGGCCCGTTCCCTCGGTGTGCGGTTCGAGCGTGACGGCTACCTGTTCTACGGCATGCGGGATGGGCAATGGCGGATGCTGGAGCAGGGTGGCCTGCTCGATCCGCGCGAGCTGCCGGAGGCCATCTTCATCGATGTCGAGATCGAGGGTCTCGACGTCGAACTGTTCGGTGCGGACGAGCCGGCCGAAGACGGCGATGGGGGCGACGAGGACGAAGAGGACGCCGTGCGGCCGCAGCTCTTCTTCCTCGCCGGCGGCGAGATCGTTCCGGACTTTTCCATCCGGATCCTGTCCGAAGACACCGATACCGAGTACCGCATCCACCCCGGCGACGAGCAATGGCTGACGCTGTCGGAGGAGCGGTTCTGATGGGCCCGCGCCGTCCCGGACGTGGACGCGGATTCACGCTGATCGAGGTCCTGGTCGCGCTGTTCGTGTTCGCGGTCGCCATGACCGTGCTGGTGCAGTCCGGGACCCACCGGGCGCAGAACCTGAACTACCTGCGCGACCGCACCCTCGCGAGCTGGATCGCGGCCGACCGGATCACCGCGATCCGTCTGGAACCGGATGAGCTGAGCACCGGCAGCCGCGACGGCGAGGTCGAGATGGCCCGGCGGACCTGGTTCTGGGAGGCCGAAATCAGCGCGACCGAGGACGATACGGTCCGCCGCATCGAGGTCGCCGTGCGGCTCGACGAAGACGCCGAGCCGGTCGCCCGGATGACCGGATTCGCGCCGATCCCCGACGTGGTCGCGGACGCGGGGGGCGGCCCGTGAGCCCGCGTGGTTTTACCCTGCTGGAGCTGCTGGTGGCGCTGGCGATCTTCACGGTGATCGGCGCGGCCGCCTACACGGGGCTGTTCGCGGTGCTGGAAGCGCGCGACGCGACGCGCGCCGAGTCCGAGCGCCTCGCCGCCGTGCAGTATGCCGTCGATACGTTCGTCGATGACCTGGCCCAGGCAACCGACCGGCCGGTGCGCAGCGTGCAGCCGCGGGCGCGCGCGCCCCTGTATGCACCGGGGCCCGACATCGAACCGCTGCTCGCCGTGACCCGCGGTGGCTGGCCCAATCCCGCCCGCCTGCCGCGCAGTACGCTCGGGCGCGTCGAGTGGTTGCTCGTCGAGCGCCAGCTCTTCCGCCAGACCCGCGCCCGGCCGGATGCGCCGGACCAGGTCGAACCCGTCCGGCGCCGGCTGCTGGAGCGGGTCGACGCGGTCGACCTGCGTTTCCGGGACGCCGGCGGCGAGTGGTCGCCGCGCTGGCCACCGCTGAACGCGCCGGACAGCGCCGCTGCGCTCCCACGCGCCGTCGAGGTGACCCTGGAGCTTGCCGACTGGGGAGAGATCCGCCGTCTCGTGGCATTGCCGCGTGGTGATGGGCCCCGCCCACCGGTAGCGGCCGACGGGGCCGGCGGTCAGGCGGTGCAGCAATGAAGAGGTGCCCCGATTCGCGCGCTCGGGTTCCGTCGCGCGAGCGCGGTGTCGCGCTGATCACCGTGTTGTTCGTGGTCGCCCTCGCGACGGCCGCGGCGGCCTCGATGACCGGCGACCATCAGTTCGATATCCGCCGCACGGGCAACCGCATCGCGCTCACCCAGGCGCACCAGATCGCCCTCGGCGGCGAGTCCTGGGCGATGGGCATCCTCGCGCGTGACCGGCGCGGCGAGACCCGGACCACCACCGGTGGCAGCGCCCCCGATCGGAACCCGGAGATCGACAGCCGGGACGAGATCTGGGCGCAGCAACTGCCGCCGATCCCGATCGAGGGCGGGCAGGTGACGGGCCGGATCATCGATGCCCAGGGGCGCTTCAATATCAATAATCTGATCGTCGGCGACCGGATCGACGCGGCCGCGCTCGCGCGGTTCGAGCGGTTGCTCCAGATTCTCGGCCTGAACCGCGAGATCGCCCAGGCCGTGATCGACTGGCTCGATGCGAACAGCGAGACCACGTATCCGGGCGGTGCCGAGGACGACTTCTACGCCACGCTCGAGGATCCGTACCAGGCCGCCAACCAGCCCGCGGCGACGGCCAGTGAAATGCGGCTGATCCGCGGCATCGACGCCGCGGCCTGGCGTCTGCTGGCGCCGCACGTCACGGCGCTCCCGGAGGCGACCGCCATCAACGTGAATACGGCGACACCGACCGTGCTGCGCATGGTCGTCCCGGGTCTCGGCGAGGGCGAGGCGGACCAGCTGGCCGAGCTGGCGGCGGAGGAGCCGTTCGACAGCGTGGACGCCTTCCGCCAGCATCCGCTGGTCCGTCAGGCGATCCGCCAGGGCAGCGCGGACGGTACCGATACCGGGACGGATACCGGCAGCACGCCGGGAGGGGTCGGCGGATCGCTGGCCATCGGGACGTCGTATTTCCGTGTGCGGGTCGATGTGCAGATCGGCGCGATCGAGTACAGGCTTTATAGTTGGTTGGCCCGCAACGATAATGGCGCATCCCGCGTGTTCCGGCGTGCCCGGACGCCCGACTGACAGGATGGCAATGGGAATGGCAATGGCGGCGGTTCACGCGCGCATCAGGAACGATGCCCTGCTTCACGGACGCTGGAGGTGTCATGGCGGGTGATCTGATCGTTCGCCTGGTGGCCGCCGGGGAGGCGGACTGCATCTGGCGTGACCACGACGGCACGGTCAGCGGTCGCGGGTCGCTGAGCGCGGCCGCGGAGGCCGCCGCGGGCCGGCGGGTGCATCTGCTTGTGCCCGGCTCGGATGTGCTGATCACCCGCGTCGCCGTCCCGGCCGCGCAGCGCGCCCGTGCGCGCACCGCGATCCCCTGGGCGCTCGAGGACCGGCTCGTCGACGATGTGGAGTCACTCCACTTCGCGCTGGGCGAACGCCATGACACCGGCGAGTGGTCCGTAGCGGTCGTCGCGCGGCGCGCGCTGGACGCCTGGCTGGAGCGCTGCGCCAGGGCGGGTATCCAGCCGGTATCCGCGCGACCCGAACCGCTGGCATTGCCCGCGCCGGAAACGGGCGAATGGGTGGCGCTGGAGGAGCCCGGGGCCGTGATCGTGCGCACGGCCGACGATGGCGGCTTCGCCTGCGAGCCCGGGATGCTCGCGCTGGTCGCGGGCGCCCGCGAAAAGCCGGCCCGGATCCGGCGGCTGGGCGCGGCCGCTGCCGAGTGGCCGCCGGAACTGGAAGCCGCGCTGGGAGCGCCCGAACCGATCGACGATCCGGCCGCCGCGTTCACGGGTACGGGCGGGATCGAACTGCTGCAGGGTCCGTACAGCCGCCGCGAGCGGACCGGGCGGCAACTGCGCCGCTGGCGGCTGCCGGCCGCGATCGGTGCCGCCCTGCTGATCGTCGTCGGTATCCATCTCGCGCTCGAGTATGCCGCCCTCGGCACGCGCGAGGCGGAGTTGCGCGAGCGCATGCAGGCGGTCTTCCAGCAGACCTTTCCCGACGTGCAGCAGGTACGGGACCCGCGGGCGCAGATGGCGGCGCGCCTGCGCTCGCTGCGCGGCGAAGGCGACGGTGGTGCCGACTTTGCCGGCCTGCTCGCGCGCGCCGGCGGCGTGCTGGCCGAGGGTTCCGGCGCACGGCTGACCGGCCTGACCTGGCGCGGCGGTACGCTCGAACTCGAGATCGCCGCGGACGATCTCCAGGTGCTGGACCGGGTCCAGCGCGGCTTCACCGAGGTCGGCCTCGGTGCTGAACTGCGGGGCGCCGATCGGGGCGAAGACGGCATCAATGGCCGTATCACCGTCACGGAGGCCGGCGCATGAAGGCCTGGTTCCAGTCGCTGGCACCGCGCGAGCGCCGGGTACTCGTCGGGGGTGGCGGCGTACTGGCGCTGGTGCTGCTCTATCTGCTCGTGGTGGAACCGGTCATCGAGGCGTTCGCGGAGCGCGAGCGCCGTGTCGCGACGCTGACGCAGCAGCTTGAATGGATGCGCGATGCCGCCACCGAGGTCGCGGATCTGCGCGCGGGCGGTGCCGACCTGAGCGCCGACGGTGATACCCGGCCGCCGTATCTCGCGATCGACACGGCGCTGCGCGGCGCCGGGCTGCCCGAGCCGCGGCGGCTGGAACCGGTGGGCGATGGCGGCGCCCGTCTCGAGTTCGAGGCGGTGCCGTTCGATCCGCTGGTGCGCATCATCGGCCGATTGCGCTCCGAGAGCGGACTGCGGGTGACCCGGGCGCGGATCCAGCGCCTGGAGGCGTCCGGGCAGGTGTCCGCGCAGCTTACGTTCGAGCGGCCCGGACCATGAAGAAGCGGATCGCACTGTTCGTCGGCGCGGCGCTGCTCGCCTGGCTGTGGGGCCTGGCGGCGCAGTTTCCGGCCGCCCGTGCCCTGGCCTGGTTCGCCCCGGAGGGTGTCACGGCGGCCGGCGTCAGCGGGACCTTATGGCAGGGGCGCGCGGCCCGCATCGATACGGCCGGTCCGGTGGCGATCACGGGCGCGGAATGGGACCTGTCGGGGTGGCAGCTCCTGCGCGGACGCCTGGCCGCGGATACGCGTTTCCGGGTCGCGGGACTGGAGGGAAACGGGTATCTGGCCAGTGGGCCCGGGGGACGGATCGATGTGGATGGCCTCTCCCTGCGCGGCCCCGCGGCGGGTGTCAGTGCAGCGTTGTCCGGCCTGGGCGTCGAACCCGCCGGGCAGCTTCTGGTGCGTGTGGAAGAGGCGACCCTCGCGGCCGGCCGGATCGAACGGCTCGCGGGCCGGATGCAGTGGAGCGAGGCCGCGTTGACGGCCCCGTTCGGACTCGAGCTGGGGATGGTGCGCGCCAGTGTGGAGCCAGCGGGGAACGGGGAAGGCTACGCCATCGAACTCACCGGCGAAGGGGGCGCCCTGGATATCGCGGGTGTGGCCAACCTGCAGCCCGATGGGCAGTACCGGGTCGATGTGCGGCTGACACCGACGGCGAGCGCCCCCGATGGCCTGCGCGAAACCCTCGGGCTGGCGGCGCAGCGCGAGGGTGACGGGTTCCGCGTTCGCCGCAGTGGCCGCCTGGCACTCCCGGGCGCCTGACGACGGACGCCGTCAGCCCGATACCGGCTCGCGTGCGTTCGGCAGCAGCGCATCCAGATGATCGACCGCAGGGAACCCCTCGAGCGCGTTCGGCGGTGCGCTGCTGTCCGGCAGGCGAATCCCCATCAGATGACCGATACCCCAATCGCGGGCCGCCGCCAGCACGTTCGGATTGTCGTCGACGAACAGCGTGCGCTCGGGTTGAAAGCCCTCGCGCGCGTGCAGGCGATCCCAGAACGCGGCGTGCTCTTTCGGTGCCCCGAACTGGTGTGACGTGTAACGGGCCTCGAAGCGCTCGCCGAGCGGCAGGCGATCGAACTTGAACCCCATGCTGCCCGGGTGCGCATTGGTCGCCAGCACGCGCCGCTTGCCGGCCGTGCCCAGGGCGTCGAGGAACACGGGGGCATGCGGACGCCACTGCACGAGGTGTCCGATCTCGTGTTTCAGCGCGACGAGGTCGAGTTCGAGTTCCCGCTGCCAGTAATCCAGGCAGTACCAGTCGAGCGTACCGGCGACCCGCTCGTAACGCCGGCGCAGTTCGGTGCGCGCCTCGTCATCCGGCAGATCCCAGTGTTCGGCGAGTCGCCGCGGGAGATGTTCGAGGAAGAAATGGTTGTCGAAACGCAGGTCGAGCAGCGTGCCGTCGAGGTCGAGCAGCACGGTGTCGATGGTCTCCCAGGGCAGCGGGGTATGCGGGGTCGTGTTCATCTGCGCAATGTACTGCGTTTGCGCCCGCAGGGTCCACTGCGCCCCGGTTGCCGCTCCCGGTTGGACCTGCCATGCTCGCGGGCTTCCCGGGGAGGCGAAACCCCGGGTACGCGAATTCCGGGGCCGCAAAACGGGTGCCACGCCGCGCATGACGAAAAAGCCCGAGATCCTTGACTCGCGCGTGGTCGCGCGCAGTCGTCTGTTCGAGATCCAGGAAGTCGATCTGCGTTTCGAGAACGGCACGGAAGTCCAGTTCGAGAAACTCACCAACCGGGGCTTCGGGGCGGTCCTCGTGGTGCCGATGATCGGGCCGCGGGAGGTCCTGCTCGTGCGCGAGTACGGCGCCGGCGTCGACCGCTACGAACTGTCGCTGCCCAAGGGACGCGTGGAGCGCGACGAGGACCCGCTCGTGGCCGCCAACCGGGAACTCCAGGAGGAGGTCGGTTACGGTGCCGGCCGCCTCGAGTGCCTGACCGGTCTGACCGTGGCCCCGGGCTATCTGGGCCATGTCACGCAGATCGTGCTGGCGCGCGATCTCTACCCGGCCAGCCTGCCCGGCGACGAGCCGGAACCGCCCGAGGTCGTTGAATGGTCGCTCGACGATCTGCCGTCGCTGCTGGCACGACCGGACTGCACCGAGGCCCGCACGTTCGCGGCCCTTTATATCGTACGTGATCGCCTGAATACGGAGACCGAGGAATGAGCCCGGATACTGAACTCGACGAACTGATGCCGGACGTGATCGACCTGGCGGTACGCGCCGGTCACGCGATCCTGGAGATCTACAACGGCAGTGGCTACGAGGTGGAGAGCAAGGATGACCGCTCGCCGCTGACCAGTGCCGATATCGCCGCCCATCAGTTGATCGTCGATGGACTCAAGGCGCTGGGCCCGTCGCTGCCGATCCTGTCGGAGGAGTCGGCCCATGTCCCCTTCGAGGAGCGCGGCTCGTGGGATCGTTACTGGCTCGTCGATCCACTCGACGGCACGCGCGAGTTCATCAAGCGCAACGGCGAGTTCACGGTCAATATCGCGCTGATCGAAGACGGCGTCCCGGTGATGGGCGTGGTCTATGCGCCGGTCATCGATGTCCGCTACGCCGGGATTCGCGGCCTCGGTGCGTGGAAGTGCGTCGACGACAATGAGCCCGAGTCGATCTCGGTCCGTCCGTTGTCCGACGGGCCGGTCCGGGTCGCCGGCAGCCGTTCGCATTCGGATGAGCGCCTGCAGGCCTATCTCGACCGCCTCGGCGAGCACGAACTCCGGCCTATGGGATCGTCGCTGAAATCCTGCCTGGTCGCCGAGGGCGCCGCCGATCTCTATCCGCGCCTTGGCCCCACTTCGGAGTGGGATACCGCGGCGGCCCAGGCGGTCGTCGAGGCGGCTGGCGGGTATGTCACCGATACGGACCTCAAGCCCCTGCGGTACAACCAGACCGACTCCCTGCTGAATCCGGATTTCCTGGTCTACGGCGACGCCAGCCGCGACTGGTCGCAGTACCTGTGAGCCCCCGGTTCGATCGCCGCGGAGGTGCCGGCCCGCGGAGACGCGCCTGATGGGGCGCGGGCGTGGCGCCATCGCCTGCGGTCACCCCGCGACCCGGGATGCCGCCGCCGCCATGCTCGAGGCCGGTGGCAACGCCTTCGATGCCGCGGCTGCCGGTTTGTGGGCCGCCTGTGTCGCCGAGCCGGTGCTCGCATCGCCGGGCGGCGGCGGTTTCCTGCTCGCGCAGCCGGCCGGTGAGCGGGCACGGGTGTACGACTTCTTCGCCCACACCCCCGGCACCCGACTCGCCCCCGAGGACGCCGATTTCCACCCCATCCACGCCGACTTCGGCACGACGCGCCAGGAATTCCACATCGGTCTCGGGGCCGCCGCCGCTCCCGGGGTCGTCGCCGGTACCTGTGCCTTCCAGCAGGAACTGGGCCGGATGCCGCGGCGTGAGGTGTTCTCCCCGGGGATCGCCTGCGCCCGCGATGGCCTGCCGATGGCCGCGCTGCAGGCCTATATCGCCGAAGTGGTGTACCCGATTCTCGAGGCGACGCCGGAGGCACGCGCGATCTTCACGCCCGCGGGCCGTCCGCCGGCCGAAGGCGAGCACCACGAGATGCCGGAATTCGGCGATTTTCTCGAAGCGCTGTCCCACGAAGGTCCGGATCTCTTCTATCGCGGCGAGGTCGCGGCGGCGATCGATGCGGCCAGCCGGGCCGGCGGCGGCCACCTCCGCCGCGGCGATTTCGAGGACTACCGCGTCGAGCGGCGCGAACCGCTGGCAGTGGATTACCACGGGCGGCGCGTGCTGACGAATGCGCCGCCCGCGTCCGGCGGGTTGTTGGTCGCGTTCGGGCTGGAATTGCTCGGTGGCCTGCCGCACGCGGCGCGTCCCGATTCGCCCGAACAGTCCCTGCGCCTGGCGGCCGTGCTCGACGCGACCCGCCAGGCGCGCCTCGAGGCCGGCCTGGATGCCGGCGTGACCGATCGGACCGCCCGCGCGCTGCTCGATCAGGACCAGCTCGCGCGTTACCGGACCCTGATCGCGACGCATCCGCCGGCCCACCGTGGCACCACCCACATCAGCGTGATCGACGCCGAGGGCAACGCCGCCGCCCTGACCGTCTCCAATGGCGAGGGCTGTGGCTGGATCGTGCCCGGCACCGGCTTCATGCTGAACAACATGCTGGGCGAGGCCGATCTGCAGCCGCGCGGCTTCGGCCAGTGGCCGACCGCCACGCGCCTGACCTCGATGATGGCCCCGACCCTGGTATCGGATCGGGCCGGGGGAGAACTGCTGGCGCTCGGCTCCGGCGGCTCGAACCGGATCCGCTCGGCCCTGCTGCAGGTGCTCGTGGCCCACATCGATGGCGGATTGCCGCTGGAGTCGGCAGTCGAGTGGCCGCGCCTGCATGTGGAAGACCAATGCCTGGAGATCGAGGGCGGTTTCCCCGCGGCCACCGTCGAGGCCCTGCAGCGACAATGGCCCGAGCACCGCGTGTGGCCGGACCGCAATCTCTTCTTCGGCGGCGCCCACGCCGTCGCCGCCGGCCGCGACGGCTTCACCGGCGCCGGCGACCCCCGCCGCGGCGGGGTGGCGACGGTCGTGCGGTGAACGTGTTTTTCGGTGCTGCTGGGTTCTTTTCGACGTTGTGCAATGGGGTTCTCGCCAAGGCGCCAAGGGCGCCAAGGAACGCGAAGGCGAAGAAGAAGGCGGTATCACGCGGAGCCGCGGAGCTCGCGGAGAGCGAGGATCGCGACGTACGGCGTAGGTCGGACTTCCAGTCCGACACGCCGAAGCCTGCCGATCTGTCGGACGGCGAAGTCCGAGCCTACAGCGCCGATGGAGGGCGCCGATCCCGGCCTTGCTCCGGCGACCAATCCGCGGCTCGGCGTCGAACGGCCTGCCCATTGCCGGGCAAGGCCGGCCTACGTTTCGCGTTCTTCCTTCCTTGGCGCCTTGGCGCCTTGGCGAGAACCCCGATTGCACAACGGTTGCAGCGGCCCCAGGCGCGACCGGGTGTTCGCCGTCGGGGCATGCAGAATACGCGCCCCTTCGCAAGACCCCTCTTCCCGCGATACAATGTCCGGTTCACTTTACTGATGCGAGCGGAGCAGTCCGATGCAGATTACGCAGAACACCGTGGCCTCGATCGAGTACACGCTCAAGGATAACGAAGGCGAGGTACTCGACACGTCCGAGGGCCGCGAGCCCCTGACCTACCTCCACGGCAGCGGCAACCTGGTGCCGGGTCTCGAGGCCGCGCTCGAAGGCAACGGCGAGGGCGACTCCGTCTCGGTCACCGTCGAGCCGGCCGAAGGCTTCGGCGACCGCGACGAGAACCTCATCCAGCAGGTCCCGAAGACCGCCTTCGAGGGCGTCGAGTCCATCGAGGCCGGCATGCGCTTCCAGGCCTCCGACGAGAACGGCCAGGGCCGCATCGTCACGGTCACCGAGGTCGCCGACGACCAGGTGACGGTCGACGCGAACCATCCGCTCGCCGGTGTGCCGCTGAACTTCGACGTCAACGTCGTCGAGGTGCGCGCCGCCTCCGAGGAAGAGATCGAGCACGGCCACGTCCACACGGGCGACGAAGAGGACCACTGAAGGTCCCGCCCGCACGGCGGCACCGCCGCGGCGGTGCCGCCCGGCCGGTCCTGCACCCCTGCCCCGGAACCCGGGGGTTGGTTTATCCTGCGCGCTCGCCCGGTCATCCGATCGGGCCGGACCGGGAGGCAGTGCGTGCAGACGATCGGCATCCTCGGTGGCATGAGCCATGAGAGCACGGCGCATTACTATCGCCTGATCAACGAGGGCGTGCGGGCCCGGCTGGGCGGCCTCCATTCCGCGCGGATCGCGCTCATCAGCGTCGACTTCGCCACGATCGAACCGCTGCAGGCGGCCGGCGACTGGGATGCCGCGGGCGGGCTGCTGGCCGCGGATGCGCGCCGGATCGAGGCGGCGGGGGCCGACTTCCTGCTGCTGGCCACCAACACGATGCACCGCTGTGCCGACGCCATCACCGCGGCGATCGATATCCCCCTGTTGCACCTGGCGGACGCCACGGCCGATGCGGTCGAGAACGCCGGCGTCCGGCGTGTGGCGCTGCTTGGCACCCGCTACACCATGGAACAGCCCTTCTACCGTGAGCGCCTGGAGCGGCGTGGCCTGCAGGTGGATGTCCCCGACGCCGCCGATCGCGCCGAACTCAACCGGATCATCTTCGAGGAACTGTGCCAGGGCATCGTGCGCGACGACTCGCGCGCGACCCTGCAGCGCATGATCCGCGGTCTGGGCGAAACCGGCGCCACCGCCGTTATCGCCGGCTGTACGGAGATCACCATGCTGGTCAGCGCGGCGGACAGCCCGCTGCCGCTGTTCGATACGACCGCGATCCACGCCGATGCGGCGGTGGCGCGGGCGCTGGACGGCGTGGCGGCATGAGCCCGCGCCTTCGAACGCCGGCCGTGGGCTCGTCCACGTGACGGTGGAGCCCCGCCGCGACTGGCGCGAGACGTTCGCGGTCTATCGCCAGCCACCCGTCGTCACGATGCTGTTCCTCGGCTTCTCGGCCGGGCTGCCGTTCCTGCTGGTGTTCTCGACCCTGACCGCATGGCTGCGCACCGAGGGCGTCGAGGTGGCCGCGATCGGTTTCTTCTCGTGGATCGGGATCCTCTACTCGATCAAGTTTTTCTGGGCCCCGGTGGTCGATCGTCTGCCGTTGCCGCTGTTGACCGGCGGTCTGGGCCAGCGCCGCGGCTGGATGCTGCTCGGGCAGTTCATGATCATGGGCGGGCTCGCGGGCCTGGCCTTCAGCGACCCCGTGACGGCGCTCGCGCCGGTCGTGGTGCTGGCCCTGCTGGTCGCGTTCGGTTCGGCGACCCAGGATATCGCCATCGACGCCTTCCGGATCGAATCGGCGCCGGATGACATCCAGGCCGCGAACGCCGCCACCTACATGATCGGCTACCGGATCGGGCTGGTCATGGCCGGCGCCGTTGCTCTCTACATCGCGGATTTCGTCTCCTGGACCTGGGCCTATCTGGCGATGGCGGCGCTCGTTTCGATCGGCGTCATCACGGTGCTGGTGCGGCCGGAGCCGGAAAAGCGCATCACGCGCCATGCGCATGAACGCGAGCAGCGGGTTCAGGATTACCTGCTCGCCAATGAGCATCACTCCGATCTGCGGCGCCGCATCATGGCGTGGCTCATCGGCGCGGTGGTCTGTCCGTTCGTCGATTTCTTCAGCCGCTACGGTCGAATCGCGCTCGCCCTGCTGGTGCTGATCGGCATCTACCGCATCTCGGATATCTCGATGGCGGCGATGGCCAACCCGCTGTATCTCGATCTCGGCTTCTCGCTGAGCCAGATCGGCACGATCACGAACGTCTATGGCGTAGTGATGACCATCACGGGCGGGCTGGTCGGCGGCCTGATGGTGACGCGCTATGGCATCGCGCGGATGCTGGTCATCGGTGCCGCGCTGACGGCGGTCACCAATCTGCTGTTCGCCGTGCTGGCGACGATCGGTGCGGAGGTGGCGATGCTGGTCGTCACGATCAGCGCCGACAACCTGTCCAACGGCTTCGCCAGTACGGTCCTGATCGCCTTCATGTCGAGCCTGACCAGCCGCGCCTACACCGCGACCCAGTACGCCCTGTTTTCGTCGCTGATGACATTGCCCGGCAAGTTCGTCAGCGGTTTCTCGGGCGTGGCGGTCGAGGCCTGGGGCTATCCCTGGTTCTTCATCGCCATCGGCATCGCCGGCGTCCCGGCCGTCCTCCTCGCCGCCTGGTACGCCTGGAGCCGCGCCCTCGCCGACACCGAGCCCCCGACGGCGATCCGCCGTCAGGGCAGGAGCGCCAGAGGGTGTAGACAGAAACCGGCGGCCAGCGCCCGTAGGCCGGCTTGCGACCGAAGGGAGCCAGCCGGCGGCCGAGGCCGCGGCCCTGCACAAGCGGCGCGCGGCTGTTGCCTTCGGCAAAAGCCGGCCTACGGGCGTAACTGCCCGATTTCGCTGCTTCGGTGAGCGCCCGTGTTCATCTATGGGTCCGGAATGGCCTACGCGGACATCAGATCAAAGTCGTAGTCCATGACCAGCGGGGCGTGGTCGGAGAAGCGCTCTTCGGTGTAGACCCACGCGTCGCGGATGCCGTCTTTCACGCCCGGGCTGACGATCTGGTAGTCGATGCGCCAGCCCACGTTCTTCGCCCACGCCTGGCCGCGGTTGGACCACCAGGTGTAGAGGTGGGGCGTGTCCGGGTGCACGACGCGGAAGGCGTCGACCATGCCGATCTCGTCGAAGACGCGATCGAGCCAGGCGCGTTCTTCCGGCAGGAAACCCGAGTTCTTTTTGTTGTTCTTCGGGTTGGCGAGGTCGATCTCGGTGTGCGCGGTGTTCCAGTCGCCGCAGATGATGACGTCGCGGCCGCTGTCCCTGAGTGACTGCAGGTGCGGCAGGAACCGGTCGTGGAAACGCATCTTGGCCGCCAGACGGTCCTCGCTGGAGGTGCCGGACGGCAGGTAGAGCGAGGCCACGACCAGGTTGCCGAAGCGCATCTCGCACCAGCGGCCCTCGCGGTCGAACTCGTCCAGCCCCAGCTTGTCCGTGACCTCATCGGGTTCGCGCCGCGCATACACGGCCGTGCCGCTGTAGCCCTTCTTCTCGGCGTCGCAGTAGTGGCACCAGTAGCCCTCCGGATGGAACTGCGCGTCGGTGAGCTGGTGTTCCTGGGCCTTGGTCTCCTGGATGCAGACGAGATCGGCGTCCTGGGCCGCGAGCCACTCGAAAAAGCCCTTGCGCGCGGCCGCGCGGATACCGTTGGCATTGAGGCTGATGACGCGCATGGTTCCTCCATTCCGGAAAGCCCCGGTATGATACGCGACCCTCATCGTCAGAGGCAGGGCACGCCATGCGCGACTATCAGCGCCAGTTTCTCGAACTCGCCGTCGAGCGCGGCGCGCTGCGGTTCGGCCGGTTCGAGCTCAAATCGGGCCGCATCAGCCCGTATTTCTTCAACATCGGAGCGCTGGACTCGGGTGCCGCGCTCGCCGGGCTCGGGCGCGCCTACGCGCACGCCATCGTCGATTCGGCCATCGATTTCGACATGCTGTTCGGCCCGGCCTACAAGGGGATCCCGCTGGTCTCGGCGACGGCGATCGCCCTCGCGGACGGCCACGATCTCGATCGGCCGTGGTGTTTTGACCGCAAGGAGGCGAAGGACCACGGCGAAGGCGGCAATATCGTCGGTGCCCCGCTCACCGGGCGCGTGGTCATTGTCGACGATGTCCTGACCGCCGGCACGGCGGTGCGCCAGGCGGCCGATCTGATCCGTACGGCAGGGGCGGAGGTCGCCGCCGTGGTGACCGCGCTCGATCGGCAGGAGCGCGGCCTCGGTGACCGCTCGGCGGCGAGCGAGGCGGCGGCTGCCCTGGACGCGCCGGTCGTCAGCATCGTCACGCTGGGCGATGTGCTGGATTATCTGGACGAGCGCGGGGACCGGCCGGGCGATCGCGCCCAGATCGCCCAGTACCGGCAGCAGTACGGAGGACGATAGTCAATCAGGGCGGCACGCGTTTTGCTTCGCATGTCGACAGGTGACCGGACGGAGCGGGCACCGGGGAGTCGGCATGGCAGTGACGCAGACATCGGCGGGATCCGGCGCGGCGCGTGCACTTGTGGCGTTTGTGCTGCTGTGGGCTCCCGCGGCTGGTGCCGGCGAGCTCCATCGTTGGGTCGATGAGGGTGGAGACGTCCACTATACCGACGCGCCGCCGCCCGAGTCGGCCCGAAGCGCCGGCCCCGATGAGGCAGAGGATAAGGAAGATGCGGACGCGCGGGCCCGGCAGGAGGCGGCCGAGGCCGAACGCGCGGAGCGTTCGCGGCGGGATCGCATCCTTTGGGAATCCTATTCCAGCGTGGCTGACATCGAGCGCACGCGCGATCGACGGCTCGAAGCGGTCGACGGCGAGATCGGGCTCGCGGAGCATCGCGTCGAGCGGGTACGGGACCAGATCGAGCGCTATGACAGACTCCTCGCCGACCTGCCCGAGGACAACGAACACCGGGCCGAGATGGAGCGCCAACGCGCGGATGCGCGGGAGCGGCTGGAACGGCGCGTCGGCGAGCTCGAGCGGATCCAGGCCCGGCGCATGCGGATGGAGGCCCGCTTCGCCCGGGAGATCGAACGCTTCCGCGAACTGACGGCCGATCGCGAGTAGCCCGTAGGCCGGCTTGCGACCGAAGGGAGCCAGCCGGCGGTCGAGGTTACGCCTCTGTACAAGGTGCGTGCCGGCTGTTGCCTTCGGCAAAATCCGGCCTACGGCGCGCACGGTTCCCCTTCGGTTCAGGACTGCCCTTTGAGGGGGGAAGTTCTTACAGGTGAACCAGGGTCCCGACGCCGGAATCGGTGAACAGTTCCAGCAGCACCGCGTTCTCGACCCGCCCGTCAATGATCTGCACGGCGCCAACGCCCGCTTCCAGGGCTTCCCGCGCGCACTGAACCTTCGGCAGCATCCCGCCGAAAATACGGCCGCTGGCGATCATGTCGTCGATGCTTTTCAGGCTGCTGTGCGTGATCAGGTCGCCTGCGTCGTCGAGAATGCCCGAGGTATTGGTCAGCAGCAGGAGTTTCTCGGCTTCCAGCGTGATCGCGATGCGGCTGGCGACCAGATCCGCGTTGATGTTGTACGAGCGCCCGTGACTGTCGACACCGATCGGGGCGATCACCGGGATGAAGTGACCGTGCTCGAGCGTGTGCAGGATCGAGGGATCGATCGATTCGACGCCGCCGACGTGCCCGAGGTCGATGATCTCGTCCGGCTGCTTCTCATCGGCGATCGGTTCCAGCGGTGTGGCCCGGATCAGGCCGCCATCCTTGCCGGTGAGCCCGACGGCCCGCCCGCCATGCTGGCTGATCAGGCTGACGATGCTCTTGTTGACCTGACCGCCGAGGACCATCTCGACCGTATCCATGGTCTCGCTGTCGGTCACGCGCATGCCGGCGACGAAACGCGTCTCCTTGCCGATCGCCTCCAGCATTTTCCCGATCTGCGGCCCGCCGCCGTGCACGACCACCGGGTTCAGGCCGACCTGTTTCATCAACACGATGTTGCGCGCGAACGAGACCTGGAGCGCCTCGTCCACCATCGCGTTGCCGCCGTACTTGATCACCACCGTCCGCCCGGCGAGACGCTGGATATACGGCAGCGCCTCGTTCAGGACGCGCGCGGTTTCGTGGCCACTTTGATCAGTCATGAATCGTTATCCGGCAAGATGTGCTTTATGAATCGCGACTTAACACGAATAGTAAGCAGGCGCGTTTTTGCGCAGCAAACGCGCGCGTTCGCCTTCGGCGAAAACGCGCCTGCGTGTTCCGTTCAGAATGGCAACTCGAGGTCGGGCTGCACCGCCAGGATCTGTTCGCGGAAGGCGTTCTGGATGCGTTCCAGCGCTTCCTGCGTGTCGGCCTCGAAGCGGGTGACGACGACCGGCGTGGTGTTGGAGGGGCGGGCGAGGCCCCAGCCGTCGGCGTAGTCGACGCGCAGCCCGTCGATGCGCAGGATCGAGCGCGCGTCGTCGAAGCGTGCCTGTTCGGCGAACTTTTCCATGAACGCGAAGTGCGCGCCTTCCTCGGCGAACGGGATGGTGATCTCGGGTGTGTTGATGCTGTCCGGCAGCTCGGCGAACACCGCCTGCGGTGAACGCGCGTCCGCCGCGAGGAGTTCGAGCAGGCGCGCGCCGGCGTAGAGGCCGTCGTCGAAACCGGGCCAGCGGTCGCGGAAGAAGATGTGGCCGCTCATCTCGCCGCCGAGCGCGGCGTCGCGTTCGCGCATGCGGCCCTTGATGAACGAATGGCCGGTCTTGTACATCTCGCCGTCGCCGCCGGCGTCGGCGATCGCCTGGCTGAGATGGCTGCTGCATTTGACGTCATAGACGATGCGGGCGCCGGGCCGTTCGGCCAGAACGGCGCGCGCGTACAGGATCATCTGGCGGTCCGGCCAGATCACGTTGCCGTGACCGTCGACGACGCCGAGCCGGTCACCGTCACCGTCGAAGGCGAGGCCGATATCGAGGCCGTTTTCCCGTACGCAGGCGATCAGATCGGCCAGGTTCTCCGGCTTGCTCGGGTCCGGATGGTGGTTCGGGAAGTTGCCATCCACTTCGGCGTGGAGCGAATGGACCTCGCAGCCGAGCCCTTCGTACAGCCGGGGCGCGACCGCGCCGGTGATGCCGTTGCCGCAGTCGATCGCGATCCGCAGCGGCCGCTTGAGGTGCACGTCCTCGAACACGCGTGCGAGATACGTGTCCGTGAAATCGTCGATCTCTTCGGCGGAACCATCGCCGCTGGCGACGTCGCCGGATTCGATCCGCTCGCGCAGCGCCTGGATGGCGTCGCCGGACAGCGTGTCGCCGCCGATCATCATCTTCAGGCCGTTGTAGTCCGGCGGATTGTGGCTGCCGGTCAGGACGATGCCGGTCCCGGTCTCGAGGGCGACGGTCGCGTAGTACAGCACCGGGGTCGGCACCGGGCCGATGTCGATGACGTGCATACCGCCGGCGATCAGGCCGTCGCGCAGTGCCGCCAGAAGGTCCGGTCCGGAGAGGCGGCCATCGCGGCCGATGACGACGCGATACTGGCCACGCGCCGCGGCCTCCGCGGCGAAGGCGCGGGCGATCGCGTCCACGCTCGCGCGGGTCAGCGTGTCGCCGACTACCCCGCGGATGTCGTAGGCACGGAACAGGCTGGGTGCGACGCTGGGCATTGCATCGCTCATCGGAGTCAGTTCCTTCCGGAGGAGCCGAAACCGCCCGCGCCGCGGGCGGTCTGTTCGAAATCGTCGACGATCTCGAACGCGGCCTGAATGACGGGCACGATCACGAGCTGGGCGATGCGCTCGCCCACCTCGATGGTGAAGGGCGTGTCGCCCCGGTTCCAGCAGGAGACCATCAGCGGACCCTGGTAGTCGCTGTCGATCAGGCCGACGCCGTTGCCGAGGACGATGCCGTGCTTATGGCCGAGGCCGGAGCGCGGCAGGATGGTCGCGGCGCGATCGCGGCGCGCCAGGTGCAGCGCGATCCCGGTCGGGATCAGGGCGGTCGCGCCGGGTTCCAGCGTCAGCGGCGCGTCGAGGCATGCGCGCAGATCGACACCGGCGGAGCCGTCGGTCGCATAGCCGGGCAGCGGGATCGAATCGCCGACGCGCTCATCCAGGATCCGGATGCGATAGGTCTCTTCGCTCAATTCGCTTCGTTCCGTTGTTCGTGCGTTGGCGTCTGCAGGCGCTCGGCGATCGCCGCGATCAGTTCGCGGGCCAGCGTCTCCTTGTCCGCGGGGCCGAGTCGGACCGAGCCGCGATCGTCGAACAGTTCGAGCGTACTGTCGACATCGCCGAAGCCGACACCGGCGCCGACCGTGTTCGCACAGATCAGATCGGCGCCCTTGCGTTGCCGTTTGGCCTGCGCGTTGTCGGCGACCGCATCCGTTTCCGCCGCGAAGCCGACGCAGTAGGGGCGGGGCGAACGCGCGCAGGCATCGGCGAGGATGTCGGGGTTGCGCGCCAGCGCGAGCGTCCGACCGTCTTCATCGCCTTTCTTGATCTTCCGCTCGGCGACTTCCGCCGGCCGATAGTCGGCGACCGCGGCGGTGGCGATGAAGATATCGGCCGCGTCGATACGTGCGTCGACGGCGGTCTGCATCTCCCGCGCGCTCTCGACATCGATGCGCTCGACGCCGGCGGGCGTCGGGCGCTGGACCGGTCCGCTGACCAGTGTCACGCGGGCGCCGGCGCGCGCCGCGGACGCCGCGATGGCATAGCCCATGCGGCCGCTGCTGTGATTGCTCAGATAACGCACCGGATCCAGCGCCTCGCGTGTGGGGCCGGCGGTGACCAGTACGTGTTGCCCGGCCAGCACGCGCGGCCCGAGCAGTTCCACGCAATCCTCCAGCAGTTCCGACGGCTCACGCATGCGGCCGCTGCCGGTCTCCCCGCAGGCCTGGTCGCCGCTGGCGGGGCCGAGGATCGCCACGCCGCGCGTGCGCAGCGTTTCGACGTTGTCCGCCGTGGCGCGATGGGCCCACATCGCCTGGTTCATCGCCGGTGCGATCGCGACCGGTGATTCGGTGGCGAGGCAGATCGTGGTCAGCAGATCATCCGCATGGCCATGTGCCATGCGCGCGATGCAGTCGGCGCTCGCCGGCGCGATGACGATGAGATCGGCCCAGCGGGCGAGTTCGATATGCCCCATCGCCGCTTCGGCGTCCGGATCGAGCAGATCGGTGTGGACCTTCTCGCCCGACAGCGCCTGGAAGGTGAGCGCGCCGACGAAATCCTGCGCGGCCCGCGTCATGACCACGCGCACCTGCGCGCCCGCGCCCGTCAAAAGGCGCGTGAACTCGGCGGCCTTGTAGGCGGCGATCCCGCCCGTGACCCCCAGCAGAATGCGGCGTTCAGCCAGTCCCGACATGGCGCGAAGTGTAGCAGACGGCCGGCCGGGTGCGCCGTCTCGTGAAATTGCTTAAAAGCGTTTTCTCGCCAAGACGCCAAGCGCGCCAAGAAGAAAAAGCACGAAAGGGGATAATCGCCGGGAGCCGTGAGGCCGTCCGGGCGGCAGCGCCGCGTGACGGTCATGGTATGAGACGTGGGGGACGTTGTAGGCCGGTCTTCCCCGGCGTCCGCGGCATTTCAGGAATGCAGCGCCATACGTCGCCGGGGAATGCCGGCATTGCGCGGTGACATGCTCCGGGTCGATATCCACCGTCGTGGACCGCGCAAGGCCGGCCTACGTTTCGCTGTTTTTCTTCCTTGGCGCGCTTGGCGTCTTGGCGAGAAACGATTTACACGCTAAGGCCCTGAGCCGCATATCACGCAGTCCGACTCGCCAGCCGGCAGCCACCGCCGGTACACTCGCGGCGGTCGCGATGGCAGGCCCGGGAGAGGTCATTGGATCCGATTCAGTTGCTGGTGCTGGCCCTGGTGCAGGGCATCACCGAATTCCTGCCGATTTCGAGTTCGGCGCATCTCATCCTGGTGCCGGTGATTACCGGTTGGCAGGACCAGGGCCTCGCCTTCGATATCGCGGTGCATCTCGGCACGCTGTTGGCCGTGGTGGGGTATTTCCGGGCGCGGGTCGCGCGCCTCGTCGTCGCGGGCATCAAGGCGCCGTTCACGCGTGAGCGCGATGCCGATGGCCGGCTCGCCTGGCTGCTGGTGCTCGCCACGATCCCGGTCGGCCTCGCCGGTCTGCTGTTCAAGGACGTGGTGGAGACGACGCTGCGTGGGCCGCTGGTGATCGCGGCCGCCAGTATCGGCTTCGGCCTGCTGCTGTGGTGGTCGGACCGCGGCGGTGGCGGCACCCGCGACGAGGACAGTCTCGACTGGCGGGATGCGCTGTTCATCGGTTTGTTCCAGGCCATTGCCCTGATCCCGGGGACCTCGCGTTCGGGCATCACGATGACGGCAGCGCTGCTGCTGCGCCTTGATCGTGTCGCCGCCGCCCGGTTTTCGTTTCTGTTATCCATCCCGGTGATCGTTTTATCCGGGCTCCTGCAGGTCTACGACCTCATCGCCGCTGGCGACGCCAGTGGCCTGGGGCGTCCTCGTGTCCGGGACGCTGTGCGCGGGCCTCGCGGCCTGGGCGTGCATCCATCTGTTCCTGCGCTTCATCGAGCGCCTGGGTATGACGCCATTCGTTGTCTATCGGGTCGCGCTCGGCGCGGTCCTGATCCTCGTGTTCGCGTTCTAGGCGGCAGGCCGCGACGCGATTGGACGTAGGCCGGCTTTGCGCGGTCCGTGGCGATGGATACCGGCTTGGGCATGTCACCGCGCAATGCCGGCATTCCCCGGCGGTCGATGGCGGTGCATGCCGCCGAAAGGCTGGCTACGGGCGCCGGGCGCGACAATGCCGGCCTGTCGCCTGACGATGCATCGCCTGGCACATGTCGCCTGCCGCCTGGCCGCCTGGCCGCCTGGCCGCCTGGCCGCCTGCCGCCTGCCGCCTGCCGCCTGCCGTTTGCGGTCTCGGTGAGTTCTCCGTCGCACTGGGACAAGTCCCGCTTGGACGCGTTACCGGCCGGTCTCTATACTCCTTCGGTTTGTCCGCCGATCCGCAGGGAAGACTCATCATGATGACCGCGCAATCGTTCCGCCCGCCCGTCCGCACCCTGATGGGCCCCGGCCCGTCCGATGTCCATCCGCGCCAGCTCGAGGCGCTGGGGCGGCCGACCGTCGGCCATCTGGATCCGACGTTCATCGAACTGATGGACGAGATCAAGGGGATGCTGCAGTACGCGTTCCGCACGGAGAATCGGCTGACGATGCCGATCTCGGCGCCGGGTTCGGCCGGTATGGAGGCCGCGTTCGTGAACCTCGTCGAACCGGGCGATACCGTGATCGTATGCCGCAATGGCGTGTTCGGCGCCCGCATGAAGGAGAACGTCGAACGCTGTGGTGCGACCGCGGTGATGGTCGAGGATGACTGGGGCTGCCCGGTCGATCCGGAAAAACTCGAGGACGCGCTCAAGCGCCATCCCGAGGCGAAGATCGTTGCCTTCGTCCATGCCGAGACGTCCACCGGCGCCCGTTCCGATGCCGAAACGCTGTGCCGGCTCGCCCGCGATCACGGTTGCCTGACCATCGTCGACGCGGTCACGTCCCTCGGCGGAATCCCGCTCGAAGTGGACCGCTGGGGCATCGATGCGATCTATTCCGGCACCCAGAAGTGCCTGTCCTGCACCCCGGGCCTGTCGCCCGTGAGTTATTCCGAGCGCGCGATCGAGGCGATCCAGAATCGCTCGACGAAGGTGCAGAGCTGGTTCCTCGATCTCAATCTGATCATGGGATACTGGGGCGATGGTGGCGGATCGTCCAAGCGCGCGTATCATCACACCGCACCGGTCAATGCGCTTTACGCGCTGCACGAGGCGCTGGTGATGCTGACCGAGGAAGGTCTCGAGAATGCCTGGGCGCGGCATCGGCATATGCACGAGGCGCTCAAGGCCGGACTGGAGGCGATGGGGCTGTCATTCGTGGTCGACGAAGCGTACCGCCTGCCGGAACTCAATTCGGTGTGGACGCCCGCCGGCATCGACGAGGCCGCCGTGCGCGCCCGCCTGCTGCAGGAGTTCAACCTCGAGATCGGTGCCGGTCTGGGCGCATTCGCCGGCAAGGTGTGGCGCATCGGCCTGATGGGCTACAGCGCCCGCGCGGAGAACGTGATGCTCTGCCTCAGCGCCCTGGAAGCGGTCCTCGGCGAGATGGATGCCCCGATCGAGCGCGGCGCCGCGACCAGCGCCGCCCAGCGCGTGCTTTCCGCATGATGTCGCTGGCGTGCGGGCCATAATGGTCGGCCTGCACTACCGGCCGCTCTGGCTGGCGATCGGTTACGCGCTGGTCGCCGCCACGGCCTGGGGGTCCTTGACCCCCAGGCCCCCGGAGTGGGCGTTCGCGTTCGGTGACAAGCTGCTCCACGGGGCCACCTACGCGCTGCTGACCTTCTGGTTCGGTCAGATCTACCGGGGTGCGGGGGCGCAACTGCTGCTGGTTTTCGCGTTCAGCGCGTTCGGTGTACTGCTCGAGGTGGGGCAGGCCTACAGCAGCGCGTACCGGCACTTCGATCTGGCCGATGCGGCGGCGAGCACACTCGGGGCGGTGCTCGCGTGGGGCCTGTTGCGGACGGTCATCGGTAACGCGCTCACGCGTCTGGATGACTGGCTCGCGGCGCGCGGTCGCTGACCGCGACGACAAACGGTCACTTCATGGATGCCCGCCAACGCGGTTGATGCCGTTATTACCCCGGGGGATTTATTACGCTGGGGCATTCCCCCTGGGCGCTATTGCTGATCGGCCGCGATCGACAGCAGACGCTCGCGTGACATCACGCTGCCGCTTCTCGACAGCACCGTCCCGTTTGCACCCAGCACCAGCACCCGGAAGGCCTCCGGGTTCGGCATCAGCTCGGCTGCGGTATTCGGGGCCAGGCTGAAACCGCGGCTGTAGGTCTCGGATGGCGTGCCGATGGCGAACAGGATGCCGTGTTCCTCGGGGTCGATACCGGCGGCGATCTTTTCCTGTTCGCGGACGCGCTCATCGGCGAGTGCCGGCCCCAGGATAATGACCATGGTGGGGTCGAACGAAATATTGTAGATCGAGGCGAGGCGGGCGCCGATATTCACGCTCTGATAGGACTGCCCGAACGCATCGTAGATCTTGATGTCGAGGACTTCAGCGCTCGCGGCCGTTGCCCAGAGCGCCATCAGCACAACCCAAAGTCGTTTCATTGTTATCCCCCGCCGGGTTCACCATTCTGAACCACCGGCATGCAGCCGGCTACCCCCCGTCATCGCTGACCAGGCGCGCGATGGCCGCCCTGCGTCGCCGCTCCAGCTCCTGTCCCAGCGCCTCCCCGCGCCAGCCTTCGGCCGCCAGTGTCGAACCGTTCAGTGCCTGGATCGCGGCCAGCGCTCGTTCAAGCAGGTCGCGCCGCTGGCGCCAGTCGCCATGCCCGTCCCCTGCGGCGGCGATCGCATCGCAGGCGGTCAGTACGGCATCGAAGCGGTCGGGGCGCCGCAGTGCGTCGAGACCGGACAGCACCTCGTGAATGGCCGCCGCATCCCGTGACAATTGGAGGCAATTCATGTGCCATTGGCTCGTCGTGCGCACCAGTTCAAGCCACCGTCGGGGGATCGGCAGTCGTTCGCCGAGTTCGGCGAGCGGGCCCTGCGGACAGAGCGGGAAGCACAGGCTGGCGAGCCGGATCGATGCGTCGGGGGTCGCTGCCGTCGCGCGGTCCAGCGCCGTTGCCGGCGTCGGGTCGGCATCGGCCGCGAACAGTGGTACGAGCTCCGGCAGCACGCGGGCGAGCGCATCGCAGTCCATCAGGACCTCGAAGTACCGCCGCGGTGCCGGATCCGCCAGTGCCCGGGCGGTTTCCTGCCAGGCCCGTTCGGGGACCAGCCAGTCGAGCTCGCCGCTCGCGCTCATCGAGCGCATCAGTTCGCGGGTTTCGTCGGCGACCTGGAAACCAAGCGGTGCGAAGCGGGCGGCGAAACGGGCTACGCGCAGGACGCGCAGCGGGTCTTCGGTGAAGGCGGGTGAGACGTGGCGCAGGCGTCGCGCCTCGAGATCGGCGCGTCCGCCCCATGGATCGATCACTCGGCCGTCGGCGTCACGGGCCATCGCGTTGATGGTCAGATCGCGGCGGCCGAGATCCTCTTCGAGCGTGACGTCGGGGCCGGCATGGACGGTGAAGCCGTGGTAGCCATGTCCCGACTTGCGCTCCGTGCGCGCGAGGGCGTATTCCTCGCCGGTCTTCGGGTGCAGGAACACGGGGAAATCGCGGCCCACCCGTCGGTATCCGGCCGCCTCCAGCTCCTCCGGCGTGGCGCCCACCACGACCCAGTCGCGTTCCACCGGTTCGCGTCCGAGCAGTTCATCGCGGACGGCGCCGCCGACCAGCCAGGTTTGCATCGTCCGCGGATCTCCCCGTCCGGAGCGGTCGCCGTGCCGACGCTCTCCGTGGCGCATCGCCCGGTTGGCGCCGACGGCCGCCTCTGGCGTCAGTGGGCGCTGTCCCGGTGGCCCCGGCGGGCCGCGCGCCGCAGCGTCTGGAAGCGCGTCTGCCGGTTCTCGTCGCCGATATAATGCGGCACGACCGCCTCGATCGGTGTCGGGCAGGTCGCACCCTCCGGGCAAACGCTGTCGACGCGGAGCGAGGCGTAGTTGTCGCGCGAGAACGGTTTGCCCGGCACGAATTCCAGCAGGTTCGCCTGCCAGCGCGCCAGCCGGTCGGGCAGCGGAATCACGAGCCGGTGCCAGCCCTTGAGGCGCTGGATATAGGCGACGATTTCGCGCAGTTTCCAGACCTCCGGTCCGCACAGATTGTAGCGCTGGCCGAAGGTCGCGCGGTCCTCCAGGGCGGCGCCCATCCGTTCGGCCACGTCGCCGACATAGACCGGGGCGAAGCGGGCGTTCGGGCATGCGAGCGGCAGTACCGGCGCGATCTTCAGCAGCGCGGCGAAGCGATTGAACAGGCCGTCGTCGCGGCCGAAGATCACCGACGGCCGGAAACTGGTCACCGCGATCTCCGGTTGCCCGAAGGTATGCACGTGGTTCTCGGCCTCGCCCTTCGTGCGCAGGTAATGACTGGGCGCGCTGCCCTGGTCGGCGCCGAGTGCGCTCATGTGCAGCAGGCGCTTGACCCCGGTCTTCTTGCAGGCGTCAAGGACCTTCTTGGAGAGGTCGACATGGACGTGGCGGAAGCCCTCGCCGCGGTGGCCCTTCTCGTTGAGGATGCCGACGAGATTCACGACGGCGTCGCGGTCCGCGAACAGGCGCTCGAGCGTAGCCGGGTCATGCACGTCGCCCTCGACGACCTCGACGAACGGCAGGACGAGCAGTTGCTTGTGTCGCTCGCGCCGACGCGTGATGACGCGGACGTGCTTGCCCATGTTGTTCAGGCGGGTGACGAGGTGCCAGCCGACGAAGCCACCACCGCCGACTACGCAGACGGAATCGATTCGCATGGTTGTTGTTCCCGGTGGCGGGGCGTCGCGCATCGACGCCCGGTCCGTCTCAGGAGGCCGCCGAAGCGCGGCCGTTCATGCGACCCGGGACGAAGGAGGGTCCAGGTCGGCCGTAACCGCCGTTACGGGTCGCTCCGCTGCCATGATACGCATCCGGCCCTTGTCCGCGAAGGCGCACCGGAAGGCGGGTCAGGAAGAGGTTTCCGTGGTGCCGCTCGGTTTGCGCTGCGGACGGCGTTTGCGATCGCTTCCACCGTCGCGCTTGCCGCCGCCGCGGGATCCGCCTTTGCCCCGGTCCCCGCCCTTGCGCCCGGCGCTGTCCTGGCGCCGGCGCGGTGGCGGTGCCGGCCGCGCCGTTTCGGGCAGCAGATCGCTCGTGACGGCCGCCGTCGGCAGCTTGGTCTCGATGTATTCCTCGATCTCCGGGACGTAGAACGCGGTGTCCTCGCAGGCGAAGCTGACGGCGTGGCCGCTCTCGCCGGCGCGCGCCGTACGCCCGATGCGATGGACGTAGTCCTCGCCGCTCTGCGGCAGATCGAAGTTGAATACGTGGCTGACCTCGGGGATGTGCAGCCCGCGCGCCGCGACGTCGGTCGCGATCAGGACGTGCAGCCGACCCTCCTGGAAATCGGTGAGCAGGCGCTGGCGTTTCTTCTGCGGGACCTCGCCGGAGAGGACCGCGGCCTGGATGCCATTGCCCTCCAGGTTCCGGGACACCCACTCGGTACCCCGGCGGGTGTTCACGAATACCAGTGCGCGTGAGGGCTCGAGTTTCCGCATCAGCCCGATCAGCAGCGGGATCTTTTCGTCGTTGGCCGGGTGGTACAGCACCTGCTCGACCCGGTCGGCGGTGATCTGTTCGGCGTGCGACTGCACGTGTTCCGGGTGGTTCATGTGCTCGAACGCGAGTTCGGTCACGCGCAGCGAGAGCGTCGCCGAGAACAGCATCGACAGCCGCTCGGCGGGCTCCGGCATGCGCCGGAAGAGGTAGCGGATATCGCTGATGAAGCCGAGGTCGAACATGCGGTCGGCCTCGTCGAGCACGGCGACCTGCAGCCGGCGCAGGTCATACACGCCCTGCTTGAGGTAATCGATCAGGCGGCCCGGGGTGCCGATCAGCAGGTCGCAGCCGGCGGCGATCGCGTTGCGCTGTTTCTCGTAATCGGTGCCGCCGTACGCCAGCGCGATCCGCTGGCCCGTGTGTGCGCCCAGCGCCTCGGCATCGCGATGGATCTGGATCGCCAGTTCGCGTGTCGGCGCGACCACGAGCGCGCGCGGCTGGGTCGGCTTGCGGTCGTCGGCGGCCGGGTGGCGTGCGAGATGCGTGAACAGGGCGACCAGAAACGCCGCGGTCTTGCCGGTGCCGGTCTGCGCCTGGCCGGCGACGTCGCGCCCGGACAGCGCGATCGGCAGGGTCTGGGCCTGGATCGGCGTGCAGCGGGTGAAGCCCGCGTCGGTGAGCCCGCGTGCCACGTCTGCGGGCAGGTCGAACTGATCGAAGGTTACGTCGGAAAGGTGACTGTCAGTTGCCGTCATATGCGCTCGTCGGCCCCGGAATCATGGCACGGGTGTGTCTGGACGCACGGGGCATGGTGGACCGCGATCCGGATTCGTCGTCACGCACGCTGCGAATCGACTTTGGCAGGATCGCGGGCGGTAAGGCACAATCGTGGCATACTTCTGTCCCCGCGACAATTTGGAGGCCGTACGTGAGCGATAACATCCAGCAAGTCACCGACCAGAGCTTCGATCAGGACGTACTCCAGTCGGATAAGCCGGTTCTCGTCGACTACTGGGCGGAGTGGTGCGGCCCGTGCAAGGCGATCGCGCCCGTGCTCGAGGAGATCGCGAACGATTATTCCGATCGCCTGCGGGTGGCCCAGCTGAATATCGACGAGAATCCGGACACGCCGCCGCGCTACGGTATCCGGGGGATCCCGACGCTCATGCTGTTCAAGGACGGCAACGTCGAGGCCACCAAGGTCGGCGCGGTGTCGAAGTCCCAGTTGACGGCGTTCATCGACAGCAACGTCTGATCGCCCGGTGACCGCCGAACGCCGGTGGTGGCCCCGCCGATGGGCCGCCGCGGGCGCATTCGGACGGCGGGTAGACGACCCGTGGAAACCGTGCTAACGTCGAATCAATAAGACTTCGGTTTCCGTTTTCCCCGTAGCGAAGTCTCTCCGAAATCCTTTCTGCCAGCGAACGTGCGCCCACAGCCGCATCCGTGGCGTGCGTATATGCGATGCGTATCCCTACAACCCCGGGTAACCCCTGACCGATGAACCTGACCGAACTCAAGTCGAAACCCGCGACGGAACTGATTGAGCTCGCCCAGGAAATGGGCATTGAAAACGTCGCGCGCTCGCGCAAACAGGACGTCATCTTCGCGATTCTCAAGGCGAGGGCCAAGAAGAACGAACATATCTACGGGGGCGGGATCCTCGAGATCCTGCAGGACGGTTTCGGCTTTCTCCGCTCGGCTGACAGTTCCTATCTCGCCGGCCCGGACGATATCTACGTCTCGCCCAGCCAGATCCGGCGCTTCAATCTGCGCACCGGCGACACCATCGCCGGCAAGATCCGCCCACCCAAGGACGGCGAACGCTATTTCGCCATGCTCAAGGTGGACGAGATCAACTTCGGCCCACCGGAGGCGGCCAAGAACAAGGTCCTGTTCGAGAACCTGACCCCGCTGCACGCGACCTCGCGCTTCATGATGGAGCGCGGCAACGGCTCGACCGAGGACATCACCGCCCGCGTCATCGATATCGTCTCGCCCATCGGCAAGGGGCAGCGCGGGCTGATCGTCTCGCCGCCCAAGGCCGGCAAGACGATGATGCTGCAGAACATCGCCCAGAGCATCGCCGCCAATAACCCCGAGTGCTACCTCATCGTGCTGCTCATCGACGAGCGTCCCGAAGAGGTGACGGAGATGGACCGGATGGTCCAGGGCGAGGTCGTATCGTCGACCTTCGACGAGCCGGCGAGCCGGCACGTCCAGGTGGCCGAAATGGTCATCGAGAAGGCCAAACGCCTGGTCGAACACAAGAATGACGTGGTGATCCTGCTCGACTCGATCACCCGTCTGGCGCGGGCGTACAACACCGTCGTCCCGTCCTCCGGCAAGGTATTGACCGGCGGTGTCGACGCCAACGCGCTGCACCGCCCGAAGCGCTTTTTCGGTGCGGCCCGCAACATCGAGGAAGGCGGGAGCCTGACGATCCTCGCGACGGCGCTGATCGACACCGGTTCGAAGATGGACGAAGTGATCTACGAGGAGTTCAAGGGCACCGGCAACATGGAGCTCCACCTCGATCGCAAGATCGCCGACAAGCGGATCTATCCGGCCATCAACATCAACCGTTCGGGTACCCGGCGCGAAGAACTGCTGATGTCGCAGGAGGAGCTGCAGAAGACCTGGATTCTGCACAAATTCCTGCACTCGATGGATGATTTCGAGGCGATCGAATTCCTGATCGGACGCATGCAGCAGACGAAGACGAACGAGGAATTCTTCGAACTGATGAAGCGCTGACGGGCTACACTGGGTTCAAGGTGGTGGACCGTGGTCGCCGTCTGACACGGACCGTGTAACCCTGACGGAGGGCGCCATGCACGATGCGCTTGACCGGCTCCGATCCCGTTTCGATCACTTCGTCTGGCAGATCCCCCTCGCGGGCGAGCCACGCTGGCGCCGCGAACTCGTACTGATTCTCCGGCTTGGCCATGCGATCGCCCGCGAGTTTGCCTCCGGCGCGCTCGCGCTGCGCTCCATGAGCCTGGTGTTCACGACCCTGCTGGCGCTGGTGCCGCTGATCGCCGTGAGCTTCTCCGTGCTCAAGGGCTTCGGCGTACATAACCGGATCGAGCCGCTGCTGCAGGGATTCCTCGCGGCGCTCGGCCCCCGTGCCGATGAGATCACGGCGCGTATCGTCGGTTTCGTGGACAACATCGAGGTGGGTGTTCTCGGCGCGGTCGGTATCGGCCTGCTGCTGTATACGGCCGTGTCGCTGGTGCAGAAAGTCGAGGAGGCGTTCAACTACACCTGGAATGTCAGCCGTCGACGCACGCTCGTACGGCGTTTCTCGGATTATTTCAGTGTCATCGTCATCGGGCCGGTGCTGGTGTTCACGGCCATGGGGATCACGGCGACACTGAGCAGCAATTCCGCGGTCCAGGCGCTGGTGGCCATCGAACCGTTCGGCTCGGTGCTGCAGCTGGCCGGGCGGCTGGTGCCGTACCTGCTCGTGATCGCGGCGTTCACCTTCCTCTACATGCTGGTGCCGAACACGCGCGTGCGCCTGGGGCCGGCGCTGTTCGGTGGCGTCGTCGCGGGCGTGGCGTGGGAGAGCCTGGGTCGTCTGTTCGCGGCGTTCGTCGCCACATCGACCAATTACACGGCGATCTATTCGGGCTTCGCCATTCTCCTGCTTTTCATGATCTGGCTGCAGGTGTCGTGGCTGATCCTGCTGACCGGTTCGTCGGTCGCGTTTTATCGCCAGCATCCCGAACAGCTGTTGGCCGGGGCCCGTGGCGGGATCCGTCTCTCCGGCGTCCAGACGGAGCGCCTGGCACTGGGCCTGATGCGCTGCGTTGTCACGGCCTGGTATGCCGGTGAGGCCGCCCCGACACGCGACGGCCTGGCGCGGCGTCTCGCCATCCCGGGAGACGCCGTCGACGCGATGCTGGAGGCGCTGGCCGATGACGGCCTGCTCGCTCCCAGCGGAGAGGAGCAGGAAGGCTGGCTACCGGCGACACCGCCCGAGCGGACCTCCGCACGGCGTGTCGTCGAAGTCGCGCGCACACGTGGCACGCTGGATCATGTCCTGGGCAGTGAGGACGTGCCCGAGGCGCGCGCGATGGCGGCGGTCAACGCGGCGCTGGAACAGGCGCTGGGATCGATGACGGTCGCGGATCTCGTCGCCCGTCCGGATGCGGAAGTCGATTCGATGCAGGAGAGCGTGGTCGAGCGCGCGACGTCCCGGCAACCGTAGGTTGGGTTGAGCGGGGAGTGCGGTACCCCGGGCACCCGCCTCAGCGGTCGTCCGCGCGGTTACCGATGTCGTGCCGGTAATGGACGTCGGGCCAGTCGATGCCGGCCACTGCGGTGTAGGCGCGTTTCCGTGCGGCCACTACGTCGCGCCCCAGCGCCGTGACGCAGAGCACGCGGCCGCCCGCCGTACGGACTTCGTCGCCGTCGCGGCTCGTGCCGGCGTGGAAGACCTTCACGTCATCGTCCTCGACCCCATCGAGGCCCGTGATGACGTCCCCCTTGCGGTAACTCTCCGGATAACCTCCGGCCGCCATGACGATGCCGAGGGCCGCGCGTTTATCCCAGCGCGGTTCGATCGATCCCAGCCGGCCTTTGGCCGTGGCCTCGAACAGGTCGACCGCGTCGCTGGTGAGGCGCATCAGGATCGGCTGGGTCTCGGGGTCGCCGCCGCGCACGTTGAACTCGAGCACGCGTGGCGCGCCGTCCGGGCCGATCATCAGGCCGGCGTACAGGAATCCGTTGACCGGCCGGCCTTCCGCCGCCATGCCCGTGACCGTGGGGCCGACGATCTCGCGCATGATCCGCTCGTGGACGGCATCCGTGACCACCGGGGCCGGGGAGTAGGCGCCCATGCCGCCGGTATTCGGTCCGGTGTCGCCGTCGTCACGGGTCTTGTGGTCCTGCGAGGAGGCCAGAGGGACGATCGTGCGTCCATCGACGAGGCAGATGAAGCTCGCCTCCTCGCCCTCGAGGAAATCCTCGACCACCACGCGTGCGCCGGCGCCCCCGAAGGCGCCACCGAGGATATCGCGGACGGCCGTCTCGGCGGTGTCCGTATCGCGGGCGATGATCACGCCCTTGCCCGCGGCGAGACCGTCGGCCTTGACGACCAGAGGCGCGCCGCGCTCGCGGATCCAGGCGAGGGCGGGGTCGATCGACTCGAAGGTCCGGTACTCCGCGGTCGGTATGGCATGGCGCGCGAGGAAGTCTTTGGCGAAGGCCTTGGAGCCCTCGAGTTCGGCCGCGGCCGCGGTCGGTCCGACGATGGGCAGGGCCAGCGCGTGGAATCGATCGACGATGCCGGCGACCAGCGGGGCCTCGGGGCCGACAACGGTCAGGTCGATGGCGCGATCGCGGGCGAAATCGACCAGGGCGTCGAGGTCGTCGGCGGCGATCGCGACATTCTCGACGCCGGTCTCCGCGGCGGTGCCGGCGTTGCCGGGGGCCACGAACACCCGCTCGCTGCGTTCCGACCGGGCCAGTTTCCACGCCAGTGCATGTTCACGGCCGCCGCCACCGATCACGAGCACCTTCATGGTTTGCCCCCGTCCTTCGCCTCCTCTCCGCAATCATCGATGGTCACGGCTTCGATCCGGATCGTCTCCCGCGGTACGTCCCGGTGGCCGCCACGGCGGGTCGTTTCCACCGCGGCGATCCGGTCGACCACGTCCATGCCTTCGGTAACGCGGGCAAATACGGTGTAACCGGGCTGGCCTTTCTGACCATCGAGCCGCGCGTTGTCGGTCAGGTTGATGAAGAACTGGGAGGTCGCGCTGTCCGGGTCGCTGGTGCGGGCCATCGCCAGCGTACCGCGGGCGTTCGAGAGCCCGTTGTCGGATTCGTTGGTGATCGGGGCGCGCGTCGATTTGCGCTCCATATCCGCGGTCAGGCCGCCGCCCTGGATCATGAAACCCGGGATCACCCGATGGAAGACCGTGTCGGCATAGAAACCGTCGCGCGCGTAGCGCACGAAATTGGCCACCGTCGCCGGTGCCTCCTCGCGATCGAGTGCGATCCGGATGTTGCCGCGGTCGGTCTCGATCGTGGCGGGCACGGTACCTTCGGTGCAGGCGTTATCGCCGGCTGCGTGGGTCGGGCTGGTCATGATGATGAGTACTCCGATCGCGGGCAGGATCCATCGCAGGGACATGGGGCGTTGGCCTTCGGTTGCGGTCATCAATGGCGGAAGTGGCGCATGCCGGTGAAGACCATGATGATACCGAGTTCCTCGGCGGCGGCGATCACCTCGTCGTCGCGCATCGAACCGCCCGGCTGGATGACGGCCTTGACGCCCGCGCCGGCCGCGACATCGAGCACATCGCGGAACGGGATGAACGCGTCCGAGGCGATCACCGAACCGGCCGTGGGGATGCCGGCATCCGCGGCCTTGTCGATCGCGATGCGCGCGGAATTGACCCGGCTCATCTGGCCGGCGCCGACGCCGACGGTGGCCCCGTCACGGGCATACACGATCGCGTTCGACTTGACCGACTTGCAGACCTGCCACGCGAACAGCAGGTCGCGCTCGGTGGCCGCATCGGGACCGGTCCGGGTGGCGGCGCGGAGGCCGTCGTCCGCCATCAGCAGGGTATCGCGTTCCTGCACCAGCAGGCCGCCGGCGACGCCGCGGTAATCCAGACCGCCGGCCATGCCCTCGAGCGCACCGGTCTCCAGCACGCGTACGTTCGGTTTCGCGGCGAGCACTTCCAGGGCGTCGGCGTCCACGCTGGGCGCCAGCAGGACCTCGATGAACTGCCGCTCGATCAGGGTCTGCGCGAGCGCCGCATCCAGCGGGCGATTGAAGGCGATGATGCCGCCGAAGGCCGAGACCGGGTCGGTGGCACAGGCGCCCTCGTACGCGGCCGCGGCGTCGGCACCGATCGCGACGCCGCAGGGGTTCGCGTGCTTGACGATCACGCAGGCGGGTTCGTCGAACTGCTTGACGCACTCGAGCGCGGTGTCGGCGTCGGCGATGTTGTTGAACGACAGGGCCTTGCCCTGGCGTACGCGGGCGCGGGTGACCGTGTTCGCCGGCGCATCCGGGGCGGCATAGAACGCGGCGCGCTGGTGCGGGTTTTCCCCGTAGCGCAGCGCGAGCACCCGATCAAAGCCCGTTTCGAGCCGCTCCGGCAGGGCGTCATCGCCGTTCGCCGGCATCCGTTTCCTGCTCGGTCAGCCACGCGGCGATCGCCCCATCGTAGGCCGCCGTATGCCGGAAGGCCCTGGTGGCCAGACGCCGTCGGGTCGCCGCGTCGAGCCCGCCGGCCGCGATGGCCGCCGCGACCGGCGCGTAATCATCGGGATCGGTCACGACCCCGACATCGGCCTGGTTCTTGGCCGCGGCGCGGACCATGGCCGGTCCGCCGATATCGATGTTCTCGATCGCGTCCGCGCGCGTGACATCCGGGCGCGCCACGGTCTCGCGGAACGGGTAGAGATTGACGACCACGAGATCGATCGGATCGATGCCGTGTTCCGCCATCGCGGAGCCGTCTTCGTCGCGACGGCCGAGGATGCCGCCATGGATGCGCGGGTGCAGCGTTTTCACGCGCCCGCCCATGATCTCGGGAAAGCCGGTGTGATCCGAGACTTCCGTCACGGTGAGTCCGGCCGCGCGCAGCGCGCGCGCCGTGCCGCCGGTCGACAGCAGCTCCACGCCGGCGTCGGCGAGCGCTCGCGCGAAGTCCTCGAGACCCGTCTTGTCGGAAACACTGAGCAGTGCGCGCCGCACCGGCGTCACGTTGGATTCGTTCATTTCGAGTTGGTCCGGATCGGGTGGTGGCGCCCGCGGATGGCGCGCCGGAACGTCGAAGTCGCCGCGGTGACGGGACGTCTCCCGTCCGCCTGAACTGCCGGGCCGCGCGATACCGCAGGTACGTCCGGATCGCTCGCGCCGTGTGGGGCGCGGGACTGTTGCCACGGTACCGGCGGTACCGGACGACCCATGCTATCGATCAATCCCGTAGTAATTCAGTTTCTTGCGCAGCGTGCCGCGGTTGAGGCCCAGCAACTGGGCGGCGCGGCTCTGGTTGCCGTCGGTATGTTCGAGTACGAACTGCAGGAGTGCCTGCTCGGTCTCGCCGATCACCATCTTGTGGAGATCGCAGGGCTGTTCGCCCTCCAGCGCGTCGAAATAGCGGGCGAGCTCCTCGGACACGCAGCGCTTGAGTGGCGTTGCGGCCGGGCCGCCGCAGCCGTTCAGCCGGTTGCGGTTCATGCGGCAAGCCTTCCTGGTGCTCGGGTCTCCGGCCGCTGCGGGGGTGGGTGTCCACGTCGGCACGAGCGATGACACGCCATCGGCCACGGGCGGCTCCACCGCTCCCGTGCCGGGATCCACGCGATCGCCCTGTTGTGCCACGTCCCGTTCCGCCCTCACGCCGATCCGAAGGGACCCGTTCGCAGTCGAACGGATTCGGTCGATCTCTGCGAATTGTTCTTGGATGCCGACCCCGTCTGTCGTGCCGGATCGTTCTTCCGGGGCGCGGTCGACCCGCTACACGGTATGCGGGAAGCCGGGCCGCCGCAACGATAACGGGGTGGCGCGATTACGCGGAACCCCGAGCCGGGGATCCGCACATGACGCCGCCGGCAGGCGTCGGATTGTAGCACGGGATCGGCCGCTGGCCGGTCACCCGGGAGTCCGTCCCGGAAATCCGCCGCCGTGGCGCGTGCAGCAGGTACATGGTTTCCCGCACAGGCACCTGCGCCGGGCGGCGCATCATACGCCGCAGGCCGGCAATCCAAAAGGCGTGGTGCCCGGCTGTTGTGACCGGAATCACGAAAAATCCAGCTCGAACGTACGCGCCTCGCGCCCCGGGTCGCGGACCTCGAGCGTGATCCGCACCGGTGACCCGGGGGCCATGCGGGCATTCGGGTCCAGTTCCGGCCGATATTCGCGCGGCTCGAAATTGCGACGGATGATCGGGTCGCCCCGGAGGTCGCCGAGGCTGACCGTGAGCGTCGGGTAGGGCTGGGAGAACCGGGCGTTGTTCACGAAGCGGGCATCGATGATGAGCGCATTCTCGACGTTCGGATGCGCATAGACATTGCGGCGCACGAGTTCGATCTGCTCGACCGCCCGCCGCGGGGCAATGCTGCAGCCGACGTACGCGCACATGTCCACGATCAGCGGACGCATGGACGGATTCTGCGCGAAGGCCTCGCGCTGGACGAACAGCAATTGCGCGCAGAGCGCGACCAGCAACAGGGTGTTGACCGCGGACCAGCCCGCCAGTGACCACCGGCTCGGCCGTCCGCGCGTGTGCCGCTCGGGTTCGCCCTCGAGGTCCGACATCAGAATGCCCGACACGGGCGAGCGCCGGGGCTGCTCCAGCTGCAGCCGCGGCTGGTGCGGGGGCTGCGCCCCGTCCGGGGTCCGCGTGCCGTGGTCACCGCCCGCGGGCTGGTCCACCGTCGCGGACGCATCGAACGGGAGTTCCTTCTGCAGGCGACTGCGCGCGTCGAACGCCCGGCCGCACTGCCCGCAGCGGACCCGCCCGCCGGCTTCGTCGAGTACGTCCGCGGCGATCCGGAAAACGGTTCGGCAGTGGGGGCACTGGGTGTTCATGCGATTCCCGGTTGTTCCGATGGCGGCGTCGATCCCGCCGGGTGCGTCAGCGGCCGCTCCGGCGCGAGCCCTCGATCCGGACCCATTCCTCGCGTTCGCCGCCGATTTCGAGATGGTACCAGCGCTCATAGGCGGCGATGACGTCCTCCGCCTGTTCGGCGAGCACGCCGGCCAGGGCGATCCGCCCTCCCGGTTCCTGCATATCGGCAATCGCGGCCGCCGACTGCATCAACGGTCCGGCGAGGATATTGGCCACGACGATATCGTACGGGCCCCCCATCGGATCGTCGGGCTGTGAGGTCGTGATCCGGTCGCCCACACCGTTCGTTTCGGCGTTCGAGGCGGTCGCCTCCAGCGCCTGGGGGTCGATATCGACCCCATGCGCCCGCGCGGCGCCGAGCTTCAGGGCCGCGATCGCGAGGATGCCGGACCCGCAGCCGTAATCGAGCACGGTCGTGCCGGACGGATCGAGGGCGTCGAGCCATTCCAGACAGAGGGCCGTCGTGGCGTGTGTTCCCGTGCCAAAGGCGAGCCCCGGGTCGAGGCGCAGGACGACCGCCCCGGGTTCGTCCAGTTCCGCCTCCAGCGGGGCGACCCAGAGCCGGCGCCCGAAGCGCAGCGGCTGCCAGTCGTCCATCCAGACCCGGCTCCACTCGCGGTCGGGCAGTGTCTCGAACACGGGGTTGAGCTCACCGCCGTCGGCGCTGAGCGCGAGGCTGTCCGTGACGCTGTCGCGGTCGATGGTATCGCTGAACAGGGCGATGACCCGGGTCGCGTGCCACAGGGGCATCTCGCCGGGGGCCGGTTCGAGCAGCGGCATATCACCCGCGTCCTCGAGCGTCACCGACAGGGCGCCGGCCTCCGTCAGCGCCTCCTCGACGGCACCGGCCCGGTCCGGCGCGGTGTCGACCTTCACCTGGAGCCACGTCATCGCGTCAGTGGCCGTCCGCGCTGTGCGCCATGGGAGCAGGAGGCCGCATCGGATCAGAGACCGAGCTTCTTCTCGAGATAGTGGATATCCGTTCCGCCCTGGCGGAAGGCGGCATCGGCCATGATGTCGCGGTGCAGCGGCGTGTTGGTCTTGATCCCTTCGACCGCGATCTCGGACAGGGCGCCGGCCATGCGCGCGATCGCCGCATCGCGGTCGTCGCTGTGGCAGATCAGCTTGCCGATCATCGAGTCGTAATAGGGCGGGACCTTATAGCCGCTGTAGACGTGCGAATCGACCCGCACCCCGGGGCCGCCCGGCGCGTGGTAGAGCGTGATCGTGCCCGGCGAGGGCGCGAACGTGGCGGGATCCTCCGCGTTGATGCGGCACTCGATCGCGTGCCCCTGGATATGCACTTCCTTCTGACTGACGGAAAGGGGCTCGCCGGCCGCGATCCGCAGCTGTTCCTTGACGATGTCGATGCCGGTGATCATCTCCGTCACCGGATGCTCGACCTGGACGCGCGTGTTCATCTCGATGAAGAAGAACTCGCCGTTCTCGTACAGGAACTCGAACGTGCCCGCGCCCTGGTAGCCGATTTTCTGGCAGGCCTCGGCGCAGCGCTTGCCGATCTTCTGGCGCTGTTTCTCCGTGATCCCGGGCGCCGGCGCCTCCTCGACCACCTTCTGGTGGCGGCGCTGCATGGAGCAGTCGCGCTCGCCGAGGTGGATCGCATTGCCGTGGCTGTCGGCCAGTACCTGGAATTCCACGTGGCGCGGGTTGGAGAGGTATTTCTCCATGTAGACCGCGGGGTTGCCGAAGGCGTTGCCGGCCTCCGTGCGCGTCATCTGGATCGCGTTGTGCAGCGCCGCCTCGCTGTGGACGACCCGCATCCCGCGACCGCCGCCGCCGCCCGAGGCCTTGATCATGACCGGATAGCCGATCGAGCGGGCGATCCGGGTGCACTCGTCGGGGTCTTCCGGCAGCGGGCCATCCGAGCCCGGTACGCAGGGCACGCCGGCGGTCTGCATCTCGCGGATCGCGGCGACCTTGTCGCCCATCGTGCGGATCACGCCGGCGTTCGGGCCGATGAAAATGAACCCGCTCGATTCCACGCGCTCGGCGAAATCGGCGTTCTCCGAGAGGAAGCCGTAACCCGGATGGATCGCCACGGCGTCGGTGACCTCGGCGGCGGCGATGATCGCCGGCACGTTGAGGTAGCTCTCGGTCGAACTGGGCGGGCCGATGCAGACCGTCTCGTCGGCGAGACGGACGTGCTTGAGATCACGGTCCGCGCTGGAATGCACGGCGACCGTGCGGATGTCGAGTTCGCGGCAGGCCCGGAGGATGCGGAGCGCGATCTCGCCGCGGTTGGCGATAACGACCTTGTCGATCATGGCTCAGGGTTACTCGATGATCATCAGGGGCTCGCCGAATTCGACCGGCGAACCGTTCTCGACGAGGATGGCCTTGACCGTGCCGCTCACGTCGGCCTCGATCTGGTTGAGGATCTTCATCGCCTCGATGATACAGATCGTCTCACCGGCCTTGACGCTCTGGCCCACCTCGACGAACGGCGGCGAAGAGGGTGAGGAGGCAGTGTAGAACGTGCCGACCATCGGCGATTCGACCACATGGCCCGATGGCAGTCCGCCGCCGGCCTCGTCGCCGCCGGTTTCCGCAGCCGGTGCGGGCGCGGCCGCCGGTGGCGCGGCCGGTGCCTGGGCGGCGGGCGCGGCCGGTGCGGGCGCCGGCGCCTGGCTGCCGTAGCGGGAGATGCGAACCGACTCCTCGCCCTCCTGGATCTCGAGTTCGGCGATGCCCGATTCCTCGAGCAGCTCGATCAGTTTTTTGACTTTTCGGATATCCATCGTGTGATCCGGGTCCGTGGTGTCTCGTGTGGGGGCCGGTTCGTGCCGGCCGTGTCAGTTGTCGAAGCGGTCGAGAATCGCCTCCAGGGCGAGTTCATAGCCGCGCGCGCCGAGGCCGGAAATGACCCCGGTCGCCACGTCGGAGAAATACGAATGCCGGCGGAACGGCTCGCGCGCGTGCACGTTCGAGAGATGCACCTCGATGAACGGGATCGCCGTCGCGAGCAGCGCGTCGCGGAGGCCGACACTCGTATGGGTCAGCGCCGCCGGGTTGCAGATCGCCCAGGCAACGCCTTCCTCGCGCGCGGCGTGCACCCGCTCGATGAGCGCGTGCTCCGCGTTCGACTGGAACGCGTCGAGGCTGCGTCCCGCCGAGCGGGCGCGCTCGGTGAGCCGCTGATCGATCGTCGCGAGCGTCGTATGGCCGTACTGATCGGGTTCCCGGCTGCCGAGCAGGTTCAGGTTGGGACCGTGCAGTACGAGTATGTCGGCCATACCGTCATGTGCCCTGTGCGACATGGGGCGCAAGTTTGACCGATGTGCCGCGTGGTGTCCAGATCGTGCGTTTTCTCTGCGCGTTTTCCGAAGATGGTCGACGATTGGCTGATACTTGGGCGTCGGACTCTACAGCCAGGGGGCGACCAGTTCGCGTGCCTCTTCGCGGGTCAGCGCGCCCTGGTGGGTGGCGCGGATCGTCCCGGTGCGGTCGATCACCACGCTGTAGGGAAGCGTGCCGCGGGCGTTGCCGTACTCGGCCGCGATATCGAAGGCCTCGCGCCCGCCGACGAGCAACGGGTAGCCCACATCGTGTTCATTCGCGAATGCCTGGACCGGCTCGGCATCCTCCAGCGCGACCCCCACCACGCTCAGGCCCTCGTCGCCGAGTTCCCGATGGAGCGCGTCCAGGGCCGGGATCTCTTCGAGGCACGGTGGGCACCACGTCGCCCAGAAGTTCAGCAGGACGACACGGTCGCTGAAATCGCCGATCGAGCGGGTATCGCCTTCGCGGTCCGGCAGGGTGAAATCCGGGCGCCGCGAGTCGATGACGTCGGCCGTCTCATCCTGCCCGCTACTCGTGGGCTCCAGCTCGGCCGTTGCTTCGGCGGTTTCGCCTGCCGGGGCTGGCAGCCAGTGCCGCACCGCCGCGCCCGCGCCCAGACCCAGTGCGCCGGCGGCCACGACGATGATCCAGAGTCGACTGTTCAAGAGGGCGCCTCCGTGCGGCCGAACGCCTGGCGGGTATGCTCGGCGAATTCCGCCGCCCCTTTGTAACCGACGACCCGGTAGCCGCGGCGCTCGACGCCGTCGGTCCCGAAGAACAGGACCGCCGGCGGGCCGTAGAGGTCAAAGCGCTGCAGCAGGGCCTTGTCGCCCGCGTCGTTCGGCGTCACGTCGGCGCGCAGCAGGACCGCGCCCTCGAGCGCGGCCTGCACGCGCGGATCGGGGAACGTGAACGCCTCCAGTTCCTTGCAGGACACGCACCAGTCGGCGTAGACGTCGAGCATGACCGGGCGGCCCTCGCGCTGCGCCGCGGCGAGTTTCCGGCGCAGGTCCGCGGCGTCCTCGACGGGCTCGAATTCCACGGCCTGTTGTGTCGCGGGGCCGCCGCCGATCACGCCCCGCAAAGGCTGGAGCAGGCTCTGACCGCCCGCCGTCGCGCCGACCAGCAGGATCGAGCCGTAGAGTACGGCGACCAGGCCGATCCCCTTCCACAGGCGCGCCCAGCCGGTCGAAGCGCTCGCCAGCGCCCCGAGCTGGACACCGACCACGATCAGCAGGACCGCCCACAGCGTCATCGAGACCGGCACCGGGACGACCCGCTGCAGCAGCCAGATCGCCACACCCAGCAGGAGCACGCCGAAGGCGGCGCGGACGCGGTTCATCCACGGGCCGGCGCGCGGCAGCAGGTGGCCGGCGAACCCGGCCGCGGCGATCAGCGGCAGGCCCATGCCGATGCCGAGGGCGAACAGGGCGAAGCCGCCCGTGAGCGGATCCCCGGTGTCCGCGATATAGATGAGTGCGCCGATCAGCGGTGGCGTCACGCAGGGGCTGACGACGATCGCCGAGATCACGCCGAGCGCCGCCGCGCCGCCGAAGGAGCCCCCGAGCCGGCGCGTGCGGTTCTCCACCGCGTTGCGCAGATGGCCGGGCAACTGCAGGTCGAACAGCCCGAACATCGCCAGCGCCAGCAGCACGAACAGGCCGGCGAATACGCCCAGCACCCAGGCCTGCTGGAACCACGCCTGGATCGAGGCGCCGGTGAGGCCGACGACGACCCCGACGGCCGCGTACGTGAGTGCCATGGTCAGGACGAACACGGTCGCGAGCCCCGCGCCGCGGTGCGCCCGCCCGCCGTGCGGATCGCCGGCGATCACGCCGGCGAGGATCGGAACCATCGGCAATACGCAGGGCGTCAGCGTGAGCAGCAGGCCGAACCCGATAAAGACGAGTACGGTCAGCCACAGGCCGCGGTCGGCGAGGGCCGCGGCGATTTCGCCCTGCTCGGAGCGGTTCGCCGAATCGGTGCGGGCCGCCGCTGCGGAGGCCGGCTCGATCGAGCCCAGGTCGATACTCTTCTCGATCGGCGGGTAGCAGACGCCGACCGGGTCGTTGCACCCCTGGTACGTCACTTCCAGGCGCGCGCCGGGTGGCGGTTCTCCATTCAGGGGCAGGCGGACGGAGCCCTCGTCGTGAAAGACCTCGACCTCGCCGAAGAACGGATCCTGTTTCGTATCCGACGGCGAGAACCGGGGTTCACCGAGCTCGGCGTCACCGCCATCGACCAGGCGGAACTCGCTGCGATCGCGGTAGAGGTAATAGTCCTCGGCGATCGTCCAGTGCAGCACGATGGTGGCATCCGCCTGGCGCTCGGCGCCCAGGACAAACGCCTCGTCCGCCGGCAACAGATTCGCCTGGCCGGCGTTGCCGACGCTGTCCCCGAGTGTTTCCGCGCCGGCGGGCGCGAACGCGAGGCCGGCGAGCAGCGCGATGGTCGCGAGGAGTCGGTTCAGGAAGATGGCGTGGTACTCCCCTCGATCCATTGCAGGAATGCGGGCAGGCCCCGCGTCAGTGGGACCGCGACGATCTCCGGCAGTTCATACGGATGCTCGGCCTGCAGGTGGCGCTCGAGCGCCGGATAGGCCGAGGCGGAGGTCTTGATCAGGAGCATGACCTCCGTTTCGGCCTGCACGCCCGCTTCCCCGGGATCTTCGGCATCGGGCTCCCAGCGGAATACCGACGTCACCGCCGGCAGGATATTGACGCACGCGGCGAGCCCGGCGCCGACGACGCTGTCGGCGAGGCGCCGCGCGGCCTCGGGTCCATCGACCGTCGAGAAAACGATCAGTTGTCCGTTGTCGCTCATCGGTGGGATTTCCGCACGCTGTAGCCGCGTGATTCTAACAGGCGCGGGGTGGTGGGCTGTACTTACTGTGCGTTCATCCCGCGTGCGAGTCGCTGCCGCGTCCGATCGCGAGCTGGCTACGCTCGACCGTCGCGGGTTGTCGCACGCGAGGCAACCCGGCCGCAGTTCGTAGCCCGATGTGGAGCGGAGTCCGGCGGTCGCGATGAGCGGCCCCGCCGATACCCTGCTCAATGCGATCGGGCAGGGCCACGGGAACAGCTGCAACGGGCGGTCGTCGTGGCAAGCATGCGCATCCGGTCGAAATGTCCGTGCCGGGTTGAAACCGTGACCGCCCGCCTCCATGTCCGCTGCATCGCATAACGATGGAGGGCGCCGTGCCGGCACTCCTGCTGATTTTTATTGTCGTCCCGCTGGTCGAGATCTACGTGCTGATCGAGATCGGCGGCATCATCGGCGCCCTGCCGACCGTGCTCGCCTGCGTGGGGACGGCCATTCTCGGTGGCGGCCTGCTCCGCTGGCAGGGCTTCCAGACCCTGCGCCGCGCCCAGCGCAACATGGATCAGGGGCAGATCCCCGCGATGGAGATGTTCGAGGGCGTCGCGCTCGCCATGGGCGGTGCGCTGCTGCTCACGCCTGGTTTCGTGACCGACGTCGCCGGCTTCCTCTGCCTGATCCCGTGGACCCGCCGCGCGCTGATCGCCGCCGCGCTGCGCCGCATGCAGGTGCGCTATACCAGCGCGGGCCCCGGCGGCCCCGGTGGACCGGATGGCCCCGGCGGTTCGGGCGGCCCGCGCGGCTCCATCGAAGGCGAATTCCATCGCCGCGACTGAACCGTTTACTGGCCCGAGCGGAGGCTCTTGAAATCCGCTGATTTGCGCCTATCATTGGCACTCGCCTCTAACGAGTGCTAACAATTACCGTAGGCACTTGATTCAAAAGCCGTTATCAGAAAGGAGAAGGCGTCCATGAATATCCGTCCGTTGCACGATCGCGTCGTCATCAAGCGCCTGGAAGAGGAGCGCACGACCGCGGGCGGCATCGTGATCCCCGACACGGCGGCCGAAAAGCCGCAGCGGGGCGAGGTCGTTGCCGTCGGCAAGGGCAAGCCCACTGACGACGGCGGTGTCCGCACCCCCGAAGTCAAGACCGGGGACAAGGTGCTGTTCGGCAAGTTTGCCGGGACCGAAATCAAGATCGACGACGAGGACTACCTCGTCATGCGCGAAGACGACGTCGTCGCCGTGCTCGAAGGCTGAGCCGGCAACACCGATTCGACGCGACTCAGGAACAGAAAACTCCAGTAGAGGGTACGAAACATGGCAGCGAAAGAAGTACGCTTCAGCAACGACGCGCGCCAGCGCATGCAGCGCGGCGTCGATACCCTGGCGAACGCCGTCAAGGTCACGCTCGGCCCGCGCGGCCGCAACGTGGTCATCGACAAGTCCTTCGGTGCGCCCAACAGCACCAAGGACGGCGTGACCGTCGCCAAGGAAATCGAACTCGAAGACAAGTTCGAGAACATGGGCGCGCAGATGGTCAAAGAGGTCTCCTCCCAGACCTCCGATGAGGCCGGTGACGGCACGACCACCGCGACCGTGCTCGCCCAGTCCATGGTCCGCGAGGGCATGAAGTCGGTCACGGCCGGCATGAACCCGATGGACCTCAAGCGCGGTATGGATCGCGCCGCGAAGGCGGCCGTCGAGCACCTGGCGGGCCTGTCCAAGCCCTGCAACGACTCCAAGTCGATCGCCCAGGTCGGTTCGATCTCGGCGAACTCCGACCACGACGTCGGTGAGCTCATCGCCAACGCGATGGAAAAGGTCGGTCAGGAAGGCGTCATCACGGTCGAGGAAGGCTCCGGTCTCGAGAACGAGCTCGACGTGGTCGAGGGCATGGAGTTCGACCGCGGCTATCAGAGCCCGTACTTCGTGACCAACAACGAGAGCATGCAGGCCGAGCTCGACAACCCCTACATCCTCATCCACGACAAGAAGATCTCGAACATCCGCGATCTCCTGCCGGTGCTGGAAGCCGCCTCGAAGGAGAGCCGGCCGCTGCTGATCGTGTCCGAGGAAGTCGAGGGCGAGGCCCTGGCGACCCTGGTCGTGAACAACATCCGCGGCATCGTGAAGGTCTGTGCCGTGAAGGCGCCCGGATTCGGTGATCGCCGCAAGGCCATGCTGCAGGATCTGGCCGTACTGACCGGCGGTCAGGTGATCTCGGAAGAGGTCGGCATGAAGCTCGAGAATGCCACCACCGAGCACCTGGGCACCGCGGGCCGGGCCACCATCGACAAGGACAGCACCACGCTCGTCAGCGGCGGCGGCCAGAAGGCCGACATCGACGCGCGCGTCAAGCAGATCAAGCAGCAGATCGAGGAGTCCACCTCGGACTACGACAAGGAGAAGCTGCAGGAACGGCTGGCGAAGCTGGCCGGCGGCGTGGCCGTCATCAAGGTCGGTGCCGCCACCGAGACCGAGATGAAGGAGCGCAAGGACCGCGTCGACGACGCGCTGCACGCCACCCGTGCCGCGGTCGAGGAAGGCGTGGTGCCCGGCGGCGGCGTCGCACTCGTGCGCTGCATCAGTGGCATCGAGGGCCTCAAGGGCGACAACCATGACCAGGAGATGGGCATCGGTATCGTCCGTCGCTCGCTCGAGGAGCCGCTGCGCCAGATCGTCTACAACTCGGGCGGTGAGCCCTCGGTTGTCCTCAACGAAGTCCGCAGCAAGAAGGACAACTACGGCTACAACGCCGCGACCGGCGAGTTCGGCGACATGATCGAACTCGGCATCATCGACCCGACCAAGGTCACGCGCACTGCCCTGCAGAACGCGACCTCGATCGCGGGCGTGATGATCACGACCGAGGCGATGATCGCCGATGCGCCGCAGGACGACGACCACCAGCACGGTGGTGGTGGCGCCGACATGGGCGGCATGGGCGGTATGGGAGGCATGGGCGGCATGATGTAAGCCGTCCGGCTCCCACAGCCGACCGAAGAACGAAAGCCCCGCCCCTGGCGGGGCTTTCTTCGTCTGGGGAGGCACAATGAAACCGTGACCGTATTGAACCGGCCGGTATGGGCGGTCATTGTGCAGTCTGGAGAGCGATCCCGGATCGTGGAGTGGCAATGGATACGGTGATTCAGTTCGAGCGCCTGGGCGTCGCCCTGGCGCTGGGCCTTCTGATCGGCCTGGAGCGTGGCTGGAAACACCGCAGCGAGGCGGAGGGCGAGCGTATCGCCGGTCTGCGTACGTTCGGTCTGCTCGGCCTCCTCGGCGGTATTCTCGCGTTGCTGGCCGCGGAACTCGGCGTGCTCCTGTTCGCGTTCGGTTTCGCCGCGCTCGCGGTCGTGCTGGTGCTGGTCCACCTCCAGAGTGTCCGCGCGCGCGACGAACCGGATCGCAGTATTACCAGTCTTGTCGCCGCGCTGCTCGCATTCGCCCTCGGTGGCCTGGCCGGCATCGGTTACATGGGGCCGGCCGCGGCGGGCGCGGTGGTGACGGCGCTGCTGCTGAACCTGAAACCGACGCTCCACGGCTGGCTTGAAAGCCTGTCCCGGGATGAGGTGACGGCGGTACTCAAGCTCGGCCTGATCTCGGTGGTGGTGCTGCCGGTCCTGCCCAACCGCGGGTTCGGGCCATGGGATGTGCTGAATCCGTACGCGATCTGGTGGCTGGTCGTATTGATCGCGGGGATCTCCTTCGTCGGCTATTTCGCCATGAAGCTGCTCGGACCGGGGCGCGGCATCCCCCTGACAGGGTTGTTCGGTGGCCTGACTTCATCGACCGCCACCACGCTGAGTTTCGCCCGGATGGGGCGGCGGCAGCATTCGCTGGCGCCGATTCTCGCCAGCGGTATCGCCGTGGCCGCGGCCACCATGTTCCCGCGCATTCTGCTCGAGGTGGCGGTGGTCAATCCGGGTCTGCTGCGCGAGCTGGCACCGGCGATGACGGCGGTCACCCTGTTGATGCTGATCGGCGCCGCCCTGCTCTGGTGGCGGAGTACCGGGCCGGTGGCGAGTGCCGAGGTCAAGCTGAAGAACCCGTTCGAGATCGCGCCGGCCCTGCAGTTCGGGGCGCTGCTTGTGGGCGTGTTGCTGCTGGCCGAGGCGGCCCGCCAGTGGTTCGGTGACACGGGCGTGTTCGTGCTCGCCGCCCTGTCCGGGTTGACCGATGTCGACGCGATCACGCTGTCCATGGCGCGCATGGCCCGGGGCGACCTGGCGCCGGAGTCCGCGGTGGGTGCGATCCTGCTGGCGGCGGCGGTCAACACGGCGGTCAAGGTCGTGCTGGCCGCGTTACTGGGCCACATCGGGATGGCGATACGGCTCGCGGTGGTGTTCGCCCCGGCGCTCGCGGGAGGCGGCCTGGTCTGGTATCTGACCTGATCCGGGATCGTCAGTCCTCGGGCATCGACCCGGGAAGCGCCGCGCGGCGCGGCTGCGGCAGAGGCGTCACCGATGAACCGTCGGCGTGCCGGGGTTCGCACGCTCGGCCGCGGCGGACTCCAGATCCGCCAGGTAATTGCGGCGCCAGGCGGTCAGACTGTTGCGGGTGAGCACCTCGATCATCTGCTGCCAGCGTTCGATCCGCTCCGCCCGCGACATCGACAGGGCCTGCTCCAGCCCCGCGGCCATGCCCTCGCGGTCGTAGGGATTGACGATGACCGCGGCCTCCAGCTCGGCGGCCGCCCCCGCCAGTTCGGACAGCACCAGCACGCCGGGATCTTCGGGGTCCTGGGCGGCCACGAATTCCTTCGCCACCAGATTCATGCCGTCGCGCAGCGGCGTGACGAACCCCACCCGGGCGATCCGGAAGAACCCGAGCAGTGAGCCGCGGGCGAAGGTCTTGTTCATGTAGCGCGTCGGCACCCAGTCGAAATCCGCGAAGCGGCCGTTGATATGGCCGGCGCGCGACTCCAGCGTCTCGCGCAGGAGTTCGTACTCGCCGATGTTCTCGCGCGACGGGCTCGCGATCTGCATGAAGACGGTTCGGCCCCGCCGCCGGCGCTGCTCTTCCAGCAGCCGTTCGTAGGCGTCGAATCGATGCGGCAGGCCTTTCGAATAGTCGAGGCGTTCGGCGCCGATGATCAGGTCGCGGGCGCCCAGGCTCTCGACCAGCCGGTTCACGCGTCGGCTGCCGGTGGAGTCCGCCGCCAGTGCCGCCAGTTCTTCGACATCCACGCCGACCGGGCGCGCGGTCGTGCGGATGACCTGGCCGTCGAGGCGAACGCCGCCCTCGACCCATTCCGCGCCCAGGCCATACACCAGCGAGGTCTCCAGCGCGCGCCGGTCCTCGGCCGTCTGCAGACCGACCAGGTCGTAGGTCGCCAACGCGCGCAGCCAGTCCCGCCAGCCCGGCATGGCCTTGAGCAGGCCGTAGCTCGGGAAGGGGATATGCAGGAAAAAGCCGATCGGGCGCTCGACACCGCGCTCGCGCAGGGCGCGCGCGAGCGGCACGAGGTGATAGTCGTTCACCCAGATCAGTTCATCGCCCTCGAGCAGGGGCGTGAGTTCGGCGGCGAAGCGTTCGTTGACCGCCTCGTAACTGCGCCGGTAATCGCCGTGATACTCCATGCGCGCGAGCATGAAATGGCACAGTGGCCAGAGCACGCTGTTGGAGTAACCGGCGTAATAATTGTCGTGCTCGTACGGCGTCAGGGGTGTGGTGGCGTAGGTGATGCCGTCCACTTCGGTGCGTTCGGGGGCGCCGGGCAGGGTCTCTTCCACGCGCCCGTCCCATCCGAACCAGAGCCCCCCGTACTCGGCCAGGGCGCCGGACAATGCCACTGCCAGGCCGCCCGCCTGCGGCTTCTGCCGCGATTTCGGCACGGTTACCCGGTTGGAGACGACGACCAGACGGCTCAAAACGCATCCTCCCAGCGGCGGCTCAGCGCGAGTGCCGAATTGATCAGCCCGACCATGGAATAGGTCTGCGGGAAGTTGCCCCAGAGTTCGCCGGTCGTCGGATCCATATCCTCGGACAGGAGCCCCAGTCGGGTGGTGGATGCCAGCATGTTCTCGAACAGCCGCCGCGCCTCCGCGCGCCGGCCGATCGCGGCGAGCGCGTCGATGTACCAGAAGGTACAGATATTGAACGCGTTCTCCGGCGCGCCGAAATCGTCCTCGCCGACATACCGGAACATATGGTCGCCGCGGCGCAGTTCGCCCTCGATGGCCTCGACGGTCGCGACGAAGCGCGGATCGTCGGCGGCGAGGAAATCCAGTTCGTGCAGCAGCAGCAGGCTTGCGTCCAGGCGGTCGCCGCCGAAGCTTTCGACGAAAGCGCCACGCTGCTCGCTCCAGCCGCGTTCCGAGATGACCGCGTGCATGTCGTCGGCGCGCCGCCGCCATGCCTCATGCGCCTGCGTCAGCTCCAGGCGATGGGCGATACGGGCCAGGCGGTCGCAGGCGGCCCAGCACATCACCGCCGAGTAGGTGTGCACCTTTTCGTGCCCGCGGTATTCCCACAGGCCCGCGTCGGGCTGGTCGAACAGGCGCGCGGCGTGCTCGCCCAGCGGCTCCAGCCGGCGGAACAGCGCGACATCGCCCGGGCGCGTGAGGCGCTCGTCGAAGAACGCCTGGGTCACGGCGAGTACGACCGCGCCGTAGCTGTCGTGCTGGATCTGGCGGTAGGCGTCATTGCCGATCCGCACCGGTTTCATGCCGCGATAGCCGCCGAGATGATCCGCCTCGGTCTCGGTCAGCGTGGTCTCGCCGCCGATGCCGTACAGCGGCTGCAGCCTGGCATCGTCACTGCCGGCCACCAGGTTGATGATGTAGCGCAGATAGCGCTCCAGCGTGCCGGTGGCGCCGAGCCGGTTGAGCGCGTGCACCACGAAATACGCGTCCCGCAGCCAGCAGTAGCGGTAGTCCCAGTTGCGGCCACTGTGGGCCACCTCCGGGATCGATGTGGTCATGGCGGCGACGACCGCGCCGGTATCGTCGAACGTGGAGAGCTTGAGCGTGATCGCGGCGCGGATCACGGCGGTCTGCCAGTCGAACGGGACCGCCAGCGAACGCACCCACTCGTGCCAGTACGTGCGGGTCTCGTCGAAGAAGCGCCGGCCCATCTCGGCGACCGACTCGGTCACGCTCTCGTCCGGACCCAGGATCAGGGTTACGTCGCGTTCCAGCACCTGCGCCTGTTCCTGGAGGACGGACGTGACCGGGGCATCGGTCGTCAGGCGCAGCACCTGATCGTCGAAGACGAAACGCACGTGATTGCTGCCCTGGGTCACCGCGTGGGTGTCGGCACCGTAGCCGGCGGTCGGGCGCAGCCGGATCCGGGCGACCGGCGTGCCGCTCAGGACTTCGATCCGGCGCACCAGCATCACCGGCCGGAAGCGACGGCCGTACTGGGCGAAACGCGGCGCGAAGTCGGTGATGCGCAGGACGCCGCCGTGGCGGTCGTGCAGCTCCGTGCACAGGATCGGCGTGTTGCGCAGGTAGTACTGGCGCGACGAGGCCGGATCCTGGAGTTCGATCGCGAAGCGCCCCCGCTCGTTGTCGCCGTCGACCAGGTGCGAGAAGACCGGTTCGCCGTCCATGCGCGGGAAACAGCCCCAGACGATCGTGGCCTGGCTATCCACCAGCGCCGAGATCTGGCAGTTGCCGATCAGGCCGAGTTCGAGATCGGGCATCGGTTCCGTCGCGCCGCTCATGTCTGATCCGGCGCCGTCGCCGGCAGTTCCTGCGGCAGGCGGTCGAGCCAGTCGAGCGTCGCCGCTACCGAGGGCAGGGTGGCGGTGGCGGCGGTATCCGGGTGATGCTCACCGACCCGTATGGAGACGCCGCCGAGCGCGTTGACGGCGGCGAAGGCGTCCTCGTCCGTACGATCGTCGCCGATGAAAACCGGGGTGCGGCCCGCAAACGGGGCCTCGGCCATGAATTCACGCACGACCCGCCCCTTGTCCCGACCGACCGGCTTGAGCTCGAATACCTGCTTGCCCGCCTGGATATGGAAACCGTCTCCGAGCTGCCGCCGTTGGCGCTCAAGGAAGGCCGCGACTTCCTGCTCGCGCTCCGGGGCTGCGCGATAGTGCAGGGCGAGCGCGCCCCCCTTGTCCTCGGCGTACAGTCCGGGGCGCGCGGTGACGAAGCCGGCGATGGCGTCGCGTACCGCATCCAGACGCTCGCGGTCGCGCTCGTCGCGGTGGACGCAGCCGCGGGCATCCCGCCGTTCGAGCCCGTGCAGGCCGGCGAGCGGCAGCCGCAGCGGATGCAGCAGTCCCTCGAGATCGGCCAGCGCCCGGCCGCTGACAATGGCGACGGCATCATCGAGCGCCGCCTGCAGGTGGCGCAGGCGCGGCGCCATCCCGGGGGGCAGCGTGACCTTGTCCGGATGGTCCTCGATCTCGACCAGCGTACCGTCGAAATCGAGGAACAGGGCCCAATCCGGTGCGGGCCTTGGCAGGGAATTCATGGCGCAACCATAGCGGTCGGCGCGGCGGCCGCCAAGCCGGTTGACCGGGTCGCCCCCGCAGGGACGACATCGCGCCCCGCGCAGGGCTTGCATCGCCGCTGGCATGACCGCACATTGCTTCCATGAACAAGTCTGCACCCGACGGCCACGGTGCCGTTCGGGCGGTGTGGGGAGAATCGTGATGAACGGTATGCTGGACGATCCGGTCGTACGCGCCCGGACCGTACCGCTGACGGCGGAAGTGGAGCGCGAGCACGTGACGCGCTCGGATGACGAGCGGGCGGCGCTGGTGGAGCGCATCAAGGGCCTGCTCGAGCGCGAGAACGCGGTCCTGGTGGCGCATTACTACACCGATCCGGAGATCCAGGCGCTGGCCGACGAGACCGGCGGCACGGTCTCCGACTCGCTCGAAATGGCCCGTTTCGGCAGTGCGCATCCGGCGCAGACGCTGGTCGTGGCCGGCGTGCGCTTCATGGGCGAGACGGCGAAGATCCTCAATCCGGAGAAACGCGTCCTCATGCCGACGCTGGAGGCGACCTGCTCGCTCGACCTGGGTTGCCCGGCGGATGAGTTCGCGGCCTTCTGCGACCAGTATCCGGACCGCACCGTGGTCGTCTACGCCAATACCAGTGCGGCCGTGAAGGCGCGGGCCGACTGGGTCGTGACGTCCAGCATCGCCCTCGACGTGGTCGAGTATCTCGATGACCGCGGCGAGAAGATCCTCTGGGCGCCGGATCGCCACCTCGGCCGCTATATCGAGCGCGAGACCGGCGCCGACATGGTGATGTGGCAGGGCTCCTGCATCGTCCACGATGAATTCCGTGCGCGTGAGCTGCAGAAACTCAAGGCCGCTTACCCGGAAGCGGGCGTGCTGGTCCACCCGGAATCCCCCGCCGATGTCATCGAGATGGCGGATGTGGTGGGCTCGACCACGCAGCTGATCCGCGGCGCCAAGGAACTGCCCAACGACACCTTCATCGTCGCCACCGACCGCGGCATCTTCCACAAGATGCAGCAGGCGGCCCCCGGCAAGCATTTCATCGACGCCCCGACCGGCGGCGCCGGCGCGACCTGCCGCTCCTGCGCGCATTGCCCGTGGATGGCGATGAACGCCCTCGACAACCTCGCCAACACCCTCGAATACGGTCTCAACGAGGTCACCGTCCCCGAGGACATCCGCGTCGAGGCCCTGCGCTCGGTCCAGCGCATGGTCGACTTCGCCAGCGAGAGCCGGGTGCAGGTCCATGGCACCGGCAACGCCTGAGGCCGTTCGCCCGACGGTTTCGACGGATTCGGCGTTCGGGTCTCCGGCCTGTTTTGGCTCTCGCAAGGCGCGAAGTGCGCCAAGGACGCAGGAGGCAGGAGGCTCGGTGCGCTTTTAACGAGCCGGCGCACATCGGTGTAGCAAATCGCCATTGCAGGGCGACGCCGGACGAATGCCTGCGACCTCTGCGCCCTTGCGCCTTCGCGCCTGGCGAGAACAACGCAGTGCGGGTAGCCCAACGCGAATCCGGTCGACGAACGTCTTCCACCGACCCGCATGCATCCGTTCATGGCCTCCATGCGAATTCCGCCACGTGAGTCGACAGGCCGGGACATGCTATAATTGCGCCGCAATGATCGAGCCAACCTACAGTTTTCCGCTGGACCGCGACCAGGTCAGCGCACTACTCGAGCGCCACGGGATCCTTCCGACCCAGCAGCGCATCGACATCGCGCACCTGTTGTTCCAGCGCGCCCAGCATCTTGCCGCCGAGCAGGTCCTGGCCAAGGTGAATGCCGATTACGGGCACGTGTCCAAGGCGACGGTCTACAACACGCTCGGCCTGTTCGTGCGGCGTGGCCTCGTGCGCGAGGTGCTGATCGAGCCGGGCCGGACGTTCTACGACTCGAACACCCGCGACCACCACCACCTGTACAACGTCGACAGCGGCCAGCTGAGCGACATCCCCGCCAGCAGCGTGCATATCGACGGCGACCCCGGGCTGCCGAACGGCACGGAGATCGAGGGCATGGACCTCGTCATCCGCGTCCGCAACCGCGATCGCCGCGACAGCCGCTGAGCCAACAGGCCTGCCGGCTTCATCATGAGGCCTGACCCGAACGAATCGTCGTCGAACCCGCTCCTGCGGCCACCACCCGCGTCCGTCGCCGCTGCCGGCGAGCGGGCGTTCGACGCTGTCGCCAAGGCAGCTTCGAGGTGCGGTGCGGATCTGCCGGACGACCCGGCCTGGCGTGATACCGCCCGCGCGGTATTCGGGGCGAGCGAGTTCGTCGCCCGTGTCGCCGAGCGGCAGCCGGCGGCATTCGCCGCGCTCGCCGCGGACGGCATGCCCGCGCCGGGCGACGCCGATGCGCTGGCCCGGCGCCTGGAGGCGACGGTCGCGGCCACGCTCATCGAAGACGAGGACGAGCAGGGCCTGATGCGCGCGCTGCGCCGGTTCCGTGCCCTCGAGAGCGCGCGTATCGCCTGGCGCGATCTCACCGGGCAGGCCGGCATCGACGAGACCCTTGCGGCCCAGTCGGCACTCGCCGACGCCTGCATACAGGTCACACTGGCCCGCCTGGAGGCCTGGGCGCAGGCCCGCCACGGCGTGCCACGCGACGCGTCCGGACAACCGCAGTCGCTGGTCGTGCTGGGCATGGGCAAGCTCGGCGGCGGCGAGCTGAATTTCTCCTCCGATATCGACCTCATCCTGCTCTACGGCGAGCCGGGAACCACCGATGGCGAGCGCCCGCTCGAGCACGATGCGTACTTCATGCGGCTCGGCCAGCGGCTGATCCGGATCCTCGACGAGCGCACGCCCGACGGGTACGTATTCCGCGTCGATATGCGGCTGCGGCCGTTCGGCAACAGCGGTCCGCTCGTCATGCATACCGCGCAGCTCGAGCAGTATCTGTTGACGCAGGCGCGCGAGTGGGAGCGCTTCGCGCTGGTCAAGGCGCGCCCGATCAGCGGCGACCGGGCCTCCGTGCAGGCGGTCGAGGATCTCCTGCGGCCGTTCGTGTTCCGTCGTTACCTCGATTTCGGTGCGTTCGAGTCGCTGCGCGATCTCAAGTCGCGGCTCGAACGCGAGATGGCCCGCAAGGGCCTCCACGGCAATGTGAAGTACGGCCGCGGCGGGATCCGGGAGATCGAGTTCGTCGCCCAGGCCTTCCAGTTGATCCGCGGTGGCCGCGAGCCGCGTCTGCGCCAGCGCTCGCTGCTCTCCATCCTGGGCGCGCTCGATCGGATGGGTGAATTGCCGTCGGAGGTGCTCGCCGATCTCGCCGCCGCGTACCGATTCCTGCGCCGTGTCGAGAACCGCCTGCAGGCGCGCGCCGATGAGCGGGTGCATGCGCTGCCGCGCGATGCCGAAGGCCGCGCCTGGCTCGCGTGGGTACTGGGGCTCGACGGCGAGGCCGACCTGGAGCGCGAGCTCGACGGTCACACGGGGCGCGTCCAGGCCTGCTTCAGCGACGTCTTCAACCTGCCGGGCCCGGACGGCGATGGCGCTGACGACGACGCCGGTCTGGGCCCGGTCTGGGAAGGGGAGCTGGCCGAAGACGAGACCGAAGCGGTGCTGGAGCGAGCCGGTTTCAGCGAACCCGCGGACGTGCGCCGCCGGCTGACGACGCTGCATCAGTCCAGCCGTTTCCGCAGCCTGAGCGCGACGGCGCGGTCACGGCTGGATACGCTGATGCCGCTGCTGCTGGCCGATGTCGCCGCAGTGGCCGCCAACGGCCGCACGCTCGGACGCCTGCTGGCGCTGATCGAGGCCGTCGCCCGGCGCAGCGTCTATCTGTCCCTGTTGGCCGAGAACGCCGCCGCCCGCCGCCGCCTGGTCGAGCTGTGCGCCGCGAGCGCCTGGATCGCCGATTTCGTCACGCGCCACCCGATCCTGCTGGATGAGCTGATCGATCCGGATTCGCTCTACGAGCCGCTGGACCGCGCGGCCGTCGCGGCGGAGATCGAGGAGGCGCTGGTCGGCGTCGACAGTGAAGACCTCGAGGCGCAGATGGATGCACTGCGCCAGGTGCGGCAGACGAACGTGCTGCGGGTCGCCGCTGTCGACATCACGGGCCGGCTGCCATTGATGCGGGTCTCGGATTACCTGACGTGGATTGCCGAGGCCGTGCTGGAAGCGGTCCACCGTCTTGTCTACAGCCAGACCGTCGCCCGCTACGGCCGGCCGCGTTCGCGGGTCGACGGCGTTGAGCGCGAGCCCGCGTTCGGTATCGTCGCCTACGGCAAGCTGGGCGGCATCGAACTCGGCTACGGTTCCGATCTGGACCTCGTGTTCCTGTACGACGCCGAGGGCGAGGACCTGGGTACCGACGGCGAGCGCGAACTGGACAACGCCACCTTCTTCGCGCGTCTCGCCCAGCGCATCATCCACTTTCTCAATACGCCGACGCCGGCGGGCGTGCTCTACGAGATCGACACGCGCCTGCGGCCGAACGGCTCGGCCGGCATGCTGGTGACCTCGCTGGATGCCTTCGCGCGTTATCAACACGAAAACGCGTGGACCTGGGAGCACCAGGCGCTGGTGCGTGCGCGCATGGTGGTGGGCGACGCAGCCCTCGAGCGGCGTTTCGAGGCCGTGCGCGCCGAAGTCCTGCAGCGTGGGCGCGACCCGGATACGCTGCTCGATGAGGTGGTCTCGATGCGCGAGCGCATGCGCCGTGAACTCGCCCGCGGTGGCCGCGACCGGTTCGATCTGAAGCAGGACCGCGGCGGTGTTGCGGATATTGAATTTATGGTCCAATACGGCGTTCTGGCCGGGGCCGGTGCGACACCCGCGCTGGTCGAATATACCGATAATATCCGTCTGATCGAGGCGCTGGCCGCGCACGGTCACCTCGATACCGACGAGGCGCGTCTGCTGGCCGACGCCTACCGGGGATTCCGTACCCGCATCCACCGCCTTGCCCTGCTCGATGAGCCGGCCGTGGTCGAGCCGGACGACGAGCTGGCCGGTTATGTCGATGCGGTTGCGGCGCTCTGGGAGCGGCGCATGGACGGGCCGGTCACTGAACAGTAACCCACTGCATCGGGAGAGGGGCACATGTCCTTCGATGATCACGACGGCACCATCTGGTTCGATGGTGAATTCGTCCCATGGCGCGATGCCCGCGTCCATGTACTGACGCATACCCTGCACTATGGCATGGGTGTGTTCGAGGGCGTACGGGCCTACAGGACCGATCAGGGCGCCCAGATCTTCCGGCTGGATGCACATACCCGGCGGCTGTTCGATTCGGCGAAGATCATGGGGATGACCATCCCCTGGGATGCCGAGACCCTGAACGAGGCCCAGAAGGCCGTGGTCCGCGACAACGGGCTCGAATCCGCCTACATCCGACCGATGTGTTTCCTCGGTTCCGAGGGCATGGGGCTGCGCGCCGACAACCTGAAGGTCCACTGCATCGTCGCCGCCTGGCACTGGGGCGCGTATCTCGGCGACGAGAGCATCGAGCGCGGCATCCGTGTGCGTACCTCCTCGTACTCGCGCCATCACGTGAACGTCTCCATGTGCCGGGCCAAGGCCAACGGTCACTACATCAACTCGATGCTGGCGCTGGCCGAGGCGACGGCCGACGGCTATGACGAGGCGCTGCTGCTCGACGTCGACGGCTATGCCGCCGAGGGCAGCGGCGAGAACCTGTTCGTCGTGCGCGACGGCACGCTGTACACGCCGGAACTGACCTCCGCGCTCAACGGCATTACGCGCGATACCATCCTGCATTTCGCGCAGGAGATCGATGTGCCGGTCGTCGAGAAACGAATCACGCGCGACGAGGTCTATATCGCAGACGAGGCCTTTTTTACCGGTACCGCCGCCGAGGTGACCCCGATCCGCGAGATCGACCGGCGCACGATCGGATCCGGGCGCCGTGGCCCCGTGACCGAGCGCCTGCAGCAGATGTACTTCGACCAGGTCGAGGGCCGCCGCAGCCAGTACCCGGACTGGCTGACACCGGTCCGTTAGCGGGCGCTGACCACGCTCCGCAGGGCGGTACCGTGGTATTCTGGGGCGATGAACGTGCGCCATGGCGCGCAAGCAGAAGGAGTGATCCGCGATGCCGAATCCAGAGACAGCGAAGCAGCAGGGCCTGCGCACGCCCAACGACCAGGGCCATTACGAAGTCACGGCCGCGGATCTCCCGATTCAGTGCCCGCTGCCGGGAACGAGCCTGTGGAACTCGCATCCGCGCATCTATATCGCGCTCGATGACAGCGGGTTCGGCAAGTGCCTCTACTGCGGTGCCGAATACGTACGCACGGATATCGATACTGACTGACACGACGGCCCGTCCACCGGTTCACCGGTGGACCGGTCCGGTAACCGGTACCCCGAAACAACCTTGAAGACGTCCGCCGCCAGTCCCGCCCGCATCCCCGCAAGCGCGATCAAACGCCGTATGCTCGTCCTCGCCGGCCCGCACTCCGGGGGCAGCCTCGTGCGCCGCCTGCTCGGCGGCTACCCGGGTGTATACGACTTCGGCGAGAGCGGCGTGTTCTCCGAGCTGTCCGGGGAGCTGCGTCGCTATCGCCCCTGGACCATGCTGGGCCTTTCGATCGGACGGGAACGCCGGCGTCTCGGGGAACTGCTTGACCGCGCTTACGCCGAGTGCGCGGCTGACGCACCGGCGCTGCCGCCGCGCGAGTCCCGCCTGCGGACCGCCTTCGCCGGAGCGGTGGCGACCCTCGATCGCGTCTCGCTGGCATCCGGTTGTCGCAGTTGGGTCGAACACACGCCCGGGCTGGCCCTCCAGGCGCGCCCGCTGGAACGCCTGATCCCGCGGTTGCGCATCGTCCATGTCATCCGCGATGGCCGCGACGTGGTCGCCTCCCACTGTGCCCAGACGGCCCGACAGCGCGGCCGCTACAGCCGTGCCAGTGATGCGCGCTGGGCCATCGAGTGCTGGAACCGCGCGCTCGCCGTGCACGCGCGCTGTTTCGGGCGCAGCGGCCACAGCTTCGTGTTCTACGAAGACCTGATCCACTACCCGCAACGCGAACTCACGCGCCTCGCGCATGAATGTGGCCTCAATATGGAGGCAGGAGCGACGCAGGCGGCCGTTGACGATGTCGATGTCGCCCCGCCGCGGGCCGCCCGTTCGCGCTTCCGGGAACTGTTCGATATCGACCGCCGCCGCCGGATCGAGGCCCGCCTCGACCTGGAGCGCTATGGCGCGCTGGCCGAGCGCCTCCACGCGCTGCGGGTCGACCGCTACGCGTTCCCGGTCTTCGAGCCTGCCGCTGCCGATGCGTCGCCCCTGGAATCCGGGAGCGGTCACGAAGCCCAGCGTTGATCGCAGCCTGACGCCGCTACACCTGCCTGCCGCCTGCCGTGCCCAGGCATCGCCACTCGCCGTCACACGCGGAATAATGGTAGCCTTCCGCGCTTTCCGGCTTGCAGTTACTCACCATGACCGCCCCTGACGTTGTTCTCCATATCGGTCTGCACAAGACGGCCACGCGGTTCCTGCAGCGTGCCGTGTTCGCGCAACTCGATCCCGAACGGTTTCTGGTCAACCCTCCGGCCCTGACGCACGCGCTGAAGCAGGCACTCTGGTTTCCCTCGGACGAAACCCGACGCCGCGCCCGCGAGGCCGCAGCCACAGCGCGCTCCGAGGCCGGCGATCGGACGCTGCTGGTGTCCGAGCCGGGGATTTCCGGCGACATGTACAGCAGCCACGAGGACTGGCGTGAGAACCTCGAACTGGTCCACGAGCTCTTCCCGGATGCGACGATCGTGTATTTCGTGCGAAGGCAGTCCGATTGGCTGCAATCTGCGTATAGGCAGTCGTTGGTAAAAGGGCCGGGGGTCCCGATCGAGTTCTTTCTGAATTATCGTGAGGGCGATTTTCAGCCACGCCACGCGCGTATTCTAGGACGCGCGCGAAACCTGAACGCGCTCGAACTCCGGTTTGCCGATATCTATCGCGGTTACGTAGACCGTTTCGGTGCGGAAAAGGTGTACTTGTTTCGTCAGGAAGATCTGAAGAAGACGCCGCAGCCCGTCTACCGGCGGCTTGCCGAATCACTCGGAATCGAGTCACTGCCCGAGCCGCCGTCGCGGGTCAGTTCGAATCCGGCATTCTCCGCGCTCGCCATCTCGATCTTTTTCCCCGGAGTCATCGCTCGGCTGAACGGGTCCGGCCTCTCCCGCCGCAGGGGAAACTGGTCGCCCGGATCGATCGCCGGTTCAAGCGAGTCCGTACTGCTCTTGCCCGGCACGTCTTCGACAAGATCGTCTATCATGACCGCGATCTTCTGAAACCCAATGACCTGCGCGGCAAGCTTGATGCCCATTATCAGACCGAGTGGGATCTGCTGAGTCGGGTTACCGCCCGCATCCTCGAGGAAGGACCGGGCGAGCGTGCCGCGCAAGCCATAAACACTTCGGTCGAATGCAACCACGAATCCGCGAGTACGCATGACTTCCGATCATCCGATGCGGATGCGACGGACCATGGGTGACGGTTCCCCTGTCGTGGCCGGCGAATCCGGGGTGCGACAGGCAGAGCGCACTGAGGCCGAATCGGTGGCTTGGTCGCTACGTTGCGAGAGATGGTTCCTTCGGGTCGCCGCGGGCCCCGCTATTGTCCTGATGGCCCTCGCCGCCGTTTACGATCGCGGACTCGCGAACCTGGGCCTTGCTGTTCTTTTGCTTGGTTTCTTTGTATTCCTCCCACTGCATTGGCGCAGCGTGATCCGCGACCCGATCGCATGGGTTGCATTGATTTTCTTCGTCTGGACCCCTTTCTGGGGAAGCTCTCTTGCCGAAAGTTATCCTGAATATGCCGACTTGGTTCGGAGTCAAACCCAAACCTGGCTGAAGGTACTTTTTCTGCCGATGCTGGTGACCGGATTCTGGCTTGTGCGCCTGCCGCGACTGCTTCCATGGATTCCTTTATTGATTGCTACGGGGTATCTCGTACGTGTGATCGTGTTCGCTGAATGGGGGATGCTCGAACGTATTTTTTCGCAAGGAGAGCGCGCGGAGTTCGGTATCGTCGCAACCCATTTCGGCCTCTATTCGCTGCTGTCGCTGATAGCGGCAGCGACGGCGTGGCGGACAATTAAAACGATACCGAGTGTGCCAGCACGCTACGTACTGAAGATCTTCATATCCATGGTCTCGCTGGTGTCGTTGCTCGGGGTAGTCCTTGCACAGACTCGCTCGGTTTGGCTGGCCTCGATACTGATCGCTGTCGCTCTGGCGATACTCGTCGCGAGGGGGTTGCGCGATAAGAACAGTCGCTTGCGGACGAACTGGCTGGCCGTCTTTGCGAGCAGTGTGCTTGTCGGAATGGCTGCGTATGGCTTGTCGGATATTGTCGGTGCGCGACTTGTGCAGCACAGGGAAACAATCGTGGGAGTGCTCTCCCTGGATTTCGAGGGACTCGCCTATAATCCCATCGGATACCGGATTCGAGCATACGCGACCGGGTTGGCTACGTGGCTAGAGGCCCCATTTCTCGGTCATGGACCCGGAATCGATCAGATTCGGATGAATACGATCGATGATCTCAAGATGCGATACGTGGCACATTTCCACAATGAGTATATCAACCTGCTTGCGACCTACGGTCTGTTCGGGTTCATTCTCTTCGGTGCGGGCATTGCGGCGGCCGGTCGTCGTTCGCGGGGGCTGATAGCCGGCGGTCAGGGGTACACGGGAGTGCTCATTTTCGTAATGGGCGCGTCGTTCGCGATCGCCGTATTCTCCCTTTTCGGGCAGTCGTTCATGAGCCATGAGATGCCGTTTGTTATCGCTCTTTTGGGTGGGCTTGCTATGGCAGGAGAGAATATTAAAGCGGACCGCCAATGCCCGCATGCCGCGTGATCGACGAGGTTAACGGTGCTTTTGACTCTACGATCCAGTGACTGCATGGAATTTGTCCGGGCAGCCTCGTTTCCCTGCAGGTAATACATCGTGCCACGGATTCCGGTAGTCGCAATGAGTAGCCAATATCCTCGCAGTGGCCACAACCCTGATCGACGGGGCATAAATCGCAGAGTCTTCATCGTCGGGTGTCCGCGATCGGGGACGACCGTGTTGCAACGCTGTGTTGCGGCACACAGCCGTATCGGTTCGTTCCCGGAGACGGATTTCTTCGCGAAACTCGTCGGGGGGCGGAAGGGAAGGTGTCTTGCGTGGCTCAATCGTGTAGGTGAGGAGAGGCGCGCCAGGGCATGGGAAAAAATTGGAAGGGTGTTCGGCACCGACGCCCTGCCTGATGATCCAGTATCGGCACGTCGATTCGATACGGAAGTCGATCGGTATGTCCAGATGCTAGATGCACGGGTCGCAGCCCAGGGGCGTGATATTTGGCTGGAGAAGACGCCCCGGCACTTTCGGTATGTGGATCTGATCGAAAGGGCAGTCCCGGCTTCGGCTTTCGTGCACATTGTGCGTGACGGACGCGCGGTCGTCGGTTCCATCGTGGATCGCGCCGTTAAATATCCGGATCAATTCGGTGCGGAGCGTGATCCAGTAACTGCGGCGCGCCTGTGGAATGAAGCGATACGGTGCACAGCGGCTCGTATTCGCCGGTCGAATGATATGGTCGTGCGCCACGAAGCTCTGACGCAGTCACCCGAGCAGTCACTGCGCGCTCTGTGCGCCTGGATTGGCGTGGCCTATGAGCCCGGCATGCATGAAATGACCGCAGGGCAGTCGATCGTCGAGCCGCAGGAATTCTGGAAACAGGATGCACAGTCCGGTGTACGACCGGTCACTGATAAGTTCGAGGAGGTGGTCGGGGAAAGGGATCGACAACGTGTGAACAAAATCCTCGACTGGCGCGCATTCGATAGACTTTGCCGCTCCTGTAAGCACTGAAAGTATCTTTTCCCAGTGACTGTGAATGCCGTAACCAGAAGGTTGAATCCTGCACCCGCGTTGCCCGAAACCGCGACAGTGTAACGAATTCGATCTACTCGCATCTTAACGGACTCGCTGGTTTTCCCGGGCGGGCGGCGCGGTCGGACCACGTGGGGTTCGCAGCCAGTGCGGAAACATCAATAGGTACATGGCCCTCAATAAGCGGGTTTCATGCAAAGTATGTCCATCTGTTTTGGAAGTGATTCCGGCATTGGGAGTGCGTAGGGTGGCTCGTCGATTATTCGCCTTAGTCCGAACCCGAGATCATTCAAAAGGTCCAATGCCTCACGTGTCTCTTCGATGCGATCTCTTGGGGTTAGCTCAATCAGAAGAACGGGGGCCTCTCGTTCAAGATACTGCGCCATCCCCTTGAGAACGGACAGTTCGAAACCCTCTACGTCAATCTTTATGATTTTGGCCGATGGGTCTCCGTATTGTCGGATCCAGTGCGAGAAATTCCTCACCGGAACATTGATCCCGTTCTCTGGATTGGAGGCGCGTTGACGGAGTGTGGCGGACCCTTGATTTGTGCCTGGGACAGTGATCGTCATGTCGCAATCGGTTTCGCCCAGCGCGAGTTCATGAACTTCGACCTCATCGGTCATGTGATTGAGGGCAAGGTTGCGCCGCAAAGCACTGATCGAGAGTGGGTGTGGCTCGAATGCCAGAACGCGGCCTGCTGACGTAACTGATCTTGCCATCTGCAGTGTAAAAATACCGACATTCGCGCCCACATCGATTGCAGTATCGCCTTCATTGAGATAATGGCCGATCCAGTACTGCACTCCACGGTCATGGTCGCCCCGGATGTAGGTAGACCACTCGGCGGTATTGCGAATGTCATGTTCCACGTGGAAGCCGTTGGCTCGGTAAGACCGTAGTGCCGGCTTCGGTTGCTCGCGAATGACTACTCGGTGTGCGCGCTCGAGGGCCTTGAAGTAGGCCTTGGAATCAGAGCGACGCAACGCGTGCGATGCGAAGTCATTCAGTGTTTCTGTTGCAGGAGCGGGAGCGAGGCCACGCATATTGCGCAGCTCCGCCTCCACTGTGTCGATGGAACCAGGCTCTGAACGCAGGTGTCGGCGCAACTTCTTTCGTACGAGTGATGCCAGCAGGCGGTTGGGTATCCATTGCATTACGTGGCTCCTTGTCAATGGAGTGTATTGGCTCGTGAGGCACTGGCTATGCGGTCTGGGGAATGCAGGTCAGAATTCGGCTATTAAATTGATCATTCCGGTTTGACAAGATAGCCGGTTCTACATTTGATGGTTGTATTGGGTGTCTAGACCCAGTGTATGGAGGTATGCGGTAGCGGCGGCCGAGGTGGTGAATTTATGTGCCCAGGCCTGACTGGCGTCCGGTTTGATTTCGGACGTTATGGCGTGGGCAAGTGCATCAGTGAAGCCGGCGGTATCTCCGAGAGAGACCAGAGTGCCGTAACGTCCGTGGTCAAGAACTTCGGCTGGCCCACTCGGGCAGTTCATCGCGACCACCGGGGTGCCGCATGCAAGCGCTTCTATCAAAACGATCCCGAGTCCCTCCCATTGTGATGTGTGAGCGAATACCGAGGCGCGTCGCATCCACGGAATCGGGTCGTCGACAAATCCGGGGAATTCCACTCGGTCACCAATTTCGAGCCGGTCCGCTAGATTTGTCAGGCGCTCGTGTTCGCTGCCACGCCCGAGAATCAACAGGCGACTGGGTTGTAAGCGTTGGAGTTCCGCAAAAGCTTTGATAAGTGTTGTGTAGTCTTTGCGTGGCGTCAGGCTTCCGCATGCGAGCACGACGGGGAGCCGTGCATCGTCGGTTAGCCAAGCGTGTGGTGCGGGCGTATCGGCTATCGTTGCCCTCTCCATCTCCGGTGTGATTACGGGGTTCGGCAGGACATGGATATGTTCGCGCGCCAAGCCTGCTGTATGTGCCAGATCCTCCGCTGCCCCCGTTGAAGGGACGATTACTCCGTCGGCCATCCAATAGCGTCGGAGGGAACGTCGTTCAATGGAGGCATCCAGAAATCCTTTGTTTGCGAGATTCGCGGATGCGGTGGTGCCCAGGCGAAGGAAACAGCGGGTGTCGACCTTTGCTCTTCGCAGGGCGCGTAAGGCCGTTCTGTTTGCACGGTCCTTGTCACTGAGCAGAACGCGCGGTCGGTTTTCCCGCAGATACCGTGTCAATGGATGGAGACTCTGGGTTACATGATTGCGTTGGAGGTCTATCGCGCGTGCGCCGGGAGGTAAGTCTTCGATCCATGGTCCATGGTTGCGTACTCGCAGAAGATCGACGCGCAGGCCGGCGCGCGAGAACTCCGGAAGCAGGTTCGCGATGATCCGGTCCACGCCACTGTGGCCCGAAGTAGCGACGAAAATCGCGAGGTCTGTCCTGAGATGGCATGAATCGAGAGGCTTTGGAGTCATTTCCCGTCACGGATTGTCATGGGTGCCGATATGTAAGGGCATGGCAGATTTGGCGTTGCGTCGATGGGCGGGTCTGCGGAGCGGGTCTTTCCCGGTGCTATATGTGGCGCTACCATGCGGCTGGCGACGGAACGCGGGTGTGTCGGGGCGGCACGTTCCCGGGATCTTGAGGCCAGTACGATTATATGCCGACGAGAATACGCGTTATGGCAATTGTCTGTCATTCCAGAAGGCTCATCTTTGTCAAAACCCGCAAGACTGCGGGGAGCAGTGTCGAGATCGCGTTGTCGAGGTTGTGCGATGACGGAGATCTGGTTACCCCATTGGGCGACGAAAACGGTCCTGAAGAACAACTCCGCCGCGAGGCCGGTGGGCATCCACCGGTCAACTGGAAGAAGCCCTGGTGGCGGTACAAATTCGGCAAGGAACTGCGGCACCGGATCAAGTATGGCAAGAAAGCGCTCCTGCTTGGCACCCACGCCACGGCCGAGCAACTTCGGGCGCATTTCGGCGAGGATGTGTGGTCCAGCTATTACAAAGTGACCCTCGAGCGGAATCCCTGGGACAAGGCCCTGTCACGCTATTGGTGGCAGCGGTACCGGCGCCTGCAGCGGGGTGATACCACCGAATTCCCGCCGATCGGCGAGTTTCTCGAGCGGATCGCGCGCGAGCGGCCGTACTGGCTGAGCAATTGGGGGCATTACACAATAGAGGATGAAATCGCCGTCGATCGGGTCCTGTTCTATGAGCGGCTTACCGACGATCTGACTGCCCTCGAACAGGAACTGGGACTCGACGCAGGCACCCTGGCGTTACCGGAAAAACGCGCGAAGGGTGGTCACCGCGCCGACCGGCGACACTATTCCGAGGTCCTGTCGGATGCGGATCGCGAACTGATCGCGCGCGTTTGCCACCGCGAGATCGAGGCGTTCGGCTACGAATTCGACGACTGGCGGAGAGCCACGACCACGACCGAAAGCGCGAACGCCTGATGCCGCCCCCTGTCACGCGGCGCCTCCGGGCACGGGTCAGGTCCGTTGATCGGCGGGGCTGGACTCAAGACCGAGTGCTCGGGCATAGCACCGTGCGGACTCGTCCATACGGTAGCGCTCCGCAGCTTGCTGAATATGCGATGGATCCGGGGGTGCTCCAGCATCCGTTCGATCCCGCGCCCCAGGGCGTCCGGGTCGCGGGTAGGGACGAGCTCGCCGTAGCGTCCGTCCTGCAGGACCTCGCGCGGGCCGTAGTGGCAGTCCGTCGCGACAATCGGTATACCGAGAGCGGCCGCCTCGATAATGACGTTGGCTGTTCCTTCCCAGCGCGAGGACAGGGCGAATACCGCCGCTCGCGCCATGTAAGCGTGGGCGTTTCCCTGCCAACCCGGGAGATCGACATCGCCGGCGACGCCAAGCTGTTTTGCGAGTGCCTCAAGGCGGTCACGCTGGCGGCCCTCGCCCAGGATGATCAGCCGGCATTCGCGCCGCCGGCGAACACCCGAGAACGCCTGCAGGAGCGTGCCGAAGTCTTTCTGCTGACGAAGTGCGCCGACGCCCAGTACGACCGGCGGTTCACCGGCGCGCAGCCATGGATGGCCTGGATCTTCGTCCGCGCGCTGATACAGCTCGGGCGTGATGACCGGGTTCGGAAGTACCTGGATACGTGAATCCGGGACCGCAAGCTGTCCGTGGAGGTCGTCACGGATGCCTTTCGATACGGCGATACAGCCATCGGCACGGCGGTAGAGCGCGCGCATCCGGCGCAGCTTGAACCATCGGCCGATGGGCGTGATACCGCGTGCCTGCAGCCTGTACCCGAGTGGATTGCCGACGCGGAAGAATACGCGCGTGGAGACCTTGGCCCGGTCGCGTGCATCGATCAATGTGCGATCATCGCCCAGCTTGGCACTGACGGCGGCGACAGGCCGGCGCTCGGCAAGAAACGCGGTCAGTTCATCGGCGAGTCGGTGCGGGTCGAGTATGACCTGCTCCACGGAGCGCGGCAGCGCATCCAGGTAAGCGCCTTCATGGCTCGCCAGTACCAGCGCGATTTGCAGGCCGCGCTCGGCCAGTGCCCGCGCGGTCTGCACCATCATGCGTTCGACGCCGCCGGCGCCGTACTGCGTGATGAAAAGGACCGCGTCGAGATCCGTGCCGGAGTCGGTGGTGGCTGCCGTGGTCATCTCGTTCTATCCATTGCGTTCAGGTATGACAGATACGTGTCCGCCGTGGCCTCGGGTGTAAATTGTCGGGCGTGTTCGATCAGCCGCTCGCGATCGGTCTCTTCGGCGGCAGCGGCGGCGATGGCGTTCGCGAGGGCGTCCGCATCACCGATCGGGACGAGTCGCCCGAAGCGTCCCGCATCGAGGATGAAGCGGGGCCCATACGGGCAGTCCGTGCTGACCACCGGCAGCCCGAGCGCGAGCGCCTCGACGAGCACGAATCCGAAGGCCTCGCGCAGGGACGAGAGTGCGAATACGTCCGCGTCGGCCATGTAATCGAGCGGTCGCCCCACGAAACCGGGCATGTGCAGATTGTCGCCCACACCGAGCGCTGCCGCGCGTTCCGCGAGCGTATCGCGCTGTGGCCCATCGCCGAGGATCGTGAGATGGACACCCTCACCCATCTCTCCCACCAGTCGGGCCAGGGCGTCCACGAGCGTAGTCTGATCCTTCTCCGGTGAGAGACGGCCTACGGAAATGACGTGCAGATGGGCGCCGGCCGGGCGTGCGACGGGATGCTGCCGGGCGTGTTCGACGGCCGCAAGCGGATAGGCGGGATTGGGGATCGTCACGAGTTGCTCTTGCGCGAACGATGCCCGCTCCCCCGCACGCTCGGTAATACCCGGGGAGACGCCAACCACCAGATCGGCGTGGCGCGCCATCAGCCCGAAACGCCGCTGTTTGCGTTGTTCCCGACCTGGATCCGGTTCGGTGCGGACCACGGACTCCGCGTGCATCGTGCACACGAGCTTCAGGCGACGCCGGAAAAGGCGTTTTGCCAGTAGTCCGAGATCGATGGCACGCGTGTCCTGGACGATGAGGGTGTCACGGCCCGTGCGCCAAAGGTGGCGCAGGAGCCGCAGGAACTGCGGGCCGCGCGAGCCGTGGCCGAGGCCGATGATGTCGATCCCGGTGGCCGGGCGTTCGGAAAACGAATCGAGATGGTCGGCGCGGGCCAGCAGCAGATCGACGTCATGGCCGCGCTCGGCGAACGCGTTGCCCAGCCGTATCAGGTTCAGACCGGTGCCGCCGAAACTGGCGCCGGGCCGGTGTGCGATCTCCCCGAGCAGGGCGATCCGTCGCTTTCGATGGGTCGTTCGGGGACGCTCGCTCACTGTTCGCCATCCATGATCGCGAGATACTCGCCGGCGCTGTGCGCGCTGTCGAAGGCCTGTGCGGAACGGCTGAGGGCTTCGGCGGAGATCGGGCGATCCAGCTCGCGTTCGAGCGCCCGGGCCAGCGCGTCGGCATCGCTGGTATCGATCAGTTCGCCGCACCCCGTGGCGCGCTGGATGGAGCGCGGCCCTGGCGGGACCGCGTCGGCAACGAACGGGGTGCCGACATACAGGCTCTCGACCAGGGCGAAGCCGAAGGTCTCGGTCCGCGATGGCGCGACCAGGACGCGGGAGTGGCGCATCCAGTTCCACGGGTTGTCGACGAATCCGGGGAAAGCGACGTGATCGGCGATGCCATATGAGGACACCTGTTCCCGCAGCCGCGTCTCTTCCTCACCCTGCCCGAGCAGGACCAGTCGCGCCGCGCGGCGAGTGCGGAGTCGGGCGAATCCATCGACGAGTCGATCGAATCCCTTCTGGTGATGGAATCGACCGACGCCCAGTATGACCGGCACCCCGTCATCCTTGAATGCGGGATGCTCCAGTGGTTGCCGCGCGGCCTCCAGCAGGTCGGGGCCGACGACGGGTGGCGTCGGTGCATGGATCCGATCCCTGCCGAAGGCCCCGGTCGCGCGCCAGTCATCGGCGACTTCCGGCGATACGGTGAGGATGCCGTTCGCCTGCGGCCATTCGTGAGTCAGTCGCCAGCGGGCCTTCCAGTAACGCGGAGCCAGGCGCGAAGTGGAGATGATCCGGTCGCGGATGAACGTGCCGGTGGCGAGGAATACCGCAGGCCTCGGCGATCGGCCGTGCGCAATGTGGAGCACGGTGGAGAAGTCGGTCGTACGAAACGGTATGAGGATCGGAGCGGGATCGCATGTGTCGAGATATCGCCGGAGGAGGTTCGGCATGGATTCGCCGGTAGCGGGACTCCAGATCGTTACGCCGGAGGCAATCCGCGTGGCCGCCGGGGTCTCGCCGACAACCAGGTCGCACGCCCGTCCGGCCTGATCCAGGCCATCAGCCAGCCGCGCCATCCAGCGCTCGACGCCGCCGTCGCGGAACCGGCTTGCGATCAGGGCGATGCGTTGATTGGGCATGAATGGCGTTCCGTAAGCGTGAAGCAGGGGTAGGGGCGGGGATCGCAGTGGTTCCCGGTATCCCGGTGCGCGCGTCGGGAGCGCGTGACCCGGCCCGCGAGGCCGTGATCCTACCATTGCCGCGAACCGCGCCGGCATAGTCGCTCATGGCCCGATCCATTATCATCGGCACCCGGCTGCCGGGGCGGCCTGGTTGGCGCGGACCGGGACGCGCTGCAGAACCTGGGCCACCTCGATGAGCCGCCACTATCCCGCTGCTGGTGTCCTATTCCCCGATCAGGAGCTGCCCCCGACAATGAGCCAGCCCGCACAAGGCAGTCGCCTGGCCGTGTTCCTGTCGTACTCCGGTGACGGCGGTGTCGAGCGGATGATGAATAATCTCGTGCGCGGTTTTCTCGATGCCGGGTATGAGGTGGACGTGCTGGCCCTGAAAACGCGTGGCGGTCACTTCCAGGCGTTGCCGGCGGGGGCGAACGTGGTATCGCTGGGTACGCAACACGCCTGGCTCGCGGTGCCGGCCCTTGCGCGCTACCTGCGGCGCGTACGGCCGGTTGCGTTGCTGGCGGCGAAGGACCGGGCCGGGCGGGCCGCGTTGCGCGCGCGCCGGCGCGCCGGCGTCTCGACGCGCGTGGTCCTGCGTATCGGTAACACGCTGTCCGCGTCGCTCGAGGGCCGCAGTGCGCTTCGCCGCTGGTTGCGCTACCGCCCGATCCGGCGGCTGTATCCGTTGGCGGACGCCATCGTGGCCGTCTCCCGGGGGGTCGCCGATGATGTCGTCGCGACCGCGGGCGTCGACCCGAAGCGGGTTCATGTCATTGCGAATCCGGTCATCATGCCTGCCCTTACGGAGCAGACCGCGACTTGCCCCGATCATCCGTGGCTGCACGACCGGGATCGTCCTGTCCTTCTCGCGGTCGGTCGTCTGACCCGGCAGAAGGACTTCCCGACGCTCCTGCGGGCGTTCGCCCGCGTGCTCGCAGAGCGGCCCGTGCGGCTGGTCATACTCGGTGACGGCGAAGACCGGGCCGCGTTGCTGCGGCTCGCGGGGGAACTGGGTATCGTCGATGCGCTCGATTTGCCCGGTTTTGTCGATAACGCCTACGCCTGGATGGCGCACGCGGATCTGTTCGTGCTGTCCTCGGCCTGGGAGGGCTCGCCGAATGCACTGACGGAAGCACTGTACCTCGGTGCTCCCGTCGTCTCGACGGACTGCCGCAGCGGTCCGCGCGAGATCCTCGATGGCGGCCGCGTCGCACCGCTCGTACCGGTCGGTGACGATGCGGCGCTCGCCACTGCCATACTGACCACGCTGCGGACGCCGCCCGATGCCGAAACACTCCGAGCGGCCGCGGCCGATTACACGCTGGAGCGCAGCGCCGCCCACTATCTGGAACTGCTGACCGCCACCGGCCGGGAAGAATCATGCTGATCTCGCACACCCATGGTTTCCTGTTCGTGCACATCGCCAAGACCGGCGGTACCAGCGTGCGTGCCGCACTGCGCCCGTATCGCTGGTCCGGGCGTTATGCGCCGGCGATCCTGCTCGCCAGCCTCATGAGCCAGATGACCCGTCCGCGGCATCGGCTCGGCGTGAAGTTCCCGCGCCACGCCAAGGCGGTGGCGGCGAAGGAGATGCTGCCGGAGGAGGTGTTCCGGAACCTGTTCAAGTTCGTGTTCGTGCGCAATCCCTGGGATCTGCAGGTCAGTTCCTGGCATCACATCGGGCGCGAGAAACCGCACGTGCTCGAGGGCGTGAAGACGTTCCCGGAGTTCCTCCGCCGCAAGTTCGATCCCGAACGCCCGTACGACTATATGCTCGATATCTCGCGCGAACTGCAGTCGGACTACATTGTCGATCTGCACGGCAACACCATCGTCGACTTCATCGGCCGCTACGAGAACCTGCAGGCCGACTTCGATACCGCCTGCGACCGCATCGGCATCCCGCGCATCCGGTTACCGCACGAACGCCGCGCGGTCGACCGCGACGATTACCGCCGATACTATGACGACGAATCCCGCGAACTGGTCGCGCGACACTACGCGCCCGATATCGAGCGCCTGGGATATACCTTCGACTGACGGAATGGTTGCTCTGATCCGTGGCTTCGCAATCCAGCTTTCCACTGCGACTTTCGTGGTTCAATCGGCAGACAATCGCATGCCGAGTGAGCGTTCACGTCAATGATCCCCGATCAACAATCCCTGGCCGCTGCGCGGGTTCTGCTCGTCGGTGACGTGATGCTGGACCGCTACTGGGCCGGTGGAACGAAACGGATCTCGCCGGAGGCGCCGGTGCCGGTGGTGGACGTCAATGACTTCCGGGCGTTGCCGGGCGGTGCGGCGAACGTGGCGTTGAACGTGGCCACGCTCGGCGCGCGCGCGACGCTGATCGGCATGGTCGGGGCCGACGAGGCGGCGGATACGCTCCGCGACGGGCTGGAATCCGCCGGAGTGGCGCACGATCTGGTGACCGTTTCCGGGTCGCCGACGATCACCAAGATGCGGGTGCTCAGCCGCAATCAGCATTTGATGCGCCTCGATATCGAAGATGGATTCGCGACGGCCGATCACGCACCACTGCTTGAGCGTGTGCGTGCGCGTGTCGCCGAGGCCGATGTCGTGGTGATCTCCGATTACGCGAAAGGCACGCTGGGGCCGGTCGTCGGCGATGTGATCGGTATCGCCCGCGACGCCGGATGCCGTGTCCTGGTCGACCCCAAGGGCGATGATTTCGAGCGCTATCGGGGCGCTCATCTGATCACCCCGAATCGCGGCGAGTTCGAGCGTGTCGCGGGTTCGTGTGCCGACGTCGAGACGCTGGAATCGCGCGCCCGTGAACTGGTGGAGCGCCTCGGTCTCGACGCACTGCTCGTCACGCGCAGCGAGGAAGGCCTGAGCCTGGTTGCGAAAGGCGAGCGCGGTCTCCATATACCGGCACATCGCCTCGAGGTGTACGACGTGACCGGCGCGGGCGACACCGTGATCGGTGTCATCGCGGCGGCGAGCGCCGCGGGCGTCCCGCTGGCGGATGCCGTGCGGCTGGCGAATCATGCCGCGGCGATCGTGGTGGCGCGCCTTGGCGCGAGCCAGGTCACGTACGATGAACTGCGTCATGCGGTCGAGACGGTCGACCGTCCGGGTGACCGGCGCATCGTCGACGCGGCCGGTCTGGTCACGGAGGTCGAGGCGGCGCGTGGGCGCGGCGAACGGGTCGTAATGACCAACGGCTGTTTCGATCTGCTGCATGTCGGGCATCTCGAGTCGCTGCGGGCCATGCGCGCTTTGGGTGATCGGCTGGTCGTGGCGGTCAATGACGACGCCTCGGTCGCTCGCCTCAAGGGATCCGAGCGGCCCGTGACAAAGCTCGCGGACCGCATGGCGATGCTGGTGGCGCTCGACTGCGTCGACCTCGTGGCACCGTTTTCCGAGGACACGCCCGCGGATCTGATCGCGCGCGTGCGCCCGGATGTGCTGGCGAAGGGCGGCGACTATGCGCCCGAATCGATCGCGGGGTATGACGCCGTCACGGCGTATGGCGGTGAAGTGCGGGTCGTGGACTATGCGGCCGGGTATTCGACCAGTACGTTGATTGATCGCATTCGCGGTAATCGCTAGACGGCGAACATCATGCTCTATCTGAAGGGAGATCGCCCGGTGGCACCGATCCGCTTCGCGGACGGTCGGCTGCGGGGCAAAGTGGTGCGCGAGCACAACACGCCCGGGCTGCGCGCACTGCTGGCCGATCCGCTCGCGTTCATGCACGCACCGGACGTCAAGGTGCTCAAGAATAATCCGCGCTCGCGCGTGGTGATTGGCCGGCTCGATGGTCGCGATGTAGTGGTCAAGGAAAGCCACGCGAAGACCGGTGTGAAGGCGCTCAAGCGCGCCTTCATCCCCAGCCGCGCGGCGCGCGGCTGGCATGCGGCGCTGATGGTCGACGCGCTGGGCGTGCCGACGGCGAGTCCTATCGCCTATATCGATCAGCGCCACGGACTGCTTCGCGGCCGCTCCTGGCTGGTATCGGAGCGTGTCCCCGGGGTCGATTTCGTGACCTGGATGACGGCGGAACCGCGCGAGCCGGAGGAGCGTGAGCGCATGATCCGGGCCATTGCGGACATCTATGCCCGGCTACACCGGGCGCGGGTAACGCATAGCGATAACCGCCCCGGTAATTTCCTGATCCATGATGGGCAGCCGGTCCTGATCGACCTGGATGTCACCGTGCGCCATCCCTGGTGGTCGCCCTCGTATCGGCACTACATGCGTAACGATGTGCGTACGCTGATCGGGCACCTTTCCGGGTGTCCGGTGCTCGCCGAAGAGTTCCGTCGGGTGTTCCGGGATTACGGTCTGGACGGTGTCTGAGCGCTGGTGGCCGGTCCCTTGTCCATCTCGATCAGCCGGTCGAGTCGCTCGGTAACGTCGGCGACCGTGATGCGCTGCATGGCCTCGGGACTGCGTACCCGTTGCCCCCAGCGGGCCTGCTCCGGCGTCGTGCCGCACTCCTCCGCGAGCGCCTCGGGGTAGCGGTCGACGACGAAATCGCGCCAGCGGTACGGACCGGTGCGGGCCGGGTTCGAGGTGGCGTAGAGGCCGATCACCGGCGTCCCGGCCGCGGCGGCGATATGCAGCGGGCCGGTGTCCGGGGCGATGGCGATGTCCGCTCGCCCGAGTACCGCGAGCAGTTCCTTGGGCCGGGTTGCCCCGACGAGGTTGAGGGGCGCATGCCGGGCCTGCGCGGCGATCGCGGTCGCCATCTCCCGCTCGGCTGCCGCCGGACCGCCCGTGAGCACGGTCCGCAGACCGTGCCGCTCGGCGGCATGATCGATCACCGCGGCGTAGCGTTCCGCCGACCAGTTGCGCCAGTTGTTCACGCGTGCGCTCGTGCAGGCGTTGATCGCGAGCCAGCGTTCGCCGTCCGGCAACCGCGCCCTGGCGAAATCGGCGGCCGCGTCGGGCACCGGGATGTCCCAGCGCAGTTCGCGCTCCTCGATGCCGAGTGCGCGCAGGAAATCGAAGAAGCCGTCGAGCACGTGCCTGCGCGGGTTCGCGGGGATGCGCCGGTTGACGAACAGGCCGTGGCCGTCGCGCGACCGGGCGCGGTCGAAACCGACCCGCAGCGGCGCGCGCACGAGTCGTCCGGCGAGGTTCGCGCGCAGCGCGACCTGCATCTGCAGCAGCACGTCGAAGCGGCGGCCGCGCAGTTGGCGATACAGGTCGCGATAGGCCGCGAAGCCGCGGCCCTTGTCGAATACGATGAATTCCACGCCGGGCAGGTCGCCGACGAGTTCGGCCTCGAGCCGGCCGATGATCCAGGTCAGTCGCGTCTGCGGCCAGGCCTTCTGCAGCGTGCGCACCACCGGCACGGCATGGGTTACATCGCCCAGCGCGGACAGGCGCAGCAGACACAGGCTGGAAGGCGGTGTTTCCATCGGCGATCGGCCATCCGGGTGGAGGGCGCCGATTCTCGGTCATCGATGGACTCGGTGGAAGTGCGGCGCACGACGCAGGGGTCGCATCGCGGCCGTGCCTGCCGCAGACTCGCGGGCCATGTACGCGACGGCTCGATGCAGTTGGCCGGTCCGGGCGGGGAGAATCACGGGTGAGTGAAGTCGAGGGAACGCAGAGCTGCAATCTGCAACTGGAAGTCCGCGGCGGTACGTTCGTCGTCTGGCCGGACAATGGTCCGCGTCCGGATAACACGTGGTTCGACCCTGCGGCCCTCGCCGCCGCAGGCTACACCGGGGCCGGCGGGACCGCCGGGCGAGGCGCTACGGTCCTGTTCGAGGCCGATGGCCGGCGGCTGGTCCTGCGACACTATCGCCGGGGCGGCCTCGTGCGGCACCTGAGTGACGATCTTTACCTGCGCACCGGGCTGCGCAACAGCCGCCCCTGGCGGGAACTGGCGCTGCTGACGCGTCTGCACGCCGGCGGCATGCCGGTCCCGAGACCGATCGCCGCCCGGGTCGCGCCCACGGCCGCCCTGTCGCCCCTGTATCGTGGCGACCTGGTCACCGAATACCTGCCCGGCACCCGCACGCTGGCCGAGGCCCTGCGGCACGGGCCGCTGGATGCGGCCGCCTGGCCGCAGATCGGCGTCACGATCGCCCGCTTCCACGCGCTCGCCGTCGATCACGCCGATCTCAACGCGCACAACCTGCTGCTCGATGAAGCCGACAACGTCTATCTGATCGACTTCGATCGAGCCCGACTGCGGCTGCGGCCACGTGGGCGCTGGAGTCATGGCAACCTCGCGCGCCTGCACCATTCACTGGGCAAATTGCGGCGGACTGAACCCGAATTCGCCTTCGGCGAGGGCGAGTGGCAGCGGCTGCTGGCGGGATATCGTTCCGCCGGGTGAGAGATGGCTGCGCGACGTTGCGCCGACTCTGGTTCCTCGTTGATCAGCGGGACGCGGTCGGCTTGGACGGTGCGCGGGAAGCGGGTGTAGGTCGGACTTCAGTCCGACACGCCGAAGGCTTCGAGGTGTCGGACTGAAGTCCGACCTACACCCGTATCGCGGCCGGGTCGGGAGCCTGTCGGATGAGATGCCCGGTCGATCACGAAGTACCCCTTTTCAGCCCGACAACGCCGGTACGGCCCTGAGCAGCGCGTGCCGATAACGCTCGGCCATGTCCGCCTCACGTTCCATCAGTGCGCGGGCGGCTTCGCCCATTCGTCGGGCTTCGTCCGGGGTCTTCAGCAGACCGGTCGCCGCCGCGATCACTTCGGTCGCATCCGCGCGGCGCAGCAGGGCGCCCGCCGCTTCCAGTCGTTCCGTTTCGTCGGCGAAGTTGTACATGTGCGGGCCGGTCACGATCGCCGCGCGCGCGCGCGGGCTCAAGCACGTTCTGGCCGCCCCGCGGGATCAGTGAACCGCCCATGATGACGACATCGGCGCCCGCGATCAGCCCTGTCAGCTCGCCCAGTGTGTCGGCCAGGTAGATCGATCCCGGCGGACCCGCGGGCTCGCCCTGGCTCCGGCGTCTCACCTCGAAGCCCTCGGCGCTCAGGGCCGACGCGATATCGGCCCCGCGTTCCGGGTGCCGTGGCGCGATCACCAGCAGATGCCCGCTGGATCCGGCGTTCGCCCAGGCGCGCGCGAGCTGGAGTTCCTCGTCGTCGTGGGTGGACGCGGCGAGTACGAACGGAGGCCCGAGGTCGATCGCGGCGATCGGCGCGCCCCCTGGTGCCGCGAACTTCAGATTGCCGACGACCTCCAGCCGATCCGGCTCGACGCCGAGTTGCCGGAAGCGGTCGCCGTCCGTCTCCGAGCGTGCCAGTACGCGCGTTACGCGCTGCAGACACCAGGCGGCGGTCTGGCGCCACCAGCCCGGCGCTTCCAGCGTCCGCGGCGACAGGCGGCCGTTGACCAGCACGATCGGGATCGCTCGATCTTCCAGCGCGCCGAACAGATGAGGCCAGAGTTCGGTCTCGAGGATCAGGGCGGCCCGCGGGCGCGTGCGCTCGAGAAAACGGCGCACGGGACCGGGGCGATCCACCGGCAGATACACGACCGTCGCCCCGGCGGGTGCCTGGGCGCGCGCCCGTTGCTGGCCGGTTGGCGTGGCTGTCGATACCAGCAACGGCCCGATCCCGTGGGCATCGAGATCGCGCAGCAACGGTACCGCTGCCGCCACCTCGCCCACGGACGCGCAGTGGACCCAGACCGCATTGCGGGTGCGGGTGCCGGCAAAACCGTAGCGCCCGCGCAGATAGTCCGCCCCACCGTCGCGCGCGGTCCGCAGCAGCGTATAGCCGGCGAGCGGGAGCGCGAGCCCAAGGCTCGCCAGGCGGTAGCGGAGCGGCGGCCGGCTCACCGGTACGGACTCGGATCGCCCCTGCGCGCCGGCTTGAAGCGGCGGTGCGACCACAGATACTGCTCCGGCGCGGCCCGCACCTGGGCCTCGATCGTGTCGTTGACCCGTTGCGTCGCCGCCTCGATATCCTTGCCGGGGAACTCGGGCAGAGGCGGCTCAAGGCGGAGTTCATACGTGCCGTCCGCCAGCCGGACCGGGTGATACGGCACCACGGCGGCACCGCTGATCCGTGCCAGTTTCGCCGTCGCCGTGTTGGTCTGGGCCGGCTGGCCGAAGAATCGGGCCTGGATCCCGCCGCCGTGCTTCGCGACCTGATCCGGGCCGTGCCAGACGATCTCGTTGTCGGCCAGTGCGCGCAGGATCGTCCGGACCTCGGCGTGGTGGATCTGGCGCTCGATGAAACGCCCCCGCACGCGCTCGGTCATGGCGCGCATGACCGGATTCTTGGGCGGCGCGTAGGTCGCCGTGAACGGGATCTCCATGCCGAGAATCTGCCCGGCGATGTCCGTGGTCAGGAAATGGCCCTGCAGCAGGATGACACCCCGTCCGCGTGCGAGCGCGGCATCCAGGTGTTCCCGACCGACGATCGCGCCGAGGCGTCGCAGCCGGCTGGCTGGCCCCCACCAGCCGTAGGCCATCTCGAATACGCTTTCGCCGAGCAGCGCGAAATGAGCGCGAACCAGGCGTTCGCGTTCCCGGTCATCGAGCTCGGGGAAACAGAGCCGGAAATTGATCCGGGTGATCCGCCGCCGCTCCCGCGAGAGCGCATACAGCAGGAGGCCGATGGCGCGGCCGATCGGGCGCTGGATCCGCAGCGGCAGGTGGCCGACCAGCCACAGTGCGCCGACACCCAGCCAGCTCGGCCACCAGCGTGGCAGCGCCAGGGCCGCGCCGCTGGCGTGGTGCGGCTTGCGTGCGCGCCGGGTATTCACCGCAGCAGCGATGTGACGGCCCTGAAGCGCTCGTGGCGCGCATCGCGCAGCCACTCGAACAGACAGGACTCGCGGTTGGTGACCGTGATGCCGCCATGGCCCAGCCGCTCCAGCGCGTTGTCGCGATGGGACGGCGAACGCGAGCAGACGCCATCGGCGACCACGAACGGCGTGTAGCCCTGTGCGCGGAGTCCGGCGGCGGTCTGCAGGACGCAGACATGGGCCTCCATGCCGCAGACGACCACCTGCGAGCGACCGGTCATCTCCAGTGCGTCGCGCAGCTCATCGGCAGCGGCGGATGAGAAACTGGTCTTGTCGACCGTCACGCTCGCGTCGGGCAGGACCGCTGCGAGTTCCGGGACGGTGTCGCCCAGGCCTTTCGGGTATTGGCGCGTGACCAGCACGGGCAGATCGAGTTCGTTCGCCGCCCGTGCAAGCATGATCGTCGTGGCGCGGGTCGAGGCCCAGGCGTCTGCGGGCATGGAGGCCCCGAGACGGGTCTGCATGTCGACGATCAGCAGCACCGAATCATCGGCGTCGAGCAGCATGGGGCGTGTCATGGCGTCGCTCGTTCCTCCGCGGCGCGTGGATCAGCCCTCGCCGTTGCCTGCTTCGGCCTCCTGGAGCCAGGCATTCACGGCCCGAACATCATCCACCGTCAGCGTGCCCGCCGCCTGTTTCAGGCGCAGGCGGTTGAGGATGTAATTGTACCGTGCATCGGCGTAGTCGCGCTGGGCGCCGTAGAGGTCGCGCAGGGCCGAGAGGACGTCGACCGCGGTCCGTGTTCCAACCCGGAAGCCGGCGCGCTCGGCCTCGACCGCCGCCTCGTTCGATTCCACCGCCTGCTCCAGGGCCTCGACCTGGCTGATCGCGGAAGAGAGGCCGCGGAAAGCGTCCCGCGTGCTCTGGCTGGCGCCCCGGCGGGCCTCGACCATGCGCGACTGGGCGGCCTGGAAGAGCGAGCGGGACTGATCGGTACGCGAGCTCGTGGCGCCGCCGGAAAACAGATTCCAGCTCAGTTCCACGCCGATGGAGTCGGTCGTCGAGTCCAGTGACTGTCCCTGCGAGCCCACGCCGTCAACCGAGGAATCGGAGTCGCTGCGCCGGGCGTACAGATCGACTTCGGGGTAGTGGCCCGGCGCGCGCCTGCTGGATGTCCTGGCGTGCGACCTCCGAATTGGCGCGGGCGGCCAGGAACTCCGGGTTCTGCTCGAGGGCGCGCTCGACCCACGCCTCGACATCGTTCGGTTGCGGGCGGGTCAGCGGCAGGTCGTCCGAGACGATATCCAGTCGGCCCGGCGGTCGATCGATGACCGTGCGCAGTGCCTCGCGCGCGTTCTGGAGCGCGTTCTGCGCCTCGATCTCCCGCGAGACGGCGAGGTCATAGCTCGCCTGGGCGGATTTCACGTCGGTAATCGGGATCAGGCCGACCTCGAAGCGCTGCTGCGCCTGTTCGAGCTGGCGTGCGATCGCTTCCTTTTCCGCCTTGGCGAAGCGCACGCCGTCGCGCGCGCTCAGCACATCGAAATAGGCCGAGGATACCCGCAGGATCAGGTCCTGTTTGGCCGCGGCCAGATTGGCCTCGGCGCGTCCGACCCGCGCATCGGCCCGGTCCAGGCCGGCGAACGCGGCCCAGTCGAACAGCGGCTGGCGCAGTTCGATCTGGTACTGCTCGCGGGTGTAATCGCTGTCCCCTGCCGGCGAATCCTCGGTGTTGTCGGAATAGGAGGCCGAGGCGTTCACCTGCGGCAACAGCGCCGCCCGCGCCTGCGGGCGGGCCTCCAGCTCGGCCTGGTATTCGGACTCGGCGGCGGCGAACGTCGGGTCGTTGCGCAGCGCCATCTCGTAGACGGAGACCAGGTCCGCCGCATGCAGCGTCGCGGCCGGGAACAGACTGAGTGCGACCGCGCAGGCCGTCGTTCGCAGTGGACGATCAAAAAGCATCAATTACGGTACTCCGTCAGGGCGCCGGGCATGCGCCCGTGCGACAACATGGCGATCCTGGGCCGGTTGCGGGTATCGGACCCGCCGGCACGCACTGGCCTGGATCATGCTGACGCGCTGGGACTCCCGGCCTCGGCGATGTTCAGAACTCGAAACGGCGTGGCCGACTGGTGTTTTCCAGCGGCGTGATCCACGTCTCGAACAGGCTTTCGACCGACCATTCGTCGTCACCCACGCGGGTAATCTGTACGGCTTCCATCACCGGCTGGCTGGCGTCGCCGATGATCGCGAACAGCCGCCCGCCTGGCGTCAGGGCCTCGCGGTAGGCATCGGGCACGGCCGGCACGGCGCCCGTCAGGGCGATCGCGTCGAACCGATGGCCGCCGTTCCACCCCGCGGCGGCATCGCCGGTCGCGAGCGTGACGTTGTCGATGTCCAGTTCGCGCAGGCGTTCCCGGGCGGATGCAGTGAAGTCCTCATGGATATCCACCGACTCCACCGAGTGCGCCATACCAGCGAGGCAGGCCGTGACATAGCCACTGCCGGTGCCGATCTCGAGCACGTTCTCGTCGCCGGCGAGTTCGAGCGCCTGCAGCAGGCGCCCTTCGACGACCGGCGGCATCATCGTCTGCCCGTGGTCCAGCGGGATGCGGGTGTCGGAGTACGCGAGGCGCCGATAATCCGGCGGCACGAACCGCTCACGCGGGATCGCACCCAGCGTGCGCAGGACGGACGGGTCGAGCACGGACCACGGCCGGATCTGCTGCTCGATCATGTTGTAGCGCGCGCGCTCGAAGTTCATCTCGTCCATGCCAGTCTCCCCATCACCGCAAGCCCGCCGAGGGTACGGTCTTTACCGGACCCCGGCAAGGCGCGCCCCGCCGCCATTCGCCTCGTCCATCGACCCCGTGGGGACCGGTTTTGCGTTCCCCGTATCGTCGGCGTAGACTTCGCCGCTGACCGATCGGTCGGTCAGCGGAGTATAGCCACGTGTCGCAGTCATCGCAAAACCAGTCCGCCGGCCGGGACGACGTGCTCCGCGCGGCGACCGATCTGTTCGCCGAATCCGGCTTCGATGCCGTGTCGATGAATTCGATCGCCGTGCGCGCGGGGACGAGCAAGGCCAACGTCTTCCATCACTTTGGCAGCAAGGACGCGCTGTATCTGGCGGTGATGCGGGATGCCTGCGGCCGGTTCGAGACATCGATCGACGCCTTCGAGGGCGAGGGTCGCGATTTCGCGCAGCGCCTTGCCGACTTCGTGCGCGAGGACCTCGCGGCCATGGCGGCGCAGTCGGACTACTCCCATCTCATCCTGCGCGAGATCCTCGACAGCGGGCCACGGCGCGGCCAGGCGCTCGCCACGGAGGTCTTCGACCAGGCGTTCGGTCGTATCGTCGGGGTGCTGGAGCAGGGCCAGGCGCGCGGCGAGGTCACCGATGACGTGCCGCCGGCGCTCGCGGCCTCGATGCTGATCGCCTGCAACGTATTCATGTTTCAGTCGCAGCATGTACTGAAATACCTGCCGGGGGTCGATTTCGTCGACGACCCGGAGCGCTACGCGGCGCTGGTCGGCCGCGTACTGTTCGACGGTCTGCGCCCGCGGGAGCACGGGCGCGACGGGGAAGGGGATAACGAATGAAGAAGCGCATGTTCTTCACCCTGCTGGGGTGCCTGATCATCTTCGGCGGCGTGTTCGCCTACAAGGCCTGGGTGGCGCGCATGACCGAGCAGGCGCTGTCGAACCGGCCGGCGCCGGTGCACACGGTCAGCGCCACCGAGGCTGCGGTCTCGACCTGGAAGCCGGTCATCAGCGCCGTGGGTTCGCTGACGGCCGTGCGCGGCGTCGACATCACCGCCGAGATCGATGGCCGCGTGACCGCCGTCGAGGTTGAGGATGGTGCCGTCGTCGAGGAAGGCCAGGTACTGGTCGAACTCGATGCCGACGGTCTGCGCGCCGAACTGCGCGGTGCCCAGGCCGAGGCCCGCCTCGCCGAGCTCGAGCTTGAGCGCCAGCGGCGCCTGCGGCAGCAGAATGCGAATTCGGAGTCGGACGTGGATCGTGCCCTGAGCCAACTGGAGCAGGCGCGTGCACGGGTCGACGCGGTGCGTGCCTCGCTCGACAAGAAGACCATCCGCGCGCCGTTCGCGGGTCGCATCGGCATCGTCAACGTCGACCGTGGGCAGTACCTCGATATCGGCGCCGCCATCGTGACGCTGCAGACCCTCGATCCGATCAATGTCGACTTCAGCGTCCCGCAGCAGGAACTCGCGCGCATCGAGGCCGGCCAGCCGGTGCGCGCCCGTGTCGACGCCTGGGGCGATGAGGCCTTCACGGGGAAGATCACGGCGATCAGCCCGAAGGTGGAACAGTCGACCCGCAACGTCGCCGTGCGCGCGCGTATCGCCAATCCCGAGGGCCGGCTGCGTCCCGGCATGTTCGTGCAGACCGCCGTGCAGCTGCCGGAGGAATCGAATGTCGTGACGCTGCCGCAGACGGCGATCACCTACAACCCGTACGGCGACTCCGTGTTCCTCGTCAACGAGACGCAGACCGACAGCGGCGAGACGCAGCTGACCGTCGAGCGCAAGTTCGTGCAGACCGGCGCGACCCGGGGCGATCAGGTGCAGGTCACGCAGGGCGTCGCACCCGGTCAGCGGGTCGTGACCAGCGGGCAGATCAAGCTTCGCAACGGCTCGAAGGTGAAGATCGACAACACGCCCGAGCCGGCGAACGATCCGTCGCCCGAACTGGGCAACCACTAGCCCGCGCGGTCGAGGTCACTCCATGTATTTTACCGATATCTTCATCCGCCGGCCGGTTCTCGCCACGGTCATCAGCCTGCTGATCGTGCTTGTCGGCGTACGCTCGTATCTCGGGCTGACCGTACGCGAGTACCCGCAGGCGGAGAACGCGTCGATCACGATCCAGACGGTCTATACCGGGGCCAACGCGGACCTCGTGAAGGGATTCATCACGACCCCGCTGGAGACCGAGATCGCCAGCGCCCAGGGCATCGACTACATCGAGTCGACCAGCGTTCAGGGCGTGTCGATCATCACGGCCCACCTCGAACTCAACTACAACCCGTATGACGCACTGACCCAGATCACCTCGAAGGTGAACAAGGTCCGCGGTGATCTGCCGCAGGAGGCCGAGGCGCCGACGCTCGATCTGCAGGTCGGCGAATCCACATCGCTCATGTACATGAGCTTCTTCTCCGACGTGCTCGAGAACAACCAGATCACCGATTATCTCGTGCGCGTCGTGCAGCCGAAGCTCAACACCGTCGCCGGCGTGCAGAAGGCCGAGATCATCGGTGCGCGCACCTTCGCCATGCGCATCTGGCTGCAGCCGGACAAAATGGCCTCGCTCGGCGTGACGGCCGCACAGGTTCGCCAGGTGCTTGAGGCGAACAACTTCCAGGCGGCGGTCGGTTCGACGCGCGGACAGATGATCACGCTCGACCTGACCGCGGATACGGATCTCAACTCGAAAGAGGCCTTCCGCGATCTTGTCATCAAGCGGACCGAGGGGGCGACGGTTCGGCTCAGCGATGTCGCCGATATCGAACTCGGTGCCGAGAGCTATGACACCTCGGTGAACTTCAACGGCACACCGGCGACGTTTATCGGCATCAATCCCGCGCCGGGCGCGAACGTGCTCGATGTGGCAGCGGGCGTGCGTGAGGCTTATGCCGACATCAAGTCACAGTTGCCCACGGGGCTTGAATCGGCGATCCCGTACGACGCTACCGAGGCGGTGGAGGAGTCGATCAATGAGGTCGTCTCGACACTGATCGAGGCAATCCTGATCGTCATTGTCGTGATCTTCGCCTTCCTGGGCTCGCTGCGCAGTGTCGCGATCCCGGTGATCGCCGTGCCGCTGTCGATCATCGGTGTCGGCGTTCATCATGCTGGTGCTCGGCTACTCCATCAATCTGCTTGACCCTGCTGGCGATGGTGCTGGCGATCGGTCTGGTGGTGGATGACGCGATCATCGTGGTGGAGAACATCCACCGCCACATCGAGGATGGGATGTCGCCCTACGAGGCGGCGATCAAGGGTACGCGCGAGCTCGGCGGGCCCATCATCGCGATGACGATCACGCTGCTGGCCGTGTTCGCGCCGATCGGCTTTGTGGGCGGCCTGACCGGCACGCTGTTCTCGGAGTTCGCATTCTCGCTCGCGGGTGCCGTGATCATCTCCGGCATCATCGCGCTCACGCTGTCGCCGATGATGTGTTCGCGGATCCTCAAGGGGCACGGTCACGGCGAACAGCGTGGACGACTCGAGGCGTTTCTCGACCGCACGTTCGGCAAGCTGCAGGCGGTCTACGAACGGCGACTGCACGGTGCGCTGAACACGCTTCCGGTCGTCCTCGTCTTCGGCGCGATCGTCCTGGTCAGTTGCGTTTTCCTGTTCACCAGCGCGAAGTCGCAGCTCGCCCCGGACGAGGACCAGGGTTTCGTGCTGGTCAAGTCCGACGGCGCGCCGACGGCCTCGCTCGATCAGACCGAGCTGTTCACCTCGGAGATTTCGGACATGGCGATGGGCATGGACGCCGTGGCCCGGGTGTTCCAGTTCAACGGGGTCAGCTTTGGCGGGCCCCCGAAATCGAACACGGCGATCACGGGCATGGCCTTCGTGCCCTGGAGCGAGCGTGAGAAGACGTCTTCGGAACTCAAGAACGAACTGCAGGCGAAGGCAGCACAGATTCCGGGCATGGAATCCGTCGCCTTCGAGCCGCCCGTGCTGCCCGGCTCCAGCGGGGGCCTGCCGGTGCAGTTCGTGATCGGCACCACCGACGAAGCGCGCCAGCTCTACGATGTGTCGCAGGAGATGCTGCGCAAGGCGCAGGAGTCGGGGCTGTTCGTGTTCGCCAACTCGGACATGAACTACGACAAGCCGCGCGTGAACATCAAGGTCGATCGCGAGAAGGCCGCCGATCTCGGCATCACCATGGCCGAGATCGGGAGCGAACTCGGCTCGATGATGAGTGGCGGTTTCGTCAACCGCTTCAGCATCCAGGGCCGCAGCTACAAGGTTACGCCGCAGGTCACGCGCATGGAGCGCCTCAACCCGCAGCAATTGCAGGATTACCATATCCGTGCCGACAACGGCGAGCTGGTGCCGATGTCGACGCTGGTGACACTCGAGAAGACGGTGCAGCCGCAGGAGCTGCGGCGCTTCCAGCAGCTCAACTCCGCCACGATCGGGGGGGTCCCGCGCCCGGGTGTATCGCTCGGGGAGGCCATCAATTTCCTGCAGCAGGCGGCCGAGGAGACCCTGCCGCGTGGTTACACCGTGAACTATGCCGGCCAGTCGCGGCAGTATGTGCAGGAGGGCAGCGCACTGGTCGTGACCTTCTTCATCGCGATCGCCGTGATCTTCCTGGTGCTCGCGGCGCAGTTCGAGAGCTTCCGCGATCCGCTCATCATCCTGGTGACGGTGCCGATGGCGGTGGCCGGCGCGCTGATCTTCGTTACGCTCGGCGGGACACCGATGATCCCGTGGGATGCGTCGATCAACATCTATACCCAGGTCGGGCTGGTCACCCTGATCGGTGTCATCTCCAAGCATGGGATCCTGATCGTGCAGTTCGCCAACCAGCTCCAGCGCGAGGGCTACGACAAGCGCGCCGCCATCGAACATGCCTCGGCGATTCGTCTGCGGCCGGTGCTCATGACCACGGCAGCGCTGGTGCTGGCGGTGATCCCGCTGATCCTCGCGACCGGGGCCGGCGCCGGCGCCCGCTTCAACATGGGCCTGGTGATCGCGAGCGGCATGACGATCGGTACGCTGTTCACCCTGTTCGTGCTGCCGGGCGTCTATCTCGTGCTGGCCCGAACGCACGCGGCCGAGAAACCGGTTGAGGCGTAATCCCGCTGTTCGCCACGCCGGGTGCCGGCCACGGATCCGGCGCGGGCAGTGCGGAAACGTTTCCCGGCGGTGCCATACGCCGGGATCGACGGTTGTGCCCCGCCCTTACCTGGGGTAGTTTGCCACCATCTGGACCTGGGGGTACCCGCGGGAAGCGGGTTGAGAGAGTCCCCTCGAACCTGATCCGGCGGCACGTATGCGCGTGCCCACCGGCGGAGGGAAGGTCCGGCAATCGGGTTGATTGGGCTCTGTCCCTGCCCCGGTTCCTCCGCCGGTCATTTCCCGTCCTGGAGGAACCATGAGCGCGAACCCGTCCGATGTCGCCAGTGCCGCCGAGCGCCTGTCGGCCGAAGTCACCCGGCCTTTCCCCGCTTCCCGCAAGATCCATGTCACGGGCTCGCGCCCGGACCTGCGGGTACCGCTGCGCGAGATCGAACTGAGCCCCACCGCCACGGCGGACGGCCTGCGCGCGAATCCGCCGCTGCCGGTGTACGACACCTCCGGCCCGTACACCGACAGCGAGGCCCGGATCGATCTCGTCGCCGGTCTGGCGCCGATCCGCGCACCGTGGATCGAAGAGCGTGACGACACCGAGACACTGTCGGACCTGACCTCCGCCTACGGCCGCGAGCGCGCCATCGATCCGAAGCTCGGCGGGGTCCGTTTCCCGGACGTGCCGAAACCGCGGCGGGCGAAAAGCGGTACCAATGTCACCCAGATGCATTACGCGCGGCGCGGCATCGTCACGCCCGAGATGGAGTTCATCGCCATCCGCGAGAATGCCCGACGCGAGGCGGTGATGGATCTCGATCTGTTCGCGCGGCATCCCGGCGAGGCCTTCGGCGCCGAGTTGCCGGAGACGATCACGCCGGAGTTCGTCCGCGACGAGGTCGCCCGCGGACGCGCGATCATCCCGGCCAACATCAATCATCCCGAACTCGAACCGATGATCATCGGGCGGAATTTCCGCACGAAGGTGAACGCGAATATCGGCAACTCGGCCGTGACCTCCTCGATCGCCGAGGAGGTCGAAAAGATGGTCTGGTCGGCCCGCTGGGGCGGCGACACCATCATGGATCTGTCGACCGGGAAGAACATCCACGAGACGCGCGAATGGATCCTGCGCAACGCGCCGGTCCCGGTCGGCACGGTGCCGATCTACCAGGCGCTGGAGAAGGTCGATGGCCGACCGGAGGATCTGACCTGGGAGGTCTTCCGCGACACCCTGATCGAGCAGGCCGAGCAGGGCGTGGACTACTTCACGATCCATGCCGGCGTTCGCCTCGCGCATATCCCGCTGACGGCCAACCGTGTCACGGGCATCGTCTCGCGCGGCGGCTCCATCATGGCCAAGTGGTGCCTGGCGCATCACACCGAGAGCTTCCTCTACACGCGCTTCGCCGAGATCTGCGCGATCATGCAGGCCTATGACGTTTCGTTCTCACTCGGCGACGGCCTGCGCCCGGGCTCGATCGCGGACGCCAACGACCGGGCCCAGTTCGCCGAGCTCGAGACGCTGGGTGAACTGACGAAGATCGCCTGGGACCACGACGTGCAGGTCATGATCGAGGGGCCGGGCCACATCCCGATGCAGCTGATCAAGGAGAACATGGATCGCGAACTGGTCGACTGCATGGAGGCGCCGTTCTACACGCTGGGGCCGCTGACCACCGATATCGCGCCCGGTTATGACCACATCACGTCCGCCATCGGGGCCGCGCAGATCGGCTGGTATGGCTGCGCCATGCTGTGCTACGTCACGCCCAAGGAGCACCTGGGCCTGCCGAACCGCGATGACGTTCGTGAAGGTCTGGTCGCCTACCGCATCGCCGCCCATGCCGCCGATCTGGCCAAGGGCCACCCGGCCGCCCAGATCCGCGACAACGCGCTGTCGAAGGCCCGCTTCGAGTTCCGCTGGGAGGACCAGTTCAACCTCGGCCTCGACCCCGAACGGGCGCGCGAATACCACGATGCAACGCTGCCGCAGGAGGGCGCGAAGACCGCGCATTTCTGCTCCATGTGCGGACCGAAGTTCTGTTCCATGGAAATCTCGCAGCAGTTGCGCGAATACGCGGCGGCCCGCGGCGAGGATGTCGAGGTCGCGGCCGAGGAGGGCAAGGCCGAGATGGCCGAGGCGTTCCGCGAGGGCGGGAACCGGCTCTACCGCGACGCGTGACCCACGCGGTTGCGCGGATCGTCAGGCCTGGTACCGGGCCTGACGATCTTCCCCGGCTGCCGCGCACGCGCGCTTTCGGCGCGGGGCGCGGCATCGCCTTCATGCGGGCTGGCGACCCCGTAGCCCGGATGCAGCGAAGCGGAATCCGGGAGATGCCTGCATCGCGTGTATCGCCTCCGGCCGCTTCCTGCGTTCCGGGTTCGGCGGACGCGGTCGAGCGGTGTTACTCCGCCGGCGGATTCGTCCAGTGGATGGTGACCGTGCGCTTGCCCCACTCGCGGGCGCGCTCGACGTCCGTGCCCATGAAGATATCGATCTTTTTCTCCCAGCGCTTGTTCATCTTGTCGCGCACGATCCAGGTGCCGTCGAGACCCTCGATCTTCACCTCGGTCATGTGCCCGAGGCCCTCATCGATGAGGTCGCGCGAGACCGCGATCGCCTTCATGCCGGGCTCGAGCTTGTCGCCCCATGCGGCGATGCCGGGCGCGTAGTCCTTGGTCTCCGAGGCCCGAAGCGTATAGGCGCTGGCCGTAACCTCCATCGACTGCGGCCCGGCGCCGCGGTCACAGGCGGCGAGGACCAGCGTCGTGGTCGAGCACAGTAGCAGGGCCGCAGGGATACGGAGAGACATGGTCATGGGGATCCTCCCTGGAACGAAGCAGGTATAGCGATTCAATTGTACATTACCGATTGAGGCACGACCCTTGGGGCAGGGTGACGCGCTCGAACGCCGCATCCGGGCACTTGCAGTGGCTTGCCGACAACGGTCCAATACGCTCATGACGCGTTCCGCCCCGATTGGTGTATTCGACTCCGGCTTCGGTGGGCTATCCGTTCTGCGGGCGATCCGCGCGGCGCTGCCGTCGGAAGACCTGATCTACTGCGCGGATCATGCGTGGCTGCCGTGGGGGGAGCGTGAGGTCGGGTGCGTGCGTGAGCGGGCCCGCATCCTCACCGGCGCGCTCGTCGGGGCCGGCGCGAAGGCGGTGGTCGTCGCCTGCAACACCGCGACGGCGGCGGCCGCCGAGGGCCTGCGCAGGGAGTTCGATCTGCCGGTGGTCGCGATGGAGCCGGCGGTCAAGCCGGCCGCGGCGGCGACCCGTAACGGCATCGTCGGTGTGCTGGGGACCGGCGGGACATTGGCCAGCGCCCGCTTCTCGGCACTGCTCGATCGTTACGGGGCGGGCATGGAGGTGATCACCCGGCCGGCGCCGGAGCTGGTAGAGGCCGTTGAAACGGACGATCCGGAACAGCGTCGAGCGAGGATCGCGGACGCCGTGGGCCCGCTCATCGATCGGGGTGCGGACGTCATCGTCCTCGGCTGCACCCATTTCCCGTTCCTGCGCGCCGAGATCGAGGCGCTGGTTGGCCCCGGCATCGCCGTGATCGATACCGGCGCGGCGGTGGCACGGGAACTCGCGCGCCGCCTTGAAACGGGCGCCCTCGATTCCCCGCCGGATCACGCGGGGAGAGAGCGCTTCTGGACGACCGGCGATCCGGCTGCACTGACGCCCGCCCTGCACCGGCTCTGGGGGGGCGGCAGGCTGGAGTCCATGCCGCTCAAGGCAGCCGAAGCGAGTCGGACGCGAGCCCAGGCGGGGTTCGGTTTTTCAGAAACCCCTTAGGCCGGATTTCATGGGTCGGCCCCGAGGCTCGTGGGCCGGCTTTTGCCGAAGGCAACAGCCGGCGTGCCTTGTTACAGAGCCGCGAGCTCGACCGCCGGCTGGCTCCCTTCGGTCGCAAACCGGCCTACGCGTGCTGCTGCCGAGGCGTTTTAGCCGAGCGCCTTCAAAACCGCCTCGTAATCGGGTTCGTCGGCGATCTCGGGGACGAGCTGCGTGTACTGCACGACGTCATTCTCGTCGAGCACGATCACCGCGCGTGCGCAGATACCGGCCAGGGGTCCCTCGGTCAGGGCGACGCCATACGCCTCGCCGAAATCCGTCGAGCGCACGATCGAGAGCGTGTCGAGGTTCTCGATGCTCTCGGTCTCGCAGAAACGGCTCTGTGCGAACGGCAGATCCGCCGAGATCACCAGCACCTGCGTATTGTCGAGACTGGCCGCTTCCTCGTTGAACCGCCGCGCCTGGGCGGCGCAGACCGGGGTGTCGAGGCTCGGTACGATGTTCAGCACTTTGCGCCTGCCGGCGTAATCGGCCAGCGAGCGTTCGTTGAGCTCGCGGTCGATCAGGCGAAAATCCGGTGCCTTGCTGCCTTTTTGCGGCAGATCGCCGCTGGTGTGGATCGGGTTGCCCTGCAGGGTAACGGTCGCCATCGATGCCTCCGTACGCGGGTGTCACAGGGTCCCGGATCGATATCGCGCCGGGACCACGAGGGATGGGCAGGGTACCGCATAGCCCCGTCGGCGCGAATCATTTCAGCGGTTCCGGTATGATCGAAAACGCGCCAGTTCCGGACCACTGCATGGCTGACGGTGATATCCAGATCCGTACCTCGCGCCGGGCCCGGCGCCTGCGTATCGACGTGACCGCCCGCAAGGGCGTCGTGGTCGTCGCCCCCGCGGGCACACCCGCCGAGGTGATCAATCGGTTCGTACGCGACAAACGCGACTGGATCCGGCGTGCACGCAATCGAGTGGCTGCCGAAGCCGCCGCCAGCGCGCCGGCGGATGCGGCCGCGCTGCCGGACCGGCTCGAGCTGCGCGCGCTCGATCGCAGGCTGCCGGTGCGGACCGTCCCGGCCGAGCGCCGCCGGATCGTCGATGCCGGCGATCACCTGCGGGTCGAGGGCGTCACCGATCCCGCCGATACGCGGGCGCAGCTGGAGCGCTGGCTGAAGGCCGAGGCCAAACGCGCCCTCGTGCCGCGGCTGGACGAACTGGCCCGCAATCACGATCTGCGTTTTGAACGCACCACCGTGCGCGGTCAGCGCACGCGCTGGGCGAGCTGTTCCGGGCGCGGCACGATCAGCCTCAATTTCCGTCTGCTGTTCCTGCCGGGGCGGCTGGTCGAGCACGTCATGCTCCATGAACTCGCCCACACCCGTCATCTGAACCATTCGCGGCACTTCTGGGCGCTGCTGGCGCGGCTTGATCCCGATTGGCGCCGCCACCACGACGAGCTGCGCGACGCCCGGCGCTGGGTCCCGGCCTGGGTCGAGGTGGACTGAGACCACACTTGCGACGGCGTTGCCGCCGGCGTATAGATGGTGTATCCGCGGCTGCGGGGCGACGGAGCCCGCCCGCAAATGATCCGACTCTTCCTGATCGTTCTCGCGTGGCCGCTGGTGGTCGTGGTCCTGGTGAGTGGCTATCAGTGGTATCGCGCCGAATTTCCCGAGCCACCGGAAGCGCGGCTGACCGGTGCGCTGGTGGATTATCCGCGGGCACGCCGCGTCGGGCGTGATGCACTGGATCAATTCGCGCGCCTGGCCCCGGCGGAGCAGGAGGCCGTTCTCATCTCCCTTGCGCGGACCGTGGTGTCGCCGGAGCGCTGGCTGCGGCAACTGCGCCGGGCCGATTACGCCATCCTCTGTATCGGCGAGATCCACGAGCCGGATACGCGCGCCTTCCTCGCGGAGCACTTTTTCGACCGCTATCGGGTCGAACGCCTCCTCCTCGAGGCACGCCCGGAAGAACTCCGACGTATCGAGCGGCGCGTGGCCGAGGGCCGGGAGTACACACCGCTGCTGGATGCCGATATCGGCGCCATCATCCGCAGTGCACGTCTCACCAATCCGGACGTGCGCATCCACGGGATCGAGGAAACCGGCGAACAATATCGCGCGCGCCAGTCGGGCGAGGGATCGCGTGACCGCTCGCTGGCGCGCAATTTCTGGCGCAACTTCCGCCCCGGCGCGACCCACGTCGTGCTCTACGGCGCGCTGCACTGCGCCGACGAGCAGGGGTGGTTATACGGCCATCTGCGGCTGCAGGCGCGTGACCGCGAGGCCCTCGCGATGCGCAACATCCAGGTGCTGGGGGAATACCAGTTCGAGCCGCTCGCGGCCCTGCTCTACTTCCTCGATCACATCGGCATCGCGCCCGGGCACTTCGTGATCGGGGATACCGGGCGACTGCATCCGCTGCTGCGCGAGTGGTTCGCGCTGCTCGACCAGCAGGTACTCAGTCGCTACGACACGGTGGTCGTATTCCGGGATGCGCCCGCTGGATCCGGTGGACGGATCGCGGGCAGGGATGGGGAGAAGCCCGCTACGGCTGCCACGCGATCGGCGGTTCATCGAGTGCGCCAAGCTGCTCCCTGAGCGTCAGCACGTGGTCTTCCCACCAGCGCGGCTGCAACAGCCACGGGAATGCCTGGCAGAAAGCGGGCTCGTCGGCGCGTGTCGCGATCCAGCCGGCGTAATGGATCAGGCGCAGCGTGCGCAGCGGTTCGATCAGCGCCAGTTCCATGGGATCGAAATCGCGGAATGACGTGTACCCGCTGAGCAGGGCCCCCAGCGCCGCTTCGCGCTCGTCGCGCTCGCCGGGCAGAAACATCCACAGGTCCTGGATCGCGGGCCCCGTGCGGGCGTCGTCGAGATCGACGATCGCGGCCGCATCGTCGCGCCAGATGATGTTACCGGGGTGGAAGTCGCCGTGCAGGCGCAGCGGTGTGAAAGGGATCTGTTCCAGGGTCGTCTCGATGCGCTCCAGCAGGTCGTCGACCAGTGTGCCGTAGGCCTCCTGCAGAAACGCCGGCAGCAGATCGCCGTCCAGCACCGCCCGGCTGGGCCGGCGCCCGAAGTGTTCGACGTCGATCCGCGGACGCTCGAAAAAACGACCGGTCGCGCTCACGTTGTGCAGCCGCCCGAGCAGACGGCCGATCACCCGATGGGCCGCCGGATCGTCGAGCGGCGGGGCGTGGCCGCCGTAGCGCGGGAACAGCGCGAAGCGGAAACCCGCGTGTCGGTGCAGCGTCGCGCCAGCGTGTGCCAGCGGTGCGATCACGGGCAGGTCGTGGTCCGCGCATTCGGCGGCGAACGCGTGTTCCTCGGCGATCTGCCCATCCGACCAGCGCCCGTGTCGGTAGAACTTCGCGATCACCGGCGTATCGTCCTCGAGCCCGACCTGATACACGCGGTTCTCGAAGCTGTTCAACTGCAGCAGCCGGCCATCGCACACGAAACCGATCGATTCGACCGCGTCGAGGACAACACTCGGGCCCAGATCGGCAAACGTGGGTGTAGCGGTCATGGAAGCCTCCGGCGGGCGCGACCGTGCATCGTCGCATCGTTGGGTCACGGATGACAGCGCGGCTACACTGGCGGGAGACGAAGGGAGACGCCAAGTGATTTTCAACAGCGACCGCCTGCACCGAATCCTGGATCGCGCCGATGAACTGATGGGGCGGATCGAGCGCGCCCTGCCGCCGCAGCCACCGCCGTCGACGCCGAGAGGCGAGGCCGTGGCGTGGCGCTGGCGCCGCACCGGGCAGCGCGGCGGCGGCTTTCAGCCGGTGAGCCACCCGGCTACCGTGCGCCTGGATGACCTGCACGGCATCGACGATCAGAAGGCCGAACTGGACCGCAACACGCGCCAGTTCCTGCGCGGCCTGCCGAGCAACAATGCCCTCCTGTGGGGCGCGCGCGGCACCGGCAAATCCTCCGTGGTCAAGGCCCTGCTGCGGGAATACGCCGACGACGGGCTGCGCCTGATCCAGGTCGACGCGACGGACCTCGTCGATCTGCCCGACATCGTCGAGCCCCTCGTCGATCGCAATGAACGCTTCATCGTGTTCGCGGACGATCTCGCGTTCGACGCCGACGATGCCGGCTATCGCGCGCTCAAGGCGATCCTCGAAGGCTCGGTAGCCGGGGCGCCCGACAACGTCGTCGTCTACGCCACCTCCAACCGCCGCCATCTCATGCCCGAGTTCATGGAGGACAACCGCGATACCCGGGCCGTCGACGGCGAGATCCATCCCGGCGAGGCGATCGAGGAAAAGGTCTCGCTGTCCGAGCGCTTTGGCCTCTGGCTGTCCTTCCATCCGTTCCGTCAGGACGATTATCTGGAGATCGTCGAGGCCTGGCTGCAGCGCCTCGACGGCGACCTGGCGTTCGACGACGCCGCCCGCGAGGCCGCCCTGCAGTGGGCGCTGGCAAGAGGATCACGCAGTGGCCGCGTCGCCCGTCAGTTCGCGCTCGACTGGGCCGGGCGGGCCCGCGTTTGATGGACCTCACACTCGCGACACCTTCACTCCTGTTCCCGGCGATCTCCCTGTTGCTGCTGGCCTATACGAACCGGTTTCTCGGGTTGGCGGCATTGATCCGGGAATTGCACGCAAAGTATGTCGAGCGCCCGGATCGGATCATCTGGCGCCAGATCGCGAACCTTCGGCGACGGGTCCTGCTGATCCGGAACATGCAGGTGGCAGGTGCTGCCAGTCTGCTGTTGTGCGTGCTGTGCATGTTCCTGCTGTTCGGTGGTCTACTGACAGCGGCGCAGTACACGTTCGGCGCAAGCCTCGTGTTGATGATGCTTTCACTGGCGTTATCGATTCAGGAAATCCGCATCTCCGTGCAGGCGCTTCATCTGGAGTTGAGCGATATGGCGGGAGATGGCGATGCCGATGGCGACCACGATCACTGAATGCCGACAGACAGCCTTTTGCGTTGGCTGGTAACACCCCTGTTTATGAATGGATGGAGGTTGCATGGCCAATACGATCTCGACCCCGGATCTCTGCGACGAATACCCCGAGCGCGTGCGTGTGCTGGAACCCATGCTGGCCAACTTCGGTGGCGTCGATGCCTTCGGTGGTCCCGCGGTCACGGTGAAGTGTTTCGAGGACAATTCGGTCGTCAAGGAACTGGCCGCCTCGCCCGGCGAGGGGCGCGTGATGGTCGTCGATGGCGGTGGTTCCATGCGCCGGGCGTTGATGGGCGACCAGGTGGCGGCGCAGGCGGCGGAGAACGGCTGGGCCGGTGCGGTGATCTACGGTTGCGTGCGCGACGTGGACGAGCTGGCCGTCACCGGGATGGGTATCCAGGCGATCGGGGCGGTACCGGTCAAGACCGAGAAGCGCGGGATCGGCGATCGTGACGTGCCGGTGACGTTCGGTGGCGTGACGGTGAGCCCTGGCGACTGGGTCTATGCGGATAACAACGGTGTGATCGTGGCCGACGGGAAGCTCGAATCCCGGTGAAAAGCCGGGCCGTTCCGCGCCGGTGCTACGCGCGGATCGTGTTGCGCAGCGTCCCGAGCCCTTCGACGTAACATTCGACGACATCGCCGGCCTGCAGATACTCGGGCGGCGTCCGCGCGAAACCCACGCCGGCCGGCGTGCCGGTGGCGATGATGTCGCCGGGCAGTAAGGTCATTACCGTCGACAGTTCCTCGATGATCCGCGGGATATCGAAGATCAGGTTCCGGGTGCTGGAATCCTGTTTGACGGTGTCATTGACCGTGCTGCGGATGACCAGATCGTGCGGATCGGGAATCTCATCGGCGGTCGTGATCCACGGGCCCATGGGGCAGCTCGCGTCCATGCTCTTGCCGAGGAAGAACTGCTTGTGGTGCTTCTGTCGCTCGCGCGCCGACAGGTCGTTGACGACGGTGTAGCCGAACACGTGTTGCATGGCCTCGTCGCGTGCGATGAAACGGCCTCCCCGGCCGATGACGAAGGCCAGTTCGACCTCCCAGTCGAGGCGGCGGGTGACACGGGAATCCACCGGGATGTCGGCGTGCGGGCCGGTGACCGTGGTCGTGGCCTTGGTGAACACGACCGGAGACTCGGGCAACTCGACCTGATCGGGCGTGGTTCCCTGTGACTCCGCCGCGTGGTCCGCGTAGTTCAGGCCGAGGCACATGATGTTGCGCCGCGGTTCCGGGATCGGCGCGCGCAGTTCGGTCGTATCCAGGGGGACGGTCTCCCAGTCCGTGCTGTCCGGCAATCCGCCGCCCGCCTCGATCAGGGCACGCAGGCTTGCCGGAGCGACACCATCCCGGGGCGCCAGGTACACCGTCTCCCCGTCGATGATCCCCCAGCGTTCCGCCTGTCCGACCCACATGCTTGCAAGCTGCATGAATGCTCCATCAGTTTTCAGGGGCAGTGAGCTTAACCTGCCCGGCAGCGGTGTGAACGCGTCGTAGCCCGGATGCAGTGAAACGGAATCCGGGTCCGCTTACTCGTCCGCGCTGAAACGAATGCTGCCGTAGCGGGCGCTCGCTCGACTGTCCGTATTATCGCTGTCGGTCATGATCGCGATGCCATGGATCGTCCCCGGCGCTTCGTCGAATGCGGCCTGCCAGTCCTTGCGCAGATCGCGCCGGTAGGTGACCCATTCGCCCAGCCGCTCGTCGCCCTGTTCGACCGAGATCATGCGCGCCCTGCCGGTGAAGGCATTGGGCCAGCGCGTACCCGCCTCGAGTTCGCGTGACCAGACGTAGTTCAGGGCACGGGCGCTGAGCTTGCCGAAGAACCCCTCCTGGACGACGTAGATCCGGGCGCCGTAGTCGTCGCCGGCCTTCTCGCGTTCACTGGCATTCCCCTGCGGCAGTTCATCGACCCGCCAGCTCCATTCCAGCCACGGCGTCTCGCCGACGTCGATCTCGACCTCGCGGTACAGCGCCGTGGCGCCATCCTCTGCGATGGCCTCGACCGCGGGCTGCCCGTTCTCCACGAAGCGATAGCTGACCGTGCCGTCGAATTCGCGCTGTGGCCAGGCGGCGATTTCGGCGGGAGTGAATTCGATCTCGGCCGCGAACGCGGGCAGGGCGAACAGCGCGAGGGCGACGAACGGGAGTCGGCGGATCGGCATCGCGTTACTCCGGTTCCAGCAGGTTCTCAAGCAGCCGCGGGTCATCGAAATGCCGCCGCCCGACGAAGGCGACGGCATGCGTGCCCCACTGGCGCATCGCGCCGGCGCTGGGCACGCCGAAGGGCCAGAAGAAGAAGCGTTCGAGGCGCGCGCTGGACGGGATCAGGCCATCGGGCGCGAACGCGCTCGCGCTGCCGCCGTCCGGTCGCGGCAATGAACGCAGCTGGCCGAAGGGCAGCGGCGCGAGCGCCGTGACGTCATCGACCGGGCGTTCGATCGACTCCAGGCCAGAGAGGTAATGCGTGCCGCTGTCCGCGCGCACCACGAGGCGCTCGTCGGCGGAATATCCGGGGGCCCGCGCCGGGCTCGCGACCGGTTCCGCGTCGCCGGGCATGTCGGCGACGCGCCAGCCCTCGGCCGGGAACAGCGTGTAGTAACAGCCGCAGGGGTGGATACTGTCGTAGGCCAGCGGTTCCCCGTCCGGCGCCAGCGTGACACGCCACATCAGGCCGTCGAGATGGCCGCCGTACATATCGATGGCGCCTTCCTTCGGCCGTTCCGGGAACCAGATCATGTAGTTGAGCTGCAGCAGCACCTCGTCGCCGAACCGGGTCCACGACAGGCGGCGGTATTCGGCCGGCCGGTTCGTGTCGGCGGCCGGACGATCATCGTCAGTGAGCCGCAATGCGCCGGGACGGTCGGCATCGGTGGTCGTGGCGATGGCCCACACCGGCGCATGGGTATCGAACAGGCGGGCGGCCTCGGCGCGGGTCGGGGCAGGGATGCCGAGGGCGTCGCGCTCGACTTCGCGTGCCGTTTCGACGGCATCGCCGCGGCCCTCGCTGTCGACCGCGTAGCGCCGGACGGGCTTATTGGCCGGTTCGTCGAATACCGCGTCGCGTTCTTGCTGGTAATCGACGATCTGCGGTCGCGCGACCAGCCGGGCGATGGGATAGAAGCCGACCACCCGTTGCCAGGTCGCGTATTCATCGGGCGCGATCGCCGCCTCGCGCAGTTGATCGCGTGCTTCCCGGCTGGCGAGCCGTTCCCGATTCAGGTGCTCGCGGCAGGCGGTCAGCCCCGGTCGCAGCCCGGTCGGGAGGCCGGCCTGCGCGGCCGCTGTTGCCCATGTATCCGCGAGTTCATCGCGGCGTTCAGCGGGCAGGTTGGCGAGTTCGTGACGGCGGGCGTTCGCGGCGGTCTGTCCGAGCCGTTCGAGCCAGGCGTCGAACCGACGCTCGGAATCGGTCTCATCGGCGAAGGACGCAAGCGGTCGGGTCACGCGCAGCCAGGGGAAACCCTCGATGCGTTTCGCCCCGCCGTCCGCCACGTCGGCCCCGTCCACGGCGGCATCGACGCGATCGATCTGCGCGCGACACAGGGCTGCGCGGTCGGCTGGCTCTTCCGGGAGTGGTGCGGTGCTGGCGCAACCGCCAAGCACCAGCAGCGCGAGCGTGGCTACGCCCGCGCGGACCCGACAGCGCTCAGAGCTCGCCGCCGGCCTGGCCCCACTCGCCGGGCGTGTACGCACGGATGGAAACGGCATGGACTTCGCCCGATTTGATCTGATCGTCCAGCGCCGCATAGACCAGGCGGTGCTTCGCGAGGATGCTCTTGCCCTCGAAGGCGTCGCTGATGACCGTCGCCTCGAACTTGCCGCCACCGCCTTCGACCTTCGCCTTGGCGTCGGGGATATGGGCTTCGATCAGGCGGGCGTACTCGTCGGTCTGCGACATGGGGCCTCCGTGGTTTGCGTGCGCCCGATTATAGCCCCCTGGCGGGGCCGGACCGAAGCGCTCGCTTACAGGCTGCGCAGTTCGACGTGCTCGATGCCGACATATTCCTCGAGCACCGGCATCAAATCGTGGATGCGCTGCTGGACCCTGTCGGCGAGGAGCAGGGTGCGGTCGATGCCCTCGGTCCAGCCGTAGATCGAATGGGTAAGCTGGTCGGGCGTGCGCACGTTGTGCTGGATATCGTTCAGCAGCTTGCGGAACTCGGATGGCGTCGGCTGCACGCCGAGTTCGCGGAACAGCGCGCCCAGGTGCTCCATCAACTCGTTCGCCTCGGGGCCGAGGCCGAAATCGGCCGGTTCGTAATCGCTCTCGCCGACCGATGCCTTCGGCACCCAGGCGCTGAAGCTCGCCTTCTGGAGCGAGTGATATAACGGCTCCTCGGAGATCAACAGGACCAGCAGGTTGTACGGATTCGCGCTGAACGTCGCATCACGGAAATGCCACTCGGCATTGGTCAGGAACTCGTACAGCCGGATGTGCTCGCGGAAGTCCGCCGCCTGGAGCTGGTCGAGGATGAGGATCGTCTTCTCGCCCTCGGAGTAGGCGCAGGCGTCGCTCATGACGCGCTCGAATGCCGGAATCGGCGGCTCTTCGCGGCCGTCCTCGTCCTTCGACGGTGGCGGGATGACTTTCGGCGGCGGTTCATGCTGCTGGGTGAAGTCGTGGTAGACCCGCTGGGAATAATCCAGCGCGGACGCCAGCGCCGAGGCGAAGGCCGTCTTGCGGCGACCGGAATCGCCCTCGACATTCAGGGCCGGCACCTGCCGCGTCGGTTGCGACAGCACGCAGCGGACGTGATAGCCGTAGTCGATGTTCGACTCGAAGCCGTAGTCCGCCATCCGTTCGCGCAGCGTCGACATGGTCTCTCCCGCGGTTACGCCGATCCAGTGTACCGCCCGGACAGACGACGTCAGGCGCCGTCCGTCGGCGCACTGCCCCCGGACACCCCTTCTCCCGCGAATCGCATCGACAGATCGAGTGCGTGGATGTCCTTGGTCAGTGCCCCGATCGAGATACAGTCGACGCCGGTCTCGGCGATGGCGCGCACGTTCGACAGCGTGATTCCGCCGGACGCCTCCAGCCATGCGCGCCCTGCGTTTTCGGTGACCGCGGTGCGCAGGTCGTCGAGGGCAAAATTGTCGAGCAGAAGGCGATCGGCGCCGGCCGCGAGCGCCTCGCGCACCTGTTCGAGCGTCTCGACCTCGACCGTGAGCGGGGCCTCGGGATGGGCCGCCCGCAGCGCCGCCACCGCCGCCGTGATGCCGCCGGCGGCGTGCAGGTGGTTTTCCTTGAGCATGGCGGCGTCGTACAGACCCATGCGGTGATTCTCGCCGCCACCACAGGTGACCGCGTACTTCTGCGCCGCGCGCAGCCCCGGCAGGGTCTTGCGCGTGTCGAGGATGGCCGTATCCGTGCCGGCGACGGCATCGACATAGGCGCGCGTCGCCGTCGCGACGCCGGACAGCAACTGCAGGAAGTTCAGCGCGCTGCGCTCCGCGGTGAACAGCGCCCGCGCCGGGCCTTCCAGTGAGCACAGATGGCGTCTCCGCCGCGACGGAGGCGCCTTCGTCGACATGCCACTCGATCGCCACCCGCGGGTCGACGGCATGGAATACGCCGTCGAACCACGGCCGGCCACAGACCACGCCCGGGGCGCGTGCGATCACCAGGGCGCGCTCAATCCGCTGCGCCGGGATGGCTGCCGCGCTGAGGTCGCCATCGCCGACGTCTTCTGCGAGGGCGCGGGCGATATCGTCTTCCACACTGGCGGGTTGCCGCACGACTGCTTCCTCCGTTCGGGACACGGGATTGGACGCCATGTCCATGGCCGGTGCAAGTGGGCGGCGTGACGTCATCCGCTGCGTTCATCATCCGGATCGACGGGCACCGATGCGGATGATTCACCGCCGCCAGAATGGTTGTCCACGCATTCATCGCAGTATTCGATCTGCAGCGTGACATGCTCCACGCCGAAACGCTCGAGCAGCACGGACTTGATCCGCGCGACCAGCGCATCGTGCGCCACGGCGCCGTCGGCGCGTGCGTGCAGGCTCATCATCGGCCGCTCGCCGGACAGACTCCAGGCGTGGATGTGATGGACGTCGATCAGACCCTCGACGGCGGTCGGCAGGAACCGCTCGATCTCATGCGGATCCACCCCCGGCGGCGCGCCCTCGAGCAGGACGTGCGTCGCCTCGCGCAGCACATACCAGGCCGCGCGCAGGACCAGCAGGGCCACGAGCAGCGACAGGATCGGATCGATCGGCGTCCAGCCGGTGGCGAGGATCACGCCGGCCGCGACGATGGCGCCGACCGAACCGAGCAGATCGCCGAGCACATGCACCGCCGCGCCGCGCATGTTGAGGTTCTCGCGCGAGCCGCCGTGCAGCAGCGCGAAGGCGATGATATTGACCAGCAGACCGACGACCGCGATCGCGAGCATCGTGCCGCCCATCACCGGCGTCGGTTCCAGCAGCCGGCCAACGGCCTCGAACGCGATCCAGCCGACAATGACGAGCAGTGCCAGCCCGTTCACGAACGCGGCCAGCACCGGAAACCGGTGATACCCGAACGTCCGTTTCCGGTCCGCGGGCCGATCCGTGACGCGAAACGCGATCCACGCCAGCAACAGCGAGGCCGTATCCGTGAGCATGTGCGCCGCGTCCGCGATCAGCGCCAGCGACCCGGCGATCCATCCACCGACCGCCTCGACCACCATGAACCCGCCCGTCAGCAGCAGCGCCGCCAGCAACCGCCGCCGGTTGTCCGGGAGTGCGTCGTGATCGTGATGGTCGTCGTTCGGCATGGTGGATTCCATTATCGCCGGAAGGGTGGTTCGATGATTCCGATGCCTGTGGCCGTTTCCATGCCGTTATCGTCTCTCGCCAAGACGCGGAGCGCAAGGGTACGAGCCTGAGCGTCCGTGCCGGCACTCATGCGCCCTGCGCCTGCCGGACTGCGCCGACGGCTATGCCCGACTCCGCCACGGCCGGTTCCTGCCGCAGTTCCCCGCGAGCCTGGCGAATGATACCGGTCGAAGAGTGCAGGAACAGCGACGCCATCGCCGCGGCGACCACGAGGTCCGGCCAGGCGGTGCCGCTGGTGGCAACCAGGCCGGCGGCGCCAATGACCGCGACATTGCCGATCGCGTCGTTGCGACTGCACAGCCAGACCGAGCGCACGTTGGCATCGCCGTTGCGGTAGCGCATCAGCAGCAGGGCGCTCGCGGCGTTGGTCGCCAGCGCGAGCAGCCCGATCGTACTCATCACCAGCGGGCTCGGATCGCCGACGAAGAACACGCGCCAGACGGCGCTGCCCAGGATCCACGCCGCCAGCAGCGCCAGCGAGGCGCCCTTGATCAGTGCGGCGGTCGCCCGGACCCGCAGGGCCGAGCCGAGAACGGCGAGGCTGAGGCCGTAGGTGAGCCCGTCGCCGAGGAAATCGAGCGCGTCCGCCTGCAGCGCCAGCGACTGTCCCTTCATGCCCGCGAACATCTCCACGGCGAACATGCCGAGATTGAGTCCGATCACGGTCCACAGCACGCGCCGGTACGCCGGCGTCGTATTGTCCATTGCGGGTTGGTCGTTGCAGCAGCCGGCCATCAGGGTTTGCCTCCATCACGGAACAGGCCCATTCTGTTCCCTACAGTCGCTGTAGGTTCAAGCCCGCATGACCGAAAATTACCCGCTTACGATCGGCCAGCTCGCGAAACAGGCCGGCGTCCACGTCCAGACCCTGCGCTACTACGAGCAGGAGGGCCTGCTCGTCCCCGGCGCCCGCACCGCGGGCGGCCAGCGGCGCTACACGAAGGCCGAGTGCCAGCGCCTGCACTTCATCCGCCATGCCCGGGAATTCGGATTCTCCGTCGATCAGATTCGCGAGTTGATCGATCTGGCCGCCGAGGGCAACCGCTCCTGCGCCGAGATCGACGCCATCGCCCGCCGTCACCGCGAGGACGTACGCCGCCGCATCCGCATGCTGCGCGAACTCGAGACCGAACTCGACCGCATGGTCGGCGAATGCGCCGGCGGCCGCGTCACCGACTGCCGCGTACTCGAAGTCCTCGGCGATCATGACCACTGTCGCACCGATCATGGCCATGGTGGGGAGTCGTCC
>JAXHNC010000011.1:92500-128989 GCA_034520925.1 Halofilum sp. (in: g-proteobacteria) | reverse complement strand
TCTGTGCAAGAGCCGGATTCGGCCCCTGGTTTACCCCTGCCGCTGCTTGTGCCGGGCGTCCCGGCAGATCACGCGCACCGAGCCGTTGCGCTTGATGATCTTGCAATGCCGGCAGACTTTTTTGACTGATGCACTGACTTTCATTTCTCTCTCCACCCGGGGGCTGGCCCCGAATCCGTCACGCCTTTCCGGCCCGTGTTTTCTGAGGCCGGGCGAGGGCTAAGGCAGGCTGAGGCGGCGCAGGACTGCCTGTCAGCCTCACGTCCTGCCGCCCTGCCTCCTGGCCCTTGCCCTGGCCCTAACCACCACCCCGGCGGTTATACCCCTTCAGGTTCGCCTTCTTCATCAGGCTGTCGTACTGGTGACTCATCAGATGCGACTGCACCTGCGACATGAAGTCCATGACGACGATCACGATGATCAGCAGCGAGGTGCCCCCGAAATAGAAGGGCACGTTCAGCCAGATGATCAGAAACTCCGGCAACAGGCAGACCGCGGTGATGTACAGCGCACCCACCAGTGTGAGGCGCGTCATCACGCCATCGATGTAGCGTGCCGTCTGCTCACCCGGGCGAATTCCGGGGATGAACGCACCGGACTTCTTCAGGTTGTCCGCCGTGTCGCGCGAATCGAACACCAGCGATGTATAAAAGAAACAGAAAAAGATGATCGCGGCCGCGTACGCCATCACGTACAGGGGCTGTCCGGGCTGCATGGTCGAGACCAGATCCCGCAGCCAGCCCATGCCTTCGCCGGTCTGCCCGGCCATGTTGGCGATCGTGGTCGGGAACAGGATGATCGACGACGCGAAGATCGCCGGGATCACGCCCGCCATATTCAGCTTCAGCGGCAAATGGCTCTGCTGCGCGGCGTACATCTTCTTGCCCTGCTGCCGCCGGGCGTAATTCACCGTGATCCGCCGCTGCCCACGCTCCACGAAGACCACGAAGCCGGTCACGCCGATGGCGAGCCCCGCGATCAGCAGCACGACCGGACTGGCGAGTTCGCCCGTGCGCACCAGTTCCAGCGTGCCGCCGAGCGCCGCCGGCAGACCCGAGACGATACCGGCGAAGATCAGGATGGAAATCCCGTTGCCGACGCCCCGCTCGGTCACCTGCTCGCCCAGCCACATCAGGAACATGGTCCCGGTACTGAGGGTGACCACGGTCGTGAACACGAACGCGAGGCCCGGCGTGAATACGAGCGCTTCGCCCCCGACCTGCTGTCCCTGCAGCGCGATGCCGATACCGATCGACTGGAAAATGCAAAGCGCGAGTGTCAGGTAGCGCGTGTATTTCGTGATTTTCCGCCGGCCGGCCTCACCTTCCTTGCGGATGGCCTCCAGGCTCGGAACCACGTGCGACATCAACTGCATGATGATCGACGCGGTGATATACGGCATCACGCCGAGCGCGAACAGCGACATCCGCTTGAGGGCGCCCCCCGAGAACATGTTGAACATGTCCAGGATGCTGCCCTGCTGCTGCTCGAACAGCCGGCCCATGACGACCGGGTCGATGCCCGGGATCGTGATGTGCGCGCCCACGCGAAAGATCACGAGCGCCAGCAGGACGAACATCAGCCGTGAGCGGAGCTCGGCCGATTTCCCCAGAGCGCCAACGCCTCCGGATCCCGATGCGGCAGCAGTGCGCGCCATGCCCCGGTTACTCGACCGTACCACCCGCGGCTTCGATCGCCGCGCGTGCACCCTTGGTCACCTTCACGCCCTTGACCGTCACGGCGCGATCGATCGTGCCGGACGCGAACACGCGTGCACGCTTCGCCGTCGCCGGGATGACGCCCGCGGCTTTCAGGGTGCGGAGGTCGACGACCTCGCCCTCGACCTTGGCCAGTTCGTGCAGGCGCACCTTCGAGGTCTCGCGCGCCAGCCGCGAGCGGAAACCGAATTTCGGCAGCCGCCGCTGCAGCGGCATCTGGCCGCCCTCGAAACCGACTTTGTGGAAGCCGCCCGAACGGGATTTCTGGCCCTTGTGGCCGCGCCCGCCGGTCTTGCCGACGCCGGATCCGATGCCACGGCCGACGCGTTCCGCGTCTTTCTTCGCACCGTCGGCGGGTTGAAGCTCATTGAGTCGCATTTCAGGTCTCCTCGACCGACAGCATGTACGAGACCTTATTGATCATGCCCCGGTTTTCCGGGGTATCGGCGACCTCGACGGAATGATGCATCCGCCGGATCCCGAGACCGGTGAGGCACGCCTTGTGGCGCTTCAGCCGGCCGATGGCGCTGCGCACCTGCGTCACGCGCAGCTTGCCGGATGGGGTCTTCTGCTCTGCCATGGCCGTTATCCCGTCAGTTCCTCGAGGCTCTTGCCGCGCTTGGCCGCCACGCGCTCGGGCGACTGCATGCTCGACAGGCCGTTGATCGTAGCCTGCACCACGTTCAGATGGTTGTGCGTCCCCTGGATCTTCGCCAGCACGTCATGGACGCCCGCCACCTCGAACACGGCGCGCATCGCGCCGCCGGCAATGATCCCGGTACCTTCCGATGCCGGCTGCATATAAACCCGGGCGGCTCCGTGACGGCCGACCAGCGCGTACTGCAGGGTCGTGCCGTCCAGCGGAACGTTTTTCATGTTGCCGCGGGCCTTCTCCATCGCCTTCTGGATCGCCTGCGGCACTTCGCGGGCCTTCCCGTAGCCGAAGCCGACCTTGCCCTCGCCGTCGCCGACGACGGTCAGCGCGGTGAAGCCGAACTGCCGGCCACCCTTGACCACCTTCGCGACGCGGTTGATCGAGACCAGCTTCTCGAGATAGCCGTCCGCACTCTGTGCTGCCGTTTCGGTATTCGCCATCTTGATCTACCCGTTCAGAACTGCAGGCCGTTTTCGCGCGCCGCTTCGGCGAGCGCCTTCACGCGACCGTGGAAACGAAAACCCGAGCGGTCGAACGCGACCCGGGTCACGCCCGCGTCACTCGCCTTCTCGGCAATACGCCGACCGACCAGCGAGGCCGCCTCGACGTTGCCGGTCGACTTGACCGCCTCGCGGAGATCCCGCTGCACGGTCGACGCCGTGGCGAGCACTTTGTCGCCGTTGGGCGCCAGCACCTGCGCGTAGATATGCCGGGGCGTGCGATGAACAGTCAATCGGGCTACACCCTGATCACGCATCTTCGCGCGGCCACGGGTGGCACGACGGAGTCTTTGGCGCTTCTTTTCCATGGCTTCACTCGTTCGATGCGGAAGCGTTACTTCTTCTTCGCTTCCTTCATGATGATTTCTTCGTTCTCGTACCGCACGCCCTTGCCCTTGTAGGGCTCCGGCGGACGGTAGGCACGAATCTCCGCGGCCACCTGGCCGACACGCTGCTTGCTCGAGCCCTTGACCACGACTTCGGTCTGACTCGGGCACTCGATCTGAATATCCTCGGGCACCGGATGATTGACGTCGTGCGAAAAGCCCAGCGTCAATTTCAGGCTGCTCCCCTGCATCTGCGCCCGGTAGCCGACGCCCTTGATCACCAGCTTGCGCTGGAAACCGTCCGTGACGCCGACGACGATGTTGTTGAGCAGCGCCCGCATCGTCCCGGTCATGGCGTTTTCCTGCCGGCCCTCACGCCGCGGCGCGAAGCGGATCGAATCCTCGTCCCGCCGGACCTCGACCCACTCGTGCACCGTGTAGGAGTCGCTGCCCTTCGGCCCCTTCACGCTGATTTGCTGGCCCTGGATGTCGACCTCGACATTCGCCGGTACCGGGACCGGCTTGCGGGCGACGCGCGATGTTGCTTCCACCATCTCGCTGACTCCGTTTACGCGACCGTGCAGATCACTTCGCCGCCGTGCCCCTCGGCACGGGCCTGACGATCGCTCATCACGCCATGCGACGTGGATACGACCGCGATCCCGAGCCCGTTGAGCACGCGCGGCAGGTCACCCTTGCCACGATAGATCCGCAGACCCGGGCGGCTGACCCGTTTGATTTCCTCGATCACCGGCTGACCCTCGAAATACTTGAGTTCGATCGTCAGAACCGGCTTTTCCTCGCCCTCGACCTGAAAACCGGCGATATAGCCCTCCTCTTTCAGGACGGTCGCCACGTTCACCTTCTTCGTCGACGAGGCCATCGAGACCTGTGACTTGTTCGCCATGTGCCCGTTACGAATCCGGGTCAGCATATCGGCGATTGGATCGGACATGCTCATCAGTCGTGCTCCCCGATTCGTTTACCAGCTGGCCTTGCGCAGGCCAGGCACATCGCCACGCATGGTGGCCTCACGCAGCTTGTTGCGGCCCAGACCGAACTTCCGGTACACGCCGTGCGGGCGCCCCGTCTGCTGACAGCGGTTGTGCTTGCGCACCGGGCTCGCGTCACGCGGAAGCTTCTGCAGGCGGTCCGTCGCTTCCATACGCTCCTCGAAGGAAGCATTCGGATCCTTGACGATCGCCTTGAGTCGCGCGCGCTTCTCCGCGTATTTCGCGACCGTCTTCTCGCGCTTGCGCTCGCGCTCCACCATTGAAACCTTAGCCATCGATACCGCCTCTACTGCCGGAACGGGAAGTTGAACGCATTGAGGAGCGCACGCGCTTCCTCATTGGTCTTCGCCGTCGTCGTCAAAGTGATGTCCATGCCCCGGATCGCGTCCGTCTTGTCGTACTCGATCTCGGGGAAGATGATCTGTTCGCGCACCCCGAACGTGTAGTTACCGCGGCCGTCGAACGACTTCGGGCTGAAGCCCCGGAAGTCGCGAATCCGCGGAACGCCGACGTTGATCAGACGATCGAGGAACTCGTACATCCGCGCGCCGCGCAGCGTCACCTTGCAGCCGATCGGCCAGCCCTCACGGACCTTGAAGCCGGCGACCGACTTGCGCGCGCGCGTGATCATCGGCTTCTGGCCGGTGATCTGGGCGAGTTCCGCCTGCGCGCTCTCAAGCGCCTTCTTGTCGCTGACCGCCTCGCCGACACCCATGTTGATGGTGATCTTCTCGAGATGCGGTACCTCCATCACGTTCCGGAACCCGCGCTCCTCGCGCAGCTTCGGGATGATGGTCTCGCGGTATTGCTGCTGAAGTCGTGCCATGTCCGCTCGCCTACACGTCGACCACTTCGCCGTCCGACTTGAAGTAACGTACCTTCTTGCCGTCGGCGAGTGTCTTGATGCCCACGCGGTCGCCCGCGCCCCGGGTCGGGTTGTAAACCATCACGTTCGAGACGTGAATCGGCGCCTCTTTCTCCACGATACCGCCGGAGACACCCTGCTGCGGGTTCGGCTTCTCGTGCTTTTTGACCATATTGACGTTGTCGACGATCAGACGGCCATCCGCGCGCACGCGCTGGACCGTCCCGCGCCGACCCTTGTCGCGGCCGGCGGTCACGATCACGTCGTCACCTTTCTTGATCCTGTTCATCGTCGTATCCCCTCAGAGGACCTCGGGCGCGAGCGAGATGATCTTCATGAAACGCTCGGTCCGCAGCTCGCGGGTGACCGGCCCGAAGATACGCGTGCCGACCGGCTCGTACTTGTTGTTCAGCAGCACGGCGGCGTTGTTGTCGAAGCGGATCACCGAACCGTCCGAGCGGCGCACGCCCTTCGCGCTGCGCACCACGACGGCGTTGTAGACCTCGCCCTTCTTGACGCGTCCGCGCGGGATCGCGTCCTTGACGCTGACCTTGATGATGTCGCCGATCGACGCGTAGCGCCGGTGCGAACCGCCGAGCACCTTGATGCACTGCACACGGCGCGCACCACTGTTGTCGGCGGCGTTGAGGCTGGTCTGCATCTGGATCATGACTCGTTCCCTTACCTGATTCCCGGGCTCACCCGGTAATTACGCCCCGGCAGCCGCCGTATGCACGCGCACCAGACGCCACGCCTTGGTCCTGGAGATCGGCCGGCACTCCTCGATGACGACGTAGTCGCCCGCCTTGCACGTATTCTCTTCGTCGTGCACGTGGTAGCGCTTCGACCGCTTCACGAACTTGCCGTAGAGCGGATGGCGCTCGCGGCGCTCGACCAGGACCGTGGCCCCTTTGTTCATCTTCGCGCTGACCACGTAACCGCGTTCGCGGCGCGCGCGCGTGTTCTCTTGTTCCGTCATGCCGACTCACCCTGGGCGAGTTTCTCGTTGATCACCGTCTTGACCCGCGCGATATCCCGGCGGACCTTGCGGATCCGATCGGGACGCGGCGCCTGGCCGACGCCCTGTTGCATCCGCAGGTTGAACTGTTCGCGCCGGAGCTCGACCAGCTCCTCGTTCAGTTCACCCAGCTTGTTGGAACGCAGTTCGCTCGCTTTCATCACATGATCGTCCGATTCACGAACACACAGCGTACCGGGAGTTTCTGCGCCGCGCGGCGCATCGCCTCGCGCGCGACATCCTCCGACACACCTTCCATTTCGTACATCATGGTGCCGGGCTGGACCTTGGAGACCCAGTACTCGACGCCACCCTTGCCTTTGCCCATCCGGACCTCGATCGGCTTCTTGGTCACCGGCACGTCCGGGAACAGGCGGATCCAGATCTTGCCGCCACGCTTGACGTGACGGGTCATCGCGCGGCGCGCGGCCTCGATCTGCCGCGACGTGATCCGGCCCCGGTCGATGGCCTTCAGGCCAAACTCCCCGAAGCTGACCTTGTCACCACTGGTCGCGATACCGCGGTTCTTACCCTTCTGCTGCTTGCGGTATTTCGTGCGTTTCGGCTGCAACATGGCTCAACGGCTCCTTACTTCTGGGTCGTCTGGCTCTTGGCCGCTTCGCGCTTCTGCTCGAGGTCGAATACTTCGCCCTTGCAGATCCAGACCTTGATGCCCAGCGAACCATAGGTCGTGTTCGCCGTGGCGAGCCCATAATCAATGTCCGCGCGCAGCGTATGCAGCGGCACGCGTCCGTCGTGGTACCACTCACGGCGCGCGATCTCGGCACCGTTGAGACGTCCGGCCACGTGGATCTTCACGCCCTGCGCCCCGAGGCGCATCGTGTTCGTCACCACGCGCTTCATCGCCCGGCGGAACATCACGCGACGCTCCAGCTGCTGCGCGACGTTGTCCGCGACCAGCTTGGCGTCGAGTTCCGGTTTGCGGATCTCGGCGATGTTCACCTTCACGCTGCCGACGTTGAGGCCGGCGACATCCGCGATCTTGCGCCGCAGGCGCTCGATGTCCTCGCCCTTCTTGCCGATCACGATCCCCGGGCGTGCCGTGTGGATCGTCACGTGCAGCGACCGCGCCGGGCGGTCGATCTGGATACGGCTGACGGACGCGTGTGCGAGTTCCTTGCCGATAAACTCGCGGATCTTGATGTCGTTGTTCAGGAATCCGGCGTAGTCGCGATTGTTCGCGTACCACGTCGAATTCCAGTCCGCCGAAATACCGAGCCGGATGCCTACCGGATGTACTTTATGACCCATTCCGTTCGCCTCTCTGTTACCGGTCGGCCACGGTCACGTGGATGTGACTGGTCCGCTTGAGGATGCGGTTCGCACTCCCCTTCGCACGGGCCTGCACGCGTTTCATCGCCGGACCTTCATCGACACTCACCGTGCTGACACGCAGCTCGTCGACGTCGGCGCCCTCATTGTGCTCGGCATTGGCGATCGCGGATTCCACTACTTTTTTCATGATCACGGCCGCACCCTTGGTCGAGAACGTCAGCGTACTGAGCGCCTTCTCGACGGGCATGCCCCGGATCTGATCCGCCACGAGACGCACCTTCTGCGGTGACACCCGCGCCATACGAAGTTTGGCAATGGCCTGCATGGTTTATCCCCTACCGCCCTTTCTTGTTCGCGGCGTGCCCCTTGAACGTACGGGTCGCGGCGAATTCGCCAAGCTTGTGGCCGACCATGTTCTCGCTGACGAGTACCGGCACATGCTGGCGTCCGTTGTGCACGGCGATCGTCAGACCGACCATTTCCGGCACCACCATGGATCGGCGCGACCAGGTTTTGATCGGCCGTCGATTGTTGGCCGCCTGGGCCTGCTCCACCTTCTTGAGGAGATGCAGGTCGACAAACGGCCCCTTGCGCAGTGAACGTGGCACGATCGAGCCCTCGCTTTACTTCTTGCGTTTACGGCGGCGGACGATGTTCTTGTCCGTCGACTTGTTCTTGCGTGTCTTGTAACCCTTCGTGGGCTGACCCCACGGACTGACCGGGTGACGGCCACCGGAGGTCCGGCCCTCACCACCGCCGTGCGGATGGTCGACCGGGTTCATCGACACGCCACGGACGGTCGGGCGCACACCCTGCCAGCGCTTCGCGCCTGCCTTGCCCAACTGGCGCAGGCTGTGCTCTTCGTTGCCGACCTCACCAACGGTCGCGCGGCAGCTCACGGGCACCCGACGCATTTCGCCGGACCGGAGCCGCAGAGTCGCCTGCGCGCCTTCCCGCGCCACGAGCTGCACCGAAGTGCCGGCGCTGCGCGCGATCTGCGCGCCCTTGCCCGGCTTGAGCTCGACGCAGTGAATGCGCGTGCCCATCGGAATATTCGACAGCGGCAGCGTGTTGCCCGGCTTGATCGGCGCGTCGCGCCCGGACCGGATCGGTGCGCCGCTCTTCACGCCCCTGGGCGCGAGGATGTAGCGGCGCTCGCCGTCCGCGTACTTCAGCAGGGCGAGATGCGCGCTGCGGTTCGGATCGTACTCGAGCCGCTCGACGGTCGCCGGCACGCCATCCTTGTTGCGCTTGAAGTCCACGCGACGATAGCGCTGCTTGTGACCGCCACCGCGATGGCGTGTCGTGATCCGACCCTGCGAGTTGCGCCCACCGGTATGCGCGTTGCCCTTCTCGACAAGCGGGGCCCACGGCTCGCCGCTGTGCAGACCGGCCCGCTTGATCTCTACCCGGAAGCGCCGCCCCGGCGAAGTCGGTTTCGTTCTGACGATGGCCATGGTCGATTACCCTTCCATACCGGCGTAGTCGATGTCGTGACCCGGCTTGAGGCGAACGATCGCCTTGCGCCAGCCTTTGCGGCGCCCCTGGATCGCACCGAAGCGCTTGTTCTTGCCCTTGACGTTCAGCACCTGCACGCGCTCCACCTCGACGCTGAAGATCTGCTCCACCGCCTTGCGGATTTCGCGCTTGTCCGCGTCACGGGCAACCCGGAACACGTGCTGGCGTCGCTCGTCGGCACCGTTCGTCGCCTTCTCGGAAACGTGCGGGGCCTCGATGACCTGATAGAGGCGTTCGCGATTCATGCCAGCCACTCCTCAACCTGCTTGAGCGCTTCCACGGTGATCACGACGCGCTCATGGCGCAGCAGGCTCACCGGGTTGACGCCATTGACGTTCGTCACGTCCGCATGCGGCAGGTTCCGCACGCCGAGCTCCACGTTGCGGTCCTCGCCAGCCAGCACGATCAGCGCGTCGGTGCCGCCGAATTCATCGAGGCGCGCCACCATGCTCTTCGTTTTCGGCGCATCGACACCGAAATCGTTCACGACGATCAGCCGCTCTTCCCGGATCAGCTCCGAGAGGATCGCGCGCAGCGCGCCGCGATACATCTTCCGGTTCAGCGCCTTCGCGTAGCTGCGCGGCTTCTGCGGGAAGATCTGCCCGCCATGCCGCCAAAGCGGGCTGCGCATCGTTCCGGCGCGCGCCCGGCCGGTGCCCTTCTGGCGCCACGGCTTCGAGCCGCCGCCGCTGACCTCGGCACGCGTCTTCTGGGCGGCAGTCCCGGCGCGCCCACCCGCCAGATACGTCTCGACCGCCTGGTGGACGAGCGCGCCGTTGAATGGCCGCCCGAATGCCGAGTCGGCGACTTCAACGCTTTTGCCGTCCGTAATATTCAGTTCCATCGGAGCCCCCTCAGCGCTGCGCCTTGACCGCCGGACGGACGATCAGGTCGCCGTCACGACTACCCGGCACGGCGCCGCGAACAAGCAGCACACCACGCTCGGCATCCACCCGAACAATCTCGAGATTCGCGGTCGTCCGCCGCGCGTCGCCCATGTGACCGGGCATCTTCTTGCCTTTCCACACGTGCCCGGGGTCCTGCATCTGACCGATCGAACCCGGCACCCGATGCGACAGCGAGTTGCCGTGCGTCGCATCCTGCGTGTGGAAGTTGTGACGCTTGACCGTGCCGGCAAAGCCGCGGCCCTTGCTCGTGCCGCTGACGTCCACCCGCTGGCCGGCCTCGAAACGCTCGACGCCGAGTTCTGCACCCACCTCGAGATCCGTACCTTCTTCGCCTTCGAGACGAAATTCCCAGAGGCCGCGGCCCGGCTCGACACCCGCCTTGGCGAAGTGCCCCTGCTGCGGGCGCGCGACGCGGTTCGCGCGGCGCGTCCCGGTCGTCACCTGCAGGGCGCGGTAGCCGTCGCGCTCCTGGGTCTTCAACTGCGTAATGCGGTTGCCTTCGATGTGGATCACGGTTACCGGGATGGATTCCCCATCCTCCGTGAACACCCGGGTCATACCCGCTTTACGGCCGATTACACCAATCGCCATGATCGCTGTCCCAGTGGTACCGGCAGCGCAAGCCGCCTGCCCTTCGAACACTCAAATCAAGGCCCGGAACAGCGAAACCGCCCCGGGCCGAGGAAGCCGGAGATTATAACAAGCCATCTCCGGTGACGCCAGAATGTCAGCCCGCCGATTGACGGGCCATCATCAACTCAGCTTGATCTGGACGTCCACGCCGGCGGCGAGGTCCAGGCGCATCAACGCGTCCACCGTCTTCTCGGTGGGATCGACGATGTCCATCAGCCGTTTGTGCGTACGCAACTCGTATTGATCGCGCGCATCCTTGTTCACATGCGGCGAGGTCAGGATCGTATAGACCTCCCGCTTGGTCGGCAGCGGGATCGGGCCGAGCACGCGGGCGCCGGTGCGCTTCGCGGTATCGACGATTTCCTTCGCCGAGCTGTCGAGCAGCTTGTGATCAAACGCCTTGAGGCGGATGCGGATCGTCTGGGTCTGCCTGGTCGCCATAAATCTTTACTCGATAATCTTCGAAACGACGCCGGCCCCGACGGTGCGGCCGCCCTCGCGGATCGCGAAGCGGACACCTTCTTCCATCGCGATCGGTGCGATCAGCGTCACCGTGATCGTCACGTTGTCGCCCGGCATCACCATCTCCGTGCCTTCCGGCAGCTCCACCGATCCCGTCACGTCCGTCGTGCGGAAGTAGAACTGCGGCCGGTACCCCTGGAAAAACGGCGTGTGGCGCCCGCCCTCGTCCTTGGACAGCACGTACACCTCACCCGTGAACTTCGTGTGCGGCGTGATCGACTTGGGCTTGCACGCCACCTGACCACGCTCGACGTCCTCGCGCTTGATGCCGCGCAGCAGCAGGCCGACGTTGTCGCCCGCCTCGCCCTGGTCGAGCAGCTTGCGGAACATCTCCACGCCCGTGACCGTCGTCTTGCGCGTGTCGTGCAGACCCACGAGCTCGATCTCCTCGCCCGTCTTGACCACGCCGCGCTCGACGCGACCCGTGACCACCGTGCCGCGACCCGAGATCGAGAACACGTCCTCGATCGGCATCAAAAACGGCTGGTCCACCGCGCGCTCCGGCACCGGAATGAAACTGTCCATCGCCTCCATCAGGCGCAGGATCGACGGCACCCCGATCTCCGACTGGTCACCCTCCAGCGCCTTGAGCGCCGAACCGGTCACCACCGGCGTCTCGTCGCCGTCGTAGTCGTAGCTCGAAAGCAGCTCGCGGACCTCCATCTCGACGAGCTCCAGCAGCTCCGGATCGTCGACCATGTCCGCCTTGTTCAGGTACACCACGATGCTCGGCACGCCCACCTGGCGACCCAGCAGGATGTGCTCGCGCGTCTGCGGCATCGGGCCGTCCGCCGCCGATACCACCAGGATCGCGCCGTCCATCTGCGCCGCACCCGTGATCATGTTCTTCACGTAGTCCGCGTGACCCGGGCAGTCCACGTGCGCGTAGTGGCGCTCGTTCGACTCGTACTCCACGTGCGCCGTGGCGATCGTGATACCACGCGCGCGCTCTTCCGGCGCGTTGTCGATCATGTCGAATGCCCGCGCCTCACCGCCAACCGCCTCGGCCTGCACCTTCGTCAGTGCCGCCGTCAGCGTCGTCTTGCCGTGGTCCACGTGACCAATCGTCCCTACGTTGACATGCGGCTTCGTGCGCTCGAATTTCGCCTTGGACACGGTCGTTATCCTCTTTCTTGATCTGTGAGCAGTTGGTTCAGGTTACGAGGCCTTGCGGACGATTTCTTCCGCAACGCTGTTGGGCGCCTCGGCGTAATGCGAGAACTCCATCGAGTAGTTCGCACGCCCCTGCGTCGCCGAACGCAGGTCGGTCGAGTAACCGAACATCTCGGAGAGCGGCACTTCGGCATGCATGCCCTTGCCGCCCGGTATGTCCTCCATCCCCTGGATGGTACCCCGGCGCCGATTCAGGTCGCCCATCACGTCGCCCATGTACTCTTCGGGCGTGATGACGTCGACGCGCATCATCGGCTCGAGGATGACCGGATTCGCCTTCTTGGCGCCATCCTGGAACGCGAACGAGCCGGCCATCTTGAACGCGGACTCGCTCGAGTCCACTTCATGGTACGACCCGTCGTACAGCGTCGCGCGGATATCGACCATCGGGTAACCGGCGACCACGCCGCCCTGCATGGCCTCTTCGATCCCCTTCGACACCGAATTGATGTATTCCTTCGGCACGACGCCGCCGACGATCGAGTTCACGAACTCGAATCCGCTGCCCGGCTCGAGCGGCTCCATGCGGATCAGCACGTGGCCGTATTGACCGCGACCGCCCGTCTGGCGCACGAACTTGCCTTCCGCCTCGACCTCTTTGCGGATGGTCTCGCGGTAGGCGACCTGCGGCTTGCCGATGTTCGCCTCGACCTTGAACTCGCGCCGGAGGCGATCGACCAGGATATCGAGATGCAGCTCACCCATGCCGGAGATGATCGTCTGCCCGGATTCCTCGTCGGTGTGGACGCGGAAGGACGGATCCTCCTGGGCGAGCTTGCCGAGTCCGGCGCCCATCTTGTCCTGCTCGGCCTTCGACTTCGGCTCGACCGCGACCGAGATCACGGGCTCGGGGAATTCCATGCGCTCGAGCGTGATCTGGTTGTTCGGATCGCAGAGCGTCTCACCCGTGGTGACATCCTTGAGACCCACCGCCGCGGCGATGTCGCCGGCGCGGACTTCCTTGATCTCTTCGCGGGTATTGGAATGCATCTGCAGCAGTCGCCCGATGCGCTCGCGCTTGTTCTTGAGCGGGTTGAAGACCGTGTCACCCGACTTGACCATGCCCGAATAGACACGGAAGAACGTCAGGTTGCCGACATAGGGATCGGTCGCCACCTTGAAGGCGAGTGCGGCGAACGGCTCCTCATCGGACGGGTGCCGTTCGGCCGTCGTCTCATCCGCATCGTTGAGCGTGCCCTGGATCGCGGGCACTTCCGTCGGCGACGGCAGATATTCGATCACGCCATCGAGCAGGGTCTGCACGCCCTTGTTCTTGAAGGCGGAGCCGCACATCGTCACGACGATCTCGTTGTTGAGCATGCGCTGACGCAGACCGGCCTTGATCTCCTCCTTGGTGAGATCGCCTTCCTCGAGGTACTTGTCCATCAGTTCCTCGTTGGCCTCGGCGGCGTGCTCGACCATGTGGCCGTACCACTCGTCGCACGTCTCCTTGAGCTCATCGGGGATTTCCTTCGCCTCGTACACCATCCCGTTCGAGGCATCATCCCAGTAGATCGCCTCCATCCGCACCAGATCGACGACGCCGGCAAAATGATCCTCGGCACCGATCGGGATCTGGGTGGCGACCGGCACGCAGGCCAGCCGCTTCTGCATCATCTCGACGCAGCGGAAGAAATCCGCGCCCATCTTGTCCATCTTGTTGACGAACACCATGCGCGGGACATGGTATTTGTCGGCCTGCCGCCAGACCGTCTCGGTCTGGGGTTCGACGCCGGCGTTCGCGTCCAGCACGCACACGGCACCGTCGAGCACGCGCAGGGAGCGTTCGACCTCGATGGTGAAGTCGACGTGCCCGGGCGTATCGATGATGTTGATCCGGTGGTACTTGAACTGCTGATCCATGCCGGCCCAGAAACAGGTCGTGGCGGCGGACGTGATCGTGATGCCGCGCTCCTGCTCCTGCGCCATCCAGTCCATGACGGCGGCACCGTCGTGCACCTCGCCCATCTTGTGGGAGACGCCGGTGTAATAAAGGATCCGCTCGGTCGCAGTCGTCTTGCCGGCATCGATGTGCGCCATGATGCCGATATTGCGATAAAGCTCGATCGGGGTTTTGCGTGCCACGGTAATACTCCCGCCGGCCTTACCAGCGATAGTGGGCGAACGCCTTGTTGGCGTCGGCCATTCGGTGCGTATCTTCGCGTTTCTTGTAGGCGGAACCGCGCTTGTCCGCGGCGTCCATCAGCTCGTTGGCGAGCTTGCCCATCATCGTCTTCTCGCCACGGCGCTTCGCCGCGTCGATGATCCAGCGCATGGCGAGCGCGTTACGGCGTACCGGGCGAACCTCGACCGGGACCTGATAGGTCGCGCCGCCGACGCGCCGGGATTTCACCTCGACCGCCGGGCTCACGTTCGACAGCGCCAGCTCGAGGACTTCGAGCGGATCGCCGCCGCGCTTTTCGCGGATCTGATCGAGGGCGTCATAAGCGATCGCCTCGGCGGTCGCCTTCTTGCCGTCGCGCATCAGCATGTTGATGAACTTGGTCAGCTTGATATCGCCGAATTTCGGATCCGGCAGAATCTCGCGACGCGGTGCACTGGCTCGTCTGGACATGGTCGATCGCCCGGTTTATTTCTTCGGCCGCTTGGTGCCGTACTTGGAACGGCCCTGCTTGCGGTTCTTGACGCCCTGTGCGTCGAGGCTGCCGCGTACCGTGTGATAGCGCACGCCCGGCAGGTCTTTGACACGACCGCCACGGATCAGGACCACCGAGTGCTCCTGCAGATTGTGGCCCTCGCCGCCGATGTACGAGGTGACTTCGTAGCCATTCGTCAGCCGCACGCGCGCGACCTTCCGCAGCGCCGAGTTCGGCTTTTTCGGCGTGGTCGTGTAGACGCGGGTACATACACCCCGCTTCTGGGGGCAGCTTTCGAGCGCCGGCGTATTCGTCTTCTCGTGAATGCGCTTGCGCGGCTTGCGCACGAGCTGATTAATGGTCGACATAACGCGGTCTTTTCCCGACAGTGGGTTCGCCGTTGGCGCCAGCCCGTGGGCCAGTCGCACGGCAACGAAAGAATCGGCGATGCCTGGTGGAAGGCTTCCGGCGTGGCCGGATCGCCCCCAAAAAGAGGCGGAATTTTAGGGGTGCCGGCAGTAACTGTCAAGCCGCCACCGGCTCGCTATCCACGGGGCGGCGCCCAGGCGCCGCCCCGTGCGTACTGCTTCAGGCGTCCTGCTCCGCATCGGCGCCGACCTCGCTCGCCCCCGGGAGTCCGGGCTCGCCGACGCCTTCGCCGCTGCCCGGCGCCATGAACGGACTCTCCACCACCGGGCGCTGACGCCGGCGGCGCCGCTCCTGGTGATGGGCGAGGCCGGTCCCGGCCGGGATCAGGCGACCCACGATGACGTTCTCCTTGAGACCGCGCAGATCGTCGCGTGCGCTGCGCACCGCCGCCTCGGTCAGCACCCGGGTCGTCTCCTGGAAGGAGGCGGCCGAGATGAACGACTCGGTCACGAGCGAGGCCTTGGTGATGCCGAGCAGATGCCGTTCAAACGTGCACGGCTTCTTGCCCTCGGCCTCCATGCGGTCGTTCATGTCCAGCGCCCGGGCATGGTCGATCTGCTCGCCCTGCAGCAGCCCGGTGTCGCCCGGATCGAGGATATCCACCTTGCGCAGCATCTGGCGCGCGATGACCTCGATGTGCTTGTCGTTGATCTGCACGCCCTGGAGGCGGTAGACGTCCTGGATCTCCTTGACGATATACGCCGCGAACTCCTCGACGCCCAGCAGGCGCAGGATATCCTGCGGGTTCGGTTCGCCGTCGGAGATCATCTCGCCGCGGGCCACCTGCTCGCCTTCGAAGACCGAGACGTTGCGCCACTTCGGGATCAGTTCCTCGTGGCGATCGCCCTTGTCGTCGGTGATGATCAGGCGCTGCTTGCCCTTCGTCTCCTTGCCGAAACCGACCGTACCGGTCCGTTCCGCCAGGATCGCCGGCTCCTTCGGCTTGCGCGCCTCGAACAGGTCGGCCACACGCGGCAGACCGCCGGTGATATCGCGCGTCTTGGACGATTCCTGCGGGATTCGGGCCAGCACGTCACCAACCTCCACCGGCGCGGCGTCGTCGAGACTGACGATCGCGTCCTGCGGGAGGTAGTAATGCGCCGGGATATCGGTACCCGCGATGCACAGATCGTTGCCGTCGGCATCGACCAGCTTGAGCATCGGGCGCAGATCCTTGCCCGAGGTCCCCCGCTGCTTGGGATCCGTGACCACGATGGACGACAGGCCGGTGACCTCGTCGGCCTGATGGGTCACCGACACGCCCTCCACGAAATCGTGGAAGCGGATGTAGCCCGCCACTTCGGTGATGACCGGGTGGGTGTGGGGATCCCAGTTGGCAACGATCTGACCGCCCTCGACGGCCTCGTTGTCGCCGACGGTGATCACGGCGCCGTAGGGCACCTTGTACCGTTCCTTCTCGCGGCCGGTCTCGTCCATCACGCCGAGTTCGCCCGAACGCGAGACGGCGACGAAGTTGTCGTTCCGGTTCACGACGGTCTTGATGTTGTGGAACCGGACCTTGCCGTCGGCCTTGACCTCGACGCTGTTCGCGGCCGCCTGGCGGCTGGCGGCGCCGCCGATGTGGAACGTCCGCATCGTCAGCTGCGTGCCCGGTTCGCCGATCGACTGCGCGGCCATGACGCCGACCGCCTCGCCGACGTTGATCAGATCGCCGCGCGCCAGGTCGCGGCCGTAGCAGCGCGCACAGCTCCCGTAGCGGGTCTCGCAGGTGATCGAGGAACGCACCCACAGTTCGTCGATGCCGGCCGATTCGATCCGGTCGACTTCGTCCTCACCGAGCAGCGTGCCCGCCTCGATCAACAGCTCTTCGCTGGTCGGATCGTGGATGTCGTAGAGGGCCGTCCGCCCGAGCACGCGCTCGCGCAGACCCTCGACGACATCGCCGCCCTCGATGATCGGCTTCATGTGGATGCCGCGCTCGGTCCCGCAGTCCTCCTCGGTCACGACGAGATCCTGGCCGACATCGACCAGCCGCCGCGTCAGGTAGCCCGAGTTGGCGGTCTTCAGCGCCGTATCCGCAAGGCCCTTGCGCGCGCCGTGCGTGGAGATGAAGTACTGCAGGACGTTCAGACCCTCGCGGAAGTTCGCGGTGATCGGCGTCTCGATGATCGAGCCGTCCGGCTTCGCCATCAGGCCGCGCATGCCGGCCAGCTGGCGAATCTGGGCGGCCGAACCACGCGCGCCCGAGTCGGCCATCATGAAGATCGAGTTGAACGACTTCTGCTCGACTTCGTTGCCCTCGTGGTCGACGGCCGTTTCCTTGCCGAGTTTCTCCATCATGGCCGTGGCCACGCGATCGTTCGCGTGAGACCAGATATCGATCACCTTGTTGTAGCGCTCGCCGAAGGTCACGAGTCCCGAGGAATACTGCCCCTGGATCTCCTTGACCTCTTCTTCGGCCGCGTCGATCAGCGCCTGCTTCTCGGCCGGCACCACCATGTCTTCCTTGCCGATCGAGACGCCGGCGACGGTCGAGAACCGGAAGCCGGTGAACATCAACTGGTCGGCAAAGACGACGGTCTCCTTCAGGCCGATCCGCCGGTAGCACTCATCGATCAGCTTCGAGATCCCTTTCTTGTCGAGGTCCCGATCCACCAGATCGAAGTCCAGCCCCTTTGGCAGAAGCTCGGAGATCATGGCGCGACCGACCGTCGTCTCGCGGCGACGCAGGACCGTGATCGTATCGCCGGCCGGCGTGGTCTCCTCGGTCGGGATCCGGACCACGACCCGGGCCTGAAGATCGGCGACCTTCGACTCGTAGGCCCGACGGGCCTCGGCCACATCGCTGAAGACCATGCCTTCGCCCTTCGCGCCATAGCGCAGGCGACTCATGTAGTACAGGCCGAGAACCACGTCCTGCGATGGCACGATGATCGGCTCGCCGTTCGCCGGCGACAGGATGTTGTTGGTCGACATCATCAGCGAGCGCGATTCGAGCTGCGCCTCGATCGACAACGGCACGTGGACCGCCATCTGGTCACCGTCGAAGTCGGCGTTGAACGCGGCACAGACGAGCGGATGCAGCTGGATCGCCTTGCCTTCGATCAGCACCGGTTCGAAGCCCTGGATACCGAGGCGGTGGAGCGTCGGTGCGCGGTTCAGCAGCACCGGATGCTCGCGGATCACCTCTTCCAGGATATCCCAGACCTCGGCGCCCTCGCGCTCGACCAGCTTCTTGGCCGCCTTGATGGTCGTCGCCTGGCCGCGCATGTGCAGCTTGGAGAAGATGAACGGCTTGAACAGCTCGAGCGCCATCTTCTTTGGCAGACCGGTCTGGTGCAGGCGCAGCGTCGGGCCGACCACGATCACCGAGCGGCCGGAGTAATCGACGCGCTTGCCGAGCAGGTTCTGCCGGAAACGGCCCTGCTTGCCCTTGATCATGTCGGCCAGCGACTTCAGCGGGCGCTTGTTGGTGCCGGTGATCGCGCGGCCGCGCCGGCCGTTGTCGAGCAGTGCGTCCACCGATTCCTGCAGCATGCGCTTTTCGTTGCGCACGATGATGTCCGGCGCGTTGAGTTCGAGCAGCCGCCGCAGGCGGTTGTTGCGGTTGATCACGCGCCGATACAGGTCGTTCAGGTCAGAGGTCGCGAAGCGGCCACCGTCGAGCGGCACCAGCGGACGCAGGTCCGGCGGCAGCACCGGCAGCACGCTCATGACCATCCACTCGGGCTTGTTGCCCGACTCGAGGAACGACTCGACCAGCTTCAGGCGCTTGGACAGGCGCTTGATCTTGGTCTCCGAGCGCGTCGAATGCGATCTCCTGGCGCAGCTGCTCGCGTTCCTCCTTGAGGTTGAGCGCGCGCAGCAGGTAGCCGACCGCTTCGGCGCCCATACGCGCATCGAAATCGTCGCCATACTCCTCGAGCGCCTCGAGATACTGTTCCTCGGGCAGGAGCTGGCACGTTTCGAGCGGCGTCAGGCCGGGATCGACCACGACGTAGGCCTCGAAATAGAGGATCCGCTCGATCTCGCGCAGCGTCATATCCAGCAGCAGGCCGATGCGCGAAGGCAGCGACTTCAGGAACCAGATATGCGCGACCGGGCTGGCCAGGTCGATATGGCCCATGCGCTCGCGGCGCACCTTGGTCAGGGTGACCTCGACACCGCACTTCTCGCAGACCACGCCCCGGTGCTTCATGCGCTTGTATTTGCCGCAGAGGCACTCGTAGTCCTTGACCGGACCGAAGATCTTCGCGCAGAAGAGGCCATCGCGCTCGGGCTTGAAGGTCCGATAGTTGATCGTCTCGGGCTTTTTCACCTCGCCGAACGACCAGGAACGGATTACGTCGGGCGACGCCAGGCCGATGCGCAGTGCATCGAAGTCCTCGGTGGTGCCCTGCTGCTTCAGAAGGTTCAACAGATCTTTCATGATTTCCCCGCTACCGTGTCAGTTGCCGCAATGGATGGATCGCGTGACCGACACGGTGTCAGTCCTGCTCCAGCTCGATGTTGATGCCGAGCGACCGGATTTCCTTCAACAGAACATTGAACGACTCGGGCATGCCGGCTTCCATCCGGTGGTCCCCGTCGACGATGTTCTTGTACATCTTGTTGCGGCCGTTCACGTCGTCCGACTTCACGGTCAGCATCTCCTGCAGCGTGTAGGCGGCGCCATAGGCCTCCAGGGCCCAGACCTCCATCTCGCCGAAGCGCTGGCCGCCGAACTGCGCCTTGCCGCCCAGCGGCTGCTGCGTGACGAGGCTGTATGGCCCGGTCGAACGGGCGTGCATCTTGTCGTCGACCAGATGGTTCAGCTTGATCATGTGCATGTAACCGACGGTGATCGGCCGCTCGAACGGATCGCCCGTGCGGCCGTCATACAGCGTCGCCTGGCCGCTGGCCGGGCAGGTCCGCGAGTTCGAGCATCGCGCGGATCTCGTCCTCGTGGGCACCGTCGAACACCGGTGTGGCCATCGGCACGCCTTCGCGCAGGTTCTCGCCGAGTTCCATGATCTCGTTATCGTTGAGCGAATCGAGATCCTCGATGTGCTCGGCACCCTGATGGTTGTAGACCTTCCCGAGCAGATCGCGCAGCTCGGCCGGATTGCCCTGCTGATCGATCGTACGACCGATCTTGTGCCCCAGTCCCTTGGCGGCCCAGCCCAGATGCGTCTCCAGCACCTGGCCGACGTTCATGCGCGAAGGCACGCCCAGCGGACTCAGCACGATATCGATCGGCGTGCCATCGTCCATGTAAGGCATGTCCTCGGTCGGCACGACCGTCGAGATCACGCCCTTGTTGCCGTGGCGACCGGCCATCTTGTCGCCGGCCTGGAACCGGCGCCGGACGGCGAGGTAGACCTTGACCATCTTGAGCACGCCGGGCGAAAGATCGTCCGCCTGGGTGATCTTCGCCTTCTGCTCGGCAAAGCGCTGCTCGAAGGCCTCGCGGTGATCGCGCAGCTGCTGGCCCGCCTTCTCGAGCGTGACGTTGGCATCCTCGTCGCGCAGGCTGATCTCGAACCACTGGTCGCCCTCGAGGCCTTCCAGATACTCCTTCGTGATCTTCGTGCCCTTCTTCAGGCCGTTCGGGCCCTTCTCGGCGACCTGGCCGACGATGGCGCGCTCGATCCGTGCGAAGACGTCGGCCTCGATGATCCGGCGCTGATCGTCGAGGTCCTTGCGCACCTGGCGCAGCTCTTCCTGCTCGATATGCAGGGCCCGCGCGTCCTTCTCGACACCATCGCGGGTGAACACGCGGACATCGATCACCGTCCCGTCCATGCCCGCGGGCACGCGCTGGGAGGTGTCTTTCACGTCCGAGGCCTTCTCGCCGAAGATCGCCCGCAGGAGTTTCTCTTCGGGCGTCAACTGGGTCTCGCCCTTGGGCGTGACCTTGCCGACCAGGATGTCACCGGGGCTGACCTCGGCGCCGACATAGACGATGCCCGATTCGTCGAGCTTGCCGAGCACGGATTCGCTGACGTTCGGGATATCGGCCGTGATCTCCTCCGGTCCGAGCTTGGTATCGCGGGCGACGCAGGTCAGTTCCTCGACGTGGATCGTCGTGAAACGGTCCTCCTCGACCACGCGCTCGGAGATGAGGATCGAGTCCTCGAAGTTGTAACCGTTCCACGGCATGAACGCGATGAGCATGTTCTGGCCCAGCGCGAGTTCGCCCATGTCGGTGGACGGCCCGTCCGCGAGCACGTCGCCGCGGGCGACGTTATCGCCGGGACGCACCAGCGGGCGCTGATTGACACAGGTGTTCTGGTTCGAACGCGTGTACTTGGTCAGATTGTAGATATCGACGCCGGACTCGCCCTCGACGGCCTCGTCGTCATTGACGCGCACGACCACGCGGGCGGCGTCGACCGCGTCGACCGTGCCGCCACGCTTGGCCGAGACCGCGGCGCCCGAATCCATCGCGACCCTGCGCTCCATGCCCGTGCCCACGAGCGGCTTCTCCGCCCGCAGCGTCGGCACCGCCTGGCGCTGCATGTTGGCACCCATCAGCGCGCGGTTCGCGTCGTCGTGCTCGAGGAACGGCACCATCGCCGCCGCCACGGAGACGATCTGTTTCGGCGAGACGTCGACGTAATGCACCTGATCCGGCGTCGACAGCGAGAACTCGTTGTTGTAGCGGCAGGACACGAGTTCGTCGGTCAGCTTGCCGGTCTCATCGAGCGAGGCGTTCGCCTGGGCGATGACGAAGTTGCCCTCCTCGATCGCCGACAGGTACTCGACCTCGTCGGTTACGCGGGAATCCACGACCTTGCGGTACGGCGTCTCGAGGAAACCGTACTTGTTGGTCTGCGCGTATACGGCGAGCGAGTTGATGAGGCCGATGTTCGGCCCCTCCGGCGTCTCGATCGGGCAGACCCGGCCATAGTGCGTCGGATGCACGTCGCGGACCTCGAAGCCGGCCCGTTCGCGCGTCAGACCGCCCGGCCCCAGCGCGGAGATGCGGCGCTTGTGCGTGACCTCCGACAGGGGATTGTTCTGGTCCATGAACTGCGACAGCTGGTTGGAGCCGAAGAACTCCTTGATCGCCGCCGCCACCGGCTTCGCGTTGATGATGTCCTGCGGCATCAGGCCCTCGGACTCGACCATCGACAGGCGCTCGCGCACCGCACGCTCAACCCGTACAAGGCCGACCCGGAAGACGTTCTCCGCCATCTCGCCGACGCAGCGGATGCGCCGGTTGCCGAGATGGTCGATGTCATCCACCTGGCCGTTGCCGTTGCGGATATCGATGAGCGTGCGCAGCACGTCCATGATGTCGTGATTGTCGAGCACGCCGGGGCCTTCGAGTTCTTCGCGGCCCACACGGCGATTGAACTTCATGCGGCCGACCGCCGACAGATCGTAGCGGTCCTCCGAGAAGAACAGGTTCTGGAACAGGCTCTGCGTCGCTTCCTTGGTCGGCGGCTCGCCCGGGCGCATCATCCGGTAGATCTCGACCTGCGCCTCGAACTGGGTGCGCGTGGTGTCGATGCGCAGCGTGTTCGAGATGTACGGGCCGCGATCGAGCTCGTTCACCCAGAGCGTATCAACCGATTTAACGCCCTTGGCCTCGAACAGCTCGAGCAGATCCGGCGTGATCTCGTCGTTGGCCTGCGCGATGACTTCGCCGGTTTCCGGATCGGCGACATCGTGACCGAGGACCTTGCCCTCGAGGTACTCGCGCGGCACCTCGAGCTTCTTGATACCGGCCTTCTCGAGTTCCTTGATGTGGCGCGCCGTGATACGACGGCCGGACTCGACAACGGTCTTTTCGCCATCGGAGATGTCGAACTGCGCGGTTTCTCCACGCAGGCGCTCCGGCACGAGCTCCAGTTCCACTTTGTCCTTGCGGAAATGGAAACGGTTCTTCTCGAAGAACGCGTCGAGCAGTTCCTGGCTGGAATAGCCGAGCGCGCGCAGCAGCACCGTCGCCGGCAGCTTGCGCCGGCGGTCGATGCGCGTATAGATGTTGTCCTTGGCATCGAATTCGAAATCGAGCCAGGAACCACGATAGGGAATCACCCGCGCGGTAAACAGCAGCTTGCCCGAAGAGTGGCTCTTGCCCTTGTCGTGATCGAAGAACGCACCGGGAGACCGATGCAGCTGCGAGACGATCACGCGCTCGGTGCCGTTGATGATGAAGGTACCGGTGTCCGTCATGAGCGGGAGTTCGCCCATGTAGACTTCCTGCTCCTTCACGTCCTTGACCGCCTTGTTGCTGGTGCCCTTGTCGAAGATCACCAGCCGCACGAGCACGCGCAGCGGCGCCGAGAACGTCAGCCCGCGGACGCTGCATTCGCGTTCGTCGAATGCCGGCTTGCCCAGCCGGTAACTGACGTACTGCAGCTCGACGGTACCGGAGTAGCTGACAATCGGCAGTACGGACTGAAACGCCCCGTGCAGACCGACGTTCTCGCGTACATCCGAAGCCTTGTCCGTCTGCAGGAATTCCCGGTAGGATTCGATCTGCGTCTGCAGCAGATAGGGCGCTTCCAGGATGGAAGTGCGCTTGCCGAAGTCCTTCCGGATGCGTTTCTTCTCAGTGAAGGAATATGCCATCGCGGTTCTCTCTCACCACCGTGCTTCTGTCGCGCGCGGATGCGGCGCGATATTGATCTGCTGGAAGCAGAAAAAGGCCGGCGGCCGGTTGCCGGCCGGACCATCCACCCCCGTATGCGCGTGCGGCACGACGCCGGCGACCCCTGGCGCAAGGCACAGCGTCCGGCTATGCGTTACATCGGTCCCGCTTCTCATCGTGTCGCCACGCCCCCACAGGGTGTGAACAGCCCGGCCGGCCTCCGATGCCGCCAGCCGGCTCTTACAGCGCCGGGCGGGAAACGATTCCCGCCCGACGTACAGCCCGGACTTACTTGAGCTCGACAGCGGCGCCGGCTTCCTCGAGCTGCTTCTTCACTGCTTCGGCGTCTTCCTTCTCGACCTGTTCCTTCACGGTCGCGGGCACGCCTTCGACCATTTCCTTGGCTTCCTTGAGCCCCAGGCCGGTGATCTGACGGATCGCCTTGATCACGCCGACCTTGTTCTCGCCGAAGCTCGACATGACGACGTCGAATTCGGTCTGTTCCTCGGCGGCCTCGGCCGCTTCGCCACCGGCAGCCGGGCCCGCGGCAACGGCCGCGGCAGCGGCACTGACGCCGAACTTCTCTTCCATCGCGGAGATCAGGTCAACGATCTCCATAACGGTCATGTTCGAGATTGTCTCGAGGATTTCATCTTTGGAAACGGCCATTGTTCAGCCTCCTGTATGTATGCAGACGCGTCCGGGACATCCCCGGATCGATTAACGGTTTATTCGCCGGCCTTCTGCGCACGGACGGCCTCGACCGTGCGGACCAGCTTGCCGGGCACCTCATTGAGTGTACGGGCGAATTTATCGAGCGGCGCACGCAGCGTTCCGGCCAGTTGGGCCAGCGCCTCGTCACGCGTCGGGAGCGATGCCACACGATCGAGCTCGGCGGGCCCGTAGACCTGGCCGCCGATGGCGACCGCACGGACCTCAAGCCTGCTCGTGCTCTTGGCATACTCCTTGATGACTCGCGCCGCGGATCCCGGGTCCTCCGTGGAGAACGCCAGCATCAACGGCCCGGTCAGCCCTTCGCTCATGCACTCGAATTCGGTGCCCTCGACGGCACGGCTGGCGAGGGTATTCTTGACGACCTTGAGATAGACGTTCTGCGCCCGTGCCTTCTGGCGCAGGTCGGTCATCTCATGGACGGTCAACCCTCGATAATCCGCCGCGACGGCCGAATGCGCGGAGCTGGCCACATTGGCCACCTCGGCTACGACCGCCTTCTTTTCGTCGAGTGACAGCGGCATCGAGCACCTCCTCTCGGGACACGGCCAACGGCCGGCCCCCGGTGAGCCACACATGGGCGTTACCACCCATGCACCAGTGCGGCGACCGCCGGTAATGCGCTGCATACCGGCACGAATCGCCATCTGCGCAGGAAATTAAGCCGGCTCAGCCGGCACCTGCGGTCTTTGACGCGATCCGGCCGTTAAGAGATGTCGAAACACCTCGTGAGGCCAGGTCGTTCAAAGTCATTCCCGGGTCGAACCCGGTTGCCTCCCGGCTTAATCAACCGGAAGTCAAAAAACCGTTTCTCTCGCCAAGACGCCAAGCGCGCCAAGGAAAATCCTTTAAAATGCCTTTCTTGGCGTGCTCCGCGTCTTGGCGAGATGCGCTTTTTCCTGAGGCGCCTTACAGCGTCAGCGACGCCTTGTCGACCTTCAGGCCCGGGCCCATCGTCGATGCGACGCTGATCCGCTTCATGTACACGCCCTTCGACGTCGACGGCTTCGCCTTGTTCAGGTCGTTGATCAGGGCCTGCAGGTTTTCGCGCAGCGCCTTCGCATCGAAGTCGATCTTGCCGATCGGGGCGTGGATGATGCCGTTCTTGTCCGTGCGGTAGCGCACCTGGCCGGCCTTGGCGTTCTTGACCGCCTGGGCGACATCCTGCGTAACCGTGCCGACCTTCGGGTTCGGCATCAGGCCGCGCGGCCCGAGGATCTGGCCGAGACGACCGACGACGCGCATGGCATCCGGGCTCGCGATCACGACATCGAAATCGAGCTCGCCGCCCTGGATGCGTTCGGCGAGATCTTCGAACCCGACGACATCGGCGCCGGCGCTCTGCGCCGTTTCCGCCTGCTCACCCTGAGCGAACACCGCGACACGCGTGCTCTTGCCGGTCCCGTTCGGGAGCACGGTCGAGCCACGGACCATCTGATCCGATTTCCTCGGATCGACCCCGAGGTTCACGGCCACTTCCACGGTCTCGCGGAACTTCACCGACGTCAGCTCACCCAGCAGTCCGAGCGCCTCGTCCAGCGGGTATTCGCGATTCGGATCGACCTTCGCGCGGATCGCCTGTTTGCGCTTGCTGATCTTCGCCATGTCAGACGCCCTCCACTTCAAGGCCCATACTGCGGGCGCTGCCCGCGATCGTGCGCACCGCCGCATCGAGATCGGCGGCCGTCAGATCGGGCTCTTTCTGCCGCGCGATATCCTCGAGCTGTTCGCGGGTAACCGTGCCGACCTTGTTGGTCAGCGCGTTGCTCGAACCGCTCTTGAGGCCGGCGGCCTTCTTCAGCAGAACGGCCGCGGGCGGCGTCTTGGTGACGAAGGTGAAGCTGCGGTCGCTGTAGACCGTAATAACCACGGGGATCGGCAGGCCCTGTTCGGTTTCCTGCGTGGCCGCATTGAAGGCCTTGCAGAATTCCATGATATTCAGACCGTGCTGACCCAGCGCCGGACCGACGGGCGGGCTCGGATTGGCCTTGCCCGCGGCGACCTGCAGCTTGATGTAGGCTGTAATCTTGCGTGCCACGTTTGACTCCTTGACGGGTCCAGGCGCCTGTTCGGCTCCCCGTTTGGTGGTGGAGCTGCCGCCGCGCGGCAAGCCCCGTGATCAGGCGCGCGTGGAGCATTCTGCTCCACGCCGGCTGTTGCCTTCGGCAAAAGCCGGCCTACCCACTTTCAGCCCGGCGGCGTTACGCCTTTTCGACCTGGCTGAATTCGAGTTCCACGGGCGTCGAGCGCCCGAAGATCTGCACGGCGACGAGCAGGCGGGACTTTTCGAAGTTCACCTCCTCGACGACGCCACTGAAATCGTTGAATGGGCCATCGGTCACGCGCACGACCTCGCCCGGCTCGAACAGCACCTTCGGCCGCGGCTTCTCGACACCCTCCTGGACGCGCTGAAGGATGCCTTCCGCCTCCGCGTCCGAGATCGGCGCCGGCTTGTCGGCGGTGCCGCCGATGAAACCGAGCACGCGCGGCGTATTCTTCACCAGATGCCAGGTCTCGTCCGTCATCTCCATCTGCAGCAGGACGTAACCCGGGAAGAATTTGCGCTCGGACTTGCGCTGCTGCCCGCCCCTGATCTCGACGACCTCTTCCGTCGGCACGAGGATCTCGCCGAAGTGGTCGTCCAGACCCTTGCGGGCGATGTGCTCTTTCAGCGCGCGCTTCACCGAGGTTTCGAATCCGGAGAACGCCTGAACTACGTACCAGCGTTTGGCCATACCGCGTTTAGCCCCCGACCCCGGTGATGGCGCCAAAGCCCCACTGGAGAAGCATGTCGAGCAGCCAGAGGAAGATCCCCACGAGCAGCACGATCAGAAGAACAATGAGCGTGGTCTGCATGGTCTCGACCCGCGTCGGCCAGACCACGCGACGGAGTTCGGTCCGCGCATCCTGGGCGAACACCCAGGCGCGCCGGCCCTTGTCGGTCGTGTACGCGAGCGCAACCGCTGCGAGCGCGATGCCGACGAGACCGAGCGCGCGATACAGCACGGAGACGTCGTCCAGTGAGTAAAAGCCGAACACCCCGGCACCGAGCAGCAGGATCGCTACCCAGAGCTTGAGCGTGTCGAGCCCGCTTTCCTGCGTTTGGGCCTTCGCCGCCATGTATGTCGCATGCCCCGCGAAGCCGCCCCCTGCGGGAACGGCCTGGTGAATGGCAGGCCAGGAGGGACTCGAACCCCCAACCCTCGGTTTTGGAGACCGATGCTCTGCCAATTGAGCTACTGGCCTAAACTCTCCGGTGATCCGCGACTGTCACGGAAACACCCAAACGACGACGCGCCCGCGGGCGATCCCGCCCCGGGCGCGCGCCTGCGGCCGTCTCGATTACTCGATAATCTTCGAAACGACGCCGGCCCCGACGGTGCGGCCGCCCTCGCGGATCGCGAAGCGGACACCTTCTTCCATCGCGATCGGTGCGATCAGCGTCACCGTGATCGTCACGTTGTCGCCCGGCATCACCATCTCCGTGCCTTCCGGCAGCTCCACCGATCCCGTCACGTCCGTCGTGCGGAAGTAGAACTGCGGCCGGTACCCCTGGAAAAACGGCGTGTGGCGCCCGCCCTCGTCCTTGGACAGCACGTACACCTCACCCGTGAACTTCGTGTGCGGCGTGATCGACTTGGGCTTGCACGCCACCTGACCACGCTCGACGTCCTCGCGCTTGATGCCGCGCAGCAGCAGGCCGACGTTGTCGCCCGCCTCGCCCTGGTCCAGCAGCTTGCGGAACATCTCCACACCCGTGACCGTCGTCTTGCGCGTGTCGTGCAGACCCACGAGCTCGATCTCCTCGCCCGTCTTGATCACGCCGCGCTCGACGCGACCCGTGACCACCGTGCCGCGACCCGAGATCGAGAACACGTCCTCGATCGGCATCAGAAACGGCTGGTCCACCGCGCGCTCCGGCACCGGAATGTGCGAGTCCATCGCCTCCATCAGGCGCAGGATCGACGGCACCCCGATCTCCGACTGGTCACCCTCCAGCGCCTTGAGCGCCGAACCGGTCACCACCGGCGTCTCGTCACCGTCGTAGTCGTAGCTCGAAAGCAGCTCGCGGACCTCCATCTCGACGAGCTCCAGCAGCTCCGGATCGTCGACCATGTCCGCCTTGTTCAGGTACACCACGATGCTCGGCACGCCCACCTGGCGACCCAGCAGGATGTGCTCGCGCGTCTGCGGCATCGGGCCGTCCGCCGCCGATACCACCAGGATCGCGCCGTCCATCTGCGCCGCACCCGTGATCATGTTCTTCACGTAGTCCGCGTGACCCGGGCAGTCCACGTGCGCGTAGTGGCGCTCGTTCGACTCGTACTCCACGTGCGCCGTGGCGATCGTGATACCACGCGCGCGCTCTTCCGGCGCGTTGTCGATCATGTCGAATGCCCGCGCCTCACCGCCAACCGCCTCGGCCTGCACCTTCGTCAGTGCCGCCGTCAGCGTCGTCTTGCCGTGGTCCACGTGACCAATCGTCCCTACGTTGACATGCGGCTTCGTGCGCTCGAATTTCGCCTTGGACATCCCGGAACTCCCGAACCGTCAAAATTACGATGTTTACAATATGATCTGGAGCCGATAACCGGACTTGAACCGGTGACCTCTCCCTTACCAAGGGAGTGCTCTACCACTGAGCTATATCGGCCCGGACAACTCTTTCACCCTGGTCTCGCAACCCCGGCCCCAGCGGCCGGCAGCTGGAGCGGGTGACGGGAATCGAACCCGTATCATCAGCTTGGAAGGCTGAGGTTCTACCATTGAACTACACCCGCCGGACCTGACCCGCGCGCTGCGTATGAGACCGAAGCAGGCTGGCGCCATAACGACAATCTGTAGCTGGTGGAGGGAGGAGGATTCGAACCTCCGAAGGCTAAGCCAGCAGATTTACAGTCTGCCCCCGTTGACCGCTTGGGTATCCCTCCGAGACACAAGCCGCGAATTTTGCCCCACCAGCCGAGGCACGTCAATAGGCGTATGAGCGTACGACACGAACCGCCTGCGGGCCCGCGGGCGGGGAATTGGAGCTGGCGACAGGAATCGAACCCGCGACCTGCTGATTACAAATCAGCTGCTCTACCTACTGAGCTACGCCAGCCCGATTACGACGCTGCTGCTGCCACTCCCTGGCGGAACCTCAAGAATCCCCGGAGATCCTCCCGGGACGGCCCCGGACCGATAACGGCGACGGGCTGCCGGACCCGTGATTCTAGGCCACAACGCCCTCGCAGACAATCAGTCGCAGGGGCGTTCAAGGCGCTTCAGGGCCTGCTCCGCGGACAGGGAATCCAGCACCTCGGAGGTAACCCGTTCGCGCGGATCGCGATAGTCCTGCCAGTAACGGGTGCGCTCCCGGGTCCGCAAACGGAGCTCGGCATCGAAACCGAGGTCGTTGAGGTAGTCGGCATGTCGCACCGCAAAGCGCTTGCGCTCGAACAGGCCAACCGAGACGGCGTTCTCGAGCTCGGGCCCGGAGACGATGAAATAGTCCTCAATCCCCTGTTGCTGCAGTTCCCGCGTCGCCGCGAGCGCCGCCTCGCGGGATCCGAACGGGGGCAGCAGGACCTGATAGCCATACACCTCTTCGTCGCGGGTGGTTCTCTGGCGGGGCGCCACATCAAGCTGGGCCAGTCGCTGCCGCGCCGCCTCGGCGCGTGCCTCCTCCTCGAAAGGGCCGATCGTGAAGCAGACGCTCGCGGCCGACCCATCCCCCCGCGACTCGCGCAGGAGCGGCAACTCGCCGAGCTCGACCGGCGGCTCGGACGCTCTGGGCTCACGCCCCGGGGTACCCGACAGGATCCAGCCGGCGAACGCGGCATTCGCCACCAGCAGGAGCAGCGCTACCCAGCGCATGCGGCATCTCCGCTATGCAGCAGTCCGCGCAGCGTGAGCAGCGGATCGCTCGACCAGCCGGCGTCGAGCCACGGGGCGAGGCGCTCCGCATCGCCACCGGTCAGGATGCGCTCGGGTGCCGTCAGGCGACCTCCGACCACCATGGCCACGCGCTCGATCGCCCCCGCGAGGCCGATCAGGGTGCCGCCGCCGATCGCGCCGGCGGTGTTGTCGCTGGGCAGCGGGGCCTCGTCATGGGCCGCCGGCAATGCGGGTGCGGCGCTGCGGAGGCCGGCCCGGCTCGCACTCAGTCCGGCGAAGATCGCGCCGCCCAGATGGCGGCCATCGGCGCGCAAGGCGTCCACGGTCACTGCCGTACCGGCATCGACGATGATGCAATCCAGCGGCCCACGGGCAGCGCGCGCACCGAGCAGATTGGCCCAGCGATCGGCACCGAGGCTGGCCGGATCCGCGTAGGCGTTGACGATCGGACCGCAGTGCTCGCGTGCACGGACCTCGTGGAACGGAACCGCCCAGCGCCGTTCGACCCAGTCGCGGAGCACCGCGACCGACCGTCGGCCGGCGACGCTGCAGACCGTCACGCCCTCTGGCCTGAGGTGCCCCCATGCCCGCTCCCAGGCGTCATCGTGGTCGGCGCGCGGTCGCGCGAAGCTCGCCGGGGCAGACAGTTCGCCGGCCGCCCCGAGCGCCCATTTGATCCGGCTGTTACCGATGTCGATCACCAGTCTCATACACGCGCCCTGATCGTCACGTCCGCACTGTGCAGGGAGTGCCTGCGGCCATCGCCGTCCTCGAACACCAGCGCACCATTGTCCGCGATGCCGCATGCCATCCCGTCGGCCGTTCCCTGCCCGGTCCAGACACGGACCGCCCGACCCGCCAGCAGATCGTACGTATCCCAGCGCTCGCGGAAGGCACCGAACCCGCGCACCGCGAAGTCGTCGAGCGCGGCGGTCACGGCCCCCATCAGTGTACCCGCGACCCGTGACCTGCCGGGAACACCCTCACCGCCAATGGAGCGCAGATCGGCGGTCGCCGTACCGGTATCCGTGGCGGGGTCGGCGTAATTGATGCCCACGCCGACCGTTACCCGGGTGGCGCCGGCCGCCTCGCCCCGCAACTCGATCAGGATCCCGCCGAGCTTGCGGCCCTGATGGAGCAGATCGTTCGGCCACTTGAGCCCGATGCCGGCAAACCCGAGCGAGGCCAGGCGCTCGCAGAGCGCAACCCCGACGGCGAGCCCCAGCGCGCCGAGCTCGACCGGGGACCGGTCGAAGGTGCGCACGGCGGAGAAGGTGATCGACACCCCCGCTCCCGAGTACCAGGTGCGTCCCTGGCGTCCCCGGCCAGCCTGCTGATGCTCGGCGATGCACAGGCGGGTGCGGCCCTGCGCCGGCGCCGGCCCGCGGTCGAGATGCCGGCTGGTCGAGTCGACGACCTCGAGCAACTCCAGCGATTCCGGCCCGGCGGTCGCATACCCCGGCGCCCCCTCGATCGCGGCACGATCGAGGGGTTGCGAACCCGGCGGCAGGTAATAGCCGGCGCCCCGGCAGGCCTCGACGGGCCAGCCCTGGGCACGCAGGCGCGCGATCCGCTTGCCGATGGCCGCCCGCGACACGCCGAATTCCGCGGCCAGCGTCTGTCCGGAGTGGACGGCGCCGTCGGCGAGCCGCTCGAGCAGGGAAGGCGTGTCTGGACTCATGTACCGCTCAGCCAGGCCATACGCCGACGATCCGCCGTTTCGCTGGAGGCCGGGTCGATGACCAGTTCCGCCTCATCGGCCGGCGCGGGCTGCAAGACGACCGGGAGCGCATGGAGACGATCGTCGCGCAATACATGCAGGGTGATCTCCGCGCCGGCGGGGAGCCGTGCGAGCCACGCTCCAAGTGCCTCGCCGCGACGGTGCACGCCATCGACGGCGACAACGCGATCCCCCGGGGCGAGGCCGGCCGCGCGCGCCGGACCGCCATCGAACACGCGCGCGATACGCGGCAGCTCCCCCGCGGCATCGACGCCGGCGCCCAGCGCGGGCACATACCCTCCAGTGGACTTCGGTGCCCGCCACTCCAGCTCGATACCAAGCGGCTTCAACAATGGCGCAAGGTCGAGATCGCGGGTCGAACGCAGCGCGGTATCGAAAAAGGGCTCGAGATCGAGACCGGCTACCTCACCGGCCACGGACTCGATGCCGCGTTCATCGATGCCCGATCCGTCACCATAGCGCGCCCAGAGCAGGCGCATGACATCGTCGAGCGAGCGGCGGCCATCGGTCCGATCCCGGATGGTGAGGTCCAGGGCCAATGCGATCAGCGCGCCCTTCGCGTAGTAACTGACGATCGCGTTGGGTGCGTTCTCGTCCTGCTTGTAGAAACGCGTCCAGGCATCGAAACTCGATTCGAGTACCGTCTGGCGGAAGCGCCCGGCTCCACGATGCACCCGCGTGATCACGCGGGCCAGGCGATCGAGATACCCGGGGTGGGAAAGCTGGCCGGTACGGCAAAGTCCGAGATCATCGTAATAGGAGGTAAAGCCTTCGAACGCCCAGAGCAGGGTCGTATGGACTTCGCGCGACAGGTCGAACGGCACGAACGCGGCCGGGCGTATGCGCTTGACGTTCCAGAGATGGAAATACTCGTGACTGCACAGACCGAGCAATTCGAGGTACGGCTCGCGGCCGGGCGGATCGCCGGGGAGCGGCAGCGCCTCGCGGGCGACATCGAGCACCGTCGACGCCCGGTGCTCGAGACCGCCATAACCGCTGCCGACCACATTCATGAAAAACACGTAGCGCTCGACCGGCAGTTCGCCGAACAGATCGACGTGGCCGCGGCACACGGCCGCCAGATCCGCGCACAGGCGTTCGCCATCGACGCGGGGCGCCCCGGGCAACACGATCGCATGGGGCACGCCGGCAACCTCGAAATCGAATCGCGTGAATTCACCGAACCGGATCGGATGGTCGATCAGCTCCTCGTAGTCCGTCGCGCGGTATCGTCCCCAGCCGTCGGCATCGACGCCATCCACCGGCATCGTCGTGGCCACCCGCCAGCGGCCCCGCACCGGTGCCGTCGGTGACTCGATCACGAGTTCGAAGGGGCCGTCGTCGACACCGAGCGGCCGCGGAAACACGCTGCTGCCGTTGCAGAAACCGCCCGTGTCATCGAGCGCGGCGGCCCGCACGGATGGATCCCATGCGTAGACCTGCCAGCGCACCAGGAGGGGGCCCGCACACGGCTCACAGCGCCAGGTGTCCTTGTCGAGTTTCTCCATGCGCACGGGCGTCTGCCCGGACCACGCGTCGATCGCGACCACATGGCGGGCGAAGTCGCGGATCATGTAGCTCCCCGGAATCCAGGCCGGGAGCGACAGGCGCTGTCCCGCTGGATCGGGCAGGTCGAGCTCGAGCCGGCCGCCGAAGAGATGGGCCTTTGGATCCTGCGGAATCAGCGTATAGCGCATCGGGATTATGGTTTCCGGACGGGCGGCTGGAGCGCATACGATACCGGCCTCCCGCCGGATGCTCCACCGGGAACGGGCCATGCACGCTGATATACTGGCCGCCGTTGCGCCCGGTGGCCACCTGGAGAATCGATGGACGCACTCCAACTGCTGCAGAACCGCCGATCGGTTCCGGCCGACCAGCTTGATGAACCCGCGCCCGACGGCGGGGACCTGGACGCGATCCTGCGTGCCGGGGTCGCGGCGGCGGACCACGACCATCTGCGGCCGTGGCGTTTTCTGATCATCAGGGGCCAGGCACGGGCGTTACTCGGTGATGTATTCGCGCGCGCGCTGCTTGCGCGTGCGCCGGACAGTGACGACGCGGCAGTGGAGAGGCAGCGCGCCAAGCCGCTGCGTGCACCGCTCGTGCTCGCGGTCGCGGCCCGGATCGATCCGGATAATGCCCGCGTACCCGCGATCGAACAGATACTTTCCGCGGGCGCGGCCCTGAATCAGATGCAGCTCGCCGCCAACGCGCTCGGGTACGGGGCCATCTGGCTGACCGGACCCAACGCGCACGACGGCCAGGTCGCCGAGGCGCTGGGACTCGACTTCGACGATCGCCTGGTCGGATTCCTGTACCTCGGCACGCCCCGCACGGAACCGCCATTCAGGGAACGGCCCGCGCCGCATGCCTTCGTCACCGAATGGAACGGCGCCGAGGAATACGAGAGCCTGTGATGGGACGCTTTCAACTCACGGCGATCATGCTCGCCATCTTCGTGCACGGGCCGGCCATCGGCGGTGACGGCATTACCTACAAATACGAGGAAGACGACGGCACCGTCTGGTTCACGGACCGCAAACCGAATGCGGATCGGCTCGATGAGTTCCGGTTCATGGGGTACCACGGGCGTCCACCCGCCCGCGCATCGTGCAGCGGCACCGGGGATGATGCGCTCGCGCAGCGCCAGGCGCGTATCGAAACACCGGTCCGGCAACTCGCCGACCGTTACGCCACCGATCACCTGTTGATCAAGGCGATCATCGCGGTCGAATCCTGTTTCGATCCGAAGGCGGTCTCGCGCGTCGGCGCGCGCGGGCTGATGCAGTTGATGCCCTACACCGCCAAAGCCGTCGGCGTCGAGGATTCCTTCGACATACAGGAGAATCTGCGCGGCGGGATCGAATACTTCAGCCGCATGCATGAACGCTACGACGGCAACACGGCCTTCGCCCTGGCGGCCTACAATGCCGGGCCCAATGCCGTCGATCGACACGACGGCATCCCGCCGTATCCCGAAACCCGCAGGTACGTTCGCCGTGTGCTGGAGCACTGGCGGGAATATCGCGACGGTATCAACGGCACGGACTCCGATCAGCCCGGATGCAGGCGGCCGGAGATCGCGAGCGTCACGCGAGCCCGAGTCGCGGTCCACAGACTCGCGCCATCGTCCGTCGGCGACTTCATCCTCGCATCCTCCGGCTCGCGCTCTGCGTAGACCGCCTTCCGCACATAAAAAACCCCGATGATCGCGAAGACCATCGGGGTTTTACAGCAGGAGCCTGGCGGTGACCTACTCTCGCATGGGGAGACCCCACACTACCATCGGCGCTGAGCGGTTTCACTTCCGAGTTCGGAATGGTATCGGGTGGTTCCCGCTCGCTATGGCCACCAGGCAAACCGGTGTCCCCGCCGCCGAAGCGACGGGGCTAATTCGGGATTCCAAAGGGCATTGGCGCGGTGCGTCACGATGCAACCCAACCGCTTGGGTGTTATATGGTCAAGCCTCACGGTCAATTAGTACCGGTTAGCTCCATGCATTACTGCACTTCCACACCCGGCCTATCAACGTCGTAGTCTTCGACGGACCTTCAGGGACCTCGAGGGTCCAGGGAAATCTTATCTTGGGAGGGGCTTCCCGCTTAGATGCTTTCAGCGGTTATCCCGACCATACGTAGCTACCCGGCAGTGCCACTGGCGTGACAACCGGAACACCAGAGGTATGTCCACTCCGGTCCTCTCGTACTAGGAGCAGCTTCCCTCAAATTTCCAACGCCCACGGCAGATAGGGACCGAACTGTCTCACGACGTTCTAAACCCAGCTCGCGTACCACTTTAAATGGCGAACAGCCATACCCTTGGGACCTGCTACAGCCCCAGGATGTGATGAGCCGACATCGAGGTGCCAAACTCCTCCGTCGATATGGACTCTTGGGAGGAATCAGCCTGTTATCCCCGGAGTACCTTTTATCCGTTGAGCGATGGCCCTTCCATTCAGAGCCACCGGATCACTAAGACCTGCTTTCGCACCTGCTCGACGTGTCTGTCTCGCAGTTAAGCACCCTTATGCCTTTGCACGCACTGCGCGATTTCCGACCGCGCTGAGGGTACCTTCGCACTCCTCCGTTACTCTTTGGGAGGAGACCGCCCCAGTCAAACTACCCACCACACACTGTCCCCGACCCGGATAACGGGCCTGGGTTAGAACTCCGAACATATCAGGGCGGTATTTCAAGGTTGGCTCCATGAGGACTAGCGCCCCCACTTCATAGCCTCCCGCCTATCCTACACAAATATGTTCAAAGTTCAGTGTGAAGCTGTAGTAAAGGTTCACGGGGTCTTTCCGTCTTGCCGCGGGAACACTGCATCTTCACAGCGATTTCAATTTCACTGAGTCTCGGGTGGAGACAGCGCGGCCATCGTTACGCCATTCGTGCAGGTCGGAACTTACCCGACA
>JAXHNC010000011.1:0-87500 GCA_034520925.1 Halofilum sp. (in: g-proteobacteria) | reverse complement strand
TTCGACATCTTCTGCACGCCATCGGTCCCCTCGAGCAGGGGCATGGTCATCACGACCTGGGGCGGCATCCCTTCCTGCTTCTGGAGTTCACGCCCGACCAGCAGGTTGAAACGCTGGTCCGTACCGCCCAGTTCGACGTCGGCCTCGAGGGCGATCGAGTCGTATCCCTGGATCAGCGGATACAGGAATTCGTGGATCGCGATCGGTCGCCCGTCGGTGTAACGCTTGTGGAAGTCATCGCGTTCGAGCATGCGCGCGACGGTGTGGCGGGCGGCGAGACGGATCAGCCCGCTCGCGTCCATCGCGTTCATCCACTCGGAATTGAACACGATCCGCGTGCGCTCGGGATCGAGGATCCGGAAGATCTGCTGCCGGTAGGTCTCGGCATTGGCCCGCACCTGCTCCGGCGTCAGCGGCTGACGGGTCGCGCTCTTGCCGGTCGGATCCCCGATCATGCCGGTGTAATCGCCGATCAGGAACAGGACCTCGTGCCCGAGTGTCTGGAATTGCCGCAGCTTATTGATCAGCACCGTGTGCCCCAGGTGCAGATCGGGCGCGGTGGGGTCGAAACCGCACTTGATGCGCAGGGGGCGACCGCTGCCCATGCGCTCGACGAGTTCTTCGTCGAGCAGGATGTCTTCGGTCCCGCGCCGGATCAGCGCGAGCGCATCGGAATCGACGCCCGTCATCGGGGCCTCCATATGGTTGCGTAACAGGTCCCCACCGGGTGTTTGGCCGGCGCGGGCGGCGCATGATTGTAGCGATTCAGCGCCCGGGGATCATCGCACTTCGCCCGCATCATCGCTGTAATTGTAATGTGCGGCCAATTGACGCTCGCGTGGGCGTGGGGCATTGTTGAATGCCCGGTTTCCGCGATCATGCCCCTCCGTGAAGAAGAACAGCCGTATCCGATCCGATTACAGTTCGCCGCTCGACGGGCGTACGCGCCGGCGCCCCAACCTCCACTGGGGATTGCGCTGGGCGGCGTTCGCCGCGGGCTTCGTGGTCCTTGGCGTGGTCATGGCGAAGTCCCAGAACCCGGCCACCGGGACCCGGACACCTTGTCCGCGGAGGCGCGCGACACCCTGAAGAGCGAATCGCTCGCGCTGCCCGGAAACGCCCGAAGCGCCGAGCGGAACCGCGCCGTTGCGAACGATTCGGCCATTGCGGACTGGCAATCGCTCACCGTCGATCGGGGCGATACGCTCGCCCGTCTGCTTCGGGACGCGGGTGTCGGGCCTCGCGACGGTTCATGAAATCGCCACGGCCGGCGACGCCGGTCGCGCGATGACGCGCATCCATCCCGGCGATGAGATCGATCTCGGCTTCGACGAGACGGGACAGCTTGTCCGGCTCGACTACCGCAAGTCGGCGGACCGCCGGATCGAGTTCAAACGCGACGGTGATGCCTTCGAAGGCCGAATCGTGGAGGAGCCGCTTGAGCGCCGGCTCGAGCACGCACACGGCGTCATCCGCACATCGCTGTTTCATGGCGGCCGCCGACGCCGGCCTCGAGGACCGGATGATCATGGAACTCGTCGTCGATCTTCGGCTGGGACATCGACTTCGTGCTCGACATCCGCCGCGGCGACCGAGTTCACCGTGATCCACGAGAGCTTCTACAAGGATGGTGACCGCGTCCGCACCGGCGACATCGTCGCCGCCGAGTTCGAGAATCGCGGGCACCACCTACCGCGCCGTACGCTACACGGACAGCGGACGGCGACACCGAGTACTACGCGCCGGACGGCACCTCGATGCGCAAGGCGTTCCTGCGCAGCCCGGTGGAATTCACGCGCATCAGCTCGCGCTTCGGCATGCGGCGGCACCCGACCCTCGGAACGATGCGCAACCATCACGGCGTCGATTACGCCGCGCGTACCGGCACCCCCATCCGCTCCACGGGCGATGGCCGCATCGTGCAGCGGGGCCGCAACGGCGGCTACGGCAAGTTCGTCGTCGTGAGCCGGCATGGCAGCCGCTACAGCACGGCCTATGCACACATGAACCGGTTTGCCAGTGGCCAACGGGTTGGCACCCGGGTGGAACAGGGCGAAGTCATCGGCTACGTCGGCACCACCGGGCGCTCGACCGGCCCGCATCTGCACTACGAATTCCGCGTCAACGGCGAGCACACGCAATCCGCTGACCGTGGAATTCCCGAGCGTCGATCCGATCCCGTCCGATGAACGCGATCGCTTCCGACAGGCGATCCAGCCGCTCGTCGCCCAGCTCGATACGCTGGACCGCGCGTACGCCGCGCTCGACGACTGAGGCCGATGTCGACGTCGCTGTACGTCGGCCTGATGACCGGCACGAGCGCCGACGGCATCGACGCCTGTCTCGCCGCATTCCCCGAAAACCGCCCCGTCGAGCGGGCGCACATCCAGCGGCCGTTCGACGACGCCCTCCGGAACCGGATCCTTGCCGTCTGCCGAGCGGATGCCAGCCTCGCGGATGCCGCCACGCTGGACGTGGAACTCGCGGACGCCAGTGCGGCCGCGGTCACCGATCTGCTGGCCCATGCCGGCGTCGCGGCCAGCGAGGTGCGGGCGATCGGGTCACACGGCCAGACCGTGCTCCACCGCCCGCAGGGGCCGGCACCCACGACCATCCAGCTCGGCGATCCGCATCGGATCGCGGTGCTCACGGGGATCGACACGGTCGCGGATTTCCGGCGCGCCGATATCGCCGCCGGCGGCGAGGGTGCCCCGCTGGCACCGGCGTTTCACGCGCAGGTGTTCGCCGCGGCGGACGAACGTCGCGCGGTGGTCAATCTCGGCGGCATCGCCAACGTCACGCTGCTGGGCCCCGGGGAACCGGTCCTCGGGTTCGATACCGGTCCGGCGAACGCGCTGCTGGACAGCTGGATCGGGCGATGCCGGGGGGAGCGCTTCGACGCCGACGGCGCATGGGCGGCCGGCGGTGGAGTGAACGAGGATCTGCTCGGACGCATGATCGCGGAACCGTGGTTCCAGCGACCGCCCCCGAAAAGCACGGGCCGGGAGCATTTCCACGCCGCCTGGCTCGACGATCACCTGGCCCGCATGGATCCGCCGCCAGCCCCCCGGGACGTGCAGGCGACCCTCGCAGAACTGACCGCGCGCACGGTAGCGGCGGGCATCCGTCACGACGGCGCCACGGTCGACCGGGTCCTCGTCTGCGGCGGCGGCGCGTACAACCACGACCTGCTGGCCCGGCTCCGCCGACGACTGGATGGCCCCGCGGTGGAGACGACGGCGGCATACGGCATCGAACCGAACCACGTCGAACCCATGGCCTTCGCCTGGCTCGCCCGCCAGCGCATCGAGGAGCAGCCCGGCAACTGCCCCAGCGTCACCGGCGCCCACCGGGAACTCATCCTCGGCAGCCTCATCCGCGCACCACGACCTGCTTCGGACGGGAACCGCGTCTGAAGAACCACGAAACAAGTTCTGCGCGGATCAGCGTGAGCGACTCCAGTCCGACACCTCGAGCCTCCGGCTTCGGACTGGTCCGTACCGTATCGGCACGCCGGGCTCTCCGCGAGACCGCTTTCCCGGTAAAGCGCGATAACAAAAAGCCGGCACAAAGGCCGGCTTTTCGGGGTTCTGCGGTGTAGACTCGCGTCAGGCGGAGAAGGACTGGCCGCAGCCGCAGGTGGTGACGGCATTCGGATTGCGGATGACGAACTGGGCGCCTTCCAGGTTCTCCGTGTAGTCGATCTCGGCCCCCTGCAGGTACTGGAAGCTCATCGGATCGATCAGCAGTTTCACGCCCTCGCGATCGATCTCGGTGTCGCCATCCTGCACCTCCTCATCGAAGGTGAAGCCGTACTGGAAGCCGCTGCAGCCTCCGCCGGCCACGAACACCCGCAGCATGAGCGCGGGATTGCCCTCTTCCTCGATCAGGCCCTTCACCTTGTGCGCGGCACTGTCGGTGAAGATCAGCGGATCATTGACGGGATTTTCGGCTTCGGCGGCCATGGGCAATGCCTTTCGGTCTTTCCGGGAACGTGGATCAAGCTAGCATTCCCGACCGTTTTAATCAAGATTCCCGATCGGGCGCGGCCGACGGATCGGGCGCGACATCCGGTTCGATATCCAGCGACGGCTCGCCCGGCGGCTCGCGGCCCGGCTCATCGGCGCTGCCGCCCTCATGTTCGAGGTAGCGCTGCCGGACATCGTCCGTGCGCACCAGCTTGCCGTTGATCTCGGCACCGCCGGCCATTTCCATCGTCTGGTAGTAGACGTCGCCGCGGACCCGCGCGTTCTTCGCGAGGTCCAGCCGCTCGCCCGGCGTAGACGTCACCGGCGACAAAGCCGTTGATCAGCAGATTCGGCACCCGGAGTTCGCCTTCGACACGGCCGCGCTCACTGATGATGGCGACCGAGTCCGACTCGCCGTCCGCGTAGACGTTGCCCTTGATGACGCCGTCGATATGCAGGCCGCCCGTGAAATGGACATCGCCCATGATCTCGGTTTCGTGACCGATCAGCGTATCGACTTTGTTCCCGCTACCTTTCGACTTTTTCGAGCTGTTCCCCAGCATCGCTTACGAACCTCCGGACAGCAGTGAATTCCACGGATAGTCTTCCTCGACCGGATCCACACGCCCCCCGGACGGCTCGACCCGCAACCGTATGCGGATCGGGTCGAAAGACGCCGGTAACCGGATCCGCCCGCGCAGGGTCTGGAAATAGCGGAAGCGGAACTCCGAATCGGCGTCGCCGTCGCCCGTGGCAACCTCATCGAGCTTCAGGGTGTGCCGACCGTCCGGCCGGCTACCCTCGATACCGAAGTCTACGCGACCCTCAACGTACGTGTCATCGCTGTTGAGCTGCGTCAGCACGAGTTCGTAGCGGTAACTGCGCGTCTCCCCCGGGACCGCGGCGAGGCTGAGGCGCCGGATGCGGATACCGGGCTGCATCTCCGAGGGCGAGACCAGGTTGCGGTAGAACGCGAGTTCTTCCTCGATTTCCGCGATCCGCTCCTCGCGCTCGGCCAGCGCGTCGCGCAATCGTCCGATCGCTTCGTCGTCGATCTGATGCGAGCGCTTGAGCAGCGTATTTTCATCGGCAAGCTCGGCCACGCGCGTGCGCAGCTCATCGAGCTGGATCCGCAGGTGCGATTCGGTCGCCTGCGCGGCGCGACCATGGTACCCGCCATCACGCACGCCCTTGCTGTAGAGCGCCCAACCGCCGATTCCCAGCAGGGCGATGACGACCGCGGTCACAATCGCGTTGCGTACGGGGCGATGCCGGCGCACCCGGAATTCGGCGCCCAGAGAGGGGTATTGGCGCTGATCACTCATGCCGGGAGACTGCTCCCCGCATACGGGTTCCGTGGGGCGCTCACGGCAGCAGGGCCACGTGCCCGAGCCCGGTTGCTTCGTCGAGGCCGCACATCAGGTTCATGTTCTGGATCGCCTGGCCGGCGGCCCCCTTGACGAGGTTGTCGATCACCGCGAGCACGATCACGCGGCTGGAGGCCGGATCCGGGCGGTGGACCGCCACCCGGCAGACATTCGCGCCACGGACACTGCGGGTCTCGGGATGACTCCCGGGCGGCAGGACGTCGACGAACGGTTCGCCCGCGTAGCGCGCCTCGTACAGGCGCTGCAGGTCGTCGGCCGCCTCCGTCAGCTCCGCGAACAGCGTGGCATGGATCCCCCGGATCTGGGGCACGAGGTGCGGCACGAAGGCCAGTTCCACCGGTGTCGAAGCGACATCGTTCAGCCCCTGGCGGATCTCCGGCAGATGCCGGTGGCCACCGGCCCCGTACGCGCGGGTGCTGTCGGCGGCCTCGGCCAGCAGCAGATCCGCCCGCTCCTTGCGGCCGGCGCCGGTGGCGCCGGATACGGCGCTCGCGACCAGCCGGTCCGGATCGACGACGCCCGCTTCGACCAGTGGCAGCAGGCCGAGCTGAATGGCCGTGGGGTAGCAGCCCGGATTCGCCACCAGACGCGCGTCGCGGATCGCGTCGCGATGGACCTCGGGCAGACCGTAGACGGCCTGCGCCAGCCAGTCGGGGGCCGCATGTTCGCGCCCGTACCAATGGGCGTATTCCGCGCGATCGCGCAGCCGGAAATCGGCCGAGACGTCGACCACGCGCACGCCGCTGTCCAGCAGCGCGGGGGCCTGCTCCATCGCGGTGCCGTTGGGCGTCGCGAAGAAGACGATATCGCACTCGCTCAGCCGCGCCGCCGAGGGCGTCTCGAACACGAGATCGGTGACGCCGCGCAGATTCGGAAAGCGCGAGTCGACGCGCTGGCCGTCGGCGCCGCGCGAGGTGATCGCGATGACCTCGACATCCGAGCGGCCGGCGAGCAGGCGCAGAACCTCGACCCCGGTGTACCCCGTGCCTCCAACGATACCGACGCGAATCATGTGAACCCCATGGAATGGCGAGCGGGAGATGATACTGCCCATCGGCCGGTTCCGGCCAGCGGACCATGCCGGCGAAGCGGCCCGGGCCTGTGCTACCGTTGCCGCCCCATCGAGCGGATCCGGATTACGGGGAGATCGCCATGCTCTGGCTGAAGGCGTTCCACATCATCGCCATGGTGACCTGGTTCGCGGCCCTGTTCTATCTGCCCCGACTGTTCGTCTACCACGCCATGCTGGAGCCCGACGACGAGCGCGGCGACGCCCGGATGCACACGATGGAGCGCAAACTGTACCGCGGCATCATGACCCCCGGCGGCGTCGCCACCGTCGCCTCCGGCCTGGCCCTGATGTACGCCTGGGGCCCGGTGGTCGCGCACTGGGGGTGGCTCCACGCCAAGCTGGTGCTGGTGGCGGCCCTGATCGCGTACCACCTCTGGTGCGGCCGCCTCGTCCGCGCCTTCGCCGAGGGCCGCAACCGCCACGGCCACGTCTGGTACCGCTGGTTCAACGAGGCCCCGACCCTGCTGCTCATCGCCATCATCATCCTGGCCGTCGTGCGGCCGTTCTGATGCAGGCGGGCCATGCGCCTACTTGCCCGCGCGGATGAGGCCGCCGATGCCGGCGCGTTCGATTTCTTCGATCATCATGGCGCGGACTTCGCGGCCGTCTTCCATCTCCAGGGCGCGTTCGAGGATCTCGCGGGCGCGCTGGTAAGAGAACGAGCGGATCACCCACTTGATGCGCAACAGACTGCCGGCGCTCATCGACAGGCTGTCGATGCCCATGCCCAGCAGCAGGATCGCGCCCAGCGGGTCGCCCGCGAACTCACCGCAGATGCTCACCGGCTTGCCGTGGCGGGCCGCGCCGCGCTTGATCTGCACCAGCGCGGCCAGCACCGCCGGGTGCAGGCTGTCGTAGATCTTCGCGACCCGTTCATTGTTGCGGTCTACCGCCAGCAGGTACTGCGTGAGGTCATTGGTGCCGACCGAGATGAAATCGACGCGCTTGGCGATCGCCTCGATCTGGTAGACGGCGGCGGGCACCTCGATCATCACACCGATCGGGGGCAACGGTGTGTCCAGCCCCTCGTCCAGCAGTTCCCGGTGGGCACGCTGGATCAGCGCCATCGACTGCTGCAGTTCTTCAAGCCGGGTAATCATCGGCAGCATGATCGACAGGTTGCCGATGCCCTCGTTCGCCCGGAGCATCGCCCGGACCTGGGTCAGGAAGATCTCGGGATGGTCCAGCGTGACGCGGATCCCGCGCCAGCCGAGGAACGGGTTGTCTTCCTCGACCGAGAAATACGGCAGCGTCTTGTCGCCGCCGATATCGAGCGTGCGCAGGATGCACGGCGCCGGCGCGAACGACTGCAGCGGACGCTGGTAGATCTGCACCTGCTCATCCTCGCCCGGGAAGCGGTCGCGCACCTGGAAGGGCATCTCGGTCCGGTACAGCCCGAGCCCATCCGCCACCTCGATCAGGGCGGGGCTGATCTCCGCCTGCAGACCGGTGTTCGCGAACAGCGATACGCGCGTACCGTCGGTGGTCACCGTCGGCAGATGCTTCAGGTCCTGGAGCTGTTCGGTGAGTTCATGCTCCTCGCGCTCGAGACGGACGAATTCCTCCTTGATATCGTCGTCGGGCTGGACGAACACCCAGCCGAGATAGCCGTCGACGATCAGTTCCTTGCCCTCGAGCCGGGCGATCGGGAGGTCGGCGGCCCCCATGACGGTCGGGATGCCGAGCGCGCGCGCCAGGATCGCGACGTGCGAGGAGCCGGAACCGCGCATCGACACGATGCCGGCCAGGCGTTCCTGCGGGACCTCGGCGATCTGCGCGGCGCTGACCTCATGGCCGACAAGGACGGTGTGGTGCGGGTATTCACGCGGGCCGTCCTGCTGATCGCGCCCGAGTTTGACGAGGATCCGCCGCCCCAGATCCCGGATATCGCTGGCCCGCTCCGCGAGATACGGATCGGCCATATCCTGGAACTGGTGCACGTGTGAGCGGATGCTCTCGCGCAGACCGGCCGGCGCCCAGAGACCGCCGCGGATGACGCGCTCCGCCTCGGACCAGAGCGATTCGCCGTCGAGCATCATCACGTAGACGTCGAACAGCGCCCGCTCTTCCTCGGGCAGCACGGTCTTCATCTCGTCCGAGAGGTTGCGGATATCGACCTTGGTCGCCTCGATCGCGTCCCGGAGCCGGCCGAGCTCCGCTTCGGGATCGTCCGTGCGGCGATCGGGGATGTCGTCGAGCTCTGCCGGCGAATACGCGACCACGCACTCGCCGATCCCCACGCCCAGCGCGCCGGACAGACCCTTGACGATACCGGCACCGCCGGCCTGCCCGCTCTGGACGAGAAAGGCCTCCTCGCCGACGACGGCATGCATGATGCTGGCGGCCAGCTGCGCCGCCAGCGTGACCATGAAGGTGACGACGTCCTCGCCGAAGCGGCGGCCCTCGCGCTGCGATACCACGAGCACGCCGAAGACGCGGCTCTGATGGATGATCGGGACCCCGAGGAAGGTCTCGAACAGCTCCTCCCCGTAGGCATCGGTATGCAGAAAGCGCGGATGGCTGGTCGCGCGCTCGAGATTGAGCGGTTCGGCCCGCTGCGCCACGAGGCCGACCAGCCCCTCCTCGGGGGCGAGGCTGAGGCGCCCGATGGCGTCGGGGTTGATCCCGTGACCGGCCCGCAGGACCAGGCGCTGGGGGCCGTCCTCGAGCTGGGTGAGGTAGACCGAGCAGGCGTCCACGCCCAGTGCGTCATGCAGGCGACGCACGATGGTATCCAGCGCCGCGTCCAGACCGGGCGCGGCGCTGACTTCCTGGACTATCCGGCGCAGCGTCGAGAGCATGCAGAAGTCCCGGTCGGGAGGGCGTGCCCGCGCCTCACGGGCATTGCCTGGTGGGCCATGCCCGCATGGCCCACTAGCCGCCGCGGGATTCCGCGGCGGGCGCGTGTTCCGGAAACAGCAGGGGCGCGAGTTCGCGCAAGGCTTCACGATACACCGCCTGCTTGAAGAAGATCACGTTCGTTGACGGATGCCAGTAATCGACCCAGCACCAGTCATCGAACTCGGGCTGATCGCTCGCGCCCAGATCGACGCAGGTCTCATCCCCCACGAGCCGCAGCATGAACCAGCGCTGCTTCTGGCCGATACAGACCGGGCGCGAACGGCGCCGGATGTAGCGGGTCGGCAAATCGTAGCGCAGCCAGTCACGGGTGCATCCCATCACCTCGACGTGGCCTGGCTGGAGCCCGGTCTCTTCGGCCAGCTCCCGGTACATCGCCGCGCGCGGCGACTCGCGCGCCTGAATGCCGCCCTGGGGAAACTGCCAGGCATCCTGTCCCTTGCGGCGCCCCCAGAACACACGCCCCTCGGCGTTGGAGAGTATGATCCCGACGTTCGCTCTGTACCCTTTCGAATCAATCACTTACGGAATCACCACCGAATCTGCTTCTGGTTTTATTGTTACACGAATACCCCGGAGGCGCTACCGGACCGCTCTGCTACAATGCGCTCCCCAATAACCGGAACGACCTTGTGCGACTCGCGATTTTCGACCTCGACAATACGCTGATTACCAGCGACAGCGATCACCTCTGGGGCGAGTATCTCGCCGAACGCGGTATCGTCGATGGTGAACACTACCGGCGTCGCAATGATCAGTATCTGGCCGAATACCAGGCCGGGACGCTCGATATCCATGATTTCCTGCGGTTTTCGCTGCGCGTGCTCGCCGAGCACGATCCGGCCGAACTCGCCCGCCTGCGGGCCGGATTCATCGAGGAAAAGATCGCGCCGACCGTCGCCCCGGGGGCCCCGTCGCTGCTGGCGCGTCACCGGGATGCGGGCGATCACCTGATGATCATCACCGCGACCAACTCCTTCGTGACCGAACCGATCGCCCGGATGCTGGGGGTCGAGACCCTGATCGCCACGGAGCCCGAGCAGCGCGATGGGCGCTACACCGGCGATGTCACCGGCACGCCCTGTTTCCGCGAGGGCAAGGTCGAACGTCTGGGGATATGGCTGAACGAAAACGGGGCCGATCTGCAGGGCAGCGCGTTCTACAGCGACTCCCACAACGATCTCCCGCTGCTGGAGCGGGTCGAGCGCCCCTGCGCGGTCGACCCCGACGAGCAGCTCGCCGCCGCGGCGCGGGAACGCAACTGGCCGGTGATCAGCCTGCGGGACGGCTGACGGCGTTCGAGATCCCCTCGGTTACGCGCGATTTTTCAGCCACGCGCACCGAAGACGGCACTGCCGACGCGCACCAGGGTCGCACCCTCCTCCACGGCGACCTCGAGATCGCCCGACATGCCCATCGACAGAACCGGGAGCCCCTGACCGGACTGCTCCTGCAGCTCGTCACGGAGGCGGCGCAACGTGCGGAAACAGTCGCGCGTGTCCTCGGGGTCTTCGCTGAAACGGCCGATCGTCATCAGGCCGGTCCATTCCAGTTCGGGGCGTTTCGCGATGACCGCCGCGAGGTCGGCGGCCTCCGCCGGGACCACGCCGAACTGGCTCTCGGCACCGGAGGTGTTCACCTGCATGAGGACCTCGCGGCGCTCGCCGCGCGCGGCCAGCTGATCCGCCAGCCGTTCGACCAGACTCGCCCGGTCGAGCGTCTGGATACAGGCGGCGAACCCGAGTGCCTGCTTGACCTTGTTGCGCTGCAGATGACCGATCAGGTGCCAGCTGACGCCGTGATCGGCCAGTGCCTCCGCCTTCGCGGCGGCATCCTGGACACGGTTTTCCGCGAGCGTTCGGTAGCCCGCCTCGATCGCCCAGGCGATGCGCTCCGGCGCCACCGTTTTCGTGACCGGCAGAAGCGCCACGCCGGCGCGGTCCCGCCCGGCACGCTCGCATGCCGCATCGATGCGCCGTTCCACGTCCGCCAGCGCCGCCTGGACCGCGGCGCGATCGGGCTCGTCAGCATCCCTGGGCTCGTTCACGTCACCCTCCTCTCGATGAACTTTCGCGTGTGGCGCACCCCGCGTAGGTTGGGTTGACGAAGGAAACCCAACGGGTCGAGCGATCCGCTGGCGCCATACTGAATCGTGCCAATGGATTCCGCCTCGACCCGTTGGGTATCGCTGGCGCTCAACCCAACCTACAGTACGGCCTTTGATGAACTTCCGCGTCCATCTGCCACTTCAGGGCCACCCTTTGGGTGGGGCTCGCAAGGCGATCCCTGTCGGTCATGCGCGGCAGTGTAGCGCGAGTCCCGGGGCGAGACAGCCGCCCCTCAGAAGCCGTACTGCAGCGACACGGCCGTGAACCGGTCCGTTTTTCGGGTGTCCCCGGGCACGTCGCTGTTGTGTTCAACGGTGTAGGAGAGCACCCACGACAGGTTGCCGGCGAACTTCGATCGGATCGCGCTCACGCTTTGGGTCGACGTATTACTGCTACCGGACTCCACTTCCAGTTCCTGACTGAACTCGCTGACATCCGACAGCCGCCAGATGAAGTCCCCGCGCAGCACATTGATCGTATCGTAATCGCGTTCGTTCGTGCCGTTGGGCTCGGCCCCCCGGCGACCGGCGCCGACCTCGAGGTCCAACTCGACATCTTCCGTTTCGATGAACCGACGGCCAATACCGAAGGCGAGCGAGGCACGGCGATCGAAAGCGCCGAAGCGATCGCGCTCATACCGCCCGACCACGAAGAGATAGGCACGGTCGGTAATCCGGTAGTCCGACTGCAGACGGCCACCGTAGCGCTCGGCCGATTCCTCGCCGTTTTCCGACGCCTGGTAGCGGTTGAGCGCGAGGGTCTGCCGCCACTTTTCGTAATCGACCTCGGTTTCGACATCGATTTTGACGCTGTTGCTCTCGGTGTTACCGGCAGCCCTGAACAGCCCCAGCGCGACATTGCCGGACAGTTCCGGGTACCCGGATACTTCCCCGGTATCGTCGCCGGCGGAATCTTCACCCGCGAAGATCGGTGTGGCGAGGAGATGCAGGAACAGGGCGCCACAGACGCTGCGGGCTCGGGTTGTACTCACGACCCTCTCCAGTCGATTGCAGGGCGGCACCCGCACGACGCCACGAGAGTAATCACATGGTGATAGTAGGGCCACGGGACCGCGCCGGCAACGGCGATCCGCACGGCGGTGGCGACATCAACGCATTGCTGTTAGGTTTGCCGGCTCCCTGTTTCGAACCGGAAGCCCGAGCAGATGAACGCGCCGCGTCGCATCCTGGTCACGAGTGCCCTGCCCTACGCCAATGGCCCGATCCATCTCGGCCACATGGTCGAGTACGTCCAGACGGATATCTGGGCGCGTTTCCAGCGCCTGCGCGGCCATCGGTGCGTGTATGTCTGCGCCGACGATGCGCACGGCACGCCGATCATGCTCAAGGCGCAGCAGGAGGACACGACCCCCGAGGACCTGATCTACCGCTTCAGTGCCGAGCACCAGCGGGATTTCGCCGATTTCCTGATCGATTTCGATACGTATTACAGCACGCACTCGGAGGAGAACCGGGAACTCGCGGAGACGATCTACACGCGGCTGCGCGACGGCGGCCACATCGCCGTGCGCACCATCGAGCAGGCCTACGACGAAGAGGCCGGGATGTTCCTGCCGGACCGTTTCATCAAGGGCGAATGCCCGCGTTGCGGCGCGGACGGCCAGTACGGCGATTCCTGCGAGGTCTGCGGGGCGACCTACACGCCGAACGACCTGAAGAATCCGGTCTCGGCACTATCGGGCGCCACCCCGGTCACGCGCGAGTCGGAGCATCACTTCTTCCGCCTCGGCGACTTCACCGACATGCTGCGCGAGTGGACGCGCGGCGGTCACCTGCAGCCGGCGATCGCCAACAAGCTGGACGAATGGTTCGAGACCGGCCTCGCCGACTGGGACATCTCGCGCGACGCGCCCTACTGGGGCTTCGAGATCCCGGACGCGCCGGGCAAGTACTTCTATGTCTGGCTCGACGCGCCGATCGGCTACATGGCGGCGCACCGCCACTGGTGCGATCGCAACGGCGAGGATTTCGACGCCGTGTGGGGCCCGGACAGCGAGGCCGAGCTGTACCACTTCATCGGCAAGGACATCGCCTATTTCCATACGCTGTTCTGGCCGGCGATGCTGCACGGCGCCGGTTTCCGCACGCCCGACGGGGTCTTCTGCCACGGCTTCCTGACCGTCGACGGCCAGAAGATGTCGAAGTCGCGCGGCACCTTCATCAAGGCGCGCACGTACCTCGACCACCTGGGCCCCGAATACCTGCGCTACTACTTCGCCGCGAAGCTCTCGGCCGACGTCGACGACCTCGACCTGAATCTCGACGACTTCATCCAGCGCGTGAACAGCGATCTGGTCGGCAAGCTCGTGAACATCGCCAGCCGCTGTGCCGGCTTCATCAGCAAGCGCTTCGATGGCCGGCTCGCCGATCGCCTCGAAGAACCGGAACGGTTCAATGAACTGGTGGCCGGCGGCGAATCGATCGCGAGCGCCTATGAGCGCCGCGAGTTCGGCCGCGCCATGCGCGAGATCATGGACCTCGCCGACGATGCCAACGCCTGGATCGCGGAGCGCGCGCCCTGGCAGGCCATCAAGGAAGAGGGCCGCGAGGCCGAGGTCCAGCGGGTCTGTACCCAGGGCCTGAACTGCTTCCGCACGCTGATGGCGTGGCTCAAGCCGGTGCTGCCGGAGACGGCCGCGCGCAGCGAGGCATTCCTGCAGTGCGAACCGCTCGACTGGAACAACGCGGGTCAGCCGCTGCTGGATCACGAGATCGCGCGGTTCAAACCGCTGATCACGCGGATCGAGCGGTCCACGATCGACACCATGCTCGAGCACTCGAAGGCCGACCTCGCCGGCACTTCCGGAGCGGCCGCGCCCAGCGGACCACCGGGCGGCGAAGCGATCGCCGAGACCATCGACATCGACGATTTCTCGAAGGTCGACCTGCGGGTCGCGCGCATCGTGGCCGCCGAGCGCGTCAAGGGCGCCGACAAACTGCTGCAGCTCACGCTGGACCTCGGCACGGAACAGCGCACCGTGTTCGCGGGCATCCGCAAGGCCTACGATCCGGCCGATCTCGAGGGCCGGCTGACGGTCATGGTCGCCAACCTGGCACCGCGCAAGATGCGCTTCGGCACCTCCGAGGGCATGGTCCTCGCCGCCGGCGACGGCGAAGGCATCCACATCCTCTCACCGGACAGCGGTGCGGAGCCGGGGATGCGGATTCGCTGACGCACGGTGGCGCCCGTGCCCTGAGGGCTTTTTGGTTCTCGCCAAGGCGCCAAGTCCGCCAAGGGACGCGAAGGAGGGCCGTAGGTTGGGTTGACGAAGGAAACCCAACACGTCGAGCGCTCCATCGGCGACAAACGGTTATTCGGGGCATCCGGCCTCGACCCGTTGGGTATCGCTGGCGCTCAACCCAACCTACGACTTTTCTTTGCGTCCCTTGGCGGACTTGGCGCCTTGGCGAGAACCGTTTTTTTTCAGACGTCCGAACCCAGACGACGCGGCAGTCATGCCGACCCGCGACACGGTGGTGGCGGCGTCGGTATCATGCGGGTATGCACGACGACGTGAGCCAGCCGAAGGCGCCGACACTGACCGACCGTATCGATGCGCTGCTGCCGCAGACGCAGTGCACGCAGTGCGGTTATGACGGCTGCCGGCCGTATGCCGAGGCGATCGCCGCCGGCGAGGCGGATATCAATCGCTGCCCGCCGGGCGGGGACGACGGGATCGGGGCGCTGGCGGAACTGCTCGGTCTGTCGCCGAAGGCGATGGATCCCGAATGCGGCGAACCGGTCACGCACCCGGTCGTCGCGGTCATCGACGAGTCGGTGTGTATCGGCTGCACCAAGTGCATCCAGGCCTGCCCCGTCGACGCCATCCTCGGTGCGGCGCAGCAGATGCACACCGTGATCGCGTCCGAATGCACCGGCTGCGAGCTGTGCATCCCGCCCTGCCCGGTCGACTGCATCTCCCTCGAGCCGGCACCCGACCCGACCCCGTTACGTGAACACGCGGATCAGTTCCGCGCCCGCTATTACGCCCGCAACGAACGGCTCGAACGCCGTCGGCGCGAGCACGCGGCGGCGCGGGCGTCGAAGCGTCCGGACGGGGACCGCGAGAGCCGGCGCGCGGAAGTGGCGGCGGCGGTCGAACGCGCACGCGCCAAGCGCCGGCGCGCGGCGGATCAGCGATGAACCGCACAAAGCGCGAACAGATCATGGCGCGGCTGGCGGAGCGCGATCCGGAACCGACCACGGAACTGCATTACGAGACACCGTTCCAGCTGCTGATCGCCGTCATGCTCTCGGCCCAGTCGACCGACCGGGGCGTGAACGCGGCCACGGCCAGCCTGTTCCCCGCGGCGCCGGACGCCGAATCGATGCTCGCGCTCGGCGTCGAAGGGGTGAAGGAGCACATCCGCACGCTGGGCCTGTTCAACAACAAGGCGAAGAACGTGATCGAGACCTGCCGCATACTGGTCGAACGCCATGGCGGCGAGGTGCCGCGCGAGCGCGCGGCGCTGGAGGCGCTGCCCGGCGTCGGACGCAAGACCGCGAACGTGATCCTCAACACGGCCTTCGGCGAGCCCACGATCGCGGTGGACACGCACATCTTCCGCGTCGCCAACCGCACGGGCTTCGCGCCTGGCAAGAACGTGCGCGCGGTCGAGGACCAGCTGGTGAAGGTGATGCCGAAGGACTACCGGCGCCACGCGCACCACTGGCTGATCCTCCACGGGCGCTATGTGTGCACCGCGCGCAAACCGCGCTGCGCGGAGTGCCGGATCCAGGATCTGTGCGAATACCCTGACAAGACCGCCTGAGGACACATCGATGTTCGGCAACGATCGCGAAAGCATGCGGCGTTATTACGTCGACACCTGGCGCAAGGCCAACGCCGGCGAGGCGCTCGATCCGATGGAACGGATGGTCGCGACGGTGATCTCGGAACACCCCGAATATCAGCCCCTGCTCGCGCCCGGCAACGAACCGGTGCTCGACCGCGACTACATGCCCGAGGACGGGCAGACCAATCCGTTCCTGCACATGGGCATGCACATCGCGCTGCGCGAGCAGGCCGGCGCCGACCGCCCGCCGGGCATCCGCGCCCTGATCGAGCAGCTCACGCGCCACGAGGGCGATCACCTGGAGGCCGAACACCGGTTGATGGAGCCGCTGGGCGAGGTCCTGCACGCGGCCCAGCGCGCCGGCGCCCAGCCGGACGAGGCCGATTACCTGGAACGCGTACGCAAGGTGGTCACGGATGCGACCGGCGGGCGGCCGGAGGGCTGAGGGCGAGGCTGAAAAAGAGATGACGTAGGCCGGTTTTCCCCGGCGCTCGTCGAGCCTCGGGGATGCGATGCAATAAGCCGCCGGGGAATGCCGGCATTGCGCGGTGGCATGCGCACGGCGGTATTCGGCGTCGTGGACCGCGCAAAACCGGCCTACGTCGGTTAAGGCGGAGGGTGCGTAGGCGCGTTTTCGCCGAAGGCGAACGCGCGCATCCGGCGTTCGCCCGGAGCAGGCGCTTTTGGTGGGCCATGATCGCAGGCAGGTCGTAGGCCGGCCTTGCCCGGCGCCCGTTGCATTGGCGGCTTGCATCACCGTCCGCCGCCGGGGAATGCCGGCATTGCGCGGTGACATGCGCCGGGCAAATTTCGACCGGCACGGACCGCACAAGGCCGGCCTACGTCTTTCCTGACGCTTTCCTTTGCGTCCCTTGGCGCCCTTCGCGCCTTGGCGAGAACCCTTTTGATCCACACCGGATCAGCCAACCAAGCGCAGCAATGTCCTCATGACGCGGCAACCGACCGGCCCCGCTCCAGGAAACGCCCGATCGCCCACAGCCCCGCCCAGGCCAACGCGAGCGCGAACGGGAACCACACGGCGGCGATCGCGCCGAAGAGGTTCGGTGCCTGCATCAGGGTCGCCATGAGCGAGTCCTGGTACCAGAAGAACCACTCATGGTCGGGCGGGAAGACGAGTTCATGCAGGGCGTAGAACACCTCCACCGGACCGATCGCGAGCAGCACGATCAGGACCCCACCGACGAGCGCCGCGCCAACGCCCAGGAATCGGCGCGCGGGCGGCAGTGACCGCCGCCGCCACCGCGCTTCGAGCGTGAGCGCCATGACCAGCGCCAGGGCCGCGATGCCAGCGATCTCGAACCAGCGGACCAGGCGGGCCACATCGCGCAGATGGACGATCTCGGGCGGGCGCAGCAGGCGGCCCAGTTCGCGACCTTCGGGGTCGTGGTAGCGCAGATCGGCGAGGCCGCGGCCGTCGGCATGGATGGCGTCGACGATGGCGCCGAACAGCCGGGCGCGCTCGATCGGCGTGGTGTGTTCGAAGCCCTGACGCCAGCGGTTTTCGGGGGCATAACGCGCGATCGTGTCGCCGATGCCGAGCACTTCGTGCCAGACGAGGTAGGCGAAGTCGAAGCCCGCAAGGGCCTGCCAGGAAACGAACAGGCCGGCGACGAGCAGCGCGCCGGCGAATACGGACCAGTACAGCGCCGCGAGCGGGCGGGCCAGGCGGCTCATTCGTCGCGCTTGGCGGCCTGCCAATACCCTTCCAGGGTATCCATGGACATGCCCGCCGTACCCTCGCCATCACGCTGCGCATGCCGCTCCACCTCGCGGAACCGGCGTTCGAAACGGTGGCTGGCACGACGCAGCGCGGTCTCGGCGTCGACATCGAGATGGCGCGCCAGGTTGACCGCCGCGAGCAGCAGGTCCCCGACCTCGGCCTCGCGCGCGTCCGGATCCTCGCCGGCGGCCTCGACCTCGTCCAGTTCCTCGCGCACCTTCGCGGCGGGGCCGGAGGCGTCGGGCCAGTCGAAACCGGCCCGGGCGGCCCGGCGTGAGAGCTTCTGGGCGCGGGTCAGGGCGGGCAGTCCGAGGGTCACGCCGGCGAGCGCGCTGGCGTCGGATTCGCCACGGTGTGCGCGCTCGTCGGCCTTCGCCTGCTCCCAGAGCCGCTCGCGGGTCTCCGCGTCGGTCGCCTCCGTATCGCCGAAGACATGCGGGTGGCGGCGGATCAGCTTGGCCGCGAGCCCGTCGGCCACCGCCTCGAAATCGAACGCTTCGCGTTCCTCGGCCATGCGGGCGTGGTAGACGACCTGCAGCAGCAGATCGCCGAGCTCGTCGCGCAGGTCGTCGAAACCGCCGCGCTCGATGGCATCGGCGACTTCATACGCCTCTTCGACCGTATGCGGCGCGATGGAGCGGAAATCCTGGGCGACATCCCAGGGACAGCCGGTCTGCGGATCGCGCAGACGCGCCATCACCGACAGCACTCGATCGATCGCCGCCATCCGAGACCGGCCTCAGAACGTCAGCCGGATACCGACGTTGATCTCGTCGCTGAGTTCTTCATCGCGACCGCCGTCCATGTCGAACTCGATCCAGCGATAGCCGACAAAGGCGTGCGTACCCGGTACGACTTCGAGTTCAAAGCGCGGATTGAATTCGGCGAGCGAATCGGCATCCTCGAAACTCGTGATGCGCGGCGCGTAATAGCCCTCGACCGAGAACGCGAGGTGGGTCTCGGTCGGGAACAGGTAACGGACCTGGCCGCCGATGCCGATCGCACTGGCGTCCCGGTTCGAATCGAGATCCGTGTAATAGGCCTTGGCACCGACCCCGAACTGCAGCGGGATGTTCTGACCCGGGCTGCCGGTGACGAGGAAGTTCCCGGTCAACATGATGTCGTCGTTGTTGTTGAAGAAACCGCCGAAGCCGATATCGGCGCCGCCGTAACCCATACTCGCGGTATCGGTGAGATAGACGAGGCTGGCCGTGTCCTGGCCGAGGGCGAGATCCAGACCGGCCGCATGGGTGGTCGTCGAACACAGCCCGAGCGCGGTCGCCCCTATCAAGCGTTTCATCATGTACGAATCCCTCCAGCGGGATGAGGCAATCGGTGAATGGTAGGTGCGGGGCAATGGGCGATCAAGCGCAAAACCACGAACACCGACGGTATACCGAGATGTATAGCAGTCTTTTATACTGTTTTCCGTGCTCGCGCATTGTCCGCCCGCAATCCATGGGGCCGTCCCCCTTCCGCCACTCCCTGGAGCCGTTCCATGACCACTGACCCGCGCGCGGATGAACTCCGTGCCTGGCTGATGCGCACATGCCCCGACGCCGCTGGGCCCCTGACGCCGATCACTGGCGATGCCAGCTTCCGGCGTTATTTCCGGATCGCCACGGACGACGGCGACCGCATCGTCATGGATGCGCCACCGGAGCGCGAAGCCACCGGACCGTTCGTCGACATCGCCGGACGCCTCGAGGCCGCCGGCGTCTCGGCACCACGGGTACTGGCGAGCGACGATGAGCGCGGCTTTCTGCTGCTGAGCGACCTCGGCGACCGGCTCTATCTGGACGAACTCGACGAACGCTCCGCGGACGGGCTTTACGACGACGCGCTCGCCGCCCTCGTGCGCATGCAGGCGGACATCCCGACCGCCGGCCTGCCGCCGTACGATGCGAAACGGCTCGACGCCGAGATGGATCTGTTCCCGGCCTGGTTCCTCGGCGAGCACCTGGGGCTGGACACGGAGACGATCGGCGAGGAACCGGCGGCAAGCTTCGCGGCACTCACCGCGGCGGCGCTGGAGCAACCCCGCGTATTCGTGCACCGCGATTACCATTCACGCAACCTCATGGTGCTGGCAACAGACAACCCCGGCGTCCTCGATTTCCAGGACGCCGTCGCGGGCCCGGTGACTTACGACCTGGTCTCCCTGCTGCGTGACTGCTACATCAGCTGGCCGGATGACCGCATTACCGACTGGATCGAACGCTATCGGCAAGCCGCGCTCGCGCGCGGCGTCGAACTGCCCGATCACGGCACCCTGCGCCGCTGGTTCGACCTGATGGGGGCGCAACGCCATCTCAAGGCGATCGGCATCTTCGCGCGCCTCTGGCATCGCGACGGCAAACCGCGCTACCTCGCCGACATCCCGCGGACATGGGGGTACATCGAGGCGCTGTTCGGCCGCTACCGGGAACTGGAACCGCTCGCGCGATTCGCCGGCCGGGTGGACGTAAGCGCGCGCCTTGAGCGAGCGGAGGCGCGGCCATGAACGCGATGATCCTCGCCGCCGGCCGCGGCGAACGCATGCGCCCGCTGACCGACGACCGCCCCAAGCCACTGCTGGATGTCGGCGGCCGCCCCTTGATCGACTGGCACCTCGGAGCGCTCGCGCGCGCCGGATTCGCGCGCGTGGTCATCAACACCGCGTGGCAGGGACGGAAACTGCGCGCATACGTCGGCGACGGTGGGGCCTGGGGACTCGACGTGCGCTACAGCGACGAAGGCGATCGCGCGCTGGAGACCGCCGGCGGGATCGCGCACGCACTGCCGCTGCTGGGACCGCAGCCCTTCGCCGTCATCAACGGCGACATCTACACCGACTACCCGTTCGAGGACCTGACACTCCCCACCGGCCGTCTCGCTCATCTGGTGCTGGTGGACAATCCGCCGCAGCACCCGGACGGCGACTTCGCGCTCGATGGCGCCCGCGTCACGACGGACACCGGTGCGCGCCTGACCTTCGCCGGCATCGGCGTGTACCGGCCGGCGCTCTTCAGCGGGCTGCCCCCGCAACCGTTACGGCTCGCACCGATCCTCAGGCGCGCGATCGCCGCGGGGCTGGTCAGTGGCGAGCATTACCGCGGCGCATGGCATGACATCGGCACGCCCGAGCGCCTGCGGGAGCTGGATAGGCAGTTGCAGCGATCGCATCCCCCCCGATGAACCGGCCGCGGGTTTGCGGCATGATGGTGGCCGTACTACCCCGAACACTTGCGCGTGGCACGCAATCGGCGGATCGCCGTCAGGGAGGCACGGATGGGCCGGGATATCAGTACCAGTGCCTTCACGGAAGAGGACTTCCAGGCATTCTCGCAACGCCTGCACGCGGAGACCGAGCTGCTCGCCGGCTGGTTCGCGGACAAGCGCCTGGCCGAAGCGCATCCGGTCGGCGGCTTTGAGCTCGAGGCCTGGCTGACCGACGCCGACGGTCGGCCGACGGCGTTGAACGAACGCCTGATCGAAACGCTGCAGGATCCGCTCCTCACGCACGAACTCGCGCAGTTCAACATCGAGCTGAATACCGCGCCACGGACGCTGAGTGATGGTGCGCTGGGCGCGATGGAGCGTGATCTCCAGGCGACCTGGGACCGCACCCGCGCGGGCGCGGCGGCGCTGGGCGCGCAACTGATCGCGATCGGCATCCTGCCGACGGTGCGCCAGGACGATCTCGGCCATGCCGCGATGACGCCCAGCCCCCGCTACGCCGCACTCAACGATCAGGTCCTGCGCCAGCGCGAGGATCGCCCGCTGCGGATCGATATCTGCGGGCGTGAGCGGCTGCGAACGGATCACCCCGATGTGATGCTCGAGTCGGCCGCCACATCCTTCCAGATCCACATGCAGGTGCCCGCCGGTCGCGCGGCGGACTACTACAACGCCGCCATGCTGGTATCGGGGCCACTGGTCGCCGCCAGCGCCAACTCACCGTATCTGTTCGGCCGCGACCTCTGGGACGAGACGCGCATCCCCCTGTTCGAGCAGGCGGTGGAGAGTGGCGGCGTCGGCGGCGCCGCCCAGGGTCCGTCGCGACGGGTCGGCTTCGGGACCGGTTACGTCCGCGAATCGCTGATCGAGACCTTTCGCGAAAACGAACAGCACTTCCCGGTCCTGCTGCCGATGCTGATGGATCCGGCGGACGGCCCGCTGGCCCACCTGCAACTGCAGAACGGCACGATCTGGCGCTGGAACCGACCGCTCGTGGGGATCGATGACGCGGGCAATCCGCACGTGCGCATCGAACACCGGGTCGTGCCCGGCGGCCCGAGCGCCACGGACGCCATCGCGAACGCCGCCCTGTTTTACGGGCTCACGCGGTACTTCGCCAACGCCCCCGATGGTCCGCCGGCGGCGCTGCTGTCCTTCCCCGTGGCGCGGGACAATTTCTACGCCTGCGCCCGCCATGGGCTCGGCGCCCGGGTGCGCTGGGCGGACGACGGCATCTATCCCGTAACACGCCTCATCCTGCGCACGCTGCTGCCCTGCGCGCGCCTCGGCCTGAGCGATCTGGGGCTGGCGGGCGAGGATATCGACCGCTACCTCGGCATCATCGAAGAACGGGTCGATTCGGGCCGCAACGGCGCCGGCTGGCAACGCGCCTGGGTCGCAAAGCATGGCCGGGACATGGCGGCGCTGACCGCGGCCTACGCCGAACGCCAGACGGACGGTGCCCCCGTGCACCAGTGGCCGCTTTGACGGCGCTCTACGAGATCGACCATCTCCCGGCCGGTCTGCTGGAGACGCCGGCGCCCTCGCTGCACCGGATTCTGCCCGGTCCGACCCTGATCCACCTCCCCGGCGAGCGCCCGGATGCGCTGTTCGTCTCGGTCCTGCAGCACGGCAACGAGGATACGGGGCTGCTGGCGGTCCAGCGCCTGCTCGCGGCGTATGAAGGGCAACCGCTTCCGCGCGCGCTGAGCCTGTTCATCGGCAATGTCGAGGCCGCCCGCCACGGCCGGCGCCATCTCGACCACCAGGTCGATTTCAACCGCGCATGGCCCGGAACGGAACAACCGGCCGGGCCCGAGACGCGCCTGCTCGCCGAGGTCTTCGAGCGCCTGCGCGCACGGCCGCTGTTCGCCAGTGTCGACATCCACAATACGAGCGGCAGCAGCCCGCACCATGTCGGCGTCAATTCGCTCGATCCGCGCTGCCTGCAGCTCGCGCACCGTTTCAGCCGCACCGTCGTGCACTTCACCCGGCCCCGTGGCGCCCAGGCGCAGGCCTTTCTCGCGCTTTGTCCGGCCGTGATCCTGGAATGCGGCCGGGTCGGCTCCGCCGAGGGCGTGACCCACGCCCGCGATTTCCTGGCGGCCTGCCTGAATCTGGACGCAATCCCGGAGGAACGACCAGCGCCGGACGACCTCGATCTGTTCGACAGCGTCGCAATGGTAACGATCCCGGCATCCGTCCGGTTCGGCTTTGAATGGCCGGCCCACGACGCCGATCCCGATCTGGATCTGTGTCTGCCCGGCGACCTCGATCGGCTCAATTTCCGCGAGCTGGCGGCCGGCACCGTGCTCGGCCGCTGCCGCGGATCGAACACGCCGGTAGAGGCCCGCGATCCGGCCGGGGCTGACGTAACCGCAGCGTTTTTCGAGTGCCGCGACAACCACCTGCGGCTGCGTCGAACGGTCATGCCATCGCTGCTGACACCGGACGCACGGATTATCCGGCAGGATTGTCTGTGCCACCTGATGGAGCGGATTGCGGCGGCGACCTGAGGGCATGGACGCCTGGCGCCACAGCCGCCAGAATCCCGGCACACATCCGTGGAATCGATATTCATGCAGGCGCAGGAAAAGAGTGGCGACTGGCTGGGTCGTGCGCGTTACTGGTGGCGCCGGCGTCAGTTGCGTCGTCCGGTGGGCCTCGCGCTGAGCGGGGGCGCCACGCTGGGCGCCGCCCACGTCGGCATCCTGCGCGCGCTGGAAGAGGCCGAGGTCGGCGTCGACCGCCTGGCGGGGACCAGCATCGGTGCCGTGGCCGCCGCACTGTACGCCTTCGGCACCTCGACCGACGACATCGAGGAGATCGCGCTGGACATGTCCTGGCTGTCGATCTCCAGCTTCCGGCCCTCGCGCCTGGGCCTGCTCGACAATCGCCGTCTGGGCGATGTCCTCGCGGACGCGATCGGCCAGCCGGACTTCGAGGACGCATCGATCCCGTTCGGGGTCGTCGCGACCGACATCGGCTCCGGGGAACGGGTGGTTCTCACGAGTGGCCCGGTCGTGCCGGCGGTGCTCGCCAGCGCCTGCATGCCGGGCATCTTCCAGCCGGTCGAGCACGACGGCCGCATGCTCGTCGACGGCGGCCTGGTCGAGAATCTGCCGGGCTCGGTGGCGCGGTCACTCGGCGCGCGCACGGTCATCGGCGCGGATCTCAACAGCCGGCGCAGCTACCAGAAGCCGGATGATCTCGTCGACGTCGTACTCAACGCGACGGACATCGCGATCAACAACGCGACCCGGCTGCAATCGACCGATGCGATCGATCTGCACATCGCCCCGCCGCTGTCCTCCTACGGGCGCTTCCGCTCGCGCCGCGGCGCGCAGCTGATCGAGGAAGGGCACCACGCCGCGAGGCAGGCGCTGGCGGACTGGCACGGCGAGCATATCGAGCGGCTCGAGCCACGCCTCGAAGGCGCCCCGCGGGAATAACACCCGCGTCACTCACGACGTCAGCCGTAGGCCGGCTTTTGCCGTAGGCAACAGCCGGCGCATCCCTTGTACAAGGCCGCGACGTCGACCGCCGGCTGGCTCCCTTCGGTCGCAAGCCGGCCTACGGCGTCGACCGTCGGTGGCGGAAAACGGGCAGGTCTCAGGTAGTGGGCAGCGTGACGCCGCGCTGGCCCTGGTACTTGCCGCCACGATCCTTGTATGACGTCTCGCACTCCTCGTCCGACTCGAGGAAGATCAGCTGCGCGACCCCCTCGTGGGCGTAGATCTTCGCCGGCAGCGTGGTGGTGTTGGAGAACTCGAGGGTGATGTGGCCCTCCCACTCGGGCTCCAGCGGCGTGACGTTGACGATGATGCCGCAGCGGGCGTACGTCGACTTGCCGAGGCAGATGGTCAGGACGTTGCGCGGGTATCCGCAGATACTCGACGGTGCTCGCGAGCGCGAACGAGTTCGGCGGGATGATGCAGACATCCGACTCGACGTTGACGAAGCTGCGCTCATCGAAGCCCTTGGGGTCGACGAACGCCGAGTTGATGTTGGTGAAGACCTTGAAATGCGGCGAGCAGCGCACGTCGTAGCCGTAGCTCGAGGTGCCGTAGGACACGATCTTGCCCCCGTCGTTCGCCCGGACCTGACCCGGTTCGAAGGGCTCGATCATGCCGTGCTCGTCGGCCATCCGACGGATCCAGTGGTCGGGCTTGATGCTCACGCTGGCGGCTCCCCTGACTGCGTGCCGGCGGATTATGGCACAGCCCCCGGCCGGTCGCACGACCCCCGTCGGCACCGACCGCGCTTGCCCGCACCCACAAAAAAAGCCCGGCCACGCGGAGCGCGGCCGGGCTTCGGGACCGTTAACCGGAACCGGCTTACATATCGCCGGAGATCCAGTATTCGACGCGGTCGGCGTTATCGTTGATGTAGTTGGTCACCGCCTCGTCGTAGCTGGTCTCACGCGCTTCGAACATGGCGGCCTGCAGATCGTCGATCGGGAGCCACATGCGGGACAGCATCGTCGCGGCCTCGATATTCTCCTGGTAGAAGCCCTCACGCGCGATCGCGTGGATGCGCTCCCAGGACCCGAGGACGCCCTTCGGATCGTCGATATAGCGCAGATCCCAGCGGCCGAACTTCCAGTGCGGGCTCCAGCCGGTGACGACGATCCACTCGTCTCTCTTCACCGCCCGATCGAGCGCGGCGGTCATGCCGGCGCCGGACGAGATCTGCAGTTCATAGCCGTCGAGGCCATACTCCTCGATCGCCTTCTTCGACAGCCGCGTCAGGCCCGCGCCCGGGTCGATGCCGGTGATCGTGCCGTCGAGCTTCTCGCGGACCGAGTCGTTCTTGAGGTCCTCGATCGAGCTGATCTGATCCTTCGGGATGTACTCCGGAACGATCCAGCCCAGCTTGGCGTGATCGTAGAGCATGCCGAGATTGACGACATCGCCGCCGACCTTGTCCATGTAATCCGAGTGCGTACCCGGCAGCCAGGACATCAGCATGACGTCGATGTCGCCCGAGGCCACGCCCTGATACTGCGGCGCGATGTCCGTCTGGACGAGTTCCACGTCCTGATCCATGCGCTCCTCGAGAATCCGCGCGGCCAGCTTGGTCACGAACTCGGCGTCGGACCAGGCGGTCCAGCCGATGCGGACCGTATCCTGACCGTAAGCGGTCGAGACCGTGCCGAACGCGAGCCCGATGGCCGCGAACAATCCAAGAATTCGTTTACTCATAATCCACCTCCTCGTGTGGTGACAGTCGTTTTGCGGTGCCTGCGCCGCAGTGGCGCCGGCACCCGGGAGTCGGCTCTGACCCTGACTCCCCCGGCGACCGATCCCTCGGATCGTGCCGCCGTAAACGTTTGCGATCCGCCGGGGCGACCACTCGCCCCGTGTACGCCCCCGGTGTCGGGCAGCGCCCGGACAGGCCGCCGTCCGCGCCAACCAGTGGTAATCGCGGTCCGGGGGCCAACCGGGGGATCGGAACGGACGCAGCCGGATCGGCGCGCCCTCGTTACGTTTTCTACCGTAGCAGATGTCGGATGCGCGCCGTCAACTTGCGCCCGTCCGGGCCTTGTCACCCCATAGCGTCTCCAGCCGATCGTAGCGCCCGCATCCACTGGTGTACCACTTGTAGCGGATCGGGTTTTCCTGGTGATAGTTCTGGTGATAATCCTCCGCGACGTAGAACGTATCCGCCGGCACGATCTCCGTCTTCACGGGGCCGGGCAGCACCCCGCTCTCCTCGATCCCCTCGCGCGTCTCGCGGGCCAGCCGCCGCTGCTCTTCGTCGTGGAAAAAGATGGCGCTGCGGTACTGCGAGCCGACATCGCAGAACTGGCGGTTCTCCACCGTCGGATCGATGTTGTGCCAGAACACGTCCAGCAGCCGGCGGTAGGACACCGCCTCGGGATCGTAGACGACGCGGACGGCCTCCGCGTGGCCGGTGCCCCCGGCGCTCACCTGCTGATAGGTCGGATCGACGGTGTCGCCGCCGGTATAGCCGGACGTGGTGGACTCGACGCCGTCGACCGCGTCGAAGGCCTCCTCCACGCACCAGAAACAGCCGCCGGCGAAGGTCGCGACCGCCTTGCCGGACGGGGGCTCATCGGCCGTCTCCGCCAGCGATGGGCTGGCGAAGAGAATCAGCAGGAGCGGGATCAGGGCTCGCATGGGCACGACTCCGGGTTGCGAAAGGGACCACCCGGTTCGACCCGCGGGTGGACACAGGGTTCCTTCGCCCACGCCCCGGATCCAGAGTCACGCCGTTGGCGCGAGCACCTCCCGCGCCTGCTCGTCGGCGTGATAGGAGGAGCGCACCATCGGGCCGCTGGCGACGTGGGCAAAGCCCATTTCCTCGCCGACCCTCGCCAACCGATCGAATTCGTCCGGATGGACATAGCGCGCCACCGGCAGGTGGGCCGGACTCGGCTGCAGGTACTGGCCGATCGTCAGCATCGAGCAGCCGTGCGCGCGCAGATCGCGCATGACATCCTCGACTTCCGCGATCTCCTCGCCCAGACCCAGCATCAGGCCCGATTTGGTCGGGATCTCCGGATGCCGGCGACCCGCTTCCGCGAGCAGATCGAGCGAGCCCTGGTAGTCGGCCGAGGGCCGCACCGGCTTGTACAGGCGCGGCACCGTCTCGACGTTGTGGTTGAACACGTCCGGCGGCGCCTCGTCGAGCAGATCGAGGGCGTGCCCGATCCGGTTGCGGAAGTCCGGGGTCAGGATCTCGACGCGGGTACCCGGCGTGCGCGCGCGGATCTCGCGGATGCATTCGACGAACTGCCCGGCCCCGCGGTCGGGGAGATCGTCACGGTCGACCGAGGTGATGACGACGTAATCGAGCCCCAGCGCCTCGACGGTCTCGGCGAGTTGCCGTGGCTCGTTCGGATCCGGACGGTCGGGACGGCCCGTGGCCACATCGCAGAACCGGCAGCGCCGGGTGCAGATGTCGCCGAGGATCATGAAGGTCGCGGTGCCCTTGCTGAAACATTCGCCCAGGTTCGGGCAGGCCGCTTCCTCGCATACGGAGTGCAGGTTGCGCTCGCGCAGGATCCGCTTGATCTGGCGCACGCGCGGATGCACCTGGGCCTTCGCGCGGATCCACGAGGGCTTGCGCTGGCGCTCCTGCGGGGCCGGCGCCTCGCCTTCCACCTTGACCGGGATACTGCGCACCTTGTCGCTGGCGCGGCGGTGGCCGGCCGGGTCGAGTCGGGACGGAGAGATATAGGGATTGTCGCTCATCGGTGCTCCATATCGGGCGGGACCCGCGTGCCATCGGCAACGGCCCGATAGCCAAGCGCGGCCACAAGCCGCGTAATCAGCCGCTCGCCAAGCTCATCGCCGCCGGCGGGCACGCCCTCGGTAACCGTGCTCGTCACCTCGAGGCCGCGGTAGCCACAGGGGTCGATCCGCGCGAACGGCCCGAGATCGCAGTCTACGTTGAGTGCCAGGCCGTGATAACTGCAGCCGCGGCGCACCCGCAGGCCGAGTGCCGCGATCTTGCGGCCATCGACGTAGACACCGGGGGCTCCGTCGCGGCGAGCCGCCGCGACGCCTTCCGCACCCAGCACGTCGATCACGGCCTGCTCCAGGGCGGCGACCAGGCTGCGCACGCCGATACCCCGGGCACGCAGATCGACCAGCGTGTACAGCACGATCTGACCGGGACCATGGTAGGTGACCTGCCCCCCGCGGTCCACCTGGACCAGCGGGATGTCACCGGCGTCGAGGACGTGCTCGGCGCGGGCGACGCGGCCCAGCGTGAAAACCGGCGGGTGCTCGAGCAGCCAGAACTCGTCCGGGGTCGCGGGACCGCGCGCATCCGTGAAGGCCTGCATCGCCCGCCAGGTCGGTTCATAGTCGACTCGCCCCGGGCGGCACACCACGAGTTCCGGGGACACCGCGACACCGCCTCCCGCGCCGTTCAGAGCGCCACCAGCACGCGTTCATGGGCGCTGAGCGAGTGGTAGATGCTGTCGAGCTGCTCACGGCTGACGGCACGCACGGTGATCGTCACCGCAAGATACCGGCCGCCGCTGCTGCTGCGTGTCTGCACGTCGTCCTGCGTCACTTCCGGGGCGTGCGCCTGGATCAGTTCCACGACAAGCGTGCCGAAATCGCCCGTATCGTAGCCGAACGCCTTGATCGGGAAGTCGCAGGGGAATTCCAGCAGCGTGTCATCAGTCATCGGGCCCTCCGCTCCGGGGCATCCCGGAGTCACTCAAACCACTGCAGTACGGCATCGGTCATGCGCTGGAAGAAACTGCCGGCCGCCACACCGGACAGCGCGACGAGCGGCGCCTCGGCGACGACCTCGCCGTCGAGCTTGACGGTAACCCGGCCCAGCTCTTCGCCTTCCTCCGCGGGCGCGACCAACTGACCGGGGAAGGTCATGCTGGCCTCGAGCGCGTCATATTCGCCCTTGGGGATGGTGACGTGCAGATCCTGCGACAGGCCGAGACGCACCTGATCGCTCGCGCCTTTCCAGATCCGGGCCTCCTTGAGGGTCTCGCCCGCGGCGTACAGCCGGTGACTCTGATAGAAGCGATGCCCCCAGGACAGCAGCGCACGGCTGCTGGATTCGCGCGCGTTCGGGCTGGGCTCGCCCATGACGACGCTGATCAGCCGGGTACCGTCGCGCACGCCCGATGTCGCCAGACAGTAGCCGGCTTCCGAGGTATAGCCGGTCTTGATCCCGTCGACGTAGTCGGTCGCGTAGAGCAGATCGTTGCGGTTGTACTGACGGATGTCGTTGTAGGTGAACTCGCGCTTCGAGTAGCGCTCGTAACGCTCCGGGAATTCCCGGATCATGGCACGGGAGAGTTTCGCGATATCCCGCGCGCTCGAATAATGCGTCTCCCGATTCAGCCCTTCCGGGTTTTCGAATCGGGTGTTCTCGAGGCCGAGCTCCTGCGCGTAGAAGTTCATCTGCTCGACGAACGCCGTTTCGCTGCCGCCGACGTATTCCGCCAGGGCGAGTGCGGCATCGTTGCCGGACTGCACGACCAGGCCATCCAGCAGCTTGTCCACCGTGACCCGGTCACCGACCTCCAGGAACATCTGCGACCCGCCCATGCGCCAGGCGGCCTCGCTGATCTCGACCTCATCCTCGAGGCTGATGCTGCCGTCTTCGAGCGCGCGGTAGACCGCATACCCCGTCATGATCTTCGTCAGGCTGGCGGGCGGCAGCCGCTTGTCGGCGTTCTTCTCGGCCAGAACCTTTCCGGTCGCGGCCTCCATGAGGATATAGCTCTCGCCGGGAGTCGACGGCGGCTTCGGAATGGGCTGCGCCATCACGGGCAGGGTCAGCAACAGGAACAGACAGGCACACAGGGCGGACAGATACTTCATGGGTCCAGGGCTCTCGTTGGCATGGGGGCCACAGCAGTCCGGCCCCGGGATGAAACGGAATTGTATCGGCGCCGATCGATATGTGACACCGACATGATCACTCTGTAATGAAACGCGCGCCTTCGACACCGGCCTCATCGAGGCTGCCGAGCATGGCCTCGCGATCCGTATCGGCATCCAGCGGGCCGATACGGACCCGATACACGAATGCACCGGCGGCGGATTCCGCCTTTTCGACGTCGACGGCGCGGATGCCGGCACCCCGTACCCGGGCACGCATGCGCTGCGCGTTGGCGTACTCGCGGAAGGCCCCGACCTGGAGGTACACCTCACCATCACGGCCCGTATCGGCTTCACCGGCGTCCGGCTGCGAATCGGCGGTCGACTCGCCCGGCGTCAGCGCGCGCACGCGCACCGGCGCCGTGCCGTTATCGATCACGCCGAGGCGGGTCGCCGCGGCATACGACAGATCGATCAGCCGATCGTCGACGAACGGGCCGCGATCATTCACGCGCACGACCGTGCTGCGTCCATTGTCGAGGTTCGTCACCCGGACATACGTGGGCAGTGGCAACGACCGATGGGCGGCCGTCATTTTGTACATATCGTAGGGCTCGCCGCTCGATGTGCGCCGGCCATGGAATTTGCTGCCGTACCACGAGGCCGTGCCTTCGGCCACGTACCCGCGCGCCGAATCACGGACATGATAGCGCTCGCCGTAGACGACGTAGGACTCGGGATTGCCGTAACGGCTGCGCGGCTCATCGCGCGGCACGACCGTCGGCAGGCTGTCCGGATCGATTTCCCTGCCCGGGCCATCCGCCGGCTCGCCCGACAGGGTGCTGCAGCCGGCGAACAGCGCCGCCAGCAAGGCCGGAACGACGGCACGGCCCGCGGATTTCACGAGGCGCTCTCCGCCTCGACGCCGCGGCGGATCCGTTCGGCCAGCTGATACACCGCCATGGCGTAGAGCGCGCTGTGGTTGTACCGGGTAATGGCGTAGAAATTCCGGCGGCCGACCCAGACCTCGGGCTCGGTCTCCGTTTCCAGCGCGAACACGTGTACGCGCTCGCCATCAGCCACCGACGGCTCCACGCCGAGCCCCGCGGCGCGCAGGGTGTCCCCGTCGATCCGGGGTTTCAGGCTGTCGCGCGTCAGCTCGCGCCAGCCGTCATCGGCCGGCCGTACCCGATGCACGATCGCCTCCCCGCGCCGCCAGCCATGGTCGGCCAGGTAGGCGGCGACGCTGCCGATCACGTCGGCATTGCTGTCCCACAGATCCCGCCGGCCATCGTTATCGAAATCGATGGCGTAATGGCGATAGCTGCTGGAGATGAACTGCGGCATCCCCATCGCGCCGGCATAGGATCCGGTGACCGCCCGCGGGTCGATGCCCTCGTCGCGCGCGAGCAGCAGGAACTGCTCGAGCTCGCGCCGGAAGAACCCGCTTCGCGGTGGGTACTCGAAGGCCAGCGTCGCCAGCGTATCGAACACCGGGTAACGGCCTTTGTGGCGGCCGTAAAACGTTTCCACGCCGATGATCGCGGCGACGATGGCGGGCGGCACGCCATACTGGCGTTCGGCCCGCGCGAGCAGATCGGCATTGTCACGCACGAATTCGACCCCACCGCCGATCCGCGGATCGGTGATGAAAATCGGCCGATACCGGTACCAGGGCATCGCCTCGGCCGGGGCGGCGATGGCCTCGAGCACGGCCTCCTGGCGCTCCACTTCCTCGAACATGCCGCGGAGCTCGGCGGCATTGAAATCCTCGCGGCCCGCGACATCCTCGATGAATGCGCGGACACCGTCGCGCTCGAGGAAAGAGCCGCTCGCGGGCGACGTGGCCGCGAGGCAGAACAGCGCGACGGCGAGAACCGGACGAATCGTCATGGGGCGAGCAACCGCTTGTGTGAATGGATCGACATGATTATGCCGAACGCGCCGAGCAATGTGACCATCGATGTACCGCCATAACTCACGAGCGGCAACGGTACGCCGACGACGGGCAACAGGCCGATCACCATACCGATATTGACCATCACGTAGACGAAGAAGGTCAACGCCAGACTGCCCGCGAGGAGGCGCCCGAAACTGTCCTGGGCCTCCGCGGAGATGTACAGCGCGCGACCGACCACGCAGAGGTAGAGGAACAGCAGCAGGCTGCCACCGAAAAAGCCGAATTCTTCGCCGAACACGGCGAAAATGAAGTCGGTCGACCGTTCCGGCAGGAAATCGAGGCGCGACTGGGTGCCGTTCAGCCAGCCCTTGCCGTAGAGGCCACCGGAGCCGACGGCGATTTTCGACTGGATGATGTGGTAACCGGCCCCGAGCGGATCGCTCTCGGGGTCGAGAAAGGTCAACACGCGTCGACGCTGGTAATCGTACATCAGGTGCCAGCCGACGGGGATCAGGGCGGCGCCGACCACCAGTGCTCCCAGCATCAGGCGCCAGCGCAATCCGGCAAGGAAGAGCCCGAAGGCGCCGGCACTGGCGATCAGCAGCGCGGTGCCCAGATCGGGCTGGTAAGCGACCAGCGCGACCGGCGTCATGATGAGCGCGCCGGCCACCAGCACGCGGCCGAACGACGGCGGCATTGCGCGGTCACCCAGGTACCAGGCCACCATCATCGGCACCGCGATCTTCATCGCCTCGGAGGGCTGGACGGTCGCGACACCCAGGTCGATCCAGCGCTTCGCACCCCCGCCCATCTCGCCCGCGACCAGTACCCAGACAAGCAGGCCAAGACCCGCCACGAACAGCCAGGGAGACCACAGCCGGAGATTGCGGGGCGGGATCTGGGCGGCGACGAGCATGACGAACAGCCCGATACCGAAACGCACCGCCTGCTGGACCAGCAACTCGGTCGATTCCCCGCCCGAGCTGTACAGCACGACCATCCCGACGGCGGCGATCGCGAGGATCCCGAGCAGCAGCGGCGGGTCCACCCGCAGTGCGAGCAGCAGCCGCGTCAGCGGCGCGCCACCGCCGCGTGCGCCCGAAAATCCGCCATCATCCACCATTGTCGTCCTCGCGCTCGGGCGGCGGATGCTCCTCAAGCCAGCGATCGATCAGCTTTTGCGCAATCGGCGCGGCCGTCCCGGAACCGCTGCCGCCGTTTTCGACCACCACCGCAACGGCGATGCGTGGGGCCATCGCCGGCGCGAAGGCGATGAACAGGGCGTGATCGCGCAGCTGCTTGGCAATCGCTTCGGCGTCGTACTCCTCGCCCTGTGCGATCGAGAATACCTGTGCCGTCCCGGTCTTCCCGGCAATCGTGTGCGGGCTCTCCCAGCCGATCGCCCGGGCGGTGCCGTGTTCGCCCTCGGTCACGCCGACCATCGCATCGATCACGAAATCCCAGTCCGTCTCCACCGTCAGATCGACCGGCTCCACCACGGGCTCGCGGGCTCGCGCGACCACCACATCCCCGTCAGCCGGCACATCCTCTCCGGCATCCGTCCGGGCCTCGACCGGCCCGGTCTCCGCCAGAAGATAGGGTCGCACGGGGCGCCCGTGGTTCGCGATCTGGGCCGTCGCGGTCGCCAATTGCAGCGGAGTGGCCTGCATGTAGCCCTGGCCGATGCCATGGATCACGGTCTCGCCGCTGTACCATGGCTCGCCGCGGTTGCGGCGTTTCCACTCGGGATCCGGAATGAGGCCATCACGTTCGCCGGGGAGATCGATCCCGGTGGGCTGCCCGAGCCCGAACTTGCGCAGAAAATCCGCCATCTCGGTCATGCCGAGATCCATGGCGAGGTCATAGAACATGACGTCACAGGACTGGCTGATCGCATCGCCGAGATCGACTTCACCGTGGGCCTTCCAGTCCCGATAGCGACGGCTCCTGCCCTCGAGCGTGAAATAGCCGCGGCAATGGATGGTCTCATCGCGATCACGCGCTTTCCGCTCGAGTCCGTTGAGCGCGATGATCGGCTTGATGGTCGAACCGGGCGGGTACTGACCACGGATCGCGCGGTTGAACAGCGGGCGATGCGGGGAATCGCGCAGGGCGGCATAGGTATCGCGACCGATCCCGTTGACGAACAGATTGGGATCGAATCCGGGCGCACTCGCCAGCGCAAGCACCGCGCCATCGCGCGGATCCAGTGCGACCACCGCACCATCCTCGGATCCCAGCATGCGTTCGGCGAACCGCTGCAGACCTAGATCGAGCGTCAGTTGAATATCCTCGCCCGGAACCGGCGCCTCTTCGTCCAGTACGCGCAGCACCCGCCCCTCGACGTTGACCTCCACCCGGCGGACCCCCGGATCGCCATGCAGGACCTCCTCGTACGCGTACTCGATCCCGTTCTTGCCGACATGGCTGGTCGCGCGATAGGAGCGCGGATCGAGGCGTTGCAGATCCCCCTCGTCCAGACGCCCGACGTAGCCGAGCGCGTGCACGCCGGTGCGCCCCCAGGGGTAGTGGCGCGTGAGCCCGGCGACGATATCCACGCCCGGGAACCGGTGACGGTTCACCGACAGGCGCGCGACCGCCTCGCGGCTGAGCTGGAAACGCAGGGGCACGCCTTCGAACGGCCGCGCCCGCCGCCAGGCGCGCCGCAGGCGCTCGACGTCTGCGGTGTCGAAATCGACAAAGGAGCGCAGCCGCTCAAGCGTCGCCTCGAGATCCTCGACGCGCTCGGGCACGAGTTCGAGCGTGAAGCTCGGCAGGTTCTCCGCGAGAACCCGGCCGTCGCGATCGCGGATCAGCCCGCGGGTCGGGGCGATCGCCTCGATCCGCATCCGGTTATTGTCCGAGAGCGTGGCGTAGTGCTGGTGGCTGAGGTACTGCAGGTGAAACAGCCGCCCGACCAGTACAAGCACGACCACGAGCGCGCCCAGACCGGCGACGACAGCGCGCCGGCGGTACAGGCCCGCCTCCCGTTCGTAGTCTCTCAGCCGGTCGGATCCGGCCATTCAGGCTCCCGCCGCGGTTGTTCGCCGCGGCTGGCCACGACCGTTTCAGGTCGCGCCGTTGTTGTACCGCTTGACGCTGGCGCGGATCTCTTCGCGCGCCGCTTCGGCGCCATCCCAGTGATCCACACGCGCCCATTTACCCGCTTCGAGCGCCTTGTACTGCTCGAAGAAATGCGCGATTTCGTCGAGCAGGGAACGCGCCACATCGGTGTACTCGTGGACGTTGCGGTAGAGCGGGGTCAATTTATCGGTCGGCACGGCCAGCAGTTTGGCATCGCCGCCGGACTCGTCTTCCATGTTCAGCATGCCCACGGGCCGGCACGGAATCACGACCCCCGACATCAGCGGCGAGTTCGTGATCACGAGGATATCGAGCGGATCGTCGTCCTCGCCGAGCGTGTGCGGAATGAAGCCATAATTGCACGGATAGTGCATCGCGGTCCCGAAAAAGCGATCCACCATCAGGGCGCCGCTGTCCTTGTCCAGCTCGTATTTGACCGGGGCGCCGTACGTGGGAACCTCGATCACCGCGTTGACTTCATCGGGACAGTTCTTGCCGATATCGATTTTGTTCAGATCCATGCTGGGCTGCGCTCCCGGTTCGCCGCGTCACAAAAACGCGGGATTATACCGATCTGCGGCGCTTCCCGACAGACGCGACGTGAATACTGACGGACGCCCCCTGCACGGAGGCGGCGGTGATTCAGTTCCGGGCCCCGGACGCGTATCCTCCGCCGTGCGCCCCGCCAAACCGTGACGACTTTGCACCGATTGCGCCCGTCCATGCTCGCCGCGCTGCTGGCCCTGTCTCTGCCGGCCGACGCGGATGATCCGTCGTCGGCCAACGCGGACGACTGGCTGCTGTGTCCACCGCCGCCCGTCCTGCCGGTGACCGATGTCGAGTCCCCCGACGCCCCGGGCGTTACCCGGGCGGCGGCCGAATCCATGGAAACACTCGGCACGATCACCACCCTGGAGGGCAACGTGGCGGTGCGCCGGGGCAACCGCACGCTCGGCGCGGAGCGCGTGCGGATCGACCGCGAGCGGCGCACGGCCGAGGCCTCGGGCCGCGTATTCCTGCGCGAGAACGGGTTTGTCATCGAGGGCCAGCGGGGTGACGTCGACCTGGACTCCGGCGCCTTCCGCCTCGATCGGGTCGACTATCGCGCATCCGACCTCCACGCCCAGGGGGTCGCCCGACGGGTCACCCGGGACGAGGCCGGCATCAGCCGCTTCGACCGCGCGACGTATTCGACCTGCCCGCGCGACGACGAGGACTGGCAGCTCAAGGCCGATTCGATCGAACTCGACCCGAACACGCGCCAGGGCACCGCCACCAACGCCCTGCTCCGCTTCAAGGGCCTGCCGATTTTCTACACGCCCTGGTTCCGGTTCCCGCTCGGCGATGAGCGCATGAGCGGTCTGCTGGTCCCGAGCATCGGCAGTTCCAGCGGGTCGGGCGTCACGATCGGCGTGCCGTATTACTGGAATGCCGCCCCCAACTTCGATGCCACCCTGGAACCGCGCTACCTGTCGGATCGCGGCGGCCAGCTGCGCTCCGAGTGGCGCTGGCTCGGACCCGCCGGATACTGGCAGTTGAACAACGAATACCTGCCGAATGACGACCGGTTCGGCGACGATCGCGTACTGACGCGCATCGAGCACGACGCCAGCTTCGGCACGGGCTGGCGCACCCACATCGACGCCGAGGACGTATCCGACGAGGCCTACTTCGAGGATCTGTCGTCCAACCTCTCCCTGTCCAGCCAGTCCCAGCTGCGCCGGCGCGCCGATCTGCGCTGGTCCGGTGGACCCGGCAGCCTGCTGGCTCGCTATGAGACGTATCAGACCCTCGACGAGAGCATCGCCGCCGACCGCCGCCCCTACGAACAGACACCGCAGCTGGCGTTCGAGGGCGAACAGCGCCTTGGAGGCTTCGAGGCGGATTACGAGGCGGAATTGATCCGTTTCGAGCGACGGGCCAGCGACACCGGTACGCGCCTGAACCTGCGCCCGTCGCTCGGCTATCCGATCGAGGCGCCGGGCTGGTTCCTGCGCCCGCGCCTGGGCTGGGATTACACCGCGTACGACCTCAACCGGCGCACGAGCACCGGCCCCTCCAGTCCGGACCGTTCGCTGCCGGTCTTCTCGCTGGACAGCGGCCTGATTTTCGAACGCTTCGGGGAGCAATACCGGCAGACGCTCGAGCCAAGGGCGTTCTACGTCTATACCCCCGAGGAAGCGCAGGACGATCTCCCCGTCTTCGATACCGGCGAGTACGGCTTCTCCTTCGCACAGTTATTCAGCGAGCGCCGCTTCACGGGCCCCGACCGACTGGCCGACGCCGATCGCCTGACCCTCGCCCTGACCACGCGCGTGCTCGACCGGAATCAGGGGCGCGAGCTGTTGCGCGCCAGCATCGGCGGTATCCACCACTTCGATGACCGCACGGTTCAGTTGCCGAACCAGCCGGTGGAGACGCGCAATCGCTCGGACATCGCCGCCGAACTGGCCGTGCAGCCCACCGAGGCCGTACGCAGTGGCCTCGATCTGCGCTGGGATCCGGAACTCGACAAGATCACCGATGGCTCGTTCGATACCCGCTTCGACGGCGGCGAGAACCGGATCGTGAATTTCGGCTATCGCTATACCCGCGAACAGAAAGAGGCGGTCGATTTCGCCTTCGCCTGGCCCCTGTCGCCGCGCTGGCTGGCGGTCGGCAGCACCCGTTACTCGCTGCGCGACGAGCGCAATTTCGAGACCCTGCTGGGCGCCGAATACGAGAGCTGCTGCTACAAGGTCCGCGCCCTCGCCCGGCGCTACGCCAGCGGCCAGGGGCAGGAGAACGGTTTCGTGATCGAGCTCGTCCTCAAGGGCCTGGGCGGCTTCGGCGACGATGCCGGCAGCCTCCTTGACCGTGCTATCCTTGGCTATTCGCGCTGATCGCGGATGGCGGCGCTTCCCGCCGTCCGTCCCGGTCCGGTACCACCGCACAACCGAGTGACCATCCCATGTCCCGACTGCGCCGCCAGCTGACGGCCATCGCCTGTGTCATCGCTATCGCACTGCCCGCCGCGACGCCCGCGCGCGCGGACGAAACCCTCGACGGGATCGCCGCGGTGGTCAACGAAGATGTCGTGCTGCAAAGCGAACTCCGCGCGGAGATCGACTTCGTGCGCGAGCAGATGCGGCGCAATGGCCAGCGCGTCCCGCCGGAGTCGGTCATGCGTGAACGGATCCTGGAGCGTCTGATACTGGAGAATATCCAGCTCCAGCGCGCCGAGCAGCGGGGCATCAGCGTGGACGACGAGGCGGTCAACAACGCCCTGCGCAACATGGCCGACCGCAACGGCACCAACCTCTCCGGTCTGCGCGAACGGGTCGAGGCCGACGGCATGGATTTCCGGCGCCTGCGCAACGACATCCGCCGCCAACTGATCGTGTCGCGACTGCGCCAGCGCGAGGTCGCGAGCCAGGTGCAGATCTCGGAGGACGAAGTCGACTCCGCCCTCGATCGCATGGAGCAGGCCAACCAGCAGGAAGCGGAATACAACCTGCGCCACATCCTCGTCGGGGTGTCCTCGGACGCCACGAGCGAGGAAGTGGACGAGGCGCGCGAAGAGGCCGAGGCACTGGTGGAACGCCTGCGTGACGATGCCGATTTCGCGAGTGTCGCGACCCGCGCTTCCGATGGGCCCGAGGCGCTGAACGGCGGCGACCTCGGCTGGCGTTCGACCACCTCGCTGCCGGAGTTGTTCGTCGAGGCGATCCAGGGCCTGTCGACCGGCGCGATCTCGGATCCGCTGCGCAGCCCGAACGGTTTCCACATCCTCAAGGTCGAAGACCGGCGTGGCGGTTCGGCGCAGACCGTCACCGAAATCCGGGCACGGCATATCCTGCTGCGCGACGAGAGTGGCGCGGACGATACGGAGGATGTCACGGATACGGAGAACGCCGAGGCGTCGCCGCGCGAACGGCTCGAGGCTTTGCGCGAGCGCATCCGGGCCGGCGCGGATTTCGCGGAAATCGCGCGCGCGAACTCCGACGACCAGGGCAGCGCCAGCCGTGGCGGCGATCTCGGCTGGGTTGGGCCCGGCGAGATGACCCCGGCCTTCCAGCAGGTCATCGAGGGGCTCGAACCGGGGACGCTGAGCGAACCCTTCCGCTCTCCGTATGGCTGGCACCTGGTCGAGGTCCTCGACAAACGTCAACGCGAGGATATCGAGCAGTATCAACGCGCCCAGGCGCGCCGCGCCCTGTACGAGCGGGAACTCGAACAGGAGGCCCAGCGCTGGCGTCAGCGACTGCGCGACCAGGCCTATGTCGAAATCCGCACGGACGGATAGGAGCCTCTCCAGCCCGATCCGGCGGATCGCGCTGACCCCGGGTGAACCGGCCGGCATCGGCCCGGATCTGGTCGCGGCGATCGCGGCACACCCGAGCCCCGTCGAGCGCGTCGCGATCGGCGACCGGGACATGCTGTGCGCCCGTGCCGCGGCCCTCGGCCATGACCTGGCGCCCTACCCGTTCGATCCGGCGGCCTCCCCGCGCGCGCAGGCCGCGGGCGAGCTCGCGGTGGATCACATCGCGACCGGCGCCGCCGTCGCGGCGGGCCGGCTCGATCCGCGCAACGCCCGCTACGTACTCGACACGCTCGCCCGGGCCGTGGATGGCTGTCTCGATGGGCGCTTCGCCGCCATGGTGACCGCCCCGGTCCACAAGGGCGTCATCAACGATGCCGGCATCCCGTTCACGGGCCACACGGAGTTTCTCGGTGAACGCACGGGCGGCGACCCGGTCATGATGCTGGTGGCCGAGGACCTCCGTGTAGCCCTCGTCACCACGCACCTGCCGCTGCGGGCCGTGCCCGACGCGATCACCCGGCAACGGGTCGAACGCGTCGCGCGGACGCTGCAGCGCGACCTCCGGCAGCGCTTCGGGATCGAGCGGCCGCGCATAGCCGTCCTCGGCCTGAACCCGCACGCCGGCGAGGGCGGCCATCTCGGCACCGAGGAGCGCGATGTGATCGAGCCCGCGCTCGCGGCGCTGCGCGCCGAGGGCATCGATGTGGCCGGCCCGCTGCCCGCCGACACCGCCTTCACCCCGCGCGCGCTCGCGGGGACCGATGCGGTCCTCGCCATGTACCACGACCAGGGGCTGCCGGTACTGAAATACGCCGGCTTCGGCCGGGCCGTCAACGTCACGCTCGGCCTGCCCATCGCGCGAACCTCGGTCGACCACGGCACGGCGCTCGAACTGGCCGGCACCGGCCGGGCCGAATCCGGCAGCCTGCAGGCGGCGCTCGAGCTGGCCATCCGCCTCGGCGGGCAGGGCTGAGGCCGTGGCCCACAGCCCGCGCAAGCGCTTCGGCCAGCACTTCCTGCACGATCGCGGCACGGTCGATCGGATCGTCGCGGCCATCGCGCCCGCGCGCGGCGAGACCATTGTCGAGATCGGTCCCGGCGAGGGCGTGCTGACGGAACCCCTGCTGGCCGCCACCGGCCACCTCCACGCCGTCGAGGTCGATCGCGATCTGGCCGCGGCACTGCGTGGGCGGGCGGAGTGGGCCGACACGCTGTGCGTGCACGAGGCCGACGCGCTGCGCTTCGATTTCGCGGCGCTGGCCCCGGCGGGCGGGCGCGTGCGGGTAGTCGGCAACCTGCCCTACAACGTTTCGACGCCGCTGCTGTTCCATCTGCTCGAACAGCGCGCCGCCATTGCCGACATGCATTTCATGCTCCAGCGCGAGGTGGTGGAGCGCATGGCGGCCGAACCCGGCTCCGGGACCTACGGCCGGCTGTCCGTGATGATCCAGGCCTGGTGCCGGGTCAGACCGCTGTTCCGGGTGGCCCCGGGGGCGTTCCGGCCACCGCCGGCGGTCGAGTCGGCCGTCGTCCGGCTGGTGCCGCATGCGGAGCCGCTGATCGACGCCGCGCATGCGGAACGCTTCGGCGAGATCGTGCGCCGCGCCTTCTCGGTACGGCGAAAAACCCTGCGCAACGGGCTGCGCGGTTATATGGACGCGGACACGATCGCCGGTGCCGGCATCGACCCCGGCATCCGCCCGGAACAGCTCCGCGTCGAGGATTTCGCCCGCCTCGCGCGCTCCTGAGCGCCCCCGCCGCGGCATTGATGCGGTATCATGCCGCACAAGCGAGGAGCCCCCATGAGCGACGAAAACGGCATCCGCATCGATGTTGAGACGGACTACCTCGAGGGCGAATCCAGCCCCGGAGAAGGCCGTTACGTATTCGCGTACACGATCACGATCCACAACGACGGCGAACAGCCGGCGCGACTGCTGACGAGGTACTGGCGCATCACGGATGGCAACGGCCACGTGCGCGAGGTCCACGGCGATGGTGTGGTCGGGGAACAGCCGTATCTGCGCCCCGGCGAAGGCTTCCGCTACACCAGCGGCGCCAATCTGGAAACCCCGCTCGGGACGATGGCGGGCCGCTACGGCATGATCGACGCGAACGGTGAGCACTTCGACGCCACCATCCCCGAATTCCTGCTGACCACACCGCGCACGCTCCATTGAGCAATCCGTTATGGAGGCGCCCATGACCACCTGGGCCATCGGCGACCTGCACGGCTGCCACGACGATCTCTGCCGCCTGCTTGAACGGATCGCGTTCGATCCGGCGCGCGACCGCGTCTGGTTCGTGGGCGATCTGGTCAACCGCGGTCCGGATTCGCTCGCGTGCCTGCGCACGGTACGCGAGCTGGGCGATACGGCCGTCTGCGTGCTCGGCAACCACGATCTGCACCTGCTCGCGCGCGCGGCCGGCGCGCGTACGCCCCGGGGCAAGGACCGTTTCGATGCGATCCTCGACGCACCCGACCGCGCCGAGCTGCTCGACTGGCTGCGCCACCGCCCGCTGCTGCATCACGACGCGGGGCTGGGCTACACGCTCGTCCACTCCGGGCTGCATCGCGACTGGGACCTCGATACCGCACAACGGGTAGCGACCGAGGTCGAGACCATTCTCCGCGCGGACGACTACCAGCGCCTGTTCGACTACATGTACGGCGACGAACCCGAGCAGTGGTCGCCGGCGCTGACCGGGGAGGCGCGCATCCGCTGCGCCGTGAACATCTTCACGCGCATGCGCTACTGCCGGCCCGATGGCAGCCTCGACCTCGGGCCCACGGGGCCACCCGGCACCCAGCCCGAGGGCCTGCTCCCCTGGTTCGAACTGCCCGGCCGCGCGAACGCGGACCTGCGCATCCTGTTCGGCCACTGGTCCACGCTCGGGTATCACGCGGCGCACGGTGCGTATGCGCTCGACTCCGGGTGCCTGTGGGGTGGACGACTGACGGCGCTTGCGCTGGAGCCCGAGCCGCGGGTGGTGCAGGTGGAGTGTGAGGGGGCGATGGTGCCGGCAGGCTGAGGGCGGCAGGCGAAGGCGCCAAGGGCCAAGGTAGCGCAGACGTAGTGCCGTGGCGGTCGGTTCGCGGGACCGGATGCTTCACCGCAATGCTGGAATGCCGCGCATTGCCCGGCTGAAGCCGTATGTCGGTGCCGACTGACCGGCCGGATGCGCGCGGTCGCCTGCGGCCGACACCTGGCCCTACGGCGCTGGGCCCTTCGCCTGACCTCAATCCCCGATACGTTCCAGAATCAGGAAGCTGTAGGCGCATTCGTTGCGGTCGTCGGCCTCGTGGTCTTCGCGGAAGGTCTCCCGCCACTCACAGCTCTCGAAGGCCGGGAAGAAGGTATCGCCCGGGTATTCGCCGTGGACGACCGTCAGGTACAGGCGGTCGGCGAGGTTCAGGGTCGCCGCGAACAGCACGCCGCCGCCGATGACCATCACCTCCGGGTAATCGCGGGCCACATCGAGCGCCCCTTCGAGACTCGGCACGACGGTCGCGCCCGGTGCCTCGAAATCGGCCCGGGTCGAGATCACGATATTGGGCCGCTCCGGCAGCGCCCGACCGATCGACTCCCACGTGCGCCGTCCCATCACGATCGGCTTGCCGACCGTGCAGCGTTTGAACCACTTCAGATCATCCGGCAGATGCCACGGCAGCCGGCCCTCGTGACCGATCACCCGGTTGCGGTCGAGCGCGACGATCAGACTGAGTTCGTGCTTCATACGGCCACCGGTGCGGGTATCGCGGGATGGGGATCATAGCCCTCGATCGCGATATGCGCATAGTCGAATGCGAACAGGTCATCCACGCCCGGATCGAGCCGCAGCGTCGGCCGCGCCAGCGGTTCGCGCTCGAGTTGCCGGTCGACCTGGTCGAAATGGTTCAGATACACGTGCGCGTCACCGAAGGTATGCACGAACTCGCCCGGCTTATTCCCGGTTACCTGCGCCACCATGTGCGTCAGCAACGCATACGAGGCGATGTTGAACGGCACGCCCAGGAACAGATCCGCGCTGCGTTGATAGAGCTGGCACGAGAGGCGGCCATCCGCGACATAGAACTGGAACAGGGCGTGGCAGGGGGCCAGGGCCATGTCCGGCAGCTCCGCCACGTTCCAGGCGGAGACGACCAGGCGCCGCGAATCCGGATCGCGGCGGATGCGGTCGACCACGTCGGCCAGCTGATCGATGGTCGCGCCGTCAGGCGCCGGCCAGGAGCGCCACTGACGGCCGTAGATCGGGCCGAGATCGCCATCGGCGTCCGCCCACTCGTCCCAGATGCGCACGCCGTTGCGGCGCAGATAGTCGATGTTCGTGTCGCCGGCCAGGAACCAGAGGAGTTCGTGGATTACCGACTTGAGGTGGACCCGCTTGGTCGTGACCAGCGGGAACCCTTCGTCGAGGTCAAACCGCAACTGACGCCCGAAGACGGAATGCGTCCCCGTCCCCGTGCGGTCCGATTTCGGTGTCCCGTGATGGCGGACCTCTTCGAGCAGATCGAGATAGGCGCGCATACCAGGCTTCCATGAAGTATTGTCAGGTCTCAGCGCGTGGCCGTTTGCTGACGCGCAAGGAACAGTAACAGGATCCCGCCGAGGATCATGGGTACGGACAGCAACTGCCCCATCGTCATCCAGCCGAAGGCCACCGCGCCCAGATGGGGGTCCGGCGCACGGGCGAACTCGACGGCAAACCGGAACACCCCGTAACCGAGCAGGAACAGCCCGGAGACCGCCCAGCGTGGCCGCGGCCGGGCCGAGAACCACCACAACAGGGCGAACAGCACGACGCCTTCGAGCAGAAACTCGTACAGCTGCGATGGATGCCGGGGCTCCGGGCCGCCGCCCGGGAAGACCATCGCCCAGGGGAGATCGGTGGGCCGTCCCCACAACTCGCCGTTGATGAAATTCCCGAGGCGCCCGGCACCGAGCCCGATGGGCACCACCGGCGCGATGAAGTCGGTCACGTCGGCCAGGTGGCGACCCTGGCGCCATGCGATCCAGCCCATCGCGGCGATGACGCCGAGCATGCCGCCGTGGAAGGACATGCCGCCCTCCCAGACATAAAAGATCGACAGCGGATCCGCCAGCAGGTCCCCGAAACCGTAGAACAGCACGTACCCGATCCGACCACCGGCCAGCACGCCGACCGCGCCCCAGAAGAGCAGGTCGTCGAGCTGTTCGCGGCGCCAGCCGGGGGCGCCACGGTCGATACGCCGGCGCAGCAGCAGCCAGGCCGCGGCGAATCCGATGAGATACATGAGGCCATACCAGTGGATGGCCACCGGACCGATTTCGATCGCTACGGGGTCGATGCGGGGATAGTCGAGCATGGCGACACAGTGTACGGGATCGGACCCGGTTCAGTCGCCTGTCGCGCTCACTCCAAGCGGCATGCGGACGGATTCCAGCGGGCGTGGCCGGGCATAGCCGTAGCCCTGCAGGAAATCGACACCGATCCCGCGCAGGACGTCGATCACCGCATCGTTTTCGACGAACTCCGCGATGGTGAACATCCCCAGTGCATGGCCGACGTCGTTCATCGAGCGCACGATCGACTGGTGCACGGGATTGGCATGGATATCGCGCACGAACGCGCCGTCGATCTTCAGGAAATCGACCGGCAGGTTCTGCAGATAGTTGAACGACGACAGCCCGCTGCCGAAGTCGTCCAGCGAGAAGCGACAGCCGCGGGCACGCAGCGCCTCCATGAACGCCCGGGCCGACGCGAGGTTGGAGATCGCGGCCGTCTCGGTGACCTCGAAGCACAGATTCCGCGGCGACACCGCCTGACGATCCATCTCCCCGAGGACCGTATCGAGGAAGCCGTCACTGGCGAGCGACCGCCCCGACAGGTTGATCGAGTACAGGGCATCGTCCGGGATGTCGTTGGCGGCGATCCAGGCGAGCGCGCGGCGAACGACCCACTGATCGATCGCCGGCGCCAGGTTGTAGCGTTCGGCGGCGGGCAGGAAGCTGCCCGGCTGACGGATCGTCCCGTCGTCGGCCTGCATGCGCAGCAGGATCTCGAAATGCCGGACCGGCTCGGGGGTGACGGCATCGACGATATCCTGGCAATACAGGATCAGACGGTCTTCCTCGAGGGCCCGGTTGATCTCGGATACCCAGTGCATCTCGGCATGGCGCGCCTGCAGGGCCTCGTCGTCGGCCTCGTACACCTGCACGCGGTTGCGGCCCTGATCCTTGGCCATGTAGCAGGCGGTATCGGCCGCGCTCAGCAGGATCTCCGTGTTCGGGCTCTCGCCATCGATGGCGACCACACCGATACTCACGCCGATGCTGAAGATATGCTCCGTCCAGACGAAGCGGAACTGCTGGATCGCTTCACGCAGATCCTCGGCGATCGCGCGCGCGGCCGGTATGCCGCACGGATGCAGCAGCAGACCGAATTCGTCGCCCCCCAGACGCGCCAGCGTTCCGCGCCCCGCGAGCCGGTCCCCGAGCATGAACGACAACTGGCGCAGAAGCTCGTCGCCCGCGACATGACCACAGGTATCGTTGACCAGTTTGAACTGATCGAGATCGAGATAGCACAGGACGCCGGCCCCTTGACCGTCCTGGGCGGACTGCAGGACCCGATGGAGGCGATTCTCGAACTCGTAGCGGTTGATCAGGCCCGTCAGGGAATCGTGCGTCGCCTGCCAGCGCAGGCGCTCGGTCATCCGCTGGGACTCGGTCACGTCATGGAAGATGAGCACGGCACCGACCACCGCCCCACCCCGGTCGCGCATCGGTACGAGGGCGTAGTCGACGTATCGCATCGGCGCCTCGCCATCGCCGGCGGGGTTCTCGTCCTCGTCCGCGCCCGCGAGTCGCCCGATCCGCCGCTCGCCGGTCGCACGGCGCTCGTGCACGCAGCGATCAACCAGATGGCTTTCGCGTTGCTGGCCGCTGCGGTCGTAGAGTGCCACGATCTCATCGATCGGCCGCCCGAGCGCCTCGGCCTCGGTAACCCCGGTCAGCGAGGTGGCGACGGGATTGATGTACTCGATCCGGCCCTCGGTGTCGGTCGCGATCACCGCATCGACCACGGCCTCCAGGGTGGCCTGGGAGAACTCGCGCGCCTGCGAGGCGCTGCGGGCATGGGCCTCGGCCAACTCGCGCGCGCGGTTCGCGGCCACCTCGGCATCGCGGCGCTGCCCGACCTCGCCTTCCAGTTCCGTAACCAGCCCGCGCACGCGCTCGACCATGGCGTTGAAGGACCGGATCGGGGTCGCGATCTCGGGCGGGCCGGCCGCCGTGACCGGGACGAAATCGTCAATACCGCGTTCCTGGGAGACGTTTTCCGCGGCCTGCTGCAGCCAGTGCAGCGGCTGCATCAGGCGCCGCAGGCTGACCAGGGCGATCAGGATCGCCAGCGCGAGGATGAATCCGGCCGCGATCAGCACGAAGTCGCGGGTGGCGGCCAGTTGCTCATTGAGCAGCCCCACGCCGGTCGCCGCCCGGATCGCGAACACCGGCTCATTGTCGCTCGCCGGCGTCAGGTAACGGGTCGCCACGGTGTCACTCCCGTCGGCGAGCCGTCGCCAGTCGTCGGTCTCATAGAGCCGATCGCCACCGGGGCGCTCGATCCGCAGCGCGAGCCCGGAATCGCGGCCGATCCGCGCGAGCGCCGCGACCGGATCGCTGACCACTTCGACAAATCCACCCGGTTCAAGACCCGGCAGGGGCATGAGCAGCGACTGTACGGGCACGCCCCCTCGGATACAGGCCCTCTGGGCCATCCGACCCGATGCCAGCGGCGACGCCGTCACCCCATCCGGCGCGGGACACCCGCGATCCGCCTCACCGGCCGCGGCCGCGGGATCGAGTGACGCGTCCAGCACCCGCACCCCCGTGAGCGCGGCATCCGGGGACGCATCGGCCAATGCCGAGCGCACGGCCGACTCGAGCCCGTCTTCGCGCCCGTTGCGCCAGGCGCCCCGGAACGCCGGATCCTGGGCCAGATCGAGCGCGAAAATCCGCTGCCCCGCGGTCATCGCCTGGCGGCGATTGCGGACCTCGTTGCTGACGATCTCCTTGATCGCGGCGGCGCGGTTTTCATGGGCAACCGAGCGGTAGATGCCGGCGCTGAAGAGCACCAGCGCGAGGCCGACGCCGCCCATTGCGAGCAGGCACAGTGCCACGACGGTCTGCAGACTGGGGCTTTTTCGATGCATCTTTTCCGGTCCGTTTGCCGACGCGCCGCGGCCGCCGCCCGGGTACACTACCCCACCGGGATGCGTGCACCATCACTGCCGGAACAATAGCAATCAACGTGCCACCGCGTCGCAGCCGATCCGGTCAGCGAGCGTTTTCCCGCGCCGGTATTTGCGGGGCACGAGTCGCCCGGACGGGCCCGGGCCTCGCCGCATCCGCTACAATCGGGCGGCATTGCCGGGGAGAATCCACAACCTCCATGCGCCTGCTGCGACGCCTGAGTCGAATCGCCCGTCTGGTCCCGCATATCGTTGTCGGCCTGTGGCGGGCCGCGATGATCCTGCCCCGGGACCGCCCCCCGCGCGGCCGTCGGGAGTGGGATACGGTACGCCGCTGGATCTACCGCGCACTGGACATCGTCGGTGTTGACGTGCGGGTCCACGGGCAGTTGCCCGACGGCCCCGCGCTGGTCGTGTCGAACCATATCTCCTGGCTCGATCTCGGCGCCCTGATCCCGGTGGTCGACGCCGGCTTCATCGGCAAAAGCGAACTCGCGCACTGGCCCGTGCTCGGCTTCATCATCGCGCGCGGCGGGACCGTCTTCATCGATCGCCGCGGCAACGATTCCGCGGCCCGGATCACGCGCGAGATGATCCACCGCCTCGAGCAGGGCGACCGCGTGGCGGTGTTCCCGGAGGGCATGACCAACCGCGGCCCGCTGCGCCGCTTTCACCCGCGCCTGTTCGAGGCCGCCCGCGCGACCGGCGTACCGATCCAGCCGGTCGCGCTGCAATACGACAACGACGTCGTCCCGTTCGTCGACCACATCGGCTTCCTGCCCCACCTCTGGCGCGTGCTCGGCGAACGGCGCATCACCGTCGATGTCTGGCTCCTGGCCCCGATCCTGACCGGCGACCGCGACCGCCGCTCGATCGCCCAGTCCGCGGAAGCGGCCGTCCGCGAGCAGTTGACGACGGCGGTCGATGACGGCACCAGCGGCCGCGAGTGACGCTTTACCGACATTTGGCCAGGCAGGTTCTCTCGTACGCTGTCATTTTCTCTCGCCAAGACGCCAAGCGCGCCAAGGAAGTCAAAAAAACAATTGACTGGTAGCTCGGCTCGGTCGCAGCAAAGCGGATACACCGATCCGGCGGGTACGGACCGGCGCATGGAGGCGCCATTCAATGCCGACGGACGGCGTATCCAACTCCACGGCGCATGATGGCCGGAAAGCTCATGCCGGCATTGTCCGGCGCGAAAGCACAATAGCGGATCAAATGCCCCGATGCGCCGGCCAAAACCGGCCTACGTGTTTTTCTATCTCGCCTTTCCTTGGCGCGCTTGGCGCCTTGGCGAGAGAAAAAAGCCGTCCAACAACCCAGTATTGGCCGTCAGGCCCGTGCGGGTGCCACCGAGACCGCGGCGACGAACAGCAGGGCGCTCGCGACGACCATCGACGGGCCGGCCGGGCTGTCCCAGGTGAGGGAGGCGCCGAGCCCGGCGGTGACGCCGAGTGCGGCCACGCCGGCGGCCAGCAGCGCCATCGACGCCGGGGTGCGGGCGAAGCGGCGGGCGGTGGCGGGCGGGATCACGAGCAGGGAGGTGATCAGCAGGATGCCGACCAGGCGCATCGCCACGGCGACGACGATGGCCAGCAGCAGAATGAAGGCGAGTCGCACCACGGTGACCGGGATCCCTTCGACCTGGGCGAGATCCGGGTGCACGGTCAGGGCCATCAGTGGTCGCCAGAGCGCGATCAGGAGCATCAGCACGACCGCGCCGCCGCCAAGGATCCAGCCGATGTCGCCCGGTGTGACGGCGAGGATGTCGCCGAACAGGTAAGAGAACAGGTCGACGCGCAGGTTCTCGAAGAAGCTCAGGACGACGACGCCGAGGGCCAGGGTCGAGTGGGCGAGGATGCCGAGCACGGTGTCGACGGCGAACTCGCTGAAACGCTGGAGCGTCACCAGAACGGCCCCGGTCGTGAGCGCGGCGAGCAGCACGCCGAGCATCGGCTCGACACCCATTACCACGCCGAGGGCCACACCGAGCAGGGCGGCGTGCGAGAGCGTATCGCCGAAATATGCCATGCGCCGCCAGACGACAAAGCAGCCGAGCGGCGCCGCGACCACCGCGACGCCGATACCGGCGACCAGAGCGCGCCAGACGAACGGATCCGCAAACAGGTCCACTACGGTCCCCCGGTTTCGGTTTCGACGACGTCGCCGTGGACGTCGTGCTCATGGTCGTGGGCGTGGGTATACACGGCGAATTCCCGGTCGATGGGACCGAACAGGCGCCGGTACTCGGGGTGATCGGTGACGGTCGCCGGCTCGCCGGTGCAGCAGACGTGGCCGTTGATACACAGCACCCGATCCGTCGCGGCCATGACGAGATGCAGATCGTGCGAGACGAGCAGCACCGCGCAGCCGCGGCGTTCGCGCAGGCCCGCGATGAGCCGATACAGTTCGCGCTGGCCGCCGATATCGACCCCCTGCGCCGGCTCATCGAGCACCAGCAGATCCGGTTCCCGCAGCAGCGCACGGGCGAGGACCACGCGCTGGAATTCGCCGCCCGAGACCTGCTGGACGGGGCTGTCGAGCAGGTGCGCCACGCCGACTTCGGCGAGGGCCGCGCGATAGGCGTCGCGCCCGGCGCGACGGCCCAGCGCCAGGAACCCCGAAACCGACAGCGGCAGCGTCGGTTCGATATGCATCCGCTGCGGGACGTAACCGATCCGCAGGCCGGCGCGTCGCCGCACCCGCCCGCCACCCGGGCGGAGCAGCCCGAGGAGCACCCGGACCAGCGTCGTCTTGCCGCCGCCGTTGGGGCCGATCAGGGTCACGATCTCCCCCGGCGCGATGGCGACGCCGACATCGTGCAGGATCTTCCGGTCGCCGAAGTCCACGGCGATGTCATCCGCGCGGATCAGGGCCTGGTCATCAGCCATCGCGGCAGTCCCCGCAGGTCCCCTCGATCTCGGGCAGCACCTCGCCCCCGAGCCGGAACCCCGCCTCGCGCGCCGAGCGCGCGACGGCGCGCGCCACGCGCTCGTCCTGCCACTCCACGGCCTGGCCGCAGCGGTCGCAGACCAGAAAGACGCCGCCATGGGCGCCATTCTCCGGGTGGTCGCAGGCGACGAACCGGCTCTGGCTGGCGAGGCGATGAACCAGCCCATGCGCCTGCAGGAAATCGAGCGCGCGGTAGACCGTCGGCGGCGCCGGATGAGTCCCGTCAGCGCCCATACGGTGCAGCAGTTCATACGCCGTGACGGGCTCGCCCGCGCGCACGATCAATTCGTACACGCGCCGGCGCTGGTCCGTGAACCGGGCACCCCGAGACCGGCAGACGCGCTCCGCCCGTTCGAGCGCGGCGTCCGGATCGCTGTGCATGTGGGCGTGGTCACTCATGGATCCAACCTTGCGTCAAAAGACGCTATAACATAACATTCCGCGCCGCTGAGGTCACACCCGGATTCCGCCATGCCCCGTTTCATGATCGCCGCCACGTTCGCGCTGGCGCTTCTCACCGCCGCACCGGCGGCGGCCGACGCCCCGCGCGTGGTCGTCTCGATCGCGCCGCTGCATTCGCTGGTCAGTGCCGTGGCCGGTGATCGCGCCGACCCCCATCTGATCGTCCCGGCCGGGCAGTCGCCGCACACCTTCTCGCTGGCCCCGTCCGATGCACGCGCCCTGGCGCGCGCCGACATCGTATTCAGTGCCGGCGGCGCAACCGACCGATTCCTCGAAAGCTCGGTGGATGCGCTCGCCGGCGACGCCAGCCATGCCCGCCTGCTGGATATGGAAGACGTCCAGACACTGGAGGCCCGCAGCGGCGGCGCCTGGCGCCATGATCATGATCATGCGACCGGAGAGAACGAGGAACACGACGACGCGCATGCGGGCGATCACGACGAAGGCCACGATGACGAACACGGCGACGAGCATGAGGCAACGCATAAGAAATCGGCGGATGCCGATATCGATCCGCATGCGTGGCTGGATCCCCGTAACGCCATCGCCTTCGTTCGCGTGGCCGCCGAGCGGCTCGCCCGTCTCGACCCGGAGCATGCGGACGGGTACCGCGCCAATGCCGATGCGGCGATCGAGCGCATCGAGGCCATCGACGCGGCCCTCCGGGAGCAGCTCGCACCCGTGACCGAGCGGCCGTATCTCGTCTTTCACGACGCGTACCAGTATTTCGAACGGCGTTACGGACTGACACCGGTCGGCTCGATCGTGGTCGATCCGGGACGCCCCCCGGGGGCGCGTCGCCTGTCGGAACTGCGCGATCGGATCGAAGCAGAGGGCGTGAACTGCCTGTTCGTGGAGCCGCAGTTCGAGCCGCGTATCGCCAGCACCATCGCCGAGGGGACCGGCGCGCGTATCGCCGAACTGGATCCGCTGGGCGCCAGGCTGTCACCCGGCCCGGATCTGTACCCGGAGCTGCTGCGCCAACTGGGCGCATCGCTGAGCGACTGCCTTGCCGGGTCGGGCGATCCCTGATTCGCCCGCAACGGCGAGGGCTCAGGTCCGGCGGCGAATCAGGCTGAGGCCGTCGCCGATCGGGATCAGGCTGAGGTCGACCCGATCGTCGCCGTGGACATAATCGTTGAATGCACGCACCGCCCGCGTGGTCTCATCGTCACAGGCCGGATCGGCGACGCGCCCCTTCCAGAGGACATTGTCGACGGCAATGAGCCCGCCGGGTCGGACGAGGTGCATGCACGATTCGTAGTACTCGATCTGCCCCTCTTTGTCCGCATCCAGATAGATGAGGTCGAAGATCGCGGCCACTCCGTCGACCAGTTGCCTGAGGGCCGGCCCGGCCTCGGCGATCCGCAGTTCGATCCGGTCGTCGACGCCGGCCGCCTGCCAGGCCTCGCGCGCGATCGCGGTCGCTTTGCGGTCCCGGTCGACGCAGACGAATCGGGCCTCGGGCAGGACGGGCGCGAGCCAGAGCGGCATATAACCGGTGAACGTACCGACCTCCAGCACCTGACGCACCCCGTACAGGCGCGCGACCAGGGCCAGCAACTGGACCTGCTCCGGCGAGCTGATCTGGCCGCCATTCTCGAGCCCGGCGGTGCGTTCGCGCAGCCGCCGGCAATCGGCGGGCTCGCGCAGCGCATGTCCGGCCAGATACTGCTGCAGGGTGTCGTCGAGCTGGAGCGTGCGGGCGGACATTGACTCACCTTGACACTGGTACGGCAGCCGGCCTCGCGCCGGCCAGGGCTTTGCCCCTATACTCGCGCGCCAGCGCCCGCCGGAGAACCCCCATGGCCGATCCCCGCGTCGAACTGATCGACTATTACCGGTTGCTGCGGCGTCACGGTTACAACGATTCCCACTCCGGCAACGGCTCGGTGCGGCTGGATGACACCGCATGGGTGACCCCCACGGGGGCCTGCGGCGACACGCTGACGGCCGACGCGCTCGTCGGCTGCCCGCTGGACGAACGGCCACCCGCCGGGGCCTCGCTCGACGCCGCACTCCATATGGCCGTCTACCGGGCCCGCCCCGAAGCCCGGGCCGTGCTGCACAGCCATGGACCGCATGCGATTGCCCTGTCCCTGTCGGGCGAGGATTTCGTGCCGGTGGATTTCGAGGGGGCCGCGTATTTCCCGCGCGTACCGGTACTGGATATCGCCTATGCCGACTATGTCGCCCGCTCACCGGCGGCCGTGGCCGAGGCCCTGGCGGAGCACCCGGTCGCGATCGTCCGCGGGCATGGCGTCTATGCCTGGGGAGAGACCCTGGACCGGGCCTACAAGTGGAACTGCTCGCTCGAGGCCAGCGCCCGCATCGCGTGGCTGGCACGGGTCGCCGGGATCGACGCCCTGGATTGAGGCGGCAGGCGGCCCGTCGACACGGCCCGGGGGCACCACCGGATCGCTCGACGCGTTGGGTTTCCTTCGTCAACCCAACCTACGCGTGCGGAATGGCAGGCGCCAAGCCGCTACCTGGACCGGCCAACTGGACGATGGATTCAGATCTCCATCATTTCGAAGTCTTCCTTGCTGGCGCCGCAGTCCGGGCAGGTCCAGGTGACCGGGACATCCTCCCAGCGGGTGCCGGCCGGGATGCCCTCTTCCGGGGCGCCCTGCGCCTCATCGTAGATGTAGCCGCAGACGATGCACATATACTTGCGGTATTCCATCATGCCTCCTGTAAAGCCGGGCGCAGGCGGCGGCCGGAACGGCTGCCGGGTTGAACGCAGGCGCGGGATTCTCCCACAGCCGGGGTAGCGGTGGAACCAGTACGCCGCGCGCGCGACGCCGGCCATTCGAGCGAGCAGGAGACAGAACGAAGTGGACCAACCGGATTCGAAGCCCCATCCGTTGATACCACGCGGGCTCTACGCGATCGCCGATCGCGAGACCATCGCCGGCGAGCGCTTCGAACAGGCCGTCGAAGCGGCGCTGCGGGGCGGTGCCGTCATGGTGCAATACCGGGACAAGGGCACGGATCGGGTACGCCGCCGCCGCGAGGCCGAACGGCTCGTGCACGCATGCCGGCGCTTCGGGGCGCGCTCGATCATCAACGACGATCCGGCACTCGCCGTGGAAACCGGCGCCGACGGCGTCCACGTCGGCGCGGATGACGGCGATCCGGCGGCGATCCGCACGCGCCTGGGTCCGGACGCGATCATCGGGGTCTCCTGTTATGACCGGCTGGACCTGGCGGTACATGCGCAGGCCGCCGGCGCCGATTACGTGGCCTTCGGCCGCATGTACCCGTCGACGACCAAACCCGGCGGTCCACGGCCCGACTTCGGGCTGCTCGCGCGCGCCCGCGAGGCCACCGGCCTGCCCGTCTGCGCGATCGGCGGTATCGACGCGGCCCGCGCCCCGGAACTGATCGCGGCGGGCGCCGATCTGCTCGCGGTCATCGGCGATCTCTTCCAGCGCGAGGATGTGGCCGCACGCGCCGCCGAGTACGCCACGCTGTTCGCGACGGAGTCCGCGGCCCGGGATCGACTCTGAGAAGGTGTTTACAGAATCCACCTGCAGGAGCGGGCTTGCCCGCGAAGTCGCGCTTACGGATCTCCGATCTCGGCAATTCGCGCCCAAGGGCGCTCCTACAGTTGGCGGAAAGACCTCGAATGGTCGCGAACGCGTTTGTAACGCCCCGAGGCCCGATCCGCGGCCGAGCGGCCGGCTGTCAGCCCGAACGGCCACAACTGTTACACTGCGGCGCTTTCCCATCATGATCGCAGCGGAACCCATGACCGAGAGTGAGAAACTGTTCGAGCGCGCCAGCCACCGCATTCCCGGCGGCGTGAATTCCCCGGCCCGCTCTTACCGGAGCGTCGGCGGCACCCCGCTGTTCCTGGAACACGCCGAAGGCCCGTATGTCTGGGACGCCGACGGCAACCGCTATGTCGACTATGTCGGTTCATTCGGACCGGCGATCGTCGGCCACGCCCGCGCCGAAGTCGTCACGGCGGTCCAGTCGGCCGCGTCGAAAGGCCTTTCCTTCGGCGCGCCGACCGCGAACGAAACGGCCATGGCGGAACGCCTCTGCGACCTCGTGCCCTCACTCGACATGGTCCGCCTGGTGAACTCCGGTACCGAGGCGGCGATGAGCGCGATCCGTCTCGCCCGCGGCGCGACGGGCCGCGACAAGGTGGTCAAGTTCACCGGCTGCTACCACGGCCATGTCGACGCGCTGCTCGTCCAGGCCGGCTCCGGCGCCCTGACTCACGGTATCCCGGGCTCCCCCGGCGTGCCCGAGGCGGTTGTCGCCGACACCATCAGCCTGCCGTACAACGACATCAGCGCCGCCTTCGACGTGTTCACGCAATACGGTGACGAGATCGCCTGCGTGATGGTCGAGCCGGTCGCGGGCAACATGAACTGCGTGCCGCCGGCGATGGGCTTCCTCGAGGGCCTGCGCGACCTCTGCAGCGATCATGGCGCGCTGCTGATCTTCGACGAGGTCATGACCGGCTTCCGGGTCGGGCTGCACGGTGCCCAGGGCCGGTACGGCGTGACGCCGGACCTGACCGCGCTCGGCAAGGTCATCGGTGGCGGCCTGCCGGTCGGCGCCTTCGGCGGGCGCCGCGACATCATGGAACACCTGTCGCCGCAGGGGCCCGTCTACCAGGCGGGTACGCTGTCCGGCAATCCGCTCGCCACGGCGGCGGGGCTCGCGACGCTCGAACTGGTCTCGCAGCCGGGGTTCTACGATGCGATCGAGGCCACGACCGAGCGGCTCGTCAGCGGTCTGCGCGAGCGCGCCGAGGCGGCCGGCATTCCGGTGGCGACCAATCACGTGGGCGGCATGTTCGGCCTGTTCTTCACCGACCGGCCCGCGGTGCGGACGTTCGATGACGTCCAGTCCTGCGATACGGACCGCTTCGCCCGGTTCTTCCACGCGATGCTGGCGGGCGGCGTCTACCTCGCCCCGTCGGCATTCGAGGCCGGATTCGTATCGGCCATGCACGACGACGCGGCCATCGAGGCGACGCTCGATGCCGCGGCCGACGCCTTTGCCAGCCTGAATGCGGATACGGAGGCCGCACACCATGGATGACTCGCTCAAAGACGAACTGACCCGCCGCGACAAGTGGCTGCGCCTGCTCTACATCGTCGTCTATGCGGTGATGTTCCAGCTCGCCGAACTGGTGCTCGCCGCGGTCGTGGTGATCCAGTTCCTGTGGCACCTGTTCACGGGCGCGCCCAATCCGAGTCTGCGCGAATTCGGCCACCGACTCGGCGCCTGGCTGGGGGAAACCGTGCGCTATGCCACCTACGCCAGCGACAGTCGACCGTGGCCCTTCGGCCAGCCCTGGCCCGACGCCGCCGATCTGCCCAACCGCGAGGAGTGAGCGGCGACGCATGAGTGAGACCGCCACGGGGCTGCAGGCCGTCATCTTCGACGTCGATGGCACCCTGGCCGACACCGAACGTCACGGACACCGGGTCGCCTACAATCAGGCGTTCGAGGACCTGGGGGCCGACTGGGAATGGGGCGAGACCCTCTACGGTGATCTGCTGCGCGTCGAAGGCGGCACGGAGCGATTGCGGCATTATCTGCGCGAACACGCACCGGACTTCGAACCGAGCGAGGGCCGCGCCGCATTCGTCGGCGCGGCGCACCGGCGCAAGAATCTGCACTACCACGCCATGCTCGGGGCCGGCGATGTGCCGGTGCGGCCGGGCGTGCGGCGCCTGATCGACGAAATCCGCGCGGCCGGCCTGAAGCTGGCGATCGCCTCGTCGAGCCTTCGGGCCAATGTCCGCGCGCTGCTGGTCAACGCCCTGGCCCCGGACGCGGAGGCCTGGTTCGACGCCATCGTCACCGGCGATGACGCCGCCAGCAAGAAGCCCGATCCCGACATCTACCGCCGGGTACTGGAACGCCTCGAACTGCCGGCGGACCGCTGCATCGCGATCGAGGATTCCGAAAATGGTTGCCGGGCCGCCCTCGCGGCGGGCCTGCCGACCATCGTGACCCTCAGCAGTTATACCCACGACCACGACTTCACCGGCGCCGTCCTTGTCGCGGATACGCTCGGGGAGCCCGATCATCCGTGGCGGGTGCACGCGGGCAATGCCCACGGTCACGATTGGCTCGATCTCGAAGGCCTGCGGCAACTGCATGCAAGCGCGGTGGCGGGGAACGGCCGATGACGGTCGCCGAGATCCTGCCCTTCCTGGCGCTCGGGGCCGTGGCCGGCACCCTCGCCGGCCTGCTCGGCATCGGCGGCGGCATCCTGATCGTCCCCGGCCTCGCCTTCCTGCTCGGCGATGGCACGGTCCCGGCCGAACGGCTGATGCAGTTCGCCGTCGGCACGTCGCTCGCGACCATCGTCGCGACGGCACTGTCGTCCATCCGTGCCCACCATCGGCGCGGCGCCGTGGACTGGCCCGTCATGGCGCGCCTGACCCCGGGCATCATCGGAGGCGCCCTGCTCGGCGCCGCGATCGCCGATCTGCTGCCGACACGGACGCTGGCGATCGTGTTCGGCGTCTTCCTGCTGATCATCTCGGTCCGGCTGTTCCTGCCCGGCCAGCCCGGCGCGCACCGGCGCCTCCCCGGGCTCGCCGGCACCAGCGCGTACGGCGCCGGCATCGGCACGCTCTCGTCCCTGCTCGGGATCGGCGGCGGCACGCTGAGCGTGCCACTGCTGACCTGGCACAACATGGATGTCCGTGCGGCGGTCGGCACCGCCTCCGCCTGCGGCCTGCCGATCGCCGTCGCGGGGACCATCGGTTTCATCGTCATGGGGCTCGGCACCAGCGGACTGCCGGCGGGCGCGACGGGTTACGTGTATTGGCCGGCGTTCCTGGCCGTGGTCCCGACCAGCATGCTCTTCGCGCCGCTCGGCGCCCGGCTGGCGCATACGCTGCCGCGGATGATGCTGCGGCGGGGGTTCGCGCTTTTCGTCGCGGTTGTCGGCGTTCGAATGTTGATCGGGTAACGACGAAAGACAACCGATCTCTCGCCAAGACGCCAAGCGCGCCAAGAAAGGCGAGAAAATCGCCGGCGAGCCGACGGCCTGCTCGACCATGCATCGCGCGTTACGCCGCTCGGCGAAATGCCGGCATCCTGCGACGGTCGTTATTCTCTGCCTTGCCTTTCTTGGCGCGCTTGGCGTCTTGGCGAGAAAACGCCTTCTTCTTCGCTCTTCGTCCGCTACACGAGGGTTTTGAACATGATATGGGCGTCGACGTAGCCCTGCGCGGGATGGCGGAACGCGCCGGGGAGTGTGCCGACGGTGTGGAAGCCGTGTTTCTCCCACAGGCGGATGGCGCCTTTGTTGGTGGCGACGACGAGGTTGTACTGCATGGCGCGGAAGCCGAGTCGCAGGGCCTCGGCCTGGGAGTGTTCGCAGAGGGTCCCGGCGATACCCTGGCCGCGCGCGTGATCGGCCACGATGTAGCCGCAGTTGCAGACGTGCGAGCCGGGCCCGGGCTGGTTCGGCTTGATGTACCAGGTGGCGACCATCTCCCCGGCCGGGTCGAAGGCCACCCAGGTCGCGGTCGGGGCATCGACCCAGCGCGCCTGTGCCTCGGCGGCGTCGATATCCGTGGGGAACGCGTAGGTCTCGCCCGCGCGGAAGACCGGCTCCAGCAACGCCCAGAGCGCCGGCCAGTCGTGCTCTTCGAAGGAACGGATTTCGATCATTTCATGGTCATCGATCGTTGCCGTGGCGCGACGCGCCGGGTTCACCGCTGCCCGAGCATACCGCTTCTGAGATCACTGTCCGGCGGCTCCGGGCCGAGAAAGACCGCGAGCAGTGCGCGGAAGAAGCCGCCGCCCTCGATGGTGCCCGCAGGCTGGCCATTGATCCGGACTTCGGTGCCGCCACCGGGGACATATTCCAGCGTGAAGCGATCGCCCGCCGCCGCATCCGGGAACAGATCCACGAATCGATCGATCCGTTCGCCGAGGGTGTCGAGCACGTCCTGCGGGTTGTTGGCCGCGAAACCCTCTTCCCACGCCGTGACCAGCTGCTCCCGCGAGACCTCGTCATAGACGAAGTGCATCTCGATCCGCCCGGGCTGATCCGTGTCCAGGATCCGCTCGACCGGCTGCTTCGTCGTGGGCAGGTACAGCGCGCCGACATAGATATCGAAGAAGAACTTCTCGCGCAGCCCGACCCCGTGCAGTGGCAATTCAGTGCCGTCGCGCGCGGTCACGCGGTCGTCGACACGGACGCCGGCGAGTTCGGCCGCGCTCGCCATGGCGGGAGCGAGACCGACCAGAAACGCGACCGGGAGAATCCATCGGAACATGACGGGCATCCGGCTCGGAGTCGTACGGAGCATACTAACCCGAACACCGGTAAAGCCGCACTCAGCCTACCGCGGCCACAGGACGAGCGCCCATACGGCCGCCGCCAGCACGAGGCTCAGCATGACCGCCGCGGAACCGACGTCCTTGGCGCGGCCGGAGAGCGGGTGTTCGCCCGCGCCCAGTCGATCGACGACCGTCTCGACGCCGGTGTTGAGCAACTCGACGATCGGCACCAGCAGGATACTGGCCACCAGCAGGGCACGCTCGACCCCGGTAGCGCCCAGCCACAGGCCGACGGGGACGAGGATCGCGGTCAGGATCACTTCCTGACGAAAGGCCGATTCGTGACGCCAGCAGGCACCGAGCCCCTGCAGCGAGAAACGCGTGGCATGGACGATACGCTTGATCCCGGTGTAGCCCGGTTTCATGGCGGGATTCCCTTCGAGGCAGTAGAGGTACACCGGCGACCGGGCCGCCGCAAGGACCGCTCGAATCATGCGACGGCCGGATGTCCCCCGTGTGACAGAACCTGCCTCTGATCCGGTTCAGCCCTCGGTGCCGGTGGCGGGTTCCGAATCTTCCGGCGACCAGCGCAGATGCAGATCGCGCGCGGCACGGACCTCGTCGAGGCGGCGCAGCGGCAGCGTGTGCGGCGCGGTCCGCAGGAGCTCCGGATTGTTCTCGGCCTCTTCGCGGATCGTCGTGAAGACCTCGACCAGACGATCCAGGTCCTCCTTGGCCTCGGTCTCGGTCGGCTCGATCAGCAGACACTCGGGTACCAGCAGCGGGAAATACATGGTCGGCGCGTGGAAGCCGTAATCGAGCATGCGCTTGGCGAAGTCCATGGCCGAGATGCCGTACTGATCGTGCTCGCGCTTGAGCGTGACGATGAATTCGTGGCTCGCGCGCCGCTTCGGGAACGCGACCTCGAAGCCGGCCTCGCGCAGCCGCGTCATCAGGTAGTTGGCATTCAGCGTCGCGTACTCGGCGACGCGCTCCATGCCGCGGCGGCCGAGCATGCGGATGTAGACGTAGGCCCGCAGCAGGACGCCGGCGTTACCGGCGAACGCGGTCATCCGGCCGATGGTGTCCGGGCAGTCGGCCTCGGTGCGCCAGACGTAACGGCCGTCTTCCTCGGCCACCATGGGCGTCGGCAGATACGGCAGCAGGTTCTCGCGCACCCCGACCGGGCCGGCGCCGGGACCGCCGCCGCCATGGGGGGTGGAGAAGGTCTTGTGCAGGTTCAGGTGGATGACGTCGAAGCCCATGTCGCCCGGGCGCACCTTGCCCAGGATGGCATTGAGGTTGGCGCCGTCGTAATACAGCAGGCCGCCGGCCTCATGGACGATGGTCGCCATCTCCTCGATGTTGCGCTCGAACACGCCCACCGTGGAGGGATTGGTCAGCATGATCCCGGCGGTCTGCGGACCCACCGCGTCGCGCAGGGCGTCGAGATCGACGTCGCCCTCCTCGTCGGTCGGCAGCTCGCGGGCCTTGTAACCGCACATGCTGGCGGAAGCGGGATTCGTGCCGTGGGCCGCGTCCGGTACCAGGATCTCGCTGCGCTCGGTGTCGCCGCGGGCGTCGTGATACGCGCGGATCATCGAAACGCCGGCGAACTCGCCCTGGGCACCCGCCGCCGGGGCGAGCGAGACGCCGCGCATGCCGGTGACTTCGGCGAGGATGTTCTGCAGGTCGTACATGCAGGCGAGGTAGCCCTGCCCCGCTTCCGGCGGCGCCAGCGGATGGCGCTCCAGAAAGCCGGGCAGCATCGCGAGCGCGTTACAGGCGCGCGGGTTGTGCTTCATCGTGCACGAGCCGAGCGGGTACACGTGCGTGTCGATGGAGAAGTTGAGCTGCGACAGGCGCGTGTAGTGGCGCACCGCCTGGAGCTCGGAGACCTCGGGCCAGCGCGGACGTTCGGACCGGCGCAGGGCCTCCGGCAGATCGTCCGGCTCCGGCGCCGGCGGCAGCATCTGCGCGCCGTTGCTGCGTCCGGGATGCGAGTGGTCGAAGATCAGTTCGGTCATGGCAACAGTTTCCGATCAGTGTTGACCGGGCGGCGGCCAGAGCGGCCACGGTGTCCCGGTCGCTGCGGGTTCGGGTCTACGCGACCGCGCGGGCCAGCGCTTCGGCGAATGCCCTGCGCTCGTCTTCGCCGTGCAGTTCCGTCGCGCAGACGAGCATCGCGTCGCCAAGGTCGTCGTAATACGGTTCCAGCGCGAGTCCGCCGAGGATGTCCTCGCCGGCAAGGTCGCCGAGTACGTCGGTCACCGGGCGGCCGTCGATGCGCAGTACGAACTCATGGAAGAACGGCCCGTCGAAGGCGGCGCTGACGCCATCGATCGCGCAGAGTTCGTCGCGCAGCGCGCGGGCGTTGGCGTGGCAGTGCCGTGCGACGCGCTCGAAGCCCTCGGGCCCCATAATGGACATGTACAGCGTCGCCGCCGTGACCATCAGGCCCTGGTTGGTGCAGATATTCGAGGTCGCCTTGGAGCGGCGGATATCCTGTTCCCGCGCCCGCAGGGTCATGACGTAACCGGTGTTGCCCTCGGCATCGACCGTGCGGCCGACCACGCGCCCCGGCATCTGGCGGGCGAGGTTTTTGCGGGTGCAGAGGAAACCGACATACGGCCCGCCCGCGGACAGCGGGATGCCCAGCGGCTGCCCCTCGCCGACGACGATGTCGACACCCTTGGCACCCCACTGCCCCGGTGGGCTCAGCAGCGCCAGCGCGGTCGGGTTGGCGACCGCGATCACCTGGGCGCCGCATTCGTGGGCCCGGTCGGTCAGCGCGTCGACATCCTCCAGACGACCGAAGAAGTTCGGCTGCGGGATGACCACGGCGGCGACCGCTTCGTCACCGAGCGCGGCGTCGAGCTGCTCGAGCGGCGTCGTCCCGGTGCTCCGGTCGAAATCCGCCTCGACCAGTTCGATCCCCTGGTTACGCACGATCGTGCGCGTCGCGTCGCGATAATGCGGATGCACCGCACGCGGCACGATCACGCGCTTCGACTTCGCCTTGCGGTTGCCGCGCACGGCCATGAGGATCGCCTCGGCGAGCGCCGAACCGCCGTCGTAGAGCGAGGCGTTGGACACTTCCATGCCCGTGAGTTCGGCCATCATGGACTGGAACTCGTAGGTCACCTGGAGCGTGCCCTGGCTCGCCTCCGCCTGATACGGCGTATAGGCGCTGTAGAACTCGCCGCGGGTGGTGAGCTGCCAGATGGCCTGCGGGATATGGTGCGGATAGGCACCGGCGCCGAGGAAACAAAGCGGGCGACCTTCCTGCGCCGCCCGGCGCTCCATCAGACGATTGACCGCCATCTCCGGCATGCCTTCCGGCACACCCTCGAGTTCACCGGCACGGAGCCCGCCCGCGATCTCGTCGAACAGGCCGTCGATATCCTCGACGCCGATCGCGTCGAGCATGCTGCGGACGTCGGTCTCGGTATGGGGAATAAAAGGCACGTCGGCTGTCGCCTCCTCAGTCTTCTTCGGACTCGGCGAAGGCCTCGTAATCGGCCGCGCTCATCAATTCGTCCAGGGCCGCCGGATTCTCGACCCGCAGCTTATAGATCCAGCCCTCGCCGAACGGGTCGTTGTTGACCAGTTCCGGGCTTTCGTCGAGCTGCTCGTTGGCGCCGACCACCTCACCGGCGACCGGTGCATAGACATCCGAGGCCGCCTTGACCGATTCGACCACGGCGGCGGCATCGCCGGCACCCAGGCTCGAACCGGTTTCCGGTACCTCGACGAACACCAGGTCACCCAACTGCGCCTGGGCGTGATCGGTAATGCCGATCGTCACCACGGAGTCGTCCTCGAGACGGAGCCACTCGTGGGCGCGGGTGTATTTCAGATCACTCGGTACTTCGCTCATGGACTGCTCTCCCTTTGACAGGGTCGCCGCGCTCAGACGGCGGGCTTGCCTTTACGAACAAACGGGTAATCGACGACCTGCGCCGGCACCCGCCGTTTGCGAATCTCGATCTCGCAGTCGCCACCGGAGCCGGCCGGCACCCGGGCGAGCGCGATCGACCGCTCCAGGGTCGGCGCGAAACCGCCACTGGTGACGACGCCTTCACCGGCATCCGTGTGCACCACCTGCCCCTCGCGCGGGACCGCGCGGCCCTCCGGCAACAGGCCCACCAGGACCTGGTCGGCGCCCGCCTCGCGCTGCTTCGCGAGCGCCTCGCGGCCGATGAAGTCGCGCTCGGCGGGGTCCCAGGCGATGGTCCAGCCAAGCCCCGCTTCAAGCGGCGTCGTATCTTCGTCCATCTCGTGCCCGTACAGCGCGAGACCGGCCTCGAGCCGGAGCGTGTCGCGGGCGCCGAGACCGGCCGGCGCGACACCGGCCTCGATCAGGGCGTCCCAGAGGGCCGGTGCCTTGTCCTTCGGCAGCATGACCTCGTAACCGTCTTCGCCGGTATAACCGGTCCGGGCCACGCGGCTGCGCTCGGGGGTCGTGACCTGGAACCGACGCAGGCCATCCGCCGCGGCGACGATCTCCTCGCCCAGCACCTGCGCGATCGGCCCACGGGCCCGTTCGCGCGCTTCGGGGCCCTGAATCGCGATCATGCTCAGATCGCAGCGCTCCCATGGTTCGACCTGATAATTCTCGGCCAGACCGCGCAGCCAATCGAGGTCTTTCGCGCGCGTCGCCGAATTGATCACGAGCCGATAATGACCGGCCTGGAAGCGGTAGGCGATGCCGTCGTCGATGACGCCGGCGCGGCGATTGAGCAGGCAGGTATAGATGGCGCCGCCGTCGGCAAGGCGCGCCGCGTCATTGGCACAGACGTAGCGCAGGAAGTCCTCGGCATCATCGGCGTCGAGATCGACCTGGGTCATGTGCGAGACGTCGAACATGCCCGCGCTTTCGCGCACGGCCCTATGCTCGGCGAGCTGGGAACCGTAATGCAGTGGCATATCCCAGCCGGCGAAGTCGACCAGTTTCGCGCCGGCATCGCGATGACGTTCGAAGAGTGCTGTGCGTTTCGCCATGATGCTCCCGCTTACCAAAGCCGATCGGGCCGATCCGGTCGCAACCGGCAGGGCCCAGGTACTTTGAACCGATTCAAGTCCGGCTGTCCATGCCACGCAACCCCGACGTCCCTCAGGGTCCGATCCCATAGCCACCGACCGGCCGCGCGCTGCGCGGCAGATCCCCCGCAAGACCCGCGCCGTGACGGAGGATCAGGCGTTTGGCCGGCCCGGCACGGTCCGCCGCCGCCAGGCCGAGGCCGCGCAGTGCGCCCGGCACCGGCACCGGCTGCGCGAAACCGCGATGGAAGACGTCCATCGCATGCATGACCGAGGTATTGTGCCAGCGCCGCCAGCGCGCATAGTAACGCAAAACGCGTTCCGCTCCCGGATCGCCCCCGCGGCCGATCGCCTCGGCCAGTGCGGCGGCGTCCATGAGCCCGAGATTCAGCCCCTGGCCGGCCTGGGGATGGATCGTATGGGCCGCATCGCCGACCAGCGCGAAGCGCTCGGCGACATAGCGCACCGCATGCCGGCGGACAATCGGGAATGCCCGCCGCCGGGTCGCGGCGGTCACCGCGCCAAGGGCGTAATCGGTCGCCTCCGACAGGGCTTCGGTGAACGCCGCGTCATCGAGTTCGACCAGCCGCTCGGCTTCCGCCTCGGGCCGGAACCACGCCAGCGAACAGCGCCCGTCGGCCAGCGGCAGCATCGCGACCGGACCACCCTGCATGAAACGCTGGCGGGCCACGGCGCCGTGGGCGCGCTCGGTCGCGAAGTTGCAGACGATCGCACGCTGGCCATAGTCGAAGCGTTCAACGCCGATATCGGCGAGTTGGCGCATCATGGAGCGGCCGCCGTCGGCGCCGATCACCAGGTCGGCGTTGATCGTCGCCGCATCATCGAGCGTCAGCGAAGCGCCATCGTGCGCGACCCGCAGGCCGGTCGCGCGCCGCCCCCAGAGCCGGGTCACGCCCGGGTACGCCGCCAGCGCCTCGTGCAGGCGGGCTTCCAGCAGTGCCGCCTCGACGAAACAGCCGAGCGCCGGCTCGCCCACCTCGGCGCTGTCGAAACGCGTCGCACCGGTGCCGCCCTCATCCCACAGGGTCATGCCGCCATACGGGCTCACGCGGCTGGCATGGATCGCCGGCCAGACACCGATCGAGCGCAGGAAGGCGATGCTGGCGAGATTCAGGGAGACGACGAATTCGCCATAGGCCTCGCCCGGCGCCGCCGCGGGCCCCGAACGGCCGTCGACGATGGTGACGCGGTGACCGGCACGGGCCAGCGCCAGGGCCAGCGCGGCGCCCACGGCGCCCGCACCGACGATCGCGATTTCGCGGGCATCGCGCGCAATCATGGACGCCGCTCCAGGTGCCAGTTGCCGACCCGCGGCAGCCCGCCGAGCAGACCCATCGTCTGCGCGGCCAGCCCGTCGCGGGCGACGCTGCAGGAATCCAGCCCGAGCAGGGCGCCGGCGCGCACGGCACCGAGACCACGCCCGCCACGGACGAACCCGCGCGCCAGCACGTCGGTGAACAGCCGTGTCCGCCAGCGATCCGCCCGTCGTGCGCGCGACCAGGCGGCAAGGGTCTCGTCATCGCCGGGATCGCGGGCGCTTTCGAGCGCGGCGGCGAGCCCGCAGACGTCACGCAGCGCGAGATTGAAGCCCTGGGCACCGACCGGGTGCAGGGTGCGCGCGGCATTGCCGAGCAGCACGACGCGCCCCTCGTAGCCGCGCTCCGCCTCGACGCGCTTCAGCGGCCAGGCCGCGGGGGGCCCGTGCGGGACGATCGGGCCGAAACTGCGGCCCAGCCGCGCCGCGACGCGCTCGGCGATCCGGCCCGGCGCCAGCGCGGCCATGTCCTCGGCGCGGTCGGGGGGCAACGTCCAGATCAGCGTCCGGCGTCGGCCGCCGGCCGGCAGCAGCGCCATCGGCCCCTCGTCGGTAAACCGCTCGTAGCCCGTGTTCGGATCGCCGCCGGTATCGAGCGGCAACAGCAGGGCGGTCTGGCCGTAGTCGTATTCGCGGACACCGATACCGAGCTGGTCGCGCAGCCGCGAGCGCGTGCCGTCGGCGGCGACGGCCAGACGCGCCCTTCTTTCGGTATGGCCGTCGGGGCCATCGATCGCGAGGCGGATGCCGTCGGTGTCCTGATCGATGTCCGCAACGGTCGCCGGGGCCAGCCATTCGACACCCGGTGCGGCGCGCGCGCGCTCGGCCAGTCCGTGCGCCAGGGCGTCGTAGGCAACGACCTGGCCGAGTGCGCGTACGCCCTGATCTTCCGCGCGCAGTCGGGTACGACCGTAGTGACCCTGCTGCGACACCTCGACCGTGTGGATGGGTACGGCGTCACCGGCCAGCGTCGGCCAGACCCCGAGTGCATCGAGCAGCCGCACGGAACTCTCGGACAGCGCGGTCGCCCGGGTGTCCCCGCCCGGCGGCGTGGCCCGCGCCTCGATCACGGTGATCGCGCGCGCACCATCGGCGAGGGCGATGGCCAGCGCGGCGCCGGCCGGCCCGCCCCCGACGATGACGATATCCGGACTGGCGTGCGGTTCAGCCACGCATCATTGCCTCGATGTCGTCCGCGGCCTTGGGCAGGCCATCGGTCAGGTTCTCGCTGCCGTCTTTCGTGATGAGTACGTCGTCCTCGATGCGCACGCCGATATCGTGCAGATGGGCCGGCACGTCGTCGGCGGCCTGGATATAGAGGCCCGGCTCGATGGTCAGGCACATGCCGGGCTCGAGTTCGCGCCAGTCCCCATCCACCTTGTAGTCGCCGACATCGTGCACATCCATGCCCAGCCAATGCCCGGTGCGGTGCATGAAAAAGCGCTTGTAACTCTCATCCTCGATGCGCGCGTCGGCCGGGCCTTCGAGCAGACCGAGGTCGACCATGCCCTGCGCCAGCACGGCCAGTGCGGCCTCGTGCGGTTCATTCCAGTGCCGCCCCGGCTCGCAGCGCGCGAGCGCCGCGTGCTGGGCCTCCAGGACGATATCGTAGACGGCGCGCTGGGCCTCGGTGAAGCGGCCGTTGACCGGGAAAGTGCGGGTAATATCGGCGGCGTACCCGTCGCTCTCGCAGCCGGCGTCGATCAGGACGAGATCGCCGTCACGCAGCGCGTCGGCGTTCTCGACGTAGTGCAGTATGCAGGCGTTGCGACCGCCGCCGACGATCAGCCCGTACGCGGGCTCGGCGCCGTTGCGCCGGAACTCATGCCAGAACTCGGCCTCCAGGGCGTATTCGTGGAGCCCCGGACGGCACGTCTTCATTGCCCGCTCGTGCGCCGCCATGGAGATCTTCGCCGCACGGCGCATCGCGCGCAGTTCATCGCGGCTCTTGAACAGCCGCATGTCGTGGAGGAAGTAATCGAGGGCGATGAACTCGTTCGGCGCGTGACCGCCCGAGCGGGCGCGGCCGCGCACCTCGTTGACCCACTGCATCACCCGCCGGTCGAAGTCCGCGTAGCGCCCCATGGTGCAGAAGACGCGGCCGCGGCCCTCGATCAGGCCCGGCAGGATGTCGTCGATATCGCCGATCGGGAACGCGTCGTCCGCCCCCCAGTGCTCGATCGCGCCATCGATCCCTGCGCGCCGGCCGTTCCAGACCTCGCGGTCGGGGTCGCGTTCGCGCGTGAACAGCACGAATTCGCCGTGGTCACGGCCCGGGACCAGGACCGCTACCGCCTCGGGCTCGGGGAACCCGGTCAGGTACAGCAGATCGGAATCCTGCCGATACGGATACTCGACATCACGATTGCGTACGGCATGGGGCGCGGCCGGGAGGATGGCGATCGCATCGTCCCCCATCATCCGCATCAGTGCACGGCGGCGGCGGGCGTACTCCTGGGTATCCATCGGGAACCTCGAATCCGTTGATGCGCGATCGCGCGGGCGTGACGTCCGGGCGCGCGACCGGGACACGAACACGCGCCCGGGCGGGCCGGCGCCCGGCGGTCGAAGCGGTCAGGCGCCGGCGCGCTGCGACATCCAGCCCTTGATCTGCCGGCCGTTCGGCTGGAGACGATTGCGCGAGAAGAGCTTGTGGCGCCCGCCCTCGAGAACGATCCGGTCGAAGAACGCGTGCGCGGCCGACGTCGCCAGCGCCTCTTCGCGATCGGCCGCGAAGGCCTCGGGATCGAAATCCGCCTGCGCGGCGGTAATCCCGAGAAACCACGTAAACAGCGAGTTATAGCGGAGCAGGTCGCAGAACACCCGGTCGGACGTGATCGAGTACAGACCGATGAGGAGGCTCGATTTCACGAGCACCGGGAACGAGGCGCCGCTCCGGGATCCGCCGTCGACCTCGCCGGCTTCGGCAAGGGCCTCGTCCGCGATCCGCCGAAACTCCCGCAACGGGTGATCCTCGGGCACATCCGCGGCACCGGCTCGGGTACCGCCGCCCGCCGCATCGCGGCCGATGCCGGCGGCGCGGGCCGCATCCTGGGCGGACTGGCTCAGGCTGTCGCCACCGAGCGTCTCGTGCGCCGAAGGCGGCGGTGCCGGCGCGACCTCGGGATCCGGCTCGGCATCGGCCGCGGCCATGAGATCGGCGATCTCGACTCCCATCTCGCCGGCGATCTCCTCGATCCGCGCGAGGCGACCGGGGTCATCCGGGGTGTCGTACTCGAAACGCTGCGGGTCGAACCCCTGCAGCACGAGGCGCGTCTCGACGGTCAGTGCGACAACCGAATTGCCGGACGAGCGTTGATCCTTGATCCGGTCGATGATCCTGCGGACGGTTCCAGGCATGAGACCTCACCCGCTGAAATGTAAGTTGCGGTCGCCGGACCCGTGGCGCCCGGCGTTGGTGGGCCGATCATAACGGAATCGGCACCTCGGCGGCAGCCGGCCGGTTTACCCGACGAGCCCGTCGGGATCGTCCGGGTCGTACGGAGCGTTGGCATCTTCCTCATCGCGATCACCGTCGGGCGCCGGACGGGAGCGGCATTCGGTGCGGGTCAGCAGCGTTCCCGCGCGCAGGTACTCGACGACCTCGGCGTAATCCGCCTCGTCGCCCTCTTCCTCGTCGCCGTCGGTCAGCGCCGCCACTTCGGCCGCGTCACGCACGAATTCGGCGACCTCCGCCGGCAAATCCTCCGGCGCGCGTCCGGCACAGGCGATCCCGAAGGTGAAACCGCCGGCCCAGTCGGCCAGCGCGCGCGTGCGCTCGGCAAGGTCCGCCTCATCGTCTCCCGGCAGCAACAGATCGAGGCCGAATTCCGGGTCGTCCAACTGCTGCAGCGTGGTCTCGTACAGCTCGTCGATTTCGGCCCCCGGCGTTTCCTCCCCGATGGTCTCTGCCAGCCATGTTTCGCGGGCGTCGGCATCCCCGGCCGCGAGCAGACCACAGAGCACGCCGTGGCACTGCGGTGCCGAGGCGGTGGCGCCAAGTGCGCGCAGGCGGTTTTCGGTTTCGTTGCATGCCGGCAGCGTCATGATCGAGAGGCCTCATCGGGCGAATTGCGGAGGCGGGATTCTATCACTCCCGGGACCCTCGGCGGTGGCCCGCGGCGAGCGCGCGCGGCACGGGCAACGACAGGCCGATCAAAACGCGGGCGCGTCAGCGCGGAGGCCCGCAGGGGTATTTGACCAGTCCGGGGGCGGAGCCTAGTATTCCGGCCATGAGTCAGGAGGTCGCCCGGGACGCGGAAGCCCGCGTAAATGCGCTTGCGCGCCAGATCGAGGATCTCGTGGCGCTGTGCGAGCGACTGCGCACGGAGAACCAGTCCCTGCGCCGGCAGCAGGAGTCGCTGTCGAGCGAACGCGCCCAGCTGATCGAGAAAAACGAGCAGGCGCGCGCCCGCGTCGAGGCGATGATCTCCCGACTCAAGGCGATGGAGAATTCCTGATGGCGGGTGAAGCCGTGCAGGTCACGGTCAAGATCCTGGACCGCGAGTACCAGATCGCCTGCCGGGAGGAAGAACGTGACGATCTGATGGCCGCGGCCGGGATCGTAAACGACCGGATGAAGGAGATCCGGGGGCGCGGCAACGTGATCGGGACCGACCGGATCGCAGTCATGACGGCCCTGAACATGGCCCATGAACTGCTTGAGCTCCGGGAGACGCAGGAGACCTGTGAGCGCGTGCGCGACCAGGTCGCCACGCTCGAGGATCGGGTCGGCGCCGCACTGGACGAGCACGGGGAAGCCTGAGCGTCCCGAATCAACGGAGTCTCTGGTCGAGCGCCGCGGGCGCGGTGTTCCACCAGGGGTTTCACGAGTTGGGGGCACGTTCTGCGATGTACGTCAGTTCGCCGGGTTATACCCTTGAACCTAAGCAACACCCCGGGGATTCGTTTGGCAGCGGTTGTTGAGCATGTCCGCCCACGTGCGGAAAGCCTGATTCCCTCCAACCCTCCCCACTTGAACCGCCGGTTCAAGGTCAAAGGCGAGCAACGGCATGCGCGGTTCGTGCCCACCTTTACACAGACGTCCCAGGATACGAGGACTACAATGAGCCAGGACATCGACCAACAACGCGAAGTACTGCGCCAGTACGTGATCGAGCAGCGCAATGCGCTGAGCAAACAGCAGCTGCGCGCGGCCGCGCGCGACATGACGCTGCTGCTCGAATCGACGCCGGAGTTTCACCACGCGCTCCACATCGCGGCCTACTGGCCGGTCAAGGGCGAGATGGACACCCGGCCGTTCATCGATCAGGCGGTGCGCTACAACAAGCACGTGTATCTGCCGGTCATCGTCGACGGCGACACCATGATGTTCGCGCCCTACGAGAAGGACATGCCGATGAAGGACAATCGCTTCGGCATCCCGGAACCGGACGTGCCGCCGGATCAGCTCGTCTCGCCACGCGATCTGGATATCGTGGTCGTGCCGCTCGTCGTGTTCGACGGCGACGGCCATCGACTCGGCATGGGCGGCGGTTTCTACGACCGCACGTTCGCATTCCTCAATGAGGAGCCGGACGCGGCCAGACCCTGCCTCATCGGCGCCGCCCACGAGTTCCAGCATACCGGCCATATTCCGCCCCACCCGTGGGACGTCGCGACCCGCATGGTCGCCACCGAGGAGCGGGTCTGGCGGCCGTTCAACGCGCTCCACGCGGCACACGAGGAAGCCGAGACCGGCTGAGCAGCCGCGCTCGGCGCAGACCGCGGCCGGCCGTCCCCCGGGACGGCCGGTATTGTGTGCCCCCTTCCTGTATGAGACGCGCCCGATGACCTGCTGGCTGTTCAAATCGGAACCCGACGTATTCGGTATCGACGACCTCGCGGCACAGCCCGGGCAGACCGATCACTGGGACGGCGTGCGCAACTACCAGGCACGCAATTTCATGCGCGACCGCATGAAGAAAGGGGAACTCGGGTTCTTCTACCACTCGAACACGAAAGAACCCGGCATCGTCGGGATCGTCGAGATCGCCCGCGAAGGCTACCCGGACCATACGGCCTTCGATCCCGAAGACCCGCATTACGATCCGAAGAGCGATCCGGACAATCCGCGCTGGTATATGGTGGACGTGAAACTCGTGCGCAAATTCTCACGCACGATCACGCTGACCGAACTGAAGGGCCTCGCGGATCGGCCGGAACTCGAGGAGTTTCCGCTGGTGCGCAAGGGGAATCGGTTGTCGGTGATGCCCGTCACCGAGGAGCAGTGGGAGTTTATTCTCGGGCTGGAGTAGCTCTCCTGACGGTTTGTCCGGTTTCCGTGCGGTTACGTGGTTCGGGTTTCGCCCGCTGGTCGCGGGCGAGTTTCTTTCTTTTGCACGAAAAGAAAGAAACCAAAGAAAGCGTGCCCGAACGAGGTCGCCCCGCCGCTGTTTTCGCCCGCATTCATCGTAGCCGTGTAGACGACCGCCTCGTTACCGATCGGGTTTGCTGCCAATTGCCAGGAACAGCGGCGGGGTCCCCTGCGCGCGGGGGCGGGCAGCGGGTGCCGCCGACAGGCCGTCCATGGCCTGACGGCGGCATGGCCGCATCCCTGCGGCCATCCGGCGCTGGCGCGCCGGACTGATCCGCTGCCCACCCCCGTGCTCGGCGACCTCGAAGGGGAGAGGAAGTCAAAACCAACACGGCCGACCCCGTCTCGCAGGGCGCTGGATGATGGGGTTTTCCTCCCCGTCTGGCGCGCCGAGCATCGCAGGGTTGGCCGGAACAGGCCCCGAAGGGGGACCTGGCAGGACGCCAGGTCCGCGCAGTCGGCACACGGACGTGCCGTCTGCGCGCCCCGGCCAACGCGAGAAGCACAGGGGACCCCGCCCGATATTCCTTTGCCGGAACCCGCCGCCGATCTGCTCACCGCACCGGCTGGCGCGAGCCACAGCCTCGGTGAACCGGAATATCGGGCGGGGCGCGCCAGTCAGGGCGTGCTTTCTTTGCCTCCTTTCTTTTCACGCAAAAGAAAGGAGGTCGCCCGCGGCCAGCGGGCGAAACCCGAACCACGTTTCAAAAAAGAAAAACACGCAGCCCGCTGGATCGCCAGGGCATCCGACGCGCCGCGCCGACGATCGCCCCGCGATCAGCGCAGAAAAGTCTGATAGGCCGAGTTGTCCGACTCCTCCTCCCAGAAATACCCGAGATCATCGAGGAATTTCCGGAACGCCTTGCCGTCTTCCTCCGGCACCTGCATCCCGGCCAGAACGCGACCGTAGGCGGCGCCATGGTTACGGTAGTGGAACAGCGAGATGTTCCAGCCACGCCCCATGCCATCGAGGAAATTCTGCAGCGCCCCGGGCCGTTCGGGGAATTCGAACCGCAGCACGCGCTCGTTGGGCACCAGTCCGTTCGTATGCCCGCCGACGAGATAGCGTATGTGGAGCTTGGCCATCTCGTTGTCGGTCATGTCGAGGATTTCGTAGCCCTTGCCGCGCAGGTCGTCGAGGATCGCCTGGCGTTCGTCGTCGCCGCCACGCGTCTGTACGCCGACGAAGACGTGGGCCCGCTCGGTATCGGCATAGCGGTAGTTGAACTCCGTGACCGAGCGCTTGCCGAGGGCATTGCAGAATTTGCGGAAGGCGCCCGGGCGCTCGGGCAGCGTGGCCGCGAACAGTACCTCCCGGTGCTCGCCCAGTTCCGCGCGCTCGGCCACGTGGCGCAGGCGATCGAAATTGATGTTGGCGCCGCAGATCACCGGGATCATGTTGGCGTCGCTCAGCCCTTCGCGCTCGACATAGCGCTTCATCCCGGCGACGCCCAGCGCACCAGCCGGCTCGGTCAACGTGCGAGTGTCGCCAAAGACATCCTTGATCGCCGCGCAGATCTCGTCGGTGGAGACGGTAACGATCTCATCGACATACTTGCGGGCGAGACGGAAGGTCTCCTTGCCTGGACAGGCCACGGCGACGCCATCGGCGAAGATGCCGACGTGTTTGAGGCGGGTACGCCGCCCCCGCTCGAGCGAGACGGACATCGAGGCGGCATCCTCCGGCTCGACGCCGATGATCTTCGTCTCCGGCCGCAGGTACTTCATGAACGCGGCGATACCGGTAATCAGGCCGCCACCACCAACCGGCACGAACACGGCGTGGAGATCGTCGCCGAACTGGCGGCAGAGTTCCATGCCGACGGTCCCCTGCCCGGCGATCGTATCCGGGTGATCGTAGGGATGGATGAATGGATAGCCGTATTCCTGCTCGATCTCACAGGCGTGCGCGTAGGCCTCGTCGTAGGCATCGCCATGCAGGATCGCGCGACCGCCCAGCGCCTTCACCGCATCGACCTTGATCTGCGGGGTCGTGCGCGGCATCACGATCATGGCCTTGAGGCCGAGCTTTTTCGCGGCCAGCGCGACGCCCTGGGCATGGTTGCCGGCCGACGAACAGGTCACCCCTTCGAGTTTCTGCTGCCGGCTCAGTTGCCAGATCCGGTTATAGGCCCCGCGCAGCTTGAACGAGAAGATGCTCTGCATGTCCTCGCGCTTGAGCAGGATGCGGTTGCCGAGGCGACGGGAGAGCGCCGGGGCTTCCTCGAGCGGCGATTCGATCGCGACGTCGTAGACGCGCGCGGAGAGGATTTTTTCGATGTATTTGTCCATAAGCCCGCCAAGGTAGCAACGTGGATCGAAATTGAACAGGGTCGCGGGGTTTGCGGCCCTGCGGGTGACCGCTACACTTACTAACCCGAACCGCGGAGAGTCGATCGATGTCCCAGGACGATGCCAAACGCCAGGCCGCCGAGGCCGCGCTCGAATTCGTGACCGACGACATGATCGTCGGCGTCGGCACCGGCTCGACGGTCAATCACTTCATCGATGCACTGGCCGGCATGGCCGCCCGGATCGAGGGTGCGGTCGCCAGTTCCGAGGCCAGCGCCGAACGCCTTCGTGCCCATCACATCCCCGTACTCGAACTGAACGACACGGGGGATCTGCCGCTCTATGTCGACGGCGCCGACGAGTTCACGACCCATCGGGCCCTGATCAAGGGCGGTGGCGGCGCGCTGACGCGCGAGAAGATCGTCGCCGGGGCGAGTCGCCATTTCGTGTGCATCGTCGACCAGAGCAAGCGCGTCGACTGGCTCGGCCGTTTCCCGCTGCCGGTGGAGGTCATCCCGATGGCGCGCTCGTTCGTCGCCCGCCAGCTGACCCGCCTGGGCGGTCAGCCCGAGCTGCGCAGCGGCGTGACGACCGACAATGGCAACGTGATCCTCGACGTCCACAACCTCGAGATCATGGCGCCGATCGAGATCGAGCGCCGCATCAACGACATCCCCGGCGTCGTCTCCAACGGCATCTTCGCCCTGCGCCCCGCCGACGAGATCCTCATCGCCGGCCCCGACGGCATCGAACGCATCCGCTGACGTCTGCGCCAAACCGGTACTTGAACCGCGACCCTGTCGGGAACGAAAAACGCCGCACCCGGGCTGACCGGATGCGGCGTTTTCGCGATGTGGCTGGGGGACCAGGATTCGAACCTGGGTTGACGGAGTCAGAGTCCGTAGTCCTACCGCTAGACGATCCCCCAGTTGTCTGAACCCATACCCTACGAAAATTCGCAGGGCATGGGCAACCGGACGACCTCAGCGCTTGGAGTACTGAGTCGCGCGGCGGGCCTTGCGCAGGCCGATCTTCTTGCGCTCGACCTTGCGGTCGTCGCGGGTCAGATAACCACCCTGACGGAGCACACCGCGCAGATCTTCCTCGTAGGAGACGAGCGCGCGGGCGACGCCCATGCGGATCGCGCCGGCCTGACCGCTGCCACCACCGCCTTCGACGGTGATATGGAAGTCGAAGCGGCTCTGCACCTCGGCGGCCTCGAGCGGCTGGCGCACGATCATCCGGGCCGTCTCGCGACCGAAGAATTCGTCCACCGGGCGACCGTTGACGGTGATGTCACCGGAGCCGGGGCGCATGAATACGCGCGCGCTGGAGGTCTTGCGACGGCCGGTACCGTAATACTGCTGCTGCATGCTGCTTCTTCCTCGTTGGCTGACCGCGACGCTCAGATATCAAGCGGCTGCGGTTGCTGGGCCTGGTGCCGGTGCTCGGGGCCCGGATACACCTTGAGCTTGCGGAACATCGAACGGCCGAGCGGGTTGCGCGGGAGCATCCCCTTGACCGCGTACTCGATGATGCGTTCCGGCTTGCGCTGGCGCAGCTTGTTGAGCGGCTCGGACTTCAGGTTGCCGACGTAACCGGTCCACCGATGGTAGTACTTGTCAGATTCCTTGCGGCCACTGACGTGCACCTTGTCGGCGTTGACGACCACGATGTAGTCGCCGGTATCGACGTGCGGCGTGTATTCCGGCTTGTGCTTGCCGCGCAGGCGCCGGGCGATTTCGGTCGCGAGCCGGCCCAGCGTCTTGCCGCTGGCATCGACCACGTACCAGTCCCGCCGGACTTCCTCGGGCTTCGCGCTGAAGGTCTTCATCGACTACTCCGGACGATCTGCTGGGCGGCGCCGGGTCCCGGCCCGCCGAAAGGGGCGCGATTTTACCCAGGAGCGGCGCCCCATACAAGCACCACCCCGGATTTGCATCGCGACCGCGAGGTTGCTACAACGAGCGCCATTCGGCGCCTCGGCGGGCGCCTCCACCCGGCCGGCTCCCCGAATCCGGGGTTACGGGCCGGGAACATGATCAGGCGCGCCCGGGCGCAGCCTGAACGGACAACAACAACAATAAACAATAAGCGCGTCAGCGACGCGAGACATAACCATAAGAAGATTGCGGAGGGGGCCTCGGCCCCCCGGTTTTTCCGGGTCCCGGCGCGCTCAGGGCTTGAGGCTGCGGCCGAGATTGCGCCCATAGAAGATCTCGGCCATTTCCCGACGCACCTGCTGCTCCACCTTGCGCAGCTCCTTCGGCGGCAACTCCTCCTTCCCGGCGCCGAACAGGTAATCGTTCAGATCGAACTCGCTCAGGACCATCTTCGTGTGGAAGAGGTTCTCCTGATACACGTTCACGTCGAACATCTGATACCGCTCCCTGGTATCCCGCGACATATAGTTCTGAATCGAGTTGATTTTGTGGTCGATGAAGTGCTTCTTGCCCTTCACGTCGCGGGTAAACCCACGCACCCGATAATCGACGATCACGATATCCGACTCGAAACTGTGGATCAGGTAGTTCAGCGCCTTCAGCGGCGAAATCCGGCCGCAGGTGGAGACATCGATGTCCGCCCGGAAGGTGCTGATCCCGCCATCCGGATGGCTCTCCGGATACGTGTGCACCGTGATATGGCTCTTGTCCAGGTGGCCCGCGATGGCGTCCGGCAATGGCCCGGGGGATTCCGCATTGGACAGCCCCTCGGAGGCGACCGGTTCCTCGGAGATCAGCAGCGTCACGCTGGCACCCTGGGGCTCGTAGTTCTGCCGCGCGACGTTGAGGATGTTGGCGCCGATCAGGGCGGCGACATCCTCGAGAATGCCCGTCAGGCGCTCGGCGTTGTATTCCTCATCGATATATTCGATGTACTCGCGGCGATGCTGCTCGCTCTGGGCGTAGCAGATATCGTGGATATTGAAGCTCAGCGTCTTCGTCAGGTTGTTGAAACCGTGAAGCCTGATATTGCGCTTGAGTGGCTGTGACAAGAGTACGCCCCCGGCTGCGGGTCCCCGGCGCGACGCCTTCGACCGACCCTGAAACCCCGGCGGCCCACGCCACCGGCCCGAGCCCCGTCGCGGTACCACCGGCCTGCCACCGCGGCCACATCGCGCCGGCAACGGCCTTGCGCCCCGCTGAGTGGATGAAACGGGCGACAGGCGAAGCCGGTCGGGACGACGACCGCGACGGGAAGACAGTGATTCTACCAGAGGGCGGATGATGCCCACGATACCGGGCACGACGGATTCATGCCTCGGGGCGCAGCTCCCAGTCGTGGGTGATGACCGCGGTCGAGGCGAGCATGCGGGCGACCGAGCAGTATTTCTCGGCGGACAGCTCCACGGCACGCGCGACCCGGTCCTCGCCCAGTTCGTCGCCGCTGACGACGAAATGCATGTGGATCGCCGTGAAGACCTTCGGGTCCGTCGGAGCACGCTCGGCCTCGATCTCGACGTGACAGGCCGCCACGGTGCGGCGCGAGCGCCGGAGGATATGTACCACGTCGAAGGCGCTGCAGCCGCCGAGGCCGAGCAGTACCATCTCCATCGGGCGCGGCCCCTGGTCGCGGCCACCGGCATCCGGCGGGCCATCCATGACCACCGCGTGGCCGCTGTCGGTGCGCCCGACAAACCGGGCCTCGCCCTCCCAGGTGACACTCGCGTGCATGCTCCGTACTCCATTATCTTTGACAGGCCACGCAAAGGCGGTCAAGAATCCGGCCATGGCACTGCACTCACCAGGCAAGGCGGAACCCCACTGGCTGCCGGTCCTACTGGAACACAGCCACCGCCATTCGTATCCGCCGCGCGCTACCATCATTCAGGGTGGCGCGGAATCGGACGTACTCTATTACATCCTCGAGGGCTCGGTCAGCGTCAGTATCGAGGATGCCGAAGGCCACGAAATCATCCTCGCGTATCTCAACGAGGGTGAGTTCTTCGGCGAAATGGGCATGTTCGACGAGGATACGCAGCGCAGTGCCTGGGTGACGGCGCGCACCGAGTGCACGCTCGCCGAGGCCGACTACGACCAGTTCCGGGCGATGTCACAGCACACGCCCGACGTATTGTTCGCGGTCGCGGCCCAGATGGCCGAGCGCCTGCGCCGCACCAGCGCCAAGGTCCATGACCTCGCGTTCCTCGATGTCGCCGGACGCGTCGCGCGCACGCTGCTGGATCTCGCCCGCGAGCCGGACGCGATGACGCACCCGGACGGCATGCAGATCAAGATTACCCGTCAGGAGATCGCGCGGATCGTCGGCTGCTCGCGCGAGATGGTCGGCCGGGTCCTCAAGGATCTCGAGGACAGCGGCCTGATCGAGGCCCACGGCAAGACCATGGTCGTCCACGGGACCCGCTGAACCGGCACTTCTATCCAGAAAGCGCCTGCATGCGATCCTGCGTTCCGGGGTTGATCACACCTCGTCAGGGGTTCTCGCCAAGGCGCGGAGGGCGCCAAGGGAAAGGCGAAAAAATGAAACAGCCGTAGTCCGGATGAAGGCGAAGCCGGAATCCGGGAAGTGCCTGCGGGGCACCGCCAACCCTCTTATCCCTCTTCACGTCCCTTGGCGCGCTTGGCGCCTTGGCGAGAACCCCCGGACGAGGCATAACGAACCCCCCGTCGGTTGCTCTACCCTTCCGGCTCACCACCCGGACCGGCCCCGAAAAGCTCCGCCAGGCGCGCGCCCGGATCGGGCACGGTCATGAAGGCCTCGCCCACCAGGAAGGCGTGCACGCCGTTGGCGCGCATGCCGGACACGTCCTCGGCGGTATGGATGCCGCTCTCGGTCACCAGCAGTACATCCGCCGGCACCCGTTCGCGCAGGCGGGTGGTGGTCGCGGTGTCGGTCTCGAAGGTGCGCAGATCGCGGTTGTTGATCCCGACCAGATCCGGCTCCAGGGCCAATGCGCGTTCCAGTTCGTCGCCGTCGTGCACCTCGATCAGCGCGTCCATGCCGAGGTGCGCGGCCAGATCGCGCAGTTCGCGCATGGCGGCATCGCCGAGGGCCGCGGCGATCAGCAGGACGGCATCGGCGCCCATCGCCCGCGCCTCGTAGACCTGGTAGGGATCGATGACGAAGTCCTTGCGCAGGACCGGCAGACCGCTGGCCTCACGCGCGGCGGCCAGATGGGCCGGATCGCCCTGGAAGAAATCGCGATCGGTCAGCACCGACAGCGCGGCGGCCCCGCCGGCCGCGTACGAGCGGCCGATCGCGGCCGGGTCGAAATCGGGCCGGAGTACACCCCGACTCGGACTCGCCTTCTTCACCTCGGCGATCACGGCCGCCTCGCCGGCCTCGATGCGGCGCGCGAGCGCGGCCCGCAGGCCGCGCGGCGCATCGGCATCCGCCGCCCGGCGGGCGAGTGCCGCCAACGGCTCGCGCTCGGCGGCAGCAGAAATCTCCTCGACCTTGCGCGCGAGGATCCGGCGGAGAATATCCGGGGTGTCGGCGACCGGGGTTTCAGAAGTCATTCGATACCCGCACCAGTTCGTCGAGATTGATCCGGGCGGCCCCGTTCGCCATGGCGGTTTTGGCCTGTTCGACCCCTTCGTGGAGCGTGCCCGCAACGCCGGCCACGTAAATCGCGGCGCCGGCGTTCAGAGCGACGATGTCCCGGGCCGGACCATCCTCGTTATCGAGACAGGCACGCACCATGCGCAGGCTCTCGTCGCGCGTGCCGACCCGGATCCGGGCGATATTCGCCCGCTGCAGGCCGAAGTCCTCCGGCGTGATCGTGTACGTCGAGAGTTCACCATCGCGGAATTCCGCGACCTTCGTTTCCGCACCGATACTGATCTCGTCGAGGCCGTCGGCGGCATGCACGACCATCACATGGCGGCTGCCGAGCTCGCCGAGGACGCGCGCAAGGTGCTCTACCCAGTGCTCGGAGAAGACCCCGATCACCTGATTGGGCGCTCCAGCCGGATTGGTCAGCGGGCCGAGGACATTGAACAGCGTCCGCACGGCCATCTCCTTGCGCGGCCCGACGGCGTAGCGCATCGCCTTGTGATGGGCGGGCGCGAACAGGAAGCCGATCCCCACCCGCTCGATGCACTGACCGACCTGCTCCGGCGTCAGCTCGAGATTGACCCCGGCGGCCTCGAGCACATCGGCGCTGCCGGAGGCGCTCGAGACCGAGCGATTGCCGTGCTTGGCCACGTTGGCCCCGGCCGCCGCGGCGACGAGCGCGGCGGCGGTGGAGATGTTGAACGTGCCGGCCGCGTCGCCGCCGGTCCCGCAGGTGTCGACCAGATGATCGACATGGGCCGTCACGCGGCTGGAGAGTTCGCGCATCACGGTGGCGGCGCCGACGACCTCGTCGACGGTCTCGCCTTTCATGCGCAGCCCGATCAGGAATCCACCGATCTGTGCATCGGTGGCCTCGCCGGTCATGATCTGGCGCATGACGGCCATCATCTCTTCGGCGCTCAGATCGCGCCCCTCGGTGACGGCCTTGATCGCTTCCTGGACATTCATGCGGGCGCCTCCTCCTTCTGCCGGTCGGCCGCGCGGCCGAGGAAATTCTGTAACAGGTCGTGGCCGTGACGCGTGAGGATCGATTCGGGATGGAACTGCACCCCCTCGATCGCCAGTTCCCGATGGCGCAGGCCCATGATCTCGTCCATGGACCCGTCCGCGTTCTCGGTCCAGGCGGTGATCTCCAGACAATCCGGCAGCCCTTCGCGCGCGACCACCAGCGAATGATACCGCGTTGCCTCGAACGGGTTCGGCAGGCCGGCGAACACGCCCTGATCGGTGTGGTGAATGAGCGACGTCTTGCCGTGCATGATCTCGCGCGCGTGCACGACCCGCCCGCCGTAGGCCTGGCCGATGCTCTGGTGGCCCAGACACACCCCGAGGATGGGGATCCGCCCGGCGAAACGCAGCACGGCCTCGACCGAGATGCCCGCCTCGTTGGGCGTACACGGCCCCGGCGAGATCATCAACAGCTCCGGCTCCAGCGCATCGAGCTCGTCGAGCGTCAGCTCGTCGTTACGATACACCGCCACCTCGCTCCCCAGCTCGCCCAGATACTGGACCAGGTTCCAGGTAAACGAATCGTAGTTGTCGATCATTACCAGCATGGTCGATTCCCTCGCCCGAAAGGCGATCTCTCGCCAAGACGCCAAGCGCGCCAAGAATTCAGGGCAATTCTTCCGCGCCATTCGCGACGCGGACGATGCCATCTTTCATCAACGCCCTGTTGAAATTCAAAAGGTACCCGAGTCGCCGCCCAGTGAGTCTCAGATACGTAAGCAACTGTTTCCTGTGCGCATTATTCAGGCTTTCGACGCACTTCAACTCAACGATCACCCGTGCCTGAACAGATAGATCCATCCGAAAGCCTTCTTCAAAATCGACACCGCGATATCGCAACGGCACCGGGACCTGTCTCGCAACCGCGAGCCCGCGTTCCCTCAGCTCATAGGCCATAACCGCTTCATAGACCGTTTCCAGAAGGCCCGGCCCCAACTCGCGATGCACGGCAACCGCTGCATCCACCACGATACGGCCAATCTCGTCATCCTTCATACCAGCCTTCCTTGGCGCGCTTGGCGTCTTGGCGAGAAACCGATTTTTCAGATCAACGCTCTGGCACCCCATCGGCCGCATCGAGTCCCTTCTCGGCCAGTTCGACCGCGCGGATCATGCCGCGGGCCTTGTTCATGGTTTCTTCCCACTCGGCGTCCGGCTCGGAGTCGTGGACGATGCCGCCGCCGGCCTGGACGTGGAGTTCGCCGTCCTTGATCACGGCGGTGCGGATGGCGATGGCCGTGTCCATGTCGCCCGACCAGGCGAGGTACCCGACCGCGCCGGAATACACCCCGCGGCGCACCGGCTCCAGTTCGTCGATGATCTCCAGCGCGCGGATCTTCGGTGCGCCCGAGAGCGTGCCCGCCGGGAAGGTCGCGCGCAGCACGTCGATCGCCGAGAGGCCCGGACGCAGCCGACCGACCACGTTGGAGACGATGTGCATGACGTGCGAGTAGCGCTCGACCGTCATGTTGTCGGTGAGTTTGACCGAGCCGATCTCGGCGATGCGGCCGACATCATTGCGCCCGAGATCGATCAGCATCAGATGCTCGGCCCGTTCCTTCGGGTCGGCGAGCAGCTCCGCCTCCAGCGCACGATCCTCGGCCTCGTCCCGGCCCCGCCGACGCGTGCCGGCGATCGGCCGCACGGTCACCTCCTCGTCCTCGACCCGGGTCAGGATCTCCGGCGAGGCCCCGACGACCTGGAAATCATCGAAATCCAGCAGGTACATATAGGGCGAGGGATTGAGGCAGCGCAGGGCGCGGTACAGATCGATCGGGCGGGCCGCGAACGGCACCGTCATGCGCTGCGACGGCACCACCTGCATGACGTCGCCGTCGACGATGTAGCGCTTGATGCGCTCGACGGCATCCTTGTACCCCGCCTCGGTGAACCCGGAGACAAAGTCCTTCTCCGTCACGTCGAACGCGCGCGTCGGCGTCGGGTAACCGGTGCCCGGACCGCGCAGATCGCTCATCAGATTGTCGATGCGGGCCTCGCCGGCGACGCGCGCCTCTTCGGTCGGCTCGACGAAGACGATGAACCGGGCGGTGCCGCGCAGGTTATCGAAGACGACCACCTCGTCCGACAGCATCAGCAGGATCGTGGGCGTACCGAGCGGGTCCGGCTTGTCCTGGGGCACATCGAGACGCGGCTCGATATAGCGGATGGTGTCATAGCCGAAATAGCCGACCAGGCCGCCCTGCACACGCGGCAGCCCCTCGACATCCGGCACGTGAAAGCGGCCGCGGTAGTCCTCGATCCAGGCGAGTGGGTCGGCCACCTCCGCCTGCTCGACGACCTCGCCATCCGTGGTCACCGTCACCGTCCGCTCCTCGACCCGAACGACCGTGCGGCAGGGCAGACCGATGACGGAATAACGCCCCCACTTCTCGCCGCCGTGGACGGACTCGAACAGATACGAGTACGGCCCATCGACCAGCTTGGACCAGGTGGATAACGGGGTATCGAAATCCGCGAGGATCTCGCGGGAGAGCGGAATGCGGTTATAGCCCGCGCGGGCGTAGTCGTGGAACTGCTCTGGCGTCATGGGGTGTCAACTCCGGAAAAATCGGGACAGCGCTCGGTCTTCAGCCCGCGCGCCACCATCGCCGCGCCTGCGGCCCCGAACCTTTCCGGTTGCTGGACACCATCGTCATGACATCGACCCTACAGGAAGAAACGCCATTTAAACGGGCCGTACCTGTCCCGTCAAGCGCGAGACAACGGCCGAACGCCGAAGCGATTCAGCCCGTCCCGGCGATCAGGGCAGCGGCGAGTTCATCGAAGCGATCGAAGATCCGGTCCGGGGCACTGTCCTCCAGCGGCGCACCGCGGTTGTAACCGGTGCGCACGCACCACACCGGACACCCGGCGGCGCGGGCGGCGGCGATATCGATTGCCGAATCGCCGACCATGACGCAGTCGTCGATCGCCACGCCGAGCTTGCGTGCCGCCATCTCCAGCGGCGCGGCCGCCGGCTTCCGTTCCGCCGCGCGATCGCCGCTGATAATCGTATCGAAGCGGTCAGCGATCCCGAGCGAACCAAGCAGACCGATCGCGAAGACCCCGGCCTTGTTGGTGATGCATGCCGTTGCGATCCCCGCCGAACGGATTCCATCAAGCCCTTCGACCACCCCCGGATACAGCGGCGCCATCGTCCCCAGGATCTCGGCATAGGCCGTATCGAATCGCCCCCGGGCATGCCGCAACGCTTCGGCATCCGGAGACTCTCCAGTCGCGTGCGCAAGCGCACGCTCGACCAGGCGATCGATGCCATCGCCCACCCAGTCGCGCACGTGATCGACTCCGGCGCGGTCATGACCAGCGTCAACCAGTACGCGATCAACAGCGGCGGCCAGCTCCGGTGCGCTGTCGCAGAGCGTGCCGTCCAGATCGATAAGCGCGGCCGCTATCGGCATGGGGATCTCTCCAGTGGCGATCGGGAGCTCGGCGACGCCTGATACTTCCGCGGCGTGCCCGGCGGTCCATTGGTTCGATCAGGCGTTGGCGATCTCTTCGCGCATGTTGGCGATGACCTGCGCGTAGTCGGGTGCGCCGAAGATGGCGGAGCCGGCGACGAAGGTGTCGGCGCCGGCGGCGGCGACCTGGCCGATGTTTTCGGTCTTGATGCCGCCGTCGACTTCGAGGCGGGCGTCGCTGCCGAGTTCGTCGAGCAGGGCGCGGGCCTCGCGCAGTTTGTCGAGCGTGTTGGGGATGAACTTCTGGCCGCCGAAGCCGGGGTTGACCGACATGAGCAGGACCATGTCGACCTTGTCGGCGACGTAGCGCAGGACGTCGAGCGGGGTGGCCGGGTTGAAGACGAGGCCGGTCTTGCAGCCCTGTTCGCGGGCGAGCGCGAGGGAGCGGTCGACGTGTTCGCTGGCCTCGGGGTGGAAGGTGATCCAGTCGGCGCCGGCGCTGGCGAAGTCCGGGATCAGGCGGTCGACGGGTTTGACCATGAGGTGGACGTCGATCGGGGCGGTGATGCCGTGGTTGCGCAGGGCCTCGCAGACCAGCGGGCCGATGGTCAGGTTGGGGACGTAGTGGTTGTCCATGACGTCGAAGTGGACCATGTCGGCGCCGGCGGCGAGGACGTTCTCGACCTCCTCGCCCAGACGGGCGAAGTCGGCGGCGAGGATGGACGGGGCGATCAGGGCATCGTGGGCGGGCATGGCGGCGTTCCGGATGGGCTGCGTGAGAGCGCGCGAGCCTAGCCGACGCGGCCGCGCGCGACAAGCGCGGGTGCCGCGGCACCCGCGCAGGACTCAGAAGCGGTACAGGAGGCCGAACTGGACGACCGGGTAGATATTGTAGTCCGACCATTCGTCCTCGATGTCGTCCTCCGCCTCGTTCAGGTCCTGTTGGCTCGCGCCCGTATCGCTCGGTCTCGCGCAGCTTGACGTCGGGATTGCCCCGGGCCAGTACGCCCAGATCCAGCGTCATCTCCAGGCTGCTGCGGTCGAACCGCCAGTCCCAGCCGGTGCCGATATAGGGCGTCCACTCCTCGAATTTGACCTCGGCTTCGAGGCCGCCATTCCGTGTCGCCTCCCCATCGCCAATCTCGTCACCCACTTCCACGTCGGCCGCGGCGTTGATGCGATGGTCCGTTGCCATGACGCCGCCAGTGAAGACGGAAACTTGCCGCCGAACGGGTGCCAGTCGAGGAGACCGTGGAGGCTGTCGAAATCGATACCGGCCTCATAATCGAGGTCGTCCTCTTCCCAGTCGCTGCTGGTCTTGAAGCGGTTGAAGCCGAACCGGAAACCGGTATGCGGACTGATCTGGGCGTCGAGCCCGAGGCCCAGTCCGAGGGTGCCGAAGTGGAAGTCCACCCCGGTCCGGCCGGCATGGGCGGTGGGCGCGGCGAGCGCGCCGACGACAGTCACAACCAAGACCCGGAGCGCGATCAGTACGAATCGATCGGACATCCCTCTATATCCCTTTCGTGCATCGGCGATCGCTCACGCCTTCATTCTAGCCCGTTGAGCGCACGCATGTGGGCCCTTGGCGACCAGCAGCAGAATGAGCAGCAGAAACGGCGCACCGACGCCTCCCCCGCCGGAACCGCCACGCACCTGCACCGCGACGCGATCGGCATCCGACAGACAGGCGGCGTCAGCGACCCGCAGTTCGAATACGAGCGTCGATGCGCTTGCCGGTGCGCATCGAAGCGGGTCCGCGCGTCGTCCGGGACTGCTCAGCGTCACGCGGGGACCGGCGACCTGACGCCACCGGCAGGTCTCCACGAAGTTGTTGTCGCTGCTGTCACCGCCATCGAGCGTGACGGTGTCGCGGGTGTCCACGAACAGATCCCGGCCGGCGTCGGCGACAGGCGCGTCGTCCGCGGCCAGCAGCGCGGCGCCGGCGTCGATCAGACCGCTGCCGGTGACGTCGTCGCAGCCCATGCCGGCATTGCGCCCGGTGACGTCGACGGCCGAGGTCTGCAGTTTGCCGGCGATCTCCGCCGGCTCCAGTGTGCCGTCGTCGTCGAGCAGGAGTGCGGCGACGGCTGCGGCATTCGGCGCGGCGGCCGAGGTTCCGAAGAAGTTGGGATAGCGATCGTCCTCACCGGCCTCGGAGTCGAGGCCCGTGTTCGGCCATGGTGTCCCGAAGAACGAGGTGTTGTTGCCGTCGGTCGCGGCGATGACCGGCTGCGGCCCCTGGCTGGCGCGCCGGAATGTGCCGTCCGGCCGGAAATGCCGCTCCAGCGCACCGCCGAGAGCGGTGTACGGCTGCGGATCGATCCGGTTCGTCGGGCCAGCATTGCGTTCGTCGAGGAACGGCCCGGCGTCGTACCACGGCACGGCCCCGACCCCGAACACCCCCGTGGCGACCGGATGACCGTACATCGTCGGCGCGGGATCGGGCCCGCCCGCCGTGTCGAGATACTGGATGCTGCTGGATTCCCCGCTTTCGTAGAACACGAGGCGGAATTCCAGGCGCGTGCCATTGTCCTGCGGGATATCCTCCTGGGCCCCGGCCCAGTGATCGACGGCGAGATAGTACGTGCCACCGCCCTCGAGCTTGACGAGTTCAACCGGATCAAATCCGTCGCTCGCGGTCCCGGCCTTCTGGTCGATCACGCTGCTGCGGCTCGTATCGACACTGAACGGGGATCGGCTGTCGAATACCAGCAGATCCAGGTCGATGCGGGGGCCATTGCCGCTGTTCGCGGGCACGGACAGGGCAGGCTGGTTCCACTGGAGCACCGCGGTGACGTTTGCCCCTGCCGGGACCTCGATTTCGAGATACGGG
>JAXHNC010000010.1:0-95555 GCA_034520925.1 Halofilum sp. (in: g-proteobacteria) | reverse complement strand
TTCGACCCGATCGCCCGCTTCCGGCCGCACCATGCAGGCGGCCCGGGCGTAACCGTTGATACGGACGATGCACTGCTGGCACTGACCGATCGCGCAGAAGAACCCGATATCAACACCCGGTGCCGCCAGTAACGCGGCCAACAGGCTGCGGCCCGCCGGCACCTCCACGGGAATGCCGTCGACCACGATGCCGATTCGACTGTCGCCATCCGCGGATTGGAGCGTGCGAAAGCCGCTCATGAGACCGCCCAGCGACCGGGGTGGAGCTGTCCGCCGAGCGGATGCGTATTGCCGTTCACGATGCAATCGGCGACGAGCTCACCGGAAATCGGCGCGAGCCCATGGCCGGCCCCCTCCTGGCCCGTCGCCACCAGCACGCGTTCATCTCCGGGCAGTGGGCCGATGATGGGATGGCCGTCCGGGGAGAACGGTCGCAGCCCCGTATACGCCCGGATCAGGCGCAGGCGGGCGAGATCCGGAACGACGCCGATACAGTCGGCCATGATCCGGCGCACGGTGCCCTCGTCGATCGTGGTGTCGAAGCCCGCGAACTCGCGTGAACTGCCACAGAGGATGGTGCCGCTCCGTGTCGCCTCGATGATCGTGGCGGTCTGTACGGATTCGTCGTCCTCATCGGTGCTCTCGGCCGTCGCGTTGTAGCCGAAGTCCGCGATCTTCGAATGGATGGCCACGTCACCGCGCTCCAGGACCAGGATATGGCCTTTGCGGGGACGGACGGGCACTGAGCGGTCAAGCGGCGCAAGGACCTCATTGGTCCACGCACCCGCGCAGACACACAGGTGGCGGGCGTCGAGTGACCGCCCGTCCGCGAGCGTGACGGCGACGCCGGCCGTGTCCGTTCGTATGTCGTCGACCGCCTGATAAAAGTAATACGGCACGCCCCCGCCCTGCAGGATGCGCGCGATCTGGTAGCAGGCCAGCATCGGCTGCACCTGGGCATCATCCGGCCAGTAGCCCACTGCCGTGGTGTCCGGGCCGAGATGCGGCTCGAGCGCGAGCCAGTCCGCATCCAGGAACCGGCAATCCATGCCGACACGCGTGTGGTTCTCCACGTAGGTCCGGAGCGCTTCGGACTGCTCCTCGCCACGGGCGACGACGGTGGCGCCCTTCGGGTCGAACTCGCAGTCGTTGCCATAACGCTCGACGAATCGATGCCAGAGTTCGAGACTCCTGCGTGCCAGATCAAGCATCAATCCCGGCGATTTATCCGAACACAGCAGATTGCCGTCGCTCCCCCGGGAGGTACCGGGCGCGAGCCCGCCGCGGTCGACCACGGCCACGCGCAGCCCGCGCTCGTGCAGGGCGAGCGCGGTAAAGCTGCCGGTAATCCCCGTGCCGACGACGATCGCGTCATAGTCCATCTGCGATCTCCCCGGCCGTCACGGGGCGCACGAACGCCCGTTGGTTCAGCGGCTCCCGCGGCGATGCCCCGGCACGCTCGATGGCTCTCGCCACGAGCGGCTCGCAGTAGCGCCCCTGGCACGGCCCCATGCCACAGCGCGTCACCGACTTCACCGAGGACAGATCCTGCAGACCCAGCGCGACGGCGGCATCCACCTGTGCGACACGCGTGCCTTCACAACGACAGATCATCGCCGCAGCAGGGGGTGCTTCAGGTTCACACCGGCGCTGAGCGGCCTCCAGTTCGCTCCCGAATCGCGCGAGCAATCGCTGGCGGAGGCGATCCCCACGACGATACCAGCGCGCGCCAAGACCCGTATCGGCGAGTACCGCCGCGGCGGTCATGCGCCCGGAGACCGCGGCATGGCGCCAGCCACGGATTCCCTGACCTTCGCCACATGCGTATACCCCCGCGACGCTCGTGCGCCCCTCCGGATCGGTGTCTACACGCCAGTAGCCTCCGGAATGGCTGTACGCGAGGCGACAGCCGGCCGTGCGCGGGAGCTCGGTCTGGGGAACGAAAAGATCCGTGAGACCGGCCCGATCGAACGGGACGGACGTTGCATCGTCGAGTTCCAGGCGATCGTCATGCACGGCGACCGGCGAACGTCCGGAGAGGACGGTCGTGCCGTGGCGCCGCAGGCGCAACCGTGTGCGTGCCAGTTCGAGCGCGTTCCCCGGCATCAGCAGCCCCCATCCGGCGAGCCGCAGGTAATCGCCGTTTTCCAGCCGATCGATGACGTGGGTGACCCCGGCGCCCGCCGCCGCCAGACCCGCCGCGGCGACATACAGGAACGGTCCGGATCCCGCGATCGTTACCCGGCCATCGGGCACGATCCGCTGCCCCTTCAGCAGGGCCTGCAGCGCGCCCACGCTCGATACCCGATCATGGGGGAGGCCCGGTAGGGGATGATGCAGGTCACGTGCGCCGCAGGCGAGGATCACGGCAGCGAAATCGCGGGCATACGGCTTACCGGCCCGATCGAAATCGACGCGCCCGGAGGGCGTTACGCCGCGCACGGACGCACCGCTGAGCAGTTCCAGCCGGTCGCTGCCCGCCGCCAGGCGCTCGAGCCGGGTGGGCGGAGCGGTCATGGCTACCCGACTGACATTGCCACCGGTACGGGACTGCTCGTCGAACAGGGCGACGGAAGCACCGCCCGCGAGCAGCGTCTCGACCGCCGCTGCACCGGCCGGGCCGGCGCCGACAACGGCGACCCCGGCAGCCGCCTGCGGCCGTTCGCGGACCACGGCCATGACCGGCTCAGCCGCCGAGATAGGCCTGGACGATCGACGTATCCTGCGCCAGCTTCGCCCCCTCGTCCGCCATGCTGATCTCGCCATTGTCCAGCACGTAGGCGTAGTGCGCGACCTTCAGGGCGAGGCGCGCGTTCTGCTCTACAAGCAGGATCGTGGTGCCGGCCTCATTGAGGCGACGGACGATCGACATGGTCTCGGTCACCAGCTTCGGCGCCAGCCCCATCGACGGCTCGTCCATGAGCAGTACGCGCGGGCCCTGCATGAGCGCGCGACCGATCGCGAGCATCTGCTGCTCGCCCCCCGAGAGCAGCGAGCCCTCCTGATTGCGCCGCTCGCCCAGGATGGGAAAGCGCTCGAATACCTCCCCGAGACGCCGCGCGCGCAGACCGGGATCGGTCACGGTAAAGGCCCCGAGTTCGAGATTCTCCCGCACGGTCAGGCCCCGCAGGATGTGCCGGCCTTCGGGGACGTGGACCACCCCGAGGCGAGCGATCTCATGGGCCGGCATGCGGCTGATGTCCTTGCCCTCGAGGCGAATGGTGCCGCTGGATGCGCGCACCAGCCCCGAGATGGTCTTGAGGGTCGTGGTCTTGCCGGCGCCGTTGGTACCCAGCAGCGCGACGATCTGGCCCTCGGGAACGCTCAGGCTGATACCGCCGAGCGCCTGGATCCTGCCGTAGAAGGCGTGCACCTCCTCGACCGCGAGAAGTGATTCGTCCGTCAAAGCTCGAGCTCCTCCTCTTCCTGACCGAGATAGGCCTCGACCACCCGCGGGTTGTTCTGCACTTCCTCGGCGGTCCCGTTGGCGATCATGCGCCCGTGGTCGAGCACATGGATACTCTCCGATACTTGCATGACGAGCCCCATATCGTGCTCGATCAGCAGGACGGAGGTCCCGCGTTCATCGCGTATGCGCCGGATCAGCTTGATCAGTTCATCCTTCTCGCCGCTGTTCAGCCCGGCGGCCGGTTCATCGAGCAGCAGGAGTTTCGGCTGTGTGGCGAGGGCACGCGCGATCTCGACGCGCCGTTGGTAGCCATAAGGCAGATTGGTCGCCAGTCGATCGCGAAACTGACCGATACCCGCGAACTCGAGGCACTCATCGCTTGCCTCGTGAATCCAGCGCTCCTCTTTTTGCTGGCGCGGCGTACGCAGTACCGCGGACAGCGCACCGCATTTCGTGCGGCAGTGCATGCCGGACATCACGTTCTCGAGAACGGACATCTCGCGGAACAGGCGCACGTTCTGGAATGTCCGGGCGATGCCGAGCTGCGTCACCCGATGCGGTTTCTGCTTCGTAAGGCGCTCACCATCGAATTCGATCCGCCCTGCTGGGGTCGGTAAAATCCCGTGATCGAGTTGAACAGCGACGTCTTGCCGGCACCGTTAGGGCCGATCAGGCTCGTGATCACGCCCTCTCCGACCGCGAAGTCGACATCATCGAGCACCGTGTTGCCCGCAAAACGCAGGGTCACCCCGTCGACCTGTAACAGCATGATGGGCGTCCTCCTTCAGGACCGGCGGTCGGGCCAGATACCGGTCGGACGGAACAGCATGATCAACAGCAGCAGCACCGCGAAGATCAGCAGACGGAGCGAACCGAGTTCGCGAAGGAACTCGGGCATGAGCACCACGATGAAAGCCCCCAGGATAACGCCCGGTATCCGTCCCATACCCCCCAGCACGACCGCCAGCAGGAAGAGGACCGACTGCTCGAAACTGAAGCTCTCGGGTGAGATGGCGCCCAGATTCACGGCGAAGAACGCACCGCCCATCGCCCCGAAAATCGAGCCGATGACGTAGGCGGCGAGCTTGACGCGGACACGATTGATGCCCATGACCTCGGCGGCGTCCTCGTCATGGCGAACATACAGCCATGCACGCCCGAGGCGGGAGTTGTGCAGGCGATGGCTGGCGATACAGGCCAGCACGGCCAGAACCACGAAGATGTAGTAAAAGTCGTATGTACTGTCGATATGCCACCCGAACAGCCATGGCGACGGGATTGCCGCCAGACCGCTCGCACCGCCGGTGATCTCGAGGTTGCGCGCACTGAAGCGCACGATCTCGCCGAACCCGAGCGTGACGATCGCAAGATAATCACTGCGTAGACGCAGGGTAGGCCCACCGATCACCACGCCCGCGATGGACGCTGTCACCACCGCGCAGGGGATCGTCAGCCAGAAGTTTATGCCAAACTCCTGCGTGAGAATACCAACCGTGTACGCGCCGACGGCGAAGAACGCGGCGTAGCCGAGATCGAGCAGGCCGGCGTAACCGACGACAATATTCAGCCCGAGGCACAGGACCACGTACAGCAGCGCGTTCGTCATGATCGTGGTGATGTACTGCCCGGTCAGCAGCGGCATCACGACAAGCACGATCAGCACCAGCGCATAGAAGCCGTAGCGGTGACGGACATCGTCGAAAAACAGATAGAGGTGATCGAGTAAACCCTTGGCCGCGGGTGGCTGTTCCGCCCGCGCCTCTGCGGGATTCGGTTCAGACATGCTAAATGCGCTCCACTTCGGACTTGCCGAGCAGGCCGGTCGGCTTGAACACCAGCATCAGGATCAGGATCGAGAACGAAAAAACATCCTTCCATTCGCTGCCGATGAACGGGATCTGTGTACCAAACGCCTCGAGCATGCCGAGGATAAGCCCGCCCAGCATCGCACCGGTGATGCTCCCGATCCCGCCGATTACCGCGGCGGTGAATGCCTTCAGCCCGACCAGAAAGCCCATGAAGTACCAGATACTGCCGTAGTAGATCCCGGCCATGGTGCCGGCGGCCGCGGCGAGTGCCGAACCGATCAGGAACGTGATCGCGATCACGCGCGAGACATTGATGCCCATGAGCCGGCACATGTCCTTGTCGACGGACACGGCACGCATCGCGCGGCCATACATGGTGCGCTTGACAAAAAACTCGAGCGCGATCATCAGGAAAGCGGCGGTGCCGACGAGGACCATCGACTGATACGCGATAAAGACCGCGCCGAACTCTACGCCGCCATACCCGAGCCCGGTCTGGAATGCGGTGTACTCACCGGAGGTCAGTGCCAGCGCACTGTTCTGCAGGACAAGCGAAACCGCGAGTGCGGTAATCAGAATGGATAACCGCGGCGCCGCCAGCATCGGCTGATAAGCGATGCGCTGGATGATCACCCCGAGAAAGCCAACCGCCACCATCGACATCAGCATCGCGACGAACAGACCGAGCCAGGTATCGCCGAAGATTCCCGACACCAGCGACAGTGCGCCGAAGCCGCAGAAGGCACCGATCATGTAGACGTCGCCATGCGCGAAATTGAGGAGCTTGATGACCCCGAAGATCATCGTGTACCCGAGCGCGACGAGCGCGTAGAACGAGCCCAGAACAAGCCCGTTGGACAACTGCGTGGAAAATACTTCGAGCCAGGACATCTAAGCGTCCCCGTCAAAAACCCCGAATCGAAGGGCCGGAGCGTGATCCGCTCCGGCCCTTGCGCAGCTCTACGGCTTTACGGCTCGTATCGAACCCACTCACCGTTCTTGCCTTCAAGAATGATGAAGTTGCTCCGCGCGAGCGTGTTGTTGTCGGCAAACCGGATCGGACCGGCAAGCCATTCCTGCCCATCCGCCGAGGACAGCGCCTCGATCACCGGACCGGGGTCCGTCGTGCCCGCCTTCTCGAATGCCCAGGCCAGCAGTTTCATGCCGTCGTAGCTCAGCGGCGCGTATGGCCCCGGGGAGTTGCCATAACGTTCCTCGTACGTCTCGATGAACGACTGCGCCTTCGGCAGGAATTTCGCGGTCGGGTTCGAGAAGGCCAGAACGCCCTCGGCCGCCTTGCCCGCGATCTCGAACAGTTTGGACGAGTTCGAGCCATCGCCCACAGTGATCAAGCCGCGGTAGCCGCCCTGACGGAGCTGGCGGATCAGCAGGCCACCATCGGCGTAGTAAGCGGTCCAGAACACCGCGTCGGCACCCGACGACCTGATTTTCGTGACCACTGCCGAGAAGTCCTGCTCCCCTTTGTTGACGGTCTCATAGGCGGCGATCTCGCCACCCATTTTTTGCCAGCGCTCGCGGGTCAACTGCGCCAGATCCTGCGAGTAGGCATCGCCCTGGTTCACGATCGCGAGCGATTCCACGCCTTTCTCTTCGAAGAGACTGACCGCCTTCTTCGCCTGATCGGCGCCCGTGGAATTGATCATGAACGCGTTGCCCGGATTGGCCGGGATCAGCTTGGTCGAGTTCGAGGCCGTGATGACGAACGGGATATTCGCGTCGCCGTAGATCTGCAGGGTCGGCAGCGTAGCGCCCGAGCAGTAGCCGCCAACGACGCCATCGACCTCGCGCGACGCGAGTTTGCTGGCGGCATTGGTCGACTGCTGCGGATCACAGGCCGAATCGCCGGAGATCAGTTCGATCTGGCGCCCGAGAACGCCGCCATCCGCGTTGATCTCATCGGCCGCGATTTCGACCGCGTGGAACATGTCGGTGCCATAGGTGGCCTCGGAACCGGTGGTCGGCACCTGCACGCCGATCCGGATCGGGTCCGCGGCGAGCGCCGGCCCGCTGGCACACAGGCTCAGCATCACGCCGGATGCGAGCGATTTGAGGGTTTTATTCATGGTCTGCGACCTCCGTCCCCTTGTGGGTAATGGCACCGAGCGGGCCAGGCAGTGACCGACTCGGCGCTTGGACCGATCAGCCCGCGCTTCGACGAAGCGGAGCGGCTATCGGTATATTTTATACAATTACTGGATAATGAAGGCCGACGCAAGCCCCGGAGGGGACTGCGGAACCTGCGCCGGAATGCGTACCCGCCACGTCGGCGCGGCACGCCTTACCCGGTTATGCGGAATACCGGTGCGCCCACCGCTTCGTGATCGAGCGTCACGCCGAGACCGGGTTCGATCGGCGCGGTGAGACGGCCACGCTCGCGACGCGGTGCCCCATGCGCGAAGTCGCGGGTCACATAGCTGTTGAAATCGGTGACGGAAAAGCGCGCCTCGGCCGGCGTGGAATGCGCAAGGTGGGCGATCGCGGCGGTAGCGACGTCACCGCCCCGAGGTATCCTCGAGGGTCATCGCGATCCCGGACTCGAGGCAGAAGTCCCGTAGCCTTCCCGCCCGCGACAGGCCACCGACCTTCGCGATCTTGATGTTGACGACGTCCATGGCCTGATCGTTGACGCCCCGGATCAGCGGTGGCAGCCCGTCGATGACCTCGTCCAGTACGAATGGCCGATCCGTGTGGCGGCGCACGACGAGGCATTCCTCATAGCTCGCGCAGGGCTGCTCGATATAGACGTCAAGATCGCGCACGGCCGCGGCGACGCGCAGCGCCTGGTGCTGTGACCAGCCCGTATTGGCGTCCGCGATCAGGACATCGCCACGCTGCATCACGGCGGCGCAGGCGTGGATACGGTCGATATCGGTGTCCGGATCGCCACCCACCTTGAGCTGGAAGCGGGTGTACCCGGCTTCGCGATGCTCGCGGCAGCTGCGCACCATGGCCTCCGGCGACTCCTGCGAGATCGCGCGGTAGAGGACGATGTCCTCGCCATAACGACCGCCCAACAGGTGGCACACGGGTTGCCCGCAGGCCTGGCCGAACAGATCCCAGCAGGCCATATCGAGCGGGGATTTGACATAGTTGTGTCCGCGCATCGCCCGGTCCATCCAGGCGCTGATCTCCATCGGCCGGGTCGGATCCATCCCGATCAGGCCGGGGGCGAGTTCACGGATGCCGGTCCGTGCCCCTTCGGCGTAGGCGGGCAGGTAGGCCGGTCCGAGCGGGCATACCTCGCCGACCCCGGTCAGGCCGGCGTCGGTCTCGAGCTCGACCACCGTGCTGTCGAAGACGTCGACGCGGTTGCCGCCCGACCACTTGTAGCTGCCCTCGTGCAGCGGCAGATCGACCCGGTAGACGTTGATCGCGGTGATGCGCATGACTCTCTCCCCGGTGGAATGGACGCTCAGACCGGCACGTCCGGATCCGATCTGCGGTCGTCAAGAAAGCGCACGAGGTCGTCGCGCGCTGAAAGGATGTGCTCGTTGAGCAGACGCGCGGCCTCCATGACGTCACGCGCCTCGCACAGATCGACGAGGCGGCGATGCTCGGCCCGGGCGCGGTCATTCGTGCTCTGGGTCAGGCTCAGCTGCAGGCGCAGATACCGGTCGGCGTTGCGGTGCAGGTTGTGCACGATCCGCATCGTATGCGTGCGGCCGGCCGGCGCATACAGCGCCTCATGCAGGCGCCAGTTCAGCCGTCCCCAGTTCGCATCCTCCGATTTCCGGGCCAGCATGTCGTCGAATACGGCGAGGACCTCCCGGGCCGCGGCGATATCCGCGTCCTGCATGACCGGAATCGAGCGCTGCAGGAGATCGACCTCGATCACGGCACGCAGGTCGAACACCTCGCGGATCTCATCCAGCGACAGGGTCGTTACGGTATAGCCCTTGTGCGCGGACTGGTGGACCAGCCCCTCGCCTTCGAGCTGTAACAACGCCTCGCGCACCGGGATCCGGCTCACCCCGAATTCGCTCGCGAGCGAGTCCTGCCGGAGCTGTGTTCCCTCGGGGATTTCGAAACTGAGTATGCGTTCCCGCAGGGCGTCGACGAGCATGCTCGCCATGGTCTGGCGGGAGACGGGGACGCCGCCACTGGGCTTGAACTCGCTGGCCATTATCTGCCCTTTTGTCGCCGGCTACGGGGTCACCAGGATAGCGTAATACCCGCGGCTTCGGCCGTCCGGGAAGCGGCGGGATCCGCGGCCGGATGGCTAGCGTATTTTGACCGGTTTTCCGTAGACGGATATATTTTATACAATATACACTAGCTTGGGCACCGGACCAATCCGGTAAGCCCGGCAATAAACAAACCGGAGAGCGGACCGATGCAACCATCCTGGCGCGGGATCTACCCTGCAGTTTCAACCCAGTTCCACGAGGATCGCAGTCTCGATATCGAGTCGACGCAGCGGGTCATCGAGAACCTCATGGCCGACGGCGTGCACGGCCTGATCATGCTCGGAACGGTGGGCGAGAACACCTCGCTCAGTCCGGATGAGAAGCGCAATGTGCTGCAGGCGGCCAAAGAGGTCGTGGACGGCCGCATACCGGTCATCTCTGGCGTCGCCGAGTACACGACCGCGCTCGCGGCGGACCACGCCCGCGCCTGCGAGTCGATCGGGCTCGACGGCATCATGGCCCTGCCGGCGATGGTCTACAGCGCCGATCGCCGCGAGGTGGTCACGCATATCCGCGCCACGGCCGAGGCCACGGGCCTGCCGGTGATGATCTACAACAACCCGGCCGCCTACGGCATCGATATTCCGCCGGAACCGCTGATCGAACTGGCCCGCACCCCCAACATCGTGGCCGTGAAGGAATCATCCGAGGACCCGCGTCGGGTAACCGACCTCATCAACCTCGACGCCGATGCGCTGACGATTATGTCCGGCGTCGACGACGTCGCCCTGGAATGCATGATCCTGGGCGCGGTAGGCTGGGTGTCCGGTTTCGCGAACGTCTTCCCGCGCGAGAGCGTGGCGATTTACGATCACCTTCAGCGCGGCGAAATCGACCGCGCGATCGCGATCTATCGCTGGATGATGCCGTCACTGCACATGGATACCCATCCCAAGCTCGTGCAGATGATCAAGCTCGCCGAGCAGGTCGCCGGCCGCGGCAGCGAGACCGTCCGCCCGCCCCGGCTCCAGCTCGAGGGTGATCAGCGCGATTACGTGATCCGCACGATCGAGCAGGCGCTCGCGAACCGCCCGGCAGTCTGAGACCGGGAGGAACCGGGGCGGTGGCGACTTGCCGCGCGCCCCCGGCGTAGACGCGGGACGCGCCCGCGGCGACCACGACGGAGGTCTGCATGGCCCGCCATACATTCATGTGCGTCGACAGCCATACCTGCGGCAACCCGGTGCGCGTGGTCGCGGGCGGCGGCCCGCGCCTGGAAGGCCGGGACATGAGCGAGTACCGCCAGCACTTCCTGCGCGAGTACGACTGGATCCGCCGTGGGCTGATGTTCGAGCCGCGCGGTCACGACATGATGTCCGGATCGATCCTGTACCCGGCCATGCGCGACGACTGTGAGGTCGGGGTGCTGTTCATCGAGACATCCGGCTGTCTGCCGATGTGCGGCCACGGTCTCATCGGTACGGTCACCGTGGCGATCGAGGAAGGCTTCGTCACCCCGCAGGAACCCGGCCGCCTGAATCTGGAGACCCCCGCCGGCCCCGTGGGCGTGGAATACGAGACCGACGGCGACCACGTCGAGCGGGTGCGCCTGTTCAACGTGCCCGCGTGGTTCGAAGCCGCCGGCGTCGAGGTGGACGTGCCCGGGTTCGGCGTTCTGCGCTGCGACATTGCCTATGGCGGCAACTTCTACGCCATTTTCGAGCCGCAGCCGGGCTTCGAGGGCCTCGACGCACTGACGGTCGACGAGATACTCCGGCTGTCGCCGATCGTGCGCGAGCGGCTCAACGCGATCGTCACGCCCCGGCACCCCGAGAATCCGACCATCCAGGGCGTCTCCCACGTCATGTGGACCGGCCCGGCGCGCGAGTCCGGTGCCGATGCCCGCAACGCGGTCTTCTACGGCGAGCGGGCGATCGACCGCTCTCCCTGCGGCACCGGCACCTCGGCGCGCATGGCGCAACTGCACGCCCGCGGCGAACTCGGCACGGGCGACACCTTCGTGCACGAGAGCATCATCGGCAGCCTGTTCGAGGGCCGTGTCGAGGGCGTGACCCGGATCGGGGCCGACCACGCGGCCATACGGCCAAGCATCGCCGGCTGGGCACGCATCACCGGCTACAACACGATTTTCATCGACGATCGCGATCCCTTCGCCACCGGTTTTACGGTCAAGTAACCCCGGACGCGCCCGCCCGCCTCCAACCCCGAGCGTGTCGCACGCCCGCGAGTGGACGGACGGCAGGGGAAGGTACGCGAACGTCCATCCACGAATCCACCGAATCATGGAGCACTGCATGACCATCCACACGCAACACCTGATCGCCGGGCGCTTCGAGGCCAGCGGCACATCGCTTTTCGCCGCCACCGACGCCGCATCCGGCGAGCGGCTCGCGCCGGAATTCGCCGACGCCACCTCGGACGAGATCGCCACGGCCTGCCAGACGGCCGCAGCCGCCGCGAAGGCATTCCGTCATCGGACGCTGGAAGAGCGTGCCACCTTCATCGAGACGATCGCGTCGGAGCTGGAAGCCGGCGTCGAGGACTTCGTGGAGCGGACCTGCGCCGAGACCGGCCTGCCCGAAGCACGGATCCGGGGTGAACTGGGACGCACCACGGGTCAGCTCCGCCTGTTCGCGGGCGTCGTCCGCACCGGCGATTTCCTCGGTGTGCGCATCGACCACGGGGATCCGGACCGTCAACCCGCGCCCAAACCCGACCTGCGGCAGTACCGCATCCCGCTGGGTCCGGTGGCCGTATTCGGGGCCAGCAACTTCCCGCTGGCCTTTTCGGTCTGCGGCGGCGACACCGCCTCGGCCCTCGCGGCGGGCTGCCCGGTCGTGGTCAAGGCGCACCCGGGCCACCCGGGACCTCAGCGCTCGCCGCCGCGGCGGTCGCACGCGCCGTGCAGGCCTGCGACATGCCGGCGGGCGTTTTCTCGATGCTCCACGGGCAGGCGAACGAAGTCGGCGCCACGCTGGTTCAGCACCCGGCGATCAAGGCGGTCGGTTTCACCGGCTCGCAGGGTGGTGGACTGGCCCTGACCCGCCTCGCGGCGGAGCGGGCCGAGCCCATTCCGGTCTACGCGGAGATGGGCAGCGTCAATCCGATGTTCCTGCTTCCCGAGGCCGTCCGCGCGCGCGGCGATTCGATCGCGAGCGGCCTTGCCGGCTCGTTCACGCTCGGCGCCGGGCAATTCTGCACCAGCCCGGGTCTCGTGTTCGTGCAGCGAGGCGAGGGCCTGGAGGATTTCGTTGCGGCGCTCGGCAAGGCGGTATCGGAGATGCAGCCCAGCGTCATGCTCCACGGTGGCATCCTCTCAGCCTACGGGCAGGCGCGCGAACGCCTGGCGGGCGCCGCGGGCGTCGAGCCGATCGCCGCCTCGGCCGACGCCGATGGCCGCGCCCAGGCGGCCGCCTACCGCGTCACGATCGAACACTTCGAGAGCAACCCGGCGCTGGCCGAGGAGATCTTCGGGCCGACGACGCTGGTCGTCGAGGTCGATGACGCCGAGCGTTTCGCCGCGATCGCGGGCGCCCTGCCCGGCCAGCTCACGGCCGCGATCCACGGCGAGGAGGCGGAACTCGCCCGCTGTCGGCCGTTGATCGAAACCCTGCAGCAGCGCGCCGGGCGGGTCCTTTTCAACGGCTTCCCGACCGGCGTGGAGGTCGGCCACGCGATGGTCCACGGCGGCCCGTATCCCGCGACGAGCGACGGCCGTTCGACCTCGGTCGGCACGCTCGCCATCGACCGTTTCCTGCGCCCCGTCTGCCTCCAGGACACGCCGGCGGCCGTGCTTCCCGAGGCGGTGCAGGAGAACAATCCGCTCGGCCTGCGGCGTCTCGTCGACGGCGCATGGCAGGAGCCGGCCATGTAATGTGACCGGATTCTTCTCAGCCCGCCGCGCCGGGCCAGGTATCGCTCAGGCGATAGCCGCCGGGCCAGGGATCATCCGGATCCAGCGTGTGCTGGTGCGTGCCCGTGATCCAGGCGCGCCCGGTGATCAAGGGGATGATCGCCGGGCGGTCGCCGACGACGGTTTCCGCCTCGATGCTGCAGTCGAAGCGCGAGCCGATGATCGATTCCCCGATGAACCGGTCGCCGCTGCGCATCTCGCCGCGCGCATGCAGCACGGCCATGCGCGCCGAACAGCCGGTGCCGGTGGGCGAGCGATCGAGCTTGCCCGGGCGGATGCTGACCGTGTTGCGCCCGACCATGGCCTCGCCTTCGCGGCGAAGCGGGTCCGTGAACTGGCAGAAAGAGAAGTGATCCCAGCCCGGATTCTCGGGGTGGGTGAAGCCGAGCTGTTCGTCCGCTGCCCGGGTGATACGGTTCCCGAGCCGTGCCAGTTCGTGGGCATTCCCGGGCGCGATCTCCACGCCCGCACTCGCCGCGTCCACGATCACGAAACTGTCGCCGCCGTAGGCCGTATCCACCGTGATCGTGCCGAGGCCCTCGACCTCGAGCGTTGCGTCCAGCCGCTCGACGAACGACGGCACGTTGCGCACGCACACCTGCTGCACGCGGCCGTCGTGACACCTGGCCCTCACCTCGACCACTCCACCCGGCGCCTCGAGCACGAGCCGGGTCTCCGGTTCCTCCATGGGCAGGATGCCCGGTCTCCAGCAGGACGGTGGACACGCAGATCGAGTTCGACCCGGACATCGGCGGCGTGTCCTCCGGCTCCATGATGATCCAGCCCATCTGCGCCCGCGGATCACGCGGGGGCACGAGCAGGTTCACGTGCCGGAACACGCCGCCGCGCGGTTCGTTCAGCACGAACCGGCGCAGCCGGTCATCCCCGGCAATGTACCGCGACTGCTCCCAGAGCGTTTCACCGGGCGGCGGCGCCACGCCACCGACAATCACGTCGCCGACCTCGCCCTCGGCATGGCAGCTCACGGTATGGATTACACGGGAAGACCGCATACGAACCACTCCGATCCGTTGAAACGAGTGCCCAGTGTATAGAAACGACGGTCCACGCTCTCGCCGTAACCCGCACGCGACGGGCAGTCAGCGGAGTTCCCCGTACCGTGCATGGCATTGTTCGGCGTGCTGTGCGCGGCATTGTCCCGCTTCATACACCAACCCGCTGCCGCTATCGCCGCGCTCCGGCATGCGTTCCATGTTTTCCCGGGTACCGAACACGCGGCGGGCGTTACCGGTCGCGCGATCGATGATGAGGTCGATACGGTAGGCGCTGGCGCGTTCGCGGAAGATGAACCGGTATTCCGCGCCCGTGACCCGCACCTGGCCCTCTCGGGGCTGCAGGAGATCGGCGCGGCGGACCCTTGCCTCGCTACGGCTGAATATATAGATCGCCGCCATACCGGACGAGAATCGGCATTCCAGGGCGACCTCCTCGTCCACGTCCGTCGCTGCCGCCGGGGTCGCGAGCATGAGGCCGACACCCAGCACGCACGTCCAGCGACACACGGCTTGCGGAAACATGGAGTGCGCGCGGCGCATCGCGGGCCGGCCGCAGCGCCGGTTCGCGCTACGGCCCGCCCGCCCGCGATCACCAGGTACCGGTGTTCTCCATCGACGCCCACGGCTCACGTGGCTCCAGCGCCTCGCCCTTCTGAAGCAGCTCGATGGAGATCCCGTCCGGCGAACGGACGAAGGCCATATGGCCGTCGCGCGGCGGGCGATTGATGGTCACGCCCGCGTCCATCAGTTGCTGGCAGAGCGCGTAGATGTCGTCGACCCGGTACGCGAGATGGCCGAAGTTGCGACCGCCTTCGAGCGGCTCCGGATCCCAGTTCCAGGTCAGCTCGATCATCGGCGCCTTGTGTTCCCGGGCGCGCTCGACGTCATCCGGCGCGGCGAGGAAGATCAGCGTGAAACGCCCTTTTTCGACCTCGGTGCGGCTCATTTCGACCATGCCGAGTTTGTTGCAGTAGAAATCGAGTGACGCCTCGATGTCGCTGATGCGCACCATGGTGTGCAGATATTCCATGCGCGTCTCCCTGATTCGATAAATGCGGTTCATTGAGTGGAGGCGATTCGCCTCTCAGTTCAGCCACCAGATCGCGCCGTTGAGCGCGATCGCGAATGCTACCCAGAGTGTGTAGGGCACCAGCAGCGCGCCGGCGATCCGATCCAGCCGCCAGAATACGACCGTCGTCGCGACGATCAACGCCTCCAGCACGAGGATCTCGATCAGCGCCCCGCCCGGCTGCCGGAGTCCGAAGAACAGGACCGACCACAGGATGTTCGCGACCAGCTGCAGTCCGAACAGGGTGAGCGCCGCCCGCCGGATCACCCCGGCGGGCACCCGGTCGTAGATGCGCCACGCGGCGATGGCCATCATCGCGAACAGGAGATTCCAGACCGGGGCGAACAGCCACGCCGGGGGATTGAACGGCGGTTTGTTCAGCCCGGGATACCAGTCGCCGACGGAGGTCGATGTCGCCAGACCGCCGAGGCCCGCTGCCGCGAAACACACGAGCAGGCTGACCAGGAGCGCGGCACTTCGTCGCAGGGTCCACGCCGTTTTCATCAGCGACTCCGTCGCGGCTCGATGCGGACTGCCATCATCCGTGTCTTTCGCACGGGGCCAAAATACCGATTCGGGCTTCGGCCTGGCTCAGTCGCGCGGCCGGGTATCGAGTTGGCTCAGGTACGCCGAGAACGCGTCGCGCAGTTCGGGGTGATGGAGGGCGTACTCGACCGTCGCTTCGAGGTAGCCGAGTTTGTCGCCGCAGTCGAAACGGCGCCCCTCGAACTCCCAGGCGAGGAAGGTCTCCTCCGCCAGTTGGCGGGCGATCGCGTCCGTGAGCTGGATCTCGCCGCCGGCGCCCTTGCCGATCGCCGCGAGGTGATCGAAGATGCGCGGTGTCAGGATGTAGCGGCCGATCACCGCGAGATTGGACGGCGCTTCCGCGGGCTTCGGTTTCTCGACGATATCGTGAACACGCGACAGGCGCTCGCCCACCGTCTCGCTGGAGACCACGCCGTAGCGGTGGGTTTCATCCTCGGGCACCCGCTCGACGCCGAGCACCGACGCTTCGTGCTCGCGGTGGACCTCGAGCATCTGCGATAGAACCGGCGCGCCGGTCGGTCTGGACCAGGTCGTCGGCGAGGATGACGCCGAAGGGTTCGTCGCCGATGACCGGCCGCGCGCAGTGGACCGCGTGCCCGAGGCCCAGCGCCTGCGGACTGGCGCAGGTAGACGCAGTCGACGCCGGCGGGCAGCACCTCGCGCACGATGCGCAGCATCTCGTCCTTGCCCTTCGCCTCGAGCTCCATCTCCAGTTCATACGCCTTGTCGAAGTGATCGGGGATCGAGCGCTTTTGGCGCCCGGTCACGAACACCAGCACCTCGGCACCCGCCGCCACGGCTTCCTCGGCCGCGTACTGGATCAACGGCTTGTCGACAACCGGCAGCATCTCTTTCGGGTTGGCCTTGGTCGCCGGGAGGAAGCGGGTCCCCATGCCGGCGACCGGAAATACGACTTTCTTCATGGCTTGCATGGCGGCATCCTGCGTGATGGCGTCGGGTGTCTGGAACCTGCGCGTGCGAGCCCGCATAATAACGGTATCCCGCGCCGGCCGAAACGGCGCAGCCCATCCCCTTTCTGAACGGAGGCCCTTCCATGACGTACGTGGTGACCGAGAACTGCATTCGTTGCAAATACACGGATTGCGTCGAGGTTTGCCCGGTCGACTGTTTCCACGAGGGGCCGAATTTCCTGGCGATCGACCCCGAGGAGTGCATCGACTGCACGCTCTGCGAGCCCGAGTGCCCGGTGGATGCCATCTTCTCGGAGGATGAACTGCCCGCCGATCAGGAGCAGTTCCTGGAGATCAACGAGCGGCTCGCGCAGAAGTGGCCGGTGCTCACCGCGATGAAGGAGCCGCCGGACGACGCGAAGGAATGGGAAGGCGTCGAGGGGAAACTGCAGTATCTCGAGGAGTAGCGGGCATGTTGGGTGTCGCTTCGCTCGACCCAACCTACGGTGACATCGTGCCCGGCTTTAGTGCGTAGGTTGGGTTGAGCGAAGCGATACCCAACGGTCGAGCGTTACTTACTCAAGCGCGATGACACGCCCATCGAGCGTCGCGAAGAAGACCCGGTCGCCGGCCGGCGTGGGCGTCGCGTAGATCGTGTCGCCGGCGTCGTACGTCCAGCGCGGCATGCCGCTGGTGGCATCCACCGCATGCATCGTCCCTTCCCGGCTGCCCGCGTAAACGACGCCATTCGCCACCGCCGGCGAGGAATACACCTTGTCGTCGGCGCGGTAATCCCAGTTCTTGATACCGTTGTCGCGCGATACTGAATAGACGTATCCATCGGTACTCGCGAAAATCACCGACTCGGCCGTCAGGGCCGCCGAGGCATAGATCCGGTTGCCGGTCCGGAAACGCCAGAGTTCCCTGCCGCTGCCGGCGTCGAGCAGGTGCATCGCGCGGTCGTAGCCGCCGATCGCGACGACCCGGTCATCGACCGCCGGAGCCGCGAACACGGGCTTGTCGGTGGCGAAACGCCAGATTTCCTCGCCCGAGGACTGCGATACCGCGTAGACATTGCCGTCGAGGCTGCCGAAATACACCCGCCCGTTGGCGATGGCCGGCGAGGAATACACGCCGTCGCCGGCACGGAAGCGCCAGACCTGCTCGCCGCTGCCGCGTTCCAGGGCATACATGTGCCCGTCGGCGCTGCCGAAATAGATCCGGTCTTCCGTCACGGTCGGCGCCGAATAGGCCATGCCCCCGGTCTCGAAGCGCCAGACCGTCTCGCCGCTGGCCGCCTTGACGGCCCGTACGGCGCCATCCCAGGTCGCGACGATGACGCGATCACCGGCGAGCGCCGGCGCGGCCTCGATCGGGCTGTCGAGATCGCGCGTCCACACGACCTCGCCGCTGGCGCGATCGATGGCCGTGAGTGTGCCGGCGCTGTTGCCGTAATAGACGCGTTCGGCGGTCACCGTGGGGGAGGAATACGAACGCGCGCCAGTGGCCCGTTCCCAGACCGGTTCGATCGGCTCCACCGGACCGGGCGCATCGGCATAGACGCCGTCATGTCCCGCACCGCCCCGGTACATCGCCTGTTCGGTCGAGGCACAGCCCGTGACGAGCCCCGCCAGCATGAGGGTGGCCGCAAGAGCCATCCGGTTCGCCTTCATCGATCCCCCTCGACAGCATCACGCATCGTCGGCGGAATATACACGGGCGCTCTGCGGCGAGAAAGGCGATGGCCGCTCACACGAGTCGGGTGGCAACCCGGCCATGCACGCCGCACATCAACTCGTAACCGATGGTGCCGGCCGCATCGGCGATCTCCTCGATGGGCAGCCCGTTGCCCCAGAGGACGACCTCATCGCCCACCGCGGCATCGGGTGCGGTGCGCAGATCGAGGGTGATCTTGTCCATCGACACGCGTCCAACCATCGGTACACGGTGCCCACCGACCAGCACGGGCGTACCGTTCGGCGCGTGCCGCGGATAACCGTCGCCATAGCCGATCGCCGCGACGCCTACCGGCATATCCTCGGGACAGTGCCAGGCGCGCCCGTAACCGATCGCCGCACCGGCCCGGAGGCGATTGATGGCGATCAGCCGCGTGCGCAGCGTCATGGCCGGGCGCAGGTCGAGTGCCGGTTCCGCACCCTCGACGAACGGCGAGCAGCCATAGAGCATGATGCCGGGGCGGATCCAGTCCGCGTGCGTACCCGGCCAACCCAGTACGCAGGCCGAGTTCGCCGCGCTGCGTTCGCCCTCGAGGCCGCGGCATGCGGCCGTGAAGGTCTCCCACTGTCCGTTCGTGTAATCGTCGCCGCGATCGTCCGCGCAGGACATGTGGGTCATCAGACCCACTGGCCCCGCGACCGCGCGGCAGCGACTGAGCCAGTCGTGCCAGACGGCGGCCGTATCCGGCGGGACGCCAATGCGCCCCATACCGGAATCGATCTTGAGCCAGACCCGCAGCCGATCCCGCCCTTCGAGGCTGCCAAGCGCATCCAGTTGCCATGCCTGGTGGATCAGGGGTTCCAGTCCGTGCGCCGCACAGGCGGCCAGTTCTTCGGCGTCGACCGGGCCGTTGAGCACACAGATGCGATGTTCGTGGTACCCGGCCTCGCGCAGCGCAATCCCTTCCCCGGTGCAGGCCACGCCGAAGCCTTCACTGTGATCCGCGAACGCCTCGGCCGCGAACGTCAGACCGTGGCCGTAGCCGGCCGATTTGATGGTGGCGAAGACGGAGGTCCCGGGGGCGTCCGCACGCGCCCGCGCCAGATTGTGTCGGAGCGCACTGCGGTCGAGGTCGGCGATGGCGGTACGGAGCATGGCGATCGTGATTCCCGGTCGGCTGGGTGACGGCCGGCGTCGACGGTCAGCCGTAGACTTCCGGCGAGAAATTCTCGAAGCGCGTGTATTGCCCGAGGAAGGTCACGCGAACCGTCCCGGTCGGGCCGTTACGCTGTTTGCGGATCAGGATTTCGGCCGTGCCCTTGTGCGGACTGTCCTCGTCATAGACCTCATCGCGGTAGATGAAGACGATCACGTCCGCATCCTGCTCGATCGCCCCGGATTCGCGCAGGTCGGACATCACCGGACGCTTGTCGGTGCGCTGTTCCAGCGACCGGTTGAGCTGCGACAGCACGATCACCGGCACATCGAGTTCCTTCGCCAGCCCCTTGAGCGAGCGCGATATTTCCGAGATCTCGGTCGCGCGGTTCTCCCCCGTCGAAGCGAGCTGCATGAGCTGGATGTAGTCGACCAGGATCATCGACAGGCCGTGCTCACGTTTCAGGCGCCGCGCACGCGCACGCAGTTCTGAAGGGGTAAGACCGGGCGTATCGTCGATGAACAGTTTCGACTGTTGCGACAGCAGGGCCACGGCCGAATTGATGCGCGGCCAGTCCGACTCTTCCAGACGGCCCGAGCGCAGTTTCTGCAGCTCAACCCGGCCGAGCGAGGAGATCATACGGGTCGCGATCTGCTCGGCCGGCATCTCCATGCTGAACACCGCCACCGGCTCACCGTTGGTGAGCGCGACGTGCTCGGCGATATTCATCGCGAATGACGTGTTGTGAACGCAGATGTCGTTGCCGATGAAATTGTGGGTCTCGGGGATTGTCAGGTCGTAGACCTGCTTCTCACCGAGATTCGTGATGGCCTCGACCCGATCCCAATACAGATCGCTGTCCGCGAGTTGCATCAGCCTCCGGGACTGCAAAGCCATTGCATACCGGGACAGCTGCTGGCGGCTCAGTCCGCGGCGGTGGGGATGGGGATTGGTGTAGCCGACCCCGGCGCGTCGGGCGAGTTCGCTCCAGCTCAGGCCACCCTTCTCGCGCTCGATCAGTGACCACACCTCCACGGGGACGTGATCCGTATTGCTCTGGCGGCGCTTCGACGACACCGCTTCGAGCACCGAATCGACCGCCTCGTCCTTGCCATGAATCCCGATCTCCCGAGCGAACACGGCCATGGAGTCCGCATGGGAGATATCAAGCTGCCACGCGGGACGGCGCGCCTCACCGTAGCGCACCCACCGGCGACGGAGCTTGCTGAGCACGCCAAAGCGCAGCAGCAGATGCTGCACCTGCCGCGCGAGCCGTTCGCTGGTCGAGGCGTAGCCGATCTGCGCCTGGCCGCTGCTCCAGACCCCCGCCCAGCCGTCGGTCGCGAACAGACGATTCAGGAACAGCGCGAGTTGTTCACGCGGCAGCGAGAACACGCGTGCCGGGATGTGCTTGCCGTGGGCATCGCACCCGTAGAGACCCAGCTCCGACAGCCATTTACGAAGCGGATTGACGCCGCATCTGCGGGCCTCCTCACCGTCGTTGGCGCACAGGTCGTCCGGCTCGACCTCGAGCACTTTGGCTATGCGGGCCAGCGTCTCGGCATCCGGTACGTTCCGGGCCTGGCGCCAATAAGTCACCGTCGCGGGCGCGACACCGATATCACTCGCAAGCGCACGCGCGGGCCGCCCCGTCGCTTCGATCGCCTGGTTCAGATTCTGCGCGAACGCGCTCCGCGCCGTTCCGACTGCACTCACGTCGCGGACGACCGTCCAGGAGGGAGCCCGCCACGACGGCTGTACAGGACGGATGCGAACGCCACCGAACGCGTCGACCGCAGCGCCGAAATCCGCACGGATCCGTGGATTGGTCGCGGTGAAGACCGGGGTCGCGCCGGTCAGCCCGCCGTCCCCGATCAGGTAGGCAAGCAGCTTGACCTCGCATTCACGAAGCGCGTCCGAGCCGAACACGGGCAACTTTCGGGGAACGGCGATGGCATCGCCCGGGCGGATCTCGGACAGCGGCTTCCAGCCATCCATGGTCAGAAACGGGTGCGTCCAGGTGGTTTCGACACGACGGCCGAGCCGGGTGGTGACCTCGAAGACCGGCTTGTGGCCATCGTCGACGAAGTGGCTCGGCTCGACCCAGTCGAGCCGCAGATCCTCGCCGAGGGTCGCGACGCTCGCCTCACCGCGCGCGCAGATTTCCTCTATGGTGGCGATCCGGCCATCCGCCAGGACGATTTCACTGTCGTGGGACAGGCACTTGCCCATGGACGGCCGACCGGCGACGATCACCAGGTCGGAGCGCTGCATGCCCGATGTGAGGTCGTCGAATTCGTTGAACCCGGTCTCGACACCGGTGATGTGCGAATCCGCCTGCAGCAGCGTATCCAGGTGGTCCAGCGTAGCGGTGAGGATGCGATTGATCGGCTGGAAGCCGCGCTGACGCCGGCTGCCCTGGTCGGCGATGGCGAAGACCTGCTGCTCCGCGTGGTCCAGCAGGGCCTTGCTGTCGCGGCCCTGCGGCTCATAGGCGGCCCGGGCGATGTCCTCGCCGACGGCGATGAGCTGGCGCACGACCGAGCGCTCGCGGACGATGTCGGCATACGCGGTGATGTTGGCGGCGCTGGGCGTTTCCTCGGCGAGCTGGCCGAGGTAGGCGAGATTGCCGACGTTGTCGAGTTCACCGTGCTGCGACAGCCACTCCGAGACGGTCACCACATCGCGCGGCTGATCGTTGTCGGCGAGATTGCCGAGCGCGCGGAACAACAGCCGGTGTTCGCGGCGGTAGAAATCCTCTTCGGAGACGCGGTCGGCGACGCGGTCCCAGGCGTCATTGGCAAGCATGAGCCCGCCGAGCACGGCCTGTTCCGCTTCGATGGAATGCGGCGGCACGCGCGCCGTGACGGCGCGCGCTTCCTCACTGAGCGAAGGAAAGCTTTCGGACATGCAAGACCACCGCAACCGTGCACCCGCCATTGCGGCCGGTGCCAACGTCGAGCGATTATAGCCCGGTCAACCGCACGGAAAAGAATGGCGGGCCAGGAGGCCGAGCCGCGATCACCGCGACGCCCCGGGTCACGCTCCGAGTCGCGCCCCGGGATCAAGGCCCCGGGGCGCGATGCCGCCGCCGTCAGGCTTCGGGTTCGACCACGATCGCGACGGTGGCATCGACGTCGGTGTACAGATGGATGCCGATCTCGAACTCGCCGGTCTCACGCAGCGGACCGATGGGCATCCGGACCTCGCGTTTCTCCACCTCGACACCATCGGCGGTCAGGGCATCGGCGATATCGCCGGCGCTGACGGAACCGAACAGCTTGCCCTCGGTGCCGACCTTCGCGCGGATGGTGACCGTGCGCCCGTCCAGTTCCTGCTGGCGACGCGTGGCGGCTTCGTGCTTTTCTTTCTCCGCCCGCTCGAACTCGGCCCGGCGCGCTTCGATCTCTTTGACGTTCTCGGCCGTGGCCATCTTCGCGATGCCCTGCGGCAGCAGCCAGTTGCGTGCATAACCGGATTTGACCTGCACGACATCGCCCAGGCGACCAAGATTGTCGACGTTCTCAACCAGAATGACCTGCATCGTTACTCTCTCCCGCGGGCGCCTTCGCTCACCCGCCCAGTTTCCTTATCCGTTGCCGCCGGGCTGCACCCGGCGACGGTAATCGGCCCATGCGTCCACCGCACCCACGATCATCAGCCCGACCACGACATACGGCATCAATGGCACCAGCGCGATGTACAGCGCCACGAGCCATGCCGGCCCAAGCCCCAGCCCGTTGACCACGCCGTGCGCCACGGCCAGCCCCTGGAAGACATACACCGAGGCCAGCACCAGGGCCAGGCTGTCGATCCATGCCGGCGTGGTGAACAGCGCCAGCGCCGAAACAGCCAGCGTGATCGCGGCAGCCGTCCGTCCAAGCCGGAGCGCCCGGAACTCGTTGCCGAATCCCCCCGGGTTGTACAGCAGCGACTGCCACCAGCGGGCCAGCAGCAGGCTCGTGACCGCGCTGAACACCACCGACATCGCGACCATGCCGGTCATCAGCGGGGCCATCGTGTCGATCATCTGCCGCACCGCCTCGGCCGGCAGATCGAACCGCGTCGCCATCGTCTCCGGCGGCATGATCCGCTGCAGCAGATCCCGCCACAGCCCCGTCGGGTCCTCGACGAACAGATGCGTCCCGAGCACCAGCGCCCAGCCGATCGCGCAGGCAACCAGCAGCGTGTCATCCAGCCGGACCCGCTGGCGCAAAACCAGCGCCAGCACCATCGCCGGAAGCCAGGCCGCCAGACCGCTGACCGCGATCGCGGCGCCCTGCCCGGTCACCAGCGCACCCGCGAGGGCCACACCGGCCAGCGCCGGTCCGGCGACCCGCAGGGTCGCGAGCCCGCCGAGGCGCAACGCGACGAGTGCGATGACCGCCGCGCTCAGCCACGCGAATGGCGCCACGATCAGGCCGAGCAGCAGTGTCCCGGCGGCTACGGCACCCGCATTCACGGGGCCGCGCATGACGAATTCGGCGAGGCCTTTCACGCGGCGATCCCGAGACACGGCCCCAGACCATGGGGCCGTGCCGGCGGACTCAGACGTGGCCGTCGGTATACGGCAGCAGGGCCAGGTAGCGCGCACGCTTGACGGCCGTGGACAGCTGCCGCTGATAGCGGGCACTCGTCCCCGTGATCCGGCTCGGTACGATCTTGCCGGTCTCGGTGATGTAGTTCTTCAGCGTCTCGACATCCTTGTAATCGATCTCGACAACGCCTTCGGCGGTAAAGCGGCAGAATTTGCGGCGGCGGAAAAACCGTGCCATGGCTCGTACTCCTCTTGAATCCGTTGAACGTCAGGCGTCGGAGGCGGTCGACTCGGCCGTCTCGGAGGTGTCGGCATCCGCGGACGAATCGCCCTCGCCTTCCTCTTTGTCCTGGCGGGCGGCGCGCTTGTCGTCACCCCGCTTTTCTTCCTTGCGGGCGAGCGGCGAAGCCTCGGTAACGGCTTCTTCGCGGGCAAGGACCATGTGGCGCAGGACGGCGTCGTTGAAACGGAACGCGTTCTCGAGTTCGTCGCGCGCTTCGGCGCCGCACTCGACGTTCATGAGCACGTAGTGCGCCTTGTGGACGCGGTTGATGGAGTACGCGAGCTGGCGACGGCCCCAGTCTTCCTGACGATGGACCGTGCCACCGTCGTTCTCGATGATCTGGCGATAACGCTCGACCATCGCCGGAACCTGCTCGCTCTGGTCAGGGTGGACCAGGAACACGACTTCGTAATGACGCAAGGAAAACCTCCTTTCGGTTTGCCAGCCTCCCGGGGACGCCGGTGAGGCAAGGAGATTTCCCGCGGGAACACCCCGCGGGAAGCCGCGCAGTTTACCCCGCGACCCGCCAGCACGCAACGTGTCGCGGGCTCACGCGATCCGCCAGAGCACGTCGTGGCCGGCCCGCAGCGGCACGACCCCGCCCGCTTCCGGTGCGCAGATCTCCGGCATGGTCCAGGGCTCGCGTTCGAGGGTGATCGTATCCTCGTTGCGCGGGAGACCGTAGAAGTCCGGCCCGTTCCAGGCCGCGAACGCCTCCAGTCGATCGAGCGCGCCCTCGCCCGCGAACACCTCCGCATAAAGCTCGATCGCCGCCGGCGCGCTGTAGACACCCGCGCAGCCGCAGTCGGCCTCTTTCACGCCGCGCGGGTGCGGGGCGGAATCCGTGCCGAGGAAGAACCGTGGATGACCACTCGTGACCGCCTCGACCAGGGCGCGCCGATGTACTTCCCGCTTGAGCAGCGGTCGGCAGTAATGATGGGGCCGCAGACCACCCTCGAACAGCGCATTCCGGTTGAGCAGCAGATGGTGGGCGGTGACGGTCGCGCCCACGCGCGCGGGCGCATCGCGCACGAAGTCGACCCCCTCGCGCGTGGTTACATGCTCGAGCACCACGCGCAGGTCCGGCAGGTCACGCAGAAGCGGCACGAGGTGGCGCTCGATGAAAACCGCCTCGCGATCGAATACATCGACCTCCGGATCCGTCACCTCGCCATGCATGAGCAGCGGCAGGCCGCGCGCCTGCATGGCCTCGAGCGCGGGTCGGGCCCGCTCCAGCGAGGTGACCCCGCTGGCGGAGTTCGTGGTCGCCCCGGGCGGATAATATTTGACCGCGTGGACGATCCCGCTGTCGGCGGCGCGTTCTATCTCCGCCGGGGTCGTCGCCTCGGTCAGATAGAGCGTCATGAGCGGCTCGAACGCCGAACCGGCGGGCCGCGCCGCGATGATGCGTTCACGGTACGCCCGGGCCGCATCGACGTCGGCGATCGGCGGCTGCAGGTTGGGCATGACGATCGCGCGCCCGAAGCAGCGCGCGCTCGCGGGCACCACGGCGGGCAGCATCTCCCCGTCACGCAGGTGCAGATGCCAGTCGTCGGGGCGGGTGATCGTGATCCGGTCGTCGCTCATCGGTTTGTCTCCGCCGCTCCGGCAATCAGTGGGTGCGCAGTGTACCCGCAGCGCCGGCGGGTACGCCCGTTATCCGTTCGCATCCGGGCTCGGCGCGTCCGCCTCCCTCCGCGGCCCGAGCGACTGCCACCGGAGGTCGCCGACATAGCGCGAAGCCATGCGTCCCTCACCGTCGAGTGCGAACAGGTGCAGCCAGCCATTATCGAACAGCTGGCGTACCTCGGGGTGGCGCTCGAGAATATCCCCGATGGCATCGGTGGGCGCCTCGACGCACACGGTCAGGCGCAGCGGCTCATGAACCTGCCGTTCACCATCGTGCACCGACTGCCAGGGCAGCCCGGCGCGCAGCGCCCCGCCGTTGCCCTCGACCACGCCGATGCCGCCGGTGACGTTGTGCAGCAGCTTGTTGCCCGCGCCGAAGTGCTCCGGGCACACGCTCGAGCCGTAGTACTGCAGGCTGATCCAGCTCGCCACGACCACCGGCGCGGTCAGGATCAGTTCGAGCGTGCCGTAGCCCTGGTCCTGGTGCCAGTCGTAGTCGTGCAGGAACGCCCGTCCGTCGAGCGCCCCTCCCGCGCTCCGGCCGCGCGGCGCGGCGATGAACACCTTGCAGCCGGCGAGGCCCCATTCCGGGCGGATCTCGGACCAGTCACGCGCGCGGTGGCGGAGCGCGCCCTCGCTGCACGCGCGCGGCAGGTGCAGCATGCGCTCGTTGCGGGCGATCGTCCCCGCCGCCGCGAGCCACTGCCTCGCCCGCGCGAGATCATCGCGATGCGCGGCGGCGTCCGCATCACCGTCGAACAGCTCGACGCTGTCCGTGGTCGTATCGTGCAGCGCCCCCACGAACAACGTGTCCTCCGGGATCCGGATACCGCGCTCGTCGAGGCCGGCGCGCACCTCGGCGTCATTCAGCAGGCCAGCGACCAGCCGGGCATTGACCTCGCCGGAGTAGCCGCCGCAGGCGCCGCACTGGAGTGCACTGGCGTGCGGATTGTTGACCACCTGCGCGCCGTGACCGGCGATCAGCACGAGACGGGCGAACCCCGACGTCAGCGACATCGCCCGCAGCACCCGCTCGGCCGCATCCGTGCGCGCCCCGGCGTCCAGCGGCGTCTCCGGACGCGGCGGCGGATCGTGCCGCTGGCGCCCGGCGGGCACGCCGAGGCCGTCGCGCACCAGCTTGCCGGCGTAGACCGGGCCCATGGCCTCGACGAAGGCGAACGAGGACACCGCGGCCAGCTTGAACCGCCCCCAGGCCCGCTTCGCCCGGGCCTTGAAGCGCGCCTTGCGGTCCGCCTCGATGTGCTCGTCGCCGGTCGCACAGGTGTGCACGGCCGGGTTCAGCAGTCCTGGCAGGCGCAGCTCCTCGACGTCGGAGGCGAAGCGTCGATGCGCCGCGGCCACCCCGAAGAACCCGGCGAAGCCCAGTGTGCGAATCCGGCCGTCGACCGATTCCAGCGCGCGCCGAAACACCTCGGAGCGCACGTCGATGCAGAACACCGCCTGCAGCGCCGGGCGCTCATCGCCGTACCCGGTGGCGCCGGCGATCGATTCGGCCACCCGGCGCTGCTCGGCACGCTCGGCCGCGGTCTGCAGGACCGCATCGATCACGTCGTCGGCATCCGCCTCGACCGGCTCGGCGTGCCGCGCGATCGCATCGCGCCACGCCTCGGCGATGGCATCGCCATACTGGGCGAGAAGCGCCTCCTCCCAGACCAGGCGGATCGCCAGCAGTTCGGCCGCGGCGGTATCGGTACTGCCACCCAGCTCGGCCTGCCAAAGCCGATAGCGCGCGTACTGCGACCAGCCGCCGAGCGTCATCAGCAGCCGGTGGAAAGCGCTCTCGAGGGCGTCCGGGTCCAGCCCGATGCGCGCGACCGCGCGCCCGATCGCCCGATCGGCCGTATCCGGCGCGTCGGCCACGTGGCGCGCGAAGCCCCGCAAGCCCTGAATCTCGGGCGTGAGATCGTTCGTAGCGACCGAGCGCCAGGCATCGTAGGGCCCGCGATTCGCCGGCGCGGCCCACAGGGCCTGGCCGGCATCGAAGTAGTCCGCGGCCCAGGCACCGATCCGCTCGTCGATCAGGCCCGGCCAATCGATCCCCGACACCGAGCGCGCCAGCTCGGCCACGGTCGGGATCGGTACGGCCTCGGGGGCCGGCGTAGCGGCGGCCGCCTCCAGATCCGCTACGCTCGCCGGGCGCAGCCCCGCCGGGGCGACCTCGAGCGCGGCCGCAAGATCGTCGGCGGTGATCGAGCCCGCGGCGATGCGCTCATGATATGAGGAGCGCTGCGGCGTGATGCGCGTGCCGCCGACCCGGCGCAGGCGCGCCTGCGCCTGCCACAGCGGCTCACCGGATTGCCCCAGGAACGGGTTGACCGCGACATTGGCCGACAGCGGCCACGCCGGCGGGATGGCGCGCACGGCGGCCGCGACCGCATCGGTGACCGTGCTCGACGGCGTCGGCGTTGCATGAGTGATGTCGATCATGATCGTGGCTCCCTCCCGGACCAGGAAGATTGCCGCGCGGACCAGCCGCCAAGCAGTCGGTCGAACACGGCATTGGCATACAGACCGTTGGACAGGTGCACGCGCAACCCGGCGGCAGCCGGGTGGTGGGCCCAGAGCGGGAACATCGCCTGCGCGACCGCGACGGCGCCGAAGCCGACCACCGTCAGCACCAGCAGGAACCACTCGAACGCGCCCGGCGCCGGCGTCGGCGGCAGCTCCGATGCGGTCAGTTCGGTCATGCCCGTCTGCAGCGCGAAATAGGCGACCGAGGCGGCCACCGAGTAGAGCGCGGTCCGCCTTGTCAGGGCGCGCGGGGCGGCGTCGGCGAAGCCCTGGGCGAGCAGGTAGGCGACACCGAGCACGAGGATCCCGCCGAGGACGATGGCCTGCGGCGATTTGTCGTCGAAGCCGAACACCAGGCCCACGACAGCGTAGATCGCCAGCGCAGCCAGGAACGCGCGCCCCACCGCACCTGGACCGGGCACCGCCACCGGCCCGGGCCGACGAATCGCGGCGACACCCTCGATCGCCGCGCCCGAGGCGAGGAAGGCGTGGGCCTTGTACAGCGAGTGGGCCAGGATATGCAGCAGGGCGAGCGGGAACAGCGCCAGTCCGCACTGCAGGATCATGAAGCCCATCTGCGCGATCGTGGACCAGGCGAGCGAGGTCTTGACCGACGGCTGAGTGAGCATGACCAGCCCACCCAGCAGCGCGGTGAAGCCGCCGATGAGCACGAGCACGGCCAGGATACCCGGTGCGAGCAGCATGACGTCGGCGAAGCGGATGAGCAGGAAGCCGCCCGCGTTGACCACGCCCGCGTGCAGCAGCGCCGATACCGGGGTGGGCGTCTCCATGACCTCGGTCAGCCAACCGTGGGTCGGAAACTGGGCCGACTTGAGCAGGGCCGCCAGCGCGAGCGCGCCGGCGGCCAGCACGATCGCCGCGTTCGCCTCCGCCGCGGCCGCCGCGGCGCCGATGGCGGCGATGTCGCCGGTGCCGAAAGACCAGGCCAGCAGGGCAAAGGCCACGAAGATGGCCGCGTCGCCCGCCCGCGCGACGACGTACTTCTTCCGGGCGCCACGTTGCGCGCCGGGCCGATGCGGATAGAACAGCAGCAACCGGTGCAGGCACAGGCTGGTCCCGATCCAGGCGAGCGCGAACAGCACCAGGTGGCCCGCCTGCACCAGCAGCAGCACCATCGCCAGGGTCGCGCAGAGCCAGCCCGTGAACGCGCCCTGCCCCGCCTCGCCGTCAAGGTAGACGCGCGCGTAGCGCAGCACGACCCAGCCGATGAAGGCGACCAGCGTGAGCATGGACACGCTGATCCAGTCCAGGCGCACGATCGCGAGCGAGCCGAACGGCGTCGGCACCCCGCCCGTCCCCGGACCCACAACGATGCGCAGGACGACGGCGGCGACGGCAGCAGCCAGTGCGACCAGCGCGGCCGCTTCCGCACGCCGCAGGCAGGCGCCGGGACGCCGCCCCGGCGTGCGGAAGGTATCGCGCATCGCGAGCAGCAGCACGGCCGGCGCGGCGAGCATGACGAAAGCCGATCCCAAGATGACACTCCCCGTGTGAACCAGGCGCGCATTCTGCGGATCGCGAAGAATATTAAAAGTTCATTGTTTTCAACATATCATTCTATAAAATCGAACGATGGCGGCGTTCAACTACAACCACCTGCGCTACTTCCGGGCGGTAGCCCACGAGGGCAGCCTGACGCGCACGGCACAACGCCTGCACCTGTCGCAGTCCGCCCTGTCGGTACAGATCCGCAAGCTCGAGGAACGGCTCGGCCACGCGCTGTTCGAGCGTCGCGGTCGCCAGTTGCACCTGACCGAGGCGGGGCGGATCGCCCTGGACCACGCCGATGCCATCTTCGCCGCGGGCGACGAGCTCGTGGCGACGCTGGCACAGGCCAACAGCGCGCGGCGTGCGCTGCGCGTTGGCGCACTCGCCACCCTCTCGCGCAACTTCCAGATCGGCTTCCTGCGCCCGGTGCTGGGGCGCCCGGACGTAGAGGTGATCCTGCGCTCGGGCGGCGCGGCTGAGCTGCTGCAGGCGCTGGAGTCCCTGCAGCTGGACGTGGTGCTGGTCAACCAGGCCCCGCAGGCCGACGCCGTTACCCGGTTCGTCACCCACCGCGTCGCCGAGCAGCGGCTGAGCCTCGTGGGCACCCCCGCCACCGTGACCGAGGGCGCCGATCTCGCGGCGCTGCTGCACGATCACGCGGTGATTCTGCCGACACCGGAGAACAACATCCGCGTCGCCTTCGACGCCCTGGTCGATCGGCTCGGGATCCGGCCGACAATCGCCGCCGAGGTCGACGACATGGCGATGATCCGCCTGCTCGCGCGCGAGGGCCTCGGCATGGCAGTGGTACCCCCGATCGTGATCAAGGACGAACTGGCCGCCGGGATCCTCGTGGAAGCGGCACGGGTGCCGGATCTCACGGAGACGTTCTACGCCGTTACGGTGGCGCGGCGTTTCCCCAATCCGCTGGTCCGGGAAGTGCTTGTGCCCGAGAGCACCGATTTCCTCGGCAATGCCGCCGAATCCGGCTGACCGGGAACCCGTCCGTGCGATAGGCTCGCGGTAGTGGTGTTGCCCTGTATCCCGCGACCGCCTCGCGGGGAATCCGCGGCACCCCAATCATTTACCCGGGAGTCACGCCACCGATGGTCGACAAACTGCTCGAGCGCAACCGGGCCTGGTCAGCGGGGATCCGCGAAAGGGACCCGCACTACTTCCCCCGCCTGGCCTCGATCCAACGGCCCGAATACTTCTGGATCGGCTGCGCCGACAGCCGCGTGCCCGCGAACGTCATCGTCGGGCTCGACCCGGGGGAGGTCTTCGTTCACCGCAACGTCGCCAACGTGGTCCATTCGACCGATCTGAGCATGCTGAGCACGCTCGAGTACGCCGTCGATGTCCTCGAAATCGACAAGATCATAATCTGCGGCCATTACGGCTGCGGCGGTGTGAAAGCGGCCAGCGAGGACGAGCTGCATGGCCTGGCCGACCATTGGCTGGAACCGATTCGCCGGCTCGCCCGCAGTCACGCCAGCGAACTCGACGCGATCGAGGATGAGGAGACCCGTCGCGACCGGCTCTCGGAACTGAACGTGCAAAGCGGCGTGCTGCGGGTGGCGCACACCCCCATCATGCGACGTGCCTGGGCGGCCGGTCGCACGACCCGGATCCACGGCCTGATCTATCGCCTCAAGGATGGACTGCTGCACGATCTCGGGTGCACCGTGGACCCTCCGGGACCGGATCAACCTCACCCGGACGAATGATCCACCAGCGTCGGGGCTGACGCGCGCTGACGCACCGCCTCGAAGAGGCAGACGCCCGTGGCCACGGATACATTGAGGCTGTCCGTGTGGCCCGTCAACGGGATGTGAACCAGGACATCACAGCGCTGGCGCACGCCGGGGCGCATGCCCTTCTCCTCACTGCCGAGCACGAGCACCACCGGAGCGCGCAGATCCGCGCTCCACAGTGTCTGCGGCGCGTCGCCCGCGGTGCCGACGACCCACAGCCCCAGTTCACGCAGTTCGCCGAGTGTCCGGGCGAGGTTGTTGACCGCGGCCACCGGCAGCCACTGGGCCGCTCCGGCAGCAGTGCGTTCGACGGTCGGTGTCAGCCGTGCCGCACCGTCGCGCGGCACGATCAGCGCATCGGCTCCCGCGGCCTCCGCCGAGCGGATACAGGCGCCCAGGTTATGCGGATCCTGCACACCATCGAGGGCGACGACGAGCGCCTCGTGCCCCAGCCCCTGAAGACGATCGATCAGCGCCGACTCATCGAGCGTGTCGCCGTCGACCACTTCGGCGGCCACCCCCTGATGGCGCACCTCGGGGAGGTGCCGCCCGAGCGCCTTCGTCGTGACCCGCTCAACCGCGATCCCGGCCGCCTCGGCCTGCTCCACCAGATCGCGTAACCGGCGATCATCGCGCTTGCGGTCCACCCACAGGCGCCGGACGCGACCCGCCCCCTGGGTGACCGCGGCATCGACCGGGTTGAAGCCCCCGATCCAGCGCCCGCGGCCGCTCATGCCCAATCCTGGCGCCGGGAGACGGGATCAATCGTCACTCTTGCCTCCGGACTCGCCGGACGCCGATGACTTCCGGCGGGATCTGCGCCGGCGGGAGCTCTTCTTCTTGCTGCTTGCCTGCTCGCCGCTTGCCTGCTCGGTGCTGGCCTTTTTGCTACTGGCCTTTTTGCTGCTTGCTTTTTTGCTGCTCGCCTTCTTCTTCGAAGCACCCTTGCGATCCGAGCGGCCGCGGCCGCCATCGCGGCCGGATTTCCGCGCACCGGCATCCTCCGCGTCGCCCGCCGGATCGAAATCGATCTTGCGCTCGTCGATGTCGACCCGCGTGACCCGCACGCGCATCGGGTCGCCGGGGCGGTACACCCTGCCCGCGCGCTCACCGGTGAGACTGTGGCCGGTCGGATCGAAGTGATAGTAGTCCTTCGGCAACGAAGTCACGTGCACCAGCCCTTCGGCATACATTTTGTTCAGCACCACGAAGACGCCGAACGAGGTCACGCCGGTGATCAGGCCATCGAACTCCGAGCCGACGTGCTCCTGCATGTACTGGCACTTGAGCACCGCCTCGACATCGCGGGTCGCCTCGTCGGCGCGCCGCTCCGTGAGCGAACAGTGATCGCCGAAGCGCACCATGTCCTCATGCTCATAGCTGTAATTGCGCGGCTTGCCACCGTTGAGCCGATGCTTGATCGCGCGGTGCACGAGCAGGTCCGGATAGCGCCGGATGGGGGACGTGAAATGCGCGTACTCGTCGAGGCCGAGACCGAAGTGGCCGGTGCAATCGGGTTGATACACGGCCCGCTGCATCGAACGCAGCATGACGGTCTGGATCAGATAGGCATCCGGGCGATTCGAAGCCGCCTCCAGCACGCTTGAGAAATCCTTCGGACCGGGCTCGCTGCCGCCACCGAGGCGCAGACCGCGTTCGGCGAGGAAGGTCCGCAGTTCATCGACCTGGTCGCCCTCGGGTCCGTTGTGGACGCGGTAGAGCGCCGGCATTTTGTGCTTCTGGAGATAGCGCGCGGCGGCGACGTTCGCCGTCACCATGCATTCCTCGATGATCCGGTGCGCATCGTGACGCTCCACCGGCTCGATCGTATCGATGCGGCCGTCATCGTTGAACTGGATTTCGGTCTCGGTCGAGTCGAATTCGATCGCGCCGCGCCGACGCCGCGCCTGCTGCAGGGTACCGAACAGGCCGTACAGGTTCTCGAGGTGCGGCACGATTTTCCGGTACCGCTCCCGCGCCTGCTCGTCGCCGCGCAGGAGGATGTTCGCCACGTCGTCATACGTCAGCCGGGCGTGGCTGCGCATGACGCCCTCGACGAAACGGATGCGCTCGACCGTGCCGTCCTTGCCGATCCGCAGATCGGCCGCCAGACACAGGCGATCGACCTCCGGATTGAGCGAGCACAGACCGTTGGAGAGCTTCTCGGGGAGCATGGGCACGACCCGGTTCGGGAAGTACACCGAGGTGCCACGCCGCTCCGCCTCCGTATCGAGGGCGGTTTCCTCACCCACGTACGCGCCGACATCGGCGATGGCGACGACCAGGCGCCAGCCATTCCACTTCGACTCGCAGTAGACCGCGTCATCGAAATCCTTGGAGTCGGCGCCGTCGATCGTGACCAGCGGCAGCTTGCGCAGGTCCTTGCGTTTCTTCTTGTCGGCGGGAGCGACCTCATCGTCGATGGCGGCGGTCTCGCGCTCGACGGCCTCTGGCCAGTCGGACGGGATGCCATGCGAGTTGATCGCGACATCGACCTCCATGCCGGCCGCGAGCCGATCGCCGAGGATGCGGGTGATCCGCCCGACCGGCTGGCGGCGATAGGTCGGCTGGTCGGTGATCTCGGCAACGGCGATCTGCCCGTCGCGGGCGCCCTCGAGCTGCTCGTTCGGGATCAGCACATCCTGGATGATGCGCTTGTTGTCCGGCACCAGAACGGTCACGCCGCTCTCGGCCGCGATGCGCCCGACCACCTCGGAATTGGCCCGTTCCAGGATCTCCGCGATCGCGCCCTCGCGCCGTCCGCGCCGGTCGACTCCGGTGATCCGGGCGACGATGCGGTCGCCGTGCATCAGCGCGCGCATCTCGCGCGGGTTCATGTAGAGGTCGCCGCCGCCTTCATCGGGCACCAGGAAGCCGAATCCGTCCGGGTGCGCGATGATCCGTCCGCGCACGAGGTTCTCCGAATCGACCGGCAGATAGCCCTCGCGGCGGTTCAGCAGCAGCTGGCCGTCACGCACCATCGCCTTCAGGCGCCGCCGCAGCGCCTCGAGATCGTCTTCGTCGGTGTACTCGAGGGCCGCCGCGACCTCGTCATAGGACATCGGCTCGGCGGCGTCATGCAGCAGCCGCAGCAGTGCGTCGCGGCTCGCGATCGGGCGACTGTAGCGGGCGGCTTCGCGCTCCGCGTTCGGATCCTTCGGGGTTTTACGCTTTTGGCGGGACGCCATGGATGGATTCGCTCCCTTGTTTGCTCGTTTTCGTTGACAGGCGCCGTTACGCCTTGTAGATTTTCGCGCTCGTCGGGTTGGCCCGGCGAGCCCACCACCATGCCGAGGTGGCGGAATTGGTAGACGCGCTAGCTTCAGGTGCTAGTGGGGGAAACCCCGTGGAGGTTCAAGTCCTCTCCTCGGCACCATTATTTTCCGATCTCATCCGTGTGACCGATACGCTCTCTCGGTCGCCGCGCGCGACCGCGCCCTCCGGATAACCGGGGACCGCGGCATCCTCAGTGCGAGAACGGATGCCGCATGATGATGTTTTCGTCCCGGTCCGCACCGGTCGAAATCATGTCGATCGGCACCTCGACGAGTTCCTCGATCCGACGGAGATAGGCCCGGGCGTTCTCCGGCAGATCGTCGAGATCGCAGCAGCCCACGGTCGAGGCCTGCCAGCCGGGCATTTCGATGTAATCGGGTTCGCAGCAGGACAGCGAATCGGCTCCGACCGGAATATCCTGAAGCAGCTCACCATCGACCCGATATCCCGTGCAGATCTTCAGGGTCGGCAGGCCATCCAGCACGTCCAGCTTGGTCAGACACAGGCCGGACAGGCTGTTGACCTCGGCCGCGCGCCGCATCGCGACCGCATCGAACCACCCGCACCGCCGCGGGCGCCCGGTGGTCGCTCCGAACTCGTTGCCCTGCCGCGCCAGATAGGCGCCGGTCTCGTCCTGCAGTTCCGTCGGGAATGGACCACCGCCGACGCGCGTGGTGTACGCCTTGGTGATGCCGAGCACGTAATCCAGGTGCAACGGCCCTACGCCACTGCCGCTCGAGACGCCACCAGCCGTTGTATTCGACGAGGTCACGAACGGATAGGTGCCGTGGTCGATATCGAGCAGCGCGCCCTGGGCGCCTTCGAACATGATGCTGCCGCCCGCGCGGCGGATATCCCGCAGGCGGGTCGGTACATCGGTAATCAGCGGCCGCAGCCGGTCGGCATAGGCCATCGCCCCGTCCAGGGTCTCCCGGAAATCCACGGGCTCGACACCGAAGTAGTGCTGCAGCGAGAAATTATGGAAATCGAGCAGCGCCTCCAGCTTGGCGGCGAACCGCTCCGGCTGGAACAGATCGTTCACGCGCAGCCCCTGACGCGACACCTTGTCCTCGTACGCGGGGCCGATGCCGCGCCCGGTCGTGCCGATCGCGCCGGCACCCCGGCGGGTCTCACGCGCCCGATCCAGGGCGACGTGAACGGGCAGGATAAGCGGACAGGCCTCGCTGATCCGCAGGCGCTCGCGTGGATTCCCGCCCGCTTCCTCGAGCATCGCGATCTCGTTCGAACAGCGCTTCCGGGGAGAGAACGACACCGTTGCCGATGAGGCACTCCACACCTTCGTGCAGGATCCCGGAGGGGATCAGGTGCAGCACGGTCTTGACGCCATCGATGACGAGCGTGTGTCCCGCATTGTGACCGCCCTGGAAGCGGACCACGGCATCGGCCTCGGGCGTGAGCAGGTCCACGACCTTGCCCTTGCCCTCATCGCCCCACTGGGCCCCCAGAACGACTACGCTGCGCCCCATGTTCAGAGTTCTTCCACTGTCCAGTTGTCCTCACGCCGCACCAGTTGCCGGTCGCAGCCCAGTTCGCCGGGACCGCCCTGCTGGCCCGGCAGCATCGCGATGACCCGTTCCCCCGCCGACCGCAGTTCGCGGATGCGGGCGGTCAGTGCCGGATCGTCCTCGGCGGGCGCGGCGATCGCTCCCGGACCGGCCGGCAGCGCTTCCGATCCCAGCGCGATCAGGCGCCGCAGATCCGTGCTGAACCCGGTCGCCGGGCGTGCCCGCCCGAACGCCTCGCCGATCCCGTCATAGCGCCCCCCGCGGGCGATCTCTTCACCTTCGCCCGGCACGAATGCAGCGAACACGACGCCGGTGTGGTAGTGGTATCCGCGCAGCTCGGCCAGATCGAAATGCAGCTGCAGCTCCGGATGGCGCTCCACCAGACACTCACCGATCCGTTCCAGGTAGTCGATCGCCCCGAGGACATCCGGGCCGGCCGCCGCCAGCGCTTCGCGTGCCCGCGCAAGCACGGATCGATCGCCATGCAGATCGATCAGGCTGCGCCACATCGCATCGGACTCCGCATCGAGCTCGAGGCGATCGATGTACGCGTCGATATCGGGCGTACTCTTGCGCTGCAGCATCTCGAACAGCGCCGCCTCGTCGGCTTCGCGGATTCCCGTCTTCGCGGCCAGTCCACGGACGATTCCGACATGCCCGAGATCGAGACACAGGGGGCCGGAGACCCGGGCCTCATCGAGCGTCGTCAACAGGAGCTCAACCACCTCGACATCGGCCTCGAGGCCCCCGTGGCCGTACAACTCCGCCCCTACCTGCAGGGGGCTCCGTCCACCCCCGAACGGTCCCGGTCGGGTATGCACGACGGAACCCACGTAACACAACCGCGTGGGAACGGGCCGCGCCAGACGGTGCGCATCCACGCGCGCGACCTGCGGCGTCATATCCGCGCGCAGCCCCATCATCCGGCCGGAACGCTGGTCCACCAGCTTGAAGGTGTCGAGTTCGAGGTCGTGACCCGCCCCGATCAGAAGCGAATCGAGATACTCGATCAGGGGAGGGATGACCAGCTCGTATCCCCAGCGGGAATACACGTCCAGCAGACGGCGCCGCAGCCGTTCGAGGCGCGCGGCCGACTGCGGCAGCGCCTCCTCGATTCCCTCGGGCAGTAACCAGCGCATACCGGGCCTGTTGCGTGTTCCGGGAACGTTCGTACTCATCGGATGAAATACAGCAGGGCGAGACCGATCATCATGCTGATCGCTCCAACAATCCGCAGGGAGCGATCCGGCATCGCGGCCATGGTCGCAAGCGTGCGCCGCAGCGAGGACGGCGCGAGGAACGGCATTACACCCTCGATCACCAGCACCAGGGCGATCGCGACACCCAGGTCACCCCATGCCAGGTCCATGGATCAGACTCCATCGGGGCCGGCCATGCGGCCGGCCCCGATCACCATGCGGACCACCGGCGTCACTCGGCCGAATCCTCTTCTGCGCTCCGGCCACTCGAATTGCCGAAGTAGTCGAAGAATTCGGAGTCGGGCTCGAGGACCAGCGAGTCGCGTCCACCCTTGAACGACTCCTCGTAGGCCAGGAGGCTGCGATAGAACGAGTAGAACTCGGCGTCCTCGCGATACGCCTTCGCGTACGTGTTGGCCGCGATCGCGTCGCCTTCACCGCGGATACCCTGCGCCTCGCGATACGCCTCGGCGGCGATCTCTTCGACCTCGCGATTCGCTTCGGCGCGGATCCGCTGCGCTTCCTCGCGGCCCTCGGCGCGGAAGCGCTGGGCCACCGCCTCACGTTCCTTCGTCATGCGGTCGTACACCGAGGTCAGGACGCTCTCGGGCAGATCGACTTTCTTGATGCGGACATCGACCACATTGATGCCGAGGTCCTGCGCCTTTTCGTCAACGATTTCCCGGACCGCCTGCATGATCTCGTTGCGCTCACCCGAGACGACCTCAACGATCGCGCGTTTGCCGAACTCGTCCTTGAGCTGATTCTCGACGAACTGATGCAGACGCCCACGCGCCCGCTGTTCATCACCACCGGTGGACTTGAAGAACTGAACCGTATCGACGATTTCCCACTTCACGAAGGCATCGACGATCAGGTTCTTCTGTTCCGCCGTCAGATAGCGGTCAGGCGAGGAATCCAGTGTCAGGATTCGATCGTCGAACTTGTACACGCGCTGATAGAACGGGATCTTGAAGTGGATTCCCGGCTCGTAATCGGCCGCGACCACTTCACCCAGTTCCAGCTTGATCGCGCGTTCGGTCACGTGAACCGTGGAAGGTCGATGCGACCGCCACCACGATCAGGATCGCCAGCGCGGTCAGGAATGCATAGAAGCGATTCATCAGTTCGACTCCCGCGACCGGTCGGGCCGGCTGCCCCGTGACGAATCACTATCCGAACCGGCCGCGCCACTGCTCATCGGCGCCGACGGCAGACCACTCCTGGTACCACTGCTGGACTGCCCCGATGGCTGATTCGCCATGCGGTCGAGTGGCAGATATATCATGTTGCGGCCCTCTCCCTCACGATCGACCAGCACCTTGCCGGTATTGCTCAGGACCCGTTCCATCGTGTTCATGTAGAGGCGTTTGCGCGTGACCTCAGGCGCCTGCTGGTACTCGGTCAGGAGCGCATTGAACCGCGAGATATCACCTTCAGCCGACTCCACGACACGGGTGCGGTATGCGCGTGCCTGCTCGACGGTCTGGGCAGCCTCACCGCGGGCACCCGGGATAACCCGGTTGCGCACGGCACGCGCCTCGTTGATGAAGCGCTGCTGGTCCTCGCGGGCCGTGATCGCGTCCTCGAACGCCGGCTGTACCGGCTCCGGCGGCTGCGCATTGCGCAGGTTGACGGCCTGGATATTGAGTCCGGTCCCGTATTCGTCGACGATCCCCTGTGCCAGCTCATGGACGCGATTCGCGACCTCACCACGGCCTTCCGTGATGATGAAATCCATCCGGTTCTTGCCAACGACCTCGCGCACGACGCTTTCGATTACCTGATGAAGGGTCTCTTCGGGCCCACGGACGTCGAACAGGAAGCCGGTAGCATCCTTCACGTCGTACTGCACCGACATATCGACCACGACCACGTTCTCATCGCGCGTGAGCATCCCCTGCTGCTGCAGTGACAGCGAGCGGTTCTCGGCGACGTTCACGGTCTCGACGGAATCGATGGGCCACGGGAGGTGCCAGTGCGGCCCCGGGCCGACCTCGGTCACAAAGGCGCCGAAACGGGTAACGATGCCGCGTTCCGCCGCCTGGATGATGTAGAAGCCGGATGCCAGCCAGCCGAGAAAGACCAGACCAAGAATCCCCCAGGCGAGCTTCGGATTGACATCGGGAAGGCCACCGCCACCACTGCTGCCGCCGGAGCCGCCACCGCTCTTGCCGCCGCCAAACAGTCCACTCAGGCGATTCTTGGCTTTCCGCAGCGCCTCGTCGAGGTCGGGTGGACCGCCGTCGCCGCCGCTGCCGCGATTTCCCCATGGGTCGCGGTTACCGCCACCGCCGGGCTCATTCCAGGCCATTATTTGCTGCTCCCGTAAAGCGAGAGTGGGTCGATGATTGCAAGGGAAACACGCGAGTGCGGGAATCCGCGAGGTGCGGGAATCGAAACGGCGGCGCCCACCGTCCAGCGCAACCGCCGGTATTCTATTGACCTCATCCCGCCCCCGCAACTCGGTTGGTCGAAAACAGCAGCGCGTCGGGCGCGATCGACTCGCCCGCGGCGATCCGCTCCCAGTCCGTCCGGTCGATCGCGACCTCCAGCCAGATGGAACCGTCCGGCTCCGGGCGTTCGGTCACGATGGCCCCTTCGGCGTACAGACGCGCCCGGAGTCGCCCCCGATCGGGTTCGATCCGCAGCCACCCATGCAGCTGCTCCCCGCTGAGGCGCTCGGCGACCGCTTCGAGCAGCCGCTCGATGCCCTCCCCGGTGTGCGCCGACACGCGCACCCGGACCGGCTGGCCGGCCGCATCGCGCTCGATTGCCGGACCGTTGCCCTCGGCCAGGTCGATCTTGTTGTACACCTCGAGAACGGGGACATCCGCGGCACCGATCTCCGCAAGCACCTGTTCCACATCGGCGACCCGGCGATCGCGGGTCTCGTCGGCCGCATCGATGACGTGCAGCAGCAGACTCGCATCGCGCGTCTCGTCCAGGGTCGAGCGGAACGCCTCGACGAGTTCATGCGGGAGTTCACGGATGAAACCGACCGTGTCGGCGAGCACGGCCGGATGACCGAACGGCAGCGGCAATTTCCGCAGGGTCGGATCCAGCGTCGCGAACAGGCTGTCGGCCACATGGGCCTCCGGCTCGGCCAGACGCCGGAACAGGGTCGATTTGCCCGCATTGGTGTAGCCGACCAGCGCGATCTGCGGCGATTCCGCCGCCTGCCGGGCCTGGCGGCCCTGCTCGCGCTGGCGGTGCACCCGCTCCAGACGCTTGCGGATCTGCTTGATCCGCCCATTGAGAAGCCGGCGGTCCATCTCCAGCTGCGTCTCGCCGGGACCCCGCAGGCCAATGCCGCCCTTCTGGCGCTCGAGGTGCGTCCATCCGCGGACGAGTCGCGTCGACAGGTGGGTCAACTGGGCGAGTTCCACCTGCAGCTTGCCGGCGAACGAGCGGGCGCGCTGGGCGAAGATATCGAGGATCAGTCCCGTGCGGTCGAGCACGCGACAGCCGAGCGCGCGCTCCAGGTTGCGCTCCTGCCCCGGTGACAGGGCATGGTCCACCAGCACGAGATCCGCTTCGCGGGCCTCGAGATACTCACGGATTTCCTCGGCCTTGCCGGTACCGACGAAGTACTTCGGATCCGGTTTCATCCGGCTGCCGACGATCTCGCCAACGACGTTGGCGCCGCTGGCGAGTGCCAGTTCCCGGAATTCCTGCACCGCCTCTTCGGACCACGTCCGGCCAATACCGATATGGACCACGATGGCCCGTTCGGTCTCGCTGCGGGGTCGCTCAAACAACGTGCGGTTTCCCGGACAGGCTCCCGGGGCCGATCAGCCCTCCGCCTCGCCTTCGTCGTCGCCCGGCGCATCCAGACGCACCGCCCGCGAGGGCACGATCGTCGAGATCGCGTGCTTGTAGACGAGTTGACTGACCGAATTCTTGAGCAGCACCACGAACTGGTCGAATGACTCGACCTGGCCCTGCAATTTGATCCCGTTCACAAGAAAAATCGACACCGGGATGCGTTCCTTCCGGAGTTGATTGAGGAAGGGTTCTTGTAATGACTGCCCTTTTGCCATGAAGCGACTCTCCGCTGGAAGCGTGACGCCTTTACCGGCAACCGGCCCGGTATCGTGTGGGTCCGCCGAGCGGCCCGGGCGCGATCGCGATAAATTCGATTGGGGGAACGTCCCTGCGCGGCCACTGCCGCGGCGACGAAGGCCGGTCCCCCGCGTTTATTCTAGCTGGCCGGGGACGGATAAACTATGCGCGCAACCGAATCCGCCGGCCTGACTCGGATGTGGGGGGTATCGCCCGGGGATTCAAGCCGTGCCCACGCGCAGAGCAGGGATTCACCGACGCGGACTCCGCGCGTCCCCGCTGCGTCGTCAGGTATTGCCTGCCTGCAGCCGCTCGCGCGCAATGGCGATATTGCGCCGTGTGCCGTCGAGCCAGGGGTTGATCTCCAGGGCACGCTGGAACGACTCGATCGCCGCGCGGTAACGCTCAAGCTCCATATACACCAGGCCGAGGCCGGCCAGGGCCCCGAAATGGCGCGGCTCCAGGGCAAGCGCCCGGCGGATGTCGGCGGCCGCGGCCACGTAGCGCTCGCGCATATAGCGCACCGTCGCGCGCTTGTTCCACGCCTCGGCGTACGCCGGCTCCGCCTCGATCACCGCGCTGAACCGGCGTTCGGCGTCGGCATGGCGGCCCGAGCGCATGGCGACGATGCCCTGCTCCATGGCGGCCGCGAGCTCCGGTTCATCGATCTGCCGCCAAAGGACCCAGATTCGATTCGTCACGCGATCCCCTTCCGCCTGGCTCTCGACCGCCTGTAGCCGCTCAAACAGCGCATCGAGCTCCGGGGCATCCTGGTCGGCACGGGTCCCGGATGCCGCCAATGCGATCAAGACGCCGGCCAGCATCGCGCACAGCCCGGACCGCGCGGCATTGGAGGGGCCCCAGGCGGCGTGTCGTGTACTCATGCAGAACCTCCCTCGGATACACCGCCCCCGCTGATACGCAGGCGGGCCCGCAGGCGCCGCCACACGGTCGGATCAACGGCGTCGCGAGCCAGTGGGATACGCACCGTGCGGGCGGGGCCGCGCAGTACGAGCACGATCAGCCATGGCGTCGACCAGGTGGTGCGATCCAGCATCCAGGCAGGCCCCTCGGGCTCACCGAGCCGCCAGTCACCCTGACCATGCCACCAGAGACGGAGTCCGGGCTCCAGCCGCCGCAGGTCGATCCGGCAACCGATGATGGCGAGCGGCACCACGGCGATGGTCAGCGGATGATCCAGCGCGAGCGCGACGCCCAGACCGCCCGCGAGCCATGCGACCGCCACCGCGGCCGTCAGAACGCGGGAACGCCCCCGCTCAAAGACCAGCGTCGTTTCGAATGTGCTGGACGACACGATCGATTTCCGGATCATCCGTCTCCGCCCGGCCGGTCAGCAGGGCGTAGATCTCGGGATCCTGGCGTTCAAGCAGGCGCGCGAAACCGCGTTGCCCCGCTTCATCCAGCGCCGGATAGCCGCCCTCGAGGAAGCGGGAAAGGAGCACGTCGAGTTCCTTCATCCCCCGCCGGCACAGCCAGCGCAGACGTGACGTCCCATTCATGGCGCGGGATCTCCGTGCGGGGCCGACCGGAGCCCGGCTTCAGCCCCGGCGCTCGACCAGCAGCTTTTTCACCTCGCCGATCGCCTTCGCGGGGTTGAGGCCCTTCGGACACGAGTCCGTGCAGTTCATGATCGTGTGGCAGCGATAGAGCTTGAACGGGTCGTTGAGGGCGTCGAGCCGCTCGCCGGTCGCCTCGTCGCGGGAATCCGCGATCCAGCGGTAGGCATTCAGCAGCGTGGCGGGCCCCAGGTATTTCTCCGGATTCCACCAGTAACTCGGGCAGGCCGTGGAGCAGCAGGCGCACAGGATGCACTCGTACAGCCCGTCGAGCTTCTCCCGCTCCTCTTTCGACTGCAACCGCTCACGATCCGGGGGTGTCGGCGATTGCGTCTTGATCCACGGCTCGACCGACGCATGCTGGGCATAGAAATGCGTCATATCCGGCACGAGATCCTTGTGGACCTCCATGTGCGGCAGCGGATAGATGTTGACGTCGCCTTTGTAGTCCTCGATGGCGCTGATGCAGGCGAGCGTGTTGCGCCCGTTGACGTTCATCGAGCAGGACCCGCAGATCCCCTCACGGCAGGATCGACGGAAAGTGAGCGTCGGATCGATCTCGTTCTTGATGTGGATGATGGCGTCGAGAACCATCGGCCCCGTGCGATCGAGATCGATCTCGAACGTATCGATGCGCGGGTTGTCGTCCGTGTCCGGATCCCAGCGGTACACGCGGAATTTCCGCGTGCGCGTCGCGCCCTCCGGTGCCGGGAACGTCTTGCCCATCTCGATTTTGCTGTTCGCGGGAAGCGTGAACTGCGCCATCGTGCATGCCCCTTGAGTGGTCGAGGGACCCTGACGGTCGCGTCAGCGGCCCCGGTTGCCGATCCTTCAGTACACGCGCTTCTTGGGCGGGATCGTCTCCACCTCGTCGGTCAGCGTGTACATATGGACCGGTCGATAATCGATTCGCGTGCCGCCGTTGTCGGGATCCACCCAGCACAGCGTGTGCTTCATCCAGTTGTCGTCATCGCGCTCGGCGTAGTCCTCACGGGCGTGCCCGCCCCGGCTCTCCTTGCGGTTGAGCGCCGAATCGACGGTCGTGACGGCGCAACCCAGCAGGTTTTCGAGTTCCAGCGTCTCGACCAGATCCGTATTCCAGATCAGCGAGCGGTCGGCCACCCGGACATCCGCGAATGCACGGTAGATCTCGTTCATCTTCTCGCTGCCCTCGGAGAGCAGCTCCTCGGTGCGGAACACGGCGGCATTCGCCTGCATCGTCGCCTGCATCCGGTCGCGCAGCTCCGCGGTCGAGGTGCCGCCATCGGCATGGCGCAGGCGGTCGAAACGCTCGATGATCCAGTCGCTGGAGCCCTCGCGCAGCGGCCGCTGCGTCGCGCCCGGCTCGATCAGTTCGGCGGCCCGGATCGCCGCGGCCCGACCGAAGACGACAATATCCAGCAGCGAATTCGAACCGAGCCGGTTTGCGCCGTGCACCGATACGCAGGCGGCCTCGCCGATCGCCATCAGCCCGGGGACCACCGCATCCGGATCATCGTCCGCCAGCGTCACCACTTCACCGCGGTAGTTCGTCTGGATACCGCCCATGTTGTAGTGCACCGTCGGAATCACCGGGATCGGCTCCTTCGTGACATCGACCCCGGCGAAGATCCGTGCCGATTCGGCGATGCCCGGCAGGCGCTCGTTGATCACCTCGGGTCCGAGGTGCTGCAGATTCAGATGGATGTGGTCGCTGTTCGTGCCCACACCCCGGCCTTCGCGGATCTCGATCGTCATGGCGCGGCTGACCACGTCCCGCGATGCGAGATCCTTGGCGTTGGGGGCATAGCGCTCCATGAAGCGCTCACCCTCGGAGTTGGTCAGGTAGCCGCCCTCGCCGCGCACGCCCTCGGTGATCAGGCAACCGGCGCCGTAGATGCCGGTCGGATGGAACTGGACGAACTCCATGTCCTGCAGCGGCAGGCCCGCCCGCAGCACCATGCCGTTGCCGTCACCGGTGCAGGTGTGGGCCGAAGTGCAGGAGAAGTAGGAGCGTCCGTAACCGCCGGTCGCGAGCACGACCTGCTGGGCCCGGAACCGATGCAGCGTCCCCGTCGCCAGTTCCCAGGCGACGATGCCGCGGCACTCGCCGTCCTCCATGATCAGATCGAGCGCGAAGTACTCGATGAAGAACTCCGCTTTCTCCGCCAGCGAGCGCTGGTAGAGCGTATGCAGGATCGCGTGACCGGTCCGGTCGGCCGCGGCGCAGGTACGCTGGGCCGTGCCCTTGCCGAAATGGGTCGTCATGCCGCCGAACGGGCGCTGGTAGATCGTGCCTTCGTCGGTCCGCGAGAACGGCACGCCGGAATGCTCGAGCTCGATGACCGCCGGCACGGCCTCGCGGCACATGTACTCGATCGCGTCCTGGTCGCCGAGCCAGTCGGACCCCTTGACGGTGTCGTACATGTGCCACTGCCAGCTGTCCTCGCCCATGTTGCCGAGCGCGGCCGACATACCGCCCTGCGCGGCCACGGTATGGCTGCGGGTCGGGAAGACCTTGGTCACGCAGGCGGTGCTCAGGCCTTTCTCGGCCATGCCGAGTGTCGCGCGCAGGCCGGCGCCGCCGGCGCCCACGACGACGACGTCGTAGGTGTGATCGACGATGGTGTAGTCGGCGGTCATGCAGTCAGACTCCCAGGGCGATACGGAGCACGGCGAGAATGCCGGCAAGGGCGAGGACCACGGCCGCGAACTGCACCAGCAGCAGTACCGTGATCTTTTTCCATTCAGTGGCGATGTAGTCCTCGATCACGACCTGCAGGCCGATCGCGCCGTGCCAGAGACCGGCCGCCAGCACGAGGATCATCAGGCCCGCATTGACCGGATGGGCCAACCAGCCCACGACCGTGTAGTAATCGGCCGTTCCCAGCAGGGCCACCGAGAAGCCGAACCAGAGCAGCAGCGGGACCAGCGCGATCGCGGTCAGGCGCTGTTTCCACCAGTGATCGACGCCTTCTTTGGCGGAACCCAGTCCGCGCGCGGTGGCAAGCGGTGTACGCAGACTCATGCCATCAACCTCCGGAAACCGAATACGCGACCGCCCAGGTGGCGAGCGTGAGGACAATCGCCACCACGATGATCGCCTGCGAAGACCGCCGCGCGGTCGGGAGCTCATACCCGTAGCCGGCGTCCCAGAACAGGTGCCGGACCCCGGCGCACATGTGGTAATACAGTGCGAGCGTAAAACCGAACAGGACAATCTGGCCCAGCCAGTGGGCCCCCATCGCGTACATCGCACCCCAGGCCTGCGATCCGGAAGCGGCCGCGATCAGCATGGCCACTACGAGGACCGCCCCGAGCGCGAGAATCACGCCCGTAATACGATGCGTAATGGAGAGGATGGCGTTGAGCGGCAGGCGGTAGATCTGCAGGTGTGGCGACAGCGGTTTTGCGCGTCCAGCCATGTTGAGTTCCCCTTCCACGACAATGGCCCGGCAACCGTCGGAGCAGTCCGGGATCGGTATGGGCGACCGTTTCAGAAATCGATGCAGCGCCCGTTGCGCTCCCAGTCACCGTACCGGGTGGGCTCAAGGCCCTTCGGACCACCGGCCTCCCCGGATTTGGGAGTGGCATCGGACGGCTCACCGGAATCCTTGCGGCGGTCGACGTCCGCCGGCGACTGCGGCGCTTCGCTGTCAGCAGGCTTGTGATTGTTGGACCCGGTCATGCGGACGATCCTCATCGCTTGAGCCGGCATTGTTGCCGCTCGACAGGTCTTTGTCAAAACACTGCGCCTTACAAGCGGCCGGCAATAGCATGAATAACTACCATAAAATGAATTATGACGAATATTCTACAAGCCAGCGGCGGTACGGAACGGCGATTCGTTTCCTGCAGCCCGCTCGCCGCACGATGATTACTGCACGCTGATTACGGCACGCTACAATGTCCGATCTACCTTGGGTTCGATACCGATCGCCCCCACCCCGGGTACGGGCAGGCGTTTCAACGCGGCCCCTCAACCGACTCAGGAGTGCAGCGATGTCCGCGACGGATTCCACCACTCTCCCCGGCAACGGCGCCGCGCCGGCGCAGGCCCCGGACGACCAGAGCATGGCGATCACCGATGGCAGCATTCGCTGTCGGCTCGATGATCGGGGCCTGCTGTCGCTGCAGGGCGCCGACGCCGCGACATTCCTGCACGGTCAGTTGAGCACGGATGTACTTGGCCTTGAAACCGGCACGTCGCGGCTGACGTCATACTCCGACGCCCGCGGCCGACTGCTTATGGTCGGGCGACTGTACGCGGAGCCCGATCGCTTCCTGCTGGAGATCCCGAGCGATCGAATCGAACCGGTACGCCAGCAACTGGCCAAATACGTGTTGCGTGCGGATGTCCGCATCGAGGACGTTTCGAATACGCTCGCGCGTTGCGCCGCCGCCGGTCACAGCGCCGCCGTCGCCCTGGGCGCCGTGGTCGACTCGCTGCCCGCCGAGCCCGGGCAATCGGTCATCTCGGAGGCCGGCGCGCGTATCGTGCGCCTCGCCGGTCCGCGGCCCCGCTGGCAGATCCACGGCGAACGGGAGGCCGTAACGGCCGTGTGGGATCAGCTCGCCGGGCATACGGTCGAGGTGGACAGCAGTCAGTGGCGGCTGCTCGACATCGAGGCCGGCATCCCGGCCGTCCACGAGGCCACGGCCGGCCACTTCGTCGCCCAGATGCTCAATCTCGATCGCCTCGGGGCGATCGACTTCCGCAAGGGTTGTTACCCCGGGCAGGAGGTGATCGCGCGCACGCACTACCTCGGCCGCATCAAACGCCGCATGCAACTGCTCCATCTATCCATGAACGCCGATACCCCGACGCCGGGCACGGCCGTCGAGCAGGACGGGAAAAAGGTCGGTGAAGTCGTCGAGGGCGCACCGCTGCCGGTGGGGGGCTGCCTCGTGCTCGCGGTCATCCATACCGGGGCCGACGACCCACTGTCGATCGACGGCCAGGCGGCGGAACGCAGGCCACTGCCCTACGGCATCGAAGAGGAGGCGGCCTGAGTTGAAGCGGGTTTACAGTGCGGAGAACGCGTTCGACGCCCAGATCATCCGCGACCACCTGGCACACCACGGCATCGCCGCGACGGTGCATGGCAACATGCTGACCGGCGCGATCGGCGAGCTGCCGATGGACACGCGCCCGACGGTCTGGATCGAGGACCCGGATCTGTATGAGCGCGCACGCGACCTGATCGGCCACTTCGAACGGAGCCAACCGGACGGCGCGCAATGGACCTGCCGCAAATGCGGCGAGATCAACGAACCCGCATTCGAGATCTGCTGGGCCTGCGGACGGGATCCGCGAGGCATAACTCGGGTACCGCGTTCAACCCGACCTGAGGGTGCCCGGCGGCCGCATTCCGCGTAGGTTGGGTTGACGAAGGAAACCCAACGCGACGAGCGATCCGCCGGTACCACGTTGAATCGTGTCTATGGATTCGACCTCGACCCGTTGGGTTTCCTTCGTCAACCCAACCTACGGCGCTGCCGCCTCATCCGCATTCCTCTTCGATCTGGCGACGCCGTTCGGCCACGCGCTCCTGGCGTTCCTCCTCCGGCAGGCGGCGGACGTTACCCTCGCCGTCCGGGACCAGCAGGCGCCGGTTCTCGGTCAGCTTGCTGAGCGACGAGCGCAGATCCGCGCAACGCTGTTCGCGCTGCTCGCGCTCCGCGGCGTTTGTCCGCGCCTGTCGCTCGGCTTCCCGGCGTTCCTCGCGCCGCGCCTCAAGGCGCTCGCCGGTCGCTTCCATCTCCTGGCGTTCGCGCTCGAGCTCTTCATCCGGAGGGCTGTCAACGCCGACCCGGGCGGCATCGCCGGACGGCGGCGGCTGCTGCGAATAGTGCGTCACGCCCTCCTCGTCCACCCACTTGTAGATCTCATCCGCCTGCAGGGGTGCCGAAAGCACGAGCCCGAGCGCGAGACCGCACAGCGCGGGCAATTTCGCGACCATCATCCTCATCCCCGTCCCCTTAGCCCTGTCGACGCGCATTGCGCCGGCGGTCCGCTGCACCGCCAGGCGAACGGCTTTCAGATTATCACCATATCGGCGCGGGCGATCATTCGACCGCCTGCATCCCGAGAAAACGCGCGACCTCCGCGCGAATCGCCGGGTATGGATCCGGCTCGCTGTCGAACCACTGCACGTCCCGCATACCACGCAGCCAGGTGAGCTGGCGTTTGGCAAGCTGACGCGTCGCGATGATGCCGCGCTCGCGCATGCCCCGCGCATCGAGTTCGCCGTCCAGATATTGCCAGACCTGACGATACCCGACCGCACGCATCGATGGCAGGTCCGCATGAAGCGCCGGACGCTCGCGCAGACCGGCGACCTCATCCACCAGACCGGCGGCGAGCATGGCGTCGAAGCGGTCGGCGATACGCGCGTGCAGTCGCTCGCGGTCACCCGGCGCGACCGCGAGCTGCAGGATCCGGTCCGCGAGCGGTTCCGCGCTCTGTTCCCCCTGGAAGGCGCTGATCGGGCGGCCGGTGATGCGGTGGACCTCCAGTGCGCGCTGGATGCGCTGCGGGTCATTCGGATGGATCCGGTTCGCGGCATCGGGATCGACCGCGCGTAACTCGGCGTGGAGCGCCGCCAGTCCCCGGTCCACGGCCTCGCGTTCCAGCACCGCTCGAACCTCCGCATCGGCCGGAGGCATGGGGCCGATCCCTTCCGCGAGGGCGCGGAAATAGAGCATGGTTCCGCCCGCCAGCAACGGCACGCGGCCGCGGCCGCGGATCGCGTCCATCGCGGCCAGCGCATCCGCGCGGAAGCGCCCGGCGGAATACGGCTCCTCGGGATCGAGGATGTCGATCAGGTGATGGCGGACGCGGGCGCGCTCCCCGGGACCGGGTTTGGCCGTGCCGATGTCGAGGCCGCGATAGACGACCGCCGAGTCGACGCTGATGATCTCCAGCGGGAAGGCTTCGGCGAGACGCAGCGCGACGTCGGTCTTGCCGGAGGCCGTCGGGCCCATCAGGAAAATGGCCGGCGGCCGTCTGCCAGGCGTCGTGTCCGTCATCGCCCGCGCAGGAAGAGGCGGTCGAGATCCTGCATGCCGAGCTGGATCCAGGTCGGGCGGCCGTGGTTGCACTGATCCGCCCGCTCGGTCCGCTCCATCGCGCGCAGGAGGCCGTCCATCTCCTCGCGGGTGAGCGTGCGCCCGGCGCGTACCGAGCCGTGACAGGCCATGGTCGAGAGCACGCCGTTGATCGCCTCATGCAGGCGCTCGCTGCTGCCGAGCGTCTGCAGATCCGCGAGCACATCGCGCACGAGGGCCTCGGTGTCGCCGTCCGCGAGCAGGGTCGGGACGGAGCGCACGGTCAGGCGCTCCGGGCCCGCCCGGTCCACCTCGAACCCGAGCGCCGCGAATGCCTCCGTATGCGCCTCGGCCGCATCGGCCTCGCCGCGGCTGACCGCCATGTCGTGCGGCACCAGCAGGGGTTGGCTGCGGATCCGGCCGTTCGCATGCCCGGTTTTGAGCTGTTCGTACGTAACGCGCTCATGGGCGGCGTGCATATCCACCAGCACGAGGCCCTGTTCATTTTCCGCGACGATGTAGACATCGCGGATCTGCGCGCGGGCAAAACCGAGCGGTGGCGTGGCCTCATGCCCCGTCTCGCCCGCATGGACGCGACCGGCGTCCTCTGCCCGCGCGACGGCCGCGTCGGCGCCCGCTCCCGCTCCGGGGTGCAATGCGGCATAGCCCGCCATCTGGTCGGCCACCGGCAGCGACATGCGATTCTGGTGCGATGGCATAGCCTGGCGGTCGCCCGCGCCCGATCCGGGTATCAGGCTGGCGGCGGCTTGCGGGGACGGCGCATCCGCGCGCTCGTCGCGCGGCGTCTGCAGAGACTCCTCGACCGTGCGGCGAAGGAACTCGTGCACCAGGCGGCTCTCGCGGAAGCGGACCTCCTGCTTGGCGGGATGGACGTTGACGTCCACCTGGGCGGGGTCAATGGCCAGGTAGAGCACGAACGCGGGCTGGCGTCCGTGGTACAGCACGTCCGCATAGGCCTGGCGCACCGCGTGAGTCACCAGGCGATCGCGGATCGCGCGGCCATTGACGAAGAATTCCTGCAGATCGGCCTGACTGCGCGAGAACGTCGGCTGCGCGATCCAGCCCGACAGATGCAGACCCGCGCCGGCATGATCGATCCGCAGGGCATGTTCAACGAATCCGGTACCGAAGGCCGCGGCGATGCGCCGATCGAGCTCGGCCGCCGCCGACGCCGCGGGCCAGTGCCCGGTCGGCTTGCCATTGTGTGTCAGGCGAAAGTCGACATCGAACCGCCCCAGCGCGAGCCGCCGCAGGGTCCGCTCGATGTGGCCGTATTCGGTGCGCTCCGTGCGCAGGAACCGGCGCCGGGCGGGGACGTTGTGGAACAGGTCCCGCACCTCGACGGTGGTCCCCGTCGGGTGTGCCGCGGGTGCGGTCTGCCCATCCTCCTCGATGGCCGTCGCATGGTCGGCATCCGCCGTGGCCGAGGTGATACGCAGCCGTGCGACCGAAGCGACGCTCGGCAACGCCTCGCCACGGAAGCCGAGGCTGGCGACATGTTCGAGATCATCGAGCGAGGCGATCTTGCTGGTCGCGTGGCTCGCCAGCGCGAGCGGCAGTTCGGCGGCGGGGATACCAGCGCCGTCGTCGCGGACGCGGATCAGACGCGTACCGCCCTGCTCCACTTCAACGGCGATGCGCCGGGCGCCGGCGTCGAGCGCATTCTCCACCAGTTCCTTGACGACGGAGGCCGGCCGCTCGACGACCTCGCCGGCGGCGATCTGGTTGACCAGTGATTCGGGGAGGGCCTGAATGGGCATGGGCGCATGGTACTGCGCCGGGTGGTGCGGAGGCCATGGTAACGGGACACTGACTCCGGTACGCAGGCCCGGTCGACCGATCAGCGGTCAGTTGTTCTGCGCGTAGAACCGGGTGCCGCGTGGGGCCGCGGTCTCGAAGTACTCCCTGATGCCATCGCGCATGGCCCGCGCCAGTTTCTGCTGGTGGGCGCTCGAACGAAGATTGCGAGCCTCCTCCGGATTCGAGATGAAGGCGGTCTCGACCAGCAGCGACGGAACATCCGGCGCCTTCAGGACGACGAAACCGGCCTGCTGCACGGAGTGTTTATGCAGTCGGTTTACCTGCCCCAGTTGCTCGAGGATGCGTTCACCGGCACTGAGACTGGACTCGATCGTGGCGCTCTGGGAGAGGTCCAGCAACACCGATGCGACCATTTCGTCCTTGTCGTCGAGGGAGACGCCGCCGAGCATATCGGCCGAGTTCTCGCGGTTCGCGATCCATTTGGCGGCCTCCGAACTGGCCCCGTTGGTCGACAGCGCGTACACCGAAGAACCGCGGGCGCGCGCATCCCGGAAGGCGTCGGCATGCAATGAGATGAACAGGTCCGCGTCCGCCTCGCGCGCCCGGCGCATGCGCTCGCGCAGCGGCAGATAGATGTCGCTGTTGCGCGTCATGACGGGTTTGAAGCCGGGCGTCTCTTCAAGCAGATTATTCAGACGCCGGGCGATCTGCAGCACGACCAGTTTCTCGTTGACGCCACCATGACCGATCGCGCCCGGATCGTGTCCACCGTGGCCGGGATCGATGGCGACGACGATATCGCGCGGCTCGTCGGCCTTCGGCTGGTCGCGACCGCCACCCGATCCACTGCCACTCGCCTGGTCGCCGACGACATCCACGACCAGCCGGTGACCGTAATCGGCGGCCGGTTTGAGCACGAAGCTCTTCGGCCGCGCCGATTCGGTCAGGTCGAGCACCACACGCAGATCGTTACCGTTGCGGGTTGCGCTGCGGATGCGGCGGATCAGATCGGAATCGGGGATGACCTCGCGCAGATCCGTGGCGACGCTTACGTCCTCGATGTCGATGACGATGCGGCTGGGATCCTGCAGCGTAAAAATCTGATGCTCGACCGGACCGCCCAGGTCGAACACGAGGCGTGAGCGATCCCGGTCCGCGGCGGTCCGCAGGCCGGTGATCTGCGTGCTGGCAGCGCTCGCGATGCCGGACAGAACGATGCCGAACAGACCCGCCAGCAGCACTGGCAGGGTTCCGCGGCGCGGTCCACGACTACGGGTTGTATACGGGCGTCTGGCCATCTGCGGGCGCTTCACGGCTTACGCGACAGGCACAAGTTTGACCAAAAACGGACTCAGGTCAAGCAATTTTCGAGTCTGTGCAATCAGATACGCGTACATCCTCAAGCACAACTGAACTTATTCCGGGGCCATCAGGGCGTCCGGCAGCCCGGCGACCCGGCGCCCCGTGCCCTCGAAGGCGATCCGGATCACGTGATCGGGCGCCGGCAGCCGATCGGCACCGCGCTCGGCCCATTCGACCAGCCAGACGGCATCCGACGCCGCGAGATCGCGAACCCCGAGAAACTCGAGTTCGTCCGGATCCGCCACGCGATAGAGGTCCAGGTGATGGACGTCGAACCCGTCGAACGGGTAACTCTCCACGAGGGTATAGGTCGGGCTGCGGACCGCCCCGCTGTAGCCGAGGCCGCGCAGGAACGCCCGCGCGAGCGTCGTCTTGCCCGCGCCGAGCGGCCCCTCGAGGAAAATCACGACGGGCGCGGACAGGACCTCCGCGAGGTCGGCCCCAAGCGCGGCCATCTCCGTTTCGTCCGCTACGAGTCGGTCGGCCATTCACGATCCCATGGTGAGGCGTGTCCCGCTCCTCCCGTCAGACCTGCGGCCACTGCGGCAACAGCCTCCGCGAGTTCGGACGGTAACGGCGGCGCTTCGGACTCGTCCCCGCGCGCCGCGCGCATGGCGGCGGCCGCGTGCAGCCACACGCCAGCGCGGGCGGCGTCATGGGGCGCGAGCCCCTGTGAAAGCAGTCCGGCGATGACGCCGCTCAACACATCGCCGGTCCCGCCGACACCGAGTTCCGGCCGTGCCCCGGGCAGCAGGGCCGTGCCCTGCCCGGGGGCGCCGACCAGCGTTCCCGCACCCTTGAGCACGACCGTACAGCCGCACCGGTCGATCAGCCCGTCGAGCGCGGCGAATCGATCCGCCTGCACCGCCGCGGTCTCAATCCCGAGCAGACGCCCGGCCTCGCCGGGATGCGGCGTAACGATTGTCGGTGTCGGTGCCAGGCCGGGCTCCGCGGCGCCGAGGTTGAGGGCATCCGCGTCAAGCAGAAGCCGGCCCGGGGCCGCCTCCCGGATCGCGGCCAGCGCGGCACGCCCCCATTCGCCCGATCCCAGCCCGGGCCCTGCGACCACGACATCGGCGGCGGCCAGCAGCTCCGGCAGTTCGCTGGCCGGATCCTCGATTCCCCGGGCCATCAGTTCCGGCCGCGCCGCGGCGAGCGCCGGTGCGTGCAGCGCCCGGGTGGCGACCGCGATCAGCCCGGCCCCGGCGCGCAGGGCCGCTTCGGCGGCCATCCGGGCCGCCCCGGCATAGCCATGATCGCCACCGACCACGAGCACCCGGCCCCGATCCCCTTTGTGCGCGGCGGGTCGGTGACGCGGCAGCGTGCGCGCCACCCGCGCCCGGGTGATGACCTCGATCGACGGATCGTCGTCGGCGTATACGGCCGCGGGCACGTCCAGGTCATCGCTGAACACGGCACCAACGCAGTCGGGCCCCGCGGCGGTGAACAGGCCGCGCTTGTGGCCGATGAACGTGATGGTCGCCTGCGCGCGCACCGCGATCCCCATCACGCTCCCGGTATCGGCCTGCAGTCCGCTGGGAATATCCAGCGCGAGGACCGGCGCCGCCGCATCATTGATGGCCTCGATGGCGGCACCGATTGCACCGTGCACGGTTCGATCGAGGCCGGTACCCAGCAGCGCGTCGACGATCACGTCGGCTCGCGCCGGGTCGACCGCGTCGAGCGGCGCGGCCGTGCCGCCGGCATCGGCCCAGGCCTGCCAGGCCTCGCCGGCCGCTCCCTTGAGCCGTCCGGGATCACCGGCCAGGCCCAGAGCGACCGTGAATCCGGCCTCGCGTGCGAGCCGCGCGACCACCAGCCCATCCCCCCCGTTATTGCCACCACCGCAGTACACGGCGATCCGGCGGGCCCGTGGCCAGCGCAGGCGCAACAACCGGAAGGCGGCCCGTCCGGCGCGCACCATCAGATCGTAGCCGCGGATACCGTGGTCCTCGATCGCGCGCCGATCGAGTTCGCGCACCCGTTCGGCCGTATAGAGGCGATCAGACTGGATCTTCATGACGGCGTCCTCAACGCAGATCGGGTATCAACGCCTCGCTCTTCAGGGTCTGCGCGATCGTTGCTCCAACCCGATCCGAGAAGCGCTGGAACAGATCCTTGCGCGGCGTGTAGTCGATCGTCTTCTCGGCACCGACGATGTCCCGCGCAACCCCGGACGGGCTGGCAAGATCGTCCACAAGCCCGTTGTCGACCGCCTCTCGCCCGGTCCAGATCAACCCGGAGAACAGTTCATCCGGCGGATTCTCGCCGAGGCGATCGCCGCGGCCTTCCTTCACGGCCGTGATGAACTGGTCATGGATCCGATCAACCGTTTGCTGGATATGGGCGACCTGCTCCGGATCCTCCGGCAGGAACGGGTCCAGCAATGCCTTGTTGTCACCCGCGGTAATCAGGCGGCGGTCGACGCCCACCTTGTCCATGGCCTCGACGAAGCCGAATCCGCCGAAGCGCACGCCGATCGAGCCGACCAGGCTGGCCCGGTTGGCGAAGATCCGGTCGGCGGCGGCGGCGATGTAGTACCCACCGGAGGCGGCGAGATCGGTCGTGACCGCGTAGAGCGGCGTGTCCGGATACTGCTCGCGCAGACGCTGCATTTCGTCGTAGATCAGTCCCGCCTGGACCGGACTCCCGCCGGGACTGTTGATGTGCACGAGCACGGCGCGCGCACCGCTGGCGGCGAAGGCGTTGCGCAGGCCCCGATTCACGCGTTCCGCGCTCGCATCGCTGTCCGGCGCGATCATGCCTTCCACGCGGACCACGGCGGTATGCGCGCCGGCGGAGGGCGCCGCCGCGCCGGTCAAGGTCGAGACGTTGAGCGCGGCGAACAGCAATGCGAACAGATACAGCAGCACCAGCAGCTTGATCAGGATGCCCCAGCGCCGCGCGCGTCGCTGCTCCACCAGACCGGCCGCCGCCAGCCGCGCCAGGGTATCGCGTTCCCAGCGCCCGTCGCCGCCGCGAGCGAGGTCCTCGTCCGTTTCCGCCATATTGAGAAGTCTCCGTTGAACGGGATTCAGGGTTGGTCCGGTCCGGACGCGCCCTGCTCGTGCTGGCGCAGCCGTTCCGGCAGTTGTTCGATTCGTTCGAGCACGGCCAGCGGTTCCGCCTCCCACAGGCGTTCCGCGGCATGCGCGCCCCAGGCCACGCCGAGCGCCGGTACGCCGGCGCGCGCCGCCATCTCCAGATCGAAGAGGGTATCACCCACGACCAGCGTGGCGTCCGGCCCGACACCGCACAGGGCCATGATTTCATGCAGCATGTGCGGGTCCGGTTTCGACGGGGATTCATCGACCGTGCGACTGGCGACGAAGCGCCCGCCGATGCCGGACCGTTCCAGATCCCGCTGCAGGCCGGAGCGGCTCTTGCCCGTGGCCACCGCGAGCATGCGCTGCTCGGCCTCGAGCGTGCCGAGCACCGTCTCGACACCGGCGAACAGCTGCGCCGGGCGATCGGCGACGGCGCGCACGAACGCATCCCGGTACGTCGCCGCCAGGCGGGCATGGTTCGTTGCGGGCTCATCGGGATAGAGCGCGGCGATCGCTTCGCCCATGCCGAGACCGATGATCTCCCGGATCTCCGCTCCCGACCGTGGCGGCAACCCGGCGGCATCGGTCGCGGCCTGGACCGCCTCGACGATGCGGGCCGCCGAATCCATCAGCGTGCCGTCCCAGTCGAAGACCACGAGTTCGATGCGCTTCATGTTACTGCGACGCGTCGGCAAGGGTGCGGAACTCTTCGGGCACCGGGCTCTCGACCGTGACCCGTCCATCGGCCCCGGTAAAGGCCAGCCGCCAGGCGTGGAGATACAGCCGCGGCGGCTTGTGCCCGAGCGCCGCGCGGGCAGCCGGCGCGTCGCCGTACTTCGCATCCCCGAGCACCGGATGACCGAGCGCGGCGGCGTGCACGCGGATCTGGTGCGTGCGCCCGGTGTCGATCACGACCTCGGCGAGCGTCAGCCGATCGGACCCGCAGAGCCGGCGAAAGTGGCTGCGGGCGGATTTGCCGGTCGCGTCCGGGCGGACCATGCGCTCCCCCGATGACAGCACATCGCGCCGCAGCGCCAGATCGACCGTGGTTTCGGGTCCGGCCCAGTGACCGACCAGCAGCGCCGCGTAGGTCTTGTCGAAGCCGCCGTCGCGCAGTTCCTGCTGCAGCGCGCGCAATGCCGGGCGCCCGCGTGCCAGCAGCAGACAGCCGGAGGTATCCCGGTCCAGGCGATGCACCAGTTCGAGCCCACCGAGATCCGGACGCAGTTCGCGCATGCCATCGATCACGCCGGCGGCCAGACCGCTGCCCGCATGCACGGCGAGTCCCGGCGGTTTGTCGATCACGAGGCAGCGCTCATCTTCGTACAGGACCGAATCGCGCAGTCGCTCGAGCGCCGCGGGCGGGAGCCGGCCATCGGGATGGCGCTCGGCGCGCACGGGGGGCAGGCGTACGCGGTCGCCCTCCTGCAGCCGGTACGTCGGTTTCACACGCCCGCCGTTGACGCGCACCTCGCCCTTGCGCAGCAGCCGGTAGACGCGGGTCCGCGGCACACCGCGCAGCACGCGCAGCAGATAGTTATCGATCCGCTGGCCGGCGTCGTCGGCCGCCGCCAGTTCGGTGCGGGCGCCCTGCCCGGTTTGTTGCGGGGCGCTCACGGGCGCACGCACGCGGATTGCGGGTGCGCGGGGTTACTGCTATATTGCGATCGCGTTTTTTGCCCGCAATTCAAACGGATGCACATCCCCGGTTTCCTGTTTCGTACGGGTGGTCGTGGGCCGGCGCAAAGACGTGATTCACCGGCGGAGTGCGCATGGGTGCACGGCCGACCGGAACGGGATTGTACCGACCACGCCGGGTTCGAGGAACGGCCGGCGAGGTCGATTGGCGGTTCCAGAGCGGCGGGCGCGGCGAAACCGAACCGCGCGCCGTCGCCGGTATGTACACGGCGCATCCGGCCAGTTGCCGCGACAGCGCCCGGTCGGGACGGCACGCCGTTCCCGCCATGGAAAGAAAACGGGCATGCCGCCTGCTGGCGACATGCGAATAATGAATCGCAACGCGCGCGCGCACGCCGGCGGAACTCTCCCGCGGACCACCGCCTCGCCGTGATCGGATCGATCGACGTCGAGCGCCAGCGCGACACTTCGCCGTGTCCGCGCCGGGCTGTTCCCTGCCCCGCGCCGCGTTCAACCAGACGGGTCCAACATGAAACGTATGCTGATCAACGCGACTCAGCCCGAGGAGTTGCGTGTCGCGATCGTCGACGGCCAGCGCCTCGAGAACCTGGACATCGAGCACGGCGCCCGCGAGCAGAAAAAATCCAACGTCTACAAGGGTGTCATCACCCGGATCGAACCGAGCCTTGAGGCGGCGTTCGTCGATTTCGGCGCCGATCGGCACGGATTCCTGCCATTCAAGGAGATCGCCCGCGAGTATCTCGCCGACGCCAAGTCGGAGGGCAAGGCGGCCGTCCGCGAAGCGCTGAAGGATGGCCAGGAGATCGTCGTCCAGGTCGAAAAGGAAGAGCGCGGCAGCAAAGGCGCCGCCCTGACCACGTACATCAGCCTCGCCGGACGCTACCTCGTCCTGATGCCGAACAACCCCCGCGCGGGCGGCGTCTCGCGCCGCATCGAGGGTGAGGATCGCAGCGAAGTCCGCGAGGCCATCAGCCAGCTCGAGGTGCCCGAAGGCATGGGCACGATCGTGCGCACGGCGGGCGTCGGCCGCTCGGCGGACGAGCTCCAGTGGGATCTCGATTATCAGGTCGAGATCTGGAAATCGATCCGCAAGGCCGCCGACAGCAAGAAAGCGCCGTTCCTGATCTACCAGGAAAGCAACGTCATCATCCGCGCGCTGCGCGATTACTTCCGCAACGACATCGGCATCATCCAGGTCGATGAACCGCGGATCTACGAGCAGGCGCGGCAGTTCATCGAACAGACCATGCCGCACAACCTCGGCAAGCTGAAGCTGTACGAGGACGATGTCCCCCTGTTCTCGCGCTTCCAGATCGAGCACCAGATCGAAACCGCCTTCGAGCGCGAGGTGACGCTGCCGGCCGGTGGCGCTCTGGTGATCGATCACACCGAGGCCCTGATCTCGATCGACATCAACTCGGCGCGCTCGACCAAGGGCTCCGACATCGAGGACACCGCGTTCCACACCAATCTGGAAGCGGCGGACGAGATCGCGCGTCAGCTCCGGCTGCGCGATATCGGCGGCCTCATCGTGGTCGATTTCATCGACATGATGAGCAACAAGCATCAGCGCGAGGTCGAAAACCGGCTGCGCGAGGCCGTGAAGATGGATCGTGCGCGCGTGCAGATCGGGCGGATCTCCCGCTTCGGCCTGCTCGAGATGTCGCGGCAGCGGCTGCAGCCGTCACTGGGTGAATCGGCCTCGAGTTCCTGTCCGCGCTGCCTCGGCCACGGCACCATCCGCAGCCTCGGTTCGCTCTCGCTGACCATCCTGCGCGTGCTGGGCGAAGAGGCCATGAAGGATGGCACCGACCGCATCGTGGCCAAGGTGCCGGTGCAGGTCGCGACCTACCTGCTGAACGAGAAGCGCGAACAGCTGAGCCAGATCGAGGAGCGCAACCGCGTTCACCTGCTGATCATCCCCGATCCAAGCCTGGAAACGCCGCACTACAACATCGAGCGCGTCCGGTCATCGGACAACGAGCACGAATCGCACAGTCGGCGGAGCTACGAGCTCGCCGGTGAAGCGGCGGACGCGAACATACTCCCGCCGGCCGAAGAAGAGCGCAAGCGCCCGGAAGAACCGGCCGTCAGGGCCGTGTCGCCGAGCGGTCCGGCACCGGCGCCCCGCCGCGAGCCGGCCGCCGCCGCGGCCGAGTCGGAGCCCACCCCCGCACAGCAGGAGGCAACGCCCGCGCCGCGGCGCGCCGGCCTGTTCGCGCGCCTGACCCGGGCACTCCTGCCATCGGCGGAGCAGCCGGCGACATCGGCCGGGGAAACCACCTCGCAGAACGAGCGGAACCAGGCTTCGAAAGCGACGGATACGTCCAGCCAGGGTGAGGCGTCCCGGTCCGGGAACAACCGCAAGCAGTCGGGCGGTGGCTCCGGTAATGGCCAGCGCCGCAACGGCCGCAACCGCCGTGGCGGCGGCAACGGGGATTCGAAGTCCGAGCGCCGCAGTGGCGAGGAGGACCGCCGCGGAGGCGCCGGCCAGGACCGCGCAGGCGGTGACGGCGCGAAACAGCAGGATAGCGGCCGCAAAGACAACCGCGGCGGTGGTGGCGACCGCCGCAGGAAGGAATCCGGCAGCAAGAGTGGCAGTCGGAGCGACACCGGCAAAGCGGCCGAAGAGACAAAGAGCCCCGATACCCGTGCGGAGAGTCGTCCGCGTCGCGACGAGTCCAGCGATGCGAACGTCGCAAAGGAGTCGGCGGCCAAAGATACGGCGGACGCAACCGCCGCATCCACCGACGCGAACACCGACAACGCCCAGCAGGAGGGTTCGGGAAGCGGCAAATCACGTTCGCGCGGCCGCTCGCGGCGTGGCGGTCGTCGGCGTCGCGGTGGCCGTCGTAACAGTGGTTCCAATACCGCGGCTGCCGACACCGCGCAGGGCGATCAGGACCAGTCCAACGCCACGCCGGTCAGCGACACATCGACGGAGGAACCGACACCGGCCACCACGGGTGCCGCCGGCGCTGGCAACGCGAGCCAGGACGATACACCGGATGCGACCGACCGCTCCCGGAGTTCCGGCAGCGGCAAGGGCGCCGGCAGGCGTGATGCGCCGGCGACGTCGGCTACCACGAAAACGGATTCGGCCACCGCGTCGGGCAAGGAGCCGACGCCGGAACCCGAAACGGGGAACAGCACGGCCACCGCCGATCGTCCGAAACCGACCCCGGATACGGGCCGCGGGGACCGGGATACGCAACCTGCCCCGCAGCACGCAACCGGATCGATCGACGAGCGAGCCGACCGATCCGGCCAGCCGGATACCGCGCCGCCCGCGGAAGGGGGCCAATCGAGCACCGCCGCCCCCGAACCGACGGCCACCGAGCGCCCCGCGCCTCCCGCCGCGACTTCGAAGGAGGCCTCGGCGTCCGACTCCGGCAGCGCCGACGACGCGACCGTATCGACACGCCAGCCGAGCCAGCTCGGCACGCGCGTGCGCTCTCTCGCCGATTCCAACGGCGACAAGCCGGCGGCGGAGCGCCACGCCGACGAGACGCGCGACAGCGGGCAGGCGGATACGGGTCAGTCGGATCAAGATCGGTCGACGGACAAACCGGCATCCGGAACCGGAACCGGAACCGGAACCGACGAGCGTTAAGTCCAGCGGCGGCGCCCGGCCGGGCGCCGCCTGACCATCCTGCCACGAACCGCATCCCACCCGCCGGGATGCCCGGTACGGCCGACGGTCCGGTCGCTGACACCGCCCCTCGCCAGGCCGACACGCCGGCGTATCAGCGCGGCACGAAAGTCGATCGCATGCTAAAGTTCGAACGAACTTTCACCGCCGACATGGTCGGCCAAAAGGACGCGCGATGAAGAAGAACGTATTCGTTATCGGGCTGAATGAGTTCAACCTCAATATGCTGCGCCATCTGCGCGGCGCAGAGGATATCGAGTTCCATGGACTGCTCGATCCGGCGCTCTTCTACGAGACCGAGGAGTTCGACATTCCGGGCCTGCTGCGGGCAGCCGAGGAACAGCTGAATGCATTCGACGGATCCATCGACGGCATCGCCGGCTACATGGACTTCCCGGTTTCGACGATGCTGCCGATCATCTGCAAGCGTTTTGGCACGTCGAGCGTTTCCCTGGAAGCGCTCCTGAAATGCGAGCACAAGTACTGGAGCCGTCTGTGCCAGCGCGAGGCGATCCCCGAGCACATCCCGGGCTTCGTCGCTTTCGACCCGTTCGATGACAATGCGCTCGCGAACATCGGCCTCGGCTTTCCCTTCTTCGTCAAGCCGATCAAGGGCTCGGGCTCGCGGCTCGGTTTCCGGATCGAGAAACCGGAGGATTTCGACCACGCGATCGAGCGCCTGCGTTCAGAAATCGGCACGATTTCCGAGCCGTTCGATTACATCCTCGACCAGCTGGACCTGCCACCCGAAGTGGCCGAAATCAGCGGCCATTACTGCATCGCCGAGGAGATCATCGGCGGGCGCCAGTGCACGATCGAGGGTTATTCCTACGGCGGCAAGGTCACCTGTACCGGCATCATCGACTCCATCCGCTATCCCCAGGTGCTGAGCTTCTTCCGCTACCAGTACCCCTCACGACTGCCCGAACGGATTCAGGACGAGATGGAGCGGCTTACCGACCGGATCATAACCCACGTCGGCTATGACAACTCCTCGTTCAATATCGAGTACTTCTGGGACGAGGTCCTCGACAAGGTCTGGCTGCTCGAGGTGAATACCCGGATTTCGCAGTCGCACAGCGATATCTTCGAGAAGGTCGACGGAGTCAGTAACCAGCAGTTGACGATCGATCTGGCGCTGGGACGGCGACCGAATATGCCGTCACGCGAGGGCGATTTCCCGCTCGCCAGCAAGTTTTTCCATCGCGTCTTCAGTGGCGATGCCCGGGTCAAACGCGCGCCGACCAGCGAGGAGATCCGGGCGATCGAGAAGGACTTCCCGGGCACGCACATACTGCCGCAGGTGGAGCCCGGCATGTGGCTCTCCGAGCTGTCCGAGCAGGACAGCTACAGCTATGCCCTCGCCTACATCTACATGGGCGCCCCGGACGAGGAAACGCTGATGGCCAATTACGAGCGGGTGCTGAAGCGGCTTCCGTTCGAACTCGAGAAGGTCGATGATACCTTCCCCCGGCCCACGGAAGAGAGCCAGCCTCCCGCCTGAAGCATCCGTCGCTCAGGATCCACCGGCCCGATCGCATGCGGACTGCCCCGCGCGCATCGATACATGCGCGGGGCAGCCGCGCGACCCGGGCCTCCATCATGGTAGCGCCGGTCGCGGACCGGCCTCGAACGAGAAGCACGCCTATGAGATACGTAGAGAATCTGCCCCGCGAAGTGATCGAAGAAGAGACCTGGATGACCCTTTCCGATGGTTGCCGGATCGCCTTGCGCATCTGGCGCCCGGCCGACGCCGAGGACGACCCAGTCCCCGCCATCTTCGAGTACCTGCCCTACCGGAAACGCGAGCTGACCTCCGACCGCGACGTCCCGATGCACACGTATTTCGCGGGGCACGGCTACGCCTGCGTGCGCGCGGATATCCGCGGCAGCGGTGAATCGGATGGCGTACTCGAAGATGAGTACCTGCAGCAGGAACTGGACGACGGTGTGGAGATCCTCGCATGGATCGGGAGCCAGCCATGGTGTACGGCGCGCATCGGCATGATCGGCATCTCATGGGGCGGCTTCAACGGCCTGCAACTCGCGGCGCTCCAGCCGCCGGAGCTGGGCGCGGTCATCACCCTCTGCTCCACCGACGACCGTTATGCCGATGACGTCCACCACATGGGTGGCTGCATGCTGGGGGATAACCTGTCCTGGGCATCAACGATGTTCGACCAGAATACTCACCCGCCAGACCCCGCACTGGTCGGCGACCGCTGGCGCGATATGTGGATGGAGCGCCTTGAGGGCAGCGGCCTGTGGCTCGAGAAATGGCTCGAACACCAGCGCCGCGACGACTACTGGAAGCACGGGTCCGTCTGCGAGGACTACTCGGCGATCCAGTGCCCCGTCTATGCCGTCAGCGGCTGGGCCGACGGCTACTGCAACGCCGTCTTTCGCCTGCTCAAGGAGCTGGACGTGCCGCGCAAGGGGCTGGTCGGCCCGTGGGCGCACAAATACCCGCATCTGGGAGAGCCGGGCCCGGCGATCGGCTTCCTGCAGGAGTGCATCCGCTTCTACGACCACTGGCTGAAGGATACCGACACCGGGATCATGGACGAGCCCATGCTCCGCGTGTGGATGCAGGACAGCGTGCCGCCAAGCGCCCGCTACACATCCCGTCCCGGCCGCTGGGTGAGCGAGGACACCTGGCCGTCCCCGAAGGTCGAGGCGCGCCCATACCGCATGAGCTATGGACTCGGTCTCCATCCGGACGGCGAGCAGCCGGACGACGCACGCCGGCTGGGCATCCAGTCGCCCCTGTTCGTCGGCCTCTACGCCGGCAAATGGTGTTCCTATAACGCCCCGCCGGATCTCCCGCACGACCAGCGTGACGAAGATGGCGGTGCCCTGGTATTCGAGACCGAACGGCTGGAAGAAGCGGTCGAGATCTGCGGTGAACCGACGGTGACGCTCGATGTCGAATCCGACCGTCCCGTGGCCATGGTCGCCGCCCGGTTGATCGACGTCGCACCCGATGATGCGGCAACCCGCATCTCCTATGGCGTGCTCAACCTCACCCATCGCGACAGCGATGAGTTCCCCGAACCGCTGGAGCCCGGCAAACGCTACCGCGTGACGGTCAAGCTCAAGCACATCGCGCAGCGGTTCCCGGTCGGCCATTCGATCCGGCTGTCGATCTCCACCGTGTACTGGCCGCTGGCATGGCCGTCTCCGGAACCGGTCAAACTGACCATCAGCCCCCGCGACAGCACGCTGGTATTGCCGATCCGCGAGCCACGGCCGGCCGAGGAGGCCGCGCTGCGGCCCTTCGATGAGCCCGAATCGGGCCCGCCGGCGAATATCACGCTGGTCCAGCCCACGCAGGAGGAATGGACCGTCATCCGCGACCTCGCCCACGATCGCACCACGCTGCAGGTCGTCAACGACTCGGGGACAAAACGGTTCGAGGATATCGATCTCGAGGTCAGCGGGAAGGTCACCGAGCGCTATACGCATTCCTACGCCAATCACGACTCCCTGCGTGGCTGGTGCGAATGGGTTCGGGAATTCCGGCGCGGCGACTGGCAGGTCAGCACCGTGACACGGACGCTGTTGACGGCGGACGCCAATGATTTCCGGATCCGGGCAACGCTCGACGCCTACGAAGGCGACACCCGCGTGTATGCCCAGACCTGGGACCGGAAGATTCCGCGCGACCTGGTCTGATCGGTCGACCGCGGGGATGCGTGCCGTCAGGCGCCGCATCCCCGCGGTCGAGGCCGAACTCCCGGACAGAAAAAACCCCGGCAGGCTGTGCCATACCGGGGTTTTCCTGATACCGGCAGTTACGGTGCCGGCAGGTCAGCGGCGAATCACCGTGCCGTGCCGAACTCCTCGGCCAGGCACTGCATGACGTCCTTGCCGCTGTCGCCGGTCATTTCGACGAACTTGTCACGGACCTGCATGCTCGCCTCACGGAAGACGGCACGCTCATCCTCGCTCAGTTCGATCATCTCCATGTCCGGCTTGGCCTGCTTGATCTTCTCCAGGCGCTGCTCGTTGTATTCCGCCTGCTTGTTGAAGATGTAGTCGGCCATGCTGTCGACCACGTCGTCCAGCATCTGCTGGCGCTCATCGGAAAGACTCGCGTACCAGTCGCGGTTGCCCACCACCGTGGTGGTGAACTGCTGCTGACCGGCCCAGATCATGTAGTCCGTCACCTCGTAGAATTTCATCTCTTCGATGGCGAAGATCGGGTTCACCTGGGCATCGATCTGACCCAGCTGCAGGCCGCCGTACACCTCGCCATACGGCATCGGCGTCGGCTCGGCGCCGAACGCCTCATACGCGCTGACCAGCAGCGGCGAGGTCATGGTGCGCATCTTCACGCCGTTCAGATCGCTCGGCTTCCGGACCGGCTTCTGGGTCGTCCAGACCATGTCACCCTCGGGATACATGGTCAGCAGTTCCAGCCCCTTGCTGTGGAACTCGTCCTCCAGCTTGCCGTAGATGCACTCGCTGTCGGTCAGCACATCCTTGTTCACCTGGTTGTCCTGGGACAGCAGGTAGGGGATGTTGAAGACGTTCATCTCCTTGATGAGTCCGCCCAGATGGCCGGGTGACGCGTTGGCGAGCTTGAGCACGCCCTGACCGGTCATCTCGGCGATATCCTGCGAGGTTCCCAGGGTGCCGTACGGATAGATCTGGACCGTGACCTCGCCGTTGGTCCGCTCCTCGATACGCTTCTTGAACTCCTCCGCATAGGCGTCCTGGACGCTGCCATCGACTTCCTCGAGGGCGAACTTCCAGGATTCAGCCTGCGCCCCCTGGGCAAAAAACGCGGCCGCGAGCAGCGTTACCGCCGCTGCAACGGGCTTTCGACTGTTTTTCGTCTGCATCATGATTCTCCATCGTCCTGGCAATCAGCCATGGAATGCGCCACCCCCGCACAGCGGACGGTCATGCTTTGCAGCATACCATCCACCCGGTGGGCGGCCCTGGCTCCGTAAGGAACCTGTCATCGACTCTAGCCCTTTTGCCCGCGGCTGCAAACCTTCGCGATGACCCTCTCTGCCAACGCCGAAATTCCTGCGATCCAGCGGGAGTTTTGCAAAAAAATCGTCCACAGTCGGCCCCGATGTAAAAATAATTGCCAAAGAGCCTCCGTGACCAGGCCGCGCGTTGACGGTGGCAAGCCGTTGGCCTATAACCGACAGCCATACGTTCGCCGTCCCCGGCAACCCGGCTCGGGCGACCCTGGCACCCGGACAACGTCCCGGACAGACGTTTTTCGTGTCACCAGAGCGGATGGTGTTACAGTCATTGCGTACGATCCGGGCGCGGGTCCAGTACGTTTCGAGGGCACGATAACAATGACGAATACCGAGCACTCCGGCGGCAGTAAAGGTCCCCTCAACACCATCGGCCGTGCGATCGGCGCAACGATCTACGGCGTCGATCGCGGCATCGCCCACTTCGAGGCCATCGTCCTCTCCTACGGTGTACTGATCATGGCCGTCAATTCGATGGCGAACGTGATCGGGCGTTTCGTGTTCGGTCGCAGCATCTACTTCAGCAACGAACTCAACGCCTTCCTGATGGTGCTCATCACCTTCATGGGCCTCGGCTACGCCGCCCGGCGGGGACGCCATATCCGCATGTCGGCGATCTACGATCAGCTGCCCGACATCGGCCGCAAGATCCTGATGATCGTGATTTCCCTGGTCACCGCCGCGGTCATGCTCGTGCTGACCTACTATGCCGCCAGCTACGTCCACCGCCTGTGGGAACTCGAGAAGGTCACGTCATCGCTCCGGTTCCCGATGTGGATCATGTACCTGTGGGTGCCGCTCGGATTCCTGATCGCCGGCATCCAGTACCTGCTGACGGCTTATCAGAATCTCCGGTCGTCCGAGGTCTACATATCGTACGAGTTCATCGACAGTTACGGAGAGAGCGATGAAATCAAGGGCTGAGAAGGCCCCGGCGAGCCGCGCCATCGCGCTCCCGCGCGCCCTCGGGGAGATTGGCCGATGAGTATCGGTGCCGGCATGCTCCTGCTGATGATCGTGCTCCTGCTGCTCGGGTTCCCGATGATGATCCCGCTGCTGGGCGCGACCATGCTCGGCTTCTTCGTGTACTTCGCGGGCATGCAGCCGAACATCATCATCCAGCAGATGATCGGCGGCGTGACGCCGGCGGCGCTGGTCGCAGTGCCGATGTTCATTTTCGCGGCGGACATCGTGACCAAGGGCTATTCCGCCGATCGCCTGATCGATATGGTCATGCGCTTCGTCGGCCATATCCGCGGCGGCCTCGCGATCACGACCGCGGTCACCTGCACCCTGTTCGGCGCGGTGTCGGGTTCCACTCAGGCGACCGTCGTCGCGATCGGCGGCCCGCTGCGGCCGAAAATGCTCAAGGCCGGCTACGGCGACTCCTTCACGATGGCACTGGCGATCAACGCCAGTGACATCGCGTTCCTGATCCCGCCGAGCATCGGCATGATCATCTACGGCGTGATCTCGGGTACCTCGATCGCCGAGCTCTTTATCGCCGGCCTCGGCCCCGGGCTCCTGATCCTCGTGCTGTTCTCGGCGTACTGCTATATCTACGCCCGACGCAACAATATCGAGACACTGGAAAAATCCAGCTGGATGGACCGTCTCTACGGGCTCCGCCGCGCTCTGTGGCCATTCGGTTTTCCCGTGATCATCATCGGCGGCATCTACGGCGGCATCTTCAGCCCGACCGAGGCGGCCTCCGTATCGGTCATGTATGCGCTCCTGCTCGAACTCGTGATTTTCCGCTCGGTCAAGATCACGGAGATTCCGACCATCGCGCTCTCGACCGGGCTGATCACGGCCGTCGTGTTCATTCTGGTGGGCGCCGGCAACGCGTTCTCCTGGGTCCTGTCCTTCGCGCAGGTGCCGCAGGAAATCCTCGGCGGTATCGGACTGGCCGGCGCGGAACCGGTCTGGATCCTGATCGCGATCTCGATCGCCTTCTTCATCGGCTGCATGTTCGTCGATCCGATCGTCGTCATCCTCGTGCTGACGCCAATTTTTGCGCCGATCGTCGCCGATGCGGGGATCGACCCGGTGCTCGTCGGCACGCTGATCACGCTCCAGGTCGCCATCGGCTCGGCAACGCCGCCCTTCGGTTGCGACATCTTCACGGCGATCGCGATCTTCCGGCGCCCGTATTTCGACGTCATCCGCGGGACGCCGCCGTTTTTCCTGCTGTTACTGCTGACAACGGTGCTGCTGATCGCATTCCCGCAGATTGCCCTATTCCTGCGGGACATGGCATTCCGCTAGCCATTGAAAGAGGACCATAAGCGTGACTGACTACGCCCCCCCGGCACTGAGCCAAATCCTGGTCGCCGTCGACGGCTCGGAGAATGCCGGCCGCGCGATCTATTTCGCGATCGAACTCGCGCGCCATTTCGGCTCCGAGGTAACGATTCTGAGCGTCTACAAACACACCAGCCACATGGAGAGTTCACTTTCGCTGGTGCGTACACGGGAGATGCCTTCGCCGCCTGACCAGGTCATGCACGATCTCGCCCAGGAGGCCGTGGACTGGGGCGCCGAACGATTCAACGAGGCGGGAATCACGAATTTCGAAACCATGATCCGGCGCGGCCCGCCCGCGCGGACGATCGTGCAGACTGCCAAGAAAAAAGACGTCGAGGCCATCGTCCTCGGGACCCGGGGGCTGGGCGACGTCGAGGGCTTCTTCCTTGGCAGCGTGTCGCACAAGGTCAACGCACTGGCGGACTGCACCTGCATTACGGTGCGTTGACGCAGCCCTGTTGTCTCTTTTGCGAGGAGCACGGGTACGGAGGTGAACGCAGATGGAATACCGCACACAGCCGGCCCACACCTGGCGGCGAAAGGCCCTTGGCCTTGCCGCATCTCTGCTGATTCCGGCCACGGCGGCAGCGGAAACGACGCTCGACCGGATCGTTGACGAGAAAACCATCCGGGTCGCGGTCGCGAATGAACAGCCCTACGGCTACATCGACAGCGACGGCAATCTGACCGGTGAGGCACCGACCGTGGCGCGCGAGATCCTCCGCCGCATCGAACCCGACATCCGGATGGAGGGCGAAGCGGTGGACTGGAGTCAACTCATCCCCTCGCTGCAGGAAGGTGCCGTGGATGTGGTTGCCGCCGGGATGTTCATCACGCCGGCACGATGCAAGGAGGTGACGTTCACCGATCCCACCTATGTGGTGGGTGAATCGTTCCTGGTGGAATCCGGTAATCCCGAGGAGCTCTCCGACTACCACTCGGTCTCCGAAAATCCGGACGCGAAAGTCGCGCTCGTGGCCGGCACGGTCGAGTACAACTTCGCCATGCACGCCGGAATCCCCGCTGAGCGGGCGATTCTCTACCGCGACTTCACGCGCGCCGTGGACGCGCTGGAGGCCGGCGATGTCGATGCGGTCGGGCTCACCTCCCTGACGGCCCGCTCGCTCGCACGGCGCGTCGGCGATGGACGCTTCGAGGCGACCCCGCAGTTTTATCCGGTGATCGACGGTGAGGAACAGAAAGGCTACGGGGCCTTCGCTTTCCGCAAGGGCGACGAGGCCATCGTCGAGGCCTTCAACCGCGAGCTCGACGAGTTCATCGGTAGCGACGAACACTGGGCCATGGTCGAGGAATTCGGCTTCGCGCCGGACATGGAGCCAGACATGAGCGCCGAGCAACTGTGCAACGGGGACGCGTGATCCAGCGACCCCGGCACGGCGCCGTGCCGGGCCATGCGTGATCGGGTCAGTCCTGGCCGTGCCCGAGAGGATCAGCCAGCAGGCGACCGTATCCGGGCACCGATTGCCGGTACCCGCTCGCCCGCAACATCTCCCATAGCATGGCCTGATTGCTGCTGATCACCGGTAGTCCGAGACGGCGTTCCACGGGCTCGATCGCACTGACGGAGCGCAGTGCGGTGCAGCAGATGAACACGGCCTCCGCCCCCGATACGTCGAGATCCAGTGCCGCCCGCTCGATGGCCTCGGGTGGCACCGTCGACATCTGGATATCGGTCTCGAGCCCGAAACTCGCCAGGGTCGACACGGTGAACCCGTTCCCTTCCAGGTAGTCGGCGACCAGCGCGCTCACTTCATCGACATACGGTGTCAGCACGGCGATCCGCTGTACGCCCAACGCGCGGAATGCCGCCTCGGCCGCCGTGATCGGCGTCGTCACGGCGATCCCCGGCCGGTGCTCACGGATCATGGCCTCTACCCGCTCGAAACCGATCGCGACCGTGCCCGAAGTGCAGCCGTAAGCGATCGCGTCCAGCGGCGTCCCCGGCAGCAGGAGCTCGCAGGCCGAGGCGAGCTGATCGCCCATCGCGCGCAGGGAGGAGACGTCACACTGACCATCGTGGCGCACCCGGGTCGCGAACAGGTCGACGTCGTCCGCCGGCATCATCCGGTGGAGTTCGCTCTCCGAGACATGATCCGTCGCCAGGGCGACCAGACCGAAGCGCAGCCGCGCGGCAAGCGGTTCCGGTTGCCAGTCAACCGTGACCCGGTGAAATCGGGTCATCGTGTCCGCCAATGAGGGATTCGACATCGTAACCACCTCGGGTCACCGTACGTAAAACGACAGTGTACGCCGGCTTCGGAGCGGTTTGCAGGGGCGTGTCTCGGCGGTCAGATGCCATGCAGGCGCCGCAGATGGGCCAACAGACCCTCCGCGCCGGCCTCGACCAGATCAAGCACGTCCTCGAAACCGTTCATGCCGCCGTAATACGGGTCCGGCACCTCGCGGCCGGCCAGATCCGGTGCGTAATCGAGGAACAGCGCGATTTCCGCACGCCCGCCGGAATCCGCGCCCAGGCGCTCCAGGATCGCGAGGTTGTCACGATCCATCGCAAGGACATAGTCGAAGCGATCGAAATCCGCGGGCTCGACCTGCCGGGCCCGAAGGTCGTCGAATTCATAGCCACGGTCGCGCGCGGCATCGCGTGCCCGCCGGTCCGGTCCGTGACCCACGTGGTAGTCGTGCGTGCCGGCGGACTCCACCAGCACCCTTTCCAGCAGATCGGCCTCGGCAAGGCGCTGCCGGAACACGCCGTGCGCGGTGGGCGAGCGACAGATATTGCCCATGCAGACCATGAGGATCGAGACAGTGGGCTGGTCATTCATTGGTTCGGCTCGCATTCGGGACATACCGGAGTAGTTGATATTAGCGGTACTGGCGATGGATGGGCGCTTGGGCGCGAGATTTTTTGGTTATATGGCGGAGGGGGTGGGATTCGAACCCACGGAAGGCGTAAACCTTCGGCGGTTTTCAAGACCGCTGCAATCGACCACTCTGCCACCCCTCCGGTCGGCTCCGGCTTGTTGCGAGCGTGCGTGCCAGCCGGCTCGCCGCTTGCAACCTTTCGGTCGCCGGGCGCGAATAGTAGCGCATCGGGGTGCATCTTCGAAAACGTCCCCTCGGGGCGAGCTATGGTCCGCATCCCGGCGCGTTTCGCGGGTAAACCACTTGTAAGTTGACGTCCGCGTCACTACCTGTCGAAATAGCGGGGTCAGAAGGGATCGTGCGGGGCATGCGCCCCGCGAAAGCGGTCTCCGTGTCCACTGGAGGAGTGAAATGAATCAGGAACGTGTGCTGCACGGCCGTACCGAAGCGGGTGTACTTTCCACCAACCGGGTACTGCGCAACACGTACATGCTGCTGTCGATGACGCTGCTGTTCAGCGCCGCGACGGCCGGCCTGGCGATGGCCCTGAACGTGGGTCAGGGTGCCGGGCTCATCTGCACGCTGGCCAGTCTGGGGCTGCTGTGGTTCGTGCTGCCGCGGTTCGCCAATTCGGCGGCCGGTATCGGCGTCGTGTTCGGCGTAACCGGACTGCTCGGCTTCGGCCTCGGTCCCGTGCTCAGTTACTACCTCGCCGCCCTGTCGAACGGCGGGCAGCTCATCATGACGGCGCTTGGCGGGACCGGCATCATCTTCCTCGGCCTGTCGGCGTACGCGCTCGTCTCGAAGAAGGATTTCAGCTTCCTTGGCGGATTCCTCTTCGTCGGCATTCTGGTCGCGTTCATGGCCGGTATCGGCGCGGCGATCTTCGGGCTGTCGACGCTGTCGCTGGTGGTCTCGGCCATGTTCATCCTGCTGATGTCCGGGATGATCCTGTACCAGACCAGCGCGATCATCCACGGTGGCGAGACCAACTACATCATGGCGACCATCACGCTCTACATCGCCATCTACAACCTGTTCCTGAGCCTGCTCCAGCTGCTGGCGGCGTTTGCCGGCGAGCGCTGATCGGCAAGCGGATTCAGAGGCAGTCATCGCAGTACCGAGCCCCGCCCCGTGCGGGGCTCGCTTTTTCGAGGAAGCCGATATGACGCTGTGGATGCAGATCGCCCTGGGCGCCATGGCACTGGTCGCCCTGTTCTATTTCGGGCCGAAGGCGGGTGAGGCCGTCAAGAACAGCCCGAAAGGCTCGGCCAAAGACTGGCTCGGCGCCCTGTTGCCGATCGGCGGCGTGGTGCTGTTCGTGCTGCTGCTGATCTGGCTCGCGCAGTCTTAGCGGGTGTTAACGAAAGCGGCCTGTAGGAGCGGGCTTGCCCGCGAATTGTCGAGGTCGGAGACCCGTCAGCTCGACTTCGCGGGCAAGCCCGCTCCTACAGACGATGGCAAAGGAAAGTTCTCCGCTACTCACTCCGACAGGACTTCCATACCGCCCATGTAGGGCTGCAGCGCGGCCGGTATCCTGATCGAGCCGTCGGCCTGCTGCCCGTTTTCGACCACCGCGACCAGTGCCCGGCCCACGGCGAGTCCGGATCCATTGAGCGTGTGGAGGTATTCCGGCTTTTTCGTCTCCGGATTGCGCCAGCGCGCGCCCATGCGGCGGGCCTGGAAATCGAGGAAATTCGAGCAGGACGAGATCTCGCGGTATTTCGCCTGCCCCGGTAGCCAGACCTCGAGATCGTAGGTCTTGGCGGCCGAGAAACCGAGATCGCCTGTACACAGCGTGACCACCCGGTACGGCAGCTCCAGCCGCTGGAGAATCGTCTCGGCGTGGCCCGTGAGCGCTTCCAGCGCATCCCAGGACTCGTCCGGCGCGACAAGCTGCACCAGTTCCACCTTCTCGAACTGATGCTGGCGGATCAGACCGCGGGTGTCCTTGCCGTAGCTGCCCGCCTCCGAGCGGAAACACGGGGTGTGCGCGGTGTATTTCAGCGGCATATCGGCCGCTTCGATGATCTGCTCGCGCGCGAGGTTCGTCACGGGCACTTCCGCCGTGGGCACGAGATAGAACCGCGGATCCGTGGCCGTCGCGAAGAGATCCTCCTCGAATTTGGGCAACTGACCGGTGCCGCGCGCGCTGTCCGCGTTGACCATGTAGGGTACATAGACCTCGCGATAGCCGTGCTCGCGCGTCTGGATATCCAGCATGAACTGGATCAGCGCCCGGTGCAGGCGCGCCATGGCGCCGCGCATGACCACGAACCGCGAGCCTGCCACCCGGGTAGCGGCCTCGAAATCCATCCAGCCGTTCGGCGCACCCAGATCGACATGGTCGCGCGGCGTGAAATCGAATGAGGGCTGCTCACCCCAGCGGCGGATCTCTGCGTTGTCCTCGTCGTCCTCGCCCTGGGGGACACTCGCCTCCGGGACGTTGGGCACGCCCATAAGCAGTTCGTCGAGTTCCGCCTGGACTTCGTCGAATTCCGCTTCCGCCGCCTTGAGCTGATCGCCCAGCTCGGCGACCTCGGCCTTCAGCGGTTCGATATCCTCGCCGCGCCCCTTGGCCTGACCGATCGCTTTGGACCGCTCGTTGCGCTGCGACTGGAGTTCCTGTGTACGCGTCTGCAGGACCTTGCGCCGCTCCTCGAGACGGGAGAAACGCGCGGTATCCAGTTCAAAGCCCCGCCGGGCCAGTTGCGCGGCGATATTCTCCAGGTCGTTGCGCAGGCGTTTCGGGTCGAGCATATCGGACTCCATCCTCCAGCGATGATTGTTGTCGGCCACCCTGGCCGACGCGCGTTTCAGACGATGATTCTCAGGCGATGATCTGTCGAGCCACCAGCATACCGGCAAGCACCGCTGCCACACAGGCACCGACGCTCGCAGACACGTAAAGGAGCGCGCGGAGCGGCGCTTCATCCTGAATCAGGTGCACGGTTTCGACGGCGAAGCTCGAGAAGGTCGTGAACGCGCCGAGGAACCCGACAAGGACGCCCAGCCGCAGGGCTGGTTCGGGATCGAAGCGTTCGATGAACAGCAACACCAGCAGCCCCATCGCAAACGATCCCAGAACATTGACGCTCAGCGTCCCCCATGGGAAATCGCGGCCGAGCCAACGATACATCCCGGCGGTCATCTGCCAGCGCAAAACCGCACCGACCGCGCCACCACACGCGACCGCTATCCAGGTCTGCATATCAATCCCTTCGATCCGGCGCCGAGAATCCGGCGAAGTCCTTCACGAACTCCCGCACGCGTTCGCGCATCGCGCTGTCCGTGAGGCGGCCGTCCTCAGCTACGAGCTCGCCGGCGGCGGGCAGATAGAGTTGACCGCCATTCCACAGCCGCACACCCAGTGCGCGCAGCGTCGGCAGCCAGGCGTACTGGGCGGCGCGCGATCCGCCCCGCCCCGCCGAGGCCCCGCACAGGGCGAGCGGACGGTCGCCGAAAACGTCCTTGACGTCCGATGGCGGCCGCGAAAGCCAGTCAACGGTGTTTTTCAGCACGCCGGGGACGCCCTGGTTGTACTCGGGCGTCACCAGGATCATGCCGTCCGCGGACGCAATCCGCTCCTTGAGCACCGCGACCGCCTCGGGAATGCCCTCCGCGGCCTCGAGATCGGCGTCATACAGGGGCACACCAGCGGGCGTGAACACCTCGACGGAGACCCCGGCCGGCGCGAGTTCCACGAACGCATTGGCCAGAGCCGTGTTGAATGATCCGCGGCGAAGGCTGCCGGACAGCGCGACGAGATGCGTCATTGAAATTTCCGATCAGCGAGTGGGATGGTGGATCTTCCGCGCATTATAACCGACCCGGGAGACGGTCCGGGACACCGCGGCGCGGATGACCATGGCAAACTCCACCTTGTCAGATGGTCAGCGGCCTGATACACCCAATATACCGCCACCCCGGCGACTGCAACCGGACCCTCAATGCGACCATTCCGCGCAATCACGGTGTTTGTTCTGGGCACCGCCCTCGCCGGCTGCGCCAGCACCCCCGACGAACTCCGTGGCGGCTATACCGGCCCCGAGCCCGCCGAGGCCACCGACGACGATCTCGGGACGGCCGTGCGCTGGGGCGGCCGGCTGCTGGAGGTCCAGCCACAGCGCGATCGGACCTGTTTCGAGATCCTCTCGCGCGACCTGGATGACATCGCACGTCCGGTCGAGAACAGTACCCGTCCCGGCCGCCGATTCCTGGCCTGCCGTGACGGATTCGCCGACCCGGCATCGTACCCCGCCGACTCGGATATCACCGTCGTCGGCAAGATCAGCGCCTTCGAAACCCGCGCGATCGGGGAATACGACTACCGCTACCCGGTTGTCCAACTCGATGCGGCGCATATCTGGCCGGAACGACGGACGGTCGATCCGGCGCCGCTGCCACCGCCGCGCTGGTGGTACGACCCGTACTGGCGCTATTACTACGCGGCCCACCCTCATCTAGACCCGCGGAACGGTGGTACGCCACCCGAACATCGGCCCGCACTGGACGATCGCGGGGCTCGAGCGGAGCACATGGAACGCATGCGGTTTGCGCGAAACAGCTCGCGAAGAAAAACTTCCATTGCCTCTTGTAAACGGTTGGTGAATCAACATAATAGCGGCGCCCCGCAGCCCTGACGGGGTATCACACCGCATCCGCGATACACGGGATTCCTGCACGAAATGAGCCGTCGCGTCGCGCTCCCCCTGCTTGCGTCGGGCCTCGCCCTGATGACGCTGGCGGCGACCATCATCCCGTTCGAGGCCGATGCAATCGAACTCGCGGGACGGCCCGCCTGGGATCGTCTCCTCGCGCTCCAGATTCCCGTCATCACGACCGCACTGCTCGCCGTGATCGCCGGCCTCGCCTGCTGGCGGGCGCCACGTACGCTGATCGCGCCGATCCTGCTGGCATTGGCCCTCGGTGCGCTCAGCGGGACAGCCACATTGATTGCCCTGCCGGAAGTCCTCGGTACGCCCCCGGCGCGGCTCGCCGCCAGCACGTACTGACGCCACCCCGCGCGTCGCCGGTCGCCGACGGGCAGGATTGGCGCTGGCACAAGTAACTGTATTTTTGTACAGTTACCGTATGACGATGCCGAAACGCACCTGGCAGAAAGGCCGCGGCGCCCTCTCCGCCCCGCCCGGGCGCTTCGAGTCCGTGCTCACCGAAGCGATCGACGACGGCTGGGGCAGTCTCGACGAGCCGGTGCCGGCCCCCGAAACCACCGTCGGGGTCGACTCCGCGCGCCATGTAATCACCTGGAACCAGTCGCCCGACGTACCGTTCGACCGCTCGATCAACCCGTATCGTGGCTGTGAACACGTTATATCAGGTCGAGACACTTGACTGAAACGGCCGCATGGCGGGAATTCCGCCGATGGTCGCAAGGTTAGGACGGGCACTCCGGAGCTGTGTTTCCACCTACTTATCCCGCTGTTCCGAAAAGATTTTCCTGTTACGCTCTGTGTATCAGAGGATCGCGTAGGGTAACCGCTCATGCACACAGTGGCGATTGCCGACGGTTGGTACCGCCATAAAGGTGCCCCTGCCCTATGGGCTGAAGATGATCTCCACGAGGAGGCGAATCACTGGCTCAGGTGGGACATCATGGCCACCAGCACCAGTCCCAACACGTGGGCTCTCGCAGCGCACTCCATCAAAATGTGGCTCGATTGGTGCAGCATAATGAACACCGACTGGCGCATGGCCTCCCGCGATTGCCTGCTCGAGTGGCGCGACGCCCAGCTCCAATCCGTTTCCCCAAAAACCGGAGAACCGTACAGTCCCAACACTGTCCGAGTGCGGATGCTGTACGTCCTTCGCTTTGTGGACTACGCCACCGCCCAAGGATGGTACGACGGCACAATCCCCGTCGATCCCGCGACCCGCCTCCATTACAGCAGTATCGATGACGATCCCCTCGCACACACACGCAAGGGCGCGAGCGTCACCGCGTCTCAACGCAACAAACTCTTACCGAAGAACAAAGACACAGACGTAGTCGACATATTGCGTCGTTCCGAACTCGCCGCGCTATTCGCTCAGGTCGGTCCCCGCCCTACTGAGCGCGACCCAACTAATCCCGCAACCGCACGCGACTGGCTTGTTCTGGGGATTCCCGCGTTTACCGGCCTCCGAAAATCCGAACTCCTGTCACTGACCGTGCATCCGTTTCAAGCCATCGTTGTGGATCAAGACAAACCGTTTCTATCTTATGATATAACGGTTCTCGGCAAAGGAAACAAAACGCGAGCCGTGAGTTTCCCGGGATGGCTTGTTTCGGACATTCAGACGTATATTCACAGCGAACGCGCTCGGGCTGTAAATAAGCGACGTAAACGTGAATCGCAGTTACTCCTAGTGCAAGATACTCACCCGCGCTCCGGCCAGCCGCTCAAAGTTGGCGGCGTTAATGACATCGTCGAGCGAACAATGGTCGCCGCCGGCCTAGTCGCCGAAAAGCTTGTTCTTGACCCCGATACGGGAGAGCGAACGATACGAAGCGCGCCCCGATATTCCATACATAGTCTGCGCCATACATACGCGGTACATGCCTACCATGCACACCGCGCCGCCGGCGAAACCGCTCCATGGAAACTGATCCAGATGCAGCTCGGGCATAAATCGCCCCGTACGACAATGGAGATTTACCTGAAATACGTCCACTTGTTCAACGAGAAAAAAGCGGACGTCGACCTATTGCATTTGCTCGATCGTGGCTAGAAAGAACACCAAAAGCCCCGCCCACTCTATTGCCACGCAAACACGGCAGCGTCGGAATCCCTCCTCAACCTCGCCGCGAAAGACACCGCATCCGCGAGTCATACAGGAGATCAACCAACTGAAGGTGACGCGCCCAAACGGCACCGCCTATGATTTATCGAACCTAATGTGTCAGCCGGACTTCGGCCTCTTGCTCGCGACTGGTCTCGCGCGGCAAACGGAGACGGCGCGCGGAGCGACTCTCTTCTTATACAAAAGGAACCTGAACGGCCCTATTGCTCTGATTCCTAAAGACGCTTCCCTATCAACTTCACCCTTCCGAAATCGATGAAACTTTTGGACCGATTTCATTCGATTTTGCAACTCCGCCAAAGCGAAACGGTAAGCCATGGTCTCACAGCACACGGCACAGTTACCTCAAGACTCTTAAAGCTTGCATTCAGGCACTGCGCGACGATGACAACTACGGTAGCCTCGCTGCGAAACTAATGGACCAATCCGGATTTCCGTTCAATCCATGGCCCGGAACCCATACAAAAGCCGTGCCTGCCGAAACATTACAGGCCGAGCAGCTCGATCACGTCATTGAAGCCTGCCTCGCGGATATCGAATCCTTGAGGAACCGTATAGCCGCCGATCGAATACGACTCGATCACGCCCGCGCGACGCTCCACGAGGCCTGGGCCAACAACACTCCCCCTGATTATACCGATCCATATGTCTGCGCTGCGACTATTGACCAAGAATTTCCAACTCACTTACCTACTATCTCGACTCTTTGCTCACATTCTCGCGCTCTTTATATGGCAGTCAAGAATCAACACGGGATCAACACCATCCGAACGATTCTCTATAATCACTTTTCCGATTGGGTCCCTTTCGCAGTTCCGACCGCTGCGAAGACCGCTATTAACCCGAACTCACTTTTACGCTTGACGTGGACACAAATCCAAGAACTGCCAGCCGATCAAATTCATATAGCTGCTCATAAATCCCGAAGCACGACTGATCAAAGCCACACTCTACCGTCCGAATCCAAAACCCGCGGGGGACCGCGTGACATTTTTGATCTGCTAGACCAACTTACACGCAACACGCGCTCCCGAGTAAGCGATAACGATGCCGATCGATTATTTATTGGTGTCCCGTTCGGAGGAAGCCCACAACCAAAAGCGTTTACAAGCGCTCATGGCCCATCAGGCGATCTCGCATGGAAGAGCGCTCTGGAGCGTTTTATCACCACGCATCAATTGCCGCGTTTCACCCTCAAAACCTTTCGTCCAACGGCCGCTGAGGCGATATACGATCAAGGTGGTGATGCTTTAGACGTTCGCCAGGCATTGGGTCACAAACACGTACAGACACAATACTCGCATTACACGAGCGACCGCGTCCGAAAACACGCGCGGGATAAGCTCGCAGTTACTGAAAATCAACTGGTGCAATGGATCGAATCACGCGGCAGCGCCGATCCGCGCGGCCGTAACCGTTGGGACCGACACAGTGCGACGCGCGGCTTCATGTGCCTTGATCCCCGCGACAGTCCACGCCTCGGCCAAACCCGAGGCCGACTATGCACCGCTTACGGGGACGCCCATCCTGCCCAATGATGGCTGCAATGCCTCACGATGACGATGCGCTACCGCATGTCATCTTGCTTTAAGACAGAGGATCATTGAAGCTCGAAATGGTCGTATTTCTGGTCCGTCTTGGATTGCGAAATGGCGACCCATCTTGCGTGATCTACAGATACCATTTTGGCCTGTACGCCAGATGCCACGCTAGACATCGCGGGGACCTACGCGATTCATCTCCCTCCAATAGACTAACGTGTAACTTGACAAAGTCCGACGGAGCCTTTCAACGTACACGGATTACCGACCGCATGACAACCAACGCTCCTTTTCCCAAATATACCAAGACGCTCACCGATCTTTCGCCGATGCTCCGGTTACTTAATATCAGCGCGTTTAGATTCTGCTCATGGTTGCCGTAGGACTCGAATATGTCTAATAACACTGACGCGCCCCCGACTACCCAAGCTGTTCTACGTTCTACATCGGCTCGACCGCTTCATCTCCTTGCCAGATGCGAACTAGCGGACAAGCCCGTTTCTCGCCTTTCCTTTTGGGGCAATACGCGTTGGGTGTTCGATAATCCGACCGCCGGCGCTAAACAGAGCCAAAGCGCCATATCTTGGGATCTAGATTTACCCGACGGAACCAATTTAAGTGATCAGATCAACCTAGAGCTCTTAGACTGGCTTAAAAGACTTATCTGGAGCGCATATGCGTCCCCAGGCGACGGCGCGCATGCATTACAACCCGGAACACTCGCTGCACGTGCTGCGGGATTACGTTGGTCTGTATCATGGCTCGTGTCACAATCCGTCCGCTGGCCAAGCGAGATCAACCCTCTACTTCTACGTCGCCTAACAGATGACCTCAGAGCTGAAGCTGAAGACTGCGAGAACGACGAACTTGGAGGTCTCACAGTCGCCACGGCATGGAACCGTCTGATTTTTTCTGGCAACGCTCTGGGCAGCAACGCTTGGTTTTGGCACGCGCAGGCATCGCTCCAATGCCGACTCGCCCATTCGGTAAAGCCGGCGCGATAAAAGTTGCGAAATCAATCGGTGCGGCTAGCGCTGGCCAATTCCGCCCCCTTCCGGACGAAGTCGCAATTCCGATCCTCAATCAGTCATTCTCGATGTTGGACGTTGTCGCGCAGGACATACTTCGGCTTCAGTCCGTATGCTTAACCGCTTACTTCGGCACTTCTAAGCCAGCGAGTCCTACGAGTTCCGAATGCTCCGCTGATCTCCGAAGCCAACGACAGCGCCGCGCTGCACAACGTTTTCGTTTTTCCACTCTGGCTAACGCGACCGAACCATGGCATCCGCCGCTAACCGACTATTGCTCGTCCAATACGACTGCGCATGAACTAGATCGCGTGCGTCAATTAGTCGTCGCACTTCAAACAGCCGCTGTGATAACGATTCAAGCGACCACGGGAATGCGAATCAGTGAAATTTGCGGACTTGTGGCCGGCATTCGGTCAGACACCGGCCTCCCCACCGGCGTAACACTCGAATCCAGCCTGAGCGGTCTTGAGGAGGTCTTTGTCATCCGAAGCGCGCTCTCGAAAACCGAGGAGACTCCGCGGGACGTCACATGGACACTAGGCAGCCGCTCTGCAGGCGATACCCATTTTCCGCCGGCGGTTAACGCTCTGTACATATTGAACGATCTACTCGCCCCCTACCGCTCTCTACTGGGAACTACTGACTTGCTGCTTAACATCCGGTCCGCGCGCGGTCTTCAAAAACGCCTAACGGTGTTTCGAGAATCACGGCCGAACGTCTTCGTGCCAATATCAAATATTTTGTCTCTCATTGGATTGACCTTTCCAATTTGCCTGAATGAATCGAAGCGGAAGGTCGACGACAATGACCTTGTTCGTTACCGCGACACTCAGGGTGAATGCATACAAACACATCAATTGCGCAAACTTTTTGCCAACTTCGCACTGCGTGTTAGTCCACAGCTCCTCTCGGCCCTGCAAATGCACTTTCACCACGTTTCGCAAGCAATGACCGATGGGGGATACCGTATGAGCGATCCGGCCTTACTTCGTGAAGTGGACGACGTACGGAAACAGCAAGCCGCCCGACTCATGTTGGAACTAATTCAGGATCCTGATCAACACTTAGCCGGTTCTTATGGAGAACAGATAGAGGATCGACTTCGCGCGGATCTTATTCCTCAAGTCGAGAGTAAGGGCACTAGAGAGGCTTTTGTCGACGTTTACGCTTGGGTGGATGACAATGATTTACACTGGTATCACCAGCCACACGCGATATGCGGCGCCGTTGCGGCGTCGGAGATGGCATGCCACCAAGCGGCAGGCAACGGAGCATATCGCCCGCTGGCGTCCTCAGCTAAAGCCCAACTACGCCGCAAGGACCCCGACCATGTGCGCGGGATGCCGCAGCGTCATCATGTCCGAACAGCACTTGCCGTTTTGGAGATCGCGGTATGTGGAGACGATGGCTAGCGTCCAACATGCTAAGGATCTCGGGCTTCATCTTGAGCGCGACAAGGCCGCTCTTACGATCGAAACCAAACGTGCCCGGCAAGCGCGGGCAATCTGCAAAAGCTCGGGGCGGACTTAGACGCATTGGATCGCCGAGTCGAGGACCGCGTGCGCGAGATGGGCCATGACCAATAAATCAAGACACCCACAACATATACGCCAAGATTTTCTCGATGCCATTGAACGACTAAGACTTCGCCAACCCCAAAACCAAGAGTTGCGATCCCGGGTGAACAGGGGGAGATCTGTAACCATCAATGTAAGCACCGTCGCGAAAGAGGCTGGCCGCGCACGCAGCCTTATCGCGCGGGACGACAGCCCCTATCCAGACATACGTCACCGTATTCGACTGGAAGCAGGCACTGTGCGCGATGCACCGCGAAATAGCGACGACGTCATAACGGACCTTCGCGCCCAGGTCGCAGACCTTCGAACCGAACTGAAGCAGGTCAAGGAACTCACAGCGTACCACCTCGAGCGCCGCCAAAAGGCCGAACGAGAGGCACAGGAATACAAAGACACGTCCGAACGCTCCAGAGCCGAAAACGCGCGATTGAAACGTCAACTGGCCGATGCTCAAAAGGGAAATCGCGTCGTGTCGATCGACGGAACCGTCAAACACGACGGGTCGAACGACTAGGGCCCCTATGGACTATCGACGATACACAGTCTGAGCCGGTCGACTTGACGCGTTTTCCGGCCTCGCATGCGAAAGCGAATCGGTTCCTGTACTTGTCAAGTAGTAGCAACTATGGCACCAATCGTTCTCGATTACCGAGAATTCCATATACGCCTGATCGCGGGGCACGGGACATAAATGTTCCCGATCACGTGCAGGTATTTGGGTTGGTTCATCACGTGGATTTGCCCGTGTCTCTCGGTAGGAATCCTTCGGCATAGTTACTTCCAATGGACGTCGGCTTCCGTAATACCGATATCCGTCACTGCCCCCCGGAGACTGTAATTCGCATGGCGACCGCTTCGACCTCGCTTTCGAGCCAACGTGAGGTGTTTTTTGAAAGCTTGTATGGCGCCGGTAGTATTCCTTCCCCAATCCAGCGATAAATCGTTGGGACGCTCGCATCAAATCTTCGGGCGACTTCTCGAATCCGCAGAAACTGGTACGGATTCCTGGCGTGTTCGAGTTGTTTTATTTCCTGTCGGTACTGCTCACAGGTTTTCCGCATCGAATCGAGTTGATCGTTAATTTCCTGTACCGTTTTTACCGCCCGTTGCAGTTCCGTCCGAAGTTCCGTGAGTTCATCGGCCATCGTCGCTCACCTCACATCAGTCGATCTGTATACAATCGGCCGCTCAGGGCGCGGGAAGTCCGCGACCCCACAAGAGTCAATAGGCCGCCGCCACTTCAGGGCAGCGACTCACAGGCTGCCCCATCGCCGTTGCCGTCCAGCCGATGGGGATCGCCGGGTTTGTGTCGCTCGTAGAACCGCTGTGCCTCGGCCCGCTTCGAGAAGTGCGAGCAGTCGCGGTCGTTCTCCAGCCTCACACTTGAGCGGCGGCGCCACTCCCACGGGGGCACCGGTTCTGCAGCCGTCCACAGGCCGCGGTTGCGTCGGCGTGCCTCTCGCTCCAGTCGGCTGAGAGCGGAATCATTCGAATAGCGATCGTATTCCCAGGCATGGCCTCGTTCGACGAGCCAGCGATTGACGTTGCGCGCCTCACTGTATACCACCGCGATCAGCCGCCCGGACCGGTCCATCCCCTGCACCTCCAGCCGGACACGACGATTCAGAATCAGTCCCTTAAGCGCCGCCGTGGCCTCGCTCCCGATGGGGTTGCCTAGATTCCGGTGCGTCTGACGCCCTGCAAACGCACCTTTTCGCCTCCGGCTTCAAGGGTGTCTCCGTCCGTTACCTCGGTAACGACGCCGTCCGCAGCAACCGCGAACGTCGGCAGGAGCAAAATCAGGAAAAAGCTGGCTCGAAACACGTGGCTCCGTGTAGGACATCACTGACGTGAATTGTGGGCAAACCCCCACTATTAGCGCTTGCCCCGGCGTTGCTACTATATGAAGCGCACGTCACGCGTCAGCGCTGTTTCGCGAACGAAAGTCCGCGTAGGCCGACAGGGAACGTGCCTCAGCCCCGCATGGTCCGTCCTGCGGGGCTTCTGTCTATTCCGGGAGCCATCGATCCGCAGCGGCAGGCCCGGGCTGTCACACTCGTCGCCACATCCGTCCTCGATTGGAACCTTCCACGGTTCTCAGTTCGAGACGATTGCACTCTTCAGCACTGGTCTTTTCGGGATGATCGCCCCGAGACCGCTCCTGCCTACCCATCCGGGCCGCGACATCCTCGGATGGACCGAGCAGCGCGGCGTGCGCCTTGAGTCCGTCCATTGCATCGTGTCCCGTGTTACTCGGGGCGGACTCCCGAGATCTCGGCGTGCAATAAATGTACGTCGTGATATCATACTATTCGCCATGAAGCACCTCAGTTACTCATACCGCCCTCCGAATACGAGCGTCGATCCACTGATCGGTCGCGGCCCCTCCCGTGGGCCATTCCCAATTCGTATTCGGAGGCTGTATGAGCAACCCTCCCCGTTATATCGCCGTTGTAGACCTCGAGTGCACGTGTTCGGACACCAATGCCGGTGATGACACCGTCCGCCGTGCGGACATGGAAACCATCGAGATCGGCGCCGTCATGCTGCGCCGCCACGATTTCGAGCCGGTCGACACGTTCGAGCGGTTCGCTCACCCCGTCATCCATCATGAACTGACGGACTTCTGTAAAGACCTCACCAGCATCACCCAGCACGACGTCGACGCCGCCCCCGGTTCCCGGAGGTCTACTGGCGCTTCACGGAGTGGTTCGCCCACTGGCAGGCCGCGCAGTGGGGCAGCTGGGGCAATTTCGACGCGTACCAGCTTGAACTCGACGCCAAACGCCACGGTATCCAGCACGAGCTGGCCGATTTGCCGGCCCATGTGAACGTCAAAAAATGGTGGGCTGAGCGCATGAACATGAAGCGCGTCGGCCTTGGCCGGGCCGTGCAGATTGCCGGCCTCGAATTCGTCGGCCGCGCACACCGTGGCATCGATGACGCCCGAATGATCGCGAAGCTCCTGCCCGGCGTCGGCTGGCCGCGGATCCCGCAGGGCGCGCCGATCCGGCCCGGCTACGAGGACTGAGCCATGCGTGAACGTGCTTTACAGACCTGGGAGATCGCGCAGCTGATCCGGCGACTGCAGGCGTCGGCGCCGGATCGACTGACGAGTTTGCGGTCGGATTCCAAGTTCAGTTTCCTGCTGGATGACGCGCTCAAATGGGCCGAGAGTGGCGATCCGGTGCGAGCCGTCCTCGACCTGTCGGCGGCGGCCGCCGAGATCGAAAACGGCCCGCCGGATGCGGCCGAGGCGCGCGAGATGGCGGACGCCATTCTCCGCGCGGCCGACTGGCCACGGCCGCTGCGGATCCAGTACCTGAGCGATCTGCATGCCTCCCTTCCCGTGGATCTCACGATTCCCGACACCGGGGCAGACGTCTGGTGATCGCCGGGGATATCGCCGACAGGTGGGAGGGCCTGCGCTGGGTCGTCGACGCGACCAGCGCGCCGCACATCGTGTTCGTGGCCGGCAACCATGACCCCGTTGGCGAGGATCACCACGAGTATCGCCGGAAGATCCGGCTGATCGAGGCCGAGAACCCGACCCGGATCCACGTGCTCGAAAACGGCGTGCTCGAGCTCGGCGACCTCGTGATCCTCGGGTGTACGCTCTGGAGCGATTTCGAACTCGCGGAGATTTCCGTCGACCGGGCGCTGCAACAAGCCAACGAGCACATGATCGAGTACCAGCGCGTGCTCGATTACACCCGGCTGGCACGGGCCGCGCCCGGTTACGCCGGGCCAGAGCTACCTGCCACCCACGCTGTCCGCGGCGACGACCCGTGGCTGGCACATGGCCTCGCGCGACTGGCTCGACCGGACCCTGCGCGCGTATGCGGGCTGGCAGCGGCTCGTGGTCACCCACCACGCGCCGCACCCCGAGAGCGTGACGCCGCGGGCCGGCGACCGCCCGCACTCGTGGACGGATTTCGCGTTCGATCACTGGGCGCCCGGGGCGTACGCGTCCGACTGCTCCGATCTCCTCGAGCATGCCGAGATCTGGATCCACGGTCACACGCACCGGGTCGAGGACTACACCGCGTGCGGATGCCGGGTGCTGTCGAACCCGAAGCGCGACGAGGTGGCCCATGACCCCGCCCGCTGCATCGAGCTGGACGTCGGGCCATGAGACGCGCCATCCCGATCGAGCAGGTACGGGCCTACGTCGAACACCAGCTCGCACAGGCCGAGGCGACCTACGAGCACGTACGCGGTGGCACGCTCACGCCCGATCCGCGCAATCCGGAGTGGTCGACAATCTGGACGCGCTACGTGTGGCTGTACTTTCTAGAGAAAAAGGCCTTGAGCCGGGCCGAACGCGCCGGCGTCGGCGCGGTGCTCGCGCTCGACCTCGACGAAACCCTGCTCGAGCAGCTCGCCCTGCTCGGCGAGCAGCTGCACATGCAACAGACAACCGGACCGACGAGCACGGGTGTACGCGATTCGACTGCGTACCGCGTGATCTCACCCAGGACGCGGTCGAGCCGTATTGGACCGCCGCGACCGCGATGTCCGCGTCCGCCGAGGGCTGGCGCTGGCGCCAGGACGAGGAGGCGCTCGCGCGCCGGATTCGCGAAAAGCGCGAGCGCGAGCGGGCGGAAATCAATCGGCTCTGTCAGCCCGGCAACGAGGCCGAATACCGCGAGGCCGCGCGTCGCCAGGCTGAAGGGCGTTGTCGGATTCCGCTGGCATCCCGGGCTGGCACTTCGGCGGCGACCGATCGTGACGGCGCAGGACATCGAGCTCGCACTTCACCGTTTACTCGACCGGTTCGGCGGACCGAGTAGACCGCTGCCGGGATTCGAGGCGGTACACCGACACACCCGTGACGCCGCGGGCAGCCTCCGCAACTGGCGGGTGCTCCGAGCGCTTGAAGAAACGGACGCCCGGGATCTGCGCGATCAGCTCGAGCTGGCCCGCGAGGCGGCTCATGCCGCCGTCGAGGCCGCCCGGGTGGCGGGCGCGGATACCGCGGCCGACCTCGCGCAGATTGCCGCGGATATCGACGAGCTGTACCAGCGGCAGACCGGAGAGAAATCTCATGACTGAAGAGGAAATCGAGCGCCGTCTATGGGTCCTCAACCGGACCCTCGGCGGCTCGACCCTGATGCCCGGCCTCGAGACGCCGCACCGGCACGCGGAGATCGCGGCGTGCCACTTTGCCGCGTACCGCCACCTGCAGGCCTGGGCGACAGCACGGCGGCGGAACGGCGGGCGCAGGCCCGCGACGAGATCGAGACCGCTCGAGAGGCTTATGCGTCGGCAGAGGTCACGCTCGACGGGCTCGGCGACGAGCTCATCGCTATCGCCCACGCACTACAGGAGGTCGCACCGTGAGGATTGAAAAGGAAGACCCGGTCGAACGCGCGCGACATGCGCTGTCGCTCGCACGTCTAAGTCTCGGTGACACGCCCGACGGCGAGCACGATCGCGCCCGGGCTGCGCGGCGTGTACGCGTACGCCGACCGAGCACACTCAGCGATCACGCTCACCGGCGATATCGCGGCCGCGCACCAAGCCGCGCGGGACGCCCGGACGATTCTGATCGGTGCGGCGATCGACGTGGAAGCGATGGAGCGGTGGCTCGGTACGCACGATGGCGTGATATCGATTGATGAATATTTTCGCCGCCTTCAAGTCGACCTGGACGAGGCCGTCGAAGCGCTCGCGAGCGCGATCGCTACAGGAAATTGAACCGTGACCGGCGGAACGGATACAGCGATCGAGGCGCTGACGGCCGCGCTCGAGCAGCTCGAGGCTGGCACGGCGGTACACGATCACGTCCGTGAAGCGCACCGGACGCTCACTACCCGGCGGCCGCCGAGCCCCGTGCAGGCTTATCTCGCGATCGAGCGGGTCATTCTCAGCGTGGACGTGCAGTCCCCCGTGCACGATCAGTTGATGGCCGCCTGGGTGGCCGTTCGCCCTTCGCGGGCGGCGATCCCGATCGCGATGGTCGCCGCGTACGTAGTGCAGCAGCGGGTCCGGGCCGACGAGGCCGATCAGCGAGGTGAAGCCGCATTCAGCCCGATTCCGGGGCGCGGGAACGCGCTAGTCAGCTCAGTTTCGTGGGCTCATGTCTGGGCATGGCGGAAGAAGCCGGGGTTGGCGCTGTGCTGGCACCGGCAATCGATGACGCGATGCTCGATCAGCTCGAGCTGCTTCGCGAACAGCTGCACTGGCAGAAAGAGATCGACACGGTCCCGCACACCCTCACCGAGGACGCCGTCACGCCGTTCTACCGCGACTCGATCACCGGAGTTGGCAGGGGCGATCTCTCGGCCGACCAGGCGGTCTGGATCCGGCACCAAATCGGGAAAATCGGGAAGCGAAAATGACGCACGAAGAACTCGAGCGCCGGCTATGGGCACTCCATCGCAGACTCGGGTGCTCGCGACCGCCAACCGAGCTCGAAGAGGTGAACTATCGTGTGCTGCAGGCCGCCTGCCATTTTGCGGTTTTTCGAATGGATATGCCGCCGCAATGGTATGAGCCTCGTCGGCTTGAGCTGGCCCGACGTGAGTCCACGGCCGCGCAAAAGGCTTATGCGGTATCAAAGGTCACGCTCGATGGGCTCGGCGACGAACTCGCCGCCATTGCGAACGCGCTTCAGGAGGTTGAACGATGAGAACAGAACAGGAAAGCGACCCGGTGGAACGCGCGCGGCAAGCGCTGTGGCTCGCCCGAAAAAGCCTCGACGAAACCCCTGCCGGGGGCACGATCGCCCCGGGGCTGCGCGGCGTGTATGCCTACGCGGATCGCGCGCACTCGGCGATCACGCTCACGGGCGATATCGCCGCCGCGCACCAGGCCGCGCGGGACGCCCGAGCGATTCTGACGGGCGCACAGATCGACGTGGCAGCGCTCGAACGGTGGCTCGGCACGCACGACGGCGGCCAGACGATCGATGAATTCGTCCGCGAGATCCGGGGCGACCTGGACGAGGCCGTCGAAGCGCTTGAAACGGCCCGATCAGGGAAGTAACTCATGCGTCCTGATATCTGGATCGAATGGGGCCGACACGACCTCCATGCCGCGCAGGCGTGCATGGACAAGGGGAGCACCATATCGCGTGCTACCTGGCCGCCCAGGCGCCGAAAAGAGCCTGAAAGCGGTCATGGAGCATGTCGGTAAGGCCGTACCGGGAACGCAGGCCCTGGTCACGCTCCGGGAACAACTGGCGGCCGCGGGCTGTCGGCTGGACCTTTCCGAGCGGGTGCTCCGAACGCTGACGCGGTATGCGACGGACGCGCTGCAGCCGCCCGCCGACAGCGACTGCATGCCCGGGGAGCTGTATGGCGCGGATGACGCGCGCGACGCACTGGCGTCCGCGCAGCGGGTATATGACACGTGTCACAGCGCGATAGCCGCTACCCCGGGAGGCGACAGATGAAGCCCGCTGACGCCCTGGCGGCGAACCGGGTCGCGATCCGGCGAGGTAGTCGCGGCCCATCATGCCGGCAATCCGCGGGTGTTCGGATCCGTTTTGCTCGACGAGGACACGGACGGCAGCGACCTGGATCTCCTCGTCGACCCGACGCCCGAAATGACGCTACTCGATATCGGCGCGATCCGGCACGAACTCGGCGAATTGCTGGGCGTGTCGGTGGACGTCCTCACGCCCAACGCCTTGCCCGACAGCATCCGCGACAGGGTGCTCGCGGAGGCGCGACCGGTATGAGCGCGACGCCGTTCTTACAGTCGGAATCCCTCCCGATCGATGGCACGCAGCAAGGCGGGGTTCGAGTGACTTTCCGGATGCGTCCATTCGTCCAGCCAGACCGGAAGCGGCGACACGAGCACGTTCGTTTCGAGCATCACATCGAATGCAGTATCGGCCATATCCAGCTTCACGGGCAGCAGACGCTGATGCTCGCCACGCAGGAGGACCGCCACGTCGGCATCACTGTCCGGGCGGTGCGCGCCACGGGCACGGCTGCCGTACACGATGGCGCCCGCCACGTCGTAGCGGTCGGCGATCAAGGCGAGGAAGCGGCGGACAGCCGTTTCGGTCTCGGAGTCGAGGCGATCCATTCGAATACCCTACCAGCACGGAGCACGGCTGCAGGGGATTCGCAGATTTTACGCACGACGGAACTTGTATGACCCGAATCCAGTATCTGAGCGATCTGCACCTCGAGGCCGGATGGTCGCCGGCCGACGCGGCGCGCGAGCGCGGGCTGCACATCGATGATGTCGGGACGGACGTGATCGTGCTCGCCGGTGACACCGCCGAGGGCGCCGACGGCGTCGCGTGGGCGGCGCGACAGTGGCCCGCGACGCCGGTGGTGTACGTGCTCGGCAACCACGACCCGGTGCTCGCGAGCATCGACGAGACCCTGGCCGACTGCCGCGCGGCGGCCGCCGGCACGACCGTGCACGTCCTCGAGCGCGAGGCGATCACGATCGGTGGCGTGCGGATCCTGGGCGCGACGCTCTGGACCGATTTTCTGCTGCACGGCGACGCGTGGGCGACGGAGGCCCGGGAAGCGGCGGCACGCGCCGCGCCGGAGTATCGCAGCGTGCGCGGCCCCGGCGGCGGCCTGCTCACGCCGTCCGATACCGTGCGGCTCCATGAGCAGACCGTACGCTGGCTCGAGACCGAGCTCGCGGGCGGGGATCCCGCGCGCACCGTCGTGGTCTCCCACCACGCGCCGTCGCCGCGGTCACTCCGGCCGGATTGGCAGGCCGATTTGATGAGTGCGGCGTTCGCCTCGGATCTGCACTGGCTGATCGAGCGCTACGCGCCGGCGGTCTGGATCCATGGCCACGTGCACGCGGCGCTGGACTACCGCGTGGAGCATACCCGCGTGGTCTGCAACCCGGCCGGATACCCCGGTGAGGCGACGGGGTGGGATCCGGCCTGTTTCATCGAGATCGGGGAGGCTCGCGCATGCGAATCCAGGTCCTGAGCGACCTCCACGCCGAGGTCGACCCGAAGCGCGCGCAGTCCGACGTGGTCGACCTCGGCGCGGATCTCGTCATCCTGGCCGGGGACATCGACCACGGCGGCGCCGGCGTGCGTTGGGCGGCGAGACCTGGCCGGACACGCCGGTCGTCTACGTGCTCGGCAATCACGAGCACTACGGATCCGCGATCGATGCCAGCGACCGAGCACGCACGCGCGGCCGCGGCTGGCACGCACGTGCACGTGCTCGAGCGCGAGGCGATCACGATCCAGGGCGTGCGGATCCTCGGCGCGACGCTGTGGACTGATCTTGCCCTGGCCGGTGATATCGCTTTTACCCGCTGGCGCCTGGGCCAGGCGTTCACGGATTACCGAGCGATTGAAGGCGCCGACGGCCGCAGCCTACGCCCGGCCGAAACCGAGGCAATTCATCACGAGACGGTGAAATGGCTCGAACAGACCCTCGCCGAGCCGCATAGCGGACCGACGATCGTGGTCACGCACCACGCGCCGTCACCGCATTCTCTCGGTCAGCGCGGAGAAGCGCCGCAGGCGGCAACGAGCGCCGCCTACGCCTCGGATCTCGAATCGCTGATCGAGCGCCACTCGCCGACGATCTGGGTCCACGGGCACACGCACTATTCCTGCGACTACCGGATCGGCGATACGTGCGTTGTCAGCAACCAGCGCGGGTATTACGCCGAGAAGACCGGCTGGGATTCGAGCTATGTGCTCGATTTGACCGGGGTTCGCCCCGTATGACTCGCGATCAGCAGCCGATCGGCCGGGTTGGAGGCGACACGATGCGGATTCAGGTATTGAGCGATCTCCATGCCGAGGTCGATCCCGAGCACGCACAGCGTGATGTCGTCGACCTCGGCGCGGACCTCGTGATCCTGGCCGGCGACATCGACCACGGCGGCGCCGGCGTGCGCTGGGCGGCCGAGACCTGGCCGGACACGCCGATCGTCTACGTGTTGGGTAACCACGAGCACTACGGTTCCACGATCGAGGCCACGCTCGGACCGCGCCCGTGCGGCCGCGGCCGGCAAGAATGTCTATGTGCTTGAGCGCGAGGCGATCACGATCGAGGGCGTGCGGATCCTCGGCGCGACACTGTGGACCGACTTCAGGTTGTCCGGTGATGCCGCATTCGCCAAAGCCGGTCTCGGGACAGGCCTTCCCGGACTATCAGGCGATCGAGGGCGCTGACGGCGGTCGCCTGCGGCCGGCCGAGACCGAGGCGATCCACCACGAGACCGTGCGCTGGCTCCGGACAGCCCTGGACGAGCCGCACGACGGGCCGACGATCGTGGTCACGCACCATGCCCCGTCGTCGCGGGCGCTCGGGCAGTGGGACGAATGGGCCGGCGAATCGCCGTGGACCGTCATGGACGCCGCCTTCGCCTCCGACCTCGAGCTGCTGATCGACCTGGGCAAGCCCGACGCGTGGATCCACGGCCATACGCACCGTTCGGGGAGTACCAGGTGCCCGACACGCACCTGGAGGCCACGCGCGTGATCTCCAACCAGCGCGGCTACTACCAGGAGACGAGCGGCTGGGATCCGACCTACGTGCTGGAACTGACCACGTCCCCGACACTGCGCGAGCGCCGGGCACAGCGCGCGCGTGAGCGCCGGATCGACCGCGCGGGCCTGCGCCCGCACCGCGCTCGAGATGCTGGCCGGTCGCCGGGATCGAGGCCTGCGTCGTGGGATCGCTCGCGCGCGGTGACTTCGATCTCCATTCCGACGTCGATTTCCTCGTGTTCTCGCCGATTACGGGGGGAGAACAGCTTCCGGCTCGCGGCGGAGATCGACCACTGCTTCGATGGCTCCGATATTTCGGTCGACGTGACCTACCGCGATGACCTCGACGATGCGAACCTCGAGCGTATGACCCGGCACATGCTGGACCCTGGCCTGGATCTGCGACCGAGACGCGCCATCCCCATCGAACGGGTCCGGGCGTACGTCGAGCGCGAGCAGACCCTGGATCACGCCGGAAGACCAGCGCGAGCCAGCGGCGCGGGCCCGCGCAGGAGCTCCAGGCCGTGTGCACGGCGTACGGGACGACGGACCCGCTTAGCGATGAGTTGGCCGGCCCTGGCCGAGGCGTTGTCGGTGGAGACTCGAAAGCTCTGAAAGGCGAATGGATTTGGGGAGCAGGGGGACGGCGACGATCGAAAACCCGTCAAATCAACAAGTGACAGGCGCGCGGGTCGCCCCACTCAGGGGATGAATTTGGGGAGGTGCTTCTCAACACCCGCGTCAGCCGTGGAAAATCAACGAGTTAACGCTCACGCGGGCGTGGACTTCAGGTGTATGAATTTGGGCGAGGCCACACGCCCGAACTGTGGGCAAAAGCGGGCGCGCCTGGCGGATGCTCCGGTATAAGGCTTTATAATCAATTACTTATAGAACCCATGACGGCTGCAACTGTGGACAAAAGCGGGACACCTGAAAGGCGTAGCGCATTCCGCGCCACGCCATGTCACCGAACTGCGGACAAAAAATGGGCGATGCAGGTGGAAGGGTTGGGGGAGCCGCCTCGCCGCAATCCATCTATCCCGACCACTGAATCAGTAAGCTACAGCACCCTCCTTCCGCCGCCAGGTGGAAAAATCCGACACTCGATGCAGCTCACCCCTGACTCGAGTAGCGATAACCATGGGCCCAAAAGCGGGCGTACCGGTACCGCGTTACACCGCGATCCCGGCGCCGACGCCTCGGGTTCGGGCTCGTCTTCGCCCTCGCGGGCTGTCAGTCCCGGCCTACGCGCGAGATAGCGGGCGACGGACACTCGACGGCACGGGAACCGTCTCCCCGATGATGGGGGCATGGTGACAGTGGCCCCCGCGATCGCAAGTGGAAAGAGTCTTCTGATCACGGGATACTGGGATGTACCGTCGCGAAGACTCACGCTCGCAGGAGCGCGGATCATGACCGTCTATATCGTCCTAGCCATTATCGCTGTCGGTATGCCGATCGCGGCCCTGTTTCGGCGCTGCGTTGGGATCGCGAGAGCGACGATCGGATACCACCGACGGTGAGCCCCAAATGACCGTGAGGACCGATCAGGCCCGGGATCGTGGTCACGATCGCAGTCGTCGGTCGCGGTCATTATGCGCTCGCATGCGAGAACAGCTGACGAGGACGCTCCACGGGCCGCGCACATGGGCCCAAAAGTGGGCGGGGCCTGCGTTCCAACCGTGGGCAAAGGTGACGCGTTGCCCTGATCCCGATAAAAAACCCTAAAAAATAGGAACTTAAGAGGATTCAAACTCTCTAGCCGTGGACAACAGTGGGCGCGAAATGGGCCCAAAAGTGGGCGTAGCGGCACTGCGTCGCACGGCGGTGCTCGTACTGGGGCCTTCCTGGAGCCGGGCTCACGGACTGGACGCCGGCCTCGTCGTCGGCGGCGGCCGTCAACGGCGTCCGACTG
>JAXHNC010000009.1:0-93641 GCA_034520925.1 Halofilum sp. (in: g-proteobacteria) | reverse complement strand
TAAAAAAGCCGCCACGGCGGACCGTGGCGGCTTCGATCAGGGCGGATGGCGGTCGGTGTTACCAGCCGGTCGCCTCGGCGACGCCCTTGCCGATGTCGGCCGGGCTCTTCACCGTGACGACGCCCGCCTTCTCCAGCGCGGCGTACTTCTCGGCCGCCGTGCCCTTGCCGCCCGAGATGATCGCGCCGGCGTGGCCCATGCGCTTGCCCTTGGGGGCGGATACGCCGGCGATGTAGGTGACCACCGGCTTGGTGACGTGCTGCTGGATGAACTCGGCCGCTTCTTCCTCGGCCGTGCCGCCGATCTCGCCGACCATGACGATGGCCTCGGTCTTCGGGTCGGCCTCGAACAGCTCCAGCGCATCGATGAAGTTCGTGCCCGGGATCGGGTCGCCGCCGATGCCGATGCAGGTGCTCTGGCCGTAGCCCGGATCCGTGGTCTGCTTGACGCATTCGTACGTGAGCGTACCCGAGCGCGAGACGATGCCGACCTTGCCGGGTTTGTGGATCTCGCCCGGCATGATGCCGATCTTGCACTCGCCGGGCGTGATGATGCCGGGGCAGTTCGGGCCGATCAGGCGTGAATCGGTCTGGTCGATGTAGGCCTTGGCCTGGAGCATGTCCAGGGTCGGGATGCCCTCGGTGATGCAGACGATCAGTTTCACGCCGGCCTCGGCCGCTTCCACGATCGAGTCCTTGCAGAAGGGCGCGGGGACGTAGATCACGCTGGCATCGGCGCCGGTGGCCTCGACGCCCTCCGCGACCGTGTTGAACACGGGCAGATCGAGATGCGTGGTGCCGCCCTTGCCGGGCGTGATGCCGCCGACCATCTGCGTGCCGTAGGCGATCGCCTGTTCACTGTGGAAGGTGCCCTGCTTGCCGGTGAAACCCTGGCAGAGGACTTTCGTGTTGCTGTTGACGAGCACTGACATGATTATTTGCCCTCCGCTGCGGCGATGACGCGCTTCGCGGCGTCGGTGAGGCTGTCGGCGGCGATGACGTTGAACGAGGACTGGTTCAGCAGTTCCGCGCCCTTCTCGGCCTGGTTGCCCTCCAGGCGGACGACCACCGGGAGTTCGAGGCCGACCTCTTCCACCGCGGTGATGATGCCCTCGGCGATCAGATCGCAGCGGACGATGCCGCCAAAGATGTTCACGAGGATGGCCTTCACGTTCTCGTCGGAGACGATGATCTTGAACGCCTCCGCCACACGTTCGGCCGTGGCGCCGCCACCGACATCGAGGAAATTGGCCGGCTCCCCGCCGTGCAGCTTCACGAGATCCATGGTCGCCATGGCAAGGCCGGCACCATTGACCATGCAGCCGATGTTGCCGTCGAGCGCGATGTAGTTGAGATCCCATTCCTTCGCGCGGTTCTCGCGCTCGTCTTCCTGCGTCTGGTCGCGCAGTTCGCCGATATCGCTGTGGCGGTAGACGGCGTTGTCGTCGACGTTGATCTTGCCGTCGAGGCAGATCAGATCGCCCTTGCCGGTGATGACCAGCGGGTTGACCTCGATCAGGCTGAAATCCTTGTCGATGAACAGCTTGCCGAGGCTCGTCAGCAGTTTCGCGAACTGCTTGATCTGGTCGGCGTTGAGGCCGAGCGCGAAGGCGAGCTGGCGGCACTGATAGGGCATGACGCCGAGCATCGGATGGACGATCGCCTGATGGATCTTCTCCGGCGTCTCGCTGGCCACCTTCTCGATCTCGACGCCGCCCTCCGTGGAGGCCATGAACACGACGCGCTGCGTGCCGCGGTCGACCACCGCCCCGAGATAGAGCTCGCTGGCGATGTCGCTGGTTTCCTCGATCAGCACGCGCCGTACCGGCTGGCCGCGTTCATCGGTCTGGTAGGTCACCAGATTCCTGCCGAGCATCCGGCCGGCCGCTTCCGTGGCGGCATCGGCATCGTCGACCAGTTGGACACCGCCGGCCTTGCCGCGGCCGCCCGCGTGGACCTGCGCCTTGACGACCCATTTCTTGCCGGCGAGTTCCCGCACGGCATTGGCCGCTTCGGATTTGTCGTGGATGACGATGCCGTTCGGCACCGGGATGTTGTACTGGCGGAACAACTGTTTCGCCTGGTATTCATGCAGATTCATTGCGGGTACTCCCTGCGGGTTATTCGGTTGTCAGAGTCCATTCAGTCGGTTGAATGAATCTCGCCAAGACGCCAAGCGCGCCAAGGAACAATGAGGACCTGCCGCGGTTAGCCGAAATCCCTCACCGAGCGATCATGAGGGCGGTCGTGGCCATTTCTGCGGTGCGTTCTCGCTTCGACGCGAGCTGAGTAAGCCCTGCCTTAAGTCTTTCTTGGCGCGCCTGGCGTCTTGGCGAGAAACCGACTTTGCCTATTTCTTCCTCTTGCGCGGCGGCGGGATGTGGATCGGCCGGCCGTCCACCGCCAGTGCGGCCTCGTGCAGCGCCTCCGACAGCGTCGGGTGCGCGAACACGGTGCGCATGATGTCCTCCGCCGAGCCCTCGAACTCCATCGCCATGACCGCCTGCCCGATCAGCTCGGACGTCTGCGGTCCGACCATGTGGATGCCGAGTACCCGGTCGGTATTGGCATCGGCGATCACCTTCACGAGACCATCGGTCTCGTGCATCGCCTTGGCCCGGCCGCTGGCCATGAACGGGAAGGTGCCGACGCGGTATTCGTGGCCGGCGTGCTTCAGGTCCTGTTCGGTCTGGCCCACCCACGCGATCTCGGGATGGGTATAGATCACCCACGGGATCGCTTCGTAGTTCACTTCGCTCTTCTGGCCGGCGAGTGTCTCGGCGACCACGATGCCTTCCTCCGACCCCTTGTGCGCGAGCATCGGGCCGCGTACGGCATCGCCGATCGCGTAGACACCGGGCATGCTCGTCTCGAGGTTCTCGTCGACATGGATCGAACCGCGTTCGTCCATCGTCAGTTGCACATCCTCGGAAGCGATGCCGTCGGTGTTGGGACTGCGCCCGACCGCTACGATCAGCGCATCGACGGTGAGCTGCTGCTTGCCGTCGCTGTCCTCGTACTCGATCTCGACGGTCTTGTTCTTTTTGACCTCGGCTCCCGTTACGCGGGTGCCGAGCCGGATGTCGATTCCCTGTTTGCTGAACGTCTTCCGCGCCGACTGCGCGACTTCTTCGTCCACCGCCGGCAGGAATGTGTCCAGCGCCTCGAGGACGGTCACTTCGGCACCGAGGCGGCGCCAGACGCTGCCCATCTCCAGGCCGATGACGCCGGCGCCGATGACGCCGAGGCGCTTCGGCGGTGTCTCCCAGTCGAGCGCGCCGGTGGAGTTTACGACGATGTCCTCGTGCAGCGGGGCGGCGCCGATCTCGACCGGTGAGGAGCCGGGCGCGAGCACGACGTGCTTCGCGTCCACGGTGTAGGCCTCGCCCTTCTGCGGCGTGACCTCGACCCGGTTCTCGGTGTGCAGTTGGCCGAAACCCTGCAGCCACTCCACCTTGTTCGCCTTGAACAGCCCCTCGATGCCCTGGGTGAGTTCGGCGACGGTCTTGTCCTTGTTCGCGATCATCGCCGGCACGTCCATCTCGGCGTCCTTGACCTTGATGCCGTACTGCTCCGCGTGATCGCGAATGGTCGCGTAGTGGTGCGAGCTCTCGAGCAGCTCCTTCGATGGGATGCAGCCGACGTTCAGACAGGTACCGCCGAGAGCGGGCTTGCCTTTCTTGTTGATCCAGTTGTCGACGCACGCGGTCGAAAACCCGAGCTGCGCACACCGGATCGCACAAACATACCCGGCGGGCCCCGCGCCCACTACCACTACGTCATACGACTTGGCCATTACGGTGCTCCATTGTCGTGTTCATTCGCGGTTCTTTTCGCTGATTGGAAATCCGCGAATCCGTCACACGTCCAGGATCAGCCGCGCCGGATCTTCGAGGAGTTCCTTGATGGCGACGAGGAACTGGACCGAGTCCTTGCCGTCGACGATGCGGTGATCGTAGGACAGCGCGAGGTACATCATCGGGCGGATGACGACTTCGCCATTCTCGGCGACCGGGCGTTCCTGGATCTTGTGCATGCCGAGGATCGCGCTCTGCGGCATGTTGATGATCGGCGTCGATACCAGTGAGCCGAACACGCCGCCGTTGGTGATCGTGAAGGTGCCGCCGGTCATCTCCTCGATGCCGATCTTGCCCGCCTGCGCGCGGCCGCCGAAGTCGCGGATCTGCTTCTCGATATCGGCCATCGACATCGTTTCGGCGTCGCGCAGGATCGGCACCACCAGACCGCGATCACTCGACACCGCGATGCCGACGTCACAGTAGCCGTGATAGACCACATCGCTGCCATCGATCGAGGCGTTGATGTCCGGGAAGCGCTTGAGCGCCTCGGTGGCGGCGGTGACGAAGAAGCTCATGAAGCCGAGTTTGGTGTCGTGCGCCTTCTCGAACTGGTCCTTGTACTTCGCGCGCAGATCCATGACCGGCTTCATGTTGACCTCGTTGAACGTGGTCAGCATGGCGGTCTGCTGGGTCGCCTGCACGAGCCGCTCGGCGATCCGGGCGCGCAGGCGGGTCATCGGCACGCGCTTCTCGGGGCGGTCGCCCTGACTGACAGCGACACCGGCCTGTTTGGCCGTTTCATCGGCCGACGGCGCCGACGCCGGTTGCGCGCTCTGGGCCGGTTGCTGCGGTGCGGCTTCCTTCGGCGCCTCCGCCGGCTTCGCCGCCGGACCGGCTTCGATGTGACGCTGGACGTCCTCTTTGAGGATGCGGCCATCCTTGCCGGTGCCCTCGATCGCGGCCGGGTCGAGTCCATGCTCGGCGATCAGTTTGCGCGCGGCCGGCCCCGCCTTGGCATCCGCCGAGCCGCCGGCCGTTTCCCCGGCGGTATCGTCGGCTTCCTTCTCTTCGGTGTCGGCCTTCGCGTCGCCGCCCGTGTCACCGCCGCCACCGCCCGCGGCGCCTTCGCCGACGCGGCCGAGCACGGTATCCGCGGTGACCGTGGCGCCCTCGTCGTGGAGGATCTCCTCGAGGACGCCATCGGCCGGTGCCGGGACCTCCAGTACGACCTTGTCGGTCTCGAGTTCAACGAGGACCTCGTCACGCTTGACGCTGTCTCCCTTCTTTTTGGTCCAGCTCGCGACGGTCGCGTCGGAGACGGATTCGGGCAGTTGCGGGACGGTGATGTCGGTGCTCATGAGCGGGTTCCTTCACTCCGGGCGCATTCGGGCGCGACGCCATGGGCCGTACCCGGGCGGGCGGTCGCGGTCATGACGGGCAGGGCCGTCACTCCTTGATGTCCAGGGCGTCGACGACCAGCGCATGCTGCTGCTTGGCGTGCCGGCTATGGTAACCGACGGCCGGCGACGGTGACGCGGCACGGCCGGCGTAGCGCAGGTCGTTGTCCTCGCCGAGTACACGTTCGAGGCGATGCTTGAGGTGGTACCACGCGCCCTGGTTGCGCGGTTCCTCCTGGCACCAGACGTACTCCGATGCATTCGGGAATCCGGCGATGATCTCGCCGAGTTCGGTGTACGGGAACGGGTACAGCTGCTCGACGCGCACGATGGCGATGTCGTCGATCCCTTCTTCCTGGCGGCGCGTGAACAGGTCGTAGTAGACCTTGCCGGTGCAGATCACTACACGGCGGACCTTCTTCGGATCCAGCTCGGCCGTGTCGCCGATGACGGTATGGAAATGTCCGCCGGTGAGATCGTCGATCGATGAGGTCGCGAGCTTGTGGCGCAGCAGGCTCTTGGGCGTCATCACCACCAGCGGCTTGCGATACGGACGCAGCATCTGGCGCCGGATCATGTGGAACGCCTGGGCGGGTGTGGTCGGCACGCACACCTGCATGTTGTAGTCGCCCGGCTGCTGTTCGGCACAGAGCTGCAGGAAGCGCTCGATGCGGGCCGAGGAGTGTTCCGGGCCCTGACCTTCCTGGCCATGCGGGAGAAACAGTGTCAGACCGCAGAGGCGACCCCACTTGGCCTCGCCGGAACTGATGAACTGGTCGATGACCACCTGGGCGCCGTTGACGAAGTCGCCGAACTGGGCCTCCCAGATCACCATCGTGCGCGGATCGGCGGTGGAGTAGCCGTACTCGAATGCGAGCACCGCCTCCTCGGACAGCAGCGAATCGATGATCAGGAAATTGGTCTGGTCGTCGCCGAGGTTACGCAGCGGGACGAAACTGCTGCCGTCGACCTGGTTGTGCAGCACGGCGTGGCGATGGAAGAAGGTGCCGCGGCCGGAATCCTGGCCCGACAGGCGCACGCCGTAGCCCTCCGTGACGAGGCTGGCGTAGGCCATGACCTCGGCGAAACCCCAGTCGATCGGCAGCGCGCCGGCCGCCATCTTGCCGCGGTCGGTCTGGATCTTGGCGACGCGCTTGTGCAGTTCGAAGCCTTCCGGGAGCTGTTCCTGTCGGCTCCAGAGTTCGCGCAGCCGGTCGGCGGGAACGGTCGTGTCGCAGGGGTCGTTCCACTGGTTGCCGATGAACGGGCTCCAGTCGACGGTCAGCTCGTTGACGAAATCCTCGTCGGTGATGATCTTCGGCGTGACCGTATCGCCCGCGTCCATGTGGTCGCGATATTCCTGGACCATGCGGTCCGTGTGCTCGGACTCGACTTCGCCCGCGTCGGTCAGACGTTTCGCATACAGCTCCCGGGTCGTCGGCAGCGCCTTGATTTTGCTGTACATCATCGGCTGCGTCGCGGACGGCTCATCGGCCTCGTTGTGGCCGTGGCGCCGGTAGCAGACCATGTCGATGACGACGTCCTTGTGGAACTGGTTGCGGTAATCGAGCGCGATCTGCGTGACCAGCAGGACCGCCTCCGGATCGTCGCCGTTCACGTGGAAGATGGGGGCGTTGATCATCTTTACCACGTCGGTGCAGTACAGCGACGAGCGCGTGTCCAGCTTGTTCGAGGTGGTGAAGCCGATCTGGTTGTTGATCACCACGTGCACGGTGCCGCGGGTGGAATAGCCGCGCGACTGCGACAGGTTGAGCGTCTCCTGCATCACGCCCTGGCCGGCCATGGCGGCGTCGCCGTGCACGAGGATCGGCAGCACGACCTTGCCGCCGCGGTCGTCGTGGCGGTCCTGGCGCGAGCGGGCGGAGCCCTCGATGACCGGATTCACGATTTCCAGATGCGATGGGTTGAAGCCCAGCGCCAGATGCACGGGGCCCTGGCTGGTCATGTAATCGGACGAGAAGCCCTGGTGGTATTTCACGTCGCCGGCCGCCAGCGAGTCGTCCTCGTGGCCCTCGAATTCCTGGAACAGGTCGGCCGGTTTCTTGCCGAAGATGTTGACCAGCACGTTGAGGCGGCCGCGGTGGGCCATGCCGAGCACGATCTCCTTCGCGCCCTGGTCGCCGGCACGCTCGACGAGCTCGTTCAGCATCGGTACCAGCGATTCTGCGCCCTCGAGCGAGAAGCGTTTCTGGCCGACGTACTTCGAGTGCATGTAGCGCTCGATACCCTCCGCGGCGGTCAACCGCTCGAGCACCCAGCGCCGGCGCTGGGCGGACAGGTTCGGTTCGGCCTGCGGGGTCTCCATGCGGTTCTGCAGCCAGCGCTTCTCGGCCGTGTCCGCGATGTGCATGTATTCGGCGCCGATCGACCCGCAGTAGGTCTTCTGCAGCGCCTCGAGGATCTCGCGCAGGGTCGCGTCGCCGAGGCCGTGGAGCGAGCCGGTGTGGAAGACCGTGTCGAGGTCGGCCTCGGACAACTCGTGCGCATCGAGGCGCAGCTCATCGATCTCCGGGGCTTCCCAGCGATCGAGCGGATCGACCTTCGCGTGGCGGTGCCCGCGGAAGCGGTACGCGTTGATGAGCTGCAGGACCCGGATCTGTTTGCGTTCGTGGTCCGCCTGACGGGCATCCGCGGAACCGGTGCGCGCCGGTCCCTTGCCGGACTCGAAGCGGTAGAACTGCGCCCGGACCTCCGAGGGCGGCATGTCGGGCTGCGTGACGCCATCGACCTGCGGCAGGCCGTCGAAATAGCGTCGCCATTCATCGGGTACGGACGCGGGATCGCGGAGCCAGGATTCGTAGAGGGCCTCCAGATAGGGGCCGTTGCCGCCGTCGAGCAGCGAGGTGCTCCACAGGGCCTGCATCGGGGACTGTTCGGTCATGGCCGGGGGCTGCCGGGTTGTTGACGGAATCGTGCGCGGTACCGCGGCCCGTTCGCCGGCATGCCGGTCCTCGCGTGCGCAACGCCGATCGCGCTCGGGAGTCTGTGGGCAGGAATGATCAATACCTGATCGTGGCTAACCGGTTACAGGCGAATGCCGCACGTCGCATTTTTGATTGACAGCGACGTCCGCGCCGGGGCTTCGCCCCGTAAGCGTTATTGAATCGTGTCGAGCGCCCGAATGCAAGGTGGGATACGCTCGTTCACCCATGGCCGTGGATGGAACTTCTGCATGCAGCGATAAGCGCAGCAAATCATCCTGAAAGACGCGCTTTTCGACGCCCCGGTTCACGCCCATGGCGTCATCATGGAGCCGGCGATGGATGCGCGAGTTCGTGCCCCATCCGCTCGACGACGGCATCGGTAAAGCCGGTCGTGCCGAGCCGGCCGCCGAGATCCGCGGTGGTCTCGCCCGCTTCGATCGCGCCGAGGACGGCCAGGCGCAGGGCGTGTCCGAGGTCGTAGCGGTCGATGTGGTCCAGCAGCATCCCGAAGGCGAGAAAGATCGCGCTCGGATTGCACTTGTCCTGGCCGGCGATGTCGGGCGCCGTGCCGCCGGCGGGGTCGAACATGGCGATCTCGACGTTGTGATCGGCGTCGAACGAGAAGTTGCCGGAGGCGCCCGTGCCGAGACTGCCGACCAGGCCGGAGGCCATGTCGGAGAGAAAATCGCCGTACTCGTTGAGGACCAGCACGACATCGAAGTCCTGCGGTTTCAGGATCACTTTCGCGAGCAGTGCATCGAACAGCTCGACCCGATGCGGCACATCGGTGTACCCGGCCTCGTGCACGCCCGCCACCACCGATTCGAACAGGCCGTCGGTGACGCGCTGGATCGTGTGCTTCGACGACGAGGTCATCGACAGGCCTTTCTTGCGGGCGAGTTCGAATGCGAATTTCGCCGCCTGCTCGCAGGGTTCACGCTCGACCATGCGCAGCGACACGGCGGCATTTTTGCCGATGAACTGGCCGGGGTCGTCGTAGGTGCCGCCCGTGGCGATCCGCACGACATGCAGGTTGACGTTTTCCTTGAAATTCGAGGAGATGCCACGGATCGAGATGGCGGGGCGGTAGATCACCGAGAACCCGACCCGGCGACGGATCAGCGCGTTCGGGCTGCTGGTCTCGGTCACGGTCGGGTACTTCAGCGCCAGCCTGTTGCGGCGCATCGATGCCTCCGCCTCGTCGATGGCGGCGTCGCCGTCACGGTTGCGACGTTCCAGCGACCAGTCGACGCCTTCGAAATCGAGATCGATGGGGAGCGCGTCGGCGACGCGGTGAATGGCGGTGGCGAGTTCCGGCCCGATGCCGTCGCCGTGGAGTTCGGTGATCGTGGTCGTCATGACGGTGAGTCCGTGTTATCCGGTTGCCGTTCGGTCTGGTAGCGCGCCTTCCACTCGGCGTACGGCATGCCGTAGACGATTTCGCGCGCCGTTTCGTAGTCCATCTCGACGCCGCGTTCCTCGGCCGCGGCGCGGTACCATTTCGAGAGGCAGTTGCGGCAGAAGCCGGCGAGTTCCATCAGATCCAGGTTCTGGACGTCGGTGCGCTCACGCAGGTGCGCGACCAGCGTGCGAAAGGCCTGGGCCTCGATCTCGGTGCGGGTCTGTTCATCCATCGCTGGCTCCTGCAGGCTGGCGTGTCATTCGTCGTGTGCGATTGTACTGCCGTGGCGCGGACCGAAGCCAAACCGGGCGCCGCGCGGACGGATTCATGAGGGAGTGACTGCATGTCTCCATGGTTGGCGCTGGCCGCGATCGCCGCCGCACTCGGCTGGTGGTGGCTGTCGATGCGCGCGCGCGAGACCGCCGTGCGCCACGCCCGGGGCGCCTGCCGGCGGTTCTCGGTGCAGTTGCTGGACGAAACCGTCGCGCTGCGGCGGCTGCGTCTGGCGCGCGGGCATGATGGCCGGCTCCACCTGTGGCGGCTGTATCGCTTCGAATTCAGCCAGACCGGCGGCGAGCGCTACGGCGGCCACGTGGCCCTGCTCGGTGGCCGCCTGATGGATGCCCACCTGGAAGCCGTGAACGAAGACGACCCGCCGGCCCGCAATCGCCTTCAGTAATGCGCTCTCGTCACCGGCATGGCAGCGACTTGCTCGCAGAGGCGCGAGCTTGCCGGATGCGCTCGTCGTCCGGATTTTCCCGCAGCAGCGCTCAGAGCGCGGACGTGATACGGGTGTAGGTCGGACTTCCAGTCCGACAGCTCGAAGGCTTCGGCGTGTCGGACTGGAAGTCCGACCTACACCCGCATGGAGAACCAGCGGGCCAACAGCGGATCCATTCTGTTCTTCTTTGTCTCTGCGAACTCCGCGCCTCTGCGAGAGGACGATTTTGACCGGGCTGGCTGCCAAAACCTTGCCGCAAGCGGCAGCCGCCGGTAGCGTGCCGTCTGCCTCACTGACGGGAGTGGAAACCGATGTCCGATTGTCCCTGCGGTTCCGGCCGCGATTTCGATACCTGCTGTGGTCCGTACCTGGCCGGCGAGGCGCAGCCGCCGACCGCCGAGGCGTTGATGCGGGCGCGCTACACGGCGCATACCCGGGCCGATATCGACTACATCCAGGCGACCCACGACGCCGCCACGCGCGAGGACATCGACCGCGAGGCGACCGACCGCTGGGCGCGGCGTTCCGAGTGGCTGGGGCTGGAAATCCGCGCCGTCGAGGCCGGCGGGGAGGAGGACGACGTCGGTGCGGTCGAATTCGTCGCCCATTTCCGTGAGCGCGAACAGCGCCGGCGGCACCATGAACTCGCGCGCTTCAAGCGCGACGACGAGGGCAACTGGGTCTACGTCGACGGCGAGGCACCGGAACAGGAGACCATCCGCCACGACGGGCCGCGCGTCGGGCGTAACGATCCCTGCCCGTGTGGCAGCGGCCGCAAGTACAAGAAATGCTGTGGTGCGCCCGCCTGACCCGACCGATTGACCGGCGTTTGACGCCGATCAATAACGACCGGCGCTGAAGGGGCCATGATTCATGTGATGTTTCCGGTTTTAATGGAGGTTATCGCATGATCAAGTCAATCCTGGTGCCGGTGGACGGCTCCGCTCATTCCGACAAGGCGGTCCAGTTCGCTGCCGATATCGCGTCGAAAAACGATGCCAGACTGCATCTGCTCAATGTGCTCCTCTACGGCCATGTCCCGGATTCGATCCGCAATCTCTCCGACAAAAAGGGCCGCGAGGAACCGCCGATCGCGGTGGGCGCCGGGTACGTGGAGGCCTCGCTGCCCCACGAGGTGCTGGAAGATATCGCGGATAAACTGCTCGAACGCGCGCAGAAAATCGCCGAGGAACACGGTGCTTCAAAGGTCTCGACCAGCTGGCGCGGTGGCTCGGCGGCCGATGCCATTCTGGAGCAGGCGAAAGAGGCCGAGGTCGACACCATCGTGATGGGCTCGCGCGGGCTGAGTGACCTCAAGGGGATGGTGGTCGGCAGTGTGTCGCACAAGGTCCAGCACCTGTTCGAAGGCACCGTCATCACGGTGAAGTGAGTCCGTGCGCCGGCGGAGCGGATTCAGCTCGCCTCCGCTCTTCCGGCGTAGATGTCGAAACGCGTCGAGCGGCCGTCGATCGAGCCGCTCGGGGCGGGGCCGGTCAGCGGCGGGGCACCGCGCGGGCGCTTTACCGCGACCCGTCGACGCGCCGCGGCGATGGCGGCCGGCAGCAGCGCGTCACTGTCGCCGTCGGTTCCGATCAGTGCCCGGAATACCTGCATCTCCTTGCGGACCGCCGCCGACTTGCGGCGTGGCGGATACATCGGGTCGACGATCACGGTGTCCGCGGTCCGCTCGGCCAGTACGGCGATCGCATTGGCCTCGATCAGTTCCATGCGTGCCGCGACCGGCGCCGCTTCTTCGTCCTTGCGTGCCCGTGTCAGCGCATCCGCCAGCAGGGCGGCGACAACCGGATGGCGCTCGACCAGCGTCACCCGGCAGCCGAGCGCGGCCAGCAGCCAGGCGTCGCGGCCGAGACCGGCGGTCGTATCGATCACGTCGGGCGTCTGGCCGTGCCGGGCGCCGGCCGCCCGCAGCAGCCCCTCGTCGGCGCGGGCGGCCTCACGTCCGCGGCGGGCCGTCGCGCCAGTGACAAAGTCCGCGTAGACGGGGCCCGGGGCGGCGGGCCCCGTGAGCTGCACCTGCAGGCGTTCCTCCGTGAACACGAGGTTGAGCCAGTCGGGTTCGTGCGGCGATTCCTCGATCAGTGGCAGGTGCAGGCGGTGTGCGAGTGCCTCGGCCTCGGCCAGGCGGTCATGCGTCATGCAGACGATCGCCGTCCGATGGGGGTAGAGTGCGCCGGTTGGTGCCTGTTCTGCCGATGGATCGCCCATGACCGATCTCCCGGAATCCCCGTTGCGTCTGCGCCTGCGGGTTACGCTGAAACTGATGGTGGCACTCGCCGCTATCGTCGTGGTCACCATCACCCTGCGCTACGCGGGCGGTGGCGGCAACGAGGCGACGCCTGAGCGCTCCCGCGTCGACGTATCCGCCATGGAGCCCGATACCGTCCGCACCCTCGGCTGGGACAGTCGCCCGGTGATCGTGTTACGACGCGGTCGCGAGACCATCGACCGGCTCGGAACGCGCCTCGGGGATGATCCGAGTCCGGAGTGGTTCGTCGCCTTCGCCAATGGCACCGCGCGCGGCTGCAGCGTGGTCTGGGAGGCCGAATCGCGGCGTTTCCGCGAGAGCTGCAGCGAGGCCGCCTGGGATGCCGCCGGCGAGCCCTTGGCGGGAACCGAGGCGCCGCCACTGAATGTCCCGCCGCACCGGTTCAGCCCCGAGGGGCAACTGCTTCTGGGCGCTGGCGGTTCATAGGTGCCTCCGGCAGATCACCCGGGATCGGCATCCGGTTCGATCTTCGCGAGCCGTCGTTCGAGCTGGTCGCAGCGCTGAGCCAGCCGGTCGTGAGCCGCCGCCTGCCCCTGCACGGTCGCATCGAGCTGTTCGACTTCGTGCTGCAGCCGCATCAACTGCTCCTCGATCGCATCGAGGCGCTCTTCCGCCTTCATGTGCCCTCCGGGCCCGCCACCACATTGCTCGGTTTACCCGCGCGGAAATTGGCGATGTGATCCGCCACCTGCTCGACCAGGCGCTGGCGGGCCGCCTGCGACCCCCAGGCGGAGTGCGGGGTGACGATCAGGTTCGGGATGTCGTCCGCGAGCAGCGGGTTGCCGTCGCGCGGCGGCTCCTGCGTCAGCACGTCCATGCCGGCGCCGCCGATGGCTCCCGCGCGCAGCGCGTCGGCCAGCGCGGCCTCGTCGACGATGCCGCCGCGGGCCGTGTTGACCAGCAGCGCGTCCGGCTTCATGCGCTCGAGCTCGGCGCGGCCGATGAGGCCGCGTGTCGCGTCGGTCAGCGGGCAGTGGAGGGTCAGCACGTCGGCCTGTTCCAGCAGATCTTCGACCGCGATCCGGTCGGCCGGGATCTCCGTTGCGCCAGGGCGCGCCGCGATCCGCACGTCCATATCGAAGGCGCGCGCGATGCCGGCGACGCCCTGTCCGAGCGTCCCGTAACCGATTACACCGAGGGTTTTGCCGGCCAGTTCGGTAATCGGGAAGTCGAGCAGGCAGAAAAACGGCGATCGTGACCATTCGCCGGCGCGGACCGCCGCCTGGTAATCCGGCAACCGGGTCGCCAGGGCCAGGATCAGCGCGAACGTGTGCTGGACCACCGAAGGCGTGCCGTAGCCGGTCGCGTTGCAGACCGTCACGCCGTGCTCGCGGGCCGCGTCGAGGTCGATGTTGTTGATGCCGGTGGCCGCCACGCACACCAGTTGCAGGCGCGGGGCGGCGGCGAAGGCGGCGGCGTCGAGCACGACCTTGTTGGTGATGACGACGTCCGCCTCCCGGATCCGGTTGGCGGTCTCTTCGGGGGCGGTGTGGCCGTGCCAGTCCCAGTGGTCCAGCTGATCACGGAGGCGCGTCAGGTCGAGACCGGGGCCAAGGGAGTCCGCGTCGAGGATTACACCGTTCATATCTTCAGGCTACCTGATAGCGGCGCCGCAGGTCGCGCAGAACGACGTACAGCAGCGGCCAGAAAACCAGCGCGGTCAGCGGCGCCGCGAAAAACAGCCACGGGGTTTGCGGCGCGCGCCCCGCGAGGCCGCTGGTCCACAGTACCAGCGCCTGCTTGAGCAAGAGCAGGACGGTCACGATCAGGGCCTGCTGCGCGATCGGCGCGACCCGCAGCCGCTGATGGTAGCGCAGCGCGAAGGCCACGACGATCACGGCACCGAGCGCATTCTGCCCCAGCAGCGCCCCCTGGGAGACGTCGAGCAGGATGCCCGCGATCCAGGCGAGCGTCAGACCGAAGCGCTGGGGCAGCGCCATCGCCCAGTAGAGCGCCACCAGCGTAACCCAGTCCGGCCAGAAGGGTGCCGCGGCGTCGGGCAGCGGCACCATGGCCAGCATCAGCGCCACCGCCAGCGTGAGCGGGATCAGCCACCAGCGCGGATTCATGGTTTGCCCCGCGTCGGTGAAGCGGTGCCATCCGCGTCCGCTGCGGGCGCGTCGCCGTTGGCCGCGATGTCCCCCCGCTCGGCACCGTCGGGCCACACGAGCAGTACCTCGCGCGAACGGTCGAGGTGTGCCTGCGGCGCGGCGATCACGCGCGCGAATGGCTCTCCGGGCCGCCGCTCGACCTCGACGACGGTAGCGACCGGATAGTTGGGCGGGAAACGCCCCCCGAGACCCGAACTCACCACCCGATCCCCGACGCGGACATCGGCGTTGTTGGGGATGTAGCGCAGTTCCAGCCGGTCGGGCTCGCCCGTGCCCTCGGCGATCGTGCGCAGGCCGTTGCGATTGATCTGCACGGGCAGCGCGTGGTTCGGATCCGAGATCAGCAGGGCGGTCGCCGTGAACGGGCCCGTGTTGATGATCTGACCCATCACGCCGTAGGCGTCGATCAGCGGCTGCCCGGCGTAGACGCCATTGCGTTCGCCCTGATTGACCACGACCTGCTGGCGGTAGGGATCCAGCGCGACCGACAACAGTTCGGCGACCAGTACGCGCTCATCGCGTTCGGAGGTCGAGTCCAGCAGCGTGCGCAGACGCTCATTCTCACTGCGGATGGTTTCGAACTTGAGCTGGCGCGCGCGCAGGCGAAGGTTTTCGCGCTCGAGCGCGTTGACGCGCTCGATCAGCTCCTCGCGCGAGCGGACCTGATCGGAACTCCAGCCGAGGAAGCGGGCGGGGAGATCGACCGCATAGCGCAGCGGTGCGATCGCGCCGGAGAGAAATCCACGGACCTGCTCAAGCTGATTGAAGCGCTGATCGGCCACCATGAGCGTCGCCGACAGCAACACGAAGAACAGCGTCCGCAGCAGCGGACCGGTTCCCTGCTGGAACAGCGGCTGCATCAGGCCATCCCCCGCTGGATGGGGCGGCGTGGGGCGCCCGTACGATTACTCGACGGAAACGAAACCGGTGCCGTGCTCATCGATCAGCTCGAGGATGCGACCGCCGCCCCGGCACACGCAGGTCAGCGGATCCTCGGCCACGACGACGGGCAGCCCGGTTTCTTCCATCAGCAGGCGGTCGAGGTCGCCCAGCAGCGCGCCGCCGCCGGTCAGCACGATGCCGCGTTCGGCGACGTCGGCGCCGAGTTCGGGCGGCGTCTGCTCCAGCGCCGTCTTGACGGCACTGACGATGCCGTACAGCGGCTCCTGCAGGGCCTCGAGGATCTCGTTGCTGTTGAGCGTCAGCGCGCGCGGCACGCCCTCGGAGAGGTTGCGGCCCTTGACCTCGATCTCGAGCAGTTCCTTGCCGGGGTAGGCCGAACCGATCTCGTGCTTGATACGCTCCGCGGTCGCCTCGCCGATCAGGGCGCCGTAATTGCGCCGCACGTAGTTGACGATCGCCTCGTCGAATTTGTCGCCGCCGATCCGCACCGAGGCGGAATAGACGATGCCGTTGAGCGACATGACGGCGACCTCGGAGGTGCCACCGCCGACGTCCAGCACCATCGAACCCTGCGGCTCCGAGACGGGCATGCCGGCACCGATCGCGGCCGCCATCGGTTCCTCGACCAGGTAGACCGTGCGTGCGCCGGCCCCGGTCGCGGACTCGCGGATCGCCCGCCGCTCCACCTGGGTCGCGCCACAGGGCACGCAGACCAGCACGCGCGGGCTCGGCCGGAAGAAGCGTGAATCGTGCACCTTCTTGATGAAGTGCTGCAGCATCTTCTCGGTGATGTTGAAGTCGGCGATCACGCCGTCGCGCATCGGCCGCATGGCCGTGATCGACTGTGGCGTGCGGCCGATCATCCGCTTGGCCGCCTCGCCGTAGGCCTCGATCGACTTGGCGCCACCACCGCGGTCCTGACGCAGCGCCACCACGGACGGCTCGTTGAGCACGATCCCCTTGCCGCGAACATAAATCAGGGTGTTGGCGGTACCCAGGTCGATCGATATGTCTGTGGAGAAAAGTCCACGTAGGGCGCTGAACATGCTGGAATCGGTCTCGTGCGCGGGTGGCAGGGGATAAAACGAAGCCGCTACTGTAGCAACGGGGTCGGTCCTGTACAAGCGACGCGGACATTACCGATTCCCGGCGGGAGATCATGGAACAATTTCGGCCGTGATTTCGTGTCCACTGGCTGGGCCGGTTGCCACCGCGCGTGGAGCCTGATTTTTCTCTTCGACGGGAGTCATGGAGGATGCGAAACCCGGTTCGTTCCCTGCAGGCGAAACGTTTCGAGCGCGCCATCGCTCCCAGCATGGATCATCTGCGCCGGCTGGCGATCCGGCTGACCGGCAGCACGGCGGACGCCGAAGACCTGCTGCAGGACCTGATGCTGCGCCTCCACCCGCGCATGGACGAGGTCGTGGCACTGGAAAAGCCGCGGCCGTGGTTGTCGCGCGTGCTCTATCGCCTGTTCGTCGATGAATGGCGGCGTCGGCGCAGCGCCCCCGAAATCGATGCCTCGGTCGAGCCCGACGATGGCGCGGGGGATGAGGCCCTGCCGGAGGATGCCTTTGAACGGGGGCTGACGAGGGCGCGGTTGCAGAACGCGCTCGATCGCCTGCCGGCCTTTCAGCGCGAACTCGTCATCATGCATGACGTCGAGGGCTATACCCTGGTCGAGGTCGCGGAGATCACCGACACGCCGACCGGCACGCTGAAGTCGCGGCTGCATCGCGCCCGCGCGACGATGCGCGCCGATCTGGCCGGCGAGTGAAGCCGCCCGGGTGCCGGTCGATGGAACCTTTGGGCCGGCGGATTCGTGATAACGGATGAACGGGGAAGCAATGCGATGAACTGCGAAGAATTCCGGAATCTGTGGAGCGACTGGCACGACGGCCACGATGACGTCGACGACGCAGCCATGGCGCGGCATCGGGACACCTGTCCCGAGTGCGCCCGCCATGACCGGCAGATGCGGGCACTGCTGGACGGACTGGCCACGCTGCCGTTGCCCGGCGAGCGCCCCGGACACGCGCCATGGGTGGGGCCGCGCTGGGCCGCATTGGCCGCGACGCTGGTGATCGGTATCGCTCTGGGACTGGTGTTGGCACAAAGGGATGAGCCGGCATCGACGACACCGGAAGCGGCGCCGGTGGAACTGGCAGCCGCCGGTGAACAGCGGATCGCAATCGCGATCGAGAGCCCGCGCCATTATGCGGACGTGGAGTTCACGGTGCAGCTCCCCGAAGGCGTCGAGCTCGCGGGATTCCCTGGCCAACGCGAAGTGCGCTGGACCGGATCGCTCGCCGAGGGGCGCAGCCGCCTGCGGTTGCCGCTGCGTGTATCGAGCGATGCGCGGGGTGGCGAGCTGGTGACGCGGATCCGGCATGCCGGTGGCGAGCGGCGTCTGGTGGTGCCGCTCGCCGACGGTTCGGCCGCGGTAGAGATTGATGGGGTATCGGCCTGAAGGGCCGTTTTTACGAACCGGTTGCGAAGTGGAGGAATCGAGATGATGAAGACAGTAACTGCTTACACGGCCAGCATCCTGCTGCTGGGACTGATCGCGACGCCGGTCTGGGCGCAAGAGGAAGAGGGCGACGATTTCACCATGGAAGTCGTGCGTGACGCGGACGCCGACGAAGCCGAGTACGTCGAGGACATCGAACTGCCGGCGGCCGCGTCCGATGCGGCACGCGATAACGCGGCGTTCGGAATCGATACCGCCAACGAGGCCCGCAAGAACGCGAGCGAGGACGGCCGCGCGTTCGGCGAGCGGACCGCCAGCGAGGCCCGTGAGCGGGGCCGCGATGCCGATAACGCGGCCAGTGCCCGTGATCGTGCCGGCGATGCGGGCGATCGGGGGAATCGCCCGTAACTGACGGGCCGGCGCTTCGGCCACACATTCACGGGCCGAGTCAGGGGTCGCGGGCAACTGCCCGCGACCCTGTTTCATTTGGTCGTTTGGCAGAAGATGGCGACTGGATCCAGGATGACCCACAGACCCGTACCCCGAGTTCCAGCCCGCATGAACGATGTCCCGAATACCGTTCCTCTGCGCGTGGCGATCGCCGCGGCGCTCGTGCTGCTGCTTGTGACCCCGGCCGCAGTGAGTGCGGCGACCGCGAGGGAGATGTTCCGGCAGGGCGTGGAGGCCGCGCAGGAGGACGAATACGAACAGGCCGTCGAGCATTTCGAAGCGGCCCGCCAGGCGGGGCTCGATACGGGCGCACTGCACTTCAATCTCGGTGTTGCCCTGTACCGGGTGGGCCGGCTCGACGAAGCGGAGGCCGCCTTCCTCCGGGCCGTGGAAAGTGGATCAATGGTAGCGCCCGCGCATTATCAACTCGGACGCATCGCCCGGGAGCGGGGGGAGACCGCGCGGGCGCGCGACGCGTTCCGACGCGCCGCGCGCACGGCGAAAACGGCCTCGCTGCGCAAGCGTGCCCGCGCCGCGCTGGCCGCCCTCGATACCGCACCCTCGTCCCCCGACTACATCTATCTCGGTCTCGGCGGTGGGCACGACTCGAACATCGCGTTGACGCCGAGCGATGCGAGCGGCACCAGCGAACAGTCGGATCAGTTCCTGGACGCCGTGCTGGTGGGACGCTGGCCGCTCGAGGATCGATTTTACCTGCGCGGCAGCGCCTACCTGCAGGAATTTTTCGATGAGGATCAGTTCAGTCTTCTCGCCCTGCGCGGTGGCGTGGGACGTGTCGGCCGCCTCCGCGGCGCCTGGGAGTGGAACGCATGGGTCGATGGCCGGCATCAGCGGCTCGGCGGCGACGCATTCGACAACGCGCTGCTCGCGGGCGGCCGCCTGCAGCGACCGCTGAACGCCGGCTGGCGGCTTCGGCTCGACTACGAACTGGAACTCGCACGCGGTGCGAGCGGGTTCGGCTTCCTCGACGGCGTTGAACATCGGTTCGATGTCTCGTTCGACGAACGCGGGCGCAGCGGCTGGACGCTTGCGGCCGGGGTCGCGACCAGCGATCGCGACGATCTCGCGACGGCGGACGATTTCTTCAGTTTCTCCTATGACGAGGTCAGCCTGGAGGCCGATCATACTTTCCGGCTCGATGCCGACCACCATCTCACCCTGTCCGGGGACTGGCGCCACCGCGACTACGATGGCCCGGAGGTCCGCGCGGGAACGCCGGAGGGCACTCGTGAAGAGGACCGTTACGGGCTGGCTGTCGCGCTCGATCGCCGGCTCGATCGGGACTGGAGCGTCCGGGCGGATCTCCGCGTGGAGCGGCGCGATTCCACGGTTACCGACTTCGACTACGACCGGGAGATGGTCCGCGTTCGGGTCGAACGGGTGTTCTGACCGCGGGTGATCGCCTGATCGGGTCCGGGCCTCCGGGTGATCGCGGTTCCGTCCCGCAGAGTAACGCACCCCGGGCGGAGCGATCCCCGGCGCCGGGGATCATGACCGGTTTTCCCCATTTACGTGAGCCCGATCACATCTTGCAACTCGAGATGCTCCCCGATGGCGAATCCGATGGAACCTTTCGGCGCCGCCGACCGTGTTCAGGGGTGAGGCCGGGATATGGGCGCGCAGCGTGCCCGTGTCCGTGTCCGTGGCATCATCAATCCATCGAGGGAATTCCATCATGCACGCGCACCATCCGATTCGCGATTTTCGAAACACGCTCCGCGCCGGCCTTGTTCTGGCCGGGAGCGCCGCACTGGTCGCCTGTGGTGGCGGCAGTTCGGGCGACGGTTCCGGCTCGCTGAGCCTCGGCGTCACCGATGCGCCGGTCGATAGCGCGCAGAACGTCTTCGTCGAGTTCTCCTCGGTCACGCTGAAGCCCGCCGAGGGCGAGCCGTTCACGATCGATTTCGAGGAGCCGAAGCAGATCGATCTGCTGGACCAGCAGAACGGCAAAAGCGAAATCCTGCTCGAAGATGAGCGGGTTACGCGCCGGCGCCTATAACTGGATCCGCCTCGGGGTCAATCTCGACGGTACACCGGACACCTATCTCGTGCATCGAAGGCAGCGGAGTCACGAACTCGATATCCCGAGTGGCCGCCAGACCGGGCTCAAGCTCGTCAGCGGTTTCAGCGTGGCCGAGTGGCGGCTCGCTGGATCTGACCATCGACTTCGATCTGCGCAAGTCCGTGGTCGAGGCGCCCCCCGGGGAATACAAGTTGCGCCCGGCCCTGCGGCTGGTCGAACAACGACGATGTCGGGCAGATCGCGGTCCGCGACGGAAACCTACGTCTCCGGACATCAGTGCGGGTCATCTGCTGCCAAGAATGCGGTGTATGTATTCGAGGATGCGAGCGTCGACGCCGGATGACGTCGATGGCAATCGACTCCGGATCCGATCACTACAGCGTACCTTGAAAGCGAGTGACGCCGATGGACAGCGATTACACCTGGAACTCGCTGCTTTCCTGGAGGCCGGTGACTATACACGGTCGCGTATGCTTGTGATGCCGAAGACGACCGATCCGACGCACGGAGGAGACGACTTGACCTTCTCCGATGCGGCAACGTGGACGTCGAGTCGGGCGAGACGGCCGAGTACGATCTGCCGTAACGTCCGATCCCTGTCGGACGTGCGGCCTGCCGCGCGCCCGGCATGATCCCCCGAACGCTCGAATCCGTACCCGCGCTGCGAGCAGGTGTAGGTCGGACTTCCAGTCCGACACGCCGGAGGCTTCGACGTGTCGGACTGGAAGTCCGACCTACAGCCGTGTCACGGCTGAGCCTCGCCGCCGGCTTCCTCCGTCCGCCGCTCGCGCGTGCACCTGGATGACCCAAATGTGATACCTTCGCGCGCCTGAAACGACCCCGGCCCGGAGGTACGCGACGTGTCCCTGTCGCCTGACGAAGTCCGCCGCATCGCCCATCTCGCCCGCCTGTCCGTATCGGATGACGAGGTCGCGGCGAACGCGAACGAGCTCTCCAGCATTCTTGATCTGGTCGACCGCATGAACGCGGCCGATACCCGTGGCGTCACGCCGATGGCGCATCCGCAGAACGCCACGCAGCGTCTGCGCCCGGACGTGGTGACCGAACCCGACCGGCGCGAGCGCTATCAGCGACTGGCGCCGGCCGTCGAGCGCGGCCTCTACCTCGTCCCGCGCGTGGTCGAGTGACGCAATACGCCGCGGTTATATGACCGCCGGCGACCATGATTTCCGGCCGCACCGGGCCGACCAACTACGGATCGAATCCCGTGATGCATGACCACACGATCGCCGAACTGGCGCAGGCCCTCGCCGCTGGCGAGGTCTCCAGCGTAGAGCTGACCCGCAGCCTCCTCGATCGGATCGAGAACCGGGGCGGGGAATACAACAGTTTCATCACCGTTACGCGCGAGCAGGCACTGGCCGAGGCCGAGGCCGCCGATGAGGCCCGCGCGGCCGGCCGGGCCGGGCCGCTCACCGGCGTGCCGATCGCGCACAAGGACATCTTCTGTACCGATGGTGTCCGCACGAGCTGCGGTTCGCGCATGCTGGACAATTTCGAGGCGCCCTACGACGCCACCGTCGTGCGCAACATGCGTGACGCGGGTCTCGTCATGCTCGGCAAGACGAACATGGACGAGTTCGCCATGGGCTCGTCGAACGAGACCTCGTATTACGGCCCCGTGAAGAACCCCTGGGACACGACCCGCGTTCCTGGCGGCTCCTCCGGCGGCTCCGCGGCCGCCGTCGCGGCGCGCCTCGCACCGGGCGCGACCGGCACCGATACCGGCGGCTCGATCCGCCAGCCGGCCGCCATGTGCGGTCTGACCGGGCTCAAGCCCACCTACGGGCGTGTCTCGCGCTTCGGCATGGTGGCGTTCGCCTCCAGCCTCGATCAGGGCGGGCCGCTGGCCCGGACCGCCGAGGACTGCGCGCTCATGCTGGGCGCGATGGCGGGCTTCGACCCGAATGATTCGACCAGCATCGACCGGCCGGTCGACGACTACGCCGGCGCGCTTGACGGGGTCAGCCTGCAGGGGCTGAAGGTCGGTCTGCCGAAGGAATACTTCGGCGAGGGCATGAGCGACGGCGTGCGCGGCGCGGTCGAGGGCGTTGCGGAAAAGCTGCGTGAACTCGGGGCGGAGCCCGTGGAGATCTCGCTCGCGCATACGGAACTCTCGGTGCCCGCCTACTACGTGGTCGCGCCCGCCGAGGCCTCATCGAACCTGTCGCGGTTCGACGGGGTTCGCTACGGCTACCGCTGTGGCGAGCCGAAGAACATCATCGATCTCTACGAGCGCTCGCGCGGCGAGGGCTTCGGCGCCGAGGTGAAGCGCCGCATCATGGTCGGGACCTACGCGCTCTCCGCAGGCTATTTCGATGCCTATTACCTCAAGGCCCAGCAGATCCGCCAGCTCATCAGCGAGGATTTCCGCACGGCGTTCGAGCAGGTCGATGTGATCCTCGGGCCGACCTCGCCGACGACCGCCTTCCCGATCGGCGAGCGCAGCGGCGATCCGGTCGCCATGTACCTGTCGGACGTTTACACCATTGCGGTGAACCTGGCCGGGCTCCCGGCGCTGTCCATGCCCGCGGGCTTCGCGGACGGGCTGCCGGTCGGCGTCCAGCTCATCGGCAACCACTTCGACGAGGGGCGCCTGCTCGGCGTCGCTCACCAGTACCAGCAGGCCACCGATCACCACCGCCAGGTACCGGCGGGCGTGAACGACTGAACGGGGCGAGGGCAATCATGCAGTGGGAAACCGTCATCGGGCTGGAGATTCACGCTCAGCTCGCGACCAGCAGCAAGATCTTCTCGGGCGCCTCGACGCAGTTCGGCAATGAGCCGAACCGCCAGGCCTGCCCGGTCGACCTCGGCCTGCCCGGCGTACTGCCGGTGCTCAACGAAGGCGCGGTCGCGATGGCCGTGCGCCTCGGGCTCGGCATCGGTGCCGACATCGCCGGGCGCTCGGTGTTCGCGCGCAAGAACTACTTCTACCCGGACCTGCCCAAGGGCTATCAGATCTCGCAGTACGAGATCCCGGTGGTCGGCACCGGTCAGCTGGAGATCGCGCTCGACGACGGCACGGTCAAGACCATCGGCGTGACGCGGGCGCATCTCGAAGAGGATGCCGGCAAGTCCCTGCACGAGGACTTCCACGGCATGACCGGGATCGACCTCAACCGCGCCGGCACCCCGCTGCTGGAGATCGTCTCCGAGCCGGACATGCGCTCGCCGGCCGAGGCCGTCGCCTACGCGAAGAAGATCCGCACACTGGTGCGCTATCTCGGTATCTGCGACGGCAACATGCAGGAGGGGTCGCTGCGTGTGGACGCCAACGTGTCCATCCGCCCGGCGGGTTCGGACAAGTTCGGCACCCGTGCCGAGATCAAGAACGTCAACTCGTTCCGGTTTCTCGAGAAGGCGCTCAACTTCGAGATCGAACGCCAGCGCGAGATCCTGGAGGACGGCGGTACCGTCCAGCAGGAAACGCGTCTCTACGACGCGAACGCCGACGAGACGCGCCCGATGCGCACGAAGGAAGAGGCGAACGACTATCGCTACTTCCCGGATCCGGACCTGCTGCCGCTGGAAGTGGATCAGGCCTTCATCGAGCGCGTGCGCGCGGAGCTGCCGGAACTGCCGGATGAAAAGCGCGATCGCTTCATCCGCGAGTACGCGTTGCCGGCCTACGATGCCAACGTCCTGACCGCGTCGCGCGAGTTGGCCGACTACTACGAGGCGACGGTCGCGGCGGCCGGCGGCGCGCCCAAGGTCGCGGCCAACTGGGTCATGTCCGAACTCGGCGGCGTGCTCAACGCCCAGGGCCTCGATATCACCGAAAGCCCGGTCTCGGCCGAGGCGCTCGGCGGCCTGATCCAGCGCATCCAGGACCAGACCATCTCCGGCAAGATCGCCAAACAGGTGTTCGAGGCGATGGTCGCCGGCGAGGGCGACGCCGACAGCGTGATCGAGGCGAAGGGGCTCAAGCAGATCACCGATACCGGCGAGATCGAGCGCATGATCGACGAGGTCGTCGACGCCAATCCGGGCCAGGTCGAACAGTATCGCGCCGGCAAGGACAAGGTGCTCGGCTGGTTCGTCGGCCAGGTCATGAAGGCCTCGCGCGGCAAGGCCAATCCGGAACAGGTCAACGAACTGCTGCGCCAGAAGCTCGATTCCTGACGCGCCGTAGGTTGGGTTGAGCGAAGCGATACCCAACGGGTCGAGGCTTATTTGATCGACACGATGACTCCGGTGGAGCCCGCCGCTCGTTCCACGCGCGATGTGGTCGAACGCCGATCGCTCGTCGCGTTGGGTTTCCTTCGTCAACCCAACCTACGCGGGATTCCCCCGGCACTCGCAGCTCGGGTGGAGCACGGATGCCCCGAACCAACACCCCGGCCGAGTCGTGCATGGGTACCTGGGCGCGCGCGGACGTTGACACGACCGCGAACGCCGCTGATTCTGTCACTCGCCTCCGCCCGTCCGCGGGCCGAGGCATTCCCCTTCCCGATGTCCCGGAGGATGCTCCACGCCCCATGAACGTCAGCCTTACACAGCGCGAATACCGGCTCCTGCTCGACCTGCTGCTCGCGGCCGACTGGGTGATCCACGGGCACCGCCCGGAAGAGACCGCGGAGGGCGAGCCCTACCGCATGGTGATCCAGAAACTCCTCTCGCTCGCGCCGGATTTCGACCTGGCGGAACTGGTCGAGATCGACAGTCGCCAGAACCAGTACCGGCCGACGCGCAGGCTCGAGGACGAGACCGGCGCCTGGCAGCTGCTGGATGAGTACGACGACCGGGCTTTCTGGGAAGAGCTGATCGTGCGCATGGCGGAACGCGATGTCGCCGCGATGCCGGGCAAGGGCGACGTCTCGGCGATGTCGCAGGATGAGTACGAGCGCCTGGTCGGGCCACTGGAAGAAAAGTACGCCGGCGAATTCCACGCCAACGGCATCGAGCGCCTGACCCTGCGCAACAGTTGATCGTTTGGCGTTCCGGTTGGCGCCCGTCCGGACGGGCATTCCGACGGGTCAGGGTTGAACGTGAGCGCCTGCGTCGGCGTGACCGTGTCGGCCCAGCCGATAGCGCCGTGCGGACGGTGTCGCAGCCGATTCGATGCGCGGATCTCGAGTTCTTCCGGTCGCTCGACCGCTCGGCAACCTGCTTCTTGCAGTGAGAAGAAAGCGAGCGCAAGGAATGCGCGCCCTGGCAGATGGCGCCATCGCCCTGATATTCCGGTTCGACCGAGGCTGAATGGCACGCGCCAGCCGCTTGCGGTACGTCGAGACCGGTGAAGCGTTCCAGCGAAGGCACATCGGTCGAGGTAGCCCGTGCTTCGCAGTCGTCGGCCGTGAGACGCGTGGACGGCACGATCCATGCGCCCGTCCGCGCCGGCGCCGACTGCCAGCAGGGCCTCCGCCTGGGCGCTTGCGGCGGCGAGCGTGCCCGCGTGCTCGGCTGGCGAGGACGAAAATCGGCCGCGGACCTGTCGACTCGTCCCCCTTCGAGGTCGCCGAGCACGGTGGGCAGCGGATCAGTCCGCGCGCCAGCGCCGGATGGCGCAGACGCGGCCATGCCGCCGTCGGCCATGGACGGCCTGTCGGCGGCACCCGCTGCCCGCCCCGCGCAGAGGACCGCCGCTGTATCGCAGGGCAGACAGTCGGGGAACAGCGGCGTCTATCGGGTGTCAGGTCGGACTTCGAACAGCGGCGGGGCGACCTCGTTCGGGTGCGTTTTCTTTGGTTCGTTTCTTTGCCGCAAAGCAAAGAAATGAACTCGCCCGCGACCAGCGGGCGAAACCCGAACCACTCTCCGAACGGAAATCCTCACCCGCACCGCGGTGCTGCGAGGATACGGCCTCTACGCCGCCGCAGCGCTCGGGTACAACCCGGCCTACGTCGCGGCGACCCGTCATCCCGGCGCCACGCCTGCAGTGATCCGCGGCAACCCGGCGTCGTCGGCATGCGTTTCGACTGTCGTGAGCCCCTCGGCGGTGAACAGCGATACGACGGCGTCGCCCTGATCCGCGCCGTGCTCGACGGCGACCAGGCCGCCCGGCTGGAGATGGTGCGGCGCCCCCGCCGCGATCTCGCGCAGGCCGTCGAGGCCGTCGGGGCCGCCGTCGAGCGCAGTGACCGGTTCGAAGCGGACGTCGCCCGCGCTGAGGTGCGGGTCACCGGTGGCGATGTAGGGCGGGTTGGAGACGATCACGTCGAAGCGCCGCGATCCCAGCGGCGCGAACCAGCTGCCTTCGATGAATTCGACATTGACGATGCCGTGGCGGGCGGCGTTGGCGCGGGCGATTTCGAGTGTGGGGCCGGCGGCCTCGACGGCGGTCACGTGGGCGTCGGGGCGTTCGTGCGCGAGCGCCAGCGCGACACAACCGCTGCCGGTGCCGAGGTCGAGAATGCGTGGTTCGGTGACCGCGTTGGTGCGCAGATGGTCCAGCGCGACGCGAACCAGCCCCTCGGTCTCCGGGCGGGGGATGAGCACGTCCGGCGAGACGGCGAAGGTGAGCGACCAGAATTCGCGCTCACCCAGCAGATAGGCGATCGGCTCGCCCGCGGCGCGCCGTGCGATCCGTTCATCGAACTGCTCGGCCTCGCCGGGAGACAGCGTGGCCTCCGGCCAGGCGTGCAGCCAGGTCCGCCGCCGCCCGAGCGTGGCGGCGAGCAGCAGTTCGGCGTCCAGCCCGGCGCTCGGCGATGCGGTCAGGCGGGCGCGGGCCGCGGCCAGGGCCTCGTCGACCCGGATCATGACTCGCCCATACTCGCCAGCTGATCGGCCTGGTGCTCGCCCCACAGTGGTTCGATGACCAGATCCAGATCGCCGGCCAGCACATCCTCGATCCGGTAGAGCGTCAGGTTCACCCGATGATCGGTAATACGACCCTGCGGGAAATTGTAGGTGCGGATGCGCTCGGAGCGGTCGCCGGAGCCGACCTGCAGGCGGCGTTCACTCTCCTGTTCGGCCGCCTGTTCGGCCTCCTTGTCGGCCGTCAGGCGTGCCTGCAGGAAGGCGAGCGCCTTGGCCCGGTTCTTGTGCTGGGAGCGCTCGTCCTGGCATTCGACGACGATGCCCGTCGGCAGGTGGGTCATGCGCACCGCCGAGTCCGTCTTGTTGACGTGCTGGCCGCCGGCGCCGGCCGCCCGGAAGGTGTCGATGCGCAGATCCTTGGGGTCGACCTCCACTTCCTCGACCGCCTCGGGAACGGGCAGCACGGCGACGGTCGCCGCCGAGGTGTGGATGCGCCCCTGCGACTCGGTCTCGGGGACCCGCTGGACCCGGTGCGCGCCGGATTCGAACTTGAGGTGCGAGAACACCGCGCGCCCGGAGAGCTTCGCGATCAATTCCTTGTAACCGCCGTGCTCGCCCTCGTGGGCCGACAGGATCTCGACCGTCCAGCCCTTGCGCTCGGCATAGCGCAGGTACATGCGGTACAGATCGCCCGCGAACAGCGCGGCCTCGTCGCCGCCCGTGCCCGCGCGGATCTCGAGATAGACGTCGGCCTTGTCACGCGGATCCTTCGGCACGAGCAGCCGCTGGAGGGCATTCTCCAGTTCCTGGATCCGCTGTTCGGTGGTCTCGATCTCGTCGGCGGCCAGCGCGCGCATCTCGCTGTCGCTCTCGGCGGCGAGCATTTCCCGGGCGGACTCCAACTGCTCCTGGGCCGAGCGCCAGGCGCCGAACTGCGTGACCAGGTCCGTGGTCCAGGCGTATTCCTGTGAAAGCTCGCGAAAGCGGTTGTTGTCCTCGATCACCGACGGGTCCGCGAGCAGGCGTTCGATTTCCTCATGGCGCTCGCACACCTGCTGCAGGCGATTGCGGATCGATTCCCTCATGACGAATCTCCGTCCAGACCCAGCAGTTCACGGGCCGCGTCGATGACCTCGGTGCGCTCTTCGCGGCCGGCGCGCCGCAGGCCGACCGTGGGGTCATGGATCAGTCGGCGGGTCAGGGTGCGGGCCAGGAAGGCCAGCGCCTCTTCGGGGTCTTCCCCGCGCTCCAGCATGCGCCGGGCCTGTTCGAGTGTCCGTTCACGGACCTGGTCGGCCTGCTCGCGGTAGTTGCGGATCGTGCCCACGACATCCAGTGAACGTTGCCAGGCGAGGAAGGTCTCAACCTTGCGCTCGATGATGTCCTCGGCCTCGGAGGCCGCGGCCCGGCGCGCCGCCATGTTCTCCTCGATGACGCCGCGCAGATCGTCGACGGTGTACAGGAACACGTCGCTGAGGCGTCCGATCTCGGGTTCGATGTCGCGGGGTACGGCGATATCGACCATGAAGATCGGGCGGTGACGCCGGCGCTTGAGGGCCTGTTCGACCGCGCCCTTGCCGAGAATCGGCAGTGTGCTCGCGGTCGAGGAGATGACGATGTCGGCGTCGTGCAGGACATCGGGGATCTGCGCCAGGCCGATGCCCTCGCCGCCGAATGACTCGCCCAGCTGGATCGCGCGCTGGACGTCGCGGTTGGCCACGGTCAGGCGCTTCAGACCGGCGCCGTGCAGGTGACGGCCCGCCAGTTCGATGGTATCGCCGGCGCCGATCAGCAGTGCGCGCAGCGACGACAGATCGCCGAAGATCTGGCGCGCCAGGGTGGTGGCGGCGAACGCGACCGAGACCGGGCTGGCTCCGATCGCCGTCTCCGTGCGAACCTCTTTGGCGACGGCGAAGGCGTGCTGGAACAGCTTGTCGAGTTCGATGCCGATGGTGTCGTGGGTCGCGGCCGCGCGCCAGGCGTCCTTCAACTGACCCGCGATCTGGGGTTCGCCCAGGATCAGGGAGTCGAGGCCGGAGGCGACGCGCAGCAGATGGCGGACGGCATCGGCGCCGCGGAGCTCGTACAGGCACGGCGTGACCGCGCCCGGATCGGCGCCGTGCCAGCCGTGGAACCAGTCGATGATCGGCTGGCTGTCGGTGTCCGGGCTGTCCAGCGCACAATAGAGTTCTGTACGATTGCAGGTAGAGACGATTGCCGCCTCTTCGACACCGGCAAGCGCCATGAGCCCGCCCAGCGCCTGCTCCAGCCCGTTCGGCTCGAACACGACGTGCTCGCGGATCTCGACCGGCGCGGTCGTATGATTCAGGCCAATGACAAGAAGGGGCATCGATATGGGAAGCGCGACAAACACGCGATTCTCGTCCATTGGCCACGCAGTGACAACCAGACGTCGCATTTCGCGGCGTGGCAATGACTTCGGATGACTTCCATGGTGCGAATCCTGTCCAGCCTGAAAGCGGTATCGCTGCTCCCGTTTCTGTTGCTCGCGGCCTGTGCGACCGCGCCGGACGGGGGCGAGCCGGTGGAGGATGCGCAGCCGGAGGAGCGGTCGACGACCGTCCCCGAGAGCGACGAAAAACGCCCGGAGGCGGATACCGCCGAAACGGCGGCGGCCGAGGACGAGCAGCGCCGTGAACCGCGTTCGCGGGGGCTGCACGGCGAGAGCCTGTATCGCCTGCTGGTAGCGGACTTCGCGGGCCGGCGCGGGGATGTCGGCCTGGCCCTCCAGGGGTATCTGGAGGCCGCGCGCGAGGAAAGCGACCCCCGCATCGCCGAACGGGCCACGCGGCTGGCCGTGTATGCGGGGCGCATGGATGAGGCGCTCGAGGCCGGCCGGCGCTGGGCCGAACTCGCGCCGGACAGCCGCGACGCGCATTCGACACTCGCCAGACTCCATCTGCGCGAGGGCGATGCCGACGAGGCACTCGTCCATCTGCGGCGCGTGATCGCGCTCACCGATGGCGGCGTCGAAGCCGGTCTGGGTGAGGTTGCGGCCCTGCTCGATGGCACCGAGCGGCCCGATGCCGCCCTCCCGGCGGCGTCCAGGCTCGCGGACGAGTATTCCGATCGGGCGGTCGCCCACGTGATGGTTGCCGACCTCGCCCATCGTGCCGGTCAAGGGAGCCAGGCGCTGGCCGCCGTCGAGCGCGCCCTCGAACTGGAGCCCGCCCGCACCCGGGCGCTGGTGCTGCGCGCCCGGATTCTGGTCGAGCGCGGCCGCGTGGAGGAGGCTTTAACCGGGCTCGAGACGGCGGTTGAAGATTCACCCGGGGATCGCAGGCTCGCCCTCGGGTATGTGCGCCTGCTGGTGGAGACGGGGCGCAATGAGACGGCGGTGCGCGCCATGCAGCGGACCTTCGAGCGCTTCGGTGACGACGCCTCGGCCGTTTACTCGCTCGGATTGCTGGCGATGCAGATCGAGGCGTGGGATGACGCCCGGATCTATCTGCAGCGCCTGGTGGCGATGGATGCCCGCACCGCCTCCGCTCATTACTACCTCGGGCGGATCGCCGAGCAGGAGGGCGACTGCACCGGTGCGCTGCGGCACTACATCAAGGTCGGTCGCGGCGATCATCGCTTCGATGCGGAGTTGCGCGCCGCCGTCTGCATGGCCGAGGTCGATCGGGTCGACGAGGCGAGGCTCCATCTGCAACGGCTCGCCTCGCGCTACCGCGACGAGCAGCCGGCCGCGCGCATCACGCTGACACGGGCACGCGTCGAGCGGATTGCCGGGAATCCCGATCAGGCCCTGAACATCATGGGGAACGCCGTCGAACGCCGCCCGGACTCGATCGAACTGCGCTACAACCGCGCGTTGATGGCGGCCGAGATGGACCGGTTCGAGCTGGCCCGGTCGGATCTGCGGCATATCCTCGATCTGGAACCGGACAACGCCCGCGCCCTGAACGCGCTCGGGTACATGCTGGCCGATCGTGATATCGAACTGCGGGAGGCGCGTTCCATGATCGAGCGCGCACTGGAACAGAACCCCGAGGATGCCGCGACGCTCGACAGCATGGGCTGGGTGCTTTACCGCCTGGGACAGCCGCGCGAGGCCCTGGAGTACCTGCGCTCGGCGTGGGAGCGCAGCCGCGATGCCGAGATCGCGGCCCACCTGGGCGAGGTCCTCTGGGCCACCGGCGCCTATGACGAGGCACGGGCCATCTGGGACGAAGGCCGCGGACTCGGCAACGGCAGCGATGTGCTTGAGGAGACGGTCGAGCGGCTCGACCCATGATGCGCCGGCTCTGCAGGATCGCCGTGCTCGTCGCGTGCACCGCGCTGCTTGCCGCCTGCGCGAGCGGACCGCGGTCGGTTCCCGACGATCGTGAAGCGGCGTGGTCCGATCAGCGTCAACGACTGGAGGCGCTGACCGGCTGGCGCGCCGAAGGACGCCTCGCGGTGCAGACCCGCGACGATGCCGGCAATGCGAACTTCATCTGGATCGAGGAGGGTGAGGATCGGTTCCGTCTCCGCCTCGAGGGGCCGCTCGGCCAGGGTGGTGGCCGTCTGGCCGTGAACGGCACCCGGGCGGTATTGACCACCGGGAACGGTCAGCGCTACGCGGGCCCCGATGCCGGTCGCCTGCTCGACGATCTCTACGGCTGGGATATCCCGGTGGCCGGCCTGCGCCAGTGGCTGGTTGGCCTTCCCGGTGGCGATGCCGATTACGAACTCGACCGGTTCGGCCGCATCGCCGCGCTGGACTGGCGTGGCTGGCATATCGAATACCGTCGTTACCGCCAGGTCGGCGACATCGACCTGCCGGCCACCCTGATCGCGACCCGCGCCGAGTCCGGCACCGAAATCCGGGTTGCCATCGATCAGTGGAATCCGGAGAGCGATGACGAATCGCCGTCGGACGAGGAGGACGATTCGAACATACCGTTGATGGGTGGCTGAACGGATGTCGCACGCGGGCACACGATGGGAGCGGGGATGCTGGAGTTGCGGCTGGCCCGCGCCGGCGAAACTGAATCTGTTCCTGCATATCACCGGGCGGCGCGCCGATGGCTATCACGCGCTGCAGACCCTGTTCCAGTTTCTCGACCACGGCGATTCACTGGCCTTCCGCGCGCGCCCCGACGGGGCCGTGCGGCGGGTTGCCGGGATGGCATCGGTCGAGCCTGGCGACGATCTGGCGGTCCGTGCCGCGCGCGCCCTGCAGGCCGCCGCCGGCGTCGAGACCGGCGCGGATATCTGCATCACCAAGCAGATCCCCGCCGGCAGCGGCCTCGGGGGTGGGAGTTCCGACGCCGCGACGACCCTGATCGCGCTGAATCGGCTCTGGGGGGCGGGCTGTCGCCGCCGGAGCTCGCGGACATCGGCCTCGGGCTGGGCGCCGACGTGCCCGTATTCGTCCACGGGCAGGCCGCCTGGGCGGAAGGGGTCGGCGAGGAACTGGAGCCGGTCGAGCCGCGCGAGCCGTGGTATCTGGTGATCGTGCCGCCGGTGGAGGTGTCGACCGGCGTGTTGTTCGGGGCGCCGGAATTGACACGCGATTGTCCTCCGATGACAATGCGCGACTTTCTCGCACGCGGCGGATCGAACGTGTTCGAACTGCCGGTGCGCAGCCGGTATCCGGAGGTCGCCGAGGCGCTCGACTGGTTATCGGCGCAGGGCGTCACGCCGCGGCTGACGGGGACCGGCGCCAGCGTGTTCGGCGCCTGGGGCAGCGAGTCCGAGGCCCGCGCCGCCCGCGCGCGCCTGCCGACGGGCTGGTACGGCTTCGTCGCCCGCGGCAGCAACCGCTCGCGGCTGGCGACCCGATTGGCGACGCTGGCAGAGCAGGAAAACTGAATCACCAGACAAATGGGCCGTAGCCAAGCGGTAAGCTGCGGCCCGGATCCGGGCCGTAGCGCAAGCGCGTACGGCACCGGCGCTGCGTCGCGCACCTTGGCCGTAGCGCCACTACGGCCGGCGGCGCGCGCCTTGCGGCGGCACCACGCGGAGCGCAACGCGCACCACGGTGCATCCGCGCCCGGACCGCGGGGTTTTGATCCCGTGATGCGCAGGTTCGACTGTGATCAGCCTGCGGAGCGATCGGGCCGTAGCCAAGCGGTAAGGCAACGGGTTTTGATCCCGTGATGCGCAGGTTCGAATCCTGCCGGCCCAGCCAGGCATTGAAGGGCTGCGCCGACGTGATCGGCGCGAGCCACGCGGACAGATACACCACGGTCGCATGAGGCCCGGCAGATCCGGCTCCGCGGCCGCCGAGACCAGACTTCTTCGCAAGCCGGAAGGCCCGCCAGTGTCCGAAACGTCCATGATGGTGTTCGCCGGGAACGCAAACCCGGATCTCGCCCAGGCTGTCTGCGACCACCTGAACCTCCCGCTCGGCAAGGCCAACGTCGGTCGCTTCAGTGATGGCGAAACGATTGTCGAGGTGATGGAGAACGTTCGGGGACGGGATGCATTCATCATCCAGTCCACCTGCCAGCCGACCAACGACAACATGATGGAGATCCTGCTCCTGTGCGACGCGCTGCGGCGCGCCTCGGTCGAGCGGATCACCGCGGTGGTGCCGTATTTCGGCTACTCCCGCCAGGACCGGCGCATTCGTCACCAGCGCGTGCCGGTCAGCGCGAAGGTGGTCGCGAACATACTCTGCACGGCCGGTATCGATCGCTTGCTGACGGTCGATCTGCACGCGGATCAGATCCAGGGGTTTTTCGATATCCCGGTGGACAACGTCTACGCATCGCCGCTGCTGCTGGGCGACATCTGGCGCCAGAAACACCCGAATATCGTGGTCGTGTCGCCGGACGTCGGCGGCGTGGTGCGCGCGCGGGCCGTGGCCAAGCGCCTCGACGACTCGGACCTCGCGATCATCGACAAACGGCGCCCGCAAGCGAACGAATCGGAAGTCATGCACATCATCGGTGACGTGCGCGATCGCACCTGCATCATCATCGATGACCTGGTCGATACCGCCGGCACGCTGTGCCAGGCGGCGAAAGCGCTCAAGGAGCACGGCGCGCGCGCCGTCGTCGCGTACGCGACCCACCCGGTCCTGTCGGGACCGGCCGTCGAGCGGATCGACAACTCGACGATCGATGAACTGGTCGTCACGGATACCATCCCGCTGAGCGAGGCGGCGGCTGCAAGCCCGCGGATCCGGCAACTCGGCGTCGCCGAGCTGCTCGCCGAGACCCTCCGGCGCGTGCATCGCGAGGAGTCGGTCTCCTCGCTGTACGTCGACTGACGGAATCATTTTCAACAGTCGCCACTGGTCGCGGTGGCGGCGATCGCCTCTTCCATGGGGGAAGTGCGCGGTTTTTTACGTAACGTAGAGAGAGTACTGCCATGAGTGGTGACATCGAGTTCACGCTGGAGGCGCAGTCTCGCCAGGACGTGGGGAAGGGTGCGAGCCGCCGCCTGCGTCGCGAGAAGAAAGTCCCGGCTGTGGTTTATGGTGGCGGCAAGGATGCACAGTCCTTGACGCTCAATCACAACGAGGTCTGGCGCAAGCTCCAGTTCGAAAGCTTTTTCTCCCATATCATCACGCTCGAGATCGATGGCAAGCAGAAGCAGCAGGCCATCGTGCGTGATCTGCAGCGGCATCCGTTCAAGCCGCTGATCGGGCATATGGACTTCCAGCGCATCGTCGCCGACCAGGAACTCCAGGTGCGCGTGCCGTTGCACTATCTGAACGAGGAAGAGTCCGTCGGTGTGCGCATGAACGGCGGCGAGATCAGTCATCTCGAGTCCGAGGTGCTGGTCGGCTGTCTGCCGAAGCACCTGCCCGAGTACATCGAGGTCGATCTCACCAACCTGGACGTGGGCGACACCCTGCACATGTCCGATATCCAGCTGCCCGAAGGCGTGCGCCTGGTCGATCTGGATCATGGCGAGGAATATGACCGGGGCATCGTCTCCTGCCATATGCCGCGCGTGACGACCGAGGAAGACCTCGAGGACGAGGCGCCGGAAGGCGAGGAAGAAGTCGAAGCCGGCGCAGAAGCGGGCGAAGGCGAGGAAGCCTCCGGCGAGGAATCGGGCGAGGATTCCGGCAAGAAGTCGGACGATTCCGAATCGGAAGAGGGCTGATCCGGGGCCGGTCCGGCCGTACCCGGGGCGCATACCATGGCAGGCGCGCGTGCGACGTTCCGGCTCGTGGCCGGGCTTGGCAACGTCGGCACGCGTTATGCCGGAACCCGGCACAACGCCGGGTTCTGGTATGCGGATGCCCTGGCGGACCGCCTGCAGGCGGGTTTCCGTACCGACCGCAAGGCGCAGGGCGACTTGGCGAAGGCCGCGGTCGGCGGCCGTGATCTGCGCCTGCTCAAGCCCTCGACCCTGATGAACCACAGCGGCCGATCGGTCGCCGCCGTGGCCCGATTCCACAAACTCGCGGCGGCCGATGTACTGGTCGCCCATGACGACATGGATCTGCCCGCCGGCACGGTACGCCTGAAGTACGGCGGTGGCCACGGTGGCCACAACGGCCTGCGCGATATCGAGGGGCATCTGGGTTCGCGCGATTTCTGGCGCCTGCGCATCGGCGTCGGTCATCCGGGAGAGCGCGGCGGCGTCATCGACTACGTGCTCACGAGGCCATCGCCGGACGAACGGCGGGCCATCGAGGATGCCATCGAGCGCGTGGTGGACGAGACCGATCGCCTGTTCGTCGATGGCGATGTCGAAGCGGCCATGAATGCGCTTCACACGCGCGGCTGATCCTTCCTGACGGAGTAACCACATGGGTTTCAAGTGCGGCATCGTCGGCCTGCCGAACGTCGGCAAGTCGACGCTGTTCAATGCGCTCACGGCGAACGGTATCGCCGCCGAGAATTATCCCTTCTGCACGATCGATCCGAACGTCGGCATCGTCGCGGTGCCGGATCCCCGGCTCGACCGGCTGGCCTCGATCGCCAAACCGCAGGAGGTCATCCCGACCGCGATCGAGTTCGTCGATATCGCCGGTCTGGTCGCGGGCGCCTCGAAAGGCGAGGGGCTGGGGAACCAGTTCCTCGCGAATATCCGCGAGACCGACGCGGTGGTCCAGGTCGTGCGCTGTTTCGAGGACGATGACGTCATCCACGTCAGCGGCCGAGTGGATCCGGTGAGCGACATCGAGACCATCGCCACGGAGCTGCTCCTCGCCGATATGGACACGTTGGCCCGCGCGGTCGAGCGCGCCGCGAAGGCCGCGCGCTCGCAGGACAAGGCGGCCATCGCGCGCCACGCCTTCCTGCAGGACCTCAAGGCCCACGTGGATGCCGGCGAGCCGGCGCGGACGTTCGAGGCCCCGGATGACCAGCGCGGCAACTTCCGCGAACTGCACCTGATCACCGCCAAGCCGGTGATGTATATCGCCAACGTCGACGAGGACGGCTTCGAGAACAACCCGAAACTCGACGCCGTGCGCGAGATCGCGACCGCGGAAGGCGCGATCGTCGTGCCGGTCTGCGCGAAGATCGAGGCGGAACTCGCCCAGCTCGATGCCGACGACCAGGCGGAATTCCTGCAGGAGCTCGGTTTCGAGGAGCCGGGCCTGAACCGGGTGATCCGGGCGGGCTACGACCTGCTCGGTCTGCAGACCTTTTTCACCTGCGGGCCCAAAGAGGTGCGCGCCTGGACCGTCGCCAAAGGCGCCACGGCGCCGCAGGCGGCCGGCGAGATCCACACGGACATGCAGCGCGGTTTCATCCGCGCCGAGGTCACCGCGTTCGACGACTTCGTCGCCCACGGCGGCGAGCAGGGCGCCAAGGACGCCGGCCGCTGGCGCCTCGAGGGCAAGCAGTACGTCATGCACGAAGGCGACGTCTGCCACTTCCGTTTCAACGTCTAGGGCCCCGTTCAGATCCGAACGTGACGCACCGCGCGCATTCGATCCGACGTGCGGTCCCGAAGAACGAACGTAGGCCGGTTTTGTCCGGCGCATAGGATGCAGCGTCGGGGTGGTGCCGAGTCAGGCGCGCCGGACAATGCCGGCAACGGCGACGCTGTCTGATAACGGGTGGCGGCTGTGGAGCCCGGGGTTGCCGGCATTCCTCCGCTTCGCTGCGGAAAGGCCGGCCTACGGGGGCCGTGCGGCGATCTGACGGCCCGCGCCTTGACAGTCCGACGAAGCGACGCCAAAATCTCGCGCCTGTCGTGGCGATGTAGCTCAGTCGGTTAGAGCACAGCATTCATAATGCTGGTGTCGCTGGTTCAAGTCCAGCCATCGCCACCACTTACTTCCTGCCCGCCGATTCCCGTACCAGAACCTGACGTGGACGTTGTCGATGTCGCGGCCCGGATTGCGGCTGGCGCCTCCATGCGGGCTACCTTGTGCGGGCAACGTTCGAGCCGCGTAGCCCGGATGCAGCCGAAGGCGGAATCCGGGAAGCCTCGTCAGCGGGGCGTCGCCCGGTATGCCGTCGGCTCCAGCCGGAAACGGTCATGCAGTGAGCCGTTGATCCCGTACAGCCGCGGGAACTCCCGGAATCCGAACACCCGATAGAGCCAGAAGTGCTCCCGGTGGGTCGCCGCCATGGCGATCTCGTTGGCGGTCACGAAAAACGGCGTTTCGCGGCGATAACGCGTCGTTTTGACCTTGATGTAACGGTCGCGCCCATCGGCATCGTAGGAGTGAATGTCGAAACCGTCCCCGGCGCCCTGTTCGGCGGAGACGTGTTCGATCGCGTCCGCGTAGACGCCGGCACCGGCCTCGCGCAGGCGCGCGATCTCGTACTGGATCACGAACAGCTCGCCCGACCACGCGAGCGAGTGATTGCGCTGCTCGCGCGCGAGGAAGTCGATGCCGGAGATCGCGGTCCCGGCTGCATCGCCGGCATTGATTTCCGGGATGTCGCCGGGCTCCGGGGCACGGCTGGCGATCTCGTCGAGGCTGCGGTCGTCGAGGTCCGGCACCATGCCGGCGGGCTCGTCGACGTCCGCTTCCATGAGGCGCAGCAGTTCCGGATGATTGCGGAGGTAGGAGGCAACCGCCTCGCGCATGCGCGCGGGGAAATGCGGTACCGGACGGTGGGCGCTGTGGAACGGCAGCCCCTGTTCGACCAGCACCGCCGCGATCTGGCGATAGGCCGTTTCCGTGCCGTCATCGTTATCGCCCCCATTCTCGCGCGCGAATAAGCGGTGGCGTTGGCTCCGTCCGCGCAATTCGCCCTCGAGCATGGAGAAATACGCCCGCACCCGGGCGCGGATTTCATGGTCGCTCCGCGTCGATTCGTTCATCGTGCCGGCTGGCGTCGCGATACGGTCTCGAACCGAGGCCATCCGTTTCCTCCCCCTTGGCTGGCCGACAGCAATGGCTGTTTTCGAACGGCGTTGGCGAGCGCCGTCGTCGGCCGCCCATCCTACTGCAATGGTCCGCGCGACGGGAAATATTGGCGCGTCAGGCGCCGGCGCGTGTTCGCGGCGGTCCTGTCGGTGACGGGCCCCGGCACACGCCAGGAGCGATCAGTGCTGGCGGCGTCGCATCACGTAGCGCCCTTCTTCAAAGCGGTCGAAGAACTCGCCGAGGGCGGGATGCTCGACCTGGCCGCCGGCCGGGTCGGGTTCCAGATGTCGTTCCGCAACGTAAGTCGAATGCATGCCGCCATCGACCAGCACGTGGTACCACGGTGCGTCTTTGGGCGGGCGGCTTCGGGCCATCAATTCGTACCACTCATCGGAGCCGCTGTACTCCGCATCCACGTCGACAATGACGCCGCGGTAGTCGAATTTCCGGTGATGGATAACCTGACCGATTCCAAACTTCGGCGTTGCCATGATTTCCCCGGCGCATGCGGTCTGGTTGCGAGTGTAACAAGGCGTCGTGACCGTCGTCGGCCGGGAAGGTTCAGCGGGGAAGGTTCAGCGGGCGAGGCGGGCCGGGGGAGCGGGGCGAATCGGCGGGGCGGGCCGGCTCACGGCCCGCCCCGTGCAGGTCACTGGAAGCGGTTGACCACGAATTCGAATCGGGTGGCGCGGGCGTACAGCTCTGAAACCGAGAGAGCCGGGTTCGCCGGTGGCTGGACACTTGGCCAGGCCTCCATGATCGCCTCGTAACGCGCGACCAGGTCGGCGTGGTCGCCGGCGGAGACATCGCGGAAGGCCGCCGCATGCCGATCGATGAGTTCCCGGCCGACCGTCATGAAACCACGCGAATCGTGATACTCGTGGACCCTGGTGAACTCCCCTTCCTCGATGGCCTCGTCGTATTCGTGGACCGACTGGCGGACGATGGCGGTGAGAACCTGTCCGAGGAACGCCGGATCCTGCAGGTGCCTGTCGGCGACATCCCTCCGCCGCGTTTCGCGGTCTGCCGTGCTATTTCTTCTTTTTCGGCAGATACAGGTCCGTGATCGTGCCTTCGCCGATTTCGGCCGCGAAGGCGACGGTCTCCGAGAGTGTCGGATGGGGATGGATCGTCAGTGAGACATCCTCGATATCGGCGCCCATCTCCAGCGCCAGCGTCGCCTCGGCGACCAGGTCGCCCGCATGCGGGCCGACCATGCCTGCGCCGAGAATCCGCTTCGTATCCGGATCGTAGAGCAGCTTGGTGACACCGTCGTCGCGACCCATGCCAAGGGCGCGGCCGGAGGCGGCCCACGGGAAGCTGGCCTTCTCGTACTGAATGCCTTTCTCTTTCGCCTCGGTCTCCGTCAGGCCCATCCAGGCGACTTCCGGGTCCGTGTAGGCGACCGAAGGAATGGTGCGGGCGTCGAAGGCGGACTTCTCGCCGGCGCAGACTTCGGCGGCGACCTTGCCCTCGTGCGTGGCCTTGTGGGCGAGCATCGGCTGGCCGACGATGTCGCCGATGGCGTGGATGTGCTCGACGTTGGTGCGCTGGTGTTCGTCGACCGCGATGAAGCCGCGCTCATCGACCTTCACGCCGGCGTCTTCGGCACCGATGTTCTTGCCGTTCGGGGTGCGGCCGACGGAGACGAGCACGCGATCGAAGACGTCCGTATCCGGGGTCTTGTCGCCCTCGAAGTGGACCTTGATGCCCTGTTTCTGGGCCTCGGCCTTCGTGACCTTCGATTTCGTGTAGATGTTCTCGTAGCGCGCCTTGATCCGCTTCTCCAGCACCTTGACCAGGTCACGGTCGGTCCCGGGCATGAGACCATCCGCCATCTCGCACACGGTCACCTTCGAGCCGAGTGCATCGTAGACGCAGGCCATCTCGAGGCCGATGATGCCGCCGCCGATCACGAGCAGGCGCTTCGGGATCTCGTTGAGCTCCAGTGCGCCGGTGGAGGTCATCAGACGCTCGTCGTCCCACGGCAGATTCGGCAGCTTCACCGATTGCGACCCGGCGGCGATGATCGCCCGCTCGAAGCCGATCGTCTTCGTCCCGTCCTTCGTCTCGACGGCGGCGGAATTCGGTGAGGTGAACTTCCCGTCGCCATGCACGACCGTCACGCCGCGCTGCTTCGCCATCGACTTGAGACCGCCGGTCAGCTTGCCGACGACCTTGTCTTTCCAGGACGACAGCTTGCCCGGATCGATCTTCGGCTTGCCGAACTCGACCCCGTGCTCGGCGGCGCGCTCCGCCGAGGTGATCACCTCGGCCGTATGCAGGTAGGCCTTGGAGGGGATGCAGCCGACGTTGAGGCAGACGCCACCCAGCGCGTCGTAGCGCTCGACGAGTACGACGTTCAGGCCAAGGTCGGCGGCGCGGAAGGCGGCGGTGTAGCCGCCGGGTCCGGCGCCGAGGACCAGGAGCTGGCACTGGATGTCGGTATCATCGGGCGCGGCTTTCGGTGCCGGTGCCTCGTCGGATTGCGCGGCTTCTTCCTTCTTCTCGTCCGCGGATTCATCCTTCGCCGGGGTTTCGGCCTCGCCGCCGTCACTGTCTTCTTCATCGGCCTTCGATTCGTCGCCGCCTTCATCTTCCTCGCCGGCTTCGAGCGTCAGAATGGTGTCGCCTTGCTTTACCTTCTGGCCGACCTTGATCTTCACTTCCTTGACGGTGCCGCCCTCGGGCGAGGGGATCTCCATCGAGGCCTTGTCGGATTCGAGCGTGATCAGCGAATCCTCGGCGGCGATCGTGTCGCCGGGGGAGACGAGTACCTCGATGACCTCGACTTCGTCGAAATCGCCGATGTCCGGTACGGGGATGTCCTTGGTCTGGCTCATGATCGGTTCCAGGTTTTAGAGCAGCATCCGCCGCGTGTCCGAGAGGAGGCGGCCGACATAGGTCGTGAAGCGGGCGGCTTCGGCGCCGTCGATGACGCGGTGGTCGTAGGACAGCGACAGCGGCAGCATCAGGCGCGGGACGAATTCCTGGCCGTTCCAGACCGGCTCCGTGGTCGCCTTCGAGACGCCCAGGATCGCGACCTCGGGTGAATTGACGATCGGCGTGAACGCCGTGCCGCCGACGCCGCCGAGGCTCGAGATCGAGATGCAGCCGCCCTTCATCTGTTTTGGACCCAGCTTCTTGTCACGCGCCTTCTGACTGACGTCCATCAGTTCGCGCGCGAGGTCGTTCAGGCTCTTGCGGTCGACGTCGCGCAGTACCGGCACGACCAGTCCATCCGGCGTGTCGACGGCGACGCCGACATGGAAGTATTTCTTGAAGATGAGGTTCTCGCCGGCCGGGTCGAGCGAGCTGTTGAAGCGCGGGAACTCGCGCAGGGCGGAGACCATCGCCTTGATCAGGAACGAGACCAGCGTGATCTTCACGCCGCTGTCCTTGTTCTCGGCGTTGAGTTCCTTGCGGAACGCCTCGAGGTCGGTGATATCGGCCTTGTCGAACTGCGTGACGTGGGGGACCGTGACCCAGTTGCGGTGCAGATTCTGGCCGGTCAGTTTGTTGATCTTCGTCAGCGGCTTCGTTTCGATCTCGCCGAACTCGCTGAAATCGACCTCCGGCATCGGCGGGACGCCGAGACCGCCGCCCGCCGCGGCCGGTGCCTCCAGCGTCTGTTTGACGTAGCCCTTGACGTCCTCCTTGAGCACGCGGCCCTTGCGGCCCGAGCCCTGCACCTGGGTGAGGTCGACCCCGAGTTCCCGCGCGAAGCGGCGCACGCCCGGCGAGGCGTGGGCCTTGAGGTGTTTCTCCTGCTCGATGTGCGCGGTAGGCGAGGAGCGTGGACCACTGTCCGCGCGCGGGGGCTGCGTCGGTTCCTCGCCCGCCGGAGCGCTGTCGCGGTCCGACTTCTCGGCCTTTTCCGTCTTCTGGTCGTCGGGGGCGGCTTCTTTCGCCGGCTCCTTCTTGTCCTCGGCCGGGGCCTCCTCCGTCTGTTGCTCCTGCTCCTCCGCTTCCTTGCCGCCCTCGTCATCGGCCGCGCTGCCACCGTCGCCTTCCTCGGCCGGTTCCAGCGTGAGGATGGTGTCGCCTTCCTTTACCTTCTGGCCGACCTTGATCTTCACTTCCTTGACGGTGCCGCCCTCGGGCGAGGGGATCTCCATCGAGGCCTTGTCGGATTCGAGCGTGATCAGCGAATCCTCGGCGGCGATCGTGTCGCCGGGGGAGACGAGTACCTCGATGACCTCGACCTCGTCGAAATCGCCGATGTCCGGTACGGGAATGTCCTTGGTCTGGCTCATGATGTGTATCCGATCTTCAGGCGCTTTTGGCCGCCACCGCGGAGGTCAACTGCCGAGCGATATCTACACCGTCAGCGGGTTCGGTTTTTCGGGGTCGATGCCGTATTTCTTGATCGCCTCGGTCACGCGTTTGGCTTCGATCGTGCCCTCGTCGGCCAGCGCCTTGAGGGCGGCGACGGTGACCCAGTAGCGGTCGACCTCGAAGAAGCTGCGCAGGGCCTCGCGGGTGTCGCTGCGGCCGAAGCCGTCCGTGCCGAGCACGCGGAAGCGGTTGTCGATGAACGGCCGGATCTGGTCCGGCACCGCTTTCATGTAGTCGGTCGAGGCGACCACCGGTGCATCGGAGGCGCCGAGACACTGCCGGACCCAGCTCGTGCGCTGTTTGCGTGCCGGATGCAGCATGTTCCAGCGATCGCAGTCCAGGCCGTCGCGGCGCAGTTCGCTGAAGCTGGTCGCGGACCACAGCGTGCTGGCCACGCCCCAGTCGTCGCGCAGCAGCTCGGCGGCCGCGATGACCTCGCGGAAAATCACGCCGCTGCCCATCAGTTGTACCTCGGGGTGCTTTTTGTTGCCTTTCGGCTTCACCGAATCGAACTGGTACAGGCCCTTGCGGATGCCATCCTCGACGCCTTCGGGCAACGCCGGGTGATGGTAGTTCTCGTTCATCACCGTGATGTAGTAGAAGACGCTTTCCTGCTCCTGATACATCCGGCGCAGGCCGTCCTGGATGATCACGGCGAGTTCGTAATTGAAGGTCGGGTCGTAGCTCACGCAGTTGGGGATCACCGTCATCGTGAGCTGGCTGTGCCCGTCCTCGTGCTGCAGGCCTTCGCCGTTGAGCGTCGTGCGCCCGGCGGTACCGCCGAGCAGGAAGCCGCGCGCCTGCTGATCGCCGGCGGCCCACATGAAGTCGCCGACGCGCTGGTACCCGAACATCGAGTAATAGATGTAGAACGGGATCATGTTGGTCCCGTGCGTGGAGTAGGCGGTGGCCGCGGCCAGCCAGTCGCACAGGGCGCCGGCCTCGTTGATGCCTTCCTCGAGGATCTGGCCCTTCTTGTCCTCGCGGTAGTACATGATCGAGCCGGCGTCCTCCGGCGTGTACAGCTGCCCGACCGGCGAGTAGATGCCGAGCTGGCGGAACATGCCGTCCATGCCGAAGGTGCGCGCCTCATCGGGCACGATGGGCACGATGTTGGGGCCGATCTTCTTGTCGCGCGTGAGCAGCGTGAGCCCGCGCACGAAGCCCATGGTCGTCGACATCTCGCGGTCGCCGCTGGACTCGAGCAGGGGCTTGAAGGTGTCGAGCGTCGGCACCTTGAGCGGGGTCGCCAGCGTCTTGCGCTGCGGCAGATAGCCGCCGAGCGCCTTGCGGCGCTCCTGCATGTACTGGATTTCCTCGCTGTCGTCGCCCGGGTGGAAATACTCCGCGTTACGGGCGGCTTCGTCGCTGATCGGGATGCGGAAGCGATCGCGCAGCTTGACCAGCTCATCGGCATCCATCTTCTTCTGCTGGTGCGCGATCATCTGGCCTTCGCCGGCCTCGCCCATGCCGTAGCCCTTCACCGTCTTGGCGAGGATCACCGTCGGCTGGCCGGTGTGCTTCGTCGCCGCGGCGTAGGCGGCGTAGACCTTGTGCGGATCATGGCCGCCGCGGTTGAGGCGCCACACGTCCTCATCGGACATGTTCGACACCATCTCCTTGAGTTTTTCGTACTTGCCGAAGAAGTTGTCGCGCACGTAGGCGCCGTCCTTCGACTTGAAGGTCTGGTACTCGCCGTCGACCGCCTCGTCCATGCGCTGGCGCAGCAGGCCGTCGCTGTCCTTGGCCAGCAACGGGTCCCAGTACGAGCCCCAGACAACCTTGATGACGTTCCAGCCCGCGCCCCGGAAGATGGCCTCGAGTTCCTGGATGATCTTGCCGTTGCCGCGCACCGGGCCGTCGAGGCGCTGCAGGTTGCAGTTGACCACGTAGACGAGGTTGTCGAGCTTTTCGCGCCCGGCGAGCGAGATCGCCCCCAGCGACTCGGGCTCGTCGACCTCGCCGTCGCCCATGAAGACCCATACCTTGCGGTCCTGGGCGGCGGACAGTTCGCGGTCGTTCATGTATTTCATGAACCGCGCCTGATAGATGCCCATCATCGGCGACAGGCCCATCGACACGGTCGGGAACTGCCAGAAGTCGGGCATCAGCCAGGGGTGGGGATACGAGGACAGGCCCTTGCCATCGACCTCGTGGCGGAATTCGTCGAGCTGGTCGGTATTGAGCCGGCCCTCGAGGAATGCACGCGCGTAAATGCCGGGCGCCGAATGGCCCTGGATCATCACCAGGTCGCCGCCGTGCGAATGGCTCGGTGCCCGGAAGAAATGGTTGAAACCGACATCGTAGAGCGTGGCCGCGGAGGCGAAGCTCGCGATGTGGCCGCCGATGCCCTCGCTCTTCTTGTTCGCGCGCACCACCATCGCGGTGGCGTTCCAGCGGATGTACGAACGCAGCTTCCATTCGAGGTCGTGATCGCCGGGGCTGCGCTCTTCCCGATGCTGCGGGATCGTGTTGACGTAGCCGGTTCTGGGCGAGAACGGGATGTTGATCCCCGCGCGCCGCGATTCATCGATCAGACGCTCGAGCAGGAAGTGTGCGCGCTCGCCGCCGTCCGCCTCGATCAGGGTATCGAGCGAGTCGAGCCATTCCCGGGTTTCCTGCGGATCGATGTCTTTCTCTTCGGCCATGATGTACCTCGTAAGCGGCAGGCTCGGGGCGGCGGGGCGCGGCCCGACCGCCGTCCGGCGCGCGGGCGGGTCGTTGCCCTGCGACGCGGAATGGAATGGATTGTGCCACGCGCCCCGGCGGGGTGGCTACTTGGCGCCGATGCCGCCGTACGGGGACCGGGAGGCTGGCGGTCTGTAGTAGAATCGCGGGTTTGGATTCGCGGACAGCGGGAGCGAGACAAGATGGGGCAGATTCGAAAGGCCGTGCTGGCCTATTCCGGGGGGCTGGATACCTCGGTGATCCTCAAGTGGCTGGAGGAAGAATACGGCTGCGAGGTCGTCACGTTCACCGCCGATCTCGGGCAGGGCGAAGAGGTGGAACCGGCGCGCGCGAAGGCCGAGGCGCTGGGCGTCAAAAAGATCTACATCGAGGATCTGCGCGAGGAGTTCGTCGCCGATTTCGTGTTCCCGATGTTCCGGGCCAACGCGTTGTACGAAGGGGAATACCTGCTCGGGACCTCGATCGCGCGGCCGCTGATCGCGAAACGCCTGGTCGAGATCGCGCGCGAAACCGGGGCCGACGCGATTTCACACGGCGCGACCGGCAAGGGCAATGATCAGGTCCGGTTCGAGCTGGGCGCCTATGCGCTGTCGCCGGATGTTCACGTGATCGCGCCGTGGCGCGAATGGGACCTGAACTCGCGCGAGCGGCTGCTGGCGTACGCCGAATCGCATGGCATCCCCATCGAGAAGAAGAAGGACGGCGGCTCGCCGTACTCCATGGATGCGAACCTCCTGCATATCTCTTATGAGGGCGGCATTCTGGAGGATCCCGCCGCCGAGCCCGAGGAGGACATGTGGCTGTGGTCGGTCTCGCCCGAGATGGCGCCTGACAAGCCGCAGTACATCGAGATCGATTTCGAGGGCGGCGACCCGGTCGCGATCGACGGCGAGCGCCTGTCACCGGCCGGCATCCTGTCCGAACTGAATCGTGTGGGCGGTGCCCACGGCATCGGCCGCCTCGATATCGTCGAGAACCGGTACGTGGGCATGAAGTCGCGCGGCTGCTACGAGACGCCGGGCGGGACGATCCTGCTCAAGGCGCACCGGGCGATCGAATCCATCACGCTGGATCGGGAAGCGGCCCATCTCAAGGATGAACTGATGCCGCGCTACGCCGAACTGGTCTACAACGGGTACTGGTGGGCGCCCGAGCGCGAGATGCTGCAGGCGCTGATCGATCGCTCGCAGTGGCATGTGAACGGCCGTGTCCGGCTCAGGCTCTACAAGGGGGCGGTCAGTGTGGTCGGGCGCGAATCGGTCAGCGACAGCCTGTTCGATGCCGCCGTCGCCAGCTTCGAGGATGACGCGGGGGCGTATGATCAGAAGGATGCCGAGGGCTTTATCCGACTCAATGCATTGCGCCTGCGCACGGCCGCGCGCAGTCGCCGCGGGCGGTCCTGAGCGCGGCTCGCCCCTGACGGCCGGGTGGGGGCTCGGTGTCTGATCCGGGCCGTCGGCGCCAGAAATCGCTGAATCCGGCGCCGGAGCCGGAGCGAACGCCCGATGCGCCATCGCTGATCCTGCGGCTCGCGCGCGGGAGTTACCGGATCGCCCGGCGACTGGTGATCGCGACCGTCGGTGCGACGGTCGTACTCATTGGTGCCGTGATGTTTTTCACGCCGGGGCCGGCCGTCGTGGTGATCCCGCTCGGCCTTGCGATCCTCGCCCTGGAGTTCGTGTGGGCGCGCCGCCTGCTGCGGCTGTTCCGCGTTCGGGCCCGCCAGGCCGCGCGCGCCTACCGGCGTGGCGATCGTGGCTACTGGCGCCGGTGGCTGTGGCGCCGGTAGCCTGGATCGCACAGTCCTCTCACGCCACGCTCATACCATCCGGATCGGGCGCGGTCTCGTCCTCGAGGTCCGCGACCAGGCGCGGCGAGTATTCCACCGGCACGGCGCTGTCCGTATAACTCAGGACGCCGGCGAGTTCGGCGCCGGGCCAGCAGCGTTCCGCCTTGCCCATCGTGCGGGTGAGATCGGCGATATGTGTCCACCGCGGGCGGCCACCGTAGACACCGTCATGTTCATGCACCACCCGGATCGCGTCCCCCTCCCGCGCGCGGTAGATACCCACTCCGGGGTCGCGGAGCAGCTGGATGCCGTGACGCCGGCCCCGCACGATCGCGGTCAGACGCCCACCGGGACCGAGAGGGCGCCACTGGTCCATGGGCAGACCGTGATGCGAGGCCGTGTCCTCCGGGGGCTTGTTCGCCGGGGCATCGGCGTCGTTGTCGGTAACTGCTGCAGTTGTCGCCGTTCGGCGGCGCTGCATGATCAGCAGGGCCACGAGGATGAGCAGGGCCGCTCCGGCGGCGAGCATCATGGGAAGAGACATCCGGCGTACCTCCCTTCGGCTGTACCGATTGCGCGTGGCGGCGACCGCAGGGCATGTTGGCAGGGCCCATATCGACGCCGTGTGACGGTTTGTGACGTTTCGCGTCACCTGATCGCGCGGAATCGCGCCGCGCGGTCTCCTGTCACAGGGCGGTTGCAGGTGCCATGCCAGCACGAGAGGGTCATAAGCTGAACGATCGCGGGCGCGAGCGAAGGGCCGGCCGATACCCGGGGCAGGCGGGTCGCGGGTGTGCCGTCAGCCGCTTTGGCGGTCCACCGCGACATCGAGGCAGTACCCACGGCCCCACACCGTGCGGATGACGCGCGGGCGTGACGGCTCAGCCTCGACCTTCTTGCGAAGCCGCCGTACCTGATTGTCGATCGTTCGGTCGAACGGACGCGCCTGACGACCGCTGGTCATTTCGAGCAGTTCATCCCGCGCCAAAACCCGTCGCGGGTGACGAAGGAAAATCATCAGCAGCTCGTATTCGGCGCCGGTCAATTCGTGCTCGCGCGTGCCGCATGATGAGACCAGACGTTTTTTGCGGCGCTGCAGGCACCAATGGTCGAAACTGATGGAGCCGGCATCTATCGGCGCCGGCTCTGGCGGTGTCGCATGCAGCCGCCGCAGGATCGCCTTGATCCTCGCGACCAGTTCGCGCGGATTGAACGGCTTGACGACATAGTCGTCGGCACCGACTTCAAGCCCGACGATACGGTCGGTTTCCTCGTTTCTGGCGGTCAGAAAAATTACGGGTGCCGACTGTACCTCACGGAGATGGCGACACAGGGAAATGCCATCCTCCCCTGGCATCATGATATCAAGCACGACCAGATCGACATCGGTTTCGGCGACCGCGGCCCGTGCCCGATCCGCGTTCGGCGCGGTCCGCACATCGAAGCCGCTGTGCTTGAGATAGTCGCGAAGCGAGTCCCGTACTTCCTCATGGTCGTCGACCACGAGGATCGTGAAAGTGCGCTCATTGACCATGCACGCTCCCCTCCCGATTCGGCCAGATGCAGTGATGCCATCCCGGGCAGTGTCGTGGGCGTGTTATCGGATGCCGATGCGGGTCCTTGCGCATCGTTGTCCGAGCGCGGATAAAGAATAATCCGCTGGTCTTTCTCTTTTTATGATTGAATTTGTAACTCTTTACATGGTCATTTGCAAATGGATGTTCCGTTATCGCAAACGATTGTGGGCAAACGGACTGCGCTGTATTGCTGGAAAAACAGGGGAAATGTCCGCTCGATCAGGGTTAGCGCTGCGTCATATGACGCGCGACGCCGGCGTGCGGAGCTTGCGCTCGCTTGACGCCTCATGCCGATCGTGTGCCAATGGAACGAAATGTACATGACAATCCGGCAGGCCGGATCGTCGCAGTCATGTTCGAGGTATGCCCGGGGCGGCCCGACGGGGGCGGAGAGAACAATCCATGTTCGAAACGAACGATGCAGGCGGCGGTGTCAGTGCAGTCGATCATGCCGCTCTTTCCGATGAACTCGTCGAGATTCTGTTTCAGAACGTTCCATTGGTCATTGTACCGAGCGTGCTTGTCGGCGGATTGGTCATTGCTCTGCTGTATCCCTATGTCGATACCGACACGCTGATTCTCTGGTCTTCTGTTATCGCCGTAATCCTGTTCGCGCGGGCGCTTGTGTACGCGGCCTGGCGCCTGGAACTCGCACCTGCCGCCAGCAACGTGTTCTGGGCCCGCGTGTATACCGGCGCGACCTTCGTGGCCGGCGTAGCGTGGGGGGCTCTGCCCGTTATCTTCATGGATGCCGGGGAGCCGGTAACGTTTATTGGGATCTGTATGACGCTGGTTGGCGTGTCCGCTGGCACGATCGCGCTGTATTCCAGTTGGCCGGCCGCCTATATCGCATTCACGACCCCTACTCTTCTGATGCTGTCATTCACGATCATGATGTTCGGTCAATCTTTCATCATTATCGGTGCGATGGGCCTGGTGGCATACGGGATCTACCTCGGGCTTGCCCTGCTTTCCTGGAGCCGACTGCGGCGGAGCGTGTTGATGCAGTTCCACAATCACGAGCTCGCCCTGAATCTGGGCGCGGAAAAAGAGCGCGCAGAATCCGCGAGTCGCGCGAAATCGCAGCTGCTGGCCGCGATCAGCCATGACCTGCGCCAGCCGCTGCAATCGGTGCGCCTGTACACCGATCTTCTGCGCCAGAAATCGACCAATTCGGAAACTGATGATCTTTATGAAAAAGTCGAACACTCGATAGCCGCGCTGACCGGGATGTTCAATCAGCTTCTCGATATGTCGCGTATGGATGCGCGCGAGGTCGATGTGAACATGCAGCGCGTCGATCTCGAACATCTGGCCGAGCGGGTTTACTCGCAGTTCATCCCTATAGCCGATCACAAGGGAATCGATCTCGAGGTCGATTGCCCGGATATCTGGGGCTGGGCCGATCCGGTCCTGCTCGGCCGTGTGCTGGACAATCTGGTGTCCAATGCGCTGCGTTATACCGAGGAAGGAGATGTCTGTGTCGTGTTCGATCAGCGTGGCGCTATGATCGAGATCGATGTGCTCGATTCGGGCCCTGGCATCCCGGCGACGGAACGCCAGCGTGTCTTCGACGAGTTCTACCAGTTGCATAATGAATCCCGGCAGCGCAGCGAGGGGCTAGGGATCGGGCTGGCGATCGTGCACCGTCTATGTAAGCTGATGAATATCGAGGTCAAGATCATGTCGACCGAGGGCGGAGGGACGCGGGTGCATCTGCGGCTGCCTGCTACCGGGCCCGATCGGACTCCGGAGCCGGAAAAATCGGAATCCCTCGCAACCGATTGCCTGGCCGGTTGCCACGTGATGGTCGTCGAGGATGATCCGGAGGTGCGTATAGCGATGGAGACAACGCTCTCCACCGCTGACTGTCGCGTGTCGAGTTACGCCTCCGGTGAGACGGCGCTGGCGGGGCTCGATCCGAACGACCGTCCGGCGATCGTCGTGTCCGACATCCGGTTGCCCGGGAATCTCGATGGACATGCCGTGGTAGAAGCGGTCCGCCAGCGTGTCGGGCGCCGCCTTCCGGCTGTTCTGATTACGAGTGGCCCCGGTACGGGGGATCTAGGTGGGGTCCCGGGTCAAGGGCCCGAAATCCTTCTCAAGCCGGTGCACGCAGAGACCCTGCTCGCCAGCGTTGCCCGCTGCGTCGTTGATCGCCGCTGAGTGTGCTGGCCGATTGGCCGGTCGGGCCGCAGACGGTGTCGGCGATCAGCGTCCGTATGGCGGTTGGACGTGGCGATATGCGTCTTCGACCGCGAAGCGTGAGGGCTCGAGTCTGGCGGACCAAAGTGCTGTGACCACCCAGCCGGTTCCCTCGTCCTCTCCTTTCCAGCGCGCCGCTCCGAGCACCATCTGACCGGTGCGTTCGATCAACTCCGCGATCAGCCCCGGGGGGAGGCCGGGGGCATCGTCTGGTACGGGGCCGGCCACCATTCGCTGGCGTTCAAGGTAATCGAACATCGCGGCCAGCGTATCGAGATCCGATCGGTCGATCCCCATATCTTCCGGATCCGCCAGGCATGCGCGCATTTGCTCGTCGCGTCCCGCGAGTTCGATCCGATTCACGGTGCATCGGAATCCGCCGGCGCGCGCCTCCTCCGCGTTCCGTTCATCGATGCTGTCGATTTCAGCCCGCGGTGACCCCGGGGCATCGGAAGCTTCGTCGAGTCGCCACTGCGCGACCATCTCCCGCCAGCGTGCCCGGACTCCTTCCGGGGCCCGTGCGACCCGTTCCTCGATCGCCTCCCGGTTCTGTCGAAGGTCTTTGAGGAATGCGGCGCGTTCGCGTTCGAGTGCCGCCAGATCCTCTTCGTAAAAAACGCCGTACTCCGGAAAGACGCTGACCATCGCATCCAGTTCGGCGTCATAGAGACGATAACGCTGATCCGCCATTTCCAGACGGACCCGAGGTGGCTGCACGAGTAAGCGGGTCGGCTGACGATCGATCGGTTCGAGTTCGATCATAAGATCCGCGCGGGCATCGGTGGGTATCGTTGCCGATGCCACAAGCAGTACCAGACTCAGCCCCAGACCCAGATCCGCCTTCCAGATGTCGGCCTGTGCCGCCACACGGGCTCTCAGACACGTGCGTTTCATACAAATGTAACGAAGTGCACGTGTGCGAATCGCATTTTTTGATTCGGGAACGCCGCGGAAATGGTCCCTGCAAAAATGTAACGGATTTTGTATCAAGTGTATCGACCTCGCATGGCGTTGACTTGAAAGATCGCCCTTCGTTAACTGCAGTCGCCCGGCGATTCATGCAGCGCTTGCCCGGTACTTGACCATCGACGCCGTGAGTATCGCACTTCGATGTTTCGAGACCCAGCACTTGAATGAAACGCTCGGTACCTGGTCGATTGACCGCGCTGACAAGGCGGTTTTCGGCGACACGCAAAGCAAAAGGGGGAGGCGGTCCGTCGTCACTTCGATTAATAAACGACGAGCGCGACTCAGGACCCCGACCGTTACGGAGGTAACTATGCGTACAACGAAGATCCATCCACGCGCCCTCAACCGCCAGGCCGGTCAGGGCATGTCCGAGTACATCATCATTACGGCACTGATCGCCGTGGCCGCGATCGGCACATTCGGGTTTTTCGGCAGTGCGATCGAAAGTCAGGTGAGCGCGCTTGCCCAGGCGATCGCCGGCGGCGACGCCGATGGCGATGTTACGGATGCCGGTGCTGCGGCGGACGGCGCCACCGGCCAGTCGAACGGTGACGCGCAGGGTCTGTCGACCTACAACGACGACGCAGACGCGGCCAACTGATCCGCGCAATGGCGGCCTGCCGGATCCGCACTGGTCCGGCGGGTCGTTTTCCCCGAGCGGTGCCGACGGCTCCGTTCCGGAAAAACGGCCCTGATCCGATATCCGTCGGATCCTGGCGAGCAATATTGATCGTGCGGGATGGGCGCCAGCCCATCCCCAGCGCAGTCGCCCCCAGGCGGGCACCACGGAGCGGTGGCTTGTCGTGGGCGGGGAGGTGCATATGCACAGACGTAATCCCGTAACTGCTCGCCGTTCGGCGTCGCGCGCGCATCGCGTCCGACAGTTCGGACAGGTCCTCCCCGTGGCCCTCGCAGGGATCGTCATTCTCGCGACCGCGACCATCTACGCCTATCACACGACGCAGATCACGCTGTCCAAGTCGGGCATCGTCGATGCCGCGGACGCGTCGGCCTACAGCGCGGCGGTCGAGGGCGCTCGTCATATGAACTTCATCGCCTATACGAACCGGGCGATGGTCGCCAACGCGATCGCCGGTGGACTGCTTACCACCTACTCGAGCTGGGCTCGCAATCTCTCCGAGGTTGTCGCCTATGTCGATACTGGCGGGAAGGGGATGTTCCGACAGCTCGGGAAAGTGGCTTCGGACAAAATGGGCAAAATCACCTGCCCGTACCGGTCACCCGACAACTATGAGGAATATGCCGTTACCGCCCGCGACGGCAGCATCGATGAAGACGGTCAGGTCAGCGGCGGCAACGATACTCATGGCGCTGGCGAATGCGACGGGCAATCCAGCGCGAACGACGGTGCCGCGCCGATCGGCAGTCACTACCACACGCTCGGTGTGCGGCGAGACGCCTCGCAGGCGGAAATCCGTTCGGCCTATCGCACCAAGGCGCGTGAGCTCCATCCCGACCGGAATCCCGATCGCGATACGACCGCGCAGTTCCAGGCTGTCCAGAACGCCTATGAGGTACTCAGTGATCCGGCCCGCCGCTCGAGTTACGACAGCACGCTGGATTCCGATAGCGACAGCGGCTCGGCCAGCGGCGGCAGCGGCGGGGACGAGCCGCTCGCGATCGAACCCTGGAAGAAGAAGAACAAGGGGCCGGTCAGCGGAACGCTCGATGTAGCGGCCAAGGCCATCGGGTATATGGCCATCCCCATCGATATCATGAATGGCCTGTACGCCGCGAGCCAGTGGGCGGTGTGGGGTACGGCGAATGGCGACATGGAAGATATCGCCCGAGAGGTCGCGGAGGCCCACGACCCCGGCTACACCGTCTCTGTCGATTACCCCGAAGAGACACTCCTGCCTGATGGTTTCTACAGCTGGGTGCTGCCGAAACGTCCGGGGCTCGATGGCAGCGCTGAAATCGCGGTACCCGAAATCGTTGCAGGCGGGGTGGGTGCTTTCGTGCGCGAGATTCCCGTACTGGGTGGACTGATTGACGCCGAGACGTCCTTCACGAATCACAGTACTTCGCTGATGGACAACTACCTGAGAACCGCTGCGAACAAGGACGCCTATTACCTGTTTTTCGCGCGTGGCTGGCGCTTCTGCGCACTGGCAGGACCGGTCTGTGCGCCAATGCCCCTCAACTGGGCGGTCGAACATGCCGATTCAACATCCATAAAAATCGGCGGGTCCGGTACGACGCGCTCCAGGTGGAAAAACGAAACCGAATCCCGCAGTTCCGAACTGACCTGGCAGGGCAGCAGCGCAAAGGAGTTGCTTAAACGCCATGCCCAGCCACTGAACGATCAGCCGGACGGCTGGCGCCGGGTGGCCGGTTTTCCGGGTGTCGGTGGTGGTGTGAACCAGGGAGGCGGCCTGGCTGCACTCGGCCTGCAACGCATGCTGGGTGAATTCGGCAGCGTTCAGGCACTGGCGGATGCGGTATCGAATACCAGTGCCGGTCAGGCGTACCACTTCAGCGAGCTGGCGGGGAACATGCTCTCGGGTAATCTCGGCGACAAGTTGTCGGGTATGAACTGGGAGGCGACTGACGAGATCCGCCATGGCACGTTCATTATGGATTGGTTCACCAATGAGCACTTCCTGGGCGGATTCGCCGGCGGGATCATGCCGTTCTATGCGTTCGGCAAGGCCTGCTTCACTCCGCTGAAAGCGACCTGCACCCAGGTAGGGACGACCTTCGCGAAAGGTGAGGCGAATCTGCGCGACGAATGGTACCGCTACTATCAAGGGGTCTGGTCGTATTTCACGCTGCCGTCGGCGCCGCATCTCGGGATCGGCCCGCCGGAGATGTGGGTGGAGGTCGGACTCGAGAAAACCGAATCGGGCGACCCGGCGATCGACATGTCATCGGACCTCTTCGGTATCGATCTGAACGCCCGAACCGTCGATCTGAAACACGCGTCGCGAGCGCAGATCTATTATTACCGCCAGCCAAATTCCCCGTACGCGGACGAACTCGGTGCCGCGGCGGCCGACCGCAAAGATTCCAGCATCTTCTTCCTGCCCTCGTACATCCCGCCCGGTGATCGACCAAGGCACTTCGCCCAGCCGGAAGACAATCAGACCGCGAGTGACATTGGCCTGCGTGCGTGGGCGGGAGGCGACACGAATCAGGGCAGTATTCCGAATGACGATACCGGACCTTACACAAAGGGCAGCTATGGGTTGCTGGAGAACTGGTTCGGTAAACAGCTGACGTGGACGTTCGGGTCGTCGATCCAGCGCCAGTTCTTCCCGCGCGACCAGGGGGAGTTCGCGAACGTGTTCGCTCCCTTCTGGGAGGCTCGGCTGATCAAGCGCGAATGAGCGGGGGTGGCATGATCCGGGCAAAGAGTGGGAAACACGGCAGCCGCGGCCAGGCGAGTGTGGAAACCGTCATTGCGGCAGCGACGATCCTGATGTTTCTGCCCGGGATCGTGGCGATGTTTCGTTATGCCGAAATACAGCAGTGGCTGGACCAGGTCGGGCGTTACGTCGCCTGGGAACGGTCGGTGTGGTCGGACCGTGATGAGGAGCCATGGAACGCGGAGGACGGCGTCGATGAGGCCGATCTCACGATTACCCGGACCGATTCGGAGATCGCGCGGCACGCGTTACTCCGCGTTGGCGAAAACCGTCGGCAATTGATGCTTGACGGTACCGATGGCGAGGCACAGGCGCTCGTCGAAAGCGAATTCGAGGTGCCCGAATTCGTCAACTGGAGTGACGCAAAGAAGAGCGCCAGCGACCCGAGCATGTTCGCCGCGCAGGTAAGGCCCGACGCAACGTTCGCCCGACAGGAAATGACCGAGCCGGATCGCTGGACCGTGATGGATCCACTCGCCACTCGCGGGGAGATGATCAATCTCGGTGCGCTCAACGAGACCATGAATCTGCAGTTGAGCGACCAGAATCTGGCGGCGGTGACGATCCGGGTCCAGGTGAAGAATCTGTTCAGTCCGGGCCGTATCGATGCCAATCCACTGGATGGGGAAGAAATGATGGGCGGCGATCCGCTCGGCGAGGAACTGGGCGCGACCATGACCATGTCAACGACCACGGCATTGCAGACGAATCCCTGGTCTCCGAAGAACGAGGACGTTTTCCAGAAAAAGGTTCATAACCTGGACGCCCTTGGTTTGGTCAAGGTCGCCGCGGGAATGGCGAGCCTCGGAATGGCCGCGGGCGCGAACTACGCCGTAGGGGAGGCGCCACTGGATGATACCGGCAAACAGGCCGTCGATCGCTGGAGCAACTTCGCGCCGTTCGTCGGTCAGATCAACGCCATGTGGCCGAGCCTCGATCAGAACTCGGCCGATATCCCGTTCAACCGGGTGAGGCTGTATGACTATGACGACTTCCCCGGACTGAATGGACCCATGGATGTCTACGGTAACTACGATCCGATCGTGGCGGAATGAAGATGAATTCCCTGCGCGAATCTTTGTCGATGACTCTGCGGTACCCGCTACTCGCGGTTGCCATGGCGCTGGCCCCGGCCGCGGCTTCGCAGGACGATACGGCATCGATGCTGCCGTTCGCGCCGGATCGGGAATATACCGTCGAAGAACTCCAGGAGGGCATGCCCCGGATCGGCGAAGTCCCGGGAGTGAAACTGGAATGGGTCGCCCGTCGGATGACGAACAACGGCCTGCCGATGCAGATTCAGCAGTTCGAGTCACGACGGGACCTCGACGAAATCGTATCGGCGTACAAGCGCCGCTTTAGGCGTCTGGGTGTGCTGGCCCCCCACAGTGACGTCCGGGGAGGGTTTGCCGAACTCTATGGCGGTCTTGGGCCGTATTTCGTGCGTCTGCAGGTCGGCGAGCGCGACGGGTTCACGACCGGGTATCTGTCCGTTATCGCGCAGCCGAAGACGGTCGCGAGTGACCGTTCGACCGAGTTGCCGCTACCCGATTCGGTGGAGATCAAAAGCCGCATGGGATACGACGACGCGGGTATCCCGGCGGAGACCCTGATGGGGCAGAGCGAGCATCTCCCGGGAATCCTCGTCGACGATTTCCGCCGTAACCTGGAATCGGAGGGATGGAAGCGCGAGGGAATCGGGGCCGGTGGGCGCGAGGGGCCCGCGATGCGAACACGCGCGAATCTGCGATACAGCCGCGATGGGCAGCGCTTACAGATACTGATCGCGCATCAACGCGACCGGCGTGAGCAGTCGGTCGTCGTGGTGCATGGAGGAAACGGCCATGAGGCGGGGAAAGCGGATTGCAGGATCGTTGCGACGGAGACGCCGTCTCCAGGGCGGATCGATCATGACCGAGTACGTCATCGCTGAGTCTGTTCGCGGCCATGATGGTATGGGCGACCGTGGTGGGTGTGGACTACGAAAGCCCGAGCGGGGAGCAGGCCGGGGGGACGCCATCCGTGCTCGATGCGATGGAGATCGAATATCAGTCCTACGCCGACGTGATGGCTGAACAGTGATCGAACCGTAATACGGCGGTTGAAGTGCGGCAGTACAACGGAAGGCCCCGGGGGGGAATAAATTGCAGCGAAAAGTCGTGGTGGGATTCGTGCTTCTGGTGCTGGCGCTGCTCGTGGGTGGCGTCGCCGCGTACTTCACGAATCAGTACATCGAGCAGAGGAAACAGGCATTTCGCGCCGAGATCCGATCCGAGTACGAACTCGTGCCGGTCGTCGTCCCCGGTCGTGATCTCGCGGCCGGGGAGCGGCTCGTAAAACGCGAAATGCTTGTTCGGGAAATCCCCAAAAAATTCGTGACCAGCACCGCGATTCTGCCACGGGAGTTCGATCAGTATGGCGGCAAGACCGTTCGGGTCCCGGTCGCCCGCGGCACGCCGCTTGTCTCCAGTTTCGTTGGTGATCCGGGGTCGAGCGCGATCGGTTCATTCTCGCGCTCGGTCCCTGAGGAAATGCGGGCACTGACCGTGGCGGTCAGTGGGACATCCGCAATCGCCGGGCTGCTCGTTCCGGGGGATCGGGTGGACATGTTGATCCAGACGCGCGGACCCGAGGGGAGTGTGCTTCTGCCCCTGATCGGGAATGTCGAAATTCTCGCAACCGGCTCACAGGCCGCGGTTACCCGGGATCAGCGCGCCAACAACCAGTATCGCAGTGTCACCGTGAAGGTCACCCCCAAACAGGCACGCCAGATCACCGAAGGTCAACAGCTGGGGAATCTGGTCGTGACCCTGCGCAACCCGGGAGATGACACGCCGATGCTCGACGAAGCAACCACCGCCGAGGATGTGTTCAACGGCCGTTTCGCCGACTACATCGGAGCGGAGCGCAAGCCCGACCGGGGGCCGCAGGTAGAGATCATCCAGGGCGTATCGCCTTCCGGTCGCTCGGACACCCCAGCCGGTGGAGCCGGATCCGCAGCCGCCCAGCGTGAGTTTATGCGCCAGTTGCAGCAGATGCAGCAAATCCAACAGATGCAGCAGAGCGGGATGAGTACCGGAGGTGCGAGATGACGATGAAACCCGGTATTCCATCGCGACCTGGGACGTTGCGCCTGCTCTCGGCACTCACGGCCATTCTGACCGTAATGGGGCCGGCCGTTGCGAGTGCCGATGACTACCACGACACAATTGCCGTGGAAGTGGGCCGCACGCAGGTCGTCGAGACGCCGGATGTGGAGCGGGTCGCGCTCGGGACGCGCGGTCTCGTCGATGTGCGCGCATTCCCCCGGATCGGGCAGATCCTTCTCATCGGCAAACGTGCGGGCGCCAGTGATCTGCGCGTCTGGGATACGGAGGGCAACGACGTACGTTACCGCCTGCGTGTCGAAGGCCGCGCAGGCGACGAGCGTGAAACGGTCAGTGCAAGCGAACTCAACAAACTGTTCGGTGACGTCTCCGGTGTACGCGTAGTCGCATTAAGTGAGAACCGCGTTGCCATCACCGGGCAGGCGAAACGCCAGATCGATTACGACCGTGCGGAATCACTCGCGCAGCAGTTCAGTGAAGTGATCAATCAGGTCAAAGAGCCATCGCTTACCCTGGAGGCAACCGTCCTGATCGAGGCTCGAATTCTGGAAGTCAGTCGTAATGAAATGGACCGCGTCGGGATTAATTGGGACAACACTTTCTCCGGTCCGATATTCGCCTGGCTCAACGACTGGGATACCAATTCCGTGTTCCGCCCCGAACTGCCCGCCGATCTCGAGCTTACCGGCGGCGCGTCCGCTTTGCCGGCCGATGTGGGTTCCAACGACTTCGCTGGGTGGGCCGGAAGTTGGCAGTCGGTCATCAACCTCATGCGTCAGTCCGGCGTCGCCAGGCTGCTCGCCGAACCGCGGCTGACAACCGTGACCGGCCAGGAGGCCTCTTTCCACTCGGGAGGAGAGATCCCCGTGCAGACCATCGATGGCGATGGAAATGTCGGCATCGAGTACAAGGACTTCGGGATTTCACTGAATATCAAACCGGAGACGGAAGCGAGCGGTCTGATCCGGACGGAAGTCGGTGTCGAGGTATCGGCGATCGACAACTCCATCTCGATCAATGGACAGCCCGGCCTGACCACGCGGAATACCGATACCGTGATGAATGCCAGGGAAGGTCAGTCCATGGTCATTTCAGGCCTCCTGAGTCGGCAGGAAGGCAAAGACGTCGAAGCCGTACCTGGAATCAGCCGCATCCCCATTCTGGGCGAATTGTTCAAATCCCGATCGTTCAGGGATCAGCGTACCGAGCTGGTAATTATCGTTACGCCTTATCTCGTGACGGCCGAATCACCGCGTATGCAGCGCCTGAAAGCCGAGGGGCGAACCATGGTCGACGAGGCGGACGCTGATCTTGAATTCGGAATATTCGACTGAGGCCCGGTATGTACGAACTTGTTATAGAAACCAGTGGTGGTGATACGCGCCAGGTACCGCTCCCGAGCGGACGTACGATCATCGGGAAAGGGCAGCAGAGCGACATCCGTATCGAGGATGCTCTGCTCTCACGCCGGCATTGCCTGGTCGAAATCGATGACCAGCGGGCGGAAATCGAGGATATGGGCAGTACCAACGGCACCTGGATCGACGGTGAGGCGGTCACGACGCGCACGCCCCTGCAGCCAGGAGTCGCGGTTCGACTTGGGCGCCACGTCTTTGTCCGGCTTCGCTCGCCGGCGGAAGAGACGGTCCCGTCTCCGGCCAGTCAGTCAGCCCCGGCGGAAAGGACACCAGCGTCGGGGGCGGACGGTATCCAGCAGCTCAAGCAGGAGATCCAGCGGCGCATCCTGGATTTCCTCGATCTGCGCCGCCGCGGTTCACTCGACCAGATGTCGGCCGATGAGATCCGCAAGGAGGCGCGCTCGGCGGCCGAGCACCTGATTGACCAGGGCGAAATCCGGGTCCCGGCCGAGATCGATCGGGATGCATTGCTGACCGCGGTGGTCTCCGAGGCGATCGGCCTCGGAGCGATCGAGCCGCTGATCGACGACGAGTCGGTTGGGGAAATCATGGTCAATGGCCCGGACCGGATCTATGTCGAACGCGAAGGTCGAGTCGAATTGTCGAACAATCGGTTCTCGAGTGACGCCGCACTCATGAACGTGATCGATCGCATCGTGACCCCGGTCGGGCGCCGGATCGACGAAGGTAATCCGATGATCGATGCGCGGCTCGCCGATGGATCCCGGGTAAACGCCATCATTCCCCCGCTGGCGCTGACTGGCCCGACGCTGACGATCCGGAAATTCGCGAAGGAACGTCTGCGTGTTGATGACCTTGTCCGGTTCGGTTCGCTTACGCAGGCGATGGGCCAGTTCCTTGAGGTCTGTGTCAAATATCGCCGCAACATCGTCGTCTCCGGCGGCACTGGCTCCGGTAAGACCACCACGCTGAACGTACTCTCCGACTTTATTCCGGAAACGGAACGTATTGTCACGATCGAAGACTCCGCGGAACTGCAGCTTGCCCAGGATCACATCGTGTCGCTCGAATCACGTCCGGCGAACGTGGAAGGTACCGGGGAGGTGTCGATCCGCGACCTGGTCCGGAACTCCCTGCGCATGCGCCCCGACCGGATCGTGGTTGGCGAGTGTCGCGGTGGTGAGGCGCTGGACATGCTGCAGGCCATGAATACCGGCCATGACGGATCCTTGACCACAGGGCACGCGAATTCGCCGCGCGATATGTTATCCCGACTCGAAGTCATGGTGATGATGTCCGGTATGGAGCTGCCGTCACGCGCCATTCGGGAACAGATCGCAGCCGCGGTCGATATCATCGTGCAGATCACACGACTCAGTGACGGCCGTCGCCTGGTCACCGATATCCACGAAGTCGGAACGCTCGAAGGCGACGTGATCTCGCTTCAGCAGATCTTTACGTATAAACGGACCGGACTGGACGGTAACGGTATGGTTACCGGTTTCCACACAGGCACCGGCTACGCCCCCGGGTTCTATCAGGAACTCCGCGATGCCGGCCTCGATCTCGACTGGAGCATATTCCGAAATCTCGAAGAATCCGGCGAGGAATCAGTGGCATGAGCACGCCGATGCTGATCATGATTGCCGTCGGTCTGGCAGCGGTCATCGGGACCCTGCTGGCGCTGGCGGCCATTTTCGGTGGCGTTCAGGCGTACAACAACCGGGTCATATCGATCTCCTACGTCAAGCTGCGGAACTCGTTTATCGGGATTGGCCTGCAGAAACTGATCCTCATGACCATCGGCGGCACGCTTGGATTGATGACGCTTGGTTACCTGAGCATGGGAGTTCCGGGCAGCGTCATCGGCTTCATTGGCGGCCTGGTCGCACCGCGACTTTTTCAACGCTATCTCATCCAGCGCAGAGAAGCCGAATTCATTTATCAGTTGCCGGACGCGCTGCGCACGATGTCGGGTTCCCTGAAATCCGGCGGCAATATCGTCCGCGCGCTGGAGCAGGTCGCCCAGCGCCAGCCCAAGCCGATCTGTCAGGAATTCCAGCTCGTCCTCCAGCAGTATCAGCTTGGGCGTGATCTCGATGAAGCGCTGCATGACCTCGAGACACGGCTGAACTGCGATGAGCTCCAATTGCTCACGGCAGCCATCTCGCTGTCACGCAGCGTAGGTGGAAATCTCGGTGATTCCCTTGAGGCACTTGCCCATACGCTTCAGACCAAGGCGCAGGTGGAGGGCAAGATCCGTTCGATGACCGCTACCGGACGAGCGCAAAGCTGGACGATGGCCTCGTTGCCGATTCTGGTGGGGTTCGCCCTGAATCTGCAGGAACCGAAAGCGATGGCCCACCTCTTCGATGAGATCTATGGCTGGCTGACGCTGTTCGTGGTCGCGTTTTTGACCGTGGTGGGTTTTCTCGTAATCCGGAAGATCGTGAATATCGATGTTTAATCCCTTCCTCAGTTCCGAGTTCGTGCTGATCGGTCTGATCGGACTGGCGACGGCCGTGGCAGTCGGTGTGGTCGCGTTTGCCTATACATTCATGCCGAAGTCGGATGATTCGTGGAAGGACCCGATGCCCTCGGGATTCCGCATCCCGGTGTCACTGATGACGCCGTTGATGCCGCTGCTTCCGATATCGGCGACCAATCGCAGGACAACGCTGGACAAACTGAACCATGCCGGGCTCGCGTACGCCATCCGGCCCGAAGAAATGGTGGCGTGTCGCTGGTTTGGCGCCATTGTGGGTGTGGCGTGTTTCCTGGTTATCGGTCCGGCGCTGGGGCTGGGGTGGCAGAACATGGTACTGGCGGCGCTCGGCGCCGTGGTGCTCGGGTACAAGTACCCGGATATCTCGGTTCGAGACCGGATCAAGAAGCGGCAGCATCGGATTCAGAAGGATTTCCCGTTTTTCCTTGATCTATTGCTGCTCTGCCTGAAAGTCGGTTTGACGTTTACGGCCGCAATGGAGCATTCGGTCAACAAAATGCGCAAGGGGCCGTTACGCGATGAGCTCGAACGCACGATGCGGGACATTCGCACGGGCGTGCAGCGACGCGATGCCCTGTCGCGTACCGGGGACCGGATTGGGCTTGGCGCTTTTACGAATTTCGTCGGTGCCGTAAACCAGGCGGAGGAGAGTGGTGCGCCGCTGGTCGATACGCTTGCCGCCCAGTCAACGCAGCGGCTCAACGAGCGTTTCCAGAAAGCGGAGGAAATGGCCAACAAGGCGCCGGTCAAGCTTATGTTTCCACTCGTGATTTTTCTTCTTCCGACGACGATGATCATCGTGTTCTTTCCGATCGCCGTGAAATTCTTCAGTTCCGGAGCAGGATCCTTTTTTGGATGAATGTTCGATGAGTCAAAAGACACCGTCAATCGTGACCATTCATTCCAGTCGTGGCCGACTGGTAGCCGATCATGTGCGGATGGCGCGGCGGTTCGGCGAACGGCTGCGCGGCCTTCTGGGGACCCGTTGTCTGCCCGGGGGGAGCGGTCTGTGGATACAACCGTGCGGGAGCGTCCATACGATCGGTATGCGTTATGCGATCGATGTCGTCTTCATGGATCGCGCGGGCATGATTCTGCGCGTACTGCGCAACCTGCGTCCGGGGCGTTTCGGGTTCGCGCCGCGCGGCTGTGTCGCCGTTCTGGAACTGCGGGCGGGCGAGTGCGATTCACGCGGACTTGCCGAAGGAGATCAACTGTCGACGTCCGTGGTCGCGGATAATGAAACATCGATTCAGGGGGCTCGGTATGAGCGATGACAATCGCAACGCCGAAGAAGAGCGCACGCCGACCCCCGAAAGTTGGGACGAGGCGCAAAGCGCGGGGGGGATTTGCGGAGGCGGCGCCGGTAACCGGTCGACCCGTGTTGACGCTGCGCGATGAGGACCGTGGCATAGCGACGCCGGTCTATCGGCTCCCCGTGACGATCGGGCGGGGTAACGAGTGCGACGTTGCGCTCGATGGGGCCGGCCCGGACGGTGTCTATGCGCGCATGGTCGCCGAGGAGTATGGCCTCGTGCTCGAGCGGATCCGTCCGGCCGCCCGCATGGCGGTGAACCGGGACGATGTCGACCGAGCCGTGCTGTCGAACGGAGATGCACTCTATATCGACGATCGCGTGTTCACGCTCGACTGGCACGAACTCGCGCCCAACGAGCAGCCGGCGCGGACCCGCAATCGTCGCCTCGCTACGCTTATGGGTCTGGGCACGCTTGCCCTGGCCGGGGTCATTGGCGGTGGTGCATTCCTGATGGATCTGCTCGCCCCGGACGTGCAGGCCCCCACTGCCGAACAGGTCCCCGCGCTCGATATCGAGCGGACGAACCGGCTCAATCCGCTCGCGGAAGCGCTGGCCGGCGCCGCGGACTGGCAGCCGGAGCACGACCGCGATGTGGATCTCACCGATGTGGAGTCAAGCCTGCCGCCGACGGCCCTGATCGATCGTGTACGTGCCTCCTGGGATAAGGCGTACGCGACGCCGGCCGAGGCGGCACCCGATTCCAGTGCGCAAACGGCGCCGGAACCCGCACCGGCCCGCCCGGATGTCGGCGCCATCGGGGCCGCCGCACGTGGGCGCGGTATGCGGCTCTATCGTGATGGTGCAGGTGAACGCGCGGCACGGACGATGCGCGAGGTCGCGCAGCGATCGGTGATGACGGGAACCCCGGAGGCACGGGGGCTTCGCTGGCTCGCCGGGCGTGTGGACCACGGCCTCGATCTTTACGGAACCGCGCGTGGAGCGCTCGGCCGTGACCGTCTGATGGTGGCCGATGAGCGGCTGGACGAGCTGGCGGCCCTGGAAGAGGAAGACCTCGATCTGGCGGAACCGTCCGTCTACTACAACCGCTTGCGCGGTGCCGTAGTGGATGCGATGGCGGCGAGCATGCACGGGGCCGCCGATGCCGGGAAAAACCTGGAAGCCTACCGTTGGGCCGACGAACTGCTCGCACTGCGCGAGCACGAAGAGGCTCGCGCACTACAGCGTCGTCTCGACCAGAAGGCGGCCGAGCGTTTCGATTTCGCCTATCGACTGGAACCCGTGGATCTCGGCAACGCTGCCCGTGTGTGGCGCGAGATTACCGACATCGTACCCGAGCATTCGCGCTGGCATCGGCAGGCGGTTGCAAAGCTCGAGCAATACCGGATGTACCGGGAGTGAACGCATGATAATGACTCGATTGAGATTCCTCTGTCTGATCGCCGCATTGTTGTCGGGGGCGGGCTGTGCCACTGGCGGTGGCAATGATTCGCGTGCCGCAACGGGTGAACAGGGCCTGCTTGAACTGGTGGACGAATCCCGGCGCGACTACGAGGCGGGCCGGTATTCCGCGGCGCGCCAGAAGCTCGAGCGCGTCCTGGAACAGGCGCCCGACGACGCGGGTATCCATACGCGCGCCGCCAATGCCGCCTATCGGGAAGGGCGTTATGAGATCGCCGCAAGCCATTACACGAAAGCGCTGCGATTGACCGACGTCCCGCTCCCGCGCGTGCGCTATAACCTTGCGATGGTGCGTCTCAGTCAGGCCGCCGCCGAACTGGGCTATCTCGAGCGCGGTCGTGACGGCGAGGTGCTCGAGAAGCAGATGGGCGATCTGCTCGATGCCCTGTACCGCCACACCGGTCGGCCGGCACCGGTCGGGCTTGCGAGCGGTGTCGACGGGAAGTCCGGTGACTGACGCATATGCCAATGGCGGGGCCGTGGCGCTGATCGAACGCGGGTCGGTCTGCGACATTCTCGTCGAGCATTCCGCGGATGGGCGGCCGGTGAGCATCCTGAAACGCCTGCCGCCAGAATCCGCATCCTGTTCGACGTATCGCCACCTTCTGGAACGTGAAGCTTCGCTGCTCGCCCGGCTTGCCCGTCCGGGTTTGCCGGAACTGCTGTCGGCGGATGTAACCGTTTCGTCGCCCTGGCTCCGCTATCGCTGGCTGCCCGGGGAGACCGTTGCCGCGGCGTGGCGCGGTGCTGGTGCGGAAGCCGCTCGGGCGATCGCGCTCGGACTGATCGAACATCTGCGTTACCTGCACAACGAACACGGGATCGTCCACGGCGATGTGGCGGCGCGGAACATTATTGTCGACCGTCGGCGGGATGCCGCGCGCGTGGCGCTGATCGATTTCGGTAATGCCTGGCAGCGGGCGCGTCCGTGGCGACGCTTGCCACAACCCGCCTATAGGGCGCCCGAGCAGGCACCGGGCAATGACTGGTCGGATCCGGCTGATCTCTTTCAGGCGGGCACCGTGATCCACGAGGTTTTCACCGGTCTACGGCCGGGGGCACTGAATACGCTGAAGACAGAGGGAGGGCTTCCGAGGGCATGGCGACGCTGGTTTCAGGAGCTCCTCGACCCGGACCCGGGACGCCGTCCCGATGCGATGACCGCCCTCTGTCGCCTGCCCGGTAGATTCCGCACGCGGTCGTCGCTGGCGCGGGCGTTCGATACGAAATCCAGGCGCGCCGCATGGCGCGGGGAGGTCGCGATATGACCAGGCAAACCGTTGGGCGACGCCTGCGGGCGACCGCATTCCGCCAGCAGGGCGTCTCGGCGATGGAAACCATCATCACGCTGCCGATCCTGCTCCTGCTGATCAGCGGCGTCTATGAGTACATCCGCCTCGAGCAGACCCGCGTGACGGTCAAGCACGCCGCCCTGATGTCGGCGCGCGAAGGCGCGGTCGGCCGAGCCGCACCCGATGCGCTGCATGATGGTCTGGCGCGCGGGATCGCGCCGCTGTACGGCGCCGAGGCCCGCGCGCATGCGGATGACGGTGCCGCGCCGGTGTGCATTATCGATGGGGGAACGTGCCCGGGGGGTGGAACGGCTGGCGATGCGCTCGCCGAGGAAGCCCGCGCGATCGCGGCGAGCGAGATCGGCCAGGGGTTGGCGGAGGTCGTAATCCTGAATCCCACGCGCGAACATTTCGACGCGATGAGCGTGGCTTCGGGCCCCCACTATGACGGCGAACCCTATCTGCCGAACTCCGGTCTGCAACGAATGGCCATGAATTCGGCGACTGGTCAGGGTACACAGAGCTACCAGAAAACGTATGAGATAACCGAGTACCGTTCCGAAATCACGGTCGATCAGTTCGTTCAGTGGTTGCGCGGGAATGGCAATGCGGCTGGCGTGCTGTGGAGTCACGATGTCCCCATCCTCTCGGAGGTGGAGCCCGGCTACGAACCCGGTGCGTGCGTCTGTCGGGGACCTGCCGGCGGCACCGGTGGTTCGTCCACGGATGGATCGGATGGCAGTTGCAGCGGGATTGCCACCTGCGCCGGCGCCGAGGGCGTCGCGTGGAACTGGCACAAGGTCAACGATGCCAATGGAGACGAACACGAGACCGATGTCGATGAACTCGAACAGATCGCCCGGGCCAACTGGCCAAGTACGTCCGACCCCGTGGATGCCAGTGTGATTGTCAGTGCGATCAACGCGATGGAGAACGAAGTCGACAAAATCGTCCAGACCGACGAGAAGTGCTTCGCGGCGACGATTCTTGGAAGTTGCTGGGGAATATCCAAAAGCGATACCGATGGGCCCCGGTTATACGAGCAGGCGTGGTTCGATTACCTGCAGGCCATGGAGAATGAGCTCGACGACCTCTCCGCGCCCTATCAGAAGGAAGTCACCGAGACGATCGAGTACCAGAGTCATTCGCAGGTCGCGCGTGGCGATATCCAGGATGCAAACGTGCTGAAGGTGCTCGTGATCTATGGTTACAGGCCGGTCGTGCCGCTGCCGTGGCTGGATTCCCTGCTCGGCGATATCGGTATCGCCGAGGCCACGGACCATGTGCAGCAGGGCGCGACCCTGCACAGAAATGGCGATTACACCGGCGGCAACTTCCGCCTCAGTGCGGGCTGCTACACGCTGAACGATCTACGGGGAATGGGACTGAGCAATGACGATCTGTCATCGGTGAGCGTGATCGACGGATACGAGGTGACGCTCTACCAGCACGTCAATCAGGGCGGCTGGTCGTATACGGTTGACGAAGACACGGCACTGACCGGCACATACGACAACAACGCCTCGGGCATCTGCGTGAACCGGACCGAGGATGCGCCGGATCCCGGTCTGGTCGAGAAGGTTAACGAGGGCTGGGCCGAAGAATTCGGGAGCGCGGCAGCGGGCACCGGGTTCAATCTGATCCGTGCGGCCGCGCACCGGATCCGGCAGGAGGACCGGATCCCGATCATGGCGACGGCCACGGTGCGGATGCAGAGTCCGACCGAGCACAGCGAGCACATGCTGAGTGTCAACTCGGGCTACTTCAAGGAGAGCACGGGCCAGCCGAGCAACGCCACGAACCCGTTGACGCAGGCCAGCGGCCCGGACGCATTCAACAACCCCGATGCGAATCAGACCACGGTGACCCAGGGCGCTTATCCCCGCAAGGAATGTGTCCTGATGGATTATGCGCTGCGCAACCGGACTGCAGAGGAGGTCAACGACCCGGACGGCGAGGCCCACGAGGTGATTCACGACGGTGTCGAGGGCATGGAGAGTCTGGTCGAACTGGGACTCTGGCCCGATGATTACGCCGCGCGTCGCACGCTGATCCAGGATATGCAGACCGAATGCAGTCAATACGATATGGAGAACACGAATTACGATTATTCCGGCATCGCCGGATACGATGACCTCGATGAGGATCAGAAGAACCGGATCGATCAGGGTCAACTGGAGCCATCGGCGTGGTATGTGCCACCGGCCCATGGCGGGGCCGTCTACCAGGATGCGGGCTTTGGTGGATGGTCGGTCGAGCTTGAACCCGGTTGCCATACACCACCGGCGTTCCAGAACGACGACCTGTCGGCGGTTACGGTCGCGGCCGGATTCGAGGTCACGATCTTTGAGCACATAGACGGGAGCGGCTTCTCCGAGACCTATACCTCCGATACGAGTTTCATCGGCGATACGTATAACGATGGAGTCTCTCGCGTGTGCGTGAGTCAGTCCGGCGGGGGCGGTTAAGCGGGAGGGGGCTCCGGTGACGATTCCGGTGACGGAGGGGTATGCGACGGCATGAGTGGCGGGGTCGTCTTCGGGGGATCCCCGGCGCTGTGATAGCAGCGGCCCGGTCCCGTGGAACGGCTCCCGGCAGAAAGGCTCGGCGGTGCAATGTCCCAGCGACCGTCGTGCTTGCCGTGCTTGCATCCGCGGCGGTCGCGGTGGAACCGGGCGGTGAGACGCCGGCCCCGGTCCGGAGCGCCGCACCCGGCGTGGTCGCCCTCACCGCCGGCAACGGGATCGCGGGCAGTATCGGATCCGGGGTCGTGATCGGACGCGATGGCCTCGTCCTGGCCGCCGATCACGTGGCCGCATTCGGGGCGGCGGTCGAGGTCCGCGTGGATGGACGCATAATCCCGACGCGAACGGTCGCGCGCGATCCCGTCGCCGACCTCCATCTGTTGCAGGCAGCGGGACTCGACCGGCCGGTGGTGTCGATCGCGGAAGCCGGTTCACTCCAGGCGGGCGACCGGGTCTGGGCGATCGGGGCCGGGGCGATCGGCATGACCGCGCGCGCCGGAACGGTTACGGCGAGCGATCAGGTCATCGATGAGCTGTTGCCGGATGTCCCGCTCACGCTGGTCGAAACGCCGCTCCGCCGCGGTGATTCCGGCGGGGCACTCCTGGGCCTGGATGGACGGCTCGTCGGGCTGTTGACCGCGGTCCGGGACAGCCCCGACTCCGCTACCGCGATCGCCGCCGCCATCCCCGGGTCCGTGATCCGGCGTTTCCTCTACCGCGTGCAGGAACGACGGTTGCCGCCGCGCGGCTGGCTGGGCGTCGAGCTCGACACACCGCTGTTGTCCCCGTCAGGCTTGACGATCTCCTCGATCCATACCGGCAGTCCCGCCGCGGCCGCAGGCCTGCGGGCCGGCGATCGGATCATCGCGATTGATGACGAACCGGTCCGCGAGACCACCCTGTTCCATGCGCGCGTCGCGGGCCGCTCACCCGGTGAGCGTGTGAGTCTGCGGATCGGGCGGTCGGGTACAGTCGTTGAGCGGTCGATCACGGTAGGCCACCTGCCGCAACCAATGATGCGATGATCGCGGCTGCGATCATCGATCGGTCATGCCGAGCGCCCACCATCCGCGGGTCGCTCCGGGTATGGTCGAGGCGTCCCGGGAGAAAGACCGCAGCGCGTTCGCGATTCGGTCTGACGCACGTCGCGCAGATAACGACACAAGGAAACGCCGTTTTTGCCGGAGTTCCTGATATCGAGTACAACGAGGTCGATTTTTGCACGCTCGGCAACGCTTCGAACCTGATCCGGGTTGTCTGTCGACAATACGTTGAAACCGTTACGTGCGAGGTGGCCATGCAGGTCGACGCACGTGCCCGGATGGCTGTCAGTGACGAGGACGATGTGTGCTGATCCACTGACCATAAAAACTCCGTGGCCACTTGGCCGTTCTCGAAGGGTGCCTCGCCAGGCATTCGGTCGGTAGATCCCGTTCCCGAACCGTGTGACCGGGTGCTTGCAGTTATAAGAAGACGGGAGATCGATTCTTTTGTGCAGGTCCGTAATTTCCGCTGTTTATAATGATTGACATGACAAAATGCAAACGAATTGACTGATCAATCGTTCAATAAGCAGGCTATTCGCTTGAGTGTCTTGCGCCCGGAACGTGGCAATTCTTTTCGGCTGCTGCGTTATCTGGCATCACGAGGGCGCACTGCGCGATTCGGGGTTGCCGATCGGCGCGCCAGGGGGTAGCGTCCGCGTCCCGCCGCGTGCCCGGCCTGGTTGATCGTGGCGGCGGGGTGGTGGTGCGCCGGATTGCCGGGGTCGCACCGCAGCACCGTTCGTCGAGCCGTGCCCATGGGGGGCCGCCGCCATGACCCTGTTGTACGAGGCCGCCATCTTCCTTGCCGCCGCGGTCATCGCGGTGCCGCTGTTCCGTCGGATCGGTTTCGGCTCCGTGCTCGGGTATCTGGCCGCCGGGCTCGCGATCGGGCCGCATGGATTCGGGCTCATCACCGATGTCGAGGACATCCTCCAGTTCTCGAAGATCGGCGTCGTGCTGCTGCTGTTCATCATCGGTCTTGAACTGCAGCCGGCGCGCTTGTGGGTGCTCCGTCGAAACGTCTTCGGCCTCGGTGCCCTGCAGCTGATCGCCTGCTCGGGTGCGCTCGGTACCGCCGCGTGGATGCTGGGACTGTCGCCCGGCGCGGCGCTGGTCGTGGGCGTGGGCCTCGCGTTCTCGTCCACGGCCCTGGTGCTGCAGTCGCTGGCGGAACGCGAAGCGCTGACCACGCGTCACGGCCGGGCGGCGTTCGCCATCCTGTTGTTCAAGTACATCGCGCTGCTGCCGCTGCTGGCGGTGTTGCCCATGCTGGGCAGCGGGACCGATGGGCTCGAACCGCGCGCGCTCGCGATCGACACCTTCATCAGTCTCGCCGTCATCGCCGCGATCGTCGCGGGCGGGCACGTCGCGCTGCGCCCGATCTTCCGGCTGGTGGCGGCCACCGGGACGCACGAGACGTTCGCGGCAATGGCCCTGCTGGTGGTCATCGGTTCGGCGCTGGCGGTCGATGCCACGGGCCTGTCGATGGGCGTGGGCGCGCTGGTCGCCGGCGTGTTGCTGGCCGACTCGGAATTCCGCCACGAGATCGAAGCCGACATCGAGCCGTTCAAGGGTCTGTTGCTCGGGTTGTTCTTTATCGCCGTGGGCATGTCCGCCGACCTCGGGCTGTTCGTCGAAGAGCCCGCGGTGGTCTTCGGCCTGGCCGGTGGCCTGATCGCCATCAAGCTGGTCCTGATCTACGCCATCGGTCGCGCGTGGGGGCTCGGCGACGGTCAGGCGCGCTCCCTCGCGGCCGTACTGCCGCAGGGTGGGGAGCTGGCTTTCGTGGTGTTCTCGTCCGCCGCCCAGGAGGGTGTGCTCACCGGCACCGAAGTCGATTACCTGATCACGGCGGTGACGCTGTCCATGGTCGCCACGCCGCTGACCGTCCTGTTCAACGAGCGCGTCCTGGCGCCGCGCCTGGATCGCTCGGATGAGCGCATGTACGACACGATCGACACGCCCGCGCCCGGCGTGATCATCGCCGGTTTCGGCCGCTTTGGTCAGATCGTCGGGCGGGTGCTGCACAGCGCGAACGTCCCGTTCACCGCGCTCGAGATCAATCCGGTGCAGGTCGATTTCGTACGCCGTTACGGCAACCGTCTGTACTACGGCGATGCCTCGCGGATCGATCTGCTGCGCTCCGCGGATGCCGGCGATGCGCGCGCGTTCGTGCTGGCCATCGACGATGTCGAGGCGTCGGTGCGCACGGCCGAGGCCGTGCGCCGCCATTTCCCGAACCTGCCCATCTTCGCGCGGGCCCGAAACCGCCAGCATGCGTTCCGGCTCCGGGACCTCGGCGCGCGGATCGTCGTCCGCGAGACCTTCCCCGCGAGCCTGGAGCTGGGCGAGGGCGTGCTCGCCTGGGCGATCGGCGATGAGGACGAAGCGCGCCAGGCGGCCGCCGGCTTCCGCGAGCACGACGAGGCGATCCTGGAACGCCAGTACGCCGTCCACCGCGAGCGCGATGCCCTGCAGCTGTCGACGTCCCAGGCGGCGGATGAACTGGAGGGACTGTTCGAGCGCGACGATGCGGAAGACACGACATCGAGCGACGAGGATGCCCCCCAGAGCGGCACGTAATCGCTCACTGGCGACCCGATGCCGCATTGCATACCATCGGCGCGGCTGACGGCGGTGGCCGTCCCGCGCCCGCAACCGGACCGAGTGCATGCATTACGATTTCGATGAACCGATCGATCGCCGCGGAACCGCCAGCGACAAGTGGGACCGTTTCCGCGATCGCGACGTCCTGCCGATGTGGGTGGCGGATATGGACTTCCGCGCGCCGCCGGCGGTACTCGATGCGCTCCATGAACGGGTCGACCACGGCGTGTTCGGCTACACCAGCGCGCCGGACGAACTGGTCGATGCCACCGTGTCGATGCTGCGCGAGAGCCACGACTGGCAGGTCGAGCCCGATTGGCTGGTCTGGCTGCCCGGTCTCGTACCCGGCATTCATCTGGCGGCGGCGGCGGTCGGGGAGCGCGGCGACGCGGTGGCGACCTTCACGCCCGTGTACCCGCCATTCCGTGCGGCACCCGCGCGGGCCGGGCGCGAACGGATCGAGGTGCCGCTGGCGTCCGCCGACGGCACCATCGACTTCGACCGACTCGAGGCCGAGGTTACCGAGCGCACGCGCCTGCTGCTGCTCTGCAACCCGCAGAACCCGACCGGCCGCGTCTACCGCCGCGAGGAACTCGAAGCGCTGGCGGCTTTCTGCGAGCGCCGCGATCTCGTCATCTGCAGCGACGAGATCCACTGCGGCCTGATTCTCGATCCGGAGGGCCGCCACATCCCGATGGCCACCCTGGGCCCGGAGATCGCCCGCCGCACGATCACCCTGATGGCGCCGAGCAAGACCTACAACATCGCGGGACTCGGCTGTTCGCTCGCGGTGATCCCCGACCCGACCCTCAGGCGCCGCTTCCAGTCCGCGCGCGCGGGTTTCGTGCCGGGCGTGAACGCGCTCGGATTCACCGCCGCGCTGGCCGCCTGGCGCGACTCCCACGATTGGCACGGCGCGCTTATCGACTATCTGCGCGGCAATCGCGATCGCGTGGTGGCGGCCATCGACGAGCACCCGCGCCTGCGCATGACCACGCCGGAGGCGACCTATCTCGCGTGGCTGGATGCCCGCGAACTCGGAGTGGATGATCCGGCGGCCGCCGCGGAGGCGGTCGGGATCGGCCTCTCGGACGGGGCCGACTTCGGCCAGCCGGGTTTTCTGCGGCTCAATTTCGGCTGCCCCCGCTCGACGCTGGAAGAGGGTCTGCGCCGTCTGTCCCGCCTGTAGGCCGCGCGCGGCCGTGCCGGTAGACTGTCGCTCCGGCCCCGTCGTTTGATCGCCATGCCCCGTTTCCCGTTTCCCGTACTCGCCTCCCTGCTGCTGGCCGTCCTGTTGCCGCTGGCGGCGGCGTCGACCCATGCCGCCGCCATACCCGAGGAGGAGGTCAAAGCTGCGGATGCGCGGCTGCAGGCGATCAAACAGGCGCTTGAAGCCGAAGAGACCCCGGAGCGCGATGCCCTGCGCGCCTATCTCGGCGAGATCCCGGCCGCCCGGGAAGTGGCCACGGAGTGTATCGAGCGCAACGAAAGCCGCCTCGCGAATCTCGAGCAGAGCCTCGAAACACTCGGGGCGTCAGGCCCGAACGAGGCGGCGGGGGTACAGCAGCAACGCGCCACATTCCAGCTGGAGAAGCGCGACGTCGAGAACCAGCTGCAGCTGTGCCGCGTGATCCAGTTGCGTTCGAATCAGCTGCAGGATCGCGTGACCCGTCTGCAGCAGGCCATCCTCACGGCGCGGCTCGCCGTCCGCGAACAGCCCGCCTGGAAGGTCATCGGGGAGAACCTGCGCGAGCCCGGCCGTTTGTGGAGCACCGCGCGACTGTTCCTGCTGCGCGAGAGCGGTCTCGACACCCTGAGCTGGATCGAGTTCATCGGCCTGCTGGGGCTCGCGCTGGTCGGCGTTGGTGGTTCGCTCTACGCGCGCGCGCCGATGTTCGCGATGGCCGAACGGCTGCCGGATACCAGGACGATGGCGTCCGGGTTCCTGCGCGCGCTGCTCGCCTGTGCCGCGAACATACTGCCGGCGCTGGTCACGTCCGTCGCGGTGGCGCTGTATCTCACCGTGATCGGGGTGCGTGAAGACGACTGGGCCTTCATCACGCTGCTTTCATACGGGTTGGCGGGCTACTTCGTATTCATATTTGCCGTGCGCCTGTTCCTCGCGCCGAGCCCGCCGGCGAAACCCTACCTGCCGGCCCCGGCGCCGGTCCTGCGCTCACTGACCCGTCGCCTGCGCGTCCTCGCGATCGTGGTGCTCGCGGTCTCACTGGTCTCGGCCACACTGGTCGTGGAGAGCTTCCCCGAGCCGGTGCGGGATCTGTTGCGATTGCTGTTCGCCACGATCCTCATCATCAACCTTACGCGCATTATCTGGCTGGCCGGGGATCTGGTGCAGTGGTACGACACCCGGCTGCCGCGCATCGTGCTGACCGCCGGCATGCTGGCCGCGCTCGGTGCCGAGTGGCTCGGGTACCTGGAACTCTCCGAATACATCGTTACCGGCGTCGCCGGCACCATTGTCGTGTTCTGGGGCAGCTGGTTCATCTGGCGCCTGTTCAGCGAGCTGTTCGATGGGCTCGATGAGGGCCGTCGGCGCTGGCACCGGGCCGTGCGCCGCTCACTGGGCGTGCGCGCCGACCAGTACATGCCGGGGCTGACCTGGCTGCGCGTCCTGCTGGCGATCGTGCTCTGGAGCGGCTTCCTGCTGCTGACCCTGCTGATGTGGGGGCTGTCCGATACCGGGCTCGCATTCCTCTTCCGGATGCTCAATGAGGGCATCCGGCTCGGCCAGTTCGAGATCGTGCCGATCCGGTTCGTCTGGGGCCTGGTGACGCTGATTGTCGGTATCGGGATTACCGGCTGGTTCAAGCAGCGTCTGGATCAGCGCTGGCTCAGCCGCTCGCGCATGGAGCGTGGCGCGCGTGAGGCCATCGTCACGGTAACCGGTTACCTCGGCGTGGCGCTCGCGCTGCTCATCGGGCTTGGCGTGGCCGGCCTCAAATTCACCAATCTGGCGATCATCGCCGGCGCGCTCTCGGTCGGGATCGGTTTCGGCCTGCAGAACATCTTCAACAATTTCGTCTCCGGCCTGATCCTGCTGTTCGAGCGCCCGGTCAAGACCAATGACTGGGTCGTGGTCGGTCCGACCGAGGGCTATATCAAGCGCATCAGCATCCGCTCGACCCAGATCGAGACCTTCGATCGTGCCGACGTGATCGTGCCGAACTCCGAGCTGATCCAGGGGCAGGTCACCAACTGGATGCTGCGCGACCCCTTCGGCCGCGTCATCGTGCCCGTGCGCGCGGCCTACGGGACCGATCCGGAGCAGGTCCGCGATCTGCTGCTCAAGATCGCGCAACAGCATCCGCAGGTGATCAACGACGCGCTGCTCGCGCCGCCGCCGATCGTGCTGTTCCGGCGGCTCGGCGAGTTCGCCATGGAGTTCGAGGTCCGCGCCTTCATCCGTGATATCGAGTATTTCCTGTCCGTCGTCAGCGATCTCAACTTCGAGATCGAACGCGTATTCCGCGAAAACGGCATCGAGATCCCGTACCCGCGCCAGGACATCCGCCTGCACCGGGTGGCCGACGATGAGCCGCGCCTCGAGCGCGATGCCGGCTCGACCCGCCCCGTCCGCAGCGGCAGCGGCGGCGGCACCGGCGAGATGGGCGACGGTGGATCGCCCGACGCGTAACGCGCTACGCGTATAAGGCCTGTGACCCGTAGGTTGGGTTGAGCGAAGCGATACCCAACGGGTCGAGGTTGCGGCTTGCGACAGGATGGATCTCGGCGGCGACGGACCGGTTGTCCCGTTGGGTTTCCTTCGTCAACCCAACCTACGGGCTGCGCGTCTTCGCCGAAGGCGAATGCGCGCATCACTGCCCGGCGGTGCGTGTCCTGGTCAGACCACCGCGCGGTCGGGATCGGTCGCCAGCGCATCGGCGAGGCCGGCGTCGAGCGTGGGGTACTTGAGCGTCACGCGCAGCTCGCGCTGCATGCGCCCGATATCCAGCCGGCGTGACTCGCGCACGAACGACAGCATCCCCGGCGACAGGGCCTGCGGCGCCTGTTCCAGCGGGACTGTGGCAGGGCGCGGCCGGCCGGTGGCGTCGGCGACCCGGTTGAAATAGTCCGTCATCGTGGTCGGGTGGCCATCGGCGACGTTGTAGACGGCACCGGCACGGCCATGGCGGGCCGCTGCCCGCAACGTGGTCACGAGATCGTCCACGTGGATGCGGTTGCTCCAGGGCGCCTCCTCGGCGCGGATCAGCGTCGTTCGAGCCAGCCGGTCGATCGGCAACCGCCCCGGGCCGTAGATACCGCCCACGCGCAGGATGACCAGATCGATCCCGCGGGCGTCACACCACGCCCGCGCGATCTCCTCGGCCGCGAGGCGCCGCCGTGCGCGGTCCGTGATCGGCGCGGGCGCACGGCTTTCATCGACCCACTCGCCATGGCAGTCGCCATAGACACCGGAAGTGCTCAGATACACCAGACGGCGCGGGATCGCCTCTTCGCAGGCCTGCAGGAAATGGCGCAGACGCGGATCGTCGTCCTGCGCGTCGCCGGGCGGGGGAACCAGATAGAACACGGTGCCGTCGGCTGCCGCCGCGGGCGGTTCGTCGATCGGCCGATCGAGATCGCTGGCGACCGGCGCGATGCCCACGCGACCGAGATCGTCGGCCGACTTCTGGGTACGCACGAGGGCGACGGGGCGGTCCCCGCGGGCAATCAGCAGGCGGGCGAGTCGGTAGCCGACGTAGCCGCATCCCGCTATCAGTGGTGTGGAGGGAATCCCGGGCACGGGTTGGCTCCTTGGTTCCGTGCCCGGGATTCTGCCACTCAGCCGCGTCCCTGGGCGAGGGTTGGTTTCGCGGTCAGCCGGTAGTGCCCCCGCGCGCGCCGACGAACTCGGGGTAGGCCTCGAGGCCGCACTCGGTGATGTCCACGCCTTCGTACTCCTCCTCTTCCGTCACGCGCAGGCCCATCGCCAGCTTGATGAGGCCGAAGACGATCGCGCTGGCGGCCGCCGTCCAGCCGATGATGGCGACCAGACCGAGCAGCTGCGGGCCGATCGACGCCCCGGCATTCGAGGCCGGCACGATCAGTACGCCCCAGATGCCCGCGGTGCCATGGACCGAGATCGCGCCGACGGGGTCGTCGACGCGCAGGCGATCGAGGGCCAGCACCGAGAACACGACGATGATGCCGCCGACGGCGCCGATCAGCGTGGCCGCGAGCGGGCTCGGTGCCAGCGGCTCGGCGGTGATCGCCACGAGCCCGGCGAGGGCACCGTTCAGCGCCATCGTCAGGTCGGCCTTGCCCCATTTGATCTTGGCGGTGATCAGCGCCGCGAGCAGCCCGCCGGCGGCGGCCGTGTTCGTGTTGACGAAGATCTTCGCCACCGCGTTCGCGTCATCGATGCTCGACAGTACGAGCTGCGAGCCGCCGTTGAAGCCGAACCAGCCGAGCCAGAGGGCGAACATGCCCAGTGTGGCCAGCGGCAGATTGGCGCCGGGGATCGCCCGCGGACGCCCCTCGGCGTCGTACTTGCCCAGGCGCGGGCCGACCATGATCGCGCCGACCAGCGCGCCGATCCCGCCGCACAGGTGCACGATGCCCGAGCCGGCGAAATCCGAATAGCCGGCGCCGGCGAGGAAGCCGCCGCCCCAGGACCAGTAGGCCTGTACCGGGTAGATGATCGCCGTCATGAACACGGCAAAGGTCAGGAAGGACCAGAGCTTCATGCGCTCGGCGACGGCGCCGGAGATGATCGACATCGTCGCCGCGACGAATACCACCTGGAAGAAGAAGTCGGAGGCCCCCGAGTAGTAGGGCGCATCGTCGCCGCCGGCGAGCACCGCCTCGGCCGTGTTCTCGGCCGGGAGCAGGGCGCCCAGTGACGGGATCACGCTGTTGAGACCGTCGCCGCCGTACATGATCTGGTACCCGAGCAGCAGGTACATCACGCAGGCGATCGAGTACAGCGCCACGTTCTTGGTGAGGATCTCGGCGGTGTTCCTGGAGCGCACGAGCCCGGACTCCAGCATGGCGAAGCCGGCCGCCATCCACATCACGAGCGCGCCGCAGATCAGGAAGTAGAACGTGTCGAGCGCGTAGCCCAGTTCGATTGTCACGTTGGCTGTATCCATGTCCGCTCCCCCTTAGAGCGCTTCCGCGCCGGCTTCGCCGGTACGGATTCGGATGGTCTGTTCGAGTGGCTGGACGAAGATCTTGCCGTCGCCGATCTTCCCGGTACGGGCGGTGTTGCAGATCGTTTCGATGGCGGTGTCCACGCGGTCATCCTCGACGGCGATGTCGAGGCGGACCTTGGGCAGGAAGTCGACGACGTATTCGGCGCCGCGATACAGCTCGGTATGACCGCGCTGACGGCCGAAGCCCTTCACCTCGGTCACGGTGATGCCCTGGACACCGATCTCGCCGAGCGCTTCACGCACCTCGTCGAGCTTGTAGGGCTTGATGATGGCGGATACGAGTTTCATGGCACGGTTCTCCTTGCGCGCTTTCCGCGGTTGTAAAGAGACAACCGGGGAAGCCGGGAGCAGGAGCCGTGCCACTTAATTAATAGCCTTTAATATCAGTAGGTTACGAACCAATCGTGTCCGCGGCTGCACCGCACTGGCGCAAACCGGAACGGCTATGCACTACGAAGGAGCAGTGAGGGGAACCACTCGTATTCGTTTCGTGGATCCAAAAAAGGTTGTTCGCAGATCAGAGGGAAGCGGAGGGGCTGGACGGCACGGAGCGGGTGTAGGTCGGACTTCCAGTCCGACACGCCGGAGGCTTCGAGCTGTCGGACTGGAAGTCCGACCTACACCCGTATCACGGCGAGACTCTTCGCACATCCGGGAGAGCCGTCTTCCTCCGTACAGTGCGACGAACCAGAATAAACGGGCACGGGCGCGAAGGCCCGTGCCCCGGTGGGTTACGTCGAGCGGAGCTTGTCCGCGTGGTAGTAGACGTGGTCGCCCATGAACGTGGCGATGAAGTAGTAGCTGTGGTCGTAGCCTTCGTGGCGGCGCAGTTTGAGCGAGTGGCCCTGGGCGTCGCAGATCTCTTCCAGGCGTTCGGGCTGGAGCTGTTCCGTGAGGAATACGTCGTCCAGGCCCTGGTCGACCAGCAGCGGGATGGGGTTGTCGCCGCGGGCGACGAGTTCGCAGGCGTCGTAGGCCTTCCACGCCTCGCGGTCTTCACCGAGATAACCGGAAAAAGCCTTCTCGCCCCAGGGCACCTGTGTCGGCGCCACGATCGGCGCGAACGCGGACACGGACGCATACCGGTCTTTCTCGTTCAGTGCCGCCACCAGCGCGCCGTGGCCACCCATGGAATGCCCGCTGATCGCGCGCTTGCCGGCGGCGACCGGGAAGTTCGCCTCGACGAGAGCGGGCAGCTCATGCACCACATAGTCATACATGCGGTAGTGCTTCGACCACGGTTCCACCGTCGCATTGACGTAGAAACCGGCACCGGTGCCGAAGTCGTAGCTGTCGTCCTCGCCGGGCAGCCCCAGGCCGCGTGGGCTGGTATCCGGCGCGACCAGCGCGATGCCGCACTCGGCGGCATAACGCTGGGCACCGGCCTTCGTCATGAAGTTGTCTTCCGTGCAGGTCAGGCCCGACAGCCAGTAGAGCACGGGGACTTCATGGTGTTCCGCCTGCGGCGGCAGATAAATCGCGAAACGCATCGGGCACCCGCAGGCCTCCGATGCATGTTCGATCGTCTGCTGCCAGCCGTCGAACGTCTTGACCCGGGCGACCGTTGTAATCGTTGCCGTCATGCAGTCGACCTCAGTAATGGATGACCGAGCGGATGCTCTTGCCTTCGTGCATCAGCTCGAATGCGTGGTTGATGTCCTCGAGACCCATCGTGTGCGTGATGAAGTCGTCGATGTTGATCTGGCCGTTCATGTAGCCATCGACGTAGCCGGGCAGTTCGCGCCGGCCCTTCACGCCACCGAAGGCGCTGCCGCGCCAGACCCGGCCGGTCACCAGCTGGAACGGCCGCGTGTGGATCTCCTCGCCGGCACCGGCGACGCCGATGATCGTCGATTCGCCCCAGCCGATATGGCAGCACTCGAGCGCGGACTTCATCAGTTCGACGTTGCCGACGCACTCGAAGGAGTAGTCCACGCCGCCGTCGGTCATCTCGACGATGACGTCCTGGATCGGGTCGTCGTAATCCTTCGGATTGACGAACTCGGTCGCGCCGAGCTGCTCGGCGAACTTGAACTTGTCCGGGTTGATGTCGATCGCGATGATCCGGCTCGCGTTCGCGAGATACGCGCCCTGGACGACCGACAGACCGATCGCGCCGAGGCCGAACACCGCGATGGTGGCGCCTTCCTCGACCTTGGCCGTGTTGCGCACGGCGCCGATGCCGGTGGTGATGCCGCAGCCGAGCAGGCAGACCTTATCGAGCGGCGCCTCCGGATTGACCTTCGCCAGCGAGATCTCGTTGACGACGCCGAACTCGGAGAAGGTGGAAGTGCCCATGTAGTGATGGATCGGCGTGCCGTTCTTCGAGAAACGGCTGGTGCCGTCGAGCATCAGGCCCTTGGGCTGCGTGGCGCGCGGCGCCATGCAGAGGTTGGTCTTGCCCGACAGGCACAGCTTGCACTCGCCGCAATCGGCGATGTAGAGCGGGATGACGTGGTCGCCCGGCTTCAGCGTCTTCACGCCGGGGCCGACTTCCTCGACGATCGCGCCGCCCTCGTGCCCGAGCACGGACGGGAACACACCGGACGGATCGATGCCCGAGAGGGTGTAGGCGTCGGTGTGGCACACACCGGTCGCGACATTGCGGATCAGGACTTCGCCCTGCTTCGGTCCCTCGAGGTCGATCTCTTCGATTTCGAGCGGCTTGTTCGGTTCCCAGGCCACCGCGGCGCGTGTCTTCATCGGCGTTTCTCCGTTGTCTGGAGCGAAAGTGGAACGATCAGTCTGGTGAAGGTACTGCGCCGGTAACCCGCGATGCAACAGCGGTCATCGGCAGTCGCGCCCATACGGGTAGGTAGGCCGGTTTTCCCCGGCGCCCGTTACCTTTCCGGCATGCATCACCGTAAGTCGCCGGGGAATGCCGGCATTGCGCGGTGACATGCCCGCGTCCGTATCGATCCGTCGCGGACCGCGCAAAACCGGCCTACGTCAGTGGGCGGTTCGCCTGGGCCTCGAAGACCCCCAGACGCCCCTGTTCCACCCGGAGAACGGAACGCCCGGCCGCAAACGCATCGAGTTCATCAGCCACCAGCCCGGCCCGCCAGCCGGCGAGCACATCATGCGCCGCCTCGCCCGAGGCGATGCGGGCGAGATCCTTGCGCGAGGCCAGGCTCGCCGGGTTCAGGTCGACTTCCTCCGCACGCAGGCGGATGACCGCCGAAAGCGCGTCGGCGAGGGCTTCGCCGGCGGCATCCAGCGTGACCTGACGCCCGCGTTTCGCCGGCAGCGGCGGTTTCGTCTGCCGCGCTTCGGAGACCAGTTCCAGCAGCCGATCACCGTGTCGATCGATCAGCGGGCCGCGCACCGAGCGCATGCGCCCCAACTGGTCGCGTGACTTCGGCTGCGAACGCGCGATATCGACCAGCACGTCGTCGCGCGCGATGCGCCCGCGCGGCACATCCTGGTCCCGTGCGGTGTTTTCACGCCATTCGGCCAGCACCTGCAGGGTCGCGCGGCCGCGATCCGGCAGCCGATCACCGCCCTTCACGCGCTGCCACGCATCGGCGGCCGGCGGATCGTAGCGGGCCGGATCCGTCAGCCGCGCGAACTCCGGCTCCAGCCACTCGAGCCGTCCGCGCTCGGCCAGCTCGGCGTGGATCTGCTGGTACAGGGGCACGAGGTAGCGCACGTCGTCGGCGGCGTAGGCGAGGGCATCCGCGGGCAGCGGTCGCCGCGACCAGTCGGTGCGCTGATGGCCTTTCTCCAGCTCGACGCCCAGCAGGGCGGACACCAGCCGCGCGAACCCGGCCTGTTCCGGATGCCCCAGCAGCGGTGCCGCCACCTGGGTATCGAACACCGGCGCCGGCACCTTGCCGGTCAGGTGGTGGAAGATCTCGAGATCCTGGCCGGCCGCATGGAACACCTTGGTGATCCCCGGGTCCTCCATCAGCGCGAACAGCCCGCCGAGATCGTCCAGCGCGAGCGGGTCGATGCAGGCGATGAAATCGGGGGTCGCGATCTGCACCAGGCACAGTCGGGGCCAGTAGGTCTCCTCGCGGATGAACTCGGTATCGATGGCGAACCATTCGGTTTGCGCCAGCCGGTTGAGGGCCTCTTCGAGGGTCGCGGGGTCGTCGATCAGTTGCGGTTTATCCATGGGGCGCGGAGCATACCATCGACCGCAACGCGGCATGGCATGATCGTGCGCCGGATCACCGGTGGTGCGGACTATGTACCGCAACCGCGCGGATCCGCCGTTGCAACCGAGGGCGTCATTGCGAACGAAGTGAAGCAATCCAGTGCTGGTGCGGCGTTTCGGTGACGCAACCGTTTCACGGAGTCCGCGGCGATGTGATTCGGGACGTTCGGGAGGTGGCGCGGGGCTGCGGTATGCTCTGCAGTCGCTGGATCGCCATGCTCCCTTCGGTCGCTCGCGATGACGGATTCAACAATCTGCAGCGTTTCAGCGACCCAAACCAATCGCCATTCGGGCTAGACTGTGCGCTTTCATTACGTCGGAACCCCGCGCATGCAGCCATTCCGTTGTCCGAATTGCGATGAACCGACCATCAGCGCGCGCCGCAAATGGGGTTCGACCTCGCTGACGCCGGTCACCTGTCCCTCCTGTCGCGCCGCCGTCTACGTCAGCAGCCGTCACTCGAGCCTCTGGCGTTCCGTCGAGGCGCTGCTGGTCACGCTGATCGTGATCCGGCTGTTCATCGGCTTCGCCTGGTCGCTGGTGGCGATCGGCGTAGTCGTGATCGTCGCGTTCGAGGCCGTGCGGCTGTTCTTCGCGCCGCTGGTCACGCTGCGGCGCAAGGGCTTCGATTGAAGCGCCACCCGCCCGCACTGCGGAGTTCATCGGTATGAGCACGCGCACGCCGACCTTCTACTGGTTCGACTTCGAGACCACCGGCGTCGACGCCCGCCGCGACCGGCCGCTGCAGTTCGCGGGGCTGCGCACCGACATGGACCTGCAGCCGGTCGAGGACCCGACCGTGCTGTATTGCCGCCCGCCGGCCGATGTACTGCCGGCGCCGGCCGCCTGCGCCATCACCGGCATCGGTCCGGTCACCGCGGCCGAGCGGGGCGTGAACGAGGCCGAGTTCGCCGCGGCGGTGCTGGAAGAACTGGGTCGCGCGGGGACCTGCGCGCTCGGTTACAACACGCTGCGATTCGACGACGAGGTCACCCGCCATCTGCTCTGGCGCAACCTCTACGAGCCCTATGGGCGCGAATGGCGCAACGGCAACTCGCGCTGGGACATGATCGACGTCTTCCGGCTGGCGCACGCGCTGCGCCCGGACGGGCTGGAATGGCCCGAGCGCGAACCCGGTGTCCCGAGTTTCCGGCTCGAGGACCTGGCGGCCGCCAACGGCATCGAGCATGACGCCCACGATGCGCTGGCCGATGTCTACGCCACGCTCGAACTGACCCGGCGCCTGCGCAGCGCCCAGCCGAAGCTGTTCGATTACGCCTTCAGTCACCGCGACAAGCGCAGTGCCGGCGATCTGCTCCGCGTGGATGCGAACGAACCGGTCCTGCACGTCTCGGATAAATACCCGGCCGCGCGCGGCGCCATCGCCCCGGTCGCCGCGCTGGCGCCGCACCCGTGGATCGGCAACCAGGTGATTGTCGTCGACCTCGCCAGCGACCCCGCGCCGCTGCTGGAACTCGACGCCGACACGCTCGCCGAACGCCTGTTCCGCCCGGCCAGCGAGCGCGTGGACGGCGAGCCGCCGGTGCCCGTGCAGACCGTCAAACTCAACGCCGCCCCGGTGCTGGCGCCGGCGAACACGCTCGCCCCCGAGGCCGCCCAGCGCCTCGGCATCGACCTCGATGCCGCCCGCGCGACGTTGACGCGCCTGCGCGGCGATGCCGGCCTGGCCGGTCGCCTGCGCGCCGCCTTCGACCGGGCGACGCCGGAACCGGGCGACGCCGATACCGCGCTCTACGACGGCTTTGTCGGCGATGACGATCGGGCCCGCATGGATGGCGTCCACCGCCAGGCGCCGTCGAGCCTGGCCGGGTTCGACCCGGGCTTCACCGATCCGCGCCTGCGGGAACTCTACTTCCGCTACCGCGCGCGCAACTGGCCGGATACGCTCGATGCCGATGAGCAGGCGCGCTGGCAGGAACTGCGCTGGCAGCGGCTCTGCCGTGGTGAAGCCGGCAGCCCGCGCAGCCTGGCGGATTTCGACGCCGCGCTGGCCGCCGACCGGAAGTCCGGTCGCCTCGACGAGGCCATGCACATGGAACTGGCCGCCTGGCGCGCGCGCCTGCTCGCCGACCTCCCGGCCTGTGGAGAGCCCGGCAATGACTGAGCGCATGCCCGCATGGGCCCACGACGCCGCCACCGCGGTCATCTTCCTCACGCGCTTGCCGGTGCCCTGGACGGTCCCCGGCGTGACCGATCGCATCCATCGCTGCACGCCGTGGTTCCCGGCCGTGGGTGTACTCGTGGGCGGCATCGGCGCGCTTGTGTGGTGGCTGGCGGCGCTGGTCTGGCCGCCAATGCTTGCCGCGCTCGCGGCGGTGGCCGCTACCGCGCTCGTGACCGGTGCGTTCCACGAAGATGGACTCGCGGACACCTTCGACGGCCTCGGCGGCAGCCCGGAACGCGAGGAGGCGCTCGGCATCATGAAAGACAGCCGCGTCGGGACCTACGGGGCCGTCGCGCTGGTCCTCGCACTCGCCGGGCGTGTCGCGGCGCTGACCGCGCTGGGCGGTCTCGCCCCGGCCGCGCTCATCGGCGCCCACGCGCTCGCCCGCTGCTCCAGCCTGCCGCCCATCCGCTGGCTGGCCTACGCCCGCAGGGATGGCGGCACCGGCAAACCCTTCGCCGGCGGCATCTCGTCAGATGGCTTGCTCACCGCGCTGGGCGCCACCGCCGTGCTCACCATCGCGCTCTTCGGCGCCGCCGCGCCCATCGCCTGGATCGGCGGCGCCATCGGCGCCGGCCTCATCCTCGCCTGGAGCCACGCCCGCCTCGGCGGCATCACCGGCGACACCCTCGGCGCCGCCAACCAGCTCGCCGAACTCGGCGTCTACCTCGCCCTGCTCGCCGCCCTCGGCTGAGCGCACATGTGCGCGTTCGCCTGCGGCGAAAACGCACCTACCGGGATCGGCTACGTAGGCGGCTCGACCGGCGCCACCGCACCGGTCGAATGCGCGCGTCCGACTCCGGCGAACACGCACCGGCGCCATATATCCGGACCACGTAGGCCGGCTTTCCCGCAGCGAAGCGGAGGGTTTGCCGGCGGACGGCGTTTCCACCTCCCAAGGCCGGACCGCACCGAAGCCTCATGCCGGCATTGCCCGGCGCGGCGAACCGCCTGCCAATCCCGCGCGCACATGGAACGCGCCGGGCAAGGCCGGCCTACGTTGAATACGCGCGTGTCTCACCGGATTGATCGCGAGCATTTTTGTGGGAGCGAGCTTGCTCGCGATCGTCCCCGAACAACGTATCGGCGCCGCCAGCGCCGGAATTCACGTAGGCGCGTCTTCAGCCGCTACGCCGCCAGTCCACCCGCGCCTCGCGCTCGGTGCCGTCGTGGTGGCGCACCACGAGCGTGCCGCTCTCCGCCCGCTCGATATCGCCCATATGCACCGGGAAATGGCCGGCTTCCCGGTCGGCGAGATAGAGCCGGAGTCCCTCATGGATTACCGGGAAGGCGAGTTCATCCCACGGCAGTTCATGCGGTTCGAACCAGGCGGTCTCGAGGCTTTCCGGGCCGGCGCTGGCATGGCCGCCGGCGACGCCGCCGCGGAACAGTACATAGACCTGGTTGATGTGCGGCAGGTTGAACACGGCGTAGAGCTGGATGCCCTCGGCGATCGCGTTGGCCTCTTCGCGTGTCTCACGCGCGGCGGCGTTGGCAAGGCTCTCGCCGTTTTCCATGAAGCCGGCGGGCACGGTCCAGAAACCATGGCGCGGTTCGATGGCGCGCCGGCAGAGCAGGATCCGCCCCTCGTGTTCGCAGATGCAGCCGGCGACGTTGCGCGGGTTGTGGTAATGGATCGAACCGCAGTCGTCGCAGATCTGGCGCTCGCGGTCGTCGTCATCGGGCACCCGCCAGGCGAGGCGGGCGGAGCCGCAGCCGGGGCAGAAGCGGTGGGCGGGCGTGAACGCCATCGATGAAAATCCTCCGGTTGAGCGCGCGATGATCGTGACGCCGAGGGTACTCGCGCGGCTCGCTATTATAACGGGGTCGGTTGTCCTTCGGCGCTGTTACCGCTTACTGGCAGGCACTGACCTCACCGGCGATCGGCTCGACACAGCCAAGCTCGCAGGAACGGATCGCCGCCTCCAGCGCCGCCAGGGCATCGGGGCGCGGGAAGCTGCGCCGCCAGGCCAGCGCGACGCGACGGCGCGGGACCGGATCGTCGAACGGGCGCACCGCCAGCAGGCCGCGTTCGTAGTCCTCGCGCGCCGCGGTGCATGGCAGCACGGTCACGCCCATGCCACTCGCCACCATGTGGCGGATCGTCTCCAGCGACGACCCCTCGAGCTGGCGGTCGCCGCCCGGTGACTCGATGTGCCCGCCGCAGTCGGGGCAGGCCGCCAGTACCTGGTCGCGGAAGCAGTGGCCGGCGCCGAGCAGCAGGACCTGTTCCCGCGACAGATCGGCCGCCGGGATCCGGTCGTATCCGGTCCATGGATGGTGCGCCGGCAACACCACGCGAAACGGCTCGTCATACAGTGGCCGTGTCTGGATCGATGGCTGATCGAACGGCAGCGCCACGATGATGGCGTCGAGCTCGCCCTGGCGCAGGCGATCCGCCAGCGTGGCGGTGAAATTCTCCTCGACGACCAGCGGCATGCGCGGCGCGGACTCGCGCAGCAGCGGGATCAGGTGCGGGAAGAGGTAGGGGCCGATGGTATGGATCGCACCGACGCGCAGCGGCCCGCTCAGCGGATCCTGCGACTGCTCGGCGATCTGGCGCAGCGAGGCGGTCTCCGCCAGCACGCGCCGTGCCTGCTCGACGATCTGCTGGCCGATCGGCGTGATCCCGATCTCGCTGCGGCCGCGCTCGAACAGCGTCACGCCGAGTTCATTTTCGAGTTTGCGCACGGCCACCGACAGCGTCGGCTGACTCACGTTGCAGGCCGCCGCCGCGCGGCCGAAATGGCGCTCGCGCGCGACAGCCACGATGTAACGGAACTCGGTCAGCGTCATGCGCGCGAGCATAGCAACGTTTCCCCGAGCCCGTCCGCCGTACCAACGTAGGTTGGGTTGAGCGCCAGCGATACCCAACGGGTCGAGGTGCGTTCAATCGGCACGGTGCAATATTGTGCCGCCGGAGCGCTCGATCCGTTGGGTTTCCTTCGTCAACCCAACCTACGGGGAGTGCGGTCCCCCGAGTACCCCGACTCGTCCCGCCACCCCCCACACAAGTACACTCGTCCGCGATTTCCGGACAACCCAGGAGAACGCCATGACGACATCCAGCGAACCGACCCCCCGGCGTGTCGCCTTTATTGGCCTCGGTGTCATGGGTGGCCCGATGGCCGGCCACCTTGCCGCCGCGGGGCATGACGTAACGGTCTACAACCGCACGCGGGCCACCGCCGAGGCCTGGTGCGACCAGCACGGCGGGCGCCTCGCCGAGACCCCGGCGGAGGCCGCGCGCGACGCCGAGCTGGTCTTCGCCTGCGTCGGCCGGGACGAGGATCTGCGTGCCGTGACGCTGGGGGCCGACGGTGCCTTCGAGACGCTCGGTTCCGGCGCGGTGTTCGTCGATCACACGACCGTCTCCGCGGAGATCGCGCGCGAATTGGCGACCGAGGCGCGGGAGCGCGGCGCCGGCTTCGTCGATGCCCCCGTCTCGGGCGGCCAGGCCGGGGCCGAGCAGGGCAAACTCGCCGTCATGGCGGGCGGCAGCGAGGCGGACTTCGCCACCGCGGAACCCGTGATCCAGGCCTATGCGGCCCGCGTCGTCCACATCGGCGAGGCCGGGGCCGGCCAGCTCACGAAGATGGTCAACCAGATCTGTATCGCGGGGCTCGTGCAGGCCCTGTCCGAGGGCGTCGACTTCGCCGGCCGCGCCGGCCTCGATATCGAGCGCGTACTGGAGGCCATCGGTGGCGGTGCCGCGCAGTCCTGGCAGATGGACAACCGGGCCCGGACCATGGCCGCCGGCGAATTCGACTTCGGTTTCGCCGTCGACTGGATGCGCAAGGACCTGGAAATCTGCATGGCGGAAGCCCGGCGCAACGGCGCAACCCTGCCGGTGACCGCGCTGGTGGATCAGTTCTACGGCAAGGTGCAGGCGCGCGATGGCGGCCGCAACGATACATCGAGCCTGATTCGGCTCCTTTCGCAGCCTTGATCTGTTGACTTATGCACACGGCGCGTGTTTGCGGCGCCTGATCGCGCGCAGGCCGCGACAGTTCACGCGCCGTGTCATAAGTCACTGTTTTTCGGGGATGTAATCAAATGGCCAAAATCTGACCAGGGCCCACTTGGGCGCCGCCAGACGCCGGGATACGGCAACAGCACCCGAACTTTCCACATGGTTATCCACAGCTTCTGGGGATAACCGGTCTTACCCGCGTCGTGACAATCACTTACGCGGTTTCAGGGGGCTGGAAGCCGGGATTGCAGCTACGACGCCCGGTCGGCAAGGCCGGGTTGCCCGAGAATTGCCGTATGGGATCGATATCGCCCCCTGATAGACGCGCTCTCTGTCAACCCGGATATCCGATTTATCAACATGATCGGGTGACGTTGGCCGGAAGCGGGGCAAGGCTGCGAGGTTTGAATCGCGGTTGTGTAAGTTGCTGTTTTTGCAGCTTATAAACAACTGTTCAGAGTTTGGCCAACCCCCACGGGGTGGCCGCTGATGGCCCGCTTGCGGCCACCGCCCCCAGATTATTCACAGACTTATCCACAGGTTCTGGGGATAACCGCCGTAACTCCCGCTGTAACAAAGAGTTAGCGTTTGTGTCACGGTCACCGAGAGGATTCCGGTGCCGCCCGGGGAGTGCTGTTCCGGTTTCACTGGAAATCGAGGCCCGAAATATTTCTCGCGCGGATCGCCCGTCAAGCCCTTGACTCAAGTTATGCACAATGCATCGGTCGTTTTGCCGGGTTCGGGGCGCACTGCGAGCGATAACATGGCGAGTTACGTAACCAATTGTTTTATCGATAAAAAAATAGATGAACAGAAAATGACCAAAGCGGCCGAAGTCGCAGCGGGAGGCCGCGTGGCGGCGTGTTCCCCCACTCTGTCCACATTGTTATCCACAGGTTCTGGGGATAACCCCCTTTCTCCTTTGGACACGGGCACTTGGCGCCAACCTTTGAAGCGGCCGCCGTCGACGCCCGGCGTGCGCTCGGCGATAATGCCCCGCTTTGGCCACCCGGCCACGAATCGATCCTGTGAGTGAGTCCACGCGTGACCGCATTCAACGGCTTCAGCTTCGACGAACTGCAGACCCCCGCCGGCCTGGCCCGGCTCGACGCGTCTTTCCGCGACCGCCTGACCGCGGCCGACCCGGCACTGGCCGGGCGCCTCGACGCCCTGCGCAATGCCGACGAACTCGGGCCACGCGATCATTCCGCGCTGCTGCTCGAACTCGCGCCGCACCTGGAAGCCTTCGTCACCGAACTGTTCGGTATCGACGCGAGCGTCGAGGCCCTGCGCGCGGAGATCACCGACCAGGATCCGGTCCTGCGCTTCAAGAACGAGTATGTCCTGCGCCGCACACGGAAGATCCGGGAACTGCCGGACGAAGACTTCGACAGCGTCGATGCCTGGCTGGAGGCGCAGCTCGACGCCGGCTACAGCGACCGCGAAGCGGCCATCGCCGCCTTCGCCAACCGCCTGCTGATCGATCCCGAGCGCAACGCGGAGACGATTGACCGCGTCGCGCTGTGGTGCGCGCTCGCACAGCGCACGGAGGCCGGGGCGAACGCCGTCGCCGGCTGGACCGCCTTCAAGCTGCCCCGCAAGGTCGATCACGCCGCGCTGGTGCCGCTGGTCGAGGCCGGCGACGGCGCCGACCACGCGCGCCAGGCCGACCCCGCCCGCTGGCGCCGCCGCGACGGCTTCACGCTCACCGACCGGCGCATGGACACCCGCCACATCCAGGGCGAGGTCAACTACTGCATCTACTGCCACGAGCATGACGGCGACTTCTGCTCCAAGGGCTTCCCGGAGAAGAAGAAGCAGCCCGAGCTCGGCCTCAAGGTCGACCCGCTCGGCAACAAGCTCACCGGCTGCCCGCTCGAGGAGAAGATCTCCGAGATGCACGTCTGCCGGCGCGACGCCATGCCCGTCGCCGCGCTGGCGATGGCCATGATCGACAACCCGATGATCCCGGCGACCGGCCACCGCATCTGCAACGACTGCATGAAGGCCTGCATCTACCAGAAGCAGGACCCGGTCGACATCCCGCAGATCGAGACCGGCACGCTCACGGACGTGCTGCGCCTGCCGTACGGCGTCGAGGTCTACCACCTGCTCGCGCGCTGGAACCCGCTGCGCCGCGAGCAGTACGTCCAGCAGGAAGACAACGGCCGCCGCGTGCTGGTCGCCGGCATGGGGCCGTCCGGCTTCACCATGGCGCACCACCTGACCATGGCCGGCTGCGCCGTGCTCGGCATCGACGGACTCAAGATCGAGCCGCTGCCCGAGGAACTGCTCAACGCACCGGTCCGCGACTGGGACGCGCTGGAGGAGCCGCTGGACGAGCGCATCCTGCTCGGCTTCGGCGGCGTCGCCGAGTACGGCATCACCGTGCGCTGGGACAAGAACTTCCTGAAGCTGATCTACCTGACGCTCGCGCGCCGCCACAGCTTCGCCGTGCGCGGCGGCGTGCGCCTCGGCGGCACCGTGACGATCGAGGACGCCTGGCAGCTCGGCTTCGACCACGTCAGCGTCGCCACCGGCACCGGCCTGCCGCGCGTGGTCTCCATCGGCAACAGCCTCGCGCGCGGCATGCGCCAGGCGAGCGACTTCCTGATGGCGCTGCAGCTCACCGGCGCCGGCAAGGAGAGCAGCATCGCCAACCTGCAGGTGCGCCTGCCGGCGGTCGTCGTCGGCGGCGGCCTCACCGGCGTCGATACCGCCACCGAGGTGCAGGCCTATTACATCAAGCAGGTCGAGAAGACGCTCTGGCGTTACGAGACCCTGGTCGCCGAACGCGGCGAGGATGCCGTGCTGGCCGCCCTCGGCGACGAAGACCGCGAGATCCTCGCGGAATTCCTCGAACACGGCCGCGCCGTGCGCGACGAGCGCGCCCGCGCGGCGACCGTCGGCGAGACGCCCGACTTCGCGCCCCTGCTGCGCAAGTGGGGCGGGGTGACCATCGCCTACCGCAAGGGCCTCAACGACTCGCCCGCGTACACGCGCAACCACGAGGAAGTCGCCAAGGCCACGGAAGAGGGCATCCGCTACGCCGAGGGCCTCGACCCCATCCACTGCGAACTCGACGACCATGGCCACGTGCGCACGCTCATCTGCCGGCGCATGGAGAACCACGGCGGCCGCTGGTTCGGCAGCCGCGAGGAAGTCCACCTGCCCGCGCGCGCCGTGTTCGTGGCCGCCGGCACCGTGCCCAACACCATCTACGAACGCGAATACCCCGGTACCTTCGCGCTCAACGGCGACTTCTTCGAATCGCACGTCGAACACCACGACCGCCTGCAGCCGGTCGCCCAGGCCGAGCACGCGAAATCGCACGAGTTCGGCCCGTTCACCTCGTACAACAGGGGCGGCCACAAGGTCAGCTTCATCGGCGACACGCACCCCGCCTTCCACGGCAGCGTGGTCAAGGCGATCGCCTCCTCGATGCGCACGTACCCGGAGATCCTGGACGCGCTCGGCAGCACGCCCCGCGCCAGCGAAGATGAACGCGACAGCGCCGGCTTCCTCAGGGAAGTCGCCGACCTGTTCCAGGCGACGGTCGTCTCGGTCAACACCAGCGACACCGCCATGGCCGAGGTCTGGGTGCGCGCCCCCATGGCCGCGCGCAACTTCCGCCCCGGCCAGTTCTACCGCCTGCAGACCTTCGAGTCGCTGTCGCCGGTGGTCGAGAACACGCGCCTGCAGGTGCCGCTGCTGACCGTCTCCGGCACCGGCGTGAAGGACGACATGATCCGCCTCATGGTCCTGCAGTTCGGCGCCGGCCCGCGCCTCGTCGGCCGCCTGCAGCCCGGCGACCCGATCGTGCTCATGGGCCCCACCGGCAAGCCCACCGAGATCCCGGAGAACGAGACCGTCATGGTCGTCGCCGGCCGCTGGGGCGCCGCCGCCATGCTCGACATCGGCCCCGCGCTCCGGGAGGCCGGCAACCGCGTGCTCTACATCGCCGCCTTCGGCAGCGCCGGCGACGTCGACCTCCAGCCCGAACTCGAGGCCGGCGCCGACCAGGTCGTCTGGGCGACCGCCAACGAACCGACCATCCCGGCCAACCGCCCACAGGACCGCAGCGTCGTCGCCACCGACATGGTCGACCTCGTCCGCCAGTACGGCGATGGCGCGATCGCCGGCAATGACAGCATCGACCTGCAACAGGTCGACCGCATCCTCGTCATGGGCGGCACCGGCCTGCTGAGAGGCTTCCAGGCCGCACTCGCCGACGGTCCACTCGCGTCGTACTTCCGCGAAGACGTCCACGCCATGGGCACCGCCGGCAGCCCCATGCAGTGCATGCTCAAGGGCGTCTGCGCCCAGTGCCTGCAATGGCAGAAAGACCCCGAGACCGGCGAACGCACGAGACCCGTGTTCTCCTGCAGCGAACAGGACCAGCCGCTCGCCTGGATCGACCTCGACAACCTCCAGGCGAGACAGCAGCAGAACCGCCTGCCGGATCGGCATCACGGCCATGTGGCTGGA
>JAXHNC010000008.1:0-85714 GCA_034520925.1 Halofilum sp. (in: g-proteobacteria) | reverse complement strand
AGGCGCTTGACCACCATCGGCGACCAGGCCCGGTCACCGTAACGCTCCTGCGCCTGTGCGAACTGCTTCTGGACGAGCTGGGCCACCTCGACCGGCACACCGTTGCGTTCGGCCAGTCCACCGAAAATGCCGATGTCCTTTTGCACGAGATCGAGCGTGAAATTGATGTCGTAGCTGCCGTTGAGGATGATCTGGCTCTCCGTCTCGTGGACGAACGAGTTGCCCGACGACGCCTTGATCGCCTCATAGGTCGTGGCCATGTCCATGCCCGCTTTCTTCGCGACCACCCAGGCCTCGCCGAGCGCCGCCAGGTGCACGGAGGCCAGATAGTTGGTAATCACCTTGAGCACCGATGCACTGCCGACCGGCCCCGTGTGCAGGATCCGCCGCCCCATGCACTGCAGTACCGGGAAGGCCCGGTCGAAGGCCTCGCGTTCGCCGCCGACGAAGATCGAGATGTTGCCCGTCGCGGCGCGGTGACAGCCGCCCGATACCGGCGAGTCCAGGGCCAGCGCCCCCGTCTCCGCGACCCGCTCGGCGAGGCGCACGATCTCCGGCTCCTCGGTGGTGCTCATCTCCATCCAGATTTTGCCCGCCGACAGACCTTCCAGAACGCCGTTCTCCCCTTCCATCACCGTCGCGCTCGCCGCCGGCGACGGCAGACAGGTGATCACGATGTCCGATTCCCGGGCCAGCTCCGCGGGCGTATCGGCCCATTTTGCGCCGCCCTCGAGCAACTGTTCCGCCGCGTCCCGATTCAGTTCATGCACCGTCAGGTCAAACCCGTTGCGCAGGACACTGCCCGCGAGCTTGCCGCCGACATTACCCAGCCCGATCACGCCTACTTTCATGAACACCTCCAGATTGGTGTTGCTATTGATGATTGCCCGCGGCCTCGATTGATGGCCGCGCATAAACGGTTACGGGTCTGCCGACGAACTCGCGCAGACCGTATTGTTGTCGCAGTGAATGAAGGTGACGTGCTTCGGACCGAAGCACGTCAACGGTTCACCTCAGGTCCACCGCCGTGCGGTCTTCCGAACCGTGGCGAACCACTACCGGGACAGGGGTTACAATCCCGTCACGCGTTTTCCGGCTCTGCGCGCGTGTCACCGCGTGCGCTTTGCGCTCTGGCCCGCGTGACTTCCTCCAGCCACCCGATCTTCATCTCGGGAACACTGGAAAGAAGGAGCTTCGCGTAGTCGGTGGTCGGATTGTCGAGGATGTCATCCGCCGCGCCGCGCTCGACGACCTCGCCCTGATACATCACGGCTACGGTGTCCGCGATCGCACGCACCGTCGCGAGATCATGCGTGATGAAGACATACGAGGTGTTCGTCTCGTCCTGCAGGCGGAGCAGGAGGCGCAGGATCTCCTGCGCGACGACCTGATCGAGCGCACTCGTCACCTCATCGCAGATGATGACGTCCGGTTCGGCCGCGAGAGCGCGCGCGATCCCGATCCGCTGTTTCTGGCCACCGGAGAGTTCGCCCGGCCGCCGGTCGGCGTAATCCGCGGGCAGATCGACCTGCTGCAGCAGTTCTTCGACTCGCGCTCTTCGCGTTTGGCCGGTCATGCCGAAGTACAGCGTCAGCGGGCGCCCGATAATCACCTCGATGCGCTGGGCCGGATTGATCGACACATCCGCCATTTGATAGATCATCTGAAGCCGGCGGAGCTGTTCACGGGTGCGGTGACGCAATCGGTACGCCAATGGCTCGCCGTCCAGTTCGATCTCTCCCGCGGTCGGAGGCAGCAGGCCCGTCGCCACGCGGGCGAGTGTGGACTTACCCGACCCGGACTCACCGACGATCGCGGCGGTCGTGCCCGGCGGCACGGACAGCGAGACATCCTGGAGGACGCGCTCCGCGGAGCGACCATAGGACGCGGTAATGCCGTTCAGACGGAGCACGGGAGCGCCCTCGGCCTGCCGACGTTCCGACTTGAGGGCCTTGCGCACGTTCAGCAGTTGCTGCGTGTACTCCGCGCGCGGCGCCTCCACGATCTGCCGTATTTCGCCTTCCTCGACCGTTTCGCCATAACGAAGCACCATCACCCGGTCGGCCAGCTGAGCCACGACCGCCAGATCGTGCGTGATGTACAGACCCGCCATCTCCTCGGCCTGGATCGCCTGTTTCATGGCGTGCAGGACCTCGAACTGGGTCGTCACATCGAGTGCCGTCGTCGGTTCATCGAAGACGATCATGTCGGGGCCACAGACCATCGCCATCGCGAGCATGGCCCGCTGCAGTTGGCCGCCGGACACCTGGTGTGGATACCGCTGCCCGAACGTCTCCGGTTCCGGTAGCCGGAGCTGACGGAAGAGCGCGACGGCACGCTCGCGCGCGCCGCTGACGGACATCACGTCGTGACGGACCGCAGCCTCGATCACCTGCGAACCGATCGTGTGGGCGGGATTGAACGCGGCGGCGGCCGACTGGGCCACGTAGGCGATCCGCACGCCGAGCAGCGAGCGTTTCGTGCCACGGTCCATATCCCGCAGTTCGATGCCATCGAACAGCACGCTGCCGCCGGAAATCCGACAGCCGTTGCGGACGTGCCCCATGGCGGCGAGGCCAATGGTGGATTTTCCGGCGCCGGACTCACCGATCAGCCCGACCACTTCACGCCGACGCAGGACAAGATCGATACCCTTGACGATCTCGGCCCACTCACCGTGGAGCTGCGCCTCGATCCGCAGGGCCTGGATCTGCAGGAGGTCGGTTTTCTCCGCGTTTGCGGTTGGTGTTTGTTCACTCATTCGCGAAGTCCACTCACGCTGTACAGGAACCAGTCGACCACGAAGTTGACCGCAACCGTAAGAAGCGCAATGGCGAAAGCGGGCATCAACGGCGTGGGATCGCCAAAGGCGATCAGCGACGCGTTCTCACGCACCATGCTGCCCCAGTCGGCGGTCGGCGGCTGGATACCGAGGCCAAGGAAACTCAGCGCGCTGATGAAAAGAAATACGAAACAGAACCGCAGTCCGAACTCGGCGATCAGCGGTGACAGCGCATTCGGCAGGATTTCGTGGCGCATGATCCACCACTTGCCCTCCCCCCGCAGACTGGCGGCCTCGACGTAATCCATCACGACGATGTTCATGCCGACCGCCCGGGCAAGCCGATAGACACGGGTCGATTCCAGAACCGCGATTACCGCGATCAATACGGGTATCGAGGTGCCGAAAACCGTCAACAGCAGCAGCCCGAAGATCAGGATCGGAATCGCCATCACGGCGTCAACGAGCCGTGAGAAAAACTGGTCGACGATCCCGCCGTACACGGCGGCTGCGAACCCCATGACGATCCCGATGATAAACGCGAGTATCGTCGCAAGAAGTGCCACGAAGACGGTGTTCCGCGCGCCGAAGATGATGCGCGAAAGCATGTCCCGGCCAAGATTGTCCGTCCCGAGCCAGTGCTCCCAGCTCGGCCCGAGATAAGCGCCCCCAACGAGGGCTCGCTCCCCGTACGGTGCGAGCAGCGGCGCGAAGATCGCGGTGAACATATAGACCATGATGATCACGATGCCGAACTTTGCCGTGAGCGGCGCCTTCGAAATTGCATTCATGAATCCGCGCATCATCGGCTCCTAACGGGGGTGCATGAGACGTGGGTTCGTCATGATCGCGATAATGTCCGCGGCGAGGTTCAACAGGACGAAGACCGCCGCGAAAATCATGCTTCCCGCCTGGACCACCGGCATATCACGCTTGGACATCGATTCGACGAGCAGCTGACCGATGCCCGGGTAGACGAATACCGTCTCCACCACGACCACGCCGACGATCAGCCAGGCAAGATTGAGCGCCACGACATTGATGATCGGCGCCAGCGCATTCGGCATAGCGTGGCGGGCGATGACACGCCAGCGTCCAAGGCCCTTCAGCTCGGCGGTCTCGATATACGGACTGGCGAGCACGTTGATGATGGCCGCGCGCGTCATGCGCATCATATGCGCCGTCACCACGAGTGTCAGCGTTGCCGCCGGAAGGATCGAGCGGTAAGTCCACTCCCAAAGGCTGAGCCCCGATCCCGAAATGTTCGATATGCCCGGGAACCAACCAGCCTGCACGGCCAGAAAGTAGATCAGCAGATACGCGACAAAGAACTCTGGCAACGAAATGAAGGTCAGGGTGATGACGTTGATCGACCGGTCGAAACCGCGATTGCGGAACAGCGCGGCGAACATGCCGAGCAAGATCGCCAGCGGTACAGTTACCGCGGCCGCAAGGCCGGCAAGGAAAAACGTATTCCCGGTACGAGCCCCGAGCAGCTCCGCAATCGGTCTGTCGTTCGCCAGCGAGCGCCCCATGTCGCCGGTCAGCATGCCGGTGATCCAGTCCCAGTAGCGCAGGTGCGGGGGACGGTTAAGGCCCATCTCCTGGCGACAGGCCGCGAGGGTATCGGCCATCGCCGTCTGCCCCATCAGGGCCTGGCACGCGTCACCGGGCAAAAACTCGACAACGAACGTGATGAAGACCGAAACAACGAAGAGGATAAAGAGGCCCAGCGCAAGGCGCTGGGCCACCAGTTTGGCAATCGAGCCCATAACGGAAGTTCCGAAGTTGGTGAATGCCTGGAAGCGAGTATCGGCTTACGCCATCCACCAGCGCTCGATGCACTTGAGGCCGTCGAGGTCCCAGTTCGCGGCCATCTGACCGTGCTGCACCTTGTCCTTCAGGCCCATCACGTAGTTCAGGAAGACCGGAACGATGACACCACCGTCATCCTTGAGGAGTTGCTGCATCTCGGTGTACATCTCCTGCCGTTTCGGCCGATCGAGCTCGGCCCGTGCCGATTTCATCAACTCATTGAAACGCTCGTTCTTCCACTTGGTGGCATTCCAGGCGGCATCGGCGGCATAACCGGCGGAGAACATCCAGTCCGCGGTCGGCCGACCGCCCCAATACGCGACGCAGAACGGTTCCTTGAGCCAGACCTCGGACCAGTAACCGTCACTGGACGCGCGCTTCACGTCGATATCGATACCGGCACGCTTGGCGTGCTGCTGGAACAGGACGGAGGCGTCGACGGCCCCCTGGAAGGCGGCATCGGAGGTGTGCTGGCGAACCTTGAGGCTATCCATACCGGCCTTCTTGAGGTGGTATTTCGCCTTGTCGGGGTCGTAGGCGCGTTGCTCGAGATTATCGGCGCGGAAGGGATTCGCGCGGCCGAGCGGGTGGTCGTTGCCAAGATAGCCGTGGCCGTTGAGCACCGTATCGAGGATTTCCTGGCGATCGATTGCATGCTTCAGTGCCAGGCGGACGTGATTGTCGCTGAACGGATCCGTATCCGTGTGCATCGGCATGGTGACGTGCTGGTTGCCGCTCGTCTCCTCGATGCGCATGCCGCTGCGCCCATCGATCATGCTCGCGGTGCTCAGCTGGACCCGGTTCATCACGTCGATCTCGCCCGTGGCCAGGGCGTTGGTCCGCGAAGTCGAGTCCTTGATCGCGAGCACTTCGGCGGAATCGAACCAGGCCGCGTCCTCCTTCCAGTAGTTCGGATTCCGCTTCATGGAACAACGGGTACCCGGCCTGAAATCCTCGAGCACATAACCGCCGGTACCCACGCCGGACTCCACGTCAAGTCCATCCTTGGTCACCGGCATGATGGTTATATGGTAGTCGCTCATCAGGAAGGGGAAATCGGCATTGCCTTCGCGCAGTTCCACAACGACCGTGTTCTTGTCGTCCGCGCGGATATCCGTGACCGGCCTCAGGAGGCTCTTGGCGGAGGACTCGGAATCGTCGCCCCGGTGATGGTTGATGGACGCGATCACGTCCTTGGCGTCGAGGGTCTTGCCATTGTGGAATTCGACGCCCTCGCGCAGCTTGAACGTCCAGATACGGGCGTCGGGACTCGCATCCCAGCTTTCACAGAGTTCGGGCACGAGTTCGCCGTTCGGCGCGACCTCGGTGAGGTTATTGCGCAGGCCGTAGTTCACGATCTGCATGAAGGTCGAGTTGATCGTCGCCGGATCCAGCGAATCGGTCGACGAGCCCGCGCCCACACCGATACGGATATTGCCGCCCGAACTCGGGCCGGCTGCCCGGGCGGACGAGAGCGCGCCGGGCACGCCCATGGCGTGCAGCGCGCCGATGCCACCGACCGCAGCGACCTGCTGCAGGAAGCGGCGACGGCTGATCGAACCGCATTCGTACTGTTTTTTCAGTTTTTCGAGATCGTTGTTCATTGCGATGTTCTCCTTCGTCGGTTACCGACGGCGTTTTGCCGGGCTGGACACGGTATTTGTGTAATGTGTCGTCAGTATTCCAGCCATGTGGTCTTGACTTCAGTGAACTTGTCGAACGCCTCCATGGACCGGTCACGGCCGATCCCGCTCTGCTTGTAGCCCCCGAATGGCGTCACGGGCGAGGACAGATCATAACAGTTGATCCACACCGTGCCGGCACGAAGCTCCGCGGCCGTCCGGTGTGCGTCGCTGATCCGGTCGCTCCACACGGAAGCGGCGAGGCCATACGGCGAGTCGTTGGCAATGCGGATCGCGTCGTCCAGATCGCGGCTTTCCAGAACCGTCAGCACGGGGCCGAACACCTCGTCGCGGGCGATCGGCATATCGTTCGTGACGTTGTCGAGGAGCGTGGGCGCGTAGTATGAGCCGCCGCTGTTGACGGCGACCGGCTCTCCGCCCGTGCGCACCGTGGCACCGGCTTCGCGCGCGGCGGCGACGCAGGCGTGCGCGTTCTGCAGCGCCTCGGGCTCGATCATGGCGCCCATCTCGGTGCGCGGGTCGAGCGGATCGCCTGGCGCGAAATGTTCCGCCCAGCCGAGAATGCGCTGGACAAGATCTTCGCGGATTTCCCGATCGGCGATTACGCGGGAGCCCGCGTGGCAGGTCTGCCCGGCGTTGTACCAGATGCTCGACGCGATCGCCGCGGCGGCCTTGTCGAGGTCGGCACAGTCGCGCGTTACGATCTGCGGCGACTTGCCACCGCATTCCAGACCGACCCGCTTCATGTTCGAGTCCGCGGCCGCGCGCATGATGACCTTGCCGATCTCGGCGGAACCGGTGAACGCGAGCGCATCGATGTCGTGGTGATGGGCGATGGCGTGACCGGTGATCGGGCCGCGCCCGGGGAGAACCTGCATGACGCCCGGCGGGATACCCGCCTCGAGCGCGAGTTCGCCCAGTCGCAGCGCGGCGAGCGGCGACTGCTCGGCCGGCTTGAGGATCATCGAGTTGCCGGCGGCCAGCGCCGGTCCCAGCTTCCAGGAGGCGATGATCGAGGCATAGTTCCAGGGCACGATCGCGGCCGTCACGCCGACCGGCTCGCGCGTGATGGTCGTCAGCCCGCCCGGCCCGGTCGGCGCCACGTCATCGTAGAGCTTATCGGTGCACTCCGCGTACCAGGCGATCGTGGCGGCGCAGCCGGGGATGTCCCCCGACGTGGTATTGCTGATGGGCTTGCCGGCCTCGAGGGTTTCCAGCAGCGCGAGCTCATCGGCATGCTCGCGGATCAGCTCCGCCCAGCGCAGCATGATCGCCTTGCGTTCGCCGGGACCCATGCGGCGCCACTGCCCCTGCTCGAATTCGCGCCGGGCAGCGGCCACGGCGCGGTCGACATCGGCCTGGCCGCATTCGGCCACTTCGGCGAGTGGCTCGCCGGTAGCCGGGTTGATGCGAGTGAACGTGGCGCCGTCGCGGGCGTCGACGAACTCGCCGTCGATCAGCGCCTGCTTTCGCGGGCTCATGCTCGCAGCCAGTGTGTGCCAGCGCATGTCAGTGGCGTTCTCGTCGCCTGTGGGGTTTGCACTCATGCTGCCAATCCTCCTGTTGCCGTGATGTCGCCTGTCGGCTTCTGTTGCCGCGACATCACGCGTGTGTTTTGTCGTGCGTTGCGTTTTCCAGCCATTCCGGCCGCACCTCGATGCCCCAGCCGGGGCCGGGCGGCGGCGTAACATGGCCATCGACCACCGCGAGGCCGGGGTCGAACAGACCCGCCTGCCACGGGTAGTAACTTTCGGGTTCGATCGAATACTCCACGTAAGGTCCCGCGTTCGGGATCGCCGCCATCATGTGCAGCGAAAATACGGTGACCAGCGTGAGATTGGCCGAATGCGGTACGCACGGAATACCCGCGTCAGCCGCCATCTCCGCCACCCGCAGGGCGCGGGTCAGTCCACCGACGTAACAGATGTCGGGCTGGACGATATCGACCGTTCCCGAGTCGATCATGTGTTTCCACAGGGCGAGTGAATGGTCCTGTTCGCCGCCGGCGACCGACAGGTCGAGCGCGCGCGCGACGTGGCGCGTCGCGTCGAGATCCCAGTACGGACAGGGCTCCTCGAAATGCCGGACGCCGTAATCCTCGAGCATGCGCCCCACTTCGATCGCGCGGGACGGCGTATAGCAGCTGTTCGCATCAACCAGCAGCCGGGCACTGTCACCGAGCGAACGCCGGCAAGCCGCGACGACGGCCTTGGTGCGACCGGGCCACTCATCGGCGTCGTGGCCGCATTCGCTGCCCACGCGCACCTTGAAGGCGCTGAATCCATACTGCCCGGCCAGGTCCGCGAGGCGCGCGGCCTCATCGCGTTCCGTGATGTCACGCCGCATGCTCGAGGCGTACACCGGGACCGGCCCCGGTTGACCGCCGAGGAGCTCACATACGCTTTTGTTCTCGCGGCGCCCGTGCAGGTCCCACAGCGCGGTATCGAGGCCGGCCAGCGCGCGGCACATGTAGGTGCCGGGGAACTTGTGCTCGCGCTCGCCGATGAGATCGACGAGCCCGCCGATATCGTCCGCATCGGCGCCGATCGCATGCGGCGCGACCTGGCGATGCAGCACCGTCGCGGAGATATCGGCGTTATACGGCGACATCTGGCCCCAGCCCACGGACCCGTCGTCACAGGTGACGCGGACCATACCGACAAAGCGGTTCGTGTAGCTGTCGACGCGCTCGATCTTCATGCGCGAACCCCGCGGACCGCCCGTATGCCGGCGATCATTCCACCGCATCGAACAGGATTGAACCGAATGGTGGATGCGATCGTCAAAGCGGGTGCTCCCGCATCTCCAGGTGGAGCGGCGTATCCGTGTACGGATGTGCAGCCGCGACGGCCTCGTCCAGTTCGATCCCGAGACCGGGGGCCTCGGGCGGGAGCACATAGCCATCCTCCCACTGGATCTGCGTTTTCAGCAGTTCCGCATGGAAGCCGCCCCAGTCGCGGATCCCCTCCACGACCAGGAAATTGGGCGTACAGGCGCACAGCTGGACGTTCGCCGCCGCCTCGACCGGACCGCAGTAGAGATGGGGCGCGATCTGGGTGTAGGCGACCTCGGCGAGCGTGGCGATCTTCTTTGCCTCGAGCAGTCCGCCGACCCGCCCCAGCGCCATCTGCAGGATCGATGCGGAACCGGCCTCCAGCAGCCGCGCGAACTCGTGCCGGGTCGTGAGGCGTTCGCCGGTGGCGACGGGGATCGTGGTGTGATCCGCGACGCGGGCCATCGCCCCCGGGTTCTCCGGCGGCGTCGGCTCTTCGAACCACAGTGGATCGAACGGCTCGAGCCGTTTCGCCAGACGGATCGCGCCTGCCGGCGTGAACTGCCCGTGCGTGCCGAACAGCAGATCGGCGCGCGAGCCGACCGCTTCCCGCACCTTGCGCGTATAGGACTCGCAGCGATCCAGGGTCTCGAGCGTGGGCTGGCGGCCGTCGTACACGGAATAGGGCCCGGCCGGATCGAACTTGACCGCCGTGAACCCCTTGTCCACGTATTCGGCCGCCCGCTGGGCCGCCACATCGCCGTCGTAATAGATATCGGCGGCGTCGTCGGGTTCGGGATACAGGTAGGTATACGTGCGCAGGCGTTCGTGGATGCGCCCGCCGAGCAGTTCGTACACGGGCTTGTCGACAGCCTTGCCGACAATATCCCAGCAGGCCATCTCGATCCCGCTGAGCACGCCGACGAGCGAGATATCCGGTCGCTGCGAGTAACCACGACCGTACACGCTGTGCCAGAGATGCTCGATGTGGAACGGGTCGGCATCGACCACGTGCCGCTCGGCGACGTCCTGGACCATGCGCTCCACCGTCGCCGGCCCGAAGGTAGCGTTGTAGACCTCGCCGATGCCCTCGATGCCGTTATCAGTCGTGAGTTTGACGAAAATGAAGTAGCGCCCGCCGAAATACGGCGGGGGATTGCCTACCACGATCGTCCGCACGTCCGTGATCTTCATGATTCTTTGCTCTCCCGGTTCCCGGGTGATGCGCCAGCACCCGTAGGCCATGCAATGAATGTCGGCGCCCCGTTTCCAATGGCCATGCCCTCAGAAAACGATGACATTGCGCAACGCCGCCGACCGCTTCACCGACGAGATGGCTTCGTTGATCTCTTCCAGCGGGTAACGCCCGGACACCAGTTCATCGAGCTTGAACTCGCCGGCCTGATACAGCTCGATCAGGCGCGGGACATCCCGCTCCATGCTGGCATCTCCCATCTTGCTGCCAACGATGCTCTGCCCGTAACTGGCAAGATCCCCGGGTTCCAGCGGCAGGATGTCGCCCGATGCCGGCATGCCTACTAGCACCAGCGTCCCACCGGGCCGGATAAGCTTCAGACCGGCCTCGACCACTTTGCTGCTGCCCACGGTGACGAAGGCGTAATCCACGCCCCGGCCACCGGTGAGCGCCCGAACTTCCGTGGGCACATCATCCGACATCGGATCGAGGAACCGGGTTGCGCCGAAATTTTCCGCGACCGCGCGCTTGTCCGTGGCGGGATCGATCGCGATCACCTGTTCGGCACCGGCGTTGGCCGCCGCCTGCACGGTGTTCAGCCCGACGCCGCCGATACCAAGAACGGCGACACTGCTGCCGGCGGGCATTTCGGCGGTATTGACCACCGCGCCCCAGCCGGTGAGGACACCACAGCCGAGCAATGCCGCGGACTCGTACGGCATATCGTCGGGGATCGTCGCTACCTGCGACTGGTCGACCACGACGTACTCGGCGAATGCGCCGGTCCTCAGGCCCTGCACGAGATCCGTGCCATCGTCGGCGTGCAGGCGGGTGTGTTCGTCACTCTCGAAGGTGCCGTCGCAAAGCTGCGTCGATGCATGCGTGCAGTAGAAACACTCACCACAGGAACGCAGCAGGGTCGCGATCACGCGATCGCCCGGGGCCACGCCGGTGACACCGGGCCCCACCGCTTCGACCACACCGGACGCCTCGTGGCCATAGACCGCCGGCAGCGTGCCGCCCCAGGAGCCGTCGATGAAGTGGATATCGCTGTGGCAGACGCCACAGGCCTTGAGCCGGACCTGGATCTCACCCTGGTCGGGCGGATCAATCCGGATTTCCTCGATTTGCAGCGGTGCACCGAATTCGCGACAGACAGCGGCCCTCACAGGGGAACTCCTTCTATTCATGCTCTCGATTGAACGTTTGCGGGGCCGAGTGGACGTCGCTCGACGGCGTCCCGCGCGATAACCGACACCGGCAGGGCCGGTTTCAGGATGGGCAAAACGATACGCGCCCCGGCGTGCCCACAACAAATTTTGAATATTGCCTCTAAGGCAAAATCCGGTTTAGGCTACTGCGCCGTCATCCTGCCGCATCGTCACGCGACCGCGAATCCGCCGCCGTGTCCGAGGAGTCCGCCCATGACCTACGAACTGCCGCCGCTGAACTGGCTGCGCACCTTCGAGGCCGCCGCACGCCGATCGAGTTTCGCCGAGGCGGCGCGCGAACTCAGCATGACCCAGCCCGGCGTGAGCAACCATATCCGCCTGCTCGAGGAATACATCGGCGTGGACCTCTTCATACGCCATGCGCGCCGGGTTGAACTGTCGGAAATGGGCGGCGCCTATCTCGACGCCGTGCGGCATGCCCTGTCGCAACTGTCGGGCACGACGGCGGGCCTGTTCGGACTGAGCGGCGAGCGCTCGGTGACGGTGCGATGCACCCCATCGTTCGCGATGCTCTGGCTCGCCCGCCGATTGCCCGGTTTCGCCGAAGCCAATCCGAACATCATCGTCCGCCTGTTCTCGGCGCCATGGGCGGAGTCGTCGGCGCTCGAGCGGGCCGATATCGACATCTTCTGGGGTGACGGAAACTGGACCGGATACGATACGGAACTGCTGTACCGCGGCCCATCATTGCCGCTTTGCAGTCCCGAGTTACTCGAACGGATGGGGCCCGAGCCCTCGCTGGAGACCTGCGCAAACCAGCCACTGGTCCACATTCTCGGCTGCGAAAACTTCTGGGTACGGTGGATGGCGGAAGGGGGGATCGACGATCCGCCGCCATGGCGCGGCATCAAGGTCGACAACTCGGTAGGCGCGCTCGAAGTGGCCGCATCGGGCTACGGCCTCGCGCTGGTGCTGGAACGCTACGCCCGCCCGTACATCGACAGCGGCCAGCTCGTCGTTCCCATCGATCACACGCTGGAAAGCGAACGGGGACTGTACGTCGCCCGTCCGTATCGGGAAACGCCGACCCGCCCCGAGGCCCAGCTATTCCGCGACTGGCTGTTCGCCGAGCTCGCCAGAGATAACCACGGGCTGGCGGCAGACGGATCGCGGGAGTAGCCGGTGTAATTGCCCCCCCGCCTGGGAGACGGGGCGGCACCACGCGCACGGTGGTCCCGGGTCAGCCAGGAATCTCGCTTAACGTCGCGGGCGAACGGGAGAGATGGTGGGCCGTGCAGGATTCGAACCTGCGACACACGGATTAAAAGTCCGGTGCTCTACCAACTGAGCTAACGGCCCCGAGGGCTGCGCATGATACCGGCGATCGCGCCGTTTTCCCAGCCATTCGGAGCGATTCGCCGGGCTCAGGCGTCCGGCTGGTAGCGGGTCGGGTCGGCTATGCCGGCATCCGCGAAGCCCTGGGCGCGCAGGCGGCAGGAGTCGCAGACGCCGCAGGCGCGGCCCTGGCGGTCGGCCTGGTAGCAGGAGACGGTCTGGGCGTAGTCGACGCCGAGTTCGGTACCGCGGCGGATGATCTCCGCCTTGCTCCAGTCGATGAGCGGGGCCTCGATCGTGACCGGTTCGCCCTCGACGCCGCGGCGCGTGGCCAGGTTCGCCATGCGCTCGAAGGCGGCGATGTATTCGGGGCGGCAGTCCGGATAGCCCGAGTAGTCGACGGCGTTGACACCGACGTAGATGGCGTCGGCCGCCAGCACCTCCGCCCAGGCCAGCGCGTAGGCCAGGAAGATGGTGTTGCGGGCCGGCACGTAGGTGACGGGGATGCCGTCCGAGGGGGTCTCCGGCACGTCGATATCCGGATCCGTCAGTGCCGAGCCGCCAAATGCCGCCAGATCGATGTCGGCGATGCGATGCTCGGCCACGGCCCGGTCGCGGGCGACGGCGGCCGCGGCCTCGAGTTCGATGTCGTGGCGCTGGCCGTAGCGGAAGCTCATCGCGAAGACCTCGTGGCCGTCGGCCTGGGCCATGGCGAGTGCGGTCGCGGAGTCGAGGCCGCCGGAGAGGAGGACTACGGCTTTCGTTGGCATGATCGAGCGTTGTTCCGGTCGCTGCGGTGCAGGCATGGTCTGGGGCGCGCCATTATGGCGATTCGGGCGCTCGTGTACAGAGGTTGCCGCCGGCACGGCCGGTACGCTGCCCCGCCCGTAGGCGCGTCTTCGCCGCAAGGCGAATGCGCGCATATGGCGTCGCGACTGCCGCGGCGCTTCGGGCATGCCGCGCGCATTCGACCGGTGCGGTGGCGCCGGTCGAAGACGCGCCTACGATATTCGTCGGGATCGTCGGCGCCGGACCGGTCAGCGGCCGGGTTCGTCGCCCCAGATGATCTTGTGGAGCTGGAGCTGCATGCGGACCGGTGGCTGTTCGGCGACGATCCAGTCGGCGAGATCGCGCGGGCTCAGGCTCTCCCACACGGGGGAAAACCAGATCGGGCAGATCCCGTCGAGCCGGCGCTGGTGGATCTGATCCACGGCCCAGTCGAAATCGTTACGGTCACAGAGGACGAACTTGATCTGATCGTGGGCCGTGAGCTGCCCGATGTTCTCCCAGAGATTGCGTTCGCACTCGCCGGAACCCGGTGTCTTGAGGTCGAGAACCCTGGAGACCCGCGGGTCGACCGCGGCGATATCAAGGGCGCCGGAGGTCTCGAGGCTCACTTCGTGGCCCGCATCGCAAAGGCGCGTCAGGAGCGAGAGGCAACCCGGTTGCGCCAGCGGCTCGCCGCCGGTGACGCAGACGTGGTGGCTGCCGAGTTCCGCCACGGTCGTGATGACGTCGTCCACCGACCGGCTTTCGCCGCCATGGAAGGCGTAGGCGGTATCGCAGTACACGCAGCGCAGCGGGCAGCCGGTCAGGCGGACGAAGACCGTCGGGGCACCGGCGGTCGCGCCCTCGCCCTGCAGCGAGCGGAAGATCTCGGTGATCCGTACGCGCTCGGTCGCGGGCAGATCGCGCACGGCAACTGACGCTTCCATCAGCGCGCTTATCCGGACTCTTCCTTGATCTTCAGCAGGCGTTCTTCCGCCAACCGCGCCACGGCACTGTTGTCGTGTTCCTGCATGACCTGCTCCAGCGCCTCGCGGGCCTCGTCGATACGCTCCAGCTCATACAGGGAATAACCGATTTTCAGGCGGGCATCAGGCACTTTGGCGCTGTCCGGGTAGTTGGACACGACTTTGCGGAATGCCTCGAGCGCCGCCCCGAAATCACGCGTCACGTACCGCGACTCGCCGAGCCAGTACTGCGCGTTATCGGAATACGGGCCCTCGGGATACTTCTCGACGAAGTCGCTGAACGCCGATGCGGCCTCGCTGTAACGACCGTCCTTCAGCAGTCCGAAGGCGGCATCATAGGCCTTGCGCTCGGCATTCGTGTCCTGACTCCGCCTCGCCACCCGAATCCGCGTCGGGCAGCTCTCCGCCCTCGACCGCCGCGGTCGAGCCGGAGCCGGCACCACTGTTCCCGTCGCCGCCACCGTTGCCGGAATCGTCGTCCGGATCGGCCTCTTCGGCTTTGGCGCCGGCCACTTCCAGCGCGCGGATTCGCCGGTCCAGATCCCCGTAGAGGTTGCGCTGGCGCTCGCGCAGTTCATCCATGCGGTGGCCCTGGGTCTCGAGTTCCCCGCGCAATTCACGGATTTCCCGTTCCAGTTCGCTGGTGCGCTGGATCAGATCGGCGATCTGGCCGCTGTCGAGGATGTTCTCCATCCGACGCATGCGCCGGTCGAGTTCTTCCGTGGTCGGCTCCGCCGCCGCTACGGGAGCGGACAGCGCGAGGGTGACCCCCAGAGCAATAGCGGTATGCAGTGCGCGAACGCGGGCCATGGGACCTCCCGTCAGTTACTGCCGCCGGAGGCGGGGTAAACGATCTCGACCCGGCGATTCTTATCCCAGGCTTCCTCGTTATGGCCTTCCACGGCCGGCACTTCCTCACCGTAGCTGATCGTTTCGATCTGTCCACTGGAGGCGCCATAGGCCTGCAGCAGCCGGCTGACCGCATCGGCACGGCGCGAGCCCAGGCCCACGTTGTATTCGCGCGAGCCCCGCTCATCCGTGTGACCTTCAAGGCGCACGTCGACGTCCGAGTAATCCGCGAGGTAGGCGGCGTGACGCTGGATGACGTCCATGAACTCTTCCTGCACGGAACTGGAGTCGAATTCGAAATAGATCGTCCGGTCGGCGAGCAGGCTGCTCGAATCCTCGATCGCGTCACGGCTGAACGGACAGTCCGGCGGGCATTCTTCGGCCGTCAGGGTTCGGGCCCCGTCCTCTTCGTCCATGCCGTCCGTCTCGGCTCCCGTCCCGGTATCGGTGTCCGCCGAATCCGTTTCCTGGGTCGTCGTTTCGGTCGGGTCCTGTGGTGCGGTGGCACAGCCCGCCAGCACCAGGAACATCAACAGGGCGATGGCCCGGATAGTGGTCTGCATGGTCTTGCTCCTCGTTATCGTGACAGTCCCTCAGCGGACTGAGCATTATGTTCCGCCCACTCAGTCGCGGAACGGTCCCCACGCGGGTTCACGTACGTCGCCCTGCGACTGCGACAGGCGCGCGGCGGCGCGGCCATCGGTCGACACCGATCCAAGCACGCCGCGCCCGCCGTGATCGGTTGCGAACAGGATCATGCGTCCATTGGGCGCGAACGTGGGGGACTCGTCGAGTTGCCCCTCGCTGACCACACGCATCAGCTCGGACCCGCGATCCAGCACGGCAATCCGGAAACGGCCATTCTGCATGCGATGGACGAAGGTCAGCCGTTCGCCGTCCGGCGAGACATCCGGATCGGCATTGTAGTTGCCCTCGAACGTGAGGCGTCGGGCGCGCTCGGAGCGATCCACCGGGATGCTGTAAATCTGCGGCCCGCCCGAGCGATCCGATGTGAAGATCAGGTTCTCGCCGTCCGGCGTCCAGACAGGCGATGTATCGATCCCGCCACTGCGCGTGATGCGCCGGGTCTCGTCGCGCGCCAGGTCCAGCACATAGATCTCGGGATTGCCCTCATACGACAGCGTGACGGCCAGGCGTTCACCATCCGGGGACCACGCCGGTGCCCCGTTGATCCCGGCACGTGAAGACACCTTCTCGCGCTTGCCAGAGACGACGCGCTGTACATAGATCGCCGGCCGGCCCTCCTCGAAGGAGACATAGGCGAGGCGTTCGCCATCCGGGCCCCAGGCCGGCGACATGACCGGATCGCGCGAGGTCAGGATCGTGCGCGGGTTGAAACCGTCATAGTCGGAGACCTGCAGGGTATAGCGGCGCTGATCGCCGGAACCCTCGACCGCGACATAGGCGATGCGCGTGGAGAACGCGCCGCGCTCACCGGTGATCTCCTCGTAGACCACGTCACTGATCTCATGCGCCAGACTGCGCACGCCATTGCGCCCGACCTCGTAACTGTAACCGGCCACCTGCTCCCTGCGGGCCACGTCGAACAGCTGGAAGCGCACGTTGTAACCGGGGCCGTCACTGAGCGGCTCCACGCGACCGATGACGACATGATCGACGCCCAGCGTGCGCCAGTTGCCGAAGCGGACCTCATCCGCACGGGTCGGCTGCGAGACGTGATCTTCCCGGTTCATGGGTTCGAACTGGCCGCTGCGGGTCAGATCATTGGAGATCACGCCGGCGATATCTTCCGGCGGATCGCCCTCGCCGGCCCAGCCGAACGGCACCACGGCGATCGGCCGGGCGCCGGCCGCGCCCTCGGTGATCTCGATCTGCAGCACGGCGGCGGCCGGCGTCGAGAGCGCCAGCAGGGCCAGCGCCGCAAGGGCATGAAACATACGGGACGGCTGCATCAGGAGGGTTCCGGTCTGAAGTTGAACTGGAGCACGCGCTCGAATACCTCGGGCTCAGGCGCCTGGGGCAGCGGCGACGCCCTGTTGACCGCGGACACCACGGAGTCACAGAACGCCGAGCTGCCCGAGCATGAGAGCAGTCTAACATCCGTCACGTCGCCGCTCGGGATCTGGGTGACCTGCACCTCGGCGCGATCGCCTTCGCTGAAGCCGCTCGGCTGGCGCCAGTTGCTCTGCACCCGGCGTTTGATCGAGTTCTTGTACTGGTCGAGGAGTTCGGCGAGGCGCTCCTCGCGCGCTTGTTCGGCGGCCGCGGCCTGCGCCCGCGCCTTGCGCTCGGCCTCTTCCTGCGCCTTGCGGGCCGCCTCGCGCTCGGCGGCTTCTTCCGCCTCCTGAGCCTCCCGGCGGGCGCGTTCGGCCTCTTCGCGGGCAGCCGCCTCGGCCGCCTCGGCCTCACGGCGCTGCTGCTCGAGCTCCTGCAGCCGCTTGCGTTCCTGCTCGCGCGCCTCGGCCAGTTTCTGCTGCTCCTGTTCCAGCTCTTCGAGCTGCTGGCGTTCCTGCTCGCGCTGCTGCGCCAGTTTCTCCTGCTCCTCCGCCAACTCCTCGCGCTGCTGCTCGAGCTGCTCGCGTTCCTGACGCAGGCGCTCGAGCTCCTCGGACACGGCCTCGGACTCCTGGCGCTGCTCCTGCTCCGAGGCCTCGAGCTCGGCGAGCTCCTCGGCCTGTTTTTCCCGCTGGCGTTCGAACTTCTCGAGCATCTCGGCCTGCTGTTCCTTCTGCTGCGCGAGTTCCTCGACCTGCTCCCGCAGTTCGCGCTGGCGCTTGATCGCCTCCCGCTCTTCGGCCTTTTCCTGCTCCTCGAGCTTGCGCATGGTCTCCTGGACCTCGCGCTCGTCGACCGCGACGGCATTCACGGGCTCACCGCCCGGATCGGGCGTCTGCGGCGCCGAGCCGATGCTCACGCCGATGACCAGCCCACCGACGAGGGCGATATGCCCCACGGCGGCGACCACGAGCGATTCCGGATATTCGCGCAGGACCTCCGACATGACTTATTGGGCTTCCGCGACGAGGCCGACCTGGGGCACACCGGCGCGCTGCAGCAGCGCCATTGCCCGGACGACCTTCTGGTAATTGACCCCCTGATCGCCGCGCACCAGCACCCGGCGATCGCCATCGCGGCGCATCGCGGCGGTGGCGAGGGTCACGAGCTGTTCCTCGCCGACCGGCGACTCCGGATCCTCACCGATATTGATGAAGAATCGGCCTTCGCCATCCACGGTCACGATCAGGGGTTCGGACTGCGTCTGCTCCATCGGCTTCGCATCGGCCTTGGGCAGCGTCACTTCGACACCGGTCTTCAGCAGCGGCGCGGTGATCATGAAGATCACCAGCAACACGAGCATGACGTCGATGTACGGCACGACGTTGATCTCGGCGATCGGCCGCCGCCGGCTGCGCCTGTCCATCTTCAGGCCTCCGCCGTCCGCGCGTGGACCTGCCGGTGCAGCAGCGCCGTGAATTCCTCGATGAAGTTGTCGAAGCGGTTCTCGATCATGCCGAGATCATGGCTCAGACGATTGTAGGCGATCACGGCCGGAATCGCGGCGAACAGGCCCATCGCGGTCGCGACCAGCGCCTCGGCGATACCGGGAGCGACCAGCGCGAGCGTGGCCTGGGAGACGTTCGACAGCGACTGGAAGGCGTTCATGATGCCCCAGACGGTACCGAACAGCCCCACGTACGGGCTCACCGACCCGACCGTCGCCAGGAACGCGAGATTGCCGTCGAGGCGGTCGGTCTCGCGCGACAAAGCGATACGCATCGAACGCTGGGCGCCGTCGAGCACGTGCTGCGGTTCATGGCCCTGCTTCTGCAGCCGGGCGTATTCGCCGAACCCGGCGGCGAACAGCCGCTCGGAGCCATCCGGCGTGGCCTCGCGATGCTGGACCTCGCGGTAGAGCTCGGCCACCGAGCCGCCGGACCAGAAGCGCGCCTCGAAATCGCCGGAGCGTCGGCGGGCATCCCGGAACTGGCGTACCTTGGCGTAGATCAGGGCCCATGAGAATACGGACGCAAGGAGCAGGATCAGCATCACGAGCTGGACCACGATGCTCGCTTCCGCGATCAGGTGGATCAGGGAAAGATCAGTCGACACCGGCGAAAACCTCCTTCATGTCATCGGGTAGTGCGCGCGGGCGGAAAGTACCTGCATCGAGACATGCGATCCGGACCCGCCCGATACACAACGCCTCGCCGTCGCGCAACACGCGCTGTGCGAAATCGATCCGGGCGCGCCCGAGCCCGGCGATCCGCGCCTCGACCTCGAGCGCGTCATCGAGGCGGGCCGGCGCGTGGTAGTCCAGCTCGATCGAGCGCACGGCGAACAGGAGACTACGATCGCTGACGAGGGCCGTCTGCCCCCACCCCGCGGCCCGCAGCCATTCCGTGCGGGCACGCTCAAGATATTTGAGATAATTGGCGTAGTACACCACACCACCGGCATCCGTATCTTCATAGTAGACACGGACGGGCATACGAAAACACGCACCATCCTCGATCGGTCCCGCCCCCGTCATGGCGCCTCGAACAGGTCGGCCCCGCCCTGCGTGCGCGGCGCCACCAGACCGAAATGGACGAACGCCGAGTGCGTGGCCACGCGGCCGCGCGGCGTGCGCATCAACAGCCCCTCCTGGATCAGGTACGGCTCGATGACCTCCTCGATCGTGCCCGCGGACTCGCCGATCGCGGCGGCGACGTTGTCGAGCCCCACCGGCCCGCCGCCGAACTTGTCGATGATCGAGCGCAGCAGCCGGTTATCGAGCCCGTCCAGCCCCAGGGTATCCACTTTCAGCATATCCAGCGCCTCATCCGCGATCGCCGCGTCGATCACGCCGTTGCCGCGCACCTGGGCATAATCGCGCACCCGGCGCAGCAGCCGGTTCGCGATCCGCGGGGTGCCGCGCGAGCGCCGTGCGATCTCGTGCGCGCCCTCGCCTTCCAGACGCACGTTCATGATCCCGGCCGAGCGTTCGACGATGCGCCCGAGATCCGCCGCATTGTAGAACTCCAGGCGCTGCACGATGCCGAACCGGTCACGCAATGGCGATGTCAGCAGACCGGCCCGCGTGGTCGCCCCGATCAGCGTGAACGGCGGCACGTCCAGCTTGACGGAACGCGCGGCCGGGCCCTCGCCGATGACGATATCGAGCTGATAATCCTCCATCGCCGGATAGAGCACCTCTTCCACCACCGGTGACAGGCGATGGATCTCGTCGACGAACAGGACGTCGTGGGCCTCGATGTTGGTCAGGATCGCGGCGAGATCGCCCGGGCGCTCGAGGACCGGCCCCGCCGTCTGGCGCAGGTTGACCCCCATCTCGTGGGCGATGATCGACGCCAGCGTCGTTTTCCCGAGCCCGGGCGGGCCGAAGATGAGCGTGTGGTCCAGCGGCTCGCCGCGCTCGCGCGCCGCGCGCACGAAAATGCCCAGCTGTTCGTGGACGGTCGGCTGACCGAGGTACTCACCCAGAGTGCGCGGGCGGATGGCGCGATCGGTCGCCTCCTCCTCGGGCATCGACTCGGCGTTCGTCAGCCGTTCGGGCGTATTCATCGGGTGGCGGTTTCCAGCGCGTCGTTCGGGGTCCCGGCACCTGGCCGGGCGACAGCCCGGTGCAAGCTACCACGGACACCGTCGCGATTATACCGGCGCACCGGGTTCATGGCTCGGCGCGCTCGATTTCGGGCAAAAAAAAGCCCCGTCGGGGGGACGGGGCACCAATGGCTGGCCTGGGATCGTGGGTGCGGGCCACGACCGGGGGAGTCAGGCCAGTGCCAGAGGGGGCACGGCTATCCCGTCGATTCCCGCGTCGGCGTCGTACGCCCGCGTCATCGGCGGAATCCCTGTTCAGTTGTCGGCGTTTCGAATCCCGGATGCGCTCAGCTCCTCGTGCCGCAGGAATTCACTCCATACCAGTGTATCATCAGAATCGCGATCAAACTTGGCGAAGTGCGTCGCCAGTCCGGGATTCGACTGCGCTTCGCGGCGGCTGATCCGATCATCACCATCACGATCGAGGCGCTCGAATTCGGCCTTGGCCCGTTTCTCCGGATCGCCGGTCGGCGTGGCCGTAGCGGCCAGCAGCGCGCCCGAGAGCAGGATCAGTCCGAGTGTAGTCGTGACTCGAGCCGCTTTCATGCATTGGTCTCCAGCGTCGCTTCGTTGCCATGTGGCGCCTTGCCAGCGCCCGACCAGAACGGTGCGCAACCATGGCAATGCAGACGTCGTGCCAATTTTTTATACGCCCTTTTTTCAATAAGTTACGAGGACCCTCGCCGCTCAACACCGGCATCGCCCGGCCCGACGCGGCGATCAGTACCTTCCGCACCGCAACACCTGTCGCCCACTGGCGACACCTGTATTGCACGAAATCCGCAAGTCGTTGATTTTCAGTCTTTTCAGGCTGTCGCCTGCCGACGACAGCGCTGATTCCGATGGGACAAATGGGGGCACAATGCAGCGATCAGACCCGGAGGACGAGGGCCGGATGACGACGGATGAATCGATCCCGGAGCGGGCACGCATGGACCAGCCCACCCGCCACGCACTCCAGGGCACCGCCGTGACCCTGCGCCCGCTCGCCCCGGCGGATGACCTGGCCGCTCTATACACCGCGTCCCATGGCGACCCCGAGACCGAATCCCTGTGGACCTGGATGCCCTATGGCCCGTTTGCCAACCGGGAGGCGATGGGGGCATGGCTGGAAGACTGCGCGGCGAGCGCGGATCCGGCGTTCCGCACGGTGGTCGATCGCGCCAGCGGGCGCCCGATCGGCATGGTGAGCTACCTGAATATCGAGCCGGACCACCGGCGGCTGGAGCTCGGCCATATCTGGTACGCCCCGTCCGCGCAGCGCACGCGCGCGAACACCGAGGCGATCCGGCTCCTGCTGGGCGAGGCATTCGACCACCTGGGCTGTCGCCGGGTGGAGTGGAAATGCGACGCGCTCAACACGCGCTCACGGGCCGCGGCACTGCGCCTTGGATTCCGCTTCGAGGGGGTGTTCCGTCAGCACATGATCGTCAAGGGCCGCAATCGGGACACGGCCTGGTTCGCGCTGATGGACCGCGACTGGCCCGCGGTACGCGACCATATGGAACGCTGGCTGGCCGCGGATGGTAGCGGCCTCTCGCTGACCACCCTGAACCGGCCTCTGGTCGAGGGGTTTTACGATCCGCTGACCAGCGACCAACCTGCGCAGGACTGAGCCCACGCCAGTCGGTGGGCCCCACAAATGAAAAAGCCCCGCTCCGAAGAGCGGGGCCACACCAGGGGGATCAACCCTGTTACTTCACGACCGTATCGGTCGCCCGGGATCAGTAGTCCGTTTCGGTCTCGGACTCTTCATCCATCGCCGGGTCCGACTCGGACTCTTCGCCCGTGTCGGGACCGCCGACGCCGACCTCGCTCTCGTCGAGCACGCCATCGGCGTTCGCATCGAGCGCGTCGAAGTTGTCGGCGAGATCGGACGACGCGTCGGCTTCGTCACGGGTGACAATGCCGTCAGCGTTCGCGTCGATCTCATCGAACGACATTTCCATGCCTTCCTCGGTGGCGGCAAACACCGTACCGCTCGCCACAAGGAGCATCATCGGGAACAGCAGCTTCGTGTATTTCATGACTGATTACCTCGGAAACCGCATGCTGCGGATATTCATTTCGAGTCGGCGGGATCGCCGCTCGGAGGGTGTCAGTGCAATCGCCGTGCCGTTTCCGATAATTCTCTATGAAACATGGACTTGCGATCGCAGGATCGAGCGGATGGCAAGGCCGCACGGTGTCCGGACGCCCGCGAGCACGGAAGCTGTCGTCGTGAACCGCCGACAGTCGCCACGGCAGCGTCGCCGGACGGATCAGCCGGCCCCCTTGAAATCCCCCGGGTCGATATCGTGGCGCGAGAGCAGTTTGTAGAACTCGGACCGGTTGCGCTGGGCCACGCGCGCGGCCTCGCTGACATTGCCCTCGGTCAGTTTCAGCAGGCGCACGAGGTAATCGCGCGTGAACTGGGCCCGGGCATCGGCCACCGAGGGGAAAGCGGTGGCCTCGTCCCCGAGGCTCCGCCGCACCTGCTCGGCGGTAATCACCGTACCCGGCGCGAGCGCGACGTGCTGCTCGACGACATTATCGAGCTGGCGCACGTTGCCCGGCCAGCGCGCGGCGACCATGCGTTCCATCGCCTCGGGCGCGTAGACCTTTACCCGCTCGCGGTCGCGCTCGGCCAGCGCGCGCAGGCGCCGGTTGATGAGCAGCGGGATATCCTCGGGGCGTTCGCGCAGCGGCGGCAGTTGCAGTTCGATCACGTTCAGGCGATAGAACAGGTCTTCGCGGAACTCCCCGGCGGCGATCGCCTCGTCGAGCTGCCGGTGCGTCGCCGAGAGGACGCGCACGTCGACCGGGAAATCGCGCGTGCCGCCGACCGGGCGCACGCGCCGCTCCTGCAGCACCCGCAGCAGCTTGACCTGCAGGGCGAGCGGCATATCGCCGATCTCGTCCAGCAGCAGCGTGCCGCCGTCGGCCGAGCGGATCAGGCCGGTCGTCGCGTGCTGCGCACCGGTGAACGCACCGCGCTCGTGCCCCATCAGCTCGGATTCGAGCAGCCCCTCGGGCATGGCGCCGCAGTTGATGGCGACGAACGGCCCGTCGCGCCGGGGGCTGGCGCGGTGCATGGCGCGGGCCAGCAGTTCCTTGCCGGTGCCGCTCTCGCCCCGGATGAGGACGCTGGTGCCGGTGGCCGCGACGCGACGCGCCTGCTCCAGCAGCTCCTCCATACGCGGACTGCGGGTAATGATCGCGGCCCGCCAGTCGTCCGGCACGTCGGCATGAGCGGAGAGGCTCAAGGCGCGTTCGAGTTCGGACATCAACTCTTCACGGTCGACCGGCTTCGTGAGGAAAGCCACTGCGCCGTGCTGGGTCGCGCTGACGGCATCGGGGATCGTCCCGTGCGCGGTCAACAGCAGGACGGGAACGCCCGGCTGTCGGCGCTGCAGCTCACGCAGCAGGCCGAGACCGTCCATCCCGTCCATGCGCAGATCGGTAATGACCGCGTCGGGGACCGACTGTTCCACCCGGGCCAGTGCCGCACTGGCCGAATCCGCGGTCTGCACGGTGTAGCCGGCGGACTGCAACCGGATATCGAGCAGTCGCAGCAGCGAGGGATCGTCATCGACGACCAGGATATGCCCCGCCTTCATTCGCCGCCGCCTTCGACATCATCGGTGACACCACCGCCGGCACCGCGGCCGGTTTCACCCTGCTCGTCGTCCGGGCCGTTGCCGCCCATTTGACGCTCCAGCGCCGTCAGTTCCTGGATCTGCTGCAGCAGCCGGCGGTTGCGTTCGGCAAGCCCCGCGGTCTCCTCGCGCAGTTCGAGCTGCGTGCGCAGATGGCGCAGTTGCAGGCGCACGAGTGCGCGCGTCGGCGCATCGAGCGCCGTGGAGCGCGTCGCCAGCGCTTCCAGCGCGTCGCGGGCGGCGACCGGATCGTAGCCTTCGTGACCGGCGGTCGCGAGCCAAAGGGCGTGGCGCAGCAGCGCACCCGCCTCCTCGATCGGGGCCGGCCGCCGCTCCGGCATGGCGTGAAGTTCCTCCGCGGACGCGCCGGCCAGGCGATCCGCGAAAAAGAGCAACTCGCCCACACGCGGATCCGCGCGCGTATCCTCGCGGATGGACTGTTCCGCGCCGAAGCGGACACAGCCCGTCAGCGCAATCACCGCGATGACCAGCATGGGCCCTGTTTTCATTCGATTCCCCCGATACGTGGTCGTTGCTGGGCATGCAGCGTCATACGGATATGGGCCCCCGGATACTCCCCGTCAACAATTTCGACGCGTCCATCGTGCGCCCGGGCGCAGTCGCGCACGACCGACAGGCCGACGCCGGTCCCGCGGACATGCCCCTGCGGCGATGATTCGCCCTGGAAGAACGGCTCGAACACATGGGGGCGTTCGGCCAGCGGGATCCCGGGCCCCTCGTCAGCGATATCGATGATCAGACGCTGACCGCGGCGCCGGGCGCGCACGTAGAGCGCGCCGCCGTCGGGTGAAAAACGGATCGCGTTGCCGATCAGGTTCGAGAGCGCACTCTGCAGCAGGGACCGGTAACCATCGAAACCGCGCCCGTCGACCTGGCGCTCCACCTCGAGGCGCGCGCGGCTGATGGCGAGCCGATGGCGCGCGATGGCCTCGTCGACAAGGGCGGCCGGATCGATAGGCTCCGGTTTGCGGGACAGATCCCGGGCGCTCAGGACCAGCAGGTTCTCGATCAACTCCTGCAGCTCGACACTGGAACCGCGCAGGATATCGACGATCTCCCGATGGGCCGGGGTATCCACGCCGACCGAGCCGTCGGCGATCAGTTCCGTGCCCTCGCGGATCGCCGACAACGGGGTCTTGAGCTCGTGCGACATATGTCGCAGGAACCGGTTCTTCTCCGCCTCCGAGCGATCCAGACGCACCCGCAGGCGCTCCAGTTCCTCGCCCAGATCCCGGATCTCGGGCGGCCCGCCGACGGCGATCGGCGCCGGCGGCTCGACCGCGCCGAGGCTGCGGATCGCGCGCCCGAGCCGGCCGATCGGGCGCAGGATCAACCAGGCGAAGAGTGCGGTCAGAGCCAGCGTGATCGGGACCAGGGTCACCGTCAGCCAGAACAGGAATTCGCGTACGCGCGACGACTGGCTCTCGAGTTCATCGAGTTCCGCACCGATCGCCGCATCGGCCGCGCTGGCGATCTCCCCGGCGAGTTCGCGCATGCGGGCAAAACGCTCCACCGCCGCGACCAGCGATTCGCTCGCGGGATCCGCCTCTTCGATGGCATCGGCGACCGACTCCGCGATGGCCCGGAGATCCCGGCGCGCATCCGCGGCGCCGGGATCCACGCTCACCGAGACCAGCGCATCCAGTGTCCCGGCAAGCTGCTCATGACGCTCCTGATAGAGCCCGACCAGCTCCGCGCGTCCCAGAATACGGTACTGGCGTGCATTGCGTTCCATCTGCAGGAGCTGGGTCTCCAGCGCCTGCCCCTGGCGCGCCAGCATCACGCCATCGCGTACGAGTTGCTCGCTCCGCCGCGTCAGTCGGTCCAGATACACCGAACCCCCGACCACCGCGACCAGCAACGGCAGGGCGACCAGCGCGAAGCCGGCCACCACCAGCGTGACCATGGAGTAGAGCCGGCGTCGAGCGGTCAACGCGCGGCCGACTGGAGGGCGCGACGGATGATGTCCTCGGTCGCGAGATTCGTCGTGTCGAGCGCGCGGATCATCTTCATCGCTTCCGCCTGGCGATACCCCAGGGCAACGAGCGCGCTGGTCGCGTCGGCGACCGGATCGGCCGCACCGTCGCCGTCCGCGGCCGGCGCCTGCCCGCCCGCCGCGGGCAGTGCATCGCGGAGATCGGTATCGCTGAGGCGGTCGCGCATCTCGACGATCAGGCGCTCCGCGGTCTTCTTGCCGATGCCGGGGAGCCGGGTCAGTGCGGTGACGTCGTCGGTCTCGATACAGCGCGCGAAGTCGTCCGCGCTCATGCCCGACAGGACCGCCAGCGCCATCTTGGCACCGACCCCGGATACCTTGAGCAGGGCCCGGAACAGGCGCCGCTCGGATTCGCGCGCGAAGGCGAACAGCAGGTGCGCGTCCTCGCGCACGACATGATGCGTCAGCACCGTCACCGATTCGCCCACGGCCGGCAGGTCGTAGAACGTCGACAGCGGGGCCTCGAGTTCGTAACCGACGCCACCGACATCGACCATCAGGCCCGGCGGCTGTTTCGACACCAGCGTGCCGCGAAGTCTCCCGATCATTTCCAGCGTACCGATTTGCGCCGGCGCGCGGCGGACAATACCGGCGCCGGACGTGTGCGTGCATGGGCATGGCAGAGCGCGATGCCGAGCGCATCGGCCGCATCCGCCTGCAGTTTTCCGGACAGGCCGAGCAGCACCTTCACCATGTGCTGGACCTGCTCCTTGCCGGCGCCACCGACGCCGACCAGCGTCTGCTTGACCAGCCGGGCCGGGTATTCACCCACCGGCAGATCCGCCGCGACCCCGGCACAAATGGCGGCGCCGCGCGCCTGACCAAGCTTGAGTGCCGACATGGCATTGCGCGCGACGAAGACCTCCTCGATGCCCATCTCGGCCGGCCGGTGTTCAAGGATTACGGCAGCGACTTCGCGCTGGATCACGCCCAGGCGCTCGGGCAGCGAACCGCTGCCGGTGGCGATCGCTCCGTGCGCGACGTGGTGGCTGCTGCGGCCATCGCTGTCGATCACGCCCCAGCCGGTCGTGACCGAGCCGGGATCGATCCCGATGATGCGAACGGATTCAGCCACGCGCGATGCGCCCGTTCAGCCGGTCGCGGCGACCGCCTCGTCCGCGAACGAGGCGTTCGTGTAGACGTTCTGGACATCGTCGAGGTCGTCCAGCATCTCCAGCAGCTTCAGCGTGCGCTCCGCGTCCTCGCCGGCGAGTTCGCTTGCGTTCTGCGGGCGCATGGTCACCTCCGCCTCTTGCGGTTCGAGCCCGGCCTCGATCAGCGCGTCGCGCACCGCCGCGAACGATTCGGGGTCGACGAGCACATCCATGGAACCGTCCTCGTTCGTCTCGAGTTCATCGGCCCCCGCCTCCAGCGCGGCCTCCATCAGGGCATCCTCGTCGGTGCCGGCCGGATAGCTGATCACGCCGGTGTAGGTGAACAGGAAGGCAACCGAGCCGTCCGTGCCGAGATTGCCGCCGTGCTTGGAGAACGCGTGGCGCACCTCGGCCACGATGCGGTTGCGGTTGTCGGTCATGCAGTCGACCATGATCGCGGCACCGCCCGGCCCATAGCCCTCGAAGCGGGCCTCTTCGTACGTCTCGCCCTCGAGTTCACCCGCGCCCTTCTGGCGCGCCCGCTCGACGTTGTCCTTGGGCATGTTCGCCGCATAGGCCTTGTCGATCGCCAGACGCAGGCGCGGATTCCAGTCGGGGTCGGGGCTGCCGGTGCGCGCGGCCACCATGATCTCGCGACTCATGCGCGAGAAGATCTTGCCGCGTTTCTTGTCCTCCGCGGCCTTCTTGTGCTTGATGTTCGCCCACTTGCTGTGTCCTGCCATGCCGCACAAACCTCCCCGAAACCTGGTCATCCAGTGTAGCAGGCCGGGCATCGCCGATGGACCACGCATCGCCGGACCGTAGGTTGGGTTGACGCAGGAAACCCAACGTGTCGAGCCTTATGTTGCAACACGACGCCTCATGTCATGGCCGATCCATCGCTTCATGTCCGGGGGTGGTCGACGAGCGCCGCCTCGTCCCGTTGGGTTTCCTGCGTCAACCCAACCTACGGTCACGGCGATGGGACGGCAGGTGGCCGTCGCGCAGGTAGATCGCGGCCATATCGGCGACCCGGCGGGAGAAGACGAGCCCCATGTGCGTGGTGCGAACCAGGCGCAACGGACCGTGCGGCCCATTGCGGACATCGCTCAGCGAGACGGTGCCGTCGTGCGGTTTGGGAAGGCGCGACGCGAGGCGCCCGGGGCCGAGGCCGACGACACCCGCGATGCGTGCCACCGGCACCTCGGACGGCCAGATCGGCGCGCCCTCGGTGAGGGGGCCGGCCGCCGCACCGAGCGTGCGGCCGAGGCCGCGCCGCATGACACCGTGGGCCGCGGTCGCCCCGTACAGCGGACTCCCGAGCAGCAGGGCACGACCGGTTCGGGCCGGCATGCAGTCAGCGAACAGGTGCGCCAGCACGTACGCCCCCATGCTGTGCCCGACATAGTGGACGACGTGACCGTCGAGCTGCTCCACCTCGCGCGCCAGGCGGGCGGCCGCCTCGGCCGGGCGTTCGCGCGTGGTCTGCCAGTCGAAGTTCGCGACGGTAAATCCCGCCCGGCGCAACCGCCGCGCCAGTAACGCCATCCAGACGGGGCCGACCCAGAGGCCGTGAACAAGCACGACCGTCGTCTGCGCGGGATCGCTGTCGAGGCAACGGATGGCGGCGCGGTTGGTCCAGGAAGTCGCGCGTTCCGCCGCCTCCGGGATATCGAGCCAGACGGCGTCGTCGTGCTCGGCGGGGTCGAGACGCGGCTTTTGCCGGATGCCGGTGCCCAGGCGGAATTCGTGCTCGAGGTTATGCGTGACTTCGGGCGCGTAACGGTGGCGCCATTCCGGCGCGATGGGGAAGCGCCGACGGCGATGGCAATCGACGACGCCACTGCCATCCAGCCCCGTTTCCTCGGCCACCTCGCGCCGCGCGGCCTCGATCGGCGTCTCACCCGGCTCCAGACTGCCCGTGACCGACTGCCAGAAATCCGTGCGATCGGCCCGATGCAGGAGCAGCACCTCGCCGTCGGCGGTATGCACCACGACGAGCACGGATTCGGGGCGTTTGTAGTTCACGGCGGGGGACCGTTCCCTGGCGCACGGGTTCAATGACCATCGCATTGTGCCTGATCGGGGCGTTGTTCGTGGGTTCTCGCCAAGGCGCCAAGCACGCCAAGGAAATTCAAGAGCGCCGCATACGGGCGTAGGTCGGAGTTCCAGTCCGACACGATGAAACCCTCGAACTGTCGGACCGGAAGTCCGACCTACACCCGTTTTCATGCCGTCCGTTGCCTCACGGCGAACTCCGCGCCTTGGCGAGAACCGCCTGGAACGGCACGACCCGCGCCGGAAGCGGTCAGCCTCCGCCGCCGGCGCGTTCGGCGGCCTTGCCGCGCAGGCGGATGCCGAGTTCGCGCAGCTGGGCCTCGTTGACCGTCGACGGGGCGGAGGTCAGCGGGCAGCTGGCCGTCTGCGTCTTCGGGAAGGCCATGACGTCGCGGATCGATGAGGCGCCCGTCATCAGCATCACCAGCCGGTCGAGACCGAAGGCGATGCCGCCGTGCGGCGGTGCGCCGTAGTCGAGCGCGTCCAGCAGGAAGCCGAATTGTTCCTGCGCGCTGTCGAGCCCGATGCCCAGCACCTCCAGCGCCGCCTCCTGCAGCCCGCGGTCGTGGATACGGATCGAGCCGCCGCCGAGTTCGGTGCCGTTGAGCACCATGTCGTAGGCGCGCGAGAGCGCCTGTTTCGGATGCGCGCGCAGTTCGTCCGGATTGTTCACCGCCGGTGCGGTGAACGGGTGATGCAGCGGCGTCCACGCATTGGTGCTGTCGTCCCACTCGAACATGGGGAAATCGACCACCCAGAGCGGACACCACGCACGCTGCACGAAGCCGCGATCGTGACCGACCTTCACGCGCAGCGCCCCGAGCGCGTCGTTGACGACCCGCGCCTTGTCGGCCCCGAAGAAGATCAGGTCGCCGCCGGTGGCCGCCGTGTGCTCGAGCAGCGTCTCGATGACGTCGTCCGGCAGGAACTTGAGGATCGGCGACTGCAGCCCCTCGCGCCCCTGTCCGCGCTCGTTGACCTTGATGTAGGCGAGGCCCTTCGCGCCATAACGGCCGACGAACTCGGTGTATTCGTCGATCTCCTTGCGGGTCATGGCGGCGCCGCCGGGTACGCACAGGGCGGCCACGCGGCCGTCGGGGTCGTTCGCCGGGCCGGAGAAGACCTTGAAGTCGACGTCCGTCATCAGGCCCGCGACCTCGACCAGTTCCAGCGGGATGCGCAGGTCCGGCTTGTCGGATCCGAAGCGGTACATCGCCTCCGCCCAGGTCATGCGCGGAAACGGATCCGGCAGCGGCTCCTCCAGCACGTGCGTGAACAGATCCCGCATCATGCGCTCGGCCATATTCATGACGTCGTCTTCCTCGACGAACGCCATCTCCATATCGACCTGGGTGAACTCGGGCTGGCGGTCGGCGCGCAGATCCTCGTCGCGGAAACAGCGGGTGATCTGATAGTAGCGATCCATGCCGCTGACCATCAGCAACTGCTTGAACAGCTGCGGCGACTGCGGCAGCGCGAAGAACGAACCGGCATGGGTGCGGCTGGGCACGAGATAGTCGCGCGCGCCCTCGGGCGTGGCCCGCGTGAGCATCGGCGTCTCGATATCGATGAAGCCATTGTCCTCGACGAACCGGCGCATGCGCGAGGTGATCGCCGCGCGCAGGCGCAGCCGCTGCTGCATCTCCGGGCGGCGCAGGTCGACGTAGCGGTATTTCAGGCGGTGCTCTTCGCCGACGTCCCACTCGTCGAGCTGGAACGGCGGCGTTTTCGCGCGGTTGATGACTTCCAGCTCGGTGCCGAGCACCTCGATCGCGCCGGTGGCCAGGTCCGGATTCTCGGTCCCGGCGGGCCGTGCGCGAACCTGGCCCTTGACGTGGATGACGTACTCGCTGCGGATCTGCTCCGCGATGCGGAAGATATCCGCCCGATCGGGATCGAACACGACCTGGATCAGCCCCGTGTGATCGCGCAGATCGACGAAGATGACCCCGCCATGGTCGCGGCGGCGGTGGATCCAGCCGGAGAGTTCAACGGTCGAGTCGATGGCGGCGCTGTCGAGCGTGCCGCAGAGATGGCTGCGCATGGTACTGGGCCCTGTTCACGGGGTCTGACGGAGGGTGCGGAAGGGTACCGACTTGCCGCCGTTACCGCAATTCCAGCATCCCCGCGGGGGTGAGGCCAGGGCCTTCGGGGCCAGCCGAGCGTGGGTTTTGGTTCTCGCCAAGGCGCGAAGGGCGCCAAGGGACGCGAAGGAAATCCAGGGTGTAAGAACGCGCCAGTGCGGGGCGCCACGCGTCATATTGACGGACACGCGCGCATGCGCTTCGCGCAAACGCGCCTACGGACCCCGGGCATCCCCCCGGACGTAGGCGCGCCTTCGCCGAAGGCGAATGCGCGCATCGCCCGCAATCCCTGGCTCTCTTTGCGTCCCTTCGCGCCTTGGCGAGAACCCTTTTCATGGTTCGCGTTCGCACCACACCGACGCTACCCTGCCGCAGTCCAGAATGGAGTCCAGCCCATGACATCGCGCCGCAGTCTGCTGATTACCGGTTGTTCGAGCGGGATCGGGTATCACTGCGCGCATGCGATGGCGGCGCGGGGGTGGCGGGTGTTCGCCACGGCGCGGAAAGCCGGGGACGTCGAGCGGCTCGCCGCCGAGGGGCTGGAAGCGCTGCAGCTCGATCTCGACGACTCCGCGAGCATCCATGCGGCCGTGGACGAGGTCCTGGCGCGCACCGGCGGCACGCTCGATGCGCTGTTCAACAACGGCGCCTACGGCCAGCCGGGTGCGGTCGAGGACCTGTCGCGCGATGCATTGCGGGCCCAGTTCGAGACCAACGTGTTCGGCTGGCAGGAACTCACCAACCGCGTGCTGCCGGTCATGCGCGCGCAGGGGCACGGGCGGATCGTGCAGAACTCTTCCGTGCTCGGCCTGGTAGCGCTGAAATGGCGCGGCGCGTACAACGCGAGCAAGTTCGCGATCGAGGGCCTGACCGACACGCTGCGACTCGAGCTGGCCGGCAGCGGCGTCCACGTCAGCCTGATCGAGCCGGGCCCGATCACCAGCCGCTTCCGCGACAACGCCCTCGAGGCGTTCGATCGCCGCATCGACCGCGAAAACAGCCCCCACCGCGGCTACTACCAGCGCATGGAACAGCGCCGGCGGAAACCGCAAAAGCCGACCCCGTTCACGCTCGGCCCCGAAGCCGTCCAGAAACGCCTCGTCCACGCGCTGGAAAGCCGCCGCCCCCAGCGGCGCTACCCGGTCACCTTCCCCACCTACCTCTTCGCTGCCCTCCGCCGCGTATTCCCGGCCCGCGCCCTGGACCGCATCCTGGCCCGCGCGAGCGACTGAGCCGGATCTTTCGTGGCCATTGCTCGGCGCGTCCATGCGCCTCGCCCCTTCGTGGTTCCCGCCTTTTACTCAGCGGCGGTAAATCCCCGTTCAGCGATGAGCTGGCGGACGTGGGTGTCGGTTTCTTCGGGCGTGAGGTTCTGGAGCTGGCCGTCGATGCGGGCGGCGATGCCGGCCTCGGTGACCATGTAGTCGAAGGGGATGTCGTGGGGCTGCGGGTGGATGGTCTTGAGGCGCGCGAGTTCGTGGCCGAGGCCGATGCTGACCGGTTTGGTTTCCAGCGCCGCCAGGGTGCGGTCGAAGTAGCCGCCGCCATAGCCGAGGCGATAGCCTTCCGGATCGAAGCCGACGACCGGTACCAGCGCGGCCTGCGGGATCCGCTCCGGCGTGTCGACGGGGTACGGGATGTCGTAGACGCCGGCCTCCATCGGCGCGCCCGGCCACCACTGACGGAAGACCAGCGGCGTGCGCGGCGCGACCACGACCGGGAGGGCCGCGTCCGAGCCGATCGCGCGCCAGCGCCGGACGGCGAAGCGGGCGTCCGGCTCGCCGCGGAACGGCCAGCAGAAGCCGATACACAGCCCACCGAGCGCGCCGAAGCCTTCACGCAGCCAGTCATCGATACGGCGGTTACGGGCCGAACGGTCCTCGCTGGCCAGCGCCTCGCGGGTGTCGATGCGATCCCGCCGGACCTCGCGCCGCCAGGCCTGCCAGTCGAACTCGTACGCCCCATCGTCGCTCATAATCAGTTTACGCCCCAGTTGACCCGTGTCCCGACGGTCAGACCGAACATCCCGGCGGCGCTGCCGCGGTTGACGGCGATCTCGACCAGATCCATCGAATTGATCAGCCACAGCGCCTCACCCGGCGCCGCGTCCGCGAAGGTACGCCGGCGCGAGAGGCAGCGCCCGGCCACATTGAGCACCGGCACCATCCGGTTCTTCGGCGGGCGCAGCCCCGTGATCGCATTGCCGAAGCCATCGATATAAATCACCGCGCCGCGGTCCGCTCCCGCGTCTTCCGTGTATTGCGGCAGCGGCAGTGCCCGTCCCGGCACGGCGCCACCCCGGGCGATATGGGCCGCCACGGGCGCAAACAGATCGCGGCCATGGAAGGTGACCGAGCGCCGCTCGGGGGCGCGGGTGATGCGCCACCAGCGCGTGTCCGCGGCCCGGGCGGAGACGACGTCGAAGAGCCCGTTATCCGGGCCGACGAACCATTGCCCATCGGCCTCCACGACGACGGGAGCACGCGCGGTCCCGACACCGGGATCGATCACACCCACGAAGATCGTCCCGGGGGGCATCGACGGCACCAGCGCGGCCAGAAGATGCCCCGCCGCCAACGGATCGAACGAGGGGGCGTCGTGCATGAGGTCGATGACCGGATCGGTCACGCCATCCCGCGCCAGTACGGCATGCATCTGCCCGACGTACGGACCGGACCAGCCGAAATCGGTGAACAGGGCGATCATGCGGTGGCTCCCGCCCGGACAGGCTCCCGGCACTCAGTCGCCGTAGCGATCCGCGAGTGCGTGATAGCGGCCGAACCCGACGGCCTCGGTCAGATCGGCGAAATCGAGGACCCCGCTCGGCGTCTCCCCCGCGCCGATCTCGGCCAGACTGATCCGCATCGCGCGGATGGCGGCCGACAGCTGGGTCAGCGGATAGACGGCGATCCGGTAACCGAGCGCCTGCAGGCGCTGCGGCGGCAGGATCGGCGTGCGTCCGTGCTCGATCATGTTCGCCATTTTCGGGCCGGGTACGGCATCGCAGTACGCCGCCATCTCGGACTCGTCCTCCGGGGACTCGAGGAACGTGATGTCCGCGCCCATCTCCGCGAAGCGCTGTGCGCGGGCGATCGCCTCCTCGAGGCCGAGCGGACCGCGGGCATCGGTGCGCGCCATGATCAGGATATCGGCGCCCTCGTCGCGCGCGTCGAGCGCCGCCTGCAGCCGCGTCTCGGCCTCGGCGCGCGCGACCACCTGCTTGCCCTGGGTATGGCCGCAGCGTTTCGGGCTGACCTGATCCTCGAGCATGATGCAGGCGAAGCCGGCGCGGGCGTACGCCTGCACGGTCCGGCGCACGCTCACGGCATTGCCGAAACCGGTATCGCCGTCGCCGATGACCGGCAGGTCCGTGGCCGCGCAGATCTCGCGGCCGCGATCGAGCATCTCGCCGAGCGACATCAACCCGGTATCCGGACCGGCCAGGTGCGAGGCCGAGACGGCGAAGCCGCTCATGAACGCCAGCGGGAAACCGGCCTCCTCGATCAGGCGCGCCGACATGGCGTCGAACGCACCGGGCATCTGCAGGAGCCGATCCTCCCGCAGGCGGGCGCGCAGGCGATCGGCAGGGGATTCGGTTGCCATGTCAGGACTCCGTCCGGCCGCGCCGCCGGCGCTGACCGCGGCCGCCCGACGCGCCCTGGCCGGTCGCACCCGCACCCGGATCGAGATCGCCCCCGTACTGCGCCCTGGCGCCGGCCGACACCTCGCCGAGGCGGGCGGTGATCGTCTCGATATCCGGCACCGGGCCGCGCTCGCGCGTATCGAGCGCGGCACGCATCGCCCGGATGTGGTCCGGCGTCGTGCCGCAGCAGCCGCCCACGATCGACACGCCGGCGTCGCGCGCGAGGACCGCGTATTCGGCCATCAACTCGGGTGTACCGTTGTAGACGATCTGATCGCCGTGCCATTCGGGGATGCCGCAGTTCGCCTTGGCGATCAGCAGCGAATCCGGATCCGCCGCGTCGCGCATGTTCACGATCGCGATCAGCAGTTCCGAGGCGCCGACGCCGCAGTTGGAGCCGAACGCGGTCGGCGCGTGATCGCCATGGGCGCAATGATCGGCAAAGGCGTGTGGCGTGATCCCCATCATCGTGCGCCCGTTCGTGTCGAAGCTGACCGTGCACACGACCGGCAGCCCGGTCGAGCGGGCCGCCTCGATCGCGGCATCGACCTCCTCGCGCGCCGACAGCGTTTCGATCCAGAGCACATCGACGCCGCCACGCGCGAGCGCCTCGGCCTGCTCGCGGAAGGCCGCGACGGCCTTGTCGTGGGTGAGCGCACCGAGCGGCTCGAAGAGCTCGCCGGTCGGGCCCATGCTGCCGCCCACCAGCACTTTCCGGTCGGCCGCGTCCGCCACCTCGCGGGCAAGGCGCGCCGCCGCCTCGTTGATCTCGCCGACCCGGTCCTCATCGCCGTGCAGCTTGAGCCGGTAGCTCGTGCCGCCGAAGGAGTTGGTCAGGAACACATCGGAACCCGCGTCGACGAAACTCCGGTAGTGCGCTTTCACCTGCTCCGGCTGGTCGATGTTCCAGAGTTCCGGCGGCTCGCCGGTCTGCAGCCCGAGGGCGAACAGATTGGTACCGGTCGCGCCATCGGCGAGCAGTACGCCGCGCTCCTGGAGCAGATCGTGCAATGGGTCGGACATCCAGCTCTCCATCATGGTTCGGGGTTCGATTGTAGCGGATCGCGGGGCCTGACCAAGGGCAATCGGCGGACGCGGCGCAGACGGGTAACCGGCGGTTCTCCGGGCGCCGTCCTGATCCGGGCAACGGGGCGTTCCCTTGTGGCGTCACCGGCGCCAGGGCAGAATTCCGGGCCGAAATCCGGCCCTGGTGCGGCGGCGATCCGCCCGCGCTCCCCAAACGCTGTTTCCGGCCCGTCCCGGCCGAGGAGGACTCACGGTGGAAGTCGAACGCGAAGCGATGGAATACGACGTCGTGATCGTCGGCGCCGGCCCGTCCGGCCTGTCGGCGGCGATCCGGCTGTGCCAGCTCGCCGAAGAGACCGGCAACGAGATCAGCGTCGCGGTCCTTGAGAAAGGATCCGAGGTGGGTGCCCATATCCTCTCGGGCGCCGTGCTTGAGCCGACCGCCCTCAACGAGCTCATCCCGGACTGGAAGGAAAAGGGTGCGCCACTGCACTCGCCGGTCACGGACGAGAAGTTCATGGTCCTCGGCAAAAAGTCGGCCATCAATGTGCCGATCTCCCTGCTGCCGCGGCAGATGCACAACGAGGGCAATTATGTCGTCTCGATGGGCAACGTCTGCCGCTGGCTGGGCGAACAGGCCGAGGCGCTCGGCGCCGAGATCTATCCCGGCTTCGCCGCCCAGGAGGCCCTGTTCCACGATGACGGTTCGATCAAGGGCGTGCGCACCGGTGACATGGGCATCGGCCGCGACTGGCAGCAGAAGGATTCCTTCGAACCGGGGATCGAACTGCACGCGAAATACACGCTGTTCGCCGAGGGCTGCCGCGGCCACGTCAGCAAGCAGTTGATCGAGCAGTTCGGCCTGCGTGAGGACCGCGATCCGCAGACCTACGGCATCGGCATCAAGGAACTCTGGGAGATCGATCCCGCGAAGCACAAACAGGGCACCGTGATCCATACCGCCGGCTGGCCGATGGACACGAAGACCTGGGGCGGCTCGTTCCTGTATCACCTGGAGGACAACCAGGTATACGTCGGTTACGTGATCGGGCTCGACTACCAGAATCCGCATCTATACCCGTTCAAGGAATTCCAGCGCTTCAAGACCCATCCGGCCATTCGCGAGACGCTCGAGGGCGGACGCCGCGTGAGCTACGGCGCGCGTGCGCTGAACGAAGGCGGACTCCAGTCCGTACCGAAGCTGGTCTTCCCCGGCGGCGCGCTGATCGGCTGCTCGGCCGGCTTCCTCAACGTGCCCAAGATCAAGGGCAACCATACGGCGATGAAGACGGGCATGATGGCCGCCGAGAGCATCGCCGAGGCGCTCGCGCAGGGCGAGGACGCGCCGGCCACGCTGACGGGTTATGAGGAGCGCTACCGCAACTCCTGGGTCTGGCGGGAACTGCACGAGGCCCGCAACTTCCGCCCGGCGGCCTCGAATTTCGGCATGGTGCTCGGCTCGATCTACAGCGGCCTGGATCTCAAGATTTTCCGCGGCAAACTGCCGTGGACCCTGCACCACAAGCATGCGGACCACGAGACGCTGAAGCCGGCCGAGCGGATGCCGAAGATCGAGTACCCGAAGCCGGACGGCATCGTCAGCTTCGATCTCAATTCGAGCGTGTATCTCACCAACACGTTCCACGAGGAGGATCAGCCGGTTCACCTGACGCTCAAGGACGACTCGATCCCGGTGAACTACAACCTCGCGTACTACGACGCCCCGGAGCAGCGCTACTGCCCGGCCGGCGTGTACGAGATCGTGCGCGACGACGACGGCTCGAATCCGCGACTGCAGATCAACGCGCAGAACTGCATCCACTGCAAGACCTGCGACATCAAGGATCCATCGCAGAACATCAACTGGATCTCACCCGAAGGCGGCGGCGGACCGAACTACCCGAACATGTAGTTCGGCTGTCGAAGCCCGGCACCGTTTTGGGCGCCGTTGCGAGCGTAGGTCGGACTTCCAGTCCGACACGATCGAAGGCTTCGGCCTGTCGGACTGGAAGTCCGACCTGCACCAGTCAGGCGTCCTGGTCAGGCCTCCCGGTCAGGCGTCCGAGTCAGGCGTCCTGCACATTGCGGATGAACACGACGTGCGTCTCCTCGCCGTCGTGGTCGACATGCTGGACATCCAGCACGGCCGGGAACGTCCAGCCGTCGCGCCGGACCAGCCGCGTTTCGACGGTGACCGACCGCTGCAGACGAACGAACGCCCAGTTGCGCGCCCAGGCGTCCTCGTCGACCAGCCCGCCCGCATCGAGGGCTCCGGTCGACAGCTGCAGCATCTCTTCGCGCGAGTAACCGAGCAGGTCGGCAGCCGCCTGACTCACCCACACGAGCGAACCATCGGCGCGCGACTGCAGCACCGGTCCGGGATAGCGCTCCAGACCCAGCTCACCGCCCGCCGACGGTTCGACCATCGGTTGCCGATCGATCACATCGAACAGCGTGACCAGCCAGGCGGGATTACGGCCCCAGACAACCGGCTTGACCGTCATCTCCACCGGCAGCCCGCCTTTGACGCTCGGGTCCGGGCCCGGCAGGCGAACCGGCCCGTCCGTCAGCGGCAGCAGTCCCATCTCGCGGCCGATCAGATCGTCGGGGCGACGCCCGAACAACCGGCCCGCTTCCGGATTCGCGAAACAGGTTCGTCCCGTGTGCCCGTGGATCACCAGCTTGCCGACGGGCGACATCTCGAGCGCGAACACGAACGCCGCCGCATCGCGGTCGGGCGGCGCGGCCGACGCCTCCTGACGCTGAGTGAGATCGAACGTCAGCGCGACGTGATGGGTGATCCGCCCATCGACGCCGAATACCGGCATAACCTCGAGATGATTCTCGAACAACCCGCCGTCGCGACGGTAATTGCGGAGCACGACCGTGCAGGGCTCACCCCGCTGGAGCGCCCCCGCCAGGCGCCAGCGGCCGGGTTGATCGCGATCCCCGCCCTGCAGGAAGCGGGCGTTGCGCCCGATGACTTCGCCCGGGCTGTACCCGGTGATCCGGCAAAAGGTGCGATTGACATACTGGATCGGGGCATCGGGTGAATACGCGTCAGCGATCATCAAGCCGCGGCGGGGCTCGTCGGATCCCGCAGCGATCGGTGTCGGCGCCGATTTCCCGAGATGGCGCCGCAGCACCGTCGTGACCGACCGCAGGAGTGTCGGAATACCGTCATAACGGATGGAGCGCGTGCAGGCGCCGGCGAAGAGGACATATCGGTACCCCGGCTCCCGCCCCACCGGCTGCATGGCGACGAAACGGAAGCCACGCGGCGCATCCGCGCCATCGGCGAGCATGACGATCGCCGGGTGGCCTTCGTCGGGTGCGCGGCGCAGTATCCGCGTACTGGCGACCGATTTCACACGATCATAGTCCCCGAACCAGCGCACGGGTCGACCGGTATCGGCGCATATCAGGCCCGCACACCCCGTACGTTCGCCGATCGCCCGAACCAGATCTTCCACCACCGGGGCCGTCGCTGCATTCACGTCTGACACATCTCCTGAACCGCCTGCTCCTCGCCACCGGAGCCGCACACGGATGCCCGCCGGCCCCTGCGCCCGGGCCACGCAAAATCCAGGCCACAAGCCAGGCGGCAATGGCGTTCCCGCATGATCGGGAATGATATACTCCGCGCCCGCCCGTCGCCCCGGCAATCGTTCCAACGCGAATCGGACCCCTCATGACCGAGCGCAGCCCCCTGTCGCACGTCAGTTCTTCCGAGCGGCCCGGCGAGATGCTCCCGGCCGAGGCCCACGCGCGCCAGCACGCGCGTGTGCGCAAGGCGCATGAGACGGAACTCGTGGAGGACTACGTCGAACTGATCGCGGACCTGATCGATGCGAAAGGCGAGGCCCGGGCGGTAGAGATCGCCCGGCGCATGGATGTGCGTCAGGCGACGGTGGCGAAGATGATCCGGCGGCTGCGCGATCACGGCCTCGTGACGAGTGAACCCTATCGCGCCGTTTTCCTCACCGACGCCGGCCGCGCGATGGCGGAGACGTCACGTACGCGCCACAGCGTCGTGCTGGCATTCCTGCGTTGGCTGGGCGTGCCCGAGGAGACCGCGCTGCAGGACGCGGAGGGCATGGAGCACCACGTCAGCGATGAAACGCTCGCGGCCATGCGCGCCCGCATGGGACTCGACGACGAATCCACCGACGGCGCGCCGCTGGATTAGCGGACCTGTCGGTCGCTGCCCCGGCTGTCCGGCGACTCCGCGCCCGGCTCGCCGGCGATTGCCGCCAGCACGGCGGCATCCAGCACCCGTACCCGGCGCCGCTCGACCGCGATCACGCCCTCGTCCGACAGCCGCCCGAGCAACCGCGACACCGTCTCCAGGGCGAGGCCCAGATAACTGGCGATATCGTCACGCGACATGGGCAGACGGAAATCCTCACCGGAATACCCTCCGGCGCGCAGCCGCTCGCTCAGACTGTGCAGGAACAAGGCCAGACGCTCCCGCGCGGTCCGTCGCCCGAGGGCGACCAGGTGCTGATGCTCCTGCACCAGCTCGCGGCTGATGATGCGCAACACCTGATGCTGCAACCCGGGGACATGACTCGCGACCTCCTCGAGCTGATCGAACGGCACCGCGCAGACACTGGTCCGCTCAAGGGCCACGGCATCGCAATGATGACGACCCTCGCTGATCGCATCGAGCCCGAGCAGTTCCCCGGGCAGATGGAAACCGATCACCTGTTCGTCGCCGTCGCTCGAGGGGTGGGTGGTGCGGATACAACCGGCGCGCACGACGAACAGATTCCCGAACTCATCGCCCGCCCGGAACAGGCCATCACCGCTGTCCAGCGGCAGCCGTGTGCGGACGACGGCATCGAGACGCTCGAGGTCATCGCCGGATATCCCTGCCGGCAGACACAGCGAGCGCAGGGAACAGCCGGAACAGGAGCGGCGCAGCCGCCCCAGATCGACTACGCCTTCCTTGTCATCCGTCATCGGACCTCCCGGCTGGCGTGCGAATGCGCGACCCGACTGTAGCGACTGCCCTCCATGAGGCGCAAATCGAGGCCCGATCACTATACATGACGGCCTGACAGCGGTCGTCGTGCCTGCAAGACGCGTCACTCCACACCGATCGCCGGCTGGTGCCTTCGGCAAAAGCCGGCCTACGCTCCTCGAAAACGCGAGAAGCCGCCCTGAAGGCGGCTTCTCTCCGGCCAGTCACCACGGCGATCGCGGTGAACGCGATCACCGTTCGGCGTGCTACCCGTCGAGCGCCTTGTCGAGTTCCGGCAACGCCTCGAACAGATCCGCGACCAGACCGTAATCGGCGGCCTCGAAGATCGGGGCCTCGGGGTCCTTGTTGATCGCGACGATCACGCGGGATTCCTTCATGCCGGCCATGTGCTGGATGGCGCCCGAGATGCCGACCGCGATGTACAGATCCGGCGCGACCACCTTGCCGGTCTGCCCGACCTGGTAGTCGTTGGGCACGTAGCCGGCATCGACCGCCGCGCGGCTGGCACCGACGGCGGCGCCCATCTTGCCCGCCAGGCTCTCGATCAGGTGGAAGTTCTCGGCCGATCCCACGCCGCGGCCCCCGGAGACGACGATCCGCGCCGTGGTCAGTTCGGGACCTTCCGACTCGGACAGATCGGCACCGACGAACCGGGCGAGGCCCGCGTCCGAACCGGCGTCGATCGATTCGACCTCGGCCGAGCCGCCATTCGGCTCAACCGCCTCGAACGACGTGGCGCGGACCGTGATCAGCTTCGTCGCGTCGGTCGACTGCACGGTCGCCATGGCGTTGCCGGCGTAGATCGGCCGCACGAAGGTATCCTCCGACACAACCGCGGAAATATCGGAGACCTGCTGGACATCCAGCTTCGCCGCCACGCGCGGCATGATGTTCTTGCCGCCGGTGGTGGCCGCCGCCAGCACATAATCGTAATCGCCCGCGAGCCGCTCGATGATCGGCGCGACGTTCTCGGCGACGTGATTCTCCAGATGCTCGCCCTCGGCCAGCAGCACCTTGCGCACGCCCTCGATCGAGGCCGCATGTTGTGCCGCATCGGCGCAGCCGTTGCCGGTGATCAGGATGTCGATGTCACCGCCGATCTCGCGGGCACAGGCGATCGCCGACAGCGTGCCCGATTTCAGCTCGGTGTGGTCGTGTTCCGCGTAAACCAGAATGGCACTCATTGGATCACCTTCGCTTCGTTCCGGAGCTTGTCGACGAGTTCATCGACGCTCGATACCTTGACACCACCCGCGCGCGCCGGCGGCTCCTCGACCTTCACCTGCTTGAGGCGTGGCGTGACATCGACGCCGAGATCCGCCGCCGTGCTCTGCTCGATCGGCTTCTTCTTCGCCTTCATGATGTTCGGCAGCTTCGGGTAACGCGGCTCGTTGAGCCGCAGATCCACCGTGGCGATCGCCGGCAGCGGCAGCTCCAGGCTCTCGAGGCCGCCATCGACTTCGCGCGTCACGGTCACTACCCCGTCGCCGGCCTCCAGCTTCGAGATCGAGGTGCCCTGGGCCCAGCCGCGCAGCGCCGCCAGCATCTGCCCGGTCTGGTTCGAATCGTCGTCGATCGCCTGCTTGCCCAGCAGGACCAGGTCGGGCGATTCCTGATCGCAGACGGCGCTCAGGAGCTTGGCCACGGCCAGCGGCTCGACGCCCTCATCGGTCTCGATATGCATGGCGCGATCGACGCCCATCGCCAGGGCGGTGCGCAGCTGTTCCTGGGCCTGCTGCGGGCCGATGGTCACGGCCACGATCTCGGTCGCGGTGCCGGCTTCCTTGAGGCGCACGGCCTGTTCGACGGCGATCTCGTCGAACGGATTCATCGACATCTTGATGTTGTTGGTCTCGACGCCGGAGCCGTCACTCTTGACGCGCACCTTGACGTAGGCGTCGACCACTCGCTTTACTGGAACAAGTACTTTCATTTCACACCTGCAGGTTTGAGGAACCGGATGCTGCTGCCCTGGCCGCCATACGGTCGCGCGACACGCCCGACCGGCGCCCGGGGTCCATGAGAATTCGAGTATGCCGCAGTGGTACCGGGCGCACTCCACCCGGCAACGGATGCCGGCGCTCGGCCCGCTGAACAGGCCTGCACCGGCGGCGCGGTGTCCTCCGCGCCCGCAGCCAGGCGAGAGATTCAATCACAGCCGGCGTTGCGCCACAAATCCCGGCGCCGCGCAAAAGGTCCGGTGCACGACGGAACCGGGCGTACAGGCGCGCAGTCTAGCCGGGCGGCATCGCGCGACCCCGACCGATAACGACAGCCATTTTCAAAAATGCGTCACCATCCGGTCCTGCTGCCCTGAATTCCCGCCCCATCCAGCGACGCGAGGGGTCCTCGTCGCTATACTCGCCGCCCTTGATCCAGGGCAACCAGGCGGAGTCTGCATGAGCCACAAGGATATCGATGGCCGCGCATTGGCCAATGAAATCCTCACCGACGTCGGCGAACGCGTTGCCGGCCTCAAGGCGGCGGGGTGGTTCCCGAAACTCGTATCGATCAGTGTCGGCGACAACCCGGCCGCGGCGTTCTATGTGCGCAACCAGCGGCGCCGCTGCGAACAGGTCGGCATCGAATTCGAGGAACGGCAATACCGCGAGGAGATCAGCCCGCAGGAACTGTACGCGGCCATCTGGGCCCTGAACGCGGACCCGCGGGTCACCGGCATCATCATCCAGCGCCCGGTCCCGGCCAGCCTCTCGATCAAGCAGCTGCAGGCCGCCATCGATCCGCTCAAGGACGTCGAGGGCATGCACCCGACCTCGATCGGCAACATCGTCTACCGCGAACTGGACCTGGCGCCCTGTACCGCCATGGCATCCGTGGAACTGCTGCGCCGCACGGGCGTGCAGCTCGAGGGCCTGGAGGCGACGATCATCGGCCACTCGGAGATCGTCGGCAAACCGATCGCCTTCCTGCTCATGGCCGAAGGCGCCACCGTGACGGTCTGCCATCACATGACCCGCGATGTCGGCATGCATTCGCGCCGCGCCGACGCCGTATTCGTCGCGGTCGGCAAACCGGACCTGCTCAACGGCGACATGATCAAACCGGGTGCGATCGTCATCGACATCGGCATCAATCAGGTCACCGATGCCGATGGCAAAGAGCGCGTCGTCGGGGACTGCAACTACGCCTCCTGCGTCGAGACCGCCGGCTGGATCACGCCGGTACCCGGCGGTGTCGGCCCGGTCACCGTCTCCATCCTCATGCGCAATGCCGCGGTCGCCACCCAGCGCCTCAAGGACCACTACGAGAGCCAGCTGAACCGTCGACTCTGACCCGTCTCTGACGCCACGGGCAATCTGCGCGTCGCCATTGCGTCAGACCGCCCACGGCGTCGGCGCCATACTCGCTGGTCGAGATCGTGCCGGCATTGGTGCCGGCCCGGAACCGCGCCTACCATCGGTGGTCAGAGCACGCGCAACGATACGACGTGCGACCACCGCAGCCGCCGCAAAGGGAGACCGAGGAAATGAGCGAGAAACGACGCAGGGGTGGCGGCGGCCGTGCCGCCCGGCAGGCGGCCCGCAGCGGCGCCGCATCGGCCAGTGAGCTGCCGTACGTCACGCGCAACGTGCCCTACTACGAGCCGCTCTCCGAAGAGGCGCTGAGCACGATCGAGCAGAACGCGGATACGGTCCTCGAGGAGATCGGCATCGATTTCCGCGACGATCCGGAGGCCCTGCAGCTGTGGCGCGACGCCGGCGCCGAGGTCGACGGCGAGCGCGTGCGCATGCCCCGCGGCCTCGCCCGCAAGCTCATCCAGGACAGCGCGCCGTCGGAATTCACCCAGCACGCGCGCAACAGCGAGCGCAGCGTCCAGATCGGCGGCAAGAACACCGTCTTCGTGCCCGGCTATGGCAGCCCGTTCGTGCGTGACCTCGACAATGGTCGCCGCTACGGCAAGCTCGAGGACTTCCAGAACCTGGTCAAGCTCGCCTACATGAGCCGCTCGCTCCACCACTCGGGCGGCACCATCTGCGAGCCGGTCGACCTGCCGGTCAACAAACGCCATCTGGACATGGTGTACAGCCACCTGAAGTACAGCGACAAGTGCTTCATGGGCTCGGTGACCCATCCCGATCGCGCGCAGGACACGGTCGAGATGGCGAAGATCGTCTTCGGCGAGGAGTTCGTCGCCAACAACTGCGTCATCGCCAGCCTGATCAACGCCAACTCGCCGATGGTCTTCGACGAGACCATGCTCGCCGCGGCCAAGGTGTACGCCAGCAACAACCAGGCCTGCATCATCTCGCCGTTCATCCTCGCCGGCGCCATGTCGCCGGTCACGATCGCCGCGACGCTGACGCAGATCCTGGCCGAGGCGATGGCCGGCATGGCCTTCACGCAGCTCGTGAAGCCGGGCGCCCCGGTCGTCTTCGGTACCTTCGCGAGCTCCATGTCGATGCAGTCGGGCGCCCCGACCTTCGGCACGCCGGAACCCGCGCTGGTGCTCTACGGCGCGGCGCACCTGGCGCGGCGTCTGGGCGTCCCGTTCCGCTCCGGCGGCTCGCTGACGGCCTCGAAGATCCCGGACGCGCAGGCGGCGACCGAGTCGACCAACACGATCGTCGCCACCGGCCTCGCGGGCGTGAACTTCGCCCTGCACTCGGCCGGCTGGGTCGAGGGCGGCCTCGCCATGAGCTACGAGAAGTTCATGCTCGACGTCGACCAGCTCGGCATGGTCCAGACCTTCCTCAACGGCGTCGATCTGTCGGAGAACGGCCAGGGGATGGACGCCCTGCGCGAGACCGGGCCGGGCAAGCACTTCCTCGGCAGCACGCACACGCAGAACAACTTCGAGCACGCCTTCTACCGCTCGACGGTGGCGGACAACAACAGCTTCGAGCAGTGGGAGTCCGAAGGCAGCCTCGACGCGGCCCAGCGCGCCAACAAGCTGTGGAAGAAGACACTGGCCGAGTACGAAGCCCCGCCGATCGATCCGGGCGTCGACGAGGCCCTGCAGGACTACGTCAACCGCAAAAAGGCCGAGTTCCCGGACGCCAACTACTGACGGCTCCGGTCAACCGACCCGAAAAGGGCGCCCATCGTGGCGCCCTTTTTTATGGTGTCCACCGGAGCGGGGGAATACCCGGCCGGACTTCCTTCAGGACGCCGGGAACGCAGCACGGAATCGGATACGGGCGTAGGTCGGACTTCCAGTCCGACACGTCGAAGCCTTCGATCTGTCGGACTGGAAGTCCGACCTACACCCGCAGACGCGTGACTGCAGGGCACAAAAAAGCCGCCGACCCCGTCTCCGGGATCGGCGGCTTTTCGGTGAACGACCGGGTCGTGGTTACGACTTGGGGCGTTCGTTCTTCGGGTCGTAGAGGGGCTTGTAGCCGACCGACTCGACCTGGACCGGGTAGATCTCGTCGAAGTACTGGATGTTGAGGGTGCGGCCCTCTTCGCAGTACGCGTACGGCAGGTAGCCCAGGCAGATGTTCTTGCCGATCGAGGGGCCGTACGCGACGCTGGTGACGTAGGAACGCCGGCCGGACTCGTCGACCAGGGTCTCGCCGGTCTCCGGATCCATGATCGGCAGATTGCCCAGCGGATACCGCGCGACACCGTTGGCGTCGGTGTTCTCCACCATGGTCATCGTGCACAGGTAGGCCGGCTGGTGCGCACGCTCGCGCTGGGCGACGTATGCCTCCTTGCCGTAGAAGTCGGCCGCCTTGACCTTCGGCCGGGCGAGATCCGCTTCCATCAGGTTGTAGTCGACCTTCAGGTCGGCGTTCTGCAGGCGCAGGCACTTCTCGAGACGGCGGCTGTTGGCGTAGGTCTCGATGCCGACCGGGGTGACGCCCTGCCCGTACAGCGTGTCCCACAGCGCGAGGCCGTCGTCGTACTTGAAGTGGAGCTCCCAGCCCTGCTCGCCGACGTAGGAGATGCGGAACGCGGTGACCGGCGTGCCGTTGACCGTGATGTCCTTCACGGCGGCGAACGGGAAGTTCTCGAGCGTGAGTTCATCCGGGTTGTCGGCGACGGCCTGCAGCGTCGTGCGGGCGTTCGGGCCCCACAGGCCGATGCAGCCGAAGTCGGTGGTCCGCTCCTGGATGTCGACGCTGAAGCCGCGATCCTCGGCCATGCGCTTCATCCAGATGTAGTCGCGGTTGCCGGCATCGCCGCCGTCGATGACGCGGTAGTGGTTGTCGCCCATGCGCAGGACCGTCAGGTCGGCGCGCACGCCGCCCTCGTGATCCAGGAAGTGGGTGTAGATGCCCTTGCCGACCGGCGTGTCGCCGCCGACCTTCGCCACGCAGGTGTACTCCATCAGCGCCTCGGCGTCGGTGCCGGTGATGTCGTAGATGGCGAAGTGCGACAGATTGATCATGCCGACGTTCTCGGACATCTCGAGGTGCTCGGCGTTGGACACGCGCCAGAAGTGGCGATTGTCCCACTCGGCGTTGCGCTCCGGCACCTTGTCGCCCCACTTCTCGAGCAGGTGCTCGTTGCTGGCGTAGCCGTGGGCACGCTCCCAGCCGGCCGCCTCCATGAAGTAGCCGCCCAGTTCCTTCTCGCGCTCGTAGAACGGGCTCTGGCGCAGGTTGCGCGCCGCCGTGTACGGCTCGCGGTTGTGGACCGGCGGGTTGTAGATCTTGAACGCCGTCTCGTAGCAGCGGTCGTGGATGTAATCCGCTTCCTTCTGGAAGGGGTAGTAGCGCGTGAAATCGATGCCGTGCGGGTCGACCTCGACGCGGCCGTCGGTCATCCAGTCGGCGACGACCTTGCCCGTGCCCGGGCCGTCCTTCACCCAGACGGACTCGACGTACCACAGGCCGCGCACCTCGGCGGACTCGCCGATGGACGGGCCGCCGTCCGCGGTCACCTGCAGCAGGCCGTTGAACGAGCGCTTCTCGTCGTAGCCGAGCTCACCGAGGATCGGGCGTCAGTTCCATGGCCCGCTCGAGCGGCTCCATGATCTGCTCCATCTCGAGGTCGCGCTGCGACGGCGACAGACGCGCCTCTTCCTTCTCCAGGATATCGCGCGGATGGACCATGCGCGGGGCCTTCTCCTCGTAGTAGCCCCACTCGATCTGGCCGCCCTCGGTGGTCTTCGGATCGCCGGTGTCGCGCAGGTAGGCGGAGTTGCCCTGGTCGCGCAGCAGCGGGTAGCCGATCTCCTTGCCGGTGCCGGCGAACTCGTCGTACGGCCCGAACCACAGCAGCGGGTGGTCGACCGGCATGATCGGCAGGTCCTCGCCCGCCATCTCGGCGATCATGCGGCCCCAGAGACCGGCACAGCAGACGACGTACGGGGCCTCGATGTAGCCGCGCTTGGTGTGCACACCCTTGATCCGGCCATTCTCGATCTCGAGGCCGGTCGCCGGGCAGTTGGCGAAGGCCTGCAGCTTGCCGGTCTCCTCGGCCTTCTGGACGAGCTCGCCGGTGAAGATCTGCGAGCGCGGGATGACGAGGCCGGCGTCCGGGTCGTACATCGCGCCCTGGATCTGGTCCTCTTCGATCAGCGGCATCAGCTCCTTGGCTTCCTTCGCGCTGATCATGCGCACGTTGGTGCCGAAGGCGCGGCCGGAATCGACCTTGCGCTTGAGCTCTTCCATGCGCTCGTCGTCATCGACGCGCGCGACCTCGAGGCCACCGACACGGTCGTAGTGCCCCATCCGGTCGAAGAAGTCGATGCTGTACGCGGTCGTGTAGCACGTCATGTGATCGTGCGCGGTCGCGAAGCAGAAGTCGGAGGCGTGCGAGGTGGAGCCGATATCGGTCGGGATCGCGGACTTGTCGATGCCGACGATGTTGTCCCACCCGCGCTCGATCAGGTGATGGGCAACCGAGGCCCCGACGATACCGCCCTGGCCGATAATGACGACGTTCGCGCTCTTGGGAAATTCCGCCATGGGTGACTACTCCTGATGAACAGCGGTTGCGCGTGAATCAACTGCGCCGACTTGCCCCTGTATTCGGGCCTGATCGCCGCCCGGATTGGCTGCATGGATAGCAGACTGACGACCGGAAAGTGTCCCGCCGCGCCCCGGAGCGGTCAAGGCGACTGACGGTTACGGAACAGTAAGCGGCGCGCACGCAAATTTCAGTCGGGCGCGGCGGGGAAAAGCGGCGGGTTTCAGGCGTTTACGGCCCGTCCGCGGGCGGTCGCGGTGACCACGCCCTCGAAGAAGACCTCGGTGCCATCATCGGCATGCGCGACGGTCGCGACGCGCTCGCTGGTCACCTCGATCGCGCCGGCGCCCGACAGTTCGGCCTGCCGGGTCGCCAGGCGCTCGGCCTCGGCCTCGGCCCACGCCCACGCCTCATCCAGCGTGCTGAAGGTCGAGATGCCATGGGCGGTATGAACACGGAAACGGTCGTCGCTTAGCGGCGTGATGGTCGCCGTCACGCGCTGAACGACCCCCGCGATGACGGCCCCGACGGCGTTCGCCACCTCGGCGTACCGTGGCACTACGCAACGCGTTCCCAGCCGCCGCGCGATCGCTTCCCCGTAGGCCGCCGCGGGCGCGCCGATGGCCACCAGCGGCCAGCGCAGCGCGATGCCCACGTCGACCGCGGCCAATGGCGGCCGCGCCCCGATCGCGCGATCGATCAGCGCACGGGCGCCCGGTGCCGGAAACCCATCCGGTGCCACCTCGCTGTCGGCCAGCGCCGTCATGAACGCGTGCCGGGCACCGTCCTCGCCCACCGTGTCGATGATGCGCGCGGCAAATGCCTCCGGTGTGCCGAGGTCCCGCCCCCATTTGTACAGGGCCGAGCGAATGAGCATGGCGGCGCCCAGTCCCGCGGCTTCCGCGGACCACGCCGTGTGCCCACCCAGAATGTGCGCCGCGTCCGTGGGCGTGAAGCCGGCCAGGCCCACGATCCCCTGCTCGACCAGGCGGTCCAGCGCGCGCTGGCGCGTCTGCTCCGAGAACAGGGTGACGAGGTCGAGCGGGCCATCGGCGAGCCGATCCCACAGCAGACGCTGGCTGCGCGAGAGCGTGTCGGGGCCGCCGATGGGCGCGCGTCGCCGCACGGCGAAGCGGCCGGCGTGTTCACGCAGGACCACGTCTTCGGCCTGCGCGCGCAACGTCTCCAGCACGCCCGGCACCCGGGCGGCGAGCTGCGACAGGGGGATCAGGCGGTGCGGGCCGATATGGAAGGGCGGCGAGAACGCCAGCGTGACCTCGCTGTCACCGCCGAGGCCGCAGGTATGGACCTCGACGGCGTCGACGCGGGTGCGCCAGCCGCCGATCACCGCGCCCTCGCGATGGCGCCGCGGATCCCCGTTTTCGAGGACACCGATGTCGCTGGTGGTCCCGCCCATGTCGAACACGACCGCGTTCGGCTCGCCGGCCAGATGGCGCGCACCGACCAGGCTCGCGGCGGGCCCGGAGAGGATCGTCTCGACCGGCGCCTGCAGCGCCAGTTCGGCCGTTACCAGGGAACCGTCGCCGCGCACGACCATCAGCGGCGCCTCGATCCCGTGGGCCTCGAGCAGCCCGCGCACGGCACCGATCAGATCGGTAAGAAGCGGGATCAGGCGGGCATTCAGCAGCGCGGTCAGCGCCCGGCGCGGGGCATCGAGCGCGCCCGAGAGCTGATGCCCGCAGGAGACCGGGAGCCCCGTGCGCTCGGCGATCAACTGCCGCGCACGGCGCTCGTGGGCCGGGTTGCGGACGGCGAAGCGGGCGGCAACGGCGAAGGCGGACACGGCACCGGCATGGCGCTCGATCGCGGCCTCCAGCGCCTCGTCATCGAATGGCGCGCGCTCGGTACCGCTGCCGTCGTGGCCACCGCCGACGAACTCGACCCGATCGCGCCCGACCGCGCTGCCGAGGCCACCGCGCTCCAGCACCTCGCGGCCTTCGCCGACCAGGATCAGCGCGACCCGCTGGCCCTCCCCTTCGACGACCGCGTTGGTCGCCAGCGTGGTCGAGACCGAGACCAGACCGACCGGGGCGGTCGCGGTCGCGAGAACACTCCCGAGCGCCTCGCCGATACCGCGACTGAGATCGTCGTGGCTGGTCAGCGCCTTGGCACTGGCCTGGACATCACCATTGTCATCGACCAATACGGCGTCGGTATATGTACCACCGGTATCGATCCCCAGTGTCAGGCCCATGTCCCGTCCCCGGCTTCAAAGGCGGGTACGCTAATGGAAGCGGCCGGCGCGCAAAAGAGTTTTCGTGCGCGCGGGCGGGAATCGCCCGGGCGACACCGTTCAATCGAACTCAGGGTGGAATGTCACTTACTCAGGCGCCAGGTATTGGCTCAGGCGTCATTGCGAACGGAGTGAAGCAATCCAGTGCCAGCGGGACGGCTCGGCGAGTTCACGGTTGCACGGAGTCCACGCGGACGTCCCTATGCTTTTCCCAGGAGGCGGGGAGGTTTGACGGATATCCATGAAAGGCTGAAACGGATGGACCGGACGTTCCATCGCTGGATCGCCGCGCTCCCTTCGGTCGCTCGCGATGACGGTTTCGAAGATATGCAGCCCATGAGCCAGCATCATTCCCTCCGTCGCCTTTCCATGGCGCGCTCCGCGTCTTGGCGTGAGGTGGTTTTGACCGTCATTTGGTGAAGCTGTCCATTCATCTTCGGTTCAGGGAGGTTCCGGCTCCACGCCGTCGGGCGGGAAATCGATCCGCACGCGGTAGTTCTCGTCGCTGTCCGGATTCGCGATATTCGACAGGCCCTCGTAGCGCAGCAGCGCACCCGTCTCGGCGTGGTAGGCGACGTCGATCGGATTGGCCAGCCAGCGGATGAACATATTGTCGGGTTCCATCCGGATCACCAGCGCCGGTTGGCCGAGGACCTCGCGCTCGTCGATTCGCCGCAGGCGGAAAGGCACCGTCTGCTGTTGACTGGCGGCGGCGAACGGGAAACGCAGCGTTTCGCCGTCACGGAGGCGGTCGAGATTCCGGTAGATCAGCAGGTCGAAACCCGCGTCCGCCACCACGCCCGACGGCGGATCGATGACGGTCCGCTTCACCGATGCCTGTTCGCGCTTGCGGTAGATCAGTTCTATCCGGCCGTCGTCCCGGCGCTCCAGGGCCTCGATATAGCCCGTACGTGAATCCTCGAGGCGGAAAGCGGGCGCCAGCGGCGTGTCCCCGAAGGACACGCGCTTGCGGGCGAACGTCTCGCCCTGCGGATCGACATATTCCACCCGATCCGACACCAGTTCGCCGTCGACGACCTCGGGCTCGTGGACTTCCCGATAGACCGCTCGCCCCGAGTCGAGCGCGAAGGCATGGCCCACACGCGGCTCGAGCGCGGCCTCCGGCGCGCTTGCGGCCTGCAGGGGCGCCGCCGACAGCGCGGCGGCACAGAGAACGAGCCCACGCAGTCCGCGCATGGCCGCGACCCATGCACGCGCGCCCTCTCCGGCCCGCGACCGCGCGCGTGCGAATCCGGCCTGATCCGCCTGGCGAAAAAACCCGTAATCAGATTCCGACTCACCCATTGCCGGGAATCGTTCCGGGGAGCCGACGGGCGTCAATTGATGGCTTTTCATAAATGGATTCCAGTGGAACCGGACCGTTCCGGCCGACCCCGCAACAAAAAACGATCAAATCGATCAGATATAATCCTGGGTCACGGTCGAAGAATGGTCAACGCTCGACCAAATCGACCTGATTTTTCCCCTTATACTGGGAGTATCGATGAATCCGTCGATTTATTGACCGCGACCGATTGCTCGACTAATATCGTTCAAAGCGTTCACACCGATATCATCGACATGAAATCCGTTCTGTCTCCGAAGGAACTCGGTGCCGCGATCGGGGTCAGCGAGTCGTCCCTGAAGCGCTGGGCCGACGGCGGCCGCCTGCAGGTCGCCCGCACGGCCGGCGGTCACCGCCGCATCGACCGGGCCGAGGCGATCCGTTTTGTCCGCTCCCAGGGATTTGCCCTGGAACGGCCGGGCATTCTCGGTCTCGAAGACATCGAAGCGGTCTCCTCCGGCCCCGACATGGACGACCCGGCGACCGCGCTGCACGCCGCCCTCAGCAATGGCGAGGCCGAGCGGGCGCGCGGTCTGGCGCTGGCACGTTACGTCGAGGGCATGCCACTCTCCCTGATCATAGACCGCATGATCGCGCCCGCCATGCGCGCCATCGGCGACTACTGGCACCACAGCGAAGAGGGCATCCTGATCGAGCACCGCGCCGCGGACATCTGCAGCCAGATCCTGGATCGGGTGCGAAGCCTGGGCGTGACCGGCCCGGACCGCTGTACCGCCGTCGGCGGCAGCCCGACCGATGACCCCTATGTCCTGCCCTCCCTGATGGCCGCATCGGTACTCGCCAGCGAGGGCTGGAACGAGGTCAATCTGTCCGCGAATACACCGCCCGCCGTGCTCGCGCGCGCCGCCGTGGAATCGCACGCCAACCTCGTGTGGATCGCGTTCTCGACCGAAGACGGCGCGGAGCGGGTCCAGCAGGTGACCGGCGACCTGCGCGGTGCACTCACCGACGCGGGTCTGGAGGCGGGCATCGTCATCGGCGGCCCGGCGCTCAACGCGGTCACATCGATCAACCTCCCGGGCGTGTACCACGCCCGCTCCATGACCGAACTGGCCGCCTTCGCCCAGGGTCTGCGCTCGAGCCGTGCGGCGTGGACCGCAGCCGCCGGGAATACGACGGCGTGAGCACCCGAATGACCCCGCAGCGCGGCGCATGGAGCGCGGTCTGGCACTGGCTGGTCTCCGACGGCGCCCCCGGACCGCTCGACGGCCCCCGTGACGAGCGGATCGACTGGCTGCGCGCCATCCCCTTCATCGGCCTGCATGCCGCCTGCCTCGGCGTCTTCCTGGTCGGTTTCTCGTGGGTCGCGCTGGGCGCATGTCTCGCGTTCTATGCTGCTGCGCATGTTCTTCGTGACCGGTTTCTATCACCGCTACTTCTCCCACCGCAGCTTCCGCACGTCGCGCGCATTCCAGTTCGCGATGGCCGCCCTCGGCTGCACCGCCGGGCAACGCGGTCCGCTGTGGTGGGCAGGCCATCATCGCCATCATCACGGCCACGCCGACGAGCACGAGGACGTGCACTCGCCCGACCGCCACGGCCTGCTCTGGGCCCATACCGGCTGGTTCCTGACCCGGGGCAATTACCCGACGCCCTGGCGGTATGTCCGGGACTGGGCGCGCTATCCGGAACTGCGCTGGCTGAATCGGCTCGACTGGCTGCCGCTGGTACTGTTCGCGGCCGGTACATGGGCACTCGGTGCGTGGCTCGCCGCGGCCGCCCCCGGGCTCGGCACGAACGGCCCGCAGATGCTGGTGTGGGGGTTCTTCGTCTCCACCGTGCTGCTCTATCACGGCACCTACACGATCAATTCGCTGGCCCATCGCTTCGGTCGCCGCCGGTTCGCGACGCGGGATTCCAGCCGCAACAACTTCTGGCTCTCGCTGGTCACGCTCGGCGAGGGCTGGCACAACAACCACCACCATTACCCCGCCACCGCCCGTCAGGGGTTTTACTGGTGGGAACTCGACCCGACCTGGTACGCCCTGATCGCGCTCTCGTGGACGGGCCTCATCCGTGATCTGCGTCCCGTCCCGAGCGCCGTACTCGAACACCGCCGCATCGACGTCGGCTCGCAGTGAGGCCGACATGACGGACGAGGCGGGATTGCGTATCGCCGTGGTCGGCGCGGGGGTATCCGGACTCGTGGCCGCGTGGCTGCTGTCCCGCCGGCACCGGGTCACGCTGTTCGAAGCGGAGGCCCGGATCGGTGGCCACACGCACACCCACCGGGTCGAGGACCCGGCCGGGCCGATCGACGTCGATACCGGATTCATCGTCTTCAACCACGAGAACTACCCGCTGTTCTCGCGCCTGCTGGAGCGGCTCGGCATCGACTCCCAGCCGACGGCCATGAGCTTCTCCGTGAGCGACGCCCGCAGCGGTATCGAGTGGGCCGGCTCGCCATCGCTGAACAGCGTCTTCGGCCAGCGCCGCAATCTCGCAAGCCCGGCCTTCTGGGGCATGCTGCGCGATATCCTGCGCTTCGGGCGCGAGGCGCCGGCGGTGCTCGACGACCCCGACGACACCCGCAGCGTGGCCGACTTCGCCCGCGAGCGTGGCTACGGGCAGGCGTTCGTCGAGCACTACCTGCTGCCGCTGGGCGCCTCGCTGTGGTCCTGCCCGGATCGCCGCTTCGCCGGTTTCCCGATCCGCTTCGTGGTCGAATTCCTGCAGCATCACCGCATGCTCGGGCTCGGCGGCCGGCCCCAATGGCGCTCCATCCCCGGCGGGTCGCGGCGCTACGTCGACGCGCTGCTGGCCGACTTTCCGGGCGAGGTACGCAACGCGACGCCCGTACACGCCGTCACCCGCTCGCCGGGGAACGTGCGCGTGCAGAGTGCGGCCGGCGACGAGGCCTTCGACGAGGTCATCCTCGCCTGCCACGCCGACCAGGCGCTGGCGCTGCTGGGCGACGATGCCACCGAGGCGGAACGGGAACTGCTGGCCGCGTTCCCGTACCAGACGAACACGGCGATCCTGCACACGGACACCCGCGTACTGCCGCGCGAGCCGCGCTGCCGGGCGGCATGGAACCATCGCGTGGGCGCCGACAGCGGCCATGTGTCGATCAGCTACGACATGAACATCCTGCAGCGCCTGCCGGCGCGCGAGACCTGGTGCGTCACGCTCAACGACGATGGCGGCATCGATCCGGCGCGTATCCACGCCCGCATGCGCTACGCTCATCCCCTGTACACGCCGCAACGCGGCGCCGCCCAGGCGCGGCACGCCGAAGTGACCCGCGCCAACCGGACCTCGTACTGCGGCGCCTGGTGGGGCTACGGTTTCCACGAGGACGGCGTGCGCAGCGCGGTCGCCGTCGCGGCCGCCTTCGGCGTGGATGATTATTTATGAGTGCCAGCGCGATCTACAGTGGCACGGTCCGCCACCGGCGGTTCAGCCCCCGCCCGCACGCCTTCTCCTATCGCGTGTTCATGCTCTATATCGACCTCGGCGAGCTCGATCGGGTTTTCCGGGGCCGCTGGCTGTGGTCGGTCGACCGGCCGAACGTCGTGCGCTTCGACCGCCGCGATCACCTCGGCCCCCACGACCGCCCGCTCGACGAGAATGTCCGCGACCTCGTCGAGGAGCGTACCGGCCGACGGCCGAGCGGCCCGATCCGGCTGCTGACCCATCCGCGCTATTTCGGTTTCTGTTTCAACCCGGTCAGTTTCTATTACTGCTTCGATGCGGACGGCCACAAACCCGAGACGATCGTCGCCGAGGTCCACAACACGCCCTGGGGCGAGCGCCACTGCTACGTGCTGCCCGTGGACGGCGAAGGCACGCACCATCGCTTCCGGTTCCGCAAGGCGTTCCATGTCTCGCCGTTCCTGGACATGGATTACGACTACGACTGGCGCTTCACGGATCCCGGCGAGCGCCTGACCGTCCACATGCGCAACGAACGCGACGGCGAGCCCGACTTCGACGCCTCCCTGAGCCTGCGGCGCCGACCGCTCGACGGCCCCACCATGGCCCGCGCCCTCGCCCGCCACCCGTTCATGACCGGCAAGGTCGTCGCCGCCATCTACTGGCAGGCCCTGCGGCTGTGGCTGCGCGGCACGCCGTTCCATCCACATCCCGATCGGGAGTAGGCGATATCCGACGGCTGTGGGGCTGGAGGGCTCGACTGGGGGTTCTCGCCAAGACGCGGAGCGCGCCAAGGAAGGCAAATAATGGATTGCGGGAGAATCCGGCTCCGGAGAATGCGCAAGCGCAATTTTACTTCGATGTTCTTTTGCAGGTTTTTCTTGGCGCGCTCCGCGTCTTGGCGAGAAACCGTTTTTCGAGAATGCCGACCACGCTGACAGAAACCACCCACCCCCGTATCCTCTCACTTTCGCTGAATGGTCCCGGCACCGGGGTATGCCAGAATAGTGCGGTGGTACCGCTTCCCGGGCCCGGCACGGAGAATTCCCATGAAGACGTTTGCCTGCATCTGCGGCAATCGGCTGTTTTTCGATAACACGAGTTGCCTCGCGTGCAAGCGCGAGGTCGGCTGGTGTCCGCGGTGCGCGACCATTCGGGCGCTGGAGCCGACCGCGGACGGCCGGCTGCGCTGCACCGGCGAGGGCTGCGGCGCGACGCTGGTCAAATGCCGCAACTACGCGGTCGAAGGCGTGTGCAATCGCATGGTGGTCGCCGGGCCGGACGTGCCGGAATCGCCGTTGTGCGGTGGCTGCCGTTTCAATCGGACCGTCCCGGACACCTCGGTGCCGGGCAACCGGGAGAAATGGGCCCAGCTCGAGTCGGCGAAGCGGCGACTGCTGTACACCCTGGACGACCTCGGGCTGCCCTATGGCACGGCCGAAGAGGGCTTCGACCCGCCCCTGTGCTTCGACTTCAAGGCGGATATGGTCCGCGAGAAGGGCGCATGGCATCGCCTGGGCGCGGTCGAGCAGGTCTATACCGGGCATGCGGCCGGGCGCATCACGATCAATCTGGACGAGGCCGACGACGCCGAGCGCGAGCGCCGGCGCATCAACATGAACGAGGCGCACCGGACGCTGATCGGCCATTTCCGGCATGAGATCGCGCATTACTACTGGGAGCTGCTCGTGCGCGGCCGCTGCGAGGATGCCTGCCGCGCCTGCTTCGGCGATCACGACGACCCGCCCTACGGCGAGGCGCTGAAGGCCCATTACAATGCCGGGCCACCGGCTGACTGGCCGTCGCGGTACGTGTCCGCCTACGCCACCATGCATCCGTGGGAGGATTTCGCCGAGACCTTCGGCGTCTATCTCGACATGGCGGCCGTACTGGAAACGGTCGGACACCAGGGCCTCGCGGAAACCGTCCGCCCGCTCGATGATTTCGACCGGGCACTGTCGACCTATCGGCGGATCGGCATCAGCCTGAACGAGGTCACTCGGGAGATGGGACTGCTGGACGTGGTCCCCGAGGTCTTTGTCGCTCCGGTTGTCGAGAAGCTTCGCTTCATCCACGAACTGATCCGCGCCGCGTCGCACGACGCGGGCGGTGCGAACTCCAGGGAGGTCCGCGCATGAACGAAGTCGCCGAACGCACCGGCCTGCTGGCCGACTACGATGCCGGCGGACGCTACTGCGAGATGTTCGGCCCGCCAGGGATGCAGGCACCGGTCCCGCACACGGAGGCATTGCGCGAGCGACTGACGCGCATGTCGCTGGAAGACCTGCGCGAACGCGCGCACGACGCCGAACTCGAGCTCTACAACTTCGGCATCACGTTCACGGTCTACACGCAGAAGGACGCGATCGACCGCATCCTCCCGTTCGACGCGATTCCGCGGCCGATCCCGCCGGATGAGTGGCAGACCCTGGAGAGCGGCGTGCGCCAGCGCGTCACCGCGATCAACCGCTTCCTGCGCGACGTCTACCATGAACGCCACGTGTTCAGCGATCGGATCGTGCCGCCCGACGTGGTGTTCTCGAACCCGAATTACCGGCCGGAGATGGAGGGTCTCGAGGTCCCGTTCGATACCTACGCCCATATCGACGGCTCCGACCTGATCCGCGACGACGACGGCACCTTCTACGTGCTCGAGGACAACGCGCGCTGCCCGTCCGGCGTGTCCTACATGGTCGAGAACCGGCATCTGATGCTGCGCACCTTCCCCGACCTGATCGAGGATCAGCCGGTGCGCTCGGTCTCGAACTACGGCCAGCGCCTGCGCGCGGCGCTCGGGGAGATCGCCCCGCAGGGCATCGACGATCCCACCGTCGTGCTGCTGTCACCGGGCACCTACAACTCGGCCTACTTCGAACACATCTTCCTCGCCCGCGAGATGGGCGTGGCGCTGGTCGAGGGGCGCGATCTGGTCACCGAGAACGACCGCGTTTTCGTCAAGACGATCCGCGGTCTGCAACCGGTCCACGTGATCTACCGGCGCATCAACGACGATGCCCTCGACCCGCGCGCGTTCAATCCGGACAGCCTGCTCGGCGTACCCGGCCTGTTCCAGGCCTACCGCAAGGGCAACGTGGCGCTGGCGAACGCCATCGGCACCGGCGTCGCCGACGACAAGGCGCTGTACGCCTACATGCCGCGGCTGATCCGTTATTACCTGGACGAGGACCCGATCCTGCCGAACGTGCAGACCAACCTCTGCCGCGAGCACGAGGGTCTGCAGTACACGCTCGACCACCTCGACGAACTGGTGGTGAAACCGGTCGGCGAGGCGGGCGGTTATGGCATCACGGTCGGTCCGCACGCCACGAAGGAAGAACTCGAACACTGCCGCCAGCAGATCCTGGACCGGCCGCACAACTGGATCAGCCAGCCGATGATCAACCTCTCGGTCGCACCGACGCTGGTCGACGGCGGGATCGAGCCGCGCCATGTCGATCTGCGCGCGTTCGCGGTGACGGGCCGTGATACATGGGTCGCGCCCGGTGGCCTCTCGCGGGTCGCGCTGCGCAAGGGCTCGCTGATCGTGAACTCGTCGCAGGGCGGCGGTTCGAAAGACACCTGGGTGCTCGAATAAGCGTAAGGAGAACCGGATGAGCAACCTGCTGTCGCGCTACGCCGACGCGATTTTCTGGATGGCGCGCTACGTCGAACGGGCCGAGGACCTCGCCCGCGTGCTGGACGTCACGGAGACGTTTTCGCGCGATTCACGCGGTGGTCAGGACTGGCGCTCGATCCTCGACCTGTACGACGACGCACCGAAGTTCTTCCGCGAACACAACGAGGCCACGGCGGCGGCCGTGATCCGGTTCTACACGCTCGATGACCGCAACGGCTCGTCCATCCTCTCGAACATCGGCATGGCGCGTTCGAACGCGCGCACGCTGCGTCCGCTGATCTCCACCGAGATGTGGACCCAGCTCAATATCTTCTACAACCGGCTGCGCGCGCTCGGTCCCCAGGAGATCGCCGAACCGCGTCTGGCCCGCTTCTGCTCGATGATCAAGGAAGGCTGTCAGACCCATACGGGCATCACCGAGGGCACGTTCTATCGCGACGAGGGCTGGTGTTTCTACCAGCTCGGGAAACAGCTGGAGCGGGCCGACCAGACGACGCGGCAGCTCGACAGCCGTTACCACAACGTCCCGTCCTCGCCCGACGAGGTCGGCTCGCAGGTCGATGTCAGCCGCTGGAATGCCCTGCTGCGCTCCGCGGCCGGCTATCACGCCTTCCGCAAGATCCATCCGCGCGGGATGACGCCGGCGGACGTGGCGGGCTTCATGCTCTTCCATGAGGGTTTCCCGCGCTCGGTCGCGGCCTGCGTGGACGAGGTCGGCGAGCGCCTGACCCAGCTGCGGTCGGTCTACAACGTCCCCGGCGCCACCGCCGCCATGGGTCGGCTCGACGATCTGCGCGGCCTGCTCGATACCGATATCGACGGCGTGATCGAATTCGGACTGCATGAATATCTGGATCGCGTCCAGCAGTACCTGAACGCGCTGTCGGTCGAGATCGGCCGCGATCTGCTGGGCCACGCGCCCGGGCCGCATTCCGCGTAGGTTGGGTTGACGAAGGAAACCCAACGGGACGAGGCCGGATCGCGGCACACCGGATATTCCGCGTCGATCCGCCGGCCAATGGAGCGCGTACCGATGGCCGATACCTCGACCCGTTGGGTATCGCTGGCGCTCAACCCAACCTACGACACGGACACGAGTGCTCGGCTCCGCCCCACGCCTCGAACGGGTGCAGGTGCATCCACCCGGCGGTCGCCGGCGAAATGGGTCCGGGAAGATTTCGAACACGGAGTATTACCGCCTTGAGCACGACCGCTCTACCCTCCGCCGCCGCGACCGGCCCCTTCGATCGGCTGGCACGGCGCCTGCTGCATGGACGGCTTACCGGGCTGGGCGAAGGACGGCTGCATATCGCCGATGCCGACGGCGAGGCCACCTTCGGTATTGAAGGTGATCTGGCCGCCCGCATCCTGGTGCATGCGCCCCGTTTCTACCGCCGTGCCGCCACCGGCGGCGCCCTCGGCGTGGCGGCCAGCTGGATCGACGGCGACTGGGACTGCGACCGGCTCGCGGATCTGTTCCGCATCCTGATCCGCAGCCGCGCGGCCACGGGCCGTTTCGACCGGGGCGGGATTGCCGGCGCGGCCAACGCCATCGCCCGGCTCGCCCAGCGCGCGCGGGCCAACACGCCCGGCGGCAGTCGCCGCAACATCCGCGATCACTACGATCTCGGCAATGATTTCTTCCGCCTGTTCCTCGACGAGTCCATGACCTACTCGGCCGGCGTGTTCGAGACCGCCGACGCGAGCCTGGAGGCGGCACAGACCGCGAAACTGGACCGCATCTGCCGCAAACTCGGCCTGCGACCGGAACACCACGTACTCGAGATCGGCACCGGCTGGGGGAGCTTCGCGCTGCATGCCGCGAAGCACTACGGCTGCCACGTGACGACGACCACGATCTCCGCCGAGCAGCACGCCCTGGCGGCAGCGCGCATCCGCGAGGCCGGCCTCGAAGACCGCATTACGCTGCTGCAGTCGGACTACCGCGACCTCGAGGGGCAGTACGACCGGCTCGTCTCGATCGAGATGATCGAGGCCGTCGGCCGCGAATACCTCGAGACCTTTTTCCGCGTCTGCAGCGACCGGCTGCGCCCGGACGGGGCCATGCTGCTGCAGGTGATCACCACCAGCGACCGGGAATACGAGGCCTACCGGCGCTCGGTCGACTTCATCCAGCGCTACGTCTTCCCCGGCAGCCATTGCCCGGCCCCGAAGGCCCTGTTCGGCGCCATCGGCCGGGTCGGCGATCTGCGCCCGGTGCACCTGGAGGATCTGTCCGCGGACTACGCGGAGACGCTGCGCCACTGGCGCCGGCGTTTCCACGAAGCCGCCGATCAGGTCCGGGCACTCGGCTATCCCGAGCGCTTCCTGCGCCTCTGGGACTTCTATCTGCAGTACTGCGAGGCCGGCTTCGAGGAACGCCACATCGGTGACCTGCAGCTGCTGCTCGCCAAACCGCGCCACACCGACCCCGCCATCCGCCCGGACCTCCGGGAGTCCGCATGACGGCCAGTAAACCGACCGTGCCGCTCATGCTGTGGAATATCGGCTCGATCAATCTCGGCTGGTTCACCTGCGTGCTCGGCGCGGCCAATGGCTACAACTGGCTGGGGCCCGCGTTCGTCGCCGTGCTGGTGATGATCCACCTCAACCTGATCCCGGCGCGGCGGCGTGAACTGGCCACGCTGGCAGCGGCCGCGGCGTTCGGCTATACGATCGATTCGATGATGGTGCTGGCGGGCGTATTCGACTTCCCGGCTCACGCCCGCGTGGGCGCGCCGTCGACGGTCTGGATGGTCGCGCTGTGGATCAATTTCGCAATGGCCCTCAACGTGGCCCTGCACTGGCTGCAGCACAGATACCTGCTGGCCGCGCTGCTCGGTGCCATCGGCGGGCCCATGGCCTACTTCGGCGGGATCCGGTTCGGTGGGCTGGTCGCCCCTGACGGGATCACCGTTCTGGTCGGTGCCGTCGCGGTGCAATGGGCGATCGCCGCCCCGCTGCTGCTCGCGGGGGCCGCCCGTATCGGGCGCTGGACCGGTGAGCCCGTGCCCGCGGAAGCCACTTTCCCGGGCCCGCCGCGGCCCGATCCGCAGGGGAGTTACCGATGAACGGGAGCCCGCTGCTCGCGACGGCGATCGACTGGATGGAACGCGAGCGGATCCCGGACAGCGCGATCCGCGCCGGCATCCGCCGACTCTGCGAGGCCCGCCGACGGCAGGAAACCGCCGGCGACTGCGAGCAGCGGCTGGCGCGGCAGCAGGCCTTCATCCGCGGCATGGATGCCGGGCCGATCGCGCCGGTGCCGGAGAAGGCGAACGAGCAGCACTACGAATTGCCGGCCGAATTCTTCCTCAATGTGCTCGGCCATCGCCTCAAGTACAGCGGTTGTCGGTTCGAAACGCCGGATGCGGGGCTGGACCAGGCCGAGGACGCATCGCTGGCGGCGACCTGCGAACACGCCAACCTGGCCGACGGTCAGCGGGTGCTGGAGCTCGGCTGCGGCTGGGGCTCGCTGACCCTGTGGATGGCGGAGCAGTATCCATCGAGCCACATCACGGCGGTCTCCAACTCGGCCCCCCAGCGCGCCTTCATCGAGGCGCGCGCCGCCGAGCGCGGCCTCGACAACGTGCGCGTCGTGACCGCGGACATGAACGACTTCGAACCGGACGACGGCCCGTTCGACCGCGTCGTGTCCATCGAGATGTTCGAGCACATGCGCAACTGGCGCCTGCTGCTCGAACGGATCAGTGGCTGGTTGCGGCCCGGCGGGCAATTGCTCGTCCACGTCTTCTGCCACCGCGAGTGCAGCTACGAATTCCAGCCCGAGGGCGACGCCAACTGGATGGGCCGGCACTTCTTCACCGGCGGCATCATGCCGGCCGACGGCCTGATGACCACCTTCCAGGACCATCTGCGCCATCGGGGCCAGTGGCGCTGGAACGGGCGTCATTACGCCGCCACGGCCAACGCCTGGCTGGCGAACCTGGACGCCCGCAGGGCCGACGTCATGCCGGTGCTGGAAGCCGCTTACGGCGCCGACGCCCAGCGCTGGTGCCAGCGCTGGCGGGTCTTTTTCATGGCCTGCGCCGAGCTGTTCGGCCTGCGCGACGGCGAGGAATGGTGGATCGTGCACCACCTGATGGAGAAACCCGCCCGTGAGTGACGCCCGGATGCCGGGCCGGCCGATCGTGTTCGTCGCGGTCGCCGCCGGCCTCCTGCTTGCGATCTACCTGACGGTGGCATCCATCCACGGCGACTTGGCCGCAGAGGGCCGTCGGCTGCTGGACCTCGCGTGGGGCCGTGTGCTGCTGCTGGACGTCTACGCCGGGATCGCCCTGTTCGCCGGCTGGATCGCATGGCGCGAGGCCCATGCGCCCGCCGCCGCCTGGATCGTGGCGCTGATCCTGCTCGGGAACGTGGTCGCCTGTATCTATCTGATCCGCGCCTGGTGGTCGGCCCGGGGCGATGGCGACGCCTTCTGGCATGGATCCCGGAAGGGTCTGGCCAGACGCCGTCGCGCGGAGTAGTGTTCGGCATAACGGCGAGCGGGCAATACAGGGAGCAGATGCCCATGAATCCGACCGATTCTTCAACGCGGGACGACGTTCGATCGAGCCGGGCCCCGGGCGCGACCCATCTGTACCAGGAGCTGCGGGAACAGATCCTGGAACTCGAACTCAGACCCGGCCAGGAACTGGACGAGGCCGTGCTCGCCGAGCGCTTCCGCCGCTCGCGCACCGCGGTCCGCGAGGCCCTGCTGAACCTCTCCAACGAACGGCTCGTGGAACTGCTGCCCAATCGCGGCGCCCGGGTGGCACACTTCGATTTCCTGCAACTGCCCCGGTTCATCGAGGCCATCGATCTCGTTTCGCGGGCGATCAACCGCTACGCCGCGGAGCGCCGGACACCGGACCAGCTCGCGCGTATCCGGGCGACCCACGAGCGCTTCGCCGAATGCATGCGCGATGGCGTGCCGACCGCGATCTCCGCCGACAACCGCCAGTTCCACATGGCCGTTGCCGAGGCGGCCGATAATACCTATCTCCACGCCGCCTACCGCCAGCTTCATCAGGAAGGGATGCGGGTCCTGCACCTGGCACTGGGACGGGCGCGCTCCGGCGCGCAGAGCCAGTCGCGTCACCTGGAACGCGTCCTCGCGGACCACGAGGCGCTGGTGGCCGCGATCGAGAACCGCGATCCGGACGCGGCCGAGGCGGTCGCGCGCTCGCACACCGCCATCTTCCAGAATCGCATCGTGGAATACCTCTCAACGGCAACGGAAGACGAGGTCGGCATCGATCCGGCCACGGCCTTCGAGCCTGCCGGAACCGGCCGGGCGTCGTTCTGACACCGCTAATGGAATAATCCGTTTATTCTTTTCAGGAGCAACGGTAAAGCGGGTTTATTCTGTTTTGACACCTCCAGAAGAAAGATCCTGTCTTTCGCGTTTCGCCCTTGATTTCCGTCCGTCCAGCCCCTACAACACCCTTGCCAGATAGCCGAAGGAGCCCACCAATGGGCCACCTCATTCGAATAACGCATAAATGGTGCAGAACCCGGCCCGTACAGTGATGCTGTCCGCATGGACAGCAGTGTCACCAACGGGCCGCTTCCAGCGGCCTTTTTTATGCGTATCGGAAAGGCGAAGGCGCAGGACCCGGAACGTGCACGGACGCCGCCGGGATGTCAGTGAAGTAACGATCGTGGAGGTCGAGCAATGAGTGGTGACGTGAATCTGAAGGTAGCAACGGCGTATGTCGGTTCGTTCCTGATTACCGCCGCATTGATGGTGGTAATGACGGCGCTGTAAGCCGATGACGGCCGGCAACAAGAACGTGCCAGACGGCCCGGTCCCGCAACAGGCGGCCCGGGCCGTTTTTTATCCGACACGCATCGGCGGCGACGATTCCGATGCGTGGTCGCCTGGATTCCGCCATTCGGGTTCTGTTGGCGTTGACTTGGGTTCTCGCCAAGACGCGGAGGGCGCCAAGGAACGCAAACAAAGGCGAGAAGAACAAGGAACTGGTGGGAGGGAGCAGGCTCGCTTCCGCCTCAAGCACCGCAGCTTTGTCCTCCCTTGCGTCCCTTGGCGCCCTCGGCGTCTTGGCGAGAACCGAAGTCGACCCCGAAACGCCCGTCTTCGTCGAACTCACTGCAGCCCGCGCCGATCAGCCGGCGAGAACCCGGAACCGGTTCGGGCGCAACGGCCGCATGTCGATGCCGGGATCGCGCCCGGCCAGGTCGTCGGCGACCAGGCGACCGGTAACCCCGGCCAGGGTCAGCCCGAGATGCTGGTGGCCGCAGGCGTAGGTGACCGCCGGGGTGGTCGCGGAGCGGCCGATGACCGGCACCGAATCCGGTGTCGTCGAGCGCGAGCCCAGCCACGACGTGTATTCACCGGTCCGCAGCCCCGGGAACAGATGCCGGCCACGTTCCAGCAGTACATCCACGCGGCGCGGATCGGCGGGGCGATCGGCGCGCGCGAACTCGGATGTCCCCGCCATGCGCACGCCGCGCGCCATCGGCGTGGTCACGAACTTGTGCTCGCCGGACATGATCGGCATGGGCGGACCGCCCTCGCCCGAGGCCAGCATCGCGTGGTAGCCGCGCTCGGCCGCCAGGCCGAGCCGGTCGCCGAGCCCGACCGCCAGACGCTCGCTCTCGACGCCGGCGGCCACCACCACATGGTCGGCCTGAATGGCGCCGGCAGGGGTTTCCACGCGGACGCCGGCATCGTTCGGACGCAGCGACGTCACGCGCTCGGGCTCGATGGCGCCACCGTCGGCGCGCAGATCGTCGGCGAGGCGCTCGACGAATCCGGCCGGATCCGCGCACATCCAGACATCGGGCAATTCCGCGGCCGCCGCCGCGTCGTGGCGTAACCCCGGGATACGCGCATGCAGCTCGGCGCCCTCGAGCCAGCGCACCTGCCAGCCATGGCGTTCGCGCTCCTCCATGGCCTGCCGGGCCGACGCCGCCGTCGCCGCGCGCTCGAACACGGTCGCCCAGCCGGTATGCCGCATCAGGTCCGCGGCCGGGCGATCCTCCGTGATGACGCGGTAGCCATCCATCGCGCCGGCGCAGAGTCCGGCGAGTGTCTCCGTCGCCGCCCGCACGCGGGTGCGGCGGGTCTGCAGGGCGAATCGCATGAGCCAGGGCGTGAGCCGGGGCAGATCGCGCCAGCACAGGCGCAGAGGGCTGGCGGGCGACAGCAGCATGCCGGGTACACTCTTCAGCGTCTGCGGCGTCGCCACGGGGATGAAGCTGTCGACGGCGAAGACGCCGGCGTTGCCGAACGAGCAACCCTGGCCCGGTGACTGCGGGTCGAGCACCCGCACGCGATGGCCGTCGCGCTGCAGCCAGCGCGCACAGCTGATGCCGACCACGCCAGCGCCGATGACCACGATATCGCGCCCGCTCATCGCGCGCTCCCGGCGTAGACCCCTGTCGCGGGATACCTGCTGCCCATGAGGGCATCGTTCATGCATAACGGCTTTCCGGTCGAACCCGCTGTCCCCGGGGCATTTCGGCGCGACGCGGGAGGCGGTTGCGCCGATCATGCCCGCTGGCGATCACAGCGATGGCGGTGAATTGGCGCTGATGATCTCGCACGGGACATCGCCGGCATTGCGGAAACGATGCGGCAGGCGGCTCTCGAAATAATAGGCCTCACCGGGGCCGAGCGTGCGCTGCTGACCGGCGACGGTCAGTTCGATCTCGCCCTGGATCACGACGCCGCCTTCCTCGCCATCGTGCGAGAGCATCGCCTCGCCGGTATCGGCCCCGGGCGCATAGCACTCGTGCAGCACCGTCATGGCGCGCTTCTGCCGATCGGCCCCGACCAGGCGGAATACGATGTCACCGCTGCCCATATCGGGCAACTCCTCGGTACCGTAAAAGATCCGGCGGCTCTCGTGCGTATCGAACGTGAAGAATTCCGACAGGGACAGCGGGATGCCGTCCAGCACCTTTTTCAGTGACGCGACCGACGGGCTCACGCGCTCCGATTCGATCAGCGAGATCGTGCCGTGTGTCACCCCCGCGCGTCGGGCCAGCTCACGCTGCGACAGTCCGTAGAGATTGCGGACCACGCGCAGGCGCTTGCCGACCCCGCTCGGTGGTTCGTCTTCCGTTTCTTTTCCTGTAGCCAGCTCCTCGGCCATCGACACAATATCCTCAACGTTTTCGGAAATAACAGCCGTTATTCGGCCCCTACAGCAATCGTTTGTCAATTATTTTAACCATGCTATGCTTCGCGGCACAGACCGTCACACGCGGTGAAGCCCCCGGAGGTTACGATGGCCGCAGGCACGAACCCGGCGAACGAATCGCCCTCGCTCGATCAGTTCTGGATGCCGTTTACCGCCAACCGGTATTTCCGCAAAGACCCGCGGATGATGGTCGGCGCCGAAGGCATGTACTACACCGCGGACGACGGCCACACGGTCCTCGACGGCACCGCCGGCCTGTGGTGCGTGAATGCCGGCCACGGCCGCCGCGAGATCGCCGACGCCGTCGGCGAGCAGCTGCGCACGATGGACTTCGGTCCCACGTTCCAGATGGGCCATCCGCTGCCGTTCCGCTTCGCCGAACGCCTGAGCGAATACCTGCCCGAGGGGCTGGATCGCGTATTCTTCACCAACTCCGGTTCCGAGTCCGTGGACACGGCGCTCAAGATCGCCCGCGCATACCAGCACGCCCGCGGCGAACCCGGCCGCTGGCGCCTGATCGGCCGCGAACGCGCCTATCACGGCGTCAACTTCGGCGGCATCTCGGTCGGTGGCATCGTCAACAACCGGCGCCGCTTCGGGCCGCTGGTCGGCGGCGTCGACCACCTGCCGCACACGCACGATATCGAGCGTAATGCATTCAGCGTCGGCCTGCCTGAGCACGGCGCCGAGCGCGCCGATGAACTCGAGCGTCTGGTCGCGCTGCACGGCGCGGAGACCATCGCGGCCGTGATCGTGGAACCGATCGCCGGGTCGACCGGTGTCCTGCTGCCGCCGAAGGGCTACCTCGAGCGTCTGCGGGCGATCTGCGACAAGCACGATATCCTGCTGATCTTCGATGAGGTGATCACGGGATTCGGGCGCACCGGCGACAACTTCGCCACCGACCGCTTCGGCGTCATGCCCGACATGATCACCATGGCGAAGGGCATGACCAACGGGGCGATCCCGATGGGCGGCGTGGCCGTGAGCCGCAAAATCCACGACGCCTTCATGCAGGGCGATCCACGCGGGCCCGGGATCGAGCTGTTCCACGGCTACACCTATTCCGGCCATCCCACGGCCTGCGCCGCCGGCCTCGCCGCGATGGATATCTTCGAGCGCGAGGGCCTGTTCACGCGCGGCCGCGAACTCGAGGACTACTGGGGACAGCGGGCGCATGAACTCGCCAGCGCCCCCAACGTGATCGATGTCCGCAACCAGGGACTGATCGCGGCCATCGAGCTCGCACCACGCCCGGGCGGACCCGGCGAGCGGGCGTTCGAGGTGTTCCGCCACTGTTTCGACCAGGGGCTGCTGATCCGGGTTACCGCGGATATCATCGCCCTGTCACCACCGCTGATCGTTTCCACCGAGGAAATCGATCGCCTGTTTTCCATCCTCGGCGAGGCGCTGTACGCCTGCGGCGAGGAATAACCGGAGTTACCCATGAGCAAGAAGATCGGCCACTGGATCAACGGCGAACACCGCAGCGGCGCGAGCACGCGCAGCGGCGAGGTGTACAACCCCGCCACCGGCAAGACGACGGCCACGCTGGCCTACGCCTCCGCCGACGATACGCGCGAGGCCATCCTCGCCGCGCGCGCGGCGCTGCCGGACTGGGCGGCGCGCACGCCCCTGTCCCGCGCCCGCGTCATGTTCCGTTTCAAGGCGCTGATGGAAGAGCACTTCGAGGAACTCGCCGGCCTCGTGTCGTCCGAGCATGGCAAGGTCATGTCCGACGCCCGCGGCGAGGTCACGCGCGGCATGGAGGTCGTCGAGTTCGCCTGCGGCATCCCGCACCTGCTCAAGGGCGAGCATTCCGAGAACGTCGGCACGCGCGTCGACAGCTGGTCCGTGCAGCAGCCCGTGGGCGTCTGCGCCGGCATCACGCCGTTCAACTTCCCCGCGATGGTGCCGATGTGGATGTTCCCCATCGCCATCGCCTGCGGCAACACGTTCGTGCTGAAGCCGTCCGAGAAGGACCCGTCCTGCCCCATGCGCGTCGCCGAGCTCCTGCATGAGGCCGGCCTGCCGGAAGGCGTCCTCAACGTGGTCAACGGCGACCGCGAGGCGGTCGAAACGCTCCTCACGGACGAGCACGTCGACGCCATCAGTTTCGTCGGCTCCACGCCGATCGCGGAGACCGTCTACCGGGTCGGCAGCGAGCACGGCAAGCGCGTGCAGGCCCTGGGCGGCGCCAAGAACCACATGCTGGTCATGCCGGACGCGGATACCGACCAGGCCGCGAACGCGCTGATGGGCGCGGGCTACGGCTCCGCCGGCGAACGCTGCATGGCGATTTCGGTCGCCGTGGCCGTGGGCGACGAGACCGCCGACCGCCTGGTCGAGGCACTCGCGCCGCGCGTGCGTGCGCTGGAAGTCGGCCCGGGAACGCGTGAAGGCGTCGAGATGGGCCCGCTGGTCACCGCCGAACATCGCGACAAGGTCCGCGGCTACGTCGACCTCGGCGTCGAGGAAGGCGCGGAACTGGTCGTCGACGGCCGCGACCTGACCGTCGAGGGCCACGAGGACGGCAATTTCTTCGGTGGCTGCCTGTTCGACCACGTGACTTCGGACATGCGGATCTATCAGGAGGAGATCTTCGGCCCGGTGCTGATCGTCGTCCGCGCGCCCGACTTCAAGTCGGCCGTCCAGCTCGTCGACGACCACGAGTTCGGCAACGGCACGGCCATCTTCACCCGTGACGGCGGCCTCGCTCGCGAGTTCGCGCATTACGTCGAGTGCGGCATGGTGGGCATCAACGTGCCGATCCCGGTGCCGATGGCCTTCCACAGCTTCGGCGGCTGGAAGCGTTCCCTGTTCGGCCCGCTGCACGTGCACGGCCCGGACGGTGTGCGCTTCTACACGCGCATGAAGACGGTCACGGCGCGCTGGCCCACGGACCAGGAGGCCCCCGCCCAGTTCGCCATGCCGACCATGAAGTAAGCCGGTTTGCCCGCCCGGCCCACACCGGAGACCGCGGCGGGCCTCGGCTTCGTCGCCCTCTGGGGCACCGGCTTCGTGGGTGCGAAGTACGGGCTCCCGTGGGCGGGTCCGTTCGACTTCCTGGCGATCCGCTTCGTGATCGTCGCCGGCCTGATCGGTCTGGTGGCGCTCGCCTGGCGGGCGCCATGGCCGCGTGACCCGTGGACCTGGCTGCATATCGCCACCGCGGGCGTGCTTCTGCACGGCGTCTACCTCGGCGGCGTATTCGCGGGCATCGATGCCGGCGTACCGGCCGGCATCACCGCGCTGATCGTCGGCACCCAGCCGGTGCTGACCGCGTTCGCCGTCGGTCCATTGCTCGGCGAACGGCTCTCGCGCAGGCAGTGGATCGGGTTCGTACTCGGGTTCGTCGGGCTCATTCTGGTGCTCGGCGAGCGCATCAGCCTGCCGGACAGCGAGGGCATGACCGCCCTCGCCTGCCCGTTGATCGCGCTGGTCGCGATCACCGTCGGTACGCTGTACCAGAAGCGTTTCTGCCCGCACCTCGACCTGCGCAGCGGCACGACGATCCAGTACGTCGCGGCGGCCGCGGTCCTGATCCCGATCGCGCTCCTCTTCGATGACCAGCCCCTGCAGTGGACCGGCGAATTCATCTTCGCCCTGACCTGGCTCAGCGTCGTGCTCTCACTGGGCGCGATCTCGCTGCTGTTCTTCCTGCTACGGCGGGGCCAGGCCTCCCGGGTGACGAGCCTGTTCTACCTCGTCCCGCCCACCGCCGCCGGCTACGCCTGGCTGCTGTTCGGCGAGACGCTGGGCATCATGGCACTGGTCGGGATGGCCGTGATCATGGTCGGGCTTGTGCTGGTGAATCGGCCTGGTCGGCCAGCCTGACGGTGTGTTCTGTCGGATCGAGCGGCTTCGATCCGCTTGACGCCGTTTTTCTCTCGCCAAGACGCCAGGCGCGCCAAGGGAAGGCAGCAAGTGCATCACGAATCTCGTGGACTGGCGTGACGGGTGCGGACCTGCGTGACCACATTCACCGCCCAACGAGTGTAGGTCGGACTTCCAGTCCGACAGATCGGAGGCTTCGTAGTGTCGGACTGGAAGTCCGACCCACACCCGTATCCGGCGCGCTTTACTGATCCTTCGCCTTCCTTGGCGCGCCTGGCGTCTTGGCGAGAGAAAAAACACCGCCCCAAAAGGAGCGCGCGCTCGAATCGAACCAGATTACTGTCACCCGCCAGATGCCCGGAATGGAGTTTCAGTCGTCGTCGGGGACCGGGACGGTGTAGTTGAGGGCGAGGCGGCCGCCGTCGGCGTAGAGGGTCTGGCCGGTGACGTAGGAGGCCTCGTCCGAGGCGAGGAAGGCGGTCACGGCGGCGATTTCCTCGACACTTCCGAGGCGCCCGGCCGGTGTGCGGGAGAGGACCTTCTGCCGGGCTTGCGGGTCACTGGCAAGCACCGACTCGAGCATCTCGGTCCCGATCGACCCTGGCCCTACGGCGTTCGTGCGGATGCCGTGCTCGGCCAGTGACAGGGCCATGACCTTCGTGAGCTGCTGGATGCCGCCCTTGGCGACGCAGTACGGGACCTGGTTGGGCAAGGCCACATCGGCGTTGATCGACGACATGTTGACGATGCTGCCGCCATTGCCGCACTGCACCATGGCCCGCGCGGCGGCCTGACCGGTCAGGAAAACACCCTTGAGATTGATATCCAGGACCCGGTCGAAATCCGCTTCCTCGAGGTCGAGGAAATCGGCACCGTGCACGATGGCGGCGTTCGCGACGCAGACATCGAGACGCCCCCAGGTGGACAGGGCCAGATCGACCGCCTGCTGAACGGAGGCGCGATCGGATACATCGCAGTGAGCGAAGCGCACGGCTTCCGGATGCACCGCAACCGAAGCAAGCGCATCCGCCGTCTCGCGCCCCGCATCGGCGTCGATATCGGCCAGCAGGACGCTGGCGCCCTCGCGCAGGAAATGCTCGGCACAGCCGCGGCCGATGCCGCGCGCGGCGCCCGTCACGAGTACCACCCGCTCCTGGAACCGCATGCACTCCTCCGGATCGCGGTTCAGATGGAGATACCGGGCGACGCCCGCTCGCGGACGCCACGCCGGATTACGGCGTCAACCAGAGACCGCGACTCAGCGAACGATCAGGACATCCTGGTCGGCAAGATTGGATACCTTGCGCGACACACTCCCGAGCAAAGCACCCGCCACGCCGCCAAGGCCGCGCGTGCCGATCACGATCAGGTCCGCCTTGTCGGCATCCGCCTGCTCGACGATCCGGGTGGCCGGATCGCCTTCGGCCGTGCGCACCTCGATCGTCTTCGCCCCCTGCTTGCGGGCGTCCTTGCGGGCATCGCCGAGGATCTTGTCGGCGACGTAATGCAGCAGGTCCGACCGGCTCCCGACGAGCCGCTCCACCTCGGCCATCCGCTTGAGCGATTCCGGGAACTGCATATCCCGGATCACGTTGAGGATGTAAAGCGGCGTCTCTTCGTGCGCAGCCAACCGCGCGGCCCGCTCGACGGCCCGTTTGGATGGATCGGATCCATCCGCCGCGACCAGAATTCCCTTGTATACCGACATGACAGTCTCCGGGGGTCCACGGGCAATCGCTGATCGCCCGCGGACCGTGCAGGATTCCCTCGACTACTGCGGCACCATACCGCGCAGCCGCTCGTTACGGCGCCGGATCAATTCCAGCGTCGTGAGCAGGAGGATCGACAGTCCGACCAGGATCGACGCCACCGCGAGGATGGTCGGACTGATCTCTTCGCGAATGCCCGAGAACATCTTCAGCGGTACCGTCTTCTGTTCGGGGCCGGCGATGAAGTAGACGATGACGATCTCGTCGACCGAGGTGATGAAGGCGAACAGTGCCCCCGAGATCACGCCGGGCGCGATCAGGGGCATGATCACCTTGAAGAACGTCGTGGTCGGATCCGCACCGAGATTCGCCGATGCCCGCACCAGCGTCTGATCGAAGCCCACCAGCGTCGCCGTAACCGTGATGATCACGAACGGCGTTCCCAGGGCGGTGTGCGCCAGAATGATCCCGGGATAGGTCGATGTCAGACCGATCGACGAGTAGAAGAAATACATGCCCGCCGCCGAGATGATCAACGGCACCACCATCGGCGAGATCAGCATCGCCATGATGGCATTCTTGAAGGGAATGTACGGCTTCGACAGGCCGAGCGCCGCGATCGTCCCGAGCGAGGTCGCGAGGAACGTCGATGCGATCGCGATGATGAACGTGTTCTTGATACTCGTGAGCCACTCATCGCTGTTCAGGAACGCCTGATACCAGCGCAGCGACCAACCGTCGGGGTCGAGCGTCAGCATCTCGTAGGTGAACGTGAAATACGGCTCCGCATTGAACGACAGCGGCACGATCACGACGATCGGCATGATCAGGAAGAAGAAGATCAGGCCGCAGATGACCCGGAACGTGTAGTACCAGGTCCGCTCCAGTCGGCCGGCGTAGGCTGGAATTCCCATGGCTATCGTCCCCGTTATCCGAGTCTCAGCGCGTCGGCGCCGAGCAGTTTGTTATAGATGTAGTACAGACCGAGCACGAGGAAGAGCAGGATTGATCCCAGCGCTGCCGCCAGATGCCAGTTCAGCGACTGCTGCATGTGGTAGGCGATGAAGTTGCTGATCAACTGACCGCTGGAACCACCGATCAATGCCGGCGTGATGTAGTAGCCGATCGACAGGATGAAGACCAGGATACTGCCGGCACCGATGCCCGGTAACGTCTGCGGGATATACACGCGGACGAACGCGACGACCGGATTCGCGCCGAGCGATTTCGCCGCGCGCAGGTAGCTCGGGGGTATCCCCTTCATGACGCTGTAGAGCGGCAGGATCATGAACGGCAACAGGATGTGGGTCATGCCCACGACCGTGCCGATCTTGTTGTAGATCATCTGTGGCCGGTTGTCCTGGTCGAAGATACCGAAGAACACCAGCAGATCGTTGAGCACGCCCTCCGACTGGAGGATCACGATCCACGACGAGGTCCTGACCAGCAATGATGTCCAGAACGGCAGAAGCACCAGGATCATGAGGAGGTTGCTCGTGCGCACCGGCAGCGTGGCGAGCAGATACGAGACCGGAAAACCGAGCAGGATCGTCAGCACCGTGATCAGCACACTCATCCAGAGCGTGCGCCAGAACAGCTGCCGGTAGATCTGCATGTAGCTGGCAACGGCCTCGATCTCGCCCTCGGCGTTGTAGCGCATATCCACCGCGGAGAGGTAATACGCCATCGTGATCGGATAGGCCTCGCGCTTGAGGATGGACCAGACCTGGGGATCGCCCCAGTCATCGTCGATCTCGATCAGTTTGGGCTTGTAGGGCCCACTCTCGATGTCGCCGAGCTTGCGCGCCGTTCCGGAGAACAGGCTGCGTGCACCGGGCATCACATAGTTGACGCGCTGCGAGACGACACCGACGTTGCGGTTCTCATCGGCCGCTTCCAGTTCCTTTGCGAATGTGGCGTAGATCTCTTCGCCGGGGAGTCCCTCCCCGTCCCAGTCGCCGAGCAGTTCGGCGGTCTCGGGCAGCACGTTCTGGATTTCCGGGCTATAGAAGCTGCGCGTCACCATGTCGCCGATGGGCAGCACGAAAGAAAACAGGATAAAGAGGCCCAGCGGGGCCACGAGCAGGAGGGCCTTCGTCTTGGCCCGCCTCATTGATCGCCGGAGACTGTCCTTGAGCGGTGTCCCGTCGGCCGCCCGCATCACGTCGTCGGCGGCGGGCGTTGCGGATTCATGTTGCGCCATTGTTGGGCCCTCTGCGCACCAGGGTTGTTATCGTTGTCGGACCAGCCCGATACGGGCGGTCAACCGCACCTGAAAAGCGGGAGGAGAGCGGGGCGGCTCATGCCGCCCCGCCCGCCAGTGGATCCCCGAAGGGATCCTGAGCCTGCCTGCTTACATCGCAAGCCAGGCGTTGAAACGCTCGGAGAGCGAGTCGCCGTTATCCGCCCAGAACACCGCATCCTTCGGGATGGCGGTCTTCAGGTTTTCCGGATTGGTCGGCATATGCGGCTTCATGTCGACGCCGGTTTCTGCATGCTTGCCCACGAGGGACGCGGAGGAATGCCGGGCCGGGCCGTACGAGATGTACTTGGCCTGATCCGCCAGCCGCTGCGTGTCGGTCGAGAAGCGCAGGAACTGCTTGACCTCATCGGTCAGCTTGCCCTGCGGCACGACCCAGCCATCGACCTCGAACAGCTGGCCGTCCCACATGATCTCGATCGGCTGATCCTCGACCACCTGGGCGTTGAAGAAACGGCCGTTGTAGCCGGTGGCGATCGACACTTCCTGGTCCGCCAGCAGCTGCGGCGGCTGAGCGCCTTCCGACCACCAGACGACGTCGTTCTTGATCTTGCCGAGGCTGTTGAAGGCACGGCCTACGCCATCGGCGGTGTCGAGCACGTCATACACGTCCTCATGAGACACGCCATCGGCCATCAGCGCCCACTCGAGGTTGCCGGCCGGGATCTTCTGCAGCGAACGCTTGCCCGGATAATCGGCGGTGTTCCACACATCGTCGATGGTCGACGGGTTGTCGCCGTCGAACATGTCGGCGTTGTAGGCGAACAGCGTCGCGTACAGGATTTCCGGCACGAAGCACTCGCCGAGTTCCGGAATGAAGTCCTCGGACGGACTGTCGCCGTTCGGGGCCGGCTTCAGGATCTTGTCATGATCGATCGGCTCGATGATGCCTTCATCACAGGCACGGATCGCCGGGCCTTCGAGCATATCGACGACATCCCAGGTGACGTTGCCGGCCTCGACCTGCGAACGGACACCAGCAAGGCCGTTGGCCGACTTCGAGACCTGGATGATCTCCGTGCCGGTCATCTCGCTGTACGGCTCGTAGTAGGCCTTGCGCTGACTCTCTTCATAGGCGCCGCCCCACGATACGATCGTGAGCGACTCGGCCGCGAACGTGGCGGCCGGCGCGGCCAGGAGGCCCATCGCCGTAACGCCGGCCACGGCCGTCGTCTTGAAAGCGTGGTTCATTATCATTCCCCTCGTTGTGACTGTCGGCAATCCGCCGACGGTTTACTGCCAGTCCGGCGAACCATACGCGAAAGTACAGCCCGTTCCGGAAGTCAGTATAGGTTATGGACGGCTTATCCGTGAGGACTGTTACGCGTCGAGCGCGCGGCAGTCCTCCGCCGCCCAGCCGAACTTCACCTGATCACCCTTGTTCAGACTGGCGTGACCCGATGCATTCGGAATCTTCACGATGAATTCATCGTTATCGCCGACCGATGCGCGTGTGCGGATATGGTCGCCGAGATAAATCAATTCGCGCACCGTGCCGTCAAGCACGTTATCGCACTCGCCTTCGGCCGGATTGACCTTGACGCGCTCCGGTCGCAGCGAGAGCGTCGTGCGATCGCCAACGCCGCTTACGTTCACCGGCGTGCATGCGATTTTCGCGCCGCTACCGCCCTCGAGTTCGACGGTACAGCGCTCGTCGTTCATATCCGTGACCTTGCCGTAGAAACGGTTGTTCTCACCGATAAAGTACGCGACAAACGCGTTGACCGGCTCCTCATACAGTTTCGGCGGTTCGGCCAGCTGCTGCACGATGCCGTCATCGAACACGGCGATCCGGTTGGACATGGTGAGCGCCTCGGACTGATCGTGCGTCACGTAGACCATGGTGATCCCGAGGTCTTCGTGCAGATGCTTGATCTCGTACTGCATCTCTTCGCGCAGGTTCTTGTCGAGCGCGCCCAGCGGCTCATCCATCAGCACGAGCTTCGGCTCGAACACGAGCGCACGCGCCGAGGCCACGCGCTGCTGCTGACCGCCGGAAAGCTGGGCCGGACGACGGTTGGCGAAGTCGCCGAGGCGCACCATATCGAGCGCCTTCTTGACCCGGTCATCGACTTCGGATTTCGAGTACTTGCGGACCTGCAGCGGGAACGCGACGTTCTCGCCCACGGTCATGTGGGGGAACAGCGCGTAGTTCTGGAACACCATGCCGATACCGCGCTTGTGCGGCGCGAGCTTGTTGATGGCGCTGCCGTCGAGGTAGATCTCGCCATGAGTGGCGGGCTCGAAACCGGCGAGCATCATGAGGCAGGTGGTCTTGCCGGAGCCGGACGGCCCCAGCATGGTGACGAATTCACCCTGCGCGATATCGAGATTCAGGTTCTTTACGACAAGGGTCTCACCGTCGTAACTCTTCTGAACTCCACTGAAACTGACAAACGCATCATCGGTCGACATTGGCCGGCGACTCCCTTATGTAATTGTTATGCAGCACTATACCCGATTGATCTAAACACAGCCCCCGGGCGAATTCAACGCACCGGAGGACTGGACCGGGAAAACGTTCATGATCCCTCCGCGAGCCACGCGTCAAAACGTTCATCCATGCGTCCCTTGTTTTCGGACCACCAGATGAAATTGTTCTGCAGGGCGTTCCGGAAATTACTCGGCGCGGTCGGCATATGTGATTGATATTCCGGCCGCACGAGCGGCAGGGACGACTTGCGGGCGGGCGCATAGGCGACATACTCCGTCTGCGCCGCGAGCGGTTTCGTTCCGGTCGAGAACGCGATGAATTCGAGCGCGTTCGCCAGATTGTTCGCACCACGGGGAATCACCCACAGGTCGATATCCCACATCTGGCCATCCCAGATGTATTCGAAATTCCTGTTCTGCTTGATGATCGAATTGAAGACGCGGCCGTTATACGCGGTCGAGATCGCGACCTCGCCGCTGTCCAGCCACTCCTGAGGCTTCGTACCGTCTTCCCACCAGCGGATGTTGTCGCGGATCGTTTCCAGCTTGTCGAACGCCCGATCAACACCTTCGTCCGTGCGCAACTCCGCATAAACGCCTTCCGCCGGGACGCCGTCGGCCATCAGCGCCCACTCGAGATTGTTGCGCGGCGTTTTGCGCATGCCGCGTTTACCGGGGAAGGCCTCGACGTTGAACACGTCTTCGACGCTGTCCGGGCCTTCGCCTTCGAATGCATCCCGGTTGTAGGCCCAGAGGGTCGACCAGAGGATTTCACCGACGGCGCACTCATGCAGCGTATTCGGCAGGAAGTCATCCATGGCCGGCGTACCGTCGGGTGCCGGCTTGAGGATGGTCGGCGGGATCGGCTCGAGATACCCGCCTTCGCAGCCGCGGATCGCATCCGACAGCGTGACGTCGACGACATCCCAGGTGACGTTACCCGACTCCACCTGTTCGATGACCTCATCGAAATCACCGGGATAGGTATCCTCTTCGATCGCCACGCCCGTTTCTTCGGTGAATGGCTTGAAGTACGCCTCGCGCTGACTCGTCTGATACACGCCGCCCCAGCTCACGATCGTCAGCGCATCGCCGTCGCCATCCGTCTGCGCCCACGCCATTGATCCGGGCACGAAGGCGGCGGCGGCGATGACACCGATCACGCGATGAATCGGAAAAGCGCGGACGCTATGGCTCATATTCGGGCTCCGGGTAGCGCGACTGCACGGCGGCGCGACACGCACGACCCGGACAGCGGGTACGAGCGCATGGCGAGGGCGACAGGGCGCGTGTCAGTGGAAAAGGGAGAGGTCGGGGAATCGAGGCGGTGGCGGGACGACGGGGGCATGCGATCGACGAAGCGCGGGGAGCACGGCCACGGGCTTCGCCACACGACACGCCCGGCACGATGCCGCGGTGCCCATCCGGCTCGTTCAATAGCGGGTTCGTCGATCATGCTCGTCGAAATAATGGCTGACTACCACCGGCTCGGAATGTCCGGAGTGTAGACCGCACTTTCGCGCCGATTCAAGCACGGCTTGCGCCGCGACCATCGCGACGCGAGCATAATGGTCCGGATTCTCCGTGTTACCGCGCCACGGAACACCGCTAAAACAATGGATTACGGGAGTTCTCATGCCGACGCTGCTGTTCCGTAGCCCTTCGGATCCCGCGACCGCCTGGACCACCGCACTGCGCCGGCACGAGGCCGGCCTGGACGTTCGGGTGTGGCCGGATACGGGCGCCGTCGAGGATATCGAGTACGCCCTGATCTGGGCCTCGCCGGATGGATTCCTGCACGATCTGCCCGCTTTGCGCGTCGTGTTCTCGCTCGGTGCCGGCGTCGATCACCTGATGGGCTCGGAGGTCCCCGAAGGCGTGCAACTCGTGCGCATGGTCGATCCCGCCCTGACCGAGGGCATGATCGAATACGTGACCTATCAGGTGCTCCGGCGGCACCGTCACATGGCGGATTACGAACGCCAGCAGACCGGGGCGGAATGGCGGATCCATCCCCAGACGCGCCCCGGGGAACGCAGGATCGGTCTGCTGGGCCTCGGCGAACTCGGCAGCGCCTGCGCCCGGACGCTGAGCGGTATGGGTTTCGATGTCGCCGGCTGGGCACGATCGAACCACGAGATCCCCGGCGTGACCGCGGTCAGCGGCGACGACGGCCTCGACTGGCTGCTTGGGCGCAGCGACATCGTGATCTGCCTGCTGCCGCTCACCGAAGCGACCCGCGGCATCCTCAACGGGAAGCTGTTCCAGCGCATGTCACCGGGTTCCACGCTGATCAACGCCGCGCGTGGACAGCATCTGGTCGAGGACGATCTGCTCATCGCGCTGGGCGAGGGGCGTCTTGGCCATGCCGTGCTCGACGCGTTCCAGGAGGAGCCATTGCCACCCGGTCACGCGTTCTGGCGACACCCGCACATTACCGTCACCCCGCATATCGCCAGTCTGACCAACCCGGAGACCGGGGCCGAGGCGGTGGTGCGCGGTATCCACGCGGACCAGGCCGGCGAGCCGATCCCGCATCGGGTCGACCGCGGGCGCGGCTATTGAAAATGCGGGTGAACGTTGCGAACAGTTGCACGCCAGGGACGCACCCACTAACCTCCGCGACGAACCGGTACCAATGCTGGCGATAACCGCCGCAGGGCTGACCAACCACCGCTTGAGTGCGAGTACATTCGATGTCCGCGAACGGCAACGCCCCAAAGCTCGACGCCTTCGATGTCCGCATTCTCGCCGCGCTGCAACGCAACGGGCGCATCACGAAGATCAAACTGGCCGAGGAAATCGGTCTCTCGCCCAGCCCCTGCTGGGAGCGGATGCGGCGGCTTGAGCAGGATGGGTTGATCCGCGGCTATCACGCGGAGATCGAACTGGACCGCCTGCTGAACACGGCGACCATCCTTGTCGAGGTCACGCTGCGCAGTCACAAGGCGAAGGACTTCGAGGCGTTCGAAAACGCGGTGGTGGACATCCCCGAGATCGTCGAGTGCTATGGCACCGGCGGCGGTATCGATTACCTGCTGAAGGTGGTCGCGCTCGATATCGATCACTATCAGCGCGTGATCGATGGCCTGCTGCTGTCCGAGGTCGGGATCGACCGCTACTTCACCTACATCGTGACCAGGCAGGTCAAGAAAGCCAGCGGCGCGCCCCTGATCACCCTGCTCCAGCACGCCGGCGACCCGCGGGCACCGCGCTGAACCAGAGGACTCATGCGCCTGCCGCCGGACAAACGTAGGCCGGCTTTGCGCGGTCCGCGGCGGTGGATACCGGCAATGGCATCTCACCGCGCAATGCCGGCATTGCCCGGCGGCGTTCGAGCCGGATGACGGAAGCCGAAGCGCCGAGCCGAACGGCTGGACTGACCCGGCGCCGTGGCACAAGCTCGGCCTCGACTCCGTGATCCCTGCTGCGCCTGCCGCCTGACCGCCTATTCCCCACCCCGCCAGCGCGCGACCAGGCCGCGCGTGGATCCGTCCCATCCGGCGGCATCCTCGTCGCCACGCAACACCGGCACGAGGGCATCGGCGCGCTCCTTGCCGAGTTCCACGCCCCACTGATCGAAGGGATTGATGCGCCAGATCATGGCCTGGCAGAAGACGCGGTGTTCATGCAGCGCCAGCAGGGCCCCGACGGTCTCCGGGGTCAGGCCATCCAGCAGCAGCGTGGTCGTCGGCCGGTCGCCGGGCATGGCGCGATGCGGGCGCAGCGATTCGGGCACGCCGGCCCGCCGCAGGGTCTCCTGGTCGCGCCCCCCGAGCAGCGCCGCCGCCTGGCCGAACGCGTTCGCCGCGAGCGCATCGCGATCGCCGCCCGGCTCCCGCACGGCGATGATGTCGCAGGGCACGCGCCAGGTGCCCTGGTGCAGCCACTGGAAAAACGCGTGCTGGCCGTTCGTGCCTTCCTGGCCCCAGATGGCGGGTGCAGTGGCGTAGTCGAGTGGTTGACCGTGGCGATCGACGGACTTGCCGTTCGACTCCATCTCGAGCTGCTGGAGATAATGCGGCAGGCTCCGCAGCCGGTGGGCATACGGCACGATCACGCGGCAGCCGGCGGCGACGAAATTCGTGTACCAGATATCGGTCAGCGCCAGGCGCAGCGGCAGGTTGTCCTCGGCCGGGGCGTCGCGGAAGTGCCGATCCATCGCGGCCGCACCGGCGCACAGCGCCTCGAACCCATCCATGCCCACGGCCATCGCGACCGGCAGCCCGATCGGCGACCACAGCGAGTAACGCCCGCCCACCCAGTCCCAGAGCGGGAGGATGCGCTCAGCCGCCACGCCCCACTCACGGGCGCGATCCGCGCGCCCGGTAATGGCGACAAAACGTTCAGCGGCCGTGGCCTCGCCGAGCGCGGTGCCAAGCAATTCACGAGCGGCGCGCGCGTTCGCCAGCGTCTCGAGCGTACTGAACGTCTTGGAGGCGACGATGACCAGCGTATGAGCGGGGTCCAGTCCGGCAAATACCGCATCCCGCTCGGCCGGATCGATATTGGCGATGAAATGGACCCGCGGGCCGTCATCGCCCGGCGCCGACAGGGCCTCACAGGCGAGCCGGGGCCCGAGATCGGAACCGCCGATGCCGATGTGGACCACATCGGTGATTACGCCACCGGATGCGCCCCACGGCCGGCCCAGGCGGACCGTATCGACCAGCTCGCGCATCCGCGCGCGAGCGGCATCGACGGCGGCATCGACGCGCTCACCGGCGACCGTCAGCCGGCCCGCTTCCGGCGTCCGCAGGGCCATATGCAGCGCCGGCCGCCCCTCGGTCGAATTGATCGCTTCGCCGGCCAGCATGCGATCGCGCCAGCCGAGGACATCCTCCTGATACGCGAGCTCGAACATCGAATCGAGCGCGGCGGGCGTCAGGTGGGTCTTGGACTGGTCGATCGTGATCCCGGCCGCCGAGCGCGTGAACCGCGCCGCGCGTTCCGGGTCGGCGGCGAACAGTTCTTCCAGGGTGATGCCGGCGGTGGCCTCGTAGTGGCCCGCGGCGTCGCGCCAGGCCGGTGTGGCCGTCAGCGAGCTCACGCGGCCTCCCCGCCCGCCGGGATGTTGTCGATCAGCCGTGCCCGGCCGAGCCGTGCGGCGGCCAGCACACGCAGGTCCTCGATCGCCGCTTCGGGCGGCGGCGACGCGAGGTCCTCGGCCATGCGGATCGCGACATACTCGGGCTGCATTCCCGCTTCCCCGAGTTCCGTGCAGGCATCGCGCTCGAGCCGCCCGTAGTCGCGCTCGCCTCGCGCCAGCCGGGCCGCCACGGCGCGCAGCGCGGCATACAGGGCCGGCGCCGCGCGGCGCTGATCGGCGTCGAGATAGCCGTTGCGCGAGGACATGGCGACGCCGTCGGCCTCGCGCACCGTGGGCATGCCGACGACATCGATCGCGAAGTCCAGATCGGACACCAGGCGACGGATCAGCAGCAGCTGCTGATAGTCCTTCTGCCCGAAGACGGCGATATCCGGCTCCGCGATATTGAACAGCTTGGCGACCACGGTCGCGACCCCGGTGAAGTGGCCCGGACGATCCGCCCCGCAGAGAATATCCTCGAACGCCGGAACGTGGACCCGCACCGCCGCCTCCGTGCCGTGCGGGTACAGGCTCTCGACCGTCGGCGCGAACACGATATCGGCACCGTGCTCGCCCAGACGGGCGGCATCGTCTTCCAGCCGCCGTGGATAATCCTGGTAATCCTCGCCCGGACCGAACTGCAGCGGATTGACGAACACGCTGGCGACGACGTGGTCGGCCCGCTCGCGCGCGGCGTCCACCAGCGTCAGATGACCGGCGTGCAGATCGCCCATCGTGGGCACCAGCGCCACGGACTCACCGGCCGCGCGCCAGGCCCGTACCCGTGCGCGCAGATCGGCGGGGCGATCGACGACGGGCGGGCTCACCGGCTCACTCGATGGTCTGCTCGACACCGGGGAAACGGCGTTCGCGGACAGCCTCGACATAGCTCTCCATGGCCTCGGCAATGCCGCCGGTGGCGGCGAGGAAATCCCGCGCGAAGCGCGGCGGGCGCGGGGTGACGCCGATGGCGTCGTGCAGCACCAGGATCTGGCCGTCGCAGTCGACGCCGGAGCCGATACCGATCACGGGTACCCCCAGATTGCTGCCGATCTCGCGGGCCAGCGCCTGCGGCACGCACTCCAGCAGGACCACGTCGGCCCCGGCCGCCTCCAGCGCCAGCGCATCCTCCAGCATCGCCTGGGCGGAGGCCTCGTCACGCCCCTGGACGCGATAGCCGCCGATCTTGTGCACCGATTGCGGCTTCAGCCCGAGGTGCGCACAGACGGGAATGCCGCACTCGTTCAGCCGGCGCACCGTCGCCACCTGGGCGGCGCCGCCCTCGAGCTTGACCATCTGCGCGCCCGCCTCTTTCATCAGGCGCCCGGCGTTGGCGAGCGCATCCTCGGGCGTGGCGAAACTCATGAACGGCATATCCACCATCAGCAGCGCGCGGCGGACACCCTGGCGTACCGCACGAGCGTGGTAGATCATGTCGTCGACGGTGACCGGCAGGGTCGTATCCTGGCCCTGGATCACCATGCCGAGCGAATCCCCGACCAGCACGATATCCATACCGGCGTCATCGAGCAGACGGCCGAAGCTGGCGTCGTACGCGGTCATGGCCGCGATCGGCCGCCCGTCGCGTTTCATGCGGTGCAGACTGGCGACGCTGATCTCGCCCGAAGGGGTCGTGTACACACTCATCGGAAGCGGTTCCGTGGGAACGGTCAGTCGCGATTGTACTGCCCACCGGCTCGGCAAGGCCACATCCGAAGCCCCGTGCCGGCGGGCGGCGGAGCGCGAGGGCCGGGGATCAGGCAGTCGAGAGCGGCGCCGGGTTGAAGAAATGCCGCCCGCTGCCGACGCGCTGGATCTCCTCCAGCAGCGCCGCGTAATCGGCGTCGCTGTCGGCGAAGTTCACCTCCGAGGCGTTGACGATCAGCAGCGGCGCGCGGTGGTAGTCGTGAAAGAAACGCATGTAGGCATCGGCCAGACGCTGGAGATAGTCCGGGTCCATGCCCTGCTCGTACCCGATCCCGCGGCGATCGACACGATCCAGCAGCGTATTGACCGGTGCCTGCAGATAGATCACCAGATCCGGCTGCGGTGCCTCGATGACCAGATGCCGGTACAGCTCCTGGTAGAGCGCGAATTCATCCGCATCGAGGTTGATCTCGGCGAACAGCTGGTCCTTGTCGATCAGGAAATCGGCCACGCGCGGCCCGCGGAACAGATCCTTCTGCCCGAGCTCGCGCATCTGGGCCGTGCGCTGGAGCAGGAAGTGGAGCTGCGTCGACAGCGCCGC
>JAXHNC010000007.1:0-82612 GCA_034520925.1 Halofilum sp. (in: g-proteobacteria) | reverse complement strand
AATCCCCTCCGCTCGGAGAGCTTCCGCTTTTCCGTGCGTGTGAGCGTGCTCGACACGTCACCATGAAACGGAACCACGGCTTCACGCTGATTGAACTGATGATCACGCTCATCGTGATGGGCGTGGTGATCTTTATCGCCGTGCCCAACTTCGCATCGCTGATGCGCAATGTCTGGGCGAGCGGGCGCACGAACGAGTTTGTCTCGGCGTTCAATATCGCTCGCAGCGAGGCAATCACGCGCAGTAACACCGTGACTGTCTGCGCGTCAGACGATCCGATGGCAGCGAATCCAGACTGCTCCGGTGATGGCGCCGGTTGGGCGAACGGCTGGATCGTATTCGCGGACGACGACAACGACCAGGTTGTCGACGGTGGCGAAACCGTGATCCAGGTCTGGGAAGGCCTTGAGGACGGAATTGCGCTGACCGAGGCCAACAGCCGTGCCGCCGTGGTCTATGGTTCGCGCGGTTCCGCGAGCCAGGCGATGGATTTCGACCTGGAGCCGACCACCGACTGCACCGGCAACTCGAGTCGCAATATCACGATCACGCCGGTCGGCCGCGCCGAGGTAACGGAGCAGGCATGCTGATGAGTACCCGTCGTCGCCAATCGTCCGCGTCGCCCCGCACATGCCGGCAGTCGGGGTTTACCCTCATTGAGGTGCTGGTCGCGGTGCTCGTTGTCGCAGTGGGCCTGCTTGGACTTGCCGGTTTGCAAGCGGGCGCGCTGCAGGCCAATCGGGTCGCCTACCGAACGCACCCAGGCGAGCATCCTGGCGTATGACATCACCGAGCGCATGCGCGCGAACCGAAGCGCCGCGTTGAACGGTTCCTACGACAACTCGCTGACCGAGGCCACGTCCAGCGGCGGCCCGGCGCCCGTTCCGGCGGATGTCGCCGACTGGAATGCCATGGTCGCTGACCAGATGGCCAATGGACAGGGCGCCGTCCTTACTGGCGCCGGCTGTGCCGCCTGTGTGCGTATCACGATCCAGTGGGACCGGCGCGAAGATGCTGCCGGAACGAGCACGTTCGTTTACGAGACCCGGTTGTAGCCCATGGCACACGCGAACCGCAACATATTGAGCCGCCAGCATGGTCTCACCCTGATCGAGATCATGATTGCGCTGTTGCTTTCCTTGCTGCTGCTGCTCGGCGTCGCGCAGATTTTCTCCGGCAACCGTCGAACGCAGCGTTTCCAGTCCGCGCTCACGCGAATCCAGGAGAACGGGCGTTTCGCGATCGACGAGTTGACCTTCAACCTCCGCCAGACCGGCTTCCGCGGGTGTGGCGGCAACAACAAGACCATCATCAACAAGTTGACCGGGCCGGGCGCTTCCGATTTCGATCTGGGGACAGAGGACGAACTTCAGGGGCATCGATTCTCGGGCGGGAACTGGGTGCCCGACGATCCCGAGATCGCGACGGTCAATGATCAGGCCACCGTGCGTGCCAACGACGTGCTGACCTTCAAGACGCTCGATCCGAATATCAGCGCCACCGTGGCGAGCCCGCACAATACCGGCAACGCCAACATCGAGTTCACCGAGAACGTCGACTTCCTGCAGTGCGACATCGTGATCGTCAGCACCTGCAGCCGGATGGTCGTATTCGTCAACACGGACAACAGTGGCAACAAGCGCGTGACCCACTCGGTCGGAAATAACTGCACAGGTAGCCCTCCGGATGTTGCCAACGACACCAATACGATCTCTCAGGATATGTCGGGCGGTTCCCTGCTGCGGTTCAAGTCCTACACCTATTACGTCGACCAGGCGCCGGACCGCAACGTCCCCTCGCTCTACCGCGAGGACGAGGCCGGCAACACGGTCGAGCTGGTCCCGGGCGTCCAGCGGATGTCGCTGGATTACGGCGAGGACACCAACGGCGATGGCCAGGCCGACGGCTACGAGGGCGATCCCGCCGTGGTGGGGAGTTGGACCGATGTCGTCGCCGTGCGCCTCGAACTGCTGCTCGTGAGCGAGAAAGACCGCGTCACGGACGATTCACAGACCTACACCTTCAACGGCAACCAGGTGACGGCCGGGGACAATCGTCTCTACCAGGTATTCACGACGACGGTCGCCCTGCGTAATCGGACGCAATGATGAATCGCCCTGTGCACACACGGATGCCCATCGCGCGCCGCCCGACCAGGCAGAGCGGCGCCGCCCTGCTGGTTGCGCTGATCATGTTGCTCATCCTGACGGTCGGCGGCGTCACCTCGATGCGGAACAGCACGATGCAGGAACGCATGGCAGGCAACATGCGGGATCGCGAACTCGCGTTCCAGGCGGCCGAGCGCGCGTTGCGCGAGGGGGAGGCCTATCTGAACTCGTTCAACAGCACGCCGACGACCGGCGCCAGCTGCATGGTTTCACAACGAGGGCAACGCGTCCAGCATGGAATGCGGTCGACTGCAGCAGCGGCAACGTCGATACCGTGAGCGTGGGTTCCGCCGACAGCGCCTGCTATTTCGTTGAGGAGATCGTGAGCGTCGGCGGCGGCGGCGGCATTTCGACGCCCGGTACAGCCGGTACAGGAGGAGCGGCTGTATCGCGTATCACCGCGAGCGCTTCCGGCATGACGGGCGCACGCGCGTCGTATTGCGGAGCAGTTATCTGCTGGTGATGCGGCGACTCGTGCAACGGTCGCGACGCGGCGTGCTTGCACGCAGGAGGGACGGACAATGATGCGATCAAGAAATGCGAATCGGATTCGCACGATGCTGCCGGCGATCTGTGCTGTCCCTGCTGCTCGCCGGGGTGGCCGTCCCGGCGGTCGCGGAAGAGCGCATCGGACAGACTCCGCGCCGTGCGATTACGAGGACGCAGCGCGATGGTGATCGACGAGCCGCACCTACCGGCTCGCGCAGCGACCTGTCGCCGCGTTACGCCGGCAGCGACCGGCGCGCGATATCTGCGCAGCGTGCGCTCCGGCATGCCGGTCGAAGTACGAGTTCGAGAGCAGGGCGGGATCGGTTCCCGTGATCACGCGCCTGATCCTGCTGGCGGACGAGTGACGCTTGCGTGCAGCGCGCAACCGATCGAACTCGGCCGACGGCGGATGCGCGCGTAGCATCGCATCATCGGGGCCGGATAACGCAGCTGCACGCAGTGGAACACTGTGCCATGAACCTCGATTCGAAGTCGATCGTTGCACGTTACTGACTCGTCGCCGTCGCTCGCATTGCCGGCTGGCCGCTGCAGCGCCGCGGCGAACAGCTGCTCGAACAGACTTCCGGACGGTGATCTGTCTGACGGGCTGCGAACTGGTACGACCGCGCGGCGGTGAACGTGAACACTGATACGGCGGAGTCCGGACAGGCTACTCGATGTACCTGCGCGCATCGCAACTGCCGAGGTCGACATCGCCGACGATCGATGCGAACGGCGCATCCTGACGTGGAGGTTTCGGCCTGGATCCGAGCGAGGCGATGACAGCTTCAGCGAGGATCCGGAGGATAGGAACGAAGATCTGGTTCTCGAGTATCGAGACGGCAGTGGCTCACTGGCAGTAGGTCGATCGAATGGTCAGGCAGCGGGTACGCCGGGCCAGATTACCGCGCGACGATCGAGCCTTCCAGCGGCCGCGTTCAGCGTCGAACCTGCGAATCCGGTTTCGATGCCAGGCGGTGCCCACTGATGCTAGCGGCTAGCTCGACTACGACTACTGGCATATCGACAGCGTGCATGGTGACGGAGGCTCGCTCCGCCCGTCGATTCGGATAACGACGGCGTCTACGACGACGACGAGACCGCGCGCGGAACCGATCCCAACGACGCCGGACACCGACGGTGACGGCACCGATGACGGTGCCGAGGGCACGAATGACGCCGACGGCGACGGCACCATCGACGCCCTCGAATCCGACTCCGTCGACAGCGACGGCGATGGCGTAAGCAACGAGTTCGATGCCGTCAACGGCAACCCGAACAACGACACCGACGGCGACGGCGTCAGCAATATCGACGAGACACAATGCCGGCACCGACCCGCGCGATGCCGAGTGACTCGCCCGGTGTCGCCGATTCCGGCCAGCTCGCGCAGACCCCGCTGATCCTGACCGAGCAGGCAACGCCCAACTTCGTGTTCGTGCTGGACGACTCCGGTTCGATGCAGTTCGAGTTTCTGCGGTCGCGCGAACGCGCCGGCGGACGATACCGTCGGCGAACTACGTCGTACCGGACATCCCGTGATGCGCTGTATGGTGTCGGCAACTACACCGAGTACGTGCCGACGTACGAGGACGACAACGTCCACAACCTGCTCAGTCGCTCGGTAGAGAACAACGCGCTGTATTATGATCCGAATGTCGTCTATCAGCCCTGGTCGAACAGCGATGGCTCGAGTCGCGCCGACGCGGATCCGACCAACGCGTACTACAACGCCGTCGCGCCCGGAGCTAAGGCACGCTCGACCTGACCGATCGCAGCAGAGCGAAACGTGTACTGGTACGACGACGGTATCACGGACGATACCGACTCCTGGACGGGTGTTATGGAACGCGATCGTATCTGGCCCATCACTTACTACGTCTACGACGGCAACGGCGACCGAACTCGACTCGGTCCAATTTCTACGAAGATCCAGGTGCAAGGCAACGACACTGCTGGTCGATGGTACCGACGGAGTCGACCATCGACGCGCCGCCCGCGCGCCGATGCCGATACCTGGGACGCCGCAGGACGGTCGCAGCAGAACTTCGCTAACTGGTTCAGCTACAATCGTTCGCGCATCTTGGCAGCGCGCTCCGGTGTGGGCCGTGCGTTCGCCCGACAGGACGGAGATTTCCGGCTCGCTTACGGCGCCATCAACGAGAACAACAACGACATCGATGGCGTGAATATGGACACGATCGTGCGCGGTGCGCGCAAGTTCGAGGGTGCCGATCGGGATGAGTTTTTCGACTTCCTGTATGAGCACCCGATTCCGCAGGAAGGAACGCCATTGCGGACAGCGCTGGAGGATGCCGGCGATTACTACGAGCGAAGCGATAACGGCAATCCCTGGAATGAGGATCCGACGAGCAATTCCGGCCAGGATATCGAGTGCCGGCAAGCCTATACGATCCTCACGACGGACGGTTTCTGGGACAGCTGGCAACGGTACGATCCCGATGTCGGCAATACGGACGGGACCGATGGATCGGTGATAACCAACCCGGACGGTGACGACTTCACCTACCAGGCGGGGGATCCGTACGAGGACGATGAGTCGAATACCCTCGCCGATGTGGCGATGGACTACTGGCGGCGAGACCTGCGCACCGATCTGGAGAACTCGGTGCAGCCGCTGGAAGAGGACCCGGCGTTCTGGCAGCATATGGTGACCTTCGGAGTCGCATTCGGCGCGACCGGAACGCTCGATCCGGAAAGCGATCTCGCGAGCCTTGAGGACGGCAGCGAGGAATGGCCGGATCCCACCGACACGGAAGATGCCGAGCGTATTGACGATCTGTGGCATGCGGGCGTGAATAGCCGCGGCGATTTCCTCAGCGCGCTCAATCCGCAGCAATTCGCCCAGGAGTTTGAAACCCTGCTGGCGAGCGCGTTGGACCGTACCGAGGGCTCATCGTCGGCGGTCGCGACCAACACCACACGACTAACCACGGATACCCTGATTTACCAGGGTCGGTTCGACAGCGCCGACTGGAGCGGGGACGTCATCGCCTTGCCGGTGAATCAGGCGACCGGCGAGGTCGACGAGGCCAACCCGGCCTGGCGTGCTCAGGAGAATATTCCGCAAGCTTCGAACCGGAAGATCTTCACATCGAAGAATGGCACGGACGGTGTTGAATTCTTGTGGTCGAAACTGACTGCATTGCAACAGGCCTATCTCAATGACAATCCCGAGACTGCCGCCATCGACAATGACGGTGAGGGAGATATGAGACTGGCCTACCTGCGTGGAGACACCTCGAACGAGGAGCGCAACGGCGGCACGTATCGAAATCGACAAAACACCGTGCTCGGCGACGTGGTCAACTCAGACCCGTTCCTCGAGCGCGGCCAGAACTTCGGTTACACCGTGCTGCCGGGCGGTTTCGGCGATGCCAGCACTACCTACGCCGGCTACCTGTCCGATAAGAGCGGGCGGCAGGACATGCTCTACGTCGGCGCCAACGACGGCATGCTGCATGCCTTCGACGGACGGGACAGCGGCGGCGACGAGGAATTCGCCTACGTGCCCGACGCGACCTTCGCGGGTCTTGGGCGGCTGACATCGACGGACTACACGCACCGTTTCTTCGTCGACGAGGCACCGCGGGTCGCCGATGCGTACGTCGATCTTGCGAGCGACGGCAACACCGACACCGACGGCAACGGTACGACCGCCGACTGGCATTCGGTGCTCGCCGGTTCGATCGGGGCCGGTGGAAAGGCCGTGTTCGCCCTCGATGTCACGAATCCGGTCGGCGGGACCTATCCGTCGCAGCCGGCGTTCAATAGCGACGACGTCCTCTGGGAGTTCTCGCATCCCGACCTCGGCTATACATTCGGCCAGCCGAACATCATCCCGATGAACGACGACAGCTGGGTGGTGGCCTTTGGCGACGGCTACGACAACACACGCACGGACAGCGGCGGAAACACGTCCATCATTGGCAATGGAAGCGCCACGGCAAAGCTCTTTCTTGTGGATGTCGAGAGCGGTTCGGTCAAGGAGATCATCGATACAGGTGTCGGCTCCGCCGACGATCCGAACGGCATCGCCGAGGTCACGCCTGTCGACATCAACGGCGATCGTGTGACCGATTTCATCTATGCCGGCGATCTGCGCGGTAATCTGTGGAAGTTCGACGTGAGCTCGAGCAACACGAACCAGTGGGACGTCAGCCTTCTGTTCCAGGCGACGGACGACAACGGGGATCCGCAGCCGATCACGGCGCCGCCGACGGTCGCCGCGAACGAGGAATCGGGCGTCATGGTCAACGTCTATTTCGGCACCGGGCGTTTCGTGCGGGAGGACGACAATGTGATCGGATCGGATCCGCAGATCCAGAGCTTCTACGCGATCGCCGACCGTGACGACGGAAACACGGTTGCGAAAGCCAGCCTGGTCGAGCAGAGCATTCTGTCGCAGCAGAACGGTTTCCGCGTCACGTCCAGCAACAGCGTGGACTATGCGACGAAGGACGGCTGGTACATCGACGTCGTCGATCCGAATGCGAGCGGCGGCACCGGTGAGCGCGTGATCAATCAGGCGATCATCCGCGGCGAACGTGTCATCTTCCAGACCAACCTGCCGAACCCGTCGGTCTGCGAGGGCGGAGGCCGCAGCTTCCTGATGGAGCTCAACGCCCTGGATGGGGATATCATTCAGGGTGGTGTCTTCGACACGGACGGCGACGGCGATGTCGATGACGACGATCGGGTTGCCGACGTCGATGGTGACGGTGACGAGGAGCACGCATCCGGCTTGCTCATCGATGGCCTGACCGCCGGTATGGCCATCCTGGACACCGATCGCGCCGTCGAGTTCAAGGAGATCAGCAAGAGCTCAGGTACCGTCGAGACGGTGACCGAGTCGAGCGGTTCGAAGGACCGCGGGCGCCAGTCATGGCGGCAACTGCAGTGAGGACCGCCGAGGTGGCCGGGCGATCGCCGATTGGCGATCTGGCCGGTACCGGGCCGCATGCCCAATGGCAGCAGAGGCGATGCAGAACCGGGAGCGGATCATGTCGTGGAAGGCGGACAATGCGGCGTGCCAACGGGGGTTCACGCTCATCGAATTGATGATCGTGGTCGTCATCCTCGGGATCCTGATCGCGATCTCGATGCCGTTGTATCAGGGCTATGTCGAGCAGTCGCGCCGGACGGAGGCGCGCACGGTGCTGCTCGAGACAGCGCAGCAACTTGAACGGTGCTACTCGACGTACGGGGCGTATGACGACAGCAACTGCGGACTGATCAACGCCGCGGGGAATCTCGCCAACGACATCGAATCGGAGAACGGCTGGTACGTGATCAGCGCCGCCAACTCGACCATCAACGAAACCGCGTTCACGCTGCAGGCCGAGGCACAGCGAACGCAGACGAACGACGACTGCGACGATTTCACGATCGACCAGACCGGCAGCCGGGGTGTCGGCGAAGGTACGGTGGACGAGTGCTGGTGAACGAAGGTTCGGGCCGAGAGCGGCGGTCAGGGAATCCCGGATGCTCCGGGAGATCCGCAGGTCGGGCTTCAGCCCGACAGATCAGTGGCTTGCGAGTGTCGGGCTGAAGCCCGACCTACAGGGTTCTGCCCGCAGGGGAACTGGATCCGGATCAGGCCTCGACCCGCATGGCACGCGGCAGGTGGAACACGACTTTCTCTTCGACGCCCGTTCCCGCCTCCTGCGTGCGACCGCCTTCCTGCTCCAGCCGCTGGATGACTTCCTGCACCAGTGATTCCGGTGCCGAGGCGCCGGCGGTCACGCCGACGTGGGCGGTATCGCGCAGCCATTCCTGCTCGATCTCCGCCGCGTCGTTGATCAGATAGGCGCGGCAGCCGAGTTTCTCCGCGAGTTCGCGCAGCCGGTTCGAGTTCGAGCTGTTGGCGGCGCCGACCACGAGCATGACCTCGGCCTGGCGGGCGAGGCTCTTGACCGCTTCCTGGCGGTTGGTCGTGGCGTAGCAGATGTCTTCCTTCTTCGGCGTGGCCATCGCCGGGAAGCGTTCGCGCAGTTTCTCGGCGATGTCGGCCGTGTCGTCCACCGACAGGGTGGTCTGGGTGACGACGGCGAGCTTCTCCGGGTCGTTGACCTCGACCGTCTCCGCATCGGCGACCGTTTCGATGAGCCGGATCCGGCCGCCATGGCTGGTATCGAAGCGGCCCATCGTGCCCTCGACCTCCGGATGGCCGTCGTGGCCGATCAGGAGGACGTCGCAGCCCTGGCGGGCGTAGCGGTTGACCTCCATGTGGACCTTGGTGACGAGCGGGCAGGTCGCGTCGAACACGTTCAGCCCGCGCCGGTTGGCCTCGTCTTCCACCGCCTGGGAGACGCCGTGGGCGCTGAAGATGACGGTGGCATCGTCGGGAACCTCGTCCAGTTCCTCGACGAAGACGGCGCCCTTGTCCCGGAGGTCATCGACCACCCGGCGGTTGTGCACGACCTCGTGGCGCACGTAGATGGGCGCGCCGAACATGTCGAGCGCGCGCTCGACGATCTCGATGGCGCGGTCGACGCCGGCGCAGAAGCCGCGGGGCTTGGCGAGCAGGATTTCCATAACGCGCCTCCGGGGCGCGGGCTGACGGGAGGAGGAGTATAACGCCGCGGGGGAGTGTGGCCCAACCGGCGCGATGAGTTCGCTGGCCGTAGCCCGTAGCTTGGGTTGAGTGAAACGAAACCCAACGTGTCGAGACGTGGATCGTCGCAAAAGCTATTCACGTCCGTGGGAGCCGGGCCTGCCGATCGCGGTATCGGGTCCAGCCGCTCCGCGTTGTCCCGTTGGGTATCGCTTCGCTCAACCCAACCTACGGGAGCCGGGGATTTATTCAGGAGCGCCCGAGCAGGCCGAACACGATCAGCAGCACGGCGCCGCAGGAGATGGCCGCGTCGGCGACGTTGAAGGCGGGCCAGTGCCAGCCGGCGGCGTGGAAATCGAGGAAGTCGATGACGTAGCCGAGCCGGACGCGGTCGATCAGATTACCGATCGCGCCGCCCAGGATGAGCGTGAGGCATGCCCGGGTCAGGCGCTCATCCGTCGGCAGACGCACGAGCCAGATGGCGATGCCGATGCCGATGATCAGCGTGAGGCCGGTGAAGAACCAGCGCTGCCAGCCACCGGCGTCCGCGAGGAAAGAGAACGCCGCGCCGGTGTTGTGCAGCAGCGTCAGGTTGAAGAACGGCAGGATCTCGACGGGTCGGTAGAGTTCCAGCGCGGAGACGGCCCAGAGCTTGGTGATCTGATCCAGGATCACGATCGCCGCGGCGAGCCCGAAGGCGCGCGCCGCGGGGCCGCCGAATGGACCGCCCCCGGGCGCCGCCTCAGGCATGCGCGCGCGCTTCGCCGCTGCCGGCGATGTTGGTCACACAGCGGCCGCAGAGGTCCGGGTGTTCCGGATCGCCGCCGACATCGGGGCGCCGGTGCCAGCAGCGGGCGCACTTCTCGTCGCCGCTGCGCCCGGCCGCGATCCACACCTCGTGGCCGTCGGCCTCGTCCGCGACCGCGTCGTCCGGCCGCTCGGCGGCGGGGGCGACCTGCGCCGCGGAGGTCAGGAGGACGAACCGGAGTTCGTCGCCGAGGCTTGTCAGTGCATCCCGGACCGGGGCATCGCAGTGAACGGTCACGGTGGCGTCGAGCGCGGCACCGATGGTCCCTTCGTTGCGCAGGGTCTCGAGCCGGCGCGCGACGGCCGCGCGGGCCTCCTTGACCCGGTTCCAGCCGGCGCGATCCAGCGTGGCGTGCTCGCCCAGCGGGAACAGGCCCTCGTACCACTCGGTCTCGAACACGCTGCCCGAACGCTCGCCCGGCATGTGTTCCCAGATCTCGTCGGCGGTATAGGAGATGATCGGTGCGAGCCAGCGCACCAGCGCCTCGAGGATGTGCTGCATCGCCGTCTGCGCGGAGCGCCGCGCGTTGCCCGTCGCCGGCGCCGTGTACAGGCGGTCCTTGAGGACGTCGAGGTAGAACGCGCCCATGTCGACCGAGCAGAAGTTGTGCACGGCCTGGTAGACCCGATGGAAGTTGTACGCGTCGAACGCGCGCCGGACTTCGTCCTGCACCGCGAGCGCGCGGTCCACGGCCCAGCGATCGAGGTCGACCATCTCGCTGGCGGCGAGGCTGTCACGGGCCGGGTCGAAATCGTGCAGATTGCCGAGCAGGAAGCGGGCGGTATTGCGCATGCGCCGATACGAATCGGTCATGCGCTTGAGGATCTCGTCCGAGACCGCCATCTCGGCGCGGTAATCGGCCGCCGACACCCAGAGCCGGATGATGTCGGCGCCGAGCGTCTCCATCACCGTCTGCGGCGCGATCACGTTGCCGAGCGATTTCGACATCTTGCGGCCGTGGCCGTCGACCGTGAAGCCGTGCGTCAGCACGCCCTCGTAGGGCGCGCGGCCGCGCAGCGCGATCGATGACAGCAGCGAGGACTGGAACCAGCCGCGGTGCTGGTCGGAGCCCTCCAGATACAGATCCGCCGGCGCGCGCAGTTCCTCGCGCGTCTCCAGCACCGAGGCGTGGGTGACACCCGAGTCGAACCAGACGTCGAGGATATCGCTCACGCGGTCGTACGATTCGGCCTCGTCGCCCAGCAGTTCCGCGGGATCGAGATCGAACCAGGCGTCGATGCCGCCCTCCTCGATGCGCTGCGCCACGGCCTCGATGAGTTCGCCGGTACGCGGATGCAGCTCGCCGCTGTCGCGGTGCACGAACAGCGCGATCGGTACGCCCCACATGCGCTGGCGCGAGATGCACCAGTCGGGGCGGTTGGCCACCATGCCCTCGATCCGGGCACGGCCCCAGGCCGGCGTGAACGTGACATCCTCGATCGCCTCGAGCGCGCCCTGGCGCAGGCCGTCGTCCATCGAGATGAACCACTGCGGCGTGGCGAGGAACAGCACGGGCGTCTTGTGGCGCCAGCAGTTCGGATAGCTGTGGTCGTAGGGGACGCGGCTGAGCAGCGCGCCGTGTTCGTTGAGCAGGTCGCAGATCGCATCATCCGACTTGCGCACATGGATCCCCGCAACGTGCGGCGTGCCCTCGGCGAAGACGCCGTCGCCGCGGACCGGGTTCACCACCGGCAGCCCGTAGTGCAGGCCGACTTCGTAGTCCTCCTGACCGTGGCCGGGGGCGGTGTGGACGCAGCCGGTACCCGCGTCCAGGGTCACGTGATCGCCGAGGATGATCGGGACGTCCCGATCGTCGAACGGATGCCGCACGCGCGTGTGTTCGAGCTTCGCGCCGAGCGCGTGACCGACCGCGCGACCGTCGATGTCATAGCGCGACAGCGCCGGTTCGACCAGATCCGTGGCGAGGACGAGCAACTCTTCACCGGCATCGACCACGCTGTATTCGAGATCCGGGTGCACGGCGACGGCCTGACTGGCGGGCAGCGTCCACGGGGTTGTGGTCCAGATCACCACCGAAACCGGACGGCCTTTGGCGTCGACACCGAAGGCATCGGCGAGGGCCGCCGGATCGACCGCCGGGAAGCGCACGTCGATGGCCGCAGAGCGCTTGTCGTGGTACTCGATCTCGGCCTCGGCCAATGCGGATCCGCACTCCAGACACCAGTGGACCGGCTTCAGCCCCTTGTAGACGTGCCCGCCCTCGATGATCCGGCCGAGCGCGCGCAGGATCGCCGCCTCGGTGCGGTATTCCATGGTCAGGTAGGGGTGGTCCCAGTCACCGAGCACACCGAGGCGCTTGAAGTCCTCGCGCTGGTTGTCGATCTGTTCCTCGGCGTACGCGCGGCAGGCGCGCCGGAAGGCGTTGTAGCCGAGGTCGGCGGCCTTGCCGTGTTTCTTCTCGACCGCGTGCTCGATCGGCAGGCCGTGGCAGTCCCAACCGGGAACATACGGCGCGTCGAAGCCGGACAGCGTCTTCGACTTGACGATGATGTCCTTGAGGATCTTGTTGACCGCGTGGCCGATGTGGATCGAGCCGTTCGCGTACGGCGGGCCGTCATGCAGGATGAACTGGTCCCGCCCCGCGCGCGCTTCGCGGATACGGCCGTAGATGTCTTCTTCCTGCCAGCGCTGCAGCCGCTCGGGCTCGCGCTTCGCGAGGTTGGCCCGCATGGGGAAGGCCGTGTTCGGCAGGTTCAGCGTCTTCTTGTAGTCGGTCACGTGAGTTGGTCCTGCGGTCTACCCGATCCGGCCTGGTGACCGGATCCATGGCTGTCGATCGGGGGCGCCCGGGCGCAATCGCCGGGCCCGTGTTGTTGTTCCCCGGATTGCGGCTGTCGCCTCCATCCGGGCTGTGGAAACCATCCGCCAGGCGTTCATGCGGTGATGCCGCGCTGGCGCAGTATCTCGCGCGCGCGGCGCGCGTCCTCGTGCATGCACTCGATCAGCAGATCCAGCGACTCGAAGTGCTCTTCCGGGCGCAGCCGTTCGACCAGTTCGACCGTCAGGTGTTGCCCGTACAGGTCGCCGGAGAAGTCGAACGCATAGACCTCGAGCAGCGGTCGCGTACCCGCGACGGTCGGCCGCCAGCCGAGATTGGCGACCCCGGGCAGTCGCCGCCCATCCGGCGTGCATGCTAGCACGGCGAGCACCCCGGTCAGCGGCAGCGGGTAGCCATCCAGCGGGATGTTGGCCGTCGGGTAGCCGAGATCCCGCCCCAGCTTCTGGCCATGCACGACGCGCCCGCGCATCGTGTAGCGCCCGCCGAGCAGTTCCGCCGCCGCATCCAGATCGCCGGCGGCGAGCGCCTCGCGCACGCGCGTGCTGCTGACGCGTTCGCCGTCCAGAAGGTAGGTCGCGGCCGCTTCGACCCCGAAGCCATGACTTTCGCCAGCCGCCGCCAGGGTCGAGAAGTCGCCCGCGCGGCGATGCCCGAAACGGAAGTCGTCGCCGATCACCAGGTGGCGTGCGCCCAGTCCTTCGAGCAGCAGTTCATTGATGAACGCCTCGGGCGACAGCTCGGTCAGTGCGCGATCGCAGCGCAGTACCAGCACCCGGTCGACCCCGAGGCGTTCGATCGCCGCGAGCTTGTCGCGCAGCCGCGACAGGCGCGCCGGCGCCCGCTCGGGATCGAAGAACTCGCGCGGATGCGGCTCGAACGTCACCACGCAGCCCGGCACGCCGAGCGCGCGGGCGCGCGTCATCAACTGCTCGATCACGGCCTGGTGGCCGAGATGGACCCCATCGAAATTGCCGATGGTGACGGCGCAACCCCGGTGGCGCGGTCTGAGATTGTGACGGCCGCGGACCAGTTCCAAAGAGCGACTCCGGCATGCGCGCGAATCGCGCATTATAGGGCAACAGCCCGCCCGAATGCGCGGTGGCGTTGTCCTCGTCAAGCCGGCCGGCGGAAACCAGGAAAAAAGCGGGTTCTCGCAGAGCCGCGGAGCGCGCAAAGATTGTGAACATCGAAAGTAGGCCGGCCTTGCGCGGCGCGTGGCGCTGGACGATGGCCCGAGACGTGTCACCGCGCATGCGCATCGCCGGCGCAATCGCGTGCAAGCTCGTTCCGACGAAGATCGCCACGCGCGCTCCGGCGCAGTCTGCTGCGAGCGAGCTCGCGTCTGCGATGCTTTCGTCGTCCCTCCTGTTACGGCCGCAGCAGGTGTCGTGGCCGCAGGCCGGTGAGCAGCAGGGCGGCGAGATAGACCAGCCCGCCACCGCCGATCAGCAGGGCCAGCTGGCTGCTCTTGTCGAGCCAACCGAGATCGCCCCACGCCGTCAGCGGCCCGCTGAAGGTCAGCAGGACGGCCGCCATCGCGGCGGTCGCGAGGCCCACGCGCAGGGCGAGGACGGCCCAGCCGCCGGCGGGGTGGAAGACGCCCGCCTGCGTCAGGCGCCGATACAGCATCCAGGCGTGCCACCAGCCGGACATCGAGGTCGCCAGCGCGAGGCCCGCGTGCGGCGCGTGGAAGCCGGTCCACACGGCCGAGCCGACCAGGATCACGTTGAAGATCATGTTGATGCCCAGCGCCGCGGCGCCGATCCGCATCGGCGTGCGCGTGTCCTGGCGCGAGAAGAAGCCCGGCTGCAGGATCTTGATCAGGAGAAACGCGGGCAGCCCGAGGCCATAGCCGAGCAGCGCGATCGCCGCCATCGAGGTGTCCTCGGGCGTGAAGCGCCCGTACCCGAACAGGGTGGCGAGGATCGGCCCGGCGAGCAGGATCAGCCCGGCGGTCGCCGGCACGCCGATCACGGCGATCAGGCGCAGGGCCTGTTCCATGGTCAGGCGGAAGCCGTCCGGGTCGGTGCGCGCGTGCTGCGCGGACAGGCGCGGCAGGAGCGCCGTGCCGAGTGCGACGCCGAACACGCCCAGCGGGAACTCCAGCAGCCGGTCGGCGTAGTACAGCCAGCTGACACTGCCGGCCTGCAGCAGCGAGGCGATGAGCGTATCCAGCAGCAGATTGATCTGGGCCACGGAGGCGGCGAACAGGGTCGGGATCAGCAGCGCGATGACCCGCTGCACGCCCGGATGGCGCCAGCCCCAGCGCGGTCGCGGCAGGACGCCGATCTTCGCCAGGAACGGGATCTGGAACGCCAGCTGGGCGATGCCCGCGATGAACACGGCCCAGCCGAGTGCGTGAATGGGGATATCGAACCGCGGTGCGCCCCAGAGGGCGCCGCCGATCAGGCAGATATTCAGCAGTACCGGCGTGAAGGCCGGCACGGCGAAGCGCGAGAAGCTCTGCAGCATCCCGCCGGCCGCCGCCACCAGCGAGATGAAGAATACATACGGGAAGGTCAGGCGCAGCAGATCGCCGGCGAGGTCGAAGCGTTCCGGGTCGTCGTAGAAACCGGGCGCGAAGATGAGCACCAGCACCGGTGCGGCGGCGACGCCGATCGCCGTGATCAGTCCGAGTACGCCGGCCAGCGTGCCGATGACGTGGTCCGCGAGATCGCGCAGGGATTCGAGCCCGTGGCGCTCCTTGTACTCGGTGAATACCGGCACGTAGGCCTGGGTGAAGCCGCCCTCGCCGAACAGCCGGCGCAGGAAATTCGGGATGCGGAAGGCGACGAAGAAGGCGTCGGTGGCGATGCCGGCGCCGAAGACCCGGGCCAGCACCATGTCCCGGATGAAGCCGAGCACGCGCGACAGGAGCGTCATCGCCCCGACCGTGCCGCCCGTGCGCCAGACGCCGCCGCGTCCCTCGCTCATCGCCATTCGCCCCGCAGACCGCAAAGCCGCGCAGTGTACCAGCCGTATGCCCGGGACGCGTTGACAGGCGGGCAGCAGATGGACATAATTGCGCGCTTTCCGCGAGCCGGACCGATTCGGAGCAGTAACCGTGGCGAATTCCCCGCAGGCACGTAAGCGCGCACGTCAGAACGAAATCCGCCGTGACCACAATCACGGGCAGCGGTCGCGCATGCGCACCGAAGTCAAGAAAGTCATCAATGCGCTGCGGCGCGGCGACCGCGAGGCCGCCCAGGCCGCTTACAAGAGCGCGGTACCGCTGGTGGACCGCATGGCCGGCAAGGGCCTGATCCACAAGAACCGGGCCGCCCGCTACAAGAGCCGCCTGAACAAGCGCATCCACGCACTCAACGCCTGAGCGCGCGGACAACGCAGCGAAAAAGCCGGCCGCGTGCCGGCTTTTTTGTGCCTGAATGGAAATCCGCAAGGTCAAATTCGTTTTCTCGCCAAGACGCCAAGCGCGCCAAGAAAGGCGAAAAACTCCAAAAAAAAGTTGAGAAGAGGCTGTTTGCCGGAGTGTTCGCTGCTTCTGGAGTACGGGCTTCGATAGCCCGGGGAGGCGATTGGCCGTGCAGGTCCGATCCCGACAATTGCCTTTCTTTACTATTTATTACGGTTTTCTTGGCGCGCTCCGCGTCTTGGCGAGAAACCGCCTTTCAAAGAATGTCCACCAGTACAGCGCCCGAACCCAGCCCTGGCACCAAACGCTTGAGCCGACCCGGCTGCATCAAGCAGGCACCATCGCTATACTGGCGCGCTTTCGTTGAACCCGGATGCCGCCGTGGCCGAGCAGTCGCCCAGTACCACGATCACCTTCCAGGATCTCATCCTGCGGCTCCAGAACTACTGGATCGGGCAGGGGTGCGTACTCATGCAGCCCTACGACATGGAAGTGGGCGCGGGGACGTTCCATCCCTCGACCTTCCTGCGGGCGATCGGCCCGGAGCCCTGGCGCGCGGCGCACGTGCAGGCCTCGCGCCGTCCCACCGACGGGCGCTACGGCGATAACCCGAACCGGCTGCAGCACTATTACCAGTTCCAGGTGCTGATCAAGCCGGCGCCGCTGGATATCCAGGATCTCTATCTCGGTTCGCTCGCCGCGCTCGGCGTCGATCCGCTGGTGCATGACATCCGCTTCGTCGAGGACGACTGGGAGTCGCCGACGCTCGGCGCCTGGGGACTCGGCTGGGAGGTCTGGCTGGATGGCATGGAGATCACCCAGTTCACCTACTTCCAGCAGGTCGGCGGGCTCGATGTCGATGCCGTCTCCGGCGAGATCGCCTACGGCCTGGAGCGCATCTGCATGTATCTGCAGGGCGTCGAGAATGTCTACGACCTGGTGTGGACCGAGGGCCCGCAGGGCACGGTCTACTACGGCGACGTGTTCCACCAGAACGAGGTCGAGCAGTCGATCTACAACTTCGAACTCGCGGATACCGCCGCGCTGTTCACCTGGTTCGATGCCTGCGAGGCGGAGGCCAAACGCCTGGTCGAGCGCGAAGAGCCGCTGCCGCTGCCGGCCTACGAACAGACGCTGAAGGCCTCGCACACATTCAATCTGCTCGATGCCCGCCAGGCGATCTCGGTGACCGAGCGCCAGCGCTACATCCTGCGGATCCGCGATCTGGCGCGGGGCGTCGCGCAGGCGTTCTACGCCAAGCGCGAGGCGCTCGGGTTCCCGCTCGTGCGCGACACGGCCGAAGTGGAGGCGGGGCATGACTGAGGCACGCGATCTGCTGGTCGAGATCGGCACCGAAGAGCTCCCCTCGAGCGAGCTGAAGGCGCTGATGGATGCGTTCGGGCAGAACCTGGCCGCGGCGCTCCGGGGTGCGCGGATCGATCTGTCCGCGGAACCGGAGACCTTCGCGACGCCGCGCCGCCTGGCGGTGCGTATCCATGGTGTCGCGGCGGCCCAGTCCGCCGAATCGGTCGAGCACCGCGGCCCGCCGGTGAATGCCGCCTTCGATGCCGACGGCAATCCGACGAAGGCCGCGGAAGGCTTCGCGCGCCGTCATGGTGTTGCCGTCGCGGACCTCGAACGACGCGATACCGGCAAGGCCGAGTACCTCTTCCATACCGAACACCAGCAGGGCCGGCCGACGGTGGAACTGCTCCCGGAACTGGTGGGCCGGGTCCTCACCGAACTGCCGGCGAAGAAGCGCATGCGCTGGGGCGTCCCCGGCGTCAGTTTCCCGCGGCCGGTGCACTGGGCGGTGCTCCTGTTCGGCGACGAGGCGGTGGATGCCGAACTGCTCGGTGTGCGTACGGGCCGCGCGAGCCGCGGCCACCGTTTCCATCATCCGGCCGCCATCGAGCTCGATCGCCCCGCCGACTACGAGCAGCGCCTGTTGGATCCGGGTCACCTGGTCGCCGGTTTCGCCGATCGCCAGGCGCGCATCCGCGAACAGGTGATCGCCGCCGCCCGCGAGGCGGGTGGCGAGGCCGACATCGACCCGGATCTGCTGGAGGAAGTCACCTCGCTGGTCGAGTGGCCGGTGGCGCTGGCCGGGCGCTTCGACCGCCGGTTCCTGGACGTCCCGGCCGAGGCGCTGGTGGCCGTGATGAAGGACCACCAGAAGTACTTCCCCGTCTACGATGGCGACGGTGGGCTGCTGCCCGCGTTCGTGACGGTGAGCAACATCGCCAGCGCCGATCCCGAGACCGTGCGCCACGGCAACGAACGCGTGATCGAGCCGCGCTTCGCCGATGCCGAGTTCTTCTGGCAGCAGGACCGCCGCCAGCCGCTGGAGGCGCGCCTGGAGGGGCTGAAGGCGATGGTCTTCCAGCGCCGGCTCGGCACGCTCTACGACCGCACGCAGCGGATCGAATCGCTGGCCGGCCGCCTCGCCGGGCGCCTCGGTGCCGACACCGACGCCACGGCGACCGCGGCGCGTCTCGCCAAGTGCGATCTGCTGACCGAGATGGTCGGCGAGTTCCCCGAACTCCAGGGCCTGATGGGCGGTTATTACGCGGCCGCGGAGGGCCACGGCGACCTCGTTGCCCGTGCCATTGCCGACCAGTACCGGCCCGCGTTCGCGGGTGACGACCTGCCGCGGACCGGGGAGGGCCAGGCGCTCGCGCTGGCGGACCGCCTCGATGCCCTCGTCGGCATCTTCGCCATCGGCCAGGCGCCGACCGGAGACAAGGACCCGTTCGCCCTCCGGCGCGCCGCGCTGGGCGCGCTGCGCATCCTGGTCGAGGGCGGACTGGATCTCGATCTCGAAACGGCCCTGGGCGAGGCCGCGGCGGCGCACGACGAGGCGATCGATGCCCGGGCGGCGGTGAGCACGGTCTTCGATTTCATGATGGATCGCTTCCGCGTCTACTACACCGGCGCCGGGTTCACGCCCGATCAGTTCGAGGCGGTGCGCGCCTGCCGGCCCACGCGGCCGGTGGATTTCGATGCCCGGATCCGCGCCCTGCAGGCCTTCGGCGAGCGGTCCGAGGCGGCCTCGCTGACCGAGGCGAACAAGCGTATCCGCAATATCCTGAAGAAGGCCGACTCGGCCGACGGCGCCGAGCCGGATCCGGCCCTGTTCGCGGATGACGCGGAGCGCGATCTGGCCGGAGCGGTCGCCGGGCTCGACGAGGCCATCGGCGAACTGGTCGAAGCCCGCGATTACGCCGGCGCCCTGGCGCGGCTGGCGGCGCTGGCGGAACCGCTGGACCGTTTCTTCGATGGCGTAATGGTCATGGCCGACGACGCCGCGCTGCGCGCGAACCGCATTGCACTGCTCGGCCGCGCCCGCGGTCTGTTCCTGCGGATCGCGGTCTCCGGTCTCCTGCCGGACGCCTCGCGCGCATCGCGTTCGTCGCACGCCGCGTGCACGAGCTCGCCAGTCGACGCTCGTGCCTCGTGCTCCACTGGTCATCCTCGATCGCGACGGCGTGATCAACGAAGAATCGGATGCCCACATCAAGTCGGTCGCCGAGTGGCACCCGCTGCCCGGGAGCCTCGAGGCGATCGCCCGGCTGAACCGGGCGGGTTTCCGCACCGCCCTGGCCACCAATCAGTCCGGTATCGCCCGCGGGCTCTTCAGCGAGGCCGATCTGGCCTCGATCCACGACCACATCGCCCGGGAACTCGCGCGCCTCGGTGGCCGCCTGGATCCGGTCGTGTATTCCCCGGACGGCCCCGGCAGCGACGCCCACCGGCGCAAACCGCGCCCGGGCATGCTGCTCGAGATCGCCGAACGCCTGGAGGTGGAACTCGACGGCGTGCCCTACGTCGGTGATTCCTGGCGCGACATCCAGGCGGCCCGCGCGGCGGGCGCCCGGCCGGTCCTCGTGCGCACGGGCAATGGCGACGCGACACTGGCCGCCGGGCACGATCTGGAGGGTGTCGCCGTGTACGACGATCTGGCCGCGTTCGCCGATGCCTGGATCGCCGCGGGGCAATCGGCGTAATGAGCGGCCCGCGCCCGCCCGTCTCCATCTATATCCGCTCGGCGGCCTTCTGGTGCGTGTTCTTCGTGAACACCACCTTTTTCGGCCTGTTGATCGCGATCGTGGGCTGGCTGATCCCCTCGCGCTGGAGCTACGGGCTGGCGCGGATCTGGTGCTTCATCAACATCTATACCCTGCGCTGGATCTGCGGGCTGCGCTGGCGGGTCGAGGGCCGGGCCAATATCCCGACCACCCCGCATATCTTCTTCGCCAAGCACCAGTCGACCTGGGAGACCATGGCGCTGGTCATGCTGCTGGCGCCACAGGTGCACGTGATCAAGCGGGAACTGCTGCGGATCCCGGGCTTCGGCTGGGGGTACAGCGCCATGCGTCCGATCGCGATCGACCGGGCCGCCGGCCGGGCGGCGGTCGAGCAGATGGTCACGCAGGGGCGCGAGCGCCTCGCCGCCGGCTGGTCGGTGATGATCTTCCCCGAGGGGACGCGCGTGCTGCCGGGGCGGACCGAGCGCTACCGCATGGGCGGCGCGATCCTCGCGACGGAGACCGGCGTGCCGGTGCTGCCGATCGCGCACAACGCGGGCGAGTTCTGGCCGCGCCACAGCTTCGTGAAATGGCCGGGCACGATCACGGTCGTCATCGGCGAATCCATCGCCACCGCCGGCAAGACGCCGGACGAGGTCAACGCGGAAGCCCGGGCGTGGCTCGAAGCGACCATGGCGCGGATCGGCGGCGCGGGCCCCTGCGCGGCCCGATGGGAGTCCGTAGGTCGAGCATTCGGATGCGAAGTCGCCGTAGGCGCGCGCTTGCGACGCGAAGGCGAGCCAGCCAGGCGGTCAAGGCCGCGGCTTCGCGCTGCAAGCGGCGCGCCTGCGCTGTGGTGCCTCGCGCGCTCGCAAAGCCGGCCTACGCGGACCCGCGCGAACGCCGTTCAGTCGGTCCGCTCTTCCTTCTCCAGGATGTCCTCGCGCAGGGGCGCGAGCCGTGCCAGCAGTCGGTTCTGCGCCGACTCGGGCACCTGCAGATCGATCATCGCGGTGCGCAGATCCTCGACGAAGGCGTTGAACTCGGCCGCGTCGATACCGAGCCCCGCGTGCGATTTCTTCATCGAATCGCCCGTGTACTCGCAGGGGCCGCCGCTGATGGCGCAGAACTGCTCCACCAGTTTCGTGCGCAGGCGGCCGATGTCGGAGTCGGCGAAGATATCCACGATGCGCGCGTCATCGGCGACGTTTTTCAGGGTTTCGTCGACGATCGCGCGAATTCCCGGGCGTTCGCCGAGCGCCTCGTAGAGTTCGGCGTCGCGGGCGGGTTCCGGCGCGGCGCAGGCGGTGAGCAGCGCCAGCGCAAGCCCGGCGAAAAAGCGTCGTGTCATGGTCACCTCAGAATGCGGCCTCCGCCGAGAGATAGAGCCCGCGCTGGTCGTCGAGCGTTGCGATCGAGCCGAGATCGGTCCAGGCGGCGGTCAGCGAAAGGTTTTTGCTCGGGAACCAGGCGATGAACACATCGCTCCAGTCGCTCTCGTCCGCGAACGCGAGGTTGTCCGGCTTCTGCCGGTATTCGACCCCGATCGCGGTGCGGCGATCGAGGAAGACCGCCGCGCTCGCCTCGGCCACGAGTTCGCGATCGTCGTTGTCGGGGCCGCCGAAACCGAGCAGACCGAGTTCGTTGGCCCGGGTCGAGCGGATCGTGCCATTGAGATACACGTTGCGGCCGGCCAGGCCCGCGAGCAGGAGCCGGCCCACGGAGAGGTAGACATCGGTCCCGGTATCGTCGCGCGCGCCGACGGCGTCCGGGATGGCGAAGTCCCGGTTGCGCTTGTGCTGGATGCCGAGCGCCACCTGTGGCCAGCGGCCGTAGATCGTGTCACCGGCCAGGCGGATCTTGGCGCCGAATACGTCCTGACCGATGCGCGCGTCGGGCGCGATCAGCGTGGGGAATGCCGTGGCCAGCGAGCCGGTGTCGAAATCCTGGCGCGCGAACGAGATCTCCACCCGGTTGTTCCAGACGAAACCGGCGCCGATGGCGTCGAGCCGGTAATCGCCCGTGTCGACGCTGGAGAAGAACGCGGTCGCGCCGTTCTCGCCCTCGGTCCCGTAACCGCCGAGCAGGGCCCATGGGACGATGCCGCCGCCCGCGGCGCCCTCGATCTGGGTGGCGCCACCGGTGCCGATCAGTTTGCCGCCGGCGGCCACGGTCGCGGGCAGCACCAGCAGGACGATGGCGGCCAGCAGCCGGTGCGCGCGGCGGTCCGTGTGTCCGTGGTTCATGGTTTGCCCCGGTTGCGTACCCAGGCCGCGAAATCGTCGGCGGCCAGCGGACGGCTGAACAGAAAGCCCTGGGCCAGATCGCAGTCCGATCGGATCAGCCATTCCCGCGAGAAGGCCGTCTCGACTCCCTCGGCGACCACGGCCAGGCCCATATTGTGACCCAGATCGATCGCCGAGCGGACGATCGCCTCGATGCTCATATCGGTACTGATTTCCTGCAGATCGAGGATGAAGGACTTGTCGATCTTGAGTTCATCCACCGGCAGGCGACGCAGCTGCGCCAGCGATGATTGCCCGGTGCCGAAGTCGTCGATCGACAGGCGCACGCCGGTCGCCTTGAGCCCCTGCAGAACCCGAAGCGCGAACGCCGTATCCTGCATGACCGCGCTCTCGGTGACTTCAAGGGTGAGATGATCGGGCGGCACACCGTGTTGTTCAAGCGTGGTGGCGACGAAGTCCGGCAGGCTGTCATCGATCAGGTCGAGTGCGGAGATGTTGACCGAGACATGCAGATCCATGCCCTCGGCCCGCCATTGGCCGCTCTGACGCACGACTTCGCCCAGCACCCAGCGCGTCAGCGAACGGATGAATCCGGCGTTCTCGGCCAGCGGGATGAATTCGGCCGGCGATATCCGGCCGAGCCGCGGATGCCGCCAGCGCAGCAGTGCCTCGACGTGATCCATGCCGCCGTCGCGGAGCCCGACCTGCGGCTGGTATTCGAGGGTCAACTGATCGCCATCGAGCGCCTCGCGCAGATCGGCGATGAGGGTCAACTGATACTGATGGCGCTCGTCCCAGCCGTTTTCATAGAGCACCGCGGGTACGCCCCGCTCCTTGGCGGCATACATCGCGATGTCCGCGCGCCGCAGGAGGGTCTCGACCGCATCGCCGTGGTCCGGGTACACGGAAACGCCCATGCTCTTCTCGATCCGCAGGGTCGTCGGCCCCAGGTCGAGCGGATTCTCCCAGGCGTGCTCGATCCGCCCGGCCAGCGTCATCGCGTCGTCGATGTCCGCGCAGGCGCCTATTGCCCCGAACTCGTCGCCCCCCAGGCGGGCGATCGTGTCGCTCGCGCGCAGCGCCGTACGCAGCCGCTGGCCGATGGTCGTGAGCACGGCATCGCCGATCTCATGGCCAAGGCTGTCGTTGATCTCCTTGAAGCGGTTCAGGTCGAGGACGACCACGGCCACGCAGTGACCGTCCCGTCGCGCCCGATCGATCTCCAGTTGCAGCCGGTCACGCATCAGGCTGCGGTTGGGCAGGCCGGTCAGCTCATCGTGATACGCCTGGTGCACGATCCGGTCCTCGCGTTCGCGCACCGCTTCCTGCATGCGGTTGAAGGCGGTCGCCAGCGCACCGAACTCGTCGCGCCGGTCGATCGCGACGGGGTGGGCATAGTCCCCGGCCGCGATCCGCTCGGCCGCATCGCCCAGCTGCCGCACGGGACGGCTGACGGTCCGGGCCAGCCAGACGGCGCCGATCACGGTCACGACCAGCGCGAGTCCGGCGAGCAGCAGCAGTTGCCGTTTGAGCGGCGCATACGGCGCCAGGGCGGCGGCGAGCGGCGTCTGCAGGATCGCCACGAGCTGGCCGTTGTCGGTCGCCGCGAGACGGCGGCTCGTGACCAGTTGGCGTCCGGTGTCGGTGTCGATCGTGCGCACCGTTTCCCCGCGGCCCGATCGGCCGGGGGCCAGCGCCAGGGTCGGATCATCGAGACTGGTCGCGAGTACGCGCGTTTCCGCTTCGCCGACGCGTGCGAAACTGATCCCGGCCTGCGTCAGGCCGGCCAGTTCGCCGGCGAGCGCGTCGTCGACGGCGAAGCCGAGGACGGCCCAGGCGACCGGCACGGGCGCCCGGACCGGCACGATGACGAGCTGCCAGGCGCGTTCGCCGATGAGCCCGAACCCGACCGCCTCTTCCGCCTCGATCGCCCGTTCGAGCAGCGCATCGATCGGGAAGGTATCGCCCTGGTCGAGGTCGGCGCGCGTGCCGGCGCGCACGCTGCCGTCGCGGTCGAGCACCGCGGCCATGTCCGCATCGATCCGCGCCGCATGGTTGCCGAGTGCGGAGCGGACGGTCGGGTGGTCGCCGGTCGCGACCGCCCGCTTGAAGCCGAAGTCGTCGGTGAGCACGCGCACCGACTGCAGCAGCTGCCGCTCCCGGAGTTCCAGCAGGCGCTCGACCACGCGCGAGCCCGTCGCCAGTTCCTCCTCCACCTGGCGGGCGACGTTGCGATCCGTCGCCTCGAAGACGGCGATGACCGCGGCGAGCTGGACGATGGCCACCAGCGCGGTGAAGAACAGCGCCAGTTTGCGTTGGAAGTGAGTGCGGATCACGCCGTTACCGCTCGAACGCTTCTTCCAGCGACTCGTCTTCCTGACCGCCGAAACCGCGCTGGCCCCGATCGCGCGGTGGCGACAGTTCGATGTCGAAGCGCAGGGTTGCCGTTGCGCCGTCGTCGACGGTGATCGTGCGGGGCTGGGGCGATGTCCCGTCGACCAGACGCGGATGCCAGACTTCTACCCGGTACTCGCCGGGCGGGAGGTCCGCGATCCGGCCAGTGCCGTTGTCCCCCGTACGTGCGAATGCCGGGGTATCGAGCACGAGGATATAGCCCAGCATCCAGTCGTGGATGTTGCAGCCGAGGGTGACGACGCCGGGCTCCCCGAACGTGACCGGCCGGGCGGTCTCGCCGTGATACAGCTGCAGCTCGAAGGTCTTCGCGTCGGAGAACGAGTAGACGTGGTGCCGGGTGTCGTCGCTGTTGGGAAACCGTACCGAGGTCCCCGCCAGCACGGGCAGCACGTGCGGTGCGAATTCACGCCCGACCTGGTCCATCACCGCTTCGGGTTGCGCGGGGCGAGGCAGGGATTCGCCATCGGTGCGGGTCGCGTGGACGACGGCGTTCGTGACCGGGCCATCATCCGAGCGCACGCGCGCTTCGATGGTGGCGGCCGTCGCCGTTGCCGGTCCGGCGGCGGCCGCGATCAGCAGCGTCATCGCCCACCGCCCGGCAGGCCGGGCGGTGGAATGTCCGCGGACGTATTCGTTATCGGCCATCGTACGTCCTCCCCGCCTCCCTCGTTGCCGAAAGTTCGCAGCGAGGATCGTGCCAGTTTCGGTGCCGCCGGATCGCGGCTGGACGGATCCCGATCAAGGGGCCGGATTCGGATGGCCGGCGTGGATGGCCTCGATCGCCTCCAGGGTGTCGTCGTCCAGGCGGACATCGGCGCTGCCGATGTTCTCCTCGAGCTGCTCCGTCGTCGTGGCGCCGATGATGTTGGCGGTCACGAACGGGCGGCTGTTGACGAAGGCGAGGGCGAGTTGCGCCGGTGACAGGCCCGCGTTCGCGGGCCAGCGCGACGTAGGCCTCGGTCGCGGCGACCGCGTGTTCCTTCGTGTAGCGCGCGAACTGCGGGAACTCCGTCAGGCGCGCCCCTTGCGGCCGGGCGCCGTCGAGATACTTGCCGCTGAGCGCACCGAAACCGAGCGGCGAGTAGGCGAGCAGTCCGGTCCGTTCGCGGTGGGCGAACTCCGCGAGGCCGACCTCGAAGCTCCGGTTCAGCAGATTGTAGGGGTTCTGGATCGAGGCAATGCGCGGGAAGCCGTCGCGCTCGGCCAGACGCAGATACTGCATCGTCCCCCAGGGCGTCTCGTTGGAGATGCCGATATGGCGGATCCGGCCCTCTTCGACCAGTCGCGCGAGCGTGTTCAGGTTTTCCTCGATCGTGTCGATCGCCACCGTCGTATCGCCATCCGGTTCATAGCCGAGGCGGCCGAAGTAGTTGGCGGGGCGGGCGGGCCAGTGGATCTGGTAGAGGTCGATGTAATCCGTCTGCAGCCGCTGCAGGCTCGCGTCGACCGCCTCGCGGATGTGGCGCGCGTTCAGTTGCGGCCCGCCCCGCAGCCAGTCCATGTTGGTGGAGGGGCCGGCGACTTTCGTCGCCACCACGAGCCGGTCGCGGTCGCTGCGGCGCGCGAGCCAGGAGCCGATGTACTGCTCGGTCAGGCCCTGGGTCTCGGCGCGCGGCGGCACCGGGTACATCTCCGCGGCGTCGATGAAGTTGATGCCGCGTTCGACGGCGAGGTCGAGCTGGGCGTGGGCCTCGGCCTCCGTGTTCTGCTGGCCCCAGGTCATGGTGCCGAGGCAGATCTCGCTGACCCGCAGGTCGGTGGTGCCGAGTGGGCGGTACTGCATGTTCTGGCTCCGGAGGGTTCGGGTTGGATCGATGCGGTTCGTGTGCGTGGCGGTCAGCGCCCGGGCCGCGGTGGCGCCATGCTCACTCGCGGATGCGTTCACCGCGGCTCAGCCGCGAGATGAACGGTGTCAGGATGAGTTCCATCGCGAATCCCAGTTTGCCGCCCGGGATCACGAGCGTGTTCGGTCGTGCCATGAAGGCCCCCTGGATCATCGCCAGCAGGTAGGGGAAATCCATGTGCGAACGGGTCGCGTCGCCGAAGCGGATCACGACCAGGCTCTCGTCCGCGGAGGGCACCTCGCGGGCGACGAAGGGATTGGACGTGTCCACCAGCGGCACGCGCTGGAAATTGATGTCGGTGCGCGAGAACTGCGGCGTGATGTACTCGACGTAGTCGTCCATGCGCCGCTTGATGGTCTCGACCGTGTCCTCGGGCGTATAGCCGCGCGCCGCGGCGTCGCGGTGGATCTTCTGGATCCATTCGAGATTCACGATCGGCGTCACGCCGACCAGGAAATCGACGTGCTGCGCCACGTCGTATTCCGCGGTGACGACGCCGCCGTGCAGGCCCTCATAGAAGAGCACGTCGGTGCCCTCCGGGAGCGGCTCCCACGGCGTGAACTCGCCCTCGGCCACGCTGCCGCCGTGCTCGGCGACCTCCTCGGCATTGTGCAGATACAGCCGGCGCCAGCCCTGACCGGTCTCCGCGTACTCGCGGAACAGGGCCTCGAGCTGATCGAACAGATTGCCCTCGGGGCCGAAGTGGCTGATCGTGCGGCCCTGGTCCTGCATCGACTGGATCGCGGCCGCCATCTGGGCGCGCGAGTAGCGGTGGAAGCTGTCGCCCTGGATATAGACGGGCGTGATGGCCTGGCGCCGGAATATGGCCTCGAAGGCATTGCGCACGGTCGAGGTCCCGGCGCCGGATGAGCCGGTTACGGCAACGATCGGGTGTTCCAGCGACATCGTCTCCTCCCGGAGGCCCGTCGGGGGTGCCCGCGTTCAGCGGCGCGCCCGTCGAAGGGCGCATGATACCGCGTCGGCGCGGCGTGGCGATGCCCGGCGTTCGTCAGGCCGTCGCCAGGCGTTCACCACCGGCAGGGCGTGCGTAGGCCGGTCTTCCCCCGGCGCCCGTCGCCTTGCGGGCGAGCACCGCATCCGCCGCCGGGGAATGCCGGCATTGCGCGGTGACATGCCCGGCCGGTAGCCACCGCCACGGACCGCGCAAAACCGGCCTACGTCTTTTTTGCCTTACCTTGGCGCGCTCCGCGCCTTGGCGTGAGGCGGTTTTGACTTTCGTGCGCGTTGCGGCTCAGGTGTCGTCCCGCTCGATGCGCCGATAGAGCAGGTCCCGGACGTCATGGCCCTTGTGGGTGCCGCGCTGCTCGAAGTGCGTGGCGGGGCGGTACGGTGGGCGTTCGGTCTCGTCGGCGCCGGTGTGTTCGAAGGCCGGATGGGCGTCGAGCACGGCGTGCATGTGCTCCGCATAGTCCATCCAGTCGGTGGCCAGGTGGAGGTGGCCGCCCGGTGCGAGTACCCGCTCGACGGCATCCAGGAACGCCGGCTGGATCAGGCGGCGCTTGTGATGGCGCTTCTTCGGCCAGGGGTCGGGGAAGAACACGAGCACCCGGTCGAGCGCGGCAGCCGGGATGCGCTCGCGGACGACCTCGGCGGCATCGGCGCGCACTACGCGCACGTTGGTCAGGCCGTCTTCGGCGAGCGCGTTCATCAGGCGCCCGACGCCGGGGCGGTGGACCTCGATCCCGAGGAAATCGATCTCGGGGTGCTGGCCGGCCATATGCCGCAGCGCCTCGCCGTTACCGAACCCGATCTCCAGCCACAGCGGCGCCTCGCGCCCGAACAGCGCCGGCGGATCGATCGTCTGCGTCGCATCCACGCCGTAGCGCGGCCAGAGCGCTTCGAGCGCCCGCCGCTGCCCATCGGTCAACCGCCCTTCACGCAGCACGAAACTGCGGATCGGCCGCATGCGCTCATCGGTCATATCGGGCTGGTCGCTCATGGTTCCTTCTGGCACTAGAAAAACGTCCCTTCCTCGGGCGATGAGGCCGAGGCGTAGCGGCGGCGGGGCATGCGGCCGGCCTGGTACGCGGCGCGGCCGGCGCGGACGCCGAGGTTCATGGCTTCGGCCATGCGCACGGGGTCTTTGGCGTGCGCGATCGCCGTGTTCAGCAGCACGCCGTCGCAGCCGAGTTCCATGGCGATGGTGACGTCGCTGGCGGTGCCGACGCCGGCGTCGACCAGCACCGGGACGTGCGCGTGGTCGATGATCTCCAGCAGGTTGTAGCGGTTCTGGATGCCGAGGCCGGAGCCGATCGGGGCGGCCAGCGGCATGACCGCCACGGCGCCGGCATCTTCCATCCGACGCGCCATGACCGGATCGTCGCTGGTGTACACCATCACCTCGAAGCCGTCGGCGACCAGTTCCTCGAGGGCCGTCAGCGTCGCCGGTACGTCCGGATAGAGCGTGCGTTCATCGCCCAGGACCTCGAGCTTGACCAGCGTGTGCCCGCCCAGCAGTTCGCGCGCCAGGCGGCAGGTCCGTACGGCATCCTCCGGCGTGTAGCAGCCGGCGGTGTTCGGCAGCAGCGTGAACCGGTCCGGCGGCAGGTGGTCCAGCAGGTTGGGCTCGTCCGGGTTCTGGCCGAGATTCGTGCGGCGGATGGCCAGGGTCACCAGTTCGGCGCCGCTGGCGTCGATCGCCGCGCGCGCCTGCTGGAAATCCGCATACTTGCCCGTGCCGACGAGCAGGCGTGAGTGGAACACTCGCTGGCCGACGATCAACGGATCGTCGTCACGGTTCGTGCTGGCCGCTGTCGCGGTGGTCATGATCGCTCCCGCGGCGCCTCCGGGCGCCCCTGGATGGGTTGATGGAAAAGCGTAACGTTCAGCCGCCGCCGATGGCGCGGACGATCTCGACCCGATCGCCCTCGGCGAGCTTCGTCGCCGCGTACTCGCTGCGCGGGACGATTTCGCGGTTGCGCTCCAGCGCGATGCGCTGATCCGCCAGACCCACGCGCTCGACGAGTTCGCCGACGGTCACGGCCTCGGGCAGTTCGTATTCCTCACCGTTTACGCTGACAAGCATTGCGATCACCCCGGCCGTCGCTGCGACGCGTCATTCTACACCGCCACCCGTCCGAGCGGATGCGTGGCGCCGCGCCGATGGCAGTTGCGTGGTGCCATACCCACCACTACTATGTGACCGCGATGCGGCCGTAGTTCAACGGTAGAACCCAACCCTCCCAAGGTTGTGATGCCGGTTCGATTCCGGTCGGCCGCTCCACTCATCTTTACCTCCCGGTTTCACTGGCGATTGCGATGCCGCATGCCCTCATCGCCGGTGGCGGGCTGATCGGCCTGCTCACCGCCCGCGAACTGCGCGCGCGCGGTTTCGACGTCACCGTGGTCGAGCGCGGCGCCTGCGGTCGCGAGGCCTCCTGGGCCGGGGGCGGTATCCTGTCGCCGCTGCATCCATGGCGATTCCCGGATGCGGTGAATGCCCTGGCCGCGCGCTCGCAGAACGTCTGGCCACGTTTCGCCGCGACCCTGCGCGAGCGCACCGGCATCGACCCCGAGTACCGACCTGGCGGCATGATCGTCATTGATGGCGACGACCCGATCGAGGTGGGCGCATGGGCCGAGCGCCACCGCGTGGCGGCGACGCCGCTGGTCCGCGATCAGGTGATCGCCATGGTGGCGGGTCTGCAGCCGCCCGCCGGTCACTCGTGGCTGTTGCCGGACATCGCGAGCATCCGCAACCCGCGCCTGCTGCGCGCGCTGGTCGCGCTCGCCGTGGGTGAGGGCGTGACGCTGCGCGAGCACACCCCGATTACCGGCATCGCCCACGCCGATGGTCGCGTGGTCGGGCTCGATACGACCGCCGGGCGCATCGGCGCGGACGCCGTGGTCATCTGCGCGGGCGCGTGGAGTGCCGGCCTGTTGACCGGCCTTGGCGCGGAGCCCCCGGGGATCCGCCCGGTGCGCGGGCAGATGCTGGCGTTCGCGGCGCCGCCCGGCCTGCTCGAACGGATCGTGCTGACGGAGACCCATTATCTGATTCCCCGGGCCGACGGGACCATCCTGGCCGGGAGCACGGTCGAGGACGCGGGCTTCGATGCGCGGCCGACGGATGCCGGCCGCGCCGAACTGTTCGACGCGGCCACGCGGCTGTTGCCCGCGCTCGCCGATGTCCCCGGTGCGGGCGCACTGGGCGGGGCTGCGCCCGGGCTCCGACGACGGCATTCCGACCATCGCGCCGCATCCGGCGCTGACCGGCCTGTGGATCAATGCCGGGCACTTCCGTAACGGTATCGTCACGGCCCCCGCGTCAGCGGAACTCGCGGCGGATCAGGTCGCCGGCCGGCCACCGGCGCTGGATCCGGCCCCGTATCTCTGGCCGCCCGCGGCCGGGACGGGGCCGACACGGGCCGCCGGCTGACCACGCTTTTCGGGTCTCCGGGGTGCCCGTGCCGGCGCATACCCCTGTACAGCGGGCCAACGGGCGGCTATCCTTCGCCACCCCAAAGCTTGACCGTGCCGGTGTAGCTCAGTCGGTAGAGCAATCGATTCGTAATCGATAGGTCGGAGGTTCGATTCCTCTCGCCGGCACCATTTCCCGCCCCGCCGTGCCAACGGGGGGCATCCTCCGCAACGAATTGCCGCACCGATGAACGAGGCCAATCGACTCGGGCCCCGCCAGGCCACCGTGCTGATCGTCGCCGCGGGCGCGCTGTGGGGGCTCTACTGGATGCCCCTGCGCCGCCTCGATGCGCTCGCGACCGCGGGGCCATGGGCGACCGTGGCGGTGCTGGTCGTGGCGATACTCGTGCTCGCACCCGCCGCATGGAAGGGGCGCGCCAGGCTGCAGGGCGCCTCCGGTCGCGCATTGCTGAGCGTCGCGGCCGGCGGCGCCGCGTTCGTGCTGTATTCCAACGGGCTGCTCTACGGCCAGGTGGCCGTGGTCATCCTGCTGTTCTACCTCACCCCGATCTGGAGCACCCTGATCGGCCGCTTCTGGCTGGGCCAGTCGATCTCCGGGTGGCGCTATGCCGCGCTGGTTGCCGGTTTTGTCGGGATCGGGCTGGTCTTGCGGGGCGGCCATGGGGGGCTGCCGTTGCCGCATGAGCCCGGCGACTGGCTCGGCCTCGCCTCCGGCCTGCTGTGGTCGATCGCGTCGACCGGTATCCACGGTCACTCGCGGACCCGTCCCGCGGAAACGAATTTCGTGTTCTGCGCCGGCGGTCTCGTGGCCGCTCTGGCGTTGGCGCCCCTGCTGGCCGGTGCCGCGCCTCCGGGCGTCACGGCGGCGGATCTGCTGCCCGCGCTGGGCTGGACCCTCGTGATCGGTGTGGGCTGGTGGGCCCTGTCGCTGACGGCGTTCGTGGCGGCGACCCAGGTCGTTGAACCCGCTCGTGTCGGTATCCTGCTGATGAGCGAGGTCATCGTCGGCACGATCTCGGCGGCCCTGTTCGCCGCGGAACCGTTCGGCCCGCTGGTCGGTGTCGGTACCCTGCTGGTGATCAGTGCCGGGGTTCTGGAGAGCATGCCCGACCGGCGGGCCGCGCGCTGAAGCGGCGGTGGCCGCCGAGGCCATTCATCCCGCGTAGGTTGGGTTGACGCAGGAAACCCAACGTGACGAGCGATCCGCCGGTACCACGTTACCACCGTGTCGAGCGAGCAAGCCTCGACCCGTTGGGTATCGCTGGCGCTCAACCCAACCTACGTATTCGTGGTGAAAGTGTTGAAAGTCCGCAGCGATTCTACCGGGCGGGCTCGCGGTCGAAAGGCGTGCGCAGGCCGGCGGCGAGCCGCAGCCACAGTCGCCATAACAGGAACAGGACCGCCAGCGGCGCGATCAGCGTTTCGATCACGAACACGGCGACCAGATCGATCAGCGCGTTGAACAGCGAGTCGAGCCAGCCCTGGTCCACGGCCTGCAGCGACTGGGCCTGATCCCGCAGCGTACTCATGCGCTCGCCCAGCGTGCTCTCTTCCGCCGTCGGCTCGGGGATTTCGCCTGGATCACGGTCCAGATCCACATCGAGGCCGACCTGGCCGGCGGCCCGCTCGACCGTCGCGGTGGCGGCCTGTTGCCGGTCCTCGAGCACGTGGCCCGCGATCGCGGCCACGCCCAGGCCGGTGAGCGGGAGCAGCAACCGCAGCAGGACGGCGGTCCCCAGCATCAGGCCCGCGGCGGAGGCGAACGAATTCGCGAAGCGCCGTCGCGGCCCCGCGATCAGGCCTGCCACCGCGAGTACCGCCGCCGCGGAGGCGAACAGGGGCAGCGCGACATCGCCGCCGAGTTCGAGCATCACCTTCTGCAGCGTGAGCGAGGCCAGCGCCGCCAGCACCACCGTCGAGAAGCGGTCGAGCAGGTCGCGCAGGGGCTCGAAGATCTGGCCGGGGCGCCCCTCCACGAACCCGATCCCGATCGAGATGTCGCCGGCGACCGCCAGCAGCCGTTCCAGTGCGCGCGCGCCGACATAAGTCCCGCCCGCCTGCAGCAGGGCGCGGTCGACGTATTCCGCCGCCGGCTCGTCGAGTGGCATCAGCAGGGGGTCGAACACGCGCTGGTCGGCGATTCCGGACACCGTCGTCGCGACGATGGCCGTCAGTGCGAGGCCGAGTCCAAAGCGCCGCGCCTGCGCCGAGCGCGCGCCGGCGCGCGGCGGTTTGGCGATCGTGCCGAGCGGCAGCAGCAGCGGGAGGCAGTAAGCCGGCCATGGACGCGCCGGGGCGTCGTCGCTCAGGGCCCGAATGATCGTCGCACCGCCGAGTACCAGACCGGCCGCGATGACCCAGGGAGCCCATACGGCCGCCGGAGACAGCAGCCACGCCAGCAGATAGGCCGCGTCGCCGGCGAGGGCGCCCGCACGCGCGATCCAGTGCCAGCGGCGGCGTCCGTCTGCGACCGCCGCGGTCACTCCTGCTCCGCCTGCCAGTCCCGCAGGCGTTGCCTGGCCGCGCTCAGCTGCGTCCCGGTCATGCGATCCGCGGCTCGCCGACGGACGTCGTTGGCGTTGTCACGAAAGGCATTGGCACCGAAGTTGTCGGCCGCGACCGTGAGCCAGAACCAGCTCGTCTCCATGTCCCGTTTCAGGCCGGCACCGCCCTGGAAATGGATCATGCCGAGCGCGTACTGCGCGTAGGCGTTATCGTTGCGCGCGGCCTTTTCATACCAGCGCACCGCCTCGGCGGCGTCCTTCTTCACGCCCTGGCCCTTGGCGTACATGTGACCGAGATTGAACCAGGCGGATTCATTGCCCTGCTCGGCGGCCCGTCGATACCACTCCACGGCCCGCGCATGGTCCTGCTCGACACCACGCCCTTCCTGATACAGCGCCCCGAGGCGGAAGGCGGCATCGGCGTGGTCCAGCGCCGCGGCCTGGCGCCACCGGTCCGCTGCCTCGAGGTGGTTGCCGTTGTCGGCGGCCTCGACCCCGGCCTCGAATAAATCCTCGGCCTCGCCGGCGACAGCCAGCGGCGAGGCGCAAAGCGCCAGGAGGAGCGGCAGCGTGCGTAGTGGAGTCATGATGCGGGCATACTAACCCGAACACCGGTAAAGCCACACTCGAGCTCGGAGAAGCCTGCAGGGCGTTCGCGCCGCATGAGCTCCAGCCGATCCGGATGCGGCCTCGCGGGCGCTCGATCCGCGCGTCAGTGCATCAGGAAGAAGGTCGTATAGGCCACGATCAGCGCCGGGATGCCGGTGTAGAGCGTGGCGACGATCGCCGCCCGGGGCGCCAGCGCGATCGCCGGGAACAGGGCGTCGCCGTCGTTCGAGATCGCATTGCCCAGCAGCGCGGCCATCGGGATCGCGCCGGTCAGGTACAGGCCGGTCACGATGATCTGCGGACCGCAGCCGGGCAGGAAGCCGATCAGGACGGCGATCAGCGGTGTCATGACCAGCCAGCCGGAGAACCAGCTGCCGACATCGGCGCCGGTGAAATGCACGCCGAGCTCGAACAGCAGGAAGGCCGCGATCACCCACACGGTCACGAAGTTGGTGTCGTTGATCACGCGCGAACGCAGGGTGGGTGGCGTCGAGGTCTGGTCGTTCGGGTTGGCCGTTTTGCACGGCGCGTGGCTGATCTGGCCGGGTTCGGTGGTCAGGTACGCACTCCACATCAGCAGCGCGAGGACGCCGCCCGCGAAACCGAGCCAGGTCACCGGTTCATACGCCGCCAGGGGGCCGAACCACTGGTTCGGATCGACCTGGGCGGCGATCGGCAGCGCGAACACGAGGCCGGGGGCCATCAGGGCCATCCACAGCGGGTTGAGCCGCGTCGTCTGGCGCGGGCGCCGGCCGATGCGGGCACGGCGCTCGGCCTCGTCGCCGTCGGCGAGCGTCTGGCGGCGCATGAAATCCGGGCCGTGCAGGGCCTCCACCAGCCAGCCGGCGATCGATCCCACCAGCAGGCCGAGCGCGAACACGATCAGTGCGGTGGTCGGTTCCTGCGACAGCAGCAGGAAGGCGGCGTCGCCCATGGTCGCGGTCAGAACGGCGATCAGGGCGCCGAACCCGACCTGGCCGTTGACGTACTGCGTGACCACGACGATGGCGCCGCCGCAGCCCGGCAGGGCGCCGAGGAACGCCGCCACGGGGACCTGGATCCGCGGGTGTGCCTGCAGGGTATCCGCGAGATTGAAGCGGAACAGCCGCTCGATGCCGTAGATCACCACCAGGGTGCCGGCGACGAACACGCTGACCTGCAGGTACGCCTCGGCGATGGTGTCGACCATGATGCGGCCGGCCTCCGGGGCGAACCAGGCCAGCGCCAGCAGTGCCAGCGGCACGAGCACGCGCCACGAGATCAGTTCGCGCGCGGCGCGGTGGAAATCGATCAGGCCGCGTTTGGCGGCAAGAATGGCGGCGGTCATGTCGGTCCCGTCTTTAGACGCTGTCTAAAAGGGACTGTAAGTATAGCCGAGGCTGAATTCAAGTCCTCGTGCTGAATTATGCGGGCTGGAGCCGCTATGGCGTCGCCGATGACGCCGGCCGGTCGGGTTGCTGCAGGCGGCGTTCGAAATCCGGGCGCTTCATGGGCCGGTCGAACCAGTAGCCCTGGGCCGTCTCGCAGCCCAGTTCCTGCATAAGGTCCGCCTGGGCGGCGGTCTCGACGCCCTCGGCGATGACGCTCAGGCCGAGGCTGCGGCCGAGTTCGACGATGGTGCGCACGATCGCGCGGGCCGTGTCGGCCGATTCCGGGGCGTCGATATCGGCCACGAAGGCCCGATCGACCTTGAGCGTATCGATCGGCAGGTGGCGGAGGTAGTTCAGCGACGAGTAGCCGCTGCCGAAGTCGTCGATGGCGATCCGCAGGCCCGGCGCGCGCGACTTGAGGTCGATAAGCTGGCGGCTGGCGTGCTGGAAATCGACCATCAGCATGCTCTCGGTGATCTCGAGTTCGAGGCCGTTCGGGTCGACATCGGTGTCGGCGAGCACCTGTGCCACCTCGGCGCCGAAGTCCGCCGCGTGCAGTTCGCGCGCCGAGATGTTGGCGGCGAGAATGATGTCCTCGCCGGCGTTCTGCCATCCGGCCAGCGCGTGTGCGGCGGCGCGCAGGACATAGCGGTCGATCTGGCCGATCAGCGGACCCCGCTCCGCCACCGGGAGGAACTGGCCGGGCGCGAGTGGGCCGCGTTCCGGGTGGTTCCAGCGCAGCAGCGCCTCGGCGCCGACCAGGTGGCGCCCGGCCAGGTCGATCTGGGGCTGGTAGTAGAGTTCGAGCTGGTCCTCGGCGAGCGCCGTCCGCAGTTCCGTCTCCAGCCGCAGGCGCTCGCTGACCTGCGCGTTCATGGTCTCGGCGAAATAGCGGTAGCGGTTCTTGCCGGCGTGTTTGGCCGCGTACATCGCCGTGTCGGCCGCCTGCATCAGGGCCTCGGTCGACTGCCCGTCCTGCGGGAACATGCTGATGCCGATACTGGGGCGCGCGGTGACATCGCGACCCGCCACCTGGACGCTGGGCTGCAGCGACGCCAGCACGCGTTCGGCGACCTCGGTCGCATCGAGTTCCTCGCGCAGGGGTACGGCGATCACGAATTCGTCACCGCCGAGGCGGGCGACGGTGTCGCGGTCGCGCACGCAGTTGCGCAGGCGCGCGGCGACCTGTTTCAGGAGCTCGTCGCCGGCGCTGTGCCCAAGGGTGTCGTTCACCAGTTTGAACTCGTCGAGATCGAGCAGCAGTACGGCGAGTTCCCGGTCGCCGCGTCTGGCGTCGAGAATGCCCCGCTCGAGCCGGTCGCTCAGCAGTGCGCGGTTGGGCAGATCGGTGAGCGCGTCGTACTGCGCCTGGCGCACGAGTTCCTGGGCGAGGCGGTCCTGTTCGATGGCGATCGAGGCGATCTGTGCCATCTCGTTCAACAGCGGCGTATCGCCCCGGGTGTCGTCGTGGCTGGAGGCCGTGAAGGCGGCGAGGACCGCGAGGATCGCGCCCTGCTGGTCGCGCACCGGGACCGCGCTGATCGCGCGGTAGCCGGCGTCCCGGCTCGCGCGCCGGAAGCCGGTGTCGGAGTCGTCTTCCGCGACCGCATCGGTCGCCGGTTGATCGGTCGCCAGCGTGGCCGCGATCGCGCTGCCGACCGTCTCGGGCGACTGGCCGTCGATTGCCCCGGCACAGGGGCTGGGCAACCCCGGTGCCGCGGCGGTCTGCAGGCGTCCGTTCTGGAGGCGGAAGATCGCCGCGGTGAGGCCTTCGTACTGCTGTTCGATGAGCCCGACGAGTTCGCGCAGGATGTCGCCGAGTGCGCGGTCGCGCGCGATCATCTCGAGGATCCGTCCGCGGCCGTCCGCGATCCGCGCGGCCCGGTACTGCGCGGTGATGTCGCGGACGGTGCCCTCGTAGTAGCGGACGCGGCCATCCGCCCCACGGACGACGCGTGCGTTCTCGCTCGTCCAGATGCGCTCGCCGGTGGCGTGGCGGACGATCTCCGCCTCGAAATCGGTTATGCGGCCGTCGCGCTCCAGCGCTTCCATCAGGCGGGTGCGGCTGTCCGGGTCGACGAACCACTGCGTGTGGATGTTCTCCATGCTGGCCAGGAGTTCGGCCTCACTGTCGTAACCATGGAGCCGGGCGAGCGCCGGATTGGCGCGCAGCAGGCGCCCGTCGAGGGTGGAGCGGTAGATCCCCTCGGTCGCGTTCTCGAAGATGTCCTGGTAATCCGCCTCCGCGCGGAGCTTCTCCGTGACGTCGATCATGACCGTGCGCGAGCGCAGCATCGTGCCGGCGTCGTCGTACTCGACGGTGGCCGACAGCAGGATGTCCAGGACCTGACCGTCCGCGCGCACGATCTGCATGGGCTCATCGCGCATCACGCCGTCGGCCATCAGTCTCGGCGAAGTCGACGCGCTCGACCTTTTCGCGCGACTCGGACGTCAGGAAGTCGCGCGAGTAGGCGCCGATCACCTGCTCGCGCGGGTAGCCCAGGTGCTGGAGCCAGAAATCGTTGACGTCGACGATGCGGCCCTCGCGGTCGATCGAGTGCATCATCACCGGGGTGTTGTCGTAGAGCGAGCGGAAGCGCGCCTCGCTGGCGGCGAGTTCGCGCTCGATCGCCATCCGTTCGCTGACATCCGCCATCACGGAGACCGCCTGGACGATGTTGCCCTCGCCGTCGTACTCGCACTCCGCGGACAGCAGGATGTCGATGATCCGGCCGTCGGCGCGCACGACCTGGAACGGGATGTTGCGGCAGCGCCCGTCGCGCCAGAACGCGGGTCGGATCTCCTCGAGCGCGCGGCGGCGCGATTCCGGCGTGAAGAAGTCGATCGACTGGCGGCCGATGACCTCGGCGCGCGTGTAACCGAGCTCTTCCAGCCAGTAGTCGCTGACCGCGATCAGGCGCCCCTGGGCGTCGATCGAGTGCATCATGGTCGGCGTGTGGTGGTAGAGCAGGCGGAAACGCTCCTCGCTGGCGCGCAGGTCGGACTCGACCGCGGCCCGCTCCGAGAGGTCGCGGATCACGGTCGAGAAGCGCTCGACGCGTCCTGACGGCGCGCGGTGGCAGAGGATCGTCTGCGATACCCGCCGCTGGCGACCCTGTGCGGTCACGACGGTCGTCTCGCCGGACCAGGTGCCGTGGTGGGCGGCCTCGTGGCTGGCGTGGTCGAGGATGTATGTCCGGTCCTCGGCGGTGAGGAAATCGAAGAACGATCGGCCGGTCACGGTCGCATCTTCGGCCAGTTCCAGCAGCTCGCGCCCGCCGGCATTGAGCCAGCGGATATCGCCCTGGGTGTCGGTGATCGCGACACAGTCGGGGGTCGATTCCAGGATCGCGTTCAGGCGCTCCGCCTCGGCCCGGGCCGTCTCCCGGTCGGTCACGTCCACCAGCAGGCCGTTGCAGACGATCTCGCCGTTATCCAGCGGTTGCGGTACCGAGCGCGCCTCGACCTGGACCGTGCCGGCGGGCGTGACCAGCCGGAATTCGCGGCGCAGCGGGGCGAGCGTCTGTTCCGACACGCGGATCGCGCGAACCAGGTCGTGGCGTTCCGGTTCGGGGACCAGCGACAGGAAGGTCTCGAAATCGTTGATCGGGTAATCGTCGGGCAGGCCACAGATGCGCCGCAGGCCCTCGCTCATGTACGTGAACGCCCAGGTCCCGTCCGCGGCGTGCCGGAACTGGTAAATCGCACCGGGCAGCGAGCCGGTGATCGCGCGTAATTTTTGCTCCGCCTCGATGAGTCGATCCTCGGCCTCGCGCCTTGCGGTGATATCGATCATCAGGCCGTTCCAGACCACGGCCCCATCCGCCCGCGGGTGCGGTTGGGAGCGCGTCTGGATCCAGCGCCGGCCAATGGGCCCGTCGAGCGGGAACTCCTGTTCGTAACGGCTCATCGTGCGTGCGGACTCGTTCAGGCGCTGGATCGCCAGACGCGCGTCCCGTGGCGGCAGCAGGCCGAGCACCGTGTCGAAATCGGCCAGCTCCGCGTCCTGCGGGAGTCCTGTCAGGGCACCGAGGCCTTCGCTCATCCAGGTCGTGGCGAAGCGCCCGTCGGGCAGGCGCACGGCCTGGTAGATGGCGCCCGGCAGCGAGTCCGTGATAACGCTCAGCCGGTCCTCGGTATCGGCGAGCCGCCGCTCGGCCGCGCGTAGACCGGTGATGTCGATGACCGTCGCCAGCCGCAGCGTTTCGCCGTCCGGCAGATCGAGACGGCGGCTGCAGGTGTCGATCAGCATCGGCGAGCCGTCCCGGCGCTCGACCCACATTTCCCGCGACTCGCCCTCGCGTTCGCGCCGCAGGACGGCCTCGTGGTTCGCCATCGCGGCGGCCCGCTCGTCCGCGGGAAAGACCATCGTGAAATGCCGGCCGAGGAGCTCCTCGGCGCGATAGCCGTAGATGGCGCAGTAGGCGTCGTTGACGTAGCGGTAACAGCCCGCTTCGTCCAGCAGCGTGAGGCCGGCGTCCGCGAACCGCGCCACGGATTCGGCCGCGAGCGCGCCCGGCGCATGTGGCTCGCCGGTCATCAGAAGCAAACCGTCGTCGAGGCCGATACGCAGGGCGAGCGGGTGGCCGGTTGTGGCGAGTGTCGCGTCGAACCGGGCGCTGCCGGTATCCCGCGCCGTAGCCAACGCGGTGTCGAGCGTTGCGTGATCCGCCGCCGTGAAGAAATCGTGCAATCGGGCTAATGGCGGAGAATCAGGCGGGCACCAGCGATTGCCGGTCCGGATGATCTGACCGTCGGGGGTGGCGACGGCGACCAGCGCGTCGACCAGTTCGAACAGCAGGTCGGGGTCAACCCTGGCGCCGCTGTTCCGGGATTGTGCGGATCGAGCCATGGGCGTCCTCGGCGGCATCGGCCCCGTACGGCTTTGCGGTGCGGGCTCTTGCGTTGTGGCGTGAACCCGTGGGCGACGATAGCACGTTGATGCGCGGTTGTTGCGTCAGCCGGCCAAAGCCGTGACGCAGTGCGGGCTCCGGATCAGTAGTGCGTCACGATCCCCGCCAGCGCCACGCCATGACAGACCAGTACCACAAGGGTCAGGCGGGTCCGCAGGCCGGCATACCAGGCCGGAGTCGCAACCGGACACCGTCGACGTTCCCAGAGCAGCAGTGCGACGAATCCCGTTGCCAGCGCGACGGTCGCCGGCGTTGTCGGCAACAGAAAGAGCGCCGACCAGGCGAGTAATGAGGGCAGGACCCCGACGACCACGCGTTCCGTCGCGCGTTCGATGCCGGGGCTCAGCGCCAGGCCCCACTGAATGCCGCCGAGGAAGGCGAGTATGACGGCGCCATACGATATGAACACCCGGGCCGACAGCGCCGCGCCCGGCCAGGGGCCGTGAATCGCCACGGCGGCGAGCACGAACGGGATGAGCCCGGCATAACCGAGCAGTCCGGCGGTGCGTGGCGACAGCTTCACGGAGTCCATACGCTCTTCCGATGCGTGGACTGCGGTTGCAGCCCAATGGGCCATGCCGGACGTTCGGTCACACTGATTTCCGGGATTCCACTGCTGGGCGGTCCGAGCATGTGCCCGTGCCCGGTTGTCTCATCGGGCCGATCAGGCGGCGACCGTAAAAAATCGGCGAACGCCCGGGAACAAACACGCGGCGCTACTGTCACAGGGTGTACGGCGCCCTTCCCGGGGTGCCAGCCCGCCTCCTCCCTCGGCGGGCACCCGGCGAACCGCCGGGATGCCTTGCCCCGACGCCCAGGGCGGCGCCGGGGCTCTCTTGCGAACACGCTCCCGCTCAGGAACGATCGTCACCGGGCGGCGGCTCGTCGGACCACCCATACCATTCGTCGAGCAGGCCATGCAGGTCGTCGATGCCCTTGCCGTGGGTGGCGGAGAACAGCTGCAGCGTGGCATCGATATCGGCCTCGCCGAGTTCACTGCGTACCGATTCGAGCACCTTCGCCGCCTGTCCCCGGCTGAGCTTGTCCGCCTTGGTCAAGACGCCATGCAGGGCGGCACCGGTCGCCTGCAGGAGCTCGATGAGCTGCCAGTCGAGGTCCGTCAGGCCACGCCGCGCGTCGAGGATGAGGACGACGCCGACGAGCGACTGGCGCTGCTCGAGGTAGGACGCCAACAGGCGCTCCCAATTGCGGCGTGTCTGTTCCGGGACCTTCGCATAGCCATAGCCCGGCAGATCGACCAGCCGTCGGTCATCGCCGAGTTCGAACAGGTTGATCAACTGGGTCCGCCCCGGCGTCTTGCCGACCCGGGCCAGCCCGCGCCGTCCGGTGACCGCGTTGAGGGCGCTCGATTTGCCGGCATTGGAGCGGCCCGCGAAGGCGACCTCAAAGCCGGTGTCCGGTGGCAACTGGGCGAGCCGGGCAACGCTCCCGCCGAAGTCGATGCGGGCATAGCGATTGGGGTCGGTCATCGATTCGCTCCGGGCAAGTGGGCCATGCGGGGAGTTCGCTCAGAGAGTAACCGAACTTCCCGCATGGCCCACTGGTAATTGATCGGGATGGGTACTCTGGTATAGTTTCGGGCGCTCAAGCGCGGGCCGTCCGGCGCCGGGCGCGGTGCATTCTACGGAGTCGATCGAGCATGAAGAAGGTAGTGACGGCAATCGCGTTCGCGGCACTCCTGACCGGCACGGCCACCGCGCAGGCCCAGGACGGCACGCCGTATCTGGATGGCGGCGACCCGGAGGCGGGCGAGTCGCTCAGCCAGACCTGTGCGGCCTGTCACGGGCCGGATGGCAACAGCCCGAACGCCCAGTGGCCGAATATCGCGGGGCAGCACGCGAGCTATGCCTTTAAACAGCTCAAGGACCTCAAGGCCGGTGAGGATCGCGCCAACGCCCAGATGGCCGGCATCGTGGCGGGTCTGAGCGAACAGGATATGCGCGATCTCGCGGCGTATTACGCGAATCAGCCGCAGAAGACGATGGGCGCCAGCGACGAAGACCGCGTCGAGCGTGGCCAGAAGATCTACCTCGGCGGCATCCCCGACAAGGGCGTCGCCGCCTGCGTCGCGTGTCACGGTCCGCGCGGCCGCGGCAATCCGGCCGCGAAGTATCCCGATGTCGGCGGTCAGTACGCCCAGTATCTGATCACGCAGCTCGAACACTTCCGCTCCGGCGAGCGGGCGAACGATCGCCAGGCCATGATGCGTTCGCTCGCCAGCGAGATGAGCGATGAAGAGATCCGGGCCGTGTCCGAATACATGGCCGGCCTCAACTGATACGGCCCGCCCAGGCCCAGCGGCGCGCAAGTCCGGAACTCTCGCGCCGCGCGATGGTCGGATGATGGAATCCGTCCGGAGATACCTGACCATGCAGCGTTTCATTCAGGCCGCGGCAGCGGCCCTGCTCCTTATTGCCTTTGTACCGGTGGCGAGTGCGGCCGACTTTCGGGTGATCAATTCGTCCGGCGGTCCGGGGAACTCCGACAGCATCGAGGTCACGGAGTTCTTCTGGTACGGCTGTCCGCATTGCTACCGGTTCGCGCCCATCATCGAGGAGTGGCGGCAGTCGAAACCCGACGATGTGGAGTTCCGGCACATGCCGGCGGTGCTCTCGGAGCGCTGGGCGCTGCATGGGCGCGCGTTCTTTGCCGCGAGGGCGCTGGACGTGCTCGACGAATTCCACATGGCGATGTTCCGTGCGATGCATGAGGACGGGAAGCGCATGCGGAGTGAGTCGGAGATTCGCGAATTCGTGGATTCGCTCGGCCTCGATGGCGAGGAATTCGTCGGCGCCATGAATTCCCTCGGGGTCAACACGCGCATGCAGCGAGCGCGCGATCTGCAGCAGACCTACGGCGTTTCCGGAACGCCGTCGGTGGTCATCGACGGGCGTTACATCACCTCGGGCAGTCAGGCGGGCAGTTTCGAGCGGATGATCCAGGTGATCGACGAACGGGTGGCGGCGGCACGCGGTGAGCGCGACTGAGTCTTCTCAAGCGCATAGCCCCGGCGAGAGCGGCCTGTTCCGGCTGCTCTCCTACAACATCCAGGTCGGTATCCGCACGGGCACGTTTCACCAGTACGTGACCGGCGGCTGGAAGCATCTCCTGCCGCACCGCGATCGTCTGCGCACGCTGGCGGCGATCGCCGATCAGATGCGCGGTTATGACCTCGTCGCCGTCCAGGAGGCGGATGCCGGCAGCCTGCGCACCGGCTTTCTCGGGCAGACCGAATACCTCGCCCGCCGCGGCGGTTATCCCTGGTGGATCGAGCGCACCAATCGCCGGGTGGGCCGGCTGGCCCAGCACAGCATCGGTGCGCTGTCGCGAACGGAACCGGACCGGATCCAGCGGTTCGCGCTGCCCGGACGCGTGCCGGGCCGCGGTGGCATCATGCTGGATTTCGGGACCGGCGAGGGACGCCTCAGTGTCGTGGTCGTGCATCTCGCGCTCGGGCGCCAGACGCGGCAGCAGCAACTGGATTTCATCGCCGACCTGATCGCCGATTCGCCGCACGCGGTCGTCATGGGCGATTTCAACGCTCCCCACGGCGCGCCGGAAATGCGTCGCTTCTTCAACCGCACGGAACTCGTCGAACCCATCGCCGAACTCAACACCTGGCCCGCCTGGCGCCCGCAGCACAACTTCGACCACATCCTCACCACGCCCGAACTGCACATCGAACGCATGGGCGTCCTCGACGACAGCCTGTCCGACCACCTTCCGATCGCGGTGGATCTCACCCTCCCCAGTGCCTGCTGCCTGCCGGCTGACTGATCCCGTCGACGTCAGGTGAGCGTGGCGACGCGTTCGATGCTGGCGAAGTGGATGTCGACGATGGTGTCGATGTCGCGGGCGTAGCCGCCGGCCATGACGACGACGATGGGCAGGTCGGCGTGGCGGCAGCGGTCGGTGACGAGGGCGTCGCGTTGTCTGAGGCCTTCGGGGGTGACGGCAAGGCGTCCGAGGCGGTCGCCCGCGTATGCGTCGGCGCCGGCGAGGTAGAAAACGAGGTCGGGCCTGAAGGATGCGAACGCGATGTCGAGGCCGCGCTTCAGGGCGGACAGGAATGTGTCGTCGTCAGCGCCGTCGTCGAGCCCGATATCGAGATCGCCGTCGACCTTATGGGTCGGGAAATTGCGGGCGCCGTGGATGGAGAAGGTGTAGACGCTCGGATCGTCCTGGAATATCTCCGCGGTGCCGTTGCCCTGGTGGACATCGGTATCGACGATGAGCGCACGCTGGATTCGGCCCTCGCGCTGCAGGGTCCGCGCGGCGACGGCGCAGTCATTGAACACGCAGAAGCCCTGGGCGGCGGCGATCTGCGCGTGGTGGGTGCCGCCGGCGAGATTGCCCGCCGCGCCCTCCGCCAGCGCCACCCGTGCGGCGGCGATCGTGGCGCCGTTCGAGCGCCGCGAGCGCTCCACCAGGCCGGGCGACCACGGGAAGCCAAGCGCCCGTACCTCGCGCGCATCCATCGTCCCGCCGACGACCCGTTCGATGTAAGCCGGGTCATGCGCCAGCGCCAGCTCGGCGTCCGTCGCCGCCGGCGGCTCGATCAGCTCGAACCGCCCGTCTCCGCCACAGCGCTCGCGCAGCCGCCGATACTTGTCCATCGGAAACCGATGCCCATCGGGCAACGGCAGAACGAAATGGTCACAGTAAAACAGCTTCATCCGTGTCCATCCGTGGTTTGGACCGCGTCATGCCGTGACCGGCGGGTCATTGCGGTGGACGCGTTCGTAGATGACCGGGATGAGGACCAGCGTGATGAGCGTGGAGAACAGCAGGCCGCCGACCACGGCGCGGCCGAGCGGGGCCTGGGTCTCGCCGCCTTCGCCGGCGCCGATGGCGAGCGGCAGGAGGGCGAGGATGGTGGTCATCGCCGTCATGAGGATGGGCCGCAGGCGGCGCCGGCCGGCCTCCTTGAGCGCTTCCTTGATCGCCTCGCCTTCCGCGCGCAGGCGGTTCGCCTGGTCGACGATCAGGATGGCGTTGTTGACCACGATGCCGATCAGGATGACGCAGCCGATCAGTGACTGGGCGTTGAGCGTCGTAGCGGTGGCGAACAGGACGAGGACCACCCCGATCAGCGCGAGCGGGACCGAGCCCATCACGATCAGTGGATCGCGGAACGATTCGTAGAGGCTGGCCATGACCATGTAGACCAGCGCGATCGCCAGCAGGATCTGCAGGAACAGCGACGAGAAGGCCGACTGCTGTTCCTCGTAGTCGCCGGCGAGGACGACATCGTAATTGTCCGGGATGGGCAGGCCGGCGAGCGCCGCCTCGACGTCGGCGACCACCGAGCCCATGTCGCGGCCGGCCAGGTTGGCCCGTACCTCGACCAGGCGGGTCTGGTCCTTGCGGTCGATCACGACCGGGCCCTCGGCGCGCGCGAGCGAGGCGACATTGCCCAGGCGCACGAGGCCGCCGTCGGTTTTCGGTACCCGCAGATCGAGCAGCTCGCGCGGTGGCAGCGTCTCATTGCCCTGGAACTGGACGCGCATGTCGACCTCGTCGCCGGCGTCCAGGAAACGCGATGCGATGCGGCCCGAGATCGCCGTCTCCACGGTCTCGGCGATGGCCGAGACGCGCACGCCCTGGTCGGCGGCGCGGTTGCGGTCGACGCGGATCAGCTGCTGCTGCTCGCCGCCCTCGCGCGACAGGCGCGTGTCGACGATCCCCTCGACGTCCCTGATCCGACGCTGGACTTCGCTCGCCAGCGCACCGAGCGTCTCGAACTCGTAACCGCGCACCTCGATGGCGAGTGCCTCCTCGCCGGACGACAGCGCGCGCAGGAAGAACGGCCGCCGGGTGCGCACGCGCACCTCGGCGCCCGCGATCGGGCCGATCGCCGCGCGCAGGTCGGCCGCCACCTCGGCCGACGAGCGCTCGCGTTCCGAGCGCGAGGGCAGCGAGATCCGGATCTCGCCTTCGGCGGATTCGGACGGGCGATACGAACCCGATCCGACGCTCGTCACGGTGTTGATCAGTTCCGGTACCTCGCGCCGGACGACCTCGAGCGCCTGGGCGGTGCCGCGCTCGACCGTTTCCAGGCGCGTACCGGCGGGGAACTCCACGTCGACCTCGACCTCACCCTCGTCGGTGGCGGGCATGAACTCGGCCCCCAGCATCGGTACCGCGGCCACCGCCGCGGCGAGCACCAGGGTGGCCGCACCGAGGACGCGCCAGAAGCGGCCGAGCAGCCGGTCCAGCAGCCGCGCGTAGGCCCGTTCCAGGCGCCGCAGGCCGGCCCCGATCGCCTCGCCGAGTTCGTGCAGCGGCCAGGGCGCGCGGCGGACAGGCCCGCGCAGCAGGCGTGCGCTCAGCATGGGCACGACGGTCAACGCCACCAGCAGGGCGCAGGTGAGGGCGAACGCGACCACGAACGCGAGCTGCTTGAACAGTTGCCCCGCGAGTTCCTGGGCGAAGAACATGGGCACGAAGATCGCGACGGTCGTCAGCGTCCCGGCGATCACCGGCGCCGCCACCTCGCTCGCGCCCCGGTCCGCGGATTGATCCGCCGTCTCGCCGTTGCCCTCGTGGCGGCGGACGATGTTCTCGAGCACGACGATGGCACTGTCCACCATCAGGCCGACGCCCAGTGCCAGCCCGCCGAGCGTCATCAGGTTCAGGGAGAAGCCGCCGAACCAGATCAGCGCGAACGTCGTGATGACCGATACCGGGATCGCGGTCGCGACCACGAGCGTGGCGCGCAGGTTGCGCAGGAAGAACAGCAGCACGGCCACCGCCAGCGCGGCGCCGGCCAGCATCGCCAGGGTCGCGTTGCGGATCGAGCGCTCGATGTATTCCGAGGTGTCGAACAGCGAGCGCATCTCGATCTGCGGGAAGTCCGCATTGATGTCCTCGATCTCCGCCTTCAGCCGCTCGGCCACGTCCACCGTGTTGGCGCCGGACTGTTTGCGCACCGCGATCCGGATACCGGGCTCGCCGTTGATGCGGATGATCCGCGTCACGCGTTTCTGCGTGTCGGCGATCTCCGCGACCTGGCCCAGGCGTACCGGTGCGCCGTCGCGGACGGCGACGATCTCGTTGCGGATCTCGTCGAGATTCTCGTAGCGCCCCGGTACGCGCACCGTGTATTCGGTGTAGCCCTGCTCGATGGAGCCACCGGGGCGGTTGAGATTGGATTCCCGCAGGGTCTCGACGACCTGGGCCAGGGGCAGGTCCAGCGCCTGCACGCGCTCGGGGCGCAGCCGGATCTGGATCTCGCGTTCCGGTCCACCCCAGAGGTCGGTCTGGGCGACGCCCGGCACCTGCTGGAGGCGATACGTCAGGCGGTTGTCGATGATGCTGCGCAGCGCGATCGGGTCGATCTGACTGAACACGCCGATCAGCATGATGGGGGCATCGGAGGTGTCGAACTTGCGGATCTGCGGTCGTTCCGCCCCCTCCGGCGGGTCCTCGTATTCCTCGTCGATCGCGGCGCGCACGTCCATGGCGGCGAAGCCGAGGTCGGTGCCCCACGCGAATCGCAGCCGCACATTGGCGACGCCTTCCGCGGTCGAGGCGGTGATCTCCTCGACCCCCTGCACGGTGGCGACCGCGTTCTCGATCGGCTTGGCGACCAGTTCCTCCATCGCCTGGGGCGATGCGTTCGGGTAGGCCACATTGACCGTGATGTACGGGTATTCGATGTCCGGCAGCAGGTCGACCGGCAGGCGCGACAGCGACATCATGCCGATCACCACGGCGATCAGGGTCACCATGGCCGTCAGCACGGGGCGGCGGACGCTGAAGGCGGGGAGGTTCACCGGGACGGCAGCTCCGAGACGATGATGGGGGCGTCATCCTCGAGCATCTGCTGGCCCAGCGTCACGACCTGGCCGGAGAGTTCCGGCTCGAGGATCTCGACGCCGTTCTCGCCCTCGATCCCGATCGTCACCGGCACGAAGCGCACGGTCGGTGGATCGCCCTCGATGACGCGGTAAACGCCCGGTCCCTCTTCGCGGCGAACGATCGCCTCGGCGGGCACGAGCGTGGCGTCGTCGGCGGTCGCGACCGTGACCCGGACGGTGGCGAACATCCCCGGCTTCAGGGCGCGATCCTCGTTGGGCAGGGTGACCTCGAAACGCGCCTGGCGGGAATCGCGCTCGAACCGTGGCGCGATGCGGCTGATGCGGCCCTCGAAGGTGCGGTTGGGCAGGGCGTCGGCCGTGACCTGCACGGTCTGGCCCCGCGACAGGCGCGCATAGTCGCTCTCGGGCGCGAACACCGCCGCCGTGATGGGGGCGATCCCCAGCACGGAGATGAGCGGCGTATTGGCGGCGACCGTATCGCCGGCATTGACCATGCGTTCGCCCACCACGCGTTCGTCGTCGCCGCCGCGCCAGTCGGCGCGGACGCGCGTGTAGCTGAGCTGCACCCGCGCCCGCGCGAGGGCCGCCTCGCGTTGCGTGACCCGGGCCCGCGCGACCTCCACCGCCGCGCTCTGCGCCTCGGCGCGCGCACGGGTCGTGTCGAGTTCCGACGTGGAGGCCAGATCGCGCTCCGCGAGCGAGCGGGTGCGCTCGAACTCGCGCCGCGCGAGCCGGGCGTCCGCTTCCGCCTGCTCGACCTCCGCCCGCGCGACGGCCAGTTCGGCCTCCGCCTCGGCGACGGCCTGGGTGGCTTCGTCGTCATCGAGCTCGGCCACGACCTGGCCCTGCTCGACCCGGTCGCCGATATCGACATGGATGCGCTCGATCTGCGCGCCGATTTTCGGGGCCACCGTGAAGGCGTCGCCGGCCTCCAGGGTGCCGGTGAAAGTGCGGACGTCGGCGATCGACCCCGTCTCCACGGGCGCCGCTTCGACGGCGACGCGGCTGTCGCCTTCTTCCGCCGCCGGGGGCTCGACACCCTGGTCGCGCAGCCACCAGGCGCCCGCCGCCACCGCCGCCACGACCGCGAGACCGATCCCCCATCGATGCATACTCATGCACTATCCTCTGACCCGAATGGCACTTGAATTAAGCCGGAAACGGCATACGCCCATACGGCGTTATCGGCACCCGGTAGCCCGGATGCAGCCCGAAGGGCGGAATCCGGGACGTTGGTCGAGGCGCTCCCCGGATTGCCAGGACCGCTTTCGTATCGTGCCGGCGATCGGGTTCGCCCGTCACCAGTGCGTGATCGCTGCACCGTCGTCCTGATGTACCTCCCCATCAGGCGCCGAGTGCCCCGGTCCGCACGAGCAGATCGTGCAGCGCCTGGGCCATTCGCCGGTAGCCGGCCGCGTTGGGATGGACCTGGTCGGACCGCAGTTCCGCATCGTCGATGATCGTTTCCATGATCCCGTCTTCCAGCGGCACGTTCTCACGCTCGGCAACCGTGTAATAGAGATCGGCCGTCGAGCGGAAGAACAGCTCGCGCGCCGGCACGCCGACCAGTACGACCGGGATGCCGCGCTCGCGCGCGCTGTCGACCATCGCCGCGAGATTGCGCCGCGTGGCATCGAGGTCCTTGCCGCGCAGGATGTCGTTGCCGCCGTGCAGGAGGATGAGGAGGTCGGGCCGGACCTCGTCCAGCACGCGCGGCAGTCGCCGCCGTCCCTCGGCCGAGAGTTCGCCGGGGACCCCGGATTCGATGACCTCGCGACCGCTCAGGCGTTCGAGCACGGCCGGATAGCCCTCGCCGTCGCCCGCGCCCGTCCCGTGCGTGAGGCTGTCGCCGAAGGCGAGGATGCGGGCGTCGTCGTCCAGCGGTTCCAGCGGCGGTGGGCCGCCGCAACCCGCCAGCAGGAGCAGGGCGGCCGCAACGGCGATCGCCGCGCGGGCGCGACGCACTCTTTGCATGGAGGACTCCGGTTCGCCGCCTTCGCTCACGGCGATGATCTGTTCCGCTGCGTCGTTCCGTGGCGCGTCATGCCCGAAGGCCGGCGCGCCGCCCGGACCTGACACCACTACATGATGACCCGGTATGATGGCACAGGCCCAGCCGGAGCGGGATGAACCTTGCCGAACCGTAATGATGACGCCGTGCGCTGTTCGTGGTGCGGGACCGATCCGCTTTATGTGGCGTACCACGACGACGAATGGGGAATCCCCGTGGATGACGACCGCCACCTGTTCGAGATGCTCATCCTCGAAGGGCAGCAGGCGGGATTGTCCTGGTTCACGATCCTGAAAAAGCGCGACGCATTCCGCGAGGTGTTCGCCGGGTTCGATCCGCAACGCGTCGCCGCATTCGGTGACGAGGATATCGAACGCCTGCTGCAGGATCGGCGCATCGTGCGCAACCGCGCGAAACTCACGGCCGCCGTGGGCAACGCGCGCGCGTTCCTCGATCTGCAGGCGCGCCATGGCCGCTTCAGCGACTGGCTCTGGGGTTTCGTCGATGGCGAGCCCGTCATCAACCGTCCCGCTTCCGAGGCCGATGTCCCGGCGGAAACACCCGTATCGCGGCGGCTGTCGAAAGCGCTCCGCGCGGAAGGGTTCCGCTTCGTCGGTCCCACGATCTGTTATGCCTACATGCAGGCCGTCGGTCTCGTCGATGATCACGTCGCGGATTGTTTCCGTGCCCGGGCCAGGGACGGGTCCGAAGAACACCGAGCGTCCTGAGCACGCCATGGAACGACTGGAGGGTTCGGTGACCGGGCTGGCGTACGAGCGCCATGAGATTGGCCGGGGTCGTGCGGGGCGCCCGCCACCGGTCATCCATATCTACCGCTTCGCGCTCGCTGGCCGCACGGTCGAGCTCCGCCATGGCAGTGCGCTGCCCCTGAATGAAGGCGACACGGTCACCGTGGTCTGCCGCGCACGCGGCGGCGTGGCGCGGGCGTATGCATGGGTCAATCACACCTGGGGCGCGAGCCTGGTCGAGCCGTCCGGGATAGCGGCCGCCATGCGCGGCTGGCTGCCGGCGATTCCCGCCATGCTGGCGTTCGTGTTGGCGTTCTTCCTGTGGGGCGAGGGCGCCGGTCTGCCGGCACGGATCGGCGCGATCGTCGCCGTGCTCGCGGGTGCCGGCCTCTCCTTATGGTCCGTGCGCGGGTTCATCGAATATGCGCGCTACCGCCGGGCGGCGCGGATGCTGGAAGGCTGATGGATGCGCAGACCGCCGCCGATCTGCTCGCGTTGGTACACCTCGCATACGTGGGCTTTGTCGTTGTCGGGCAGGGCCTGATCGTCTGGGGCGGGATCGCGGCATGGGAATGGATCCGCAATCCATGGTTTCGCTGGCTGCACCTTGGCGCCATCGGCATCGTCGTGGCCGAGGTCGTGCTCGGGGCCTATTGCCCGCTGACCCTGCTGGAGGCCCGCTGGCGCGGGGAGGCGCCGGGCGACGCCGGGTTCCTCGCCGAATGGGTCGGATGGCTGCTGTATTACGACATCGCCCTCTGGCAGGCACACGTGGCCTACCTCGTATTCGCGCTGATCACCGTGGGATCGTTCCTGCGCTGGCCGCCCCGGCGTTTCGGTGCGGGCGGGCGAAGCACGTAGGCCGGCCTGCCCCGGCGCCCGGTTGCGTTTCGGATATGCGCTGCCATCCGCCGCCGGGGAATGCCGGCATTGCGCGGTGATGTGCCCCGGCAGGTATCCGGCGCCGCGGACCGCGCAAGACCGGCCTACGTCTTTTTTGCCTTCCCTTGGCGCGCTCCGCGTCTTGGCGTGAGGCGCTTTTGACTTTTTACGCTTCGCGGGCGACGTACTCGTCCAGGTTGCGTTCCAGGTTGGCGGCGATGCGCACGGCGAGGGTGCGCGCCCGGTCGGCGCCGGGGCCCTCGAAGCGCTCGTCGATCGTGCGTGTGAACAGGGCCAGCCAGCGGTCGAAGTGCCGGCGCGTGAGCGGCATGCGCGCATGGACCGCCGCGTGGCGCGCGACCATGTTGCGGTCGTAGTCCGGGCGGCCCAGAAGCATCTTGCGCCAGAACGCCTTGATGGTCGGCAGATGGTGATCGAGGTCGACCGCCGCCACCTGCGTGAACATCGGCGCCAGGGTCGGATCCACCAGTACGCGCGCGTAGAAGGCGTCCACGAGTTCGGAGATCGCCTCCGGGCTGTTCAGGTCGCGCGTTTCGTGCCGCGTTATCGCCTCGTTGGCCTGCATCGCCGTATCGATCGTCACCTCAGGGCCACATGCCGCAGCCGCAACGCGTTGGTGATGACGCAGACCGAACTCGCGCTCATCGCGGCGGCGCCGATCATCGGCGACAGCAGCAACCCGAACACCGGGTAGAGCACGCCCGCGGCGATGGGCACGCCCGCGCCGTTGTAGACGAAGGCGAAGAACAGGTTCTGGCGGATATTGGTCATCGTGCGCCGCGAGAGCAGGCGCGCGCTGGCGATGCCGCGCAGGTCGCCGCGGACCAGCGTCACGGGCGCGCTTTCGAGAGCCACGTCGGTGCCGGCGCCCATGGCGATGCCGACATCGGCCGCGGCCAGTGCCGGCGCGTCGTTGACGCCGTCGCCGGCCATGGCGACGGTACGGCCTTCGCTCTGCAGCTTCTGCACGAGCGCGTGCTTGTCCTCGGGCGAGACGCCGGCGCGGACCTCGTCGATGCCGAGCTGGCGCGCCACCGCCTCGGCCGTGGTCGCGTTGTCGCCGGTGCACATCACCACGCGCACGCCGGCCGCGTGCAGCTGTTCGAGGGCCTCGCGCGTGGTCTCCCGGATCGGATCGGCGACGCCCAGCAGCCCGGCGGCCTGACCGTCGATCGCCACGAACATGACGGTCTGGCCCTCCGCCCGCAGTGCGTCGGCCCGGGTCTCCAGCGCCTCGGTGTCGATGCCGGCGCCGTCCAGCAGCGCCCGGTTGCCGACCAGCACGCCGCGACCGTCGACCGTCGCGCGCACGCCCTGGCCGGTCACGGAATCGAAATCCGTCGCCGTGCCCGGTTCGATGTCACGGTCGCGCGCACCGGCGACGATCGCGGCGCCCAGCGGGTGCTCGCTGCCGCGTTCCACCGCGGCGGCGGCGCGCAGCAGCGCGTTCTCATCGGTGCCGTTCGACGCCTCGACCGTGACCAGCCGCGGACGGCCCTCGGTCAGGGTGCCGGTCTTGTCGCACACCAGCGTATCCACCTGTTCCAGCGTCTGCAGCGAGGTCGCGTCGCGGATCAGCACCCCCGCCTGCGCGCCCCGGCCGAGTCCGACCATCACCGACATCGGCGTCGCCAGACCGAGCGCGCAGGGGCAGGCGATGATGAGCACCGAGATCGCGACGACGAACGCATGGTTCAACGCGGGTTCCGGCCCGATCACGGCCCACACGGCGAAGGCCAGCAGCGCGATCGCCACCACCACCGGCACGAAGATCCCGGCCACGCGGTCGGCCAGGCCCTGGACCGGCGCACGCGAGCGCTGCGCGTCCGCCACGAGCTGGACGATGCGCGCCAGCAGCGTATCGCCGCCGACCTGGTCGGCGCGCATGACGAAGCCGCCGGTCTGGTTCACCGTCCCGCCGGTCACGCGGTCGCCCGCGGCCTTGCTCACGGGCATCGGCTCGCCGGTGATCATGGATTCGTCGATATTGCTCGATCCCTCCAGCACCTCGCCGTCCACCGGCACCTTCTCGCCGGGTTTGACCCGCAGGCGGTCACCGACGGCGACCCGTTCCAGCGCGACCGTTTCCTCATTGCCGTCGGCATCGATCCGCACCGCCTGGGGTGGCGCGAGTTCCAGCAGCGACTTCAGTGCCCCGGATGTGCGCTCGCGTGCCCGGATCTCCAGCACCTGGCCGAGCAGGACCAGCGTGGTGATCACCGCCGCCGCCTCGAAGTACAGTGGCGGATGCCCGTCCTCGAGGAAGGCCGCGGGCAGGATGCCGGGGACCAGCAGTGCCACGAGGCTGAACGCGAACGCCGCGCCGGTGCCCAGCGCGATCAGCGTGAACATGTTCAGGCGGCGATTGACGATGGACTGCCAGCCGCGCTGGAAGAAGGGCGCGCCGCCCCACAGCACGACCGGCGTCGCCAGCAGGAGCTGCAGCCAGCCCGAGACCGAACGCCCGATCCACGCAGCGACATCGAGGCCGACCATGCCGCCCATGGTCAGCACGATCAGCGGGATCGACAGTGCGGCCGAGATCCAGAAGCGCCGCGTCATGGAGACCAGTTCAGCGCTGGGGCCCTCGTCGGCGCTCACCGTCATGGGCTCGAGCGCCATGCCGCAGATCGGGCAGTCGCCCGGCTCGTCGCGGACGATCTCGGGGTGCATCGGGCAGGTGTAGCGGGTCGTCGTCGCCTCGCCGCCGACACGCTGCAGCGCCATCCCGCAGTGCGGGACAGTTGCCCGGCTCGTCCGATTCGACGCCGGGGCAGCAGGCGCAGATGTACGTCCCCGGCGCGGCGCCGGCGCCTGCCTCGCCCTTATCGCCGTGGCTGCAGCAGCCGCTCGCCTGCTGAGCCGTTTCCGGCCCGTTGGCCGCGGAAGTCCCATGGCAGCACGTGCCGTGCTGCTTCGTGTCGTCGGCCTTGCCGTGATCGCAGTGATCACTCATCACCCGGTTCCTCGTTGAGCGTCTCGATAATGGGGCAGCCTTCAACGGGGCCGTGCCCGGAACACTGCCGCGTCAGATCGGAGAGGGCCGCACGCATGCGCTGCAGCTCCGCGATCCGGTGTTCGATCTCCGCCAGCTTGTGCTCGGCGATCTCCTTGACCCGCCCGCGGTCGCCTTCGGCCTCGGCGAGTTCCAGCAGCTGCCGGATCTCGGTCAGCGAGAAACCGAGCCTCTTCGCGCGCTTGATGAAACCGATCCGCTCGGCCACCGCGGGCGCGAAGCGGCGATAGCCGCTCGCCGTGCGGCCATCGGCCGCGATCAGGCCCTCGCGCTCGTAGAAGCGGATGGTTTCCACGCCCACGTCGCTGCGGCGGGCGAGTTGGCCGATGCTGAGATCCTGCATGGTGGTGTCCCTGGCGGTATGGGAACAGACTCTATAGTCTGTAGTCGACTACGGAGTCAAGGTCGAATCGTCGCGGTGCGATTCGGTCGCCCGCTGAATCAGGGTACTTACATCAAACCATCACGCTTTTGTCACAGCGCGGTCATATACGTTGCCCACCATCCGCCGCTGTACGGCCCCGCCGTCCACTCCGTGTCGTTGGCAGCACCGACAGTTCGGAGCCGGGGCCGAGGTTCGCGATCCACGGAGGTCCAACACGGTGCATCCAAAACCACACAGGCTGGCATGCGGCGTTGCCGCGTCGCTGGTAATTGCCGTCTGCCCGATAACGGCGGGTGCCGCGAACGACGTCGATGAGGCCACGCAGGCTCAAAAGAGCATCGATGACATCGGTCAGCAGACTCAGGAGAAGATCGACCGCCTGTCCGACAAGGCCCAGCAGATGCTCGCCGAGTACCGCGCGGCACGCGACGAGACGGAGAACCTCGAGATCTACAACGAGCAGCTCGCGCGCCAGATCGACTCACAGCAACAGGAGATCGATTCGCTCGAGACGCAGCTGGCGCAGATCGGGCGCACGCAGCAGGAATTCGTGCCGAGCATGCTCAAGACGCTGGACGCACTCAAGAAATTCGTCGAGCGCGACATCCCGTTCCAGATCGAGAAACGCCGCGCCAAGGTCGCCGAGCTCGAGGAATTGATGGGACGCGCCGATGTCACGACGGCCGAGAAGTACCGCCAGCTTATGGCGGCCTTCCAGCAGGAGCTGAAGTACGGGCGCACGATCAATACCTATCGCGGCGAGCTCAAGCTCGACGGCGAGCAGCGCAGTGTTCGCTTCCTGCGGATCGGGCGGATCGCGCTGATGTATCAGACCCTGGATCAGCAGCGCACCGGGCGCTGGAACCCGAGCACGGACGCGTGGGAGCCCGTCGGAGGGGCGTTCCGCGCGGCCTTCGAGAAGGGCTACAAGATCGCCGCCGAGCAGGCGCCGCCGGATCTGCTCAAAACGCCCGTCAACGCGCCAGGGGATCAGTGACCATGCCGCGCCACCACCGACTCAGGAATCTTGCCTTTGCGCCCCTGCTGCTCGCGGCGGGCCTATTCGTGCTGTTCGCCGCAATCCCGGCGCACGCGCAGCAGAGCGACCTCCAGGGGCTGCTCCAGGAGCTCCAGGAGGCCCGCAACCAGGAGCGCCAGCAGGCACAACAGCGCATCAACGAGTTCATCAACAAGGTCGAGCAGCGCGAGCAGATGCTCGAGGAGGCCGTGGCCGCCCGCGACGCGGCCCGTGCCAGGCGCGATCGGCTGCAAAAGACCTTCGACGAGAACGAGAACAAGCTCACCGAACTCAACGAGGAGCTCCAGGCGCGCAAGGGCGAGTTCGGCGAGGTCTTCGGCGTGATCCGCCAGACCGCCGGCGATGCGCGCTCGACCATGCGCGGTTCGCTCACCGCAAGCCAGGACCCTGAGCGCGCGCAATCGTTGGCGAAGCTCGCCGAGTCGAAGGCCTTGCCCTCGATCGACCAGATCGACCACCTGTGGCGCACACTGCTTGAGGAGATGGTGGCCACGGGCGAGATCGCACGCTATTCGGCCGAGATCGTGCGCCCGAACGGTGAGCGCGAGCAAGCCGAGGTGATGCGTGTCGGTCCGTTCACCGCGTTCATCGGCGATCAGTTCCTCAACTTCGAGGCCTCGACCCAGGAGCTGTCGGTGCTGCCGCGCCAGCCGGCGGGGCGCTGGCAATCGATGGCGCAGAACCTGTACAACGCCGATGCCGCCCAAGCGAGTCTGGCCGCGCCGGTCGATCCCTCGCGCGGCGCCATCCTCAGTCGCCTGATCCAGAAGCCGACGCTGATGGAGCGGGTGCAGCAGGGTGGGCTGGTCGGCTACGTCGTTATCGCGGTCGGTCTGATCGGCCTGCTGATCTCGCTCGAGCGCTTCTTCACGCTCGGGCGCATCGAGCGGCGCATGCGCCGCCAGCGCAAGGATCCGGAAAACCCCAGCGACGACAACCCACTGGGCGAGGTGCTCCAGGCCTACCAGGACAACAAGGACACGGACACGGAGACGCTGCAGCTCAAGCTCGACGAGGCTATCCTGCGCCGCCTGCCGCGTCTGGAGCGCGGTCTGGCCACGGTACGCATCCTGTCCGCCGTGGCGCCGATGCTCGGGCTGCTGGGCACGGTGGTCGGCATGATCGCGACCTTCCAGGCGATCACCTTGTTCGGTACGGGCGATCCGAAGCTGATGGCCGGCGGCATCTCGCAGGCACTGGTGACGACGTCGCTGGGGCTGATCACGGCCGTGCCGCTGATCCTGCTGCACAGCATGCTCAACGGTCGCAGTCGGCGCCTGATCCAGACGCTCGAGCACCAGGCCAGCGGCATCGTCGCCAGCCACGCTGAGGAGCAGACGCAGGCCCATGTATGAGCTCAACGCACTGCTGATCGCGCTCGAGGACTTCTTCAACGCCGGCGGCGATGTCCTCTGGCTGATCCTGATCCTCACCGTATTGCTGTGGGGGCTGATCATCGAGCGCTTCTGGTTCTTCTCGCAGCGCTACCCGCGTGATCTGGACGCGACGCTGGAACAGTGGAACGCGCGCAGCGACAAGCGCTCGTGGTACGCCCACCGGGTGCGCGAAGCGCTGATCTCGGAGCTGGAGGTCCGCCTTCATCGCTACGTCCCGGTGGTCAAGACCCTCGTGGCCGTGCTGCCGCTGGTCGGCCTGCTCGGCACGATCACGGGCATGATCCAGGTCTTCGACGTGCTCGCCATCATGGGCACCGGCAATCCGCGCGCGATGGCCAACGGTGTATCCGCCGCGACCATTCCCACGATGGCCGGCATGGTGACCGCCCTGTCCGGTCTCTATTTCGGCGTGTATTTCGACCGCCGAGCCAAGGCCGAGACCCGTCTGCTGGCGGATAAGCTCGCTATCTCCGGAGGATCGATCCATGCGTAGTCGTCACGTGGCGAGCGAGCAGGAAGATGCCGAGGTCAACATGACGCCGATGATCGACATCGTGTTCATCATGTTGATCTTCTTCATCGTCACCACCTCGTTCGTCAAGGAAACCGGGATCGAGGTCTCGCGTCCGAGCGCGGATACGGCCGAGCGCAAGGAGCAGGGCAATATCCTCATCGGCATCCGTGATAACGGCGAGGTCTGGATGGACAACCGCCAGATCGAGCCCGACGCGATCCGGGCGAACGTCGAGCGCATGCTCGCCCAGAATCCGGAGGCGAGCGTCATCGTGGTCGCGGACAAGGCGTCCCAGAGCGGGGTGCTCGTCAGGGCCATCGACCAGGCGCGCGAAGCCGGCGCGAGCGGTGTGTCCATTGCCGCACGGAACGACCAGTGATCATGCCCCGCGCGCTACGGTTGATGCTATCGCTCGCGGGCGGCGCGGGCGATCACGTTCGGGTTGTTCGTGCTGATGATGTGGCTGGTGACGAACGACGACACGGCGGTCCTGAGCAAGCAGGACCAGGAGCCGATCCGCTTCATCCAGTACGAGAGCGAGCCCGAGACCAGGACCAAGGATCGGCGCAAGCCGCCCGAAGAGCCGCCCGATCCGCCGCCGCCACCGAAATCGCCGGAGCCGGTCGCGCAGCAACAGCAGCAGGCGCGCGCGCCCATGCCCCAGATGGACATGCCGAACATGGATATCGACATGGGGACGGGCTCCGGCCCGTTCGTGGGCGATTTCTCGACGGGCGAGACCGGTATCGATACCGACGCGACGCCGATCTCTCGCGTACCGCCACAATATCCCCTCGAGGCCCGACGCGAAGGGGTCCAGGGTTACGTGACCATGGAATTCACGATCCGGCCGGACGGCTCGGTCACCGACATCACCGTGGTCGGATCGCATCCCAAGGGCACCTTCGAAAAGGCTGCCAAGCGCGCACTCGCGCGCTGGAAATTCGAACCGCGGGAAGAGGGCGGGCGCAAGGTCTCGCGCCGCGCGCGCCAGACCATCCGGTTCACGCTCGGCTCGGGCTGAACATCCGGCACCGCTGCCGGAAGGAGAGGATCATGACTAATCCAGTTACGATACGCGTACCGCATTCGCCTCGATCATGGCCATCGCGCTTTTGTTGTCTACATTGCCCGTCCAGGCCAACCAGCTCTCGCGCTCGACTCACAAGGAGCTCAACGAGGCGCGCGACCTCATGGACAAGGACAAGCACGACGCCGCGCTGGCGAAGCTGAACGAGCTGCTCGACAAGATCGGTGATCGTGAATACGAGAAGGCGTTGACGCTGCAGTCGCTTGGCTATGCGTATATCGGTATGGACGAGGATCGTCAGGCGATCGACGCCTTCGAGCGCGCCCTCGAGCTGGACGCGTTGCCGGATTCGCCGCGCGTGAGGCTGCAGAACATGCTCGCGCGGTTGTACGCGCGCACCGAGCAGTACGCCAAGGCCTACGGGTACCTCCAGGACTGGTTCGCCGAGATCGAGAAGCCGGAAGCCGATGACTACGCGCTCAAGGCCAATATCCTCGTGCAGCTCGAGCGCAACAAGGAGGGGATCCAGGCGATCCGCAAGGCGATCGAGATGAGCGATCGTCCGCGCGAGCAGTATTACCAGATCCTGGTATCGCTGCAGTTTGCCGCGGAGCGTTACGCCGAGGCCGCGAAGACGCTGGAGGACATCCTCGAGAACTGGCCGCAAAAGGCCCGTTACTGGCGCCAGCTTGCAAGCGTGTATCTCAACCTTGAGCGCAATGAGGACGCGCACGCCGTGCTCAAACTGGCCTATCGCAAGGGGCTGCTCGAGGAGGGCGACCAGATCGTTCGCCTCGCGCGCTTGGGCCTGTCGATCGACGTGCCGACCGAGCGCCGCCGAACTCATGGAAAAAGAGATCGAGCGAGGTCGCGTCAAGGCGAATGAGGATCATTGGGAGCTGACGGGCCATGCCTGGGCACGGGCCAAGGAATGGAACAAGGCGATCGCGGCTTACGCCAAGGCGGCCGAGTACGGCGACGCCGGCAAATACCACATGCGGCGTGCGCAGCATGTTCACGTATCAAAACGACTGGCAGGGCGTCGATCGAGGCCGCGCGCCAAGCCCTCGAGGACGACGATCTGGACTCGCCCGGGCGGGCGCATATCCTGATCGGCCGCGGGCATCTCGAGCTGGGGCGAGCACGACGCAGGCGATGGCCGCGTTCGAGGCCGCAGCGAAATTATGGCGATTCGGCCGATCAGGCGCGCCAGTGGCGTCAATATGCACAGCGGCAGAAGGAGTATCAGGGCGAGACCGAAGCCTCGTGATGGCCAGCGCTCATCCCGCATGGTCGGGCAAGCGTTTCAACGAAGGTCACAAACCTGTCATGTCGCGTCTTTATTCTCGCTCGTGAACGGATCAGTAACAGAGAGTTTCCGTATCCCGCGGATCCGCGGGTGGGCACGCACCTGGGCGCCGTCGTTGGCGCTTCCAAGAGACCTGAAAGAGCACATCATCGAGACACGTACGAAATGCACTGACAGCGCTCACGGCGCTCGTTTTCCTGGCCGGTCCCGCCATCGGGACGGCGCAGGCCGCGACGCTGACCGGCAAAGTGATCGAACCGGACACACGGGCACCCGTCGCCGGTGCCACGGTGACCGTTCAGGGTGCGGATGTCGAGGCGATCACCGATGCCGGTGGCAATTACGAACTCGAACTCGAGCCCGGCACCTACACGCTTGAGGTCGAGGCCGGCGAAGACTACGAGACCAGCACGGTCGACGATGTCGAGGTAAGCGCGGATCAGCCCGCCACGCGGGCGATCGAACTGGCACGCGGCGACGGTGGCACCGACGCCGCCGAGTTCGGTGATTACGAGGTGCAGGCCGGCTTCCTCGAAGGCTCCTCCGCGTCCGTGCTCGAGGACCAACGCGTATCGACCGGTGTCATCGAGGCGATCAGCGCGGATCAGATGTCCGCAGCGGGGGATGGCGACGCCGCCGAGGCGCTGCAACGCGTTACGGGTTTGACGATCGAGCAGGACAAATTCGTTGTCATTCGCGGCTCGCCCGAGCGCTACACGGAATTCCTGTTCAATGGCTCGCGGCTGCCGAGCCCGGAGCCGGTCCGGCGCATCATTCCGCTCGACCTGTTCCCGACATCGGCGTTGTCCAGTATCTCCGTTCAGAAGAGTTACGACGCCGCTTACCCGGGATCGTTCGGCGCCGGTCTCGTGAACCTGAATTCCGCCGGGATACCGGAAGAGCCGTTCGCTGAGGTCTCGGTGAGCACCGGCGGCAACAGCGACAGCACCTTCAAGGATGGCCGCGACTATGACGGTGGTGGCCGGGATTGGCTCGGTGACGATGACGGCACGCGATCACTCCCGGGCGTGCTGAGCGGTGGTCTCGGTGGCGATATCCGAAGAGAAGGTATCGAGTCGGGCGCGAAGAAGCTGTCGAACACCTGGGAACTGGACGACAAGACGTTGCCAGCGGATACCGGCTTCAGCATAAGCGGCGGCACCGTGGGCGACGCGTTTGGCGCCGACCTCGGTGTTCGTGCCCAGCTCGGCTGGTCGCGCAAGTATCGCAACAGCGAGCGCGTCCGGCGTGATTTCAGTCTCCGGGGCGGCAACGAGCTGGTCATCGGCGACGAGGATCTGACCGAGAAACGCACGGACATGGATGTAGGTGTCGGCGGCCTGATCACCGCCGGCCTTGACTGGGGAGACCATAGCGTCACCAGCAACACGCTCATCCTCCGTGATACCAAGAAGCGTTCGCAGGTCTCCAGGGGCGTGGTGGGCCAGAGCGACGATCTCGAGATCAATCGGTTCCTGCTCGACTGGAATGAGCGCGAGCTGCTCGGTCAGCAGTTTGTCGGTGAGCACGACTTCGACGGCATCGAGCTCGACTGGCGGACGCTCGTGGCCCAGGCGTCGCGCGACAACCCCGACCGTCGGCAATACGACCTGAAGATTCAGAGCAACGGTGAGACCACGTTGCGCGATGACAGTACTACGCGCCTGTTCTCGGAGAGTGAAGACGACGTCACCAACCTCGGCCTCGATCTGACCTTTCCGGTGGTGCGGCGCGATGCGTTCGAGCTTGACGTGGTCGGTGGCGTTGATACCTACCGGCAGGAGCGTGTCTCCGATTTGCAGCGCCTGAGCTACACGACGCAGCGGGGTGATGACGGGGAGTTCCCCGACATCAGCCAGGACCCGGAAGATCTGTTCGCGCCCGAGAATATCGGTGACACCATCCGCGTGGACGACGCGACGCAGAGCACCGACCGCCAGGAGGGCGAAGCGGAGATCGACGCGGTCTACATCAAGACCGACTTCGACTGGCAAGAGACGGTGAGCGGTTCGATTGGCGTACGCCGGGAATCGTCCGATTTCGAAATGCGGACCGAGCGCGGTGGTGGCTTCGAGGGAGATCCGGAGATAGCCGGCAATTTCGAGCGCTATGACACGCTGCCATCGGTGAACGTGAAGTGGCGTTTTGTCGAGGATATGCAGTTCCGTGCCTCGTACAGCAAGACCATTTCCCGACCCCTGCTGAATCAGATATCGGGGGCGGAGTATTTCGATCCGGAGACGGGTGAGCAATTCGCCGGCAGTACCGATGTCGAGCCCGCGGAGATCGATAATTTCGATTTGCGCTGGGAGTGGTACCCATCGCCACGCGAGGCGTTTTCTCTGGGCGCCTTCTTCAAGGATTACACGAATCCGATTGAACAGAGCTTCATCGCGTTCGCTGGTTCCGCCAGCCAGCCCCGCGCGACGAATGCCGACAGTGCCGAGGTGTTCGGTATCGAGGCCTCTATGCGGAGCGACTTCACGCGCATCACGCGGGCCTTCGGCAACAGCCCCGCTGGGCGGACAACATGTACGTGCAGGCCAACCTGACCCTGGCCGATTCCGAGGTCACTCTCGACGAACAGGGGCGGGCTACCAACACAAAACGCAATCTCCAGGGGCAGGCCGATCACGTGTTCAACCTGCAGCTTGGCTATCAGGGTGCCAAACATGATGCGACCGTCTCCTTCAATCGCGTAGGGGAACGGCTGCAGGGCACCGGTGAGGCGGGGCAACCCGATATCTTCCAGGAGCCGGTCAACTCGCTCGATGCCAAGTACACGTACACGTGGACGGATGATCTGAAACTCAGCTTCAGTGTTCGCAACCTGCTCGATGAGGATATCGAGTCGCTCCAGGCGGGCGCGTTTCCGCTCCGAGACCCGGGGCGTCGACGTAAGCACATCGCTGAGCTACCGCTTCTGAGGTGACTGGATCCAACAGGTGTGCGCGCTGGCCCGGTCCGCGGAGCAGGCATGGTGGGCCGGTTGATTCACTGAAACGACATGCAGCTGCAATAGTTTTTTAATAGGAGCTGTATAAAGTTTAATAACGATGCCGCGTTACGCATCGATCAACGTAATGACCGAGGAGGAAGTACATGTACTATCCCAAAACAAAATTGGCCCTCGCCCTGTTGGCCGCCCTGTCCGTGACCGCCTGCGGTGGCGGCAGCAGTGGCGGCGGCGGTGGCGGCGATAACGGCGGCGACAACGGCGGCGATAACGGCGGCGATAACGGCGGCGATAACGGCGGCGGCAGCGATGCCGCCAGCTTCCAGCAGGACTTCAGCAACACTGATCGATACGCCGTGACCGCTTCGCCGGCAGGGTTCTCGATCAACCCGTCGACGCTCGCCATCAACACCAGCGAAGACACCAGCAGCGAATTCGATGGCCCGTTCAGCACGCCGAATGGCAACTCGGTAACGCCGGAGGACTACTTCGGCGCCGTTGACCCCGAGTGCTGCCGATGCCGACGACATCCCCGGTAACGGCGGCCCGTTCTGGGACGGCTGGACCTTCCGTCACCCCAATGTTGACGGCAACCTGCCGGGCTCGGACAACTTCCACCCGCTGCGGGCCGAGATCGAAGATGGCACGATTGCGCCGTCACCGACCAATGAATGTTCCACCATCAGCGACACCTTCCTCGATGGTGGTCAGGTCAGCGTGTTCGGTATTCCGTTCCCGGTCTGCGTCATTCCCGGAGGCAGGTACGATTCCGACGCGGGTACGCTGACCAACGATCACGTCTATCTCCTCGAAGACACGCTGAATGTCGGTAATGGCCAGAACGAGGAGGCCAGTGAGGGCGGTTCGCTCACCGTGGCCAACGATGAGATGGTGATCGAGGCGGGCACGCAGCTCATGGGCTCCGATGAGAACAACCCGGCGGTGGTGATTACGCGTGGCTCGACGATCGATGCGCGCGGTACGGCGGAGCAGCCGATCATTCTCGGCGCGATCAACGATGACCCGAGTGCCACGGACCGGATCCAGGATGACCCGACCGAGCTCGGCGGCCGCGGCCAGGGCTGGTGGTATCGTGCTCAGCGGATACGGTGAGGGTCAATGACACCAACGAGGACGATCAGTTGCAGACCGAGGCCGCACCGTCGGTGAGGGACGCTGGTTCGGTGGCACCGATAACAGCGAGTCGAAGGGCACGATGGAGTACTTCATCATTGCCGAAAGCGGCAAGGGCTTCCGGCCGGACCAGGAGGTGCAGGGCCTGACCCTGGAGGCCGTGGGCAGTGGCACCACGATCAACCACATCCAGGCGATGTCGAGGCCGTGCTTGACGATCGCCGCGACCTCGGTGGACGAATTGCCCTGATCCGGGGAGACGTCCTGCACACCGACGTAGACATCGCCCGCGCCGTAGTCGTAACCACCCATGGCACCCGCGTACTCGATGTCGTTGTTGTTGCCGCGGTTGCTCTCGGAGGCGAAGCGTCGGCGACGCGCCGCGATTGTCCGCGCCGGCCACCACGCCCCAGTTGTCGGCGTCATAGCGCGCGACCAGCGAGATGCCCGTGCCGCCATCCGATCGCCTCAGTCGAATCGCACCCACCATGCTCGTTTCACGATCGACAGAATCGCCTCCCTGTGCCACGCGCACGCTACGGCGCAGGTTCCCCGGACAGGCTCGTGGATATCAAACACAATGCGAAGAGGCATGAGCCATGAAAATAAGATCCGTACTGCTCTCTGCGGCAGCGGCTGCGATGCTTGCTGCATGCGGTGGCGACGGCGGCGGTAATGGCAACAACGACGGTAACGCCTGACAACGGCGACTCGGTTGACACGCCCGCTTTCGAGCTGCAGCTGCTCCATTTTGCGGATGTCGACGGCTCTGGCGGCGTGGACGATGCCGATAATTTCTCGGCCCTGGTGGACGGTTTCCGTTCCAGACAGCCGGACAACACTTTGCTGGTCAGCTCGGGCGACAACCTGATCCCGGGCCCCGAGTTCTTCGCCGCATCCGACGACGGCCTTGCCGGCGTGCTCGGCGAGCCGGGCAATGGCCGCGCCAACATCGCCTGGCTGAACGAGATGGGCGTGGCGGCCTCGGCCCTCGGCAACCATGATCTCGATGCCGGGACGGAGGCCTTCACGGAGCTGCTGCAGAGCGATGGCGGCTGGCCGGGCGCACGGTTCCCTTACCTTTCGGCGAATACGGATTTCTCGGCGGACGCGAATCCGGAGGCGGACCCATCGGACATCCGTGTGAGCGACGGCCAGCCGGCGCAGGCGAGCTCGGTCGCCGGCAGCGCGACGGTGCAGGTCAACGGCGAGACCATTGGCCTCGTCGGCGCGAGCACGCCGAAGCTGCCCAGCATCACCGGTGCCGGGGGTCTGCAGTTCAGCCCGTCCCCGTTCGATGCCGCGGTCTCGGGTGATCTCGACGCACTCGCCGAGGCCATTCAGCCCACGGTGGATGCCCTGGTCAGCGATGGGGTCGACAAGATCGTGCTGCTGGCGCACATGCAGCAGATCAGTATCGAGAAGGCGCTCGCCACGCGCCTGAACAACGTGGACGTTATCGTCGCGGGTGGCTCCAACACGATCCTGGCCGACGGTACCGATACGCTGCGCTCCGGGGATACAGCGGCGGACACGTATCCGCTCGAGTTCCAGGCGCCGAACGGCGATCCCGTGCTGCTCGTGAACACGGCCGGCGATTTCCGCTATCTCGGGCGCCTGGTGGTCGGCTTCGATGATGCGGGTGTGGTGCTGCCGGAGACGATCGATGCGGCGGTCAGCGGTGCCTACGCGACCGACACCATCAACGCCGCGTTCAATCCCATCGAGGCGGTCGCGGACATCACCATGGAACTCCAGGCGGTGCTCCAGGCCAAGGATGGCAACGTCCTCGGCGTGACCGATGTCTATCTCGATGGGCGTCGCTCGCAGGTGCGCACCGAGGAGACCAACCTCGGCAACCTCACGGCCGATGCCAACCTGTGGCTCGCCCAGCAGGCCGATGGTCGCACGCTGATCTCGCTGAAGAACGGTGGCGGCATCCGCAGCGCGATCGGTCGGGCCGTGCAACCCGCCGGCTCGAACGACCCGGACGACCTGCAGTTCCTGCCGCCGGCCGCCGACGCCGACATCGGCAAGCCCGCGGGCGGGATCAGTCAGCTCGATCTGGAGACGGCGTTGCGCTTCAACAACGGCCTCACCCTGCTGACGGTGCACGCGCGGCCGAGCTGGCCGACATCATGGAGCACGCGGTCGCGGGCACGGGCGCGGGTGCGACACCCGGGCAGTTCCCGCAGGTCGCGGGGCTGCGCTTCAGTTTCGATCCGTCCATGCCGGCCCGGCCGGGCAACGATACCAATCAGGGCGTGGGCAGCCTCAGCCGGCTGCAGGACCTGGCCGTGGTGGACGACAGCGGGGCCGTGATCGACCGCATCGTGGAAGATGGCATGCTGCAGGGTGTCAGCAGCCGTACGTTCCGCCTGGTCATCCTCGACTTCATCGCCAAGTGCGTGGGTAACGCGGGCGAGAGCTGTGGCGACGGCTATCCGCTGAACGGGCTTTCGGCACCGAACCGCGCCGACGTCGAGAATCTCGGTACGGATCCCGGCGCGAGCTCGTTCGCCGGTGCGGGCAGCGAGCAGGACGCGCTCGCCGAGTACCTGGTGCGGTTCTTCCCCGCCGATGCCTCTGTCTTCGAGGCGGGTGAGAACGAGCCGGTTGCCGATAACCGGATCCAGAACCTGGGCTTGACGGGCAAGAGCGACACGGTCTTCGATCTGCCGGCCTCCGGCGCAGTCTCGCCCAGATCGGACGGTTCGCGGCCCCGGGCGCGAGCTTCGACGAGGGCGCGGCCGAGATCGTCGCGCGCACGACAGCGCCAGCCAGCAGCTGTTCGTGATCAATGCCGATGCCGGCACGATCGACGTGCTCGACTTCAGTGATCCCGCCAATCCGACCCGTACCACGCAGCTCGATCCGGTGACGGACGTCGGCGGTACGGTCGATGGCGTGAACAGCGTGGCGGTGAGCAGCAACGGCATCGTCGCCGCGGCACTGGAGGATGCCACCGCCACGAACGACGGCCGGGTGGCGTTCTACAGCGTCGATCCGGCGAGTGGCGGCATCACCTTCGAGGGCAGTGCCAGCGCCGGACCACTGCCGGACATGGTCGCATTCACGCCCGACGGCAACACGCTGCTGGTGGCCAACGAGGGCGAGGTGCCCGAGGATTCGGGCAACGATGAGCTGCGTGACTTCGCCGCGGACGTGCCCGGCTCGATCAGCGTCATCGACCTGTCCGGCGGTGTCGGCAGCGCTTCGGAGACCCGACTCGGCTTTGCAGACTTCAACAGCGGCGGCGTGCGTGCCGGCGAGCTGCCGGACGGGGTGCGCATCAACCCCAACGCGAGCAGCGTAGCCAACGATCTCGAGCCGGAGTTCATCACCGTGGCCGAGGACGGTAGCCGCGCCGTGGTCAGCCTGCAGGAGAACAACGCGCTGGCCGAGATCGACCTGTCGGGCGCGGGCGCGTCGATCGCCCGGATCGTCGCGCTCGGTACCAAGGACCACGGTCTCGGCTTCAACGCGATGGACGCGAGCGATGACGACGGCACATGCACTGCGATGGATCCGGCGTGCATCAACATCAAGGCTCGGGCCAATGTAGCCGGTCTGTACATGCCCGACGGCATCGATACCTTCATGGCCGACGGCAGCACCTACGTCGTGACGGCCAACGAGGGAGACGGGCGCGGCGAGGACACCGACGAGTGTGCCATCAAGGATGATGCCGGCGGCTCGCTCAATCTCGATGCCAACGTGTTCCCGATGTCGGTTCAGGCGGATGCCGAGCTGGGCGAGCTCACCGTCTCCTGCGACGACATCAACCAGGACCAGGCGTTCGCCGGTGATACGGATGCCGATGGCAATATCGAGCAGCTCTTGTCGTTCGGTGGTCGTTCCCTGTCCGTGGTCGAACTCGGCACCGGCGTGATCGGTGACACGGGCGACGGCTTCGAGCGCATCACGGCCCACCTGGACCGCTTCGGCAGCACGCCGTTCACCTTCAACGATGACAACGACGACGACTCCCCGGAGCGCGACACTCGCAGTGATGCGAAGGGCCCGGAGCCGGAGGGCGTGGTCACCACCACGCTGAGCGGCCGCACCTACGCATTCGTCGGGCTCGAGCGCGTCGGCGGGATCATGATGTACGACGTGACCAATCCCCGACTGCCGCGGTTCGTCGACTACATCAACAACCGAGACTTCACCGTCGACGGCGCCGACCTGGAGAGTGGCGCGGTCGGCCTCGATCAGGCGGGCGACTGGGGTCCGGAGGGGCTGGTGTTCATCGCCGCGGCCGACAGCCCGAACGGCCAGGATCTGCTGGTGGTGGGCAACGAGGTCACCGGCACGACCACGGTCTACAGCGTAAGCGCCCCCTGATTGTCTGCAACGGGTGGGCGCTACTGGATGCCCCGCCCGGGCGGGGCATCCTCCCGGGCGAGCGCGCAAAGGCGGTTGCGCGTGAAAAGGACAACGGGGCCGCCCTCTCCCTGACCTCGCTCATGGCCTGTTTCAGGCTGCCCGCGGCATGGATCCGCACGGGATCATCGGCCATCGACGGGCGGGTGACCCCGAGCGTTGCAGCGAGCGCGGTGGCCAGCGTGCGTGCGGGCCGGGGCATCTCAGTCGTCCCCGTTCGCGTCCGGCATGAACAACTGCTGACCGCGCAGCCGATAGCCGGCGATCGCGTCCTGGCCTTCCTCCGAGGTCAGCCAGTCGATGAACTGCTGGCCCATCTCCGTCTTCACGTGATCGTGCTTCTCCGGGTTGACCAGGATCACGCCGTACGGGTTGAACAGGTCCGGATCGCCCTCGACGAGGAGTTCGAGGTCCTGGCGGTTCTCGAAGCTGATCCAGGTGCCGCGGTCGGCGAGCGCGTAGGCGTTCATGCCGGCCGCGGTGTTCAGCGTCTGGCCCATGCCGGAGCCGGTCTCGCGATACCAGGATCCGCCGTCTCGGCGACGTCGACGCCGGCTTTATCCCAGATCTCGAGTTCCTTTTTGTGGGTCCCCGAGTCGTCGCCGCGCGAGGTGAACGGGGCCTCGGCCTCGGCGATCGTCGCGAACGCCTCGGGGGCGCTGGTTCATGCCCTCGATGCCGGCCGGGTCAGCGCCGGGGCCGACGATGATGAAGTCGTTGTACATCACCGGATGGCGCTTGACCCCGTGGCCGTTGGCGATGAATTCCTCCTCGGAGGGCTTGTGGTGCACGAACAGGACATCGGCATCGCCGCGACGCGCGATCTCGATGGCCTGGCCGGTGCCGACGGCGACCACGCGGACGTCGATCCCGGTTTCCTCTTCGAACGCCGGCAATATGTGGCCGAACAGGCCCGAGGCCTCGGTGGAGGTCGTGGAGGCCACGGTGATATAGCGATCGTCTGCATGAACCGGTAGCGCCAGGAGCACGGCCGCCGTGATGAATGCGCCACCGAAAACCCGCGCCAGTGTCCGTGTTACTGCCTGCATGACTCTCTCCTGAATGTTTGAGCGCGTTTATCCTGCTTTAGAGCGTTTTAATTTCAATAAATATAAAATATATGTAATATATGCATTTAAGAACATGTTTATGCATTTCTACAGATTGATCAGATTCGGCGAGCAGCCCGGTTTCAGCGGGGCACCGTTCGGTCGTGGCTGTCGGTAGTGGATCGAGGCGCGCCGGTTCGAGCGGCGAGCAGTCATTGATCGGGTATGCACACGCCCTGGCCCGATTTATGCCATGATTGGCGTCAGCGCCCCCGTGGCGCCGTTCATCCGGATCCCTGACGGCCGATCGGCCAGGAGTGGACACCGTGTTGATGGACCGGACACCGATGATTCTGAAGACCGACCCGGGTGGGCGACCGATCCGCTGGATCGACGTCCGTAACGCGGCCGGTTACCTGCTGCGCGACGAGGTCGCCTGGGCCTCGCCGGAGACCGCGGTCGTGCTGCATGGCGGCACCTGCGCCCGGACCGGCCTGCGCAGCCAGATCGATATCCCGTCCATCGTCGCCGTCTCGGGGGCCCGCGCCGCGTTCTACGATTCGACCGTTCCGCGGCTCACCAACGCGGCACTGTTCCTGCGCGACCGACGCCTGTGCTGCTATTGCGGCGAGGTTTTCGATGGCCGTACCGCCCTGCTGACGCGTGACCATGTTCAGCCGTTATCGCGCGGCGGCAGCGACATCTGGGACAACGTCGTCACCAGTTGCCGGGCCTGCAACCAGAAAAAGGATGACCGGCTGGTCGAGGAATGCGCGCTGGAGATGCTGTACATCCCCTACACCCCCTCGCGGGCCGAGGCGATGATCCTGGAGAACCGGCGCATCCTGGCCGACCAGATGGATTATCTCCTGGCCCAGGTCCCGCGCCGGGATCGTGCACGGCGGCAGGCCGCCCTGGCCTGAACGGGCGAGGCCCCCGATGACGGATACCCACGCGCCGCGATCGGGCGGGCGGCTCGAGGCGCCGGATTGGCAGCTCGTCGCGCGTCTCCCGATTTTCGAGGGGCTCGAGGCGGCCATGATCGAACGCCTGCTGGAGCCGGCCCGCGTGATCTGCCCGGCCCGCGGCGAACAGTTGTTTGCGCGCGGCCAACGCGCCGCCTGGTTCTACGTCGTGCTCGTCGGCTGGGTCAAAGTCTTCCGCACGACCGCCGAAGGTCGTGAAAGCGTCGTCCACGTCTTTACGCGCGGCGAATCGTTCGCCGAGGCGGCGATCTTCGCCGGCGGCGACTATCCGGTCTCGGCCAGCGCCGCGACGCCGGCACGCCTGCTGGCCGTGCCCGCGGACCCGTTACTCTCGATTCTGGAAGAAGAGCCAAGGGTGGCGCGCAACATGCTCGCCGCGATGTCGCGCCACCTGCGCGAACTCGTAACGGCGCTCGAACAGCTGCAGTCCCATTCGGCATCGCAGCGCCTGGCGACCTTCCTGCTGGGGCTCGTGTCTCCCGACAGCGGGGCGGCCGATCTCCACCTGCCGATCGACAAGGGGTTGATCGCGGCGCGGCTCGGCATGAAGCCCGAGACGCTCTCCCGTGCGCTGGCCACACTGCGCGAGGAGGGTCTGGAGATCAGCGGAGAGCGTGTCCGCGTGCCGGATGTCGAACATCTGCGCCGGCTCGCGAATACCGATTGATCCGTATCAATGCGTTCGTCCCTCGTAACCTGCAGGCTTGCTCGCGTGCGCATCCGGCGCGGCGGGGCCCGCGAAGTGCGTGGTGTCATCCGATCACCGCGATCGGATATGTATCCAGGATTTTTTCTCTACCGAAGGAGTTCGCTGTAATGAGGAAGATGCTCTGCCTGCTTGGCATGGTCGGTATCGCGCTTGGATTCTCTGCCCCCGCGGCCGCGAAAACCTGTGAGCTGACCATCACCGGCAATGACCAGATCCAGTACAACAAGTCCGAGCTGGTGGTTGGTGCCGACTGCGACGAGGTGAAGCTCACGCTGGAACACGTCGGTCAGATGTCGGTCGACCAGATGGGTCATAACGTCGTCGTGACCGAGACCGGGGATTACAAGTCCGTGGCCCAGGCCGGGATGCAGGCCGGCAAGGACCAGGAATACGTCCCGGCCGGCGACGACCGCGTGATCGCCCACACGTCGATGATCGGCGGTGGCGAGACCACCAGCGTCCGCTTCGACACCTCGCAGCTGGAGGCCGGTGGCGACTACACGTTCTTCTGCTCGTTCCCGGGACACTACGGGATGATGAACGGCAAGCTCGTCGTCGAATAACCGCGTTTCGAAAGGCGCTCGTACGCCAGGCCCGGGGCTACTGGACGGCCCCGGGCTTCGTTCGGGCGCCTGCTCGCGGTAGCATCCCGGCAACGTCCGCATGGTCTACTGGCCGGGGGCACGATGAAGATCGAAAACGCGAAAAACGTGATGGGTGAGCCGCTGGCCGCCTGCGGGCTCGATCCCCTCACGGGTTTCTATCGCGACGGCTGCTGCAACACCGGCCCCGAGGACCTCGGCGCCCACACGATCTGCGTCGAACTCACCGAGGATTTCCTGGCGTACACGGCCCGACAGGGCAATGATCTGACGACGCCGCATCCGGAATTCGGTTTCCCGGGGCTGCAGCCCGGCGATCGGTGGTGCGTCTGTGCGGTGCGCTGGCAGGAGGCCCGGCGCGCGGGGCATGCCGCGCCGGTTTTTCTGGAGGCGACCCATGAGGGCACGCTCGAGATCGTGCCGTTGGCGGATCTGCGGGCGTATGCTCGGGATTTGTAGGTTCGGCCAAGTCGAGTGCATAAAAAAAACCGCCACTAGGGCGGTTTTTTTATGTATGGCGCGCCCGACAGGATAGATGGCCGCCATCCATGGCGGCCACCCTTCGGGCGCCTCCCTTCGGTCGGCGTCCGAATCGGCAGTCCTGCCGATTCGTCGAACGCAGGTTCGAAACGGAGCCATCGGGGACCCCATACACGAAAAAAGCCGCCCTTCGGGGGCGGCTTCTTGCGTGTATGGCGCGCCCGACAGGATTCGAACCTGTGACCTTCGGCTTCGGAGGCCGACGCTCTATCCAGCTGAGCTACGGGCGCTGGGCGACTGCAGATGATACGTGGAGGCTGCCGATGCGTCCATGTCGGCGCGTCCCGCGCAGCGGCGCGGATGCGCACAAGCTGCGGTTTCCCGGGGCAATCCCCGGCGGGGGAGCGGATGATACGCGCGGCATCCGGGGCGCGTCCATCGGCTGGCGTTTTACCGCGAGCGGCCGGGCTGTATAATCCGGCGCTGGACTGCGACCGGCGTTTTGCCCGCCCCCGGTTTCTGGAGCAGGTATGGATTCGGAAGAACTGAAGTTTCGCGAGATGTTCCCGCTGGTCCTCGTGATCCTGGGGGCGCTTGCGGTCCTGTTTCTCGTGGCCGCGCTGTTGATCGGCGATTCGGACGATACCTATGTCCCGTCCGGCATGACCAAGGCGGAAGTGATCGCCGAGCGGGTCGCGCCGATCGGTGAGGTCAACATGGGTGGGCCGGTGGTGGCCGAAGCCAGTGGCGGCGGCGGAGCGATGAGCCGGCCGAGCCGCGCGAGCGGCCAGGCGGTGTACGAAGGCGTCTGCTCGGCCTGTCACGCGAACGGAACGCTGGGGGCGCCCGTGTTCGGCGACACGGCGGCCTGGGAAGAGCGCGCGCAGAAGGGTATGGAGACCCTGATCGATCATTCCGTGAACGGCTTTAATCAGATGCCGGCCCAGGGCGGTTCCGCCAGCGAGGAAGAGATCGAGCGTGCCATCACGTACATGCTCGAGGAGGCGGGTGTCTCGCCGTGATCGAGTGAATCACCTGTTGCATTCCGCAACGCCGGCCCCGCGCCGGCGTTGCTCGTTATGTACCCCGCAAACGGTGTCAGCTGCCGGTCATCGGCCGGTCGAGCGCGCGGTAGGACATCGCTTCGACCACCGGCGCCTCATCCACCCGCTCACTGTTGGCCAGATCCGCGATCGTGCGCGCGAGTCGCAGGACGCGATGGTAGGCGCGCGCCGAGAGGCCGAGGGCGTCGATCATGCCGTCGAGCCGGCGCAGGGCGTCGGTGTCGAAGCGGCCCGTGCGTTCCATCTCCGGTCCATCCACCACGCCGTTCGCCTGGCCGTGGCGGGCGAGGGCGCGCTCGCGCGCGGCCTCGACGCGGGCGCGCACGCAGGCGCTGGTCTCGGCGGCGGCCTCGGCGCGCATGCGCTCGCGGGGCACGCGGGGGACTTCGAGGTGCATGTCGATGCGGTCGAGAAACGGCCCGGATATCCGGCTCCGGTAACGCTCCACCTGCTCCGGTGAGCAGCTGCAGATCGCGGTCGGATCGCCGCGCTGGCCGCAGGGGCACGGATTCATGGCGGCGAGCAGCTGGAAGCGGGCCGGAAACTCCGCGCGCCGGGCCGCGCGCGAGATCGTGATCGCGCCCGTCTCCAGCGGCTCGCGCAGCACTTCCAGTACGCGGCGATCGAATTCCGCCACCTCGTCCAGAAAGAGCACGCCGCGGTGCGCCAGCGAGATCTCCCCGGGGCGCGGGTGACCGCCACCGCCGACCAGCGCGACGCCGGATGCGGTGTGGTGCGGTGCCCGGAACGGCCGCAGGCCCCAGTGGCTTGCGGGATCGCGCTCGCCGGCGATCGAGGCGATGGTCGCCGCCTCAAGGGCCTCCGCCGGCGTCATCGGCGGCAGGATCCCGGGCAGCCGCGAGGCCAGCATGGATTTGCCGGTCCCTGGTGGACCGATGAACAGCAGGTTGTGTTGCCCGGCGGCGGCGATTTCCAGCGCGCGCCGGGCCTGTTGCTGACCCTGGACATCGGCGAGATCCGGTGCGCTCACGCGTGAGCCGTGCGCGGGTATGGGGGGCGGGTGCTGCGCGCGCTCGCTCTCGCCCCGCAGGCCGGAGCACACGTCGAGCAGATGGTCGGCGGGATGGATCGGCGTGGTGGCGGCCAGAGCGGCCTCGTCGGCATTGTCGCGCGGTACGGTCAGGGCGCGCTCGGCCTGTCCGGCACCGACGGCCGCCGGAAGCGCCCCGCGGATCGGGCGCAGCGTGCCGCCGAGCGCCAGTTCACCGACGAACTCCTGCCCTTCGAGGGCCGCCAGCGGGATCTGGCCGGAGGCCGCGAGGATGCCGAGCGCGATGGGCAGGTCATAGCGCCCGCCTTCCTTGGGCAGGTCCGCGGGCGAGAGGTTGATCGTGATGCGGCGCTGCGGGAATTCGAAGCCGGCCGTCTGCAGCGCCGCGCGCACGCGGTCCTTGCTCTCCTTGACCGCCGTCTCCGGCAGACCAACGATCGACAGGGACGGCAGTCCGCCCGCGAGATGCACTTCGGCATCGACCTGGGGGGCGTCGATGCCCACCAGGGCGCGGCTGTGAACGACGGCGAGCGTCATGAGCGAGTTCCCTCTCGCGAACGGATTGTGGGCGGCTGTTACTCGGGGTCGGCGGGGCTTTCGTCGCTGGCCGGCGCCGTCGGCTGGATGCCGGCGTGGCGCTCGAGTTCCGCCACGCGCGCCTCCATCGATTCGAGCTGTTCGCGGGTATGGGCCAGCACCTCGGCCTGGACGTCGAACTCCTCGCGCGTCACCAGGTCCATGCGCGAGAGCGTCTGCTGCATGACGGTCTTCGCATTGCGCTCGAAGTCGGCGCGCAGTTCGTGCGCGCTCTCCGGCAGGAGGCGGCTCAGGCGCTCGCTCATTTCTTCAAACGGATTACGCTGCATTGATTCGATCTCCGGATAATGATGTCACCATAGCCGACCGGCGAGGGTGTCACAAACCCGATCCAGGTCACGGCCATGGTCGGAAACGATCCGTCCGCCGATGCCTGCCCCGCGTCAGGATGCGCCGTCGAGCCGGCGCTGCACGAACGCCGGCTGCGCGAACGCGGCGCGATGGATGTCCGCCGTGTAGTAATCCGTCGCGAACGGCAGCGCCTCGGCGGCGGCCGCGCGCTCGAATGCAATCGCCGCGCCTTTGCGCGCCAGGGTGGCGCTCCACCAGCCGGTGGGATACACCGGCTGAGGGAAATAAAGGGAACGCGTATCGTCGAAGCCGGCTCCACGCATCGCGGCATGCATCGGCCCGATGATGCTGTCGAGATGCGCCAGCGGGGATTCGCTCTGCTGCACCAGCATGCCGCCGGGCGCGAGGGCTTCCTGACAGTCCCGGTAGAACGCCTCCGTGAAAAGACCCTCGCCGGGACCGATCGGGTCCGTGCTGTCGACGATGATCAGATCGAGGGATTCGGCCGGCGTGTCCTTGACCCATTGGATCCCGTCCGCGAACGCCAGCCGCGCGCGCGGATCGCCGTTGGCGGAACACAGCTCCGGGAACCAGTCTTCGCAGACCCGCGTCACGCGCTCGTCGATGTCGACCTGGGCGACCTGCTCGACCGCGTCGTGCTTGAGCACCTCGCGCAGTGTCCCGCAGTCGCCGCCGCCGACGATCAGTACCTTGCGCGGCGCCGGGTGGGCGAACAGCGCCGGATGCGCGAGCATCTCGTGGTACAGGAAGTTGTCGCGCTCGGAGAGCATCAGGAAGCCGTCGATCACGAGGGCACGCCCGAACCAGACCGTGTCGTACACGTCGATCGTCTGAAAGTCGGACACCTCGTGATGGAGCCGCCCCTGCGGGCCGAGTTCAAGCGAAAACGCCGAGCCGGATTCGCGGCAGACTTCGGTGAACCACTTGTCGTGATCGAGTGTCATGGCATCGTTTCCGTGGCATGCGGCCGCGTACCGTGGACGCCCGGGCGCGGACCCGGTAATCCGGCGCGCGGTCGCGCCCCGCGCCGGGGTGTCGGATAATGCCCTGCGCCCTGCAGGCACGCAACCGGACTGGAACGCCGATGACCGACTGGACACTGGACGAGGCTCGCCACGTTTATAACGTCGCGCACTGGGGTGCGGGCTATTTCGACGTGGACTCCGCTGGCCGCGCGGTCGTTTATCCGCGCCGGGACGGGCGCGCGGTCGTGCTCGCCGAACTGGCCGAGGAGGCTCGGGCGGCGGCGCTGCAGCTGCCCGTGCTCGTGCGTTTCGTGGACATCCTCCACGATCGCGTCGATACGCTCTGTGAGGCGTTCGGGCACGCGCGCGAGCGCTACGGTTATGGTGGCGCCTATACGGCCGTCTACCCGATCAAGGTCAATCAGCAGCGCAGCGTGGTCGAACACATCAAGCGCCCCGGTGACCCGCGTGTCGGTCTCGAGGCCGGCAGCAAGCCCGAGCTGATGGCGGTGCTGGCCTTGATGGAGGCGCGCAACGGCGTCGTCATCTGCAACGGCTACAAGGACCGCGAGTACATCCGGCTCGCGTTGATCGGCGTGCGCCTTGGCCTGCGCGTGCGGATCGTGGTCGAACAGCCGTCCGAGGTGGCGCTGGTCGCCGAAGAGGCGGCCCGGCTCGGCGTCGAGCCCAGCCTCGGCGTGCGCGTGCGCCTTGCCTCGATCGGTTACGGCCGCTGGCAGAACACGGGCGGCGAGAAGGCCAAGTTCGGACTGTCGGCGCAGCAGGTGATCGATATCGTCGAGCGCCTGCGCGAGCACGGTGCGCTGCATTGGCTGCGGCTGCTGCATTTCCACATGGGGTCGCAGGTCGCGAACCTGCGCGACATCGGCGCCGGCATGACCGAAGCGGCCCGCTATTACGCGGAACTGATCGGCCTCGGCGCGCCGCTGGAGGCCGTCGATGTCGGCGGCGGTCTGGCCGTCGATTACGACGGTTCCAACTCGCGCGCCGAGTTCTCGATGAACTATGGCATCGAGCGCTATGCCGATCGGGTCGTCGGTGAACTCGCACGCGTGTGCGATGAACATGGTCTGGCGCACCCGGCGATCTACACCGAGGCCGGGCGGGCCATGAGCGCTCATCACGCCGTGCTGCTCACGGACGTGATCGATACCGAGCCGGTAGCAGCCGCGACCCCGAGTGCACCGAATCCGGACGCCGCCACGCCGCTGCATGACCTCTGGTCGCTCTACAGCGAGCCGCCGGGTTCGATGGCGGAGCGCTACCAGGATGCCAGCCGCGCACTCGCCGATGTCCATGCGCTGTATACGGAGGGCCGGCTCGGGCTGTCGGAGCGGGCCGCGGCCGATCGGCTGTTCGTCGCCATCTGCCAGGATACCCGCGACCGCCTTGCCCGGCGGCCGTATCGCGATCCCGAACTGCGCACCACGCTGCAGGAGCGGCTGGCGACAAAATACTTCTGCAATTTCTCCGTGTTTCAGTCGACGCCCGATGTCTGGGGGATCGGCCAGCTGTTCCCGATCATGCCGCTCACACGCCTTGATGAGCCGCCGGATACCGACGCGATCCTGGAGGATCTGACCTGCGATTCGGACGGCCACATCGAGGAGTACGTCCACGGTGACGGCGTCTTCAAGACGCTGCCGCTGCACGCGATCCAGCCGGGCGAGCATTACCTGCTCGGCGTGTTCCTGGTCGGTGCCTATCAGGAGATCCTCGGTGATCTGCATAACCTGTTCGGTGACACGCACTCGGTCAATGTCGAGCTCACGGAAGACGGCGGCTGGCGCCTGGTCGATCCCGAACGCGGCGATCGCGTCGAGGAACTCCTGCGCTACGTCCATTTCGATCCGGACACTTTGCTGGCCCGCTTCCGCGAAAAAATGAGCCACATCGATCTCGATACGGACCACCGGGCGAGCCTGCTCCGGGAACTCGAAGACGGACTTTCGGCCTATACGTATCTGCAGAGTTGATTGACCGTGATTTCTTCAGAGGGTGTTACAAAATCTGCCTGTAGGAGCGCCCTTGGGCGCGAAGTCGCGCTTACAGATCTCCGACCTCGACAATTCGCGCCCAAGGGCGCTCCTACGGGGAATTTCGTACACACCGCCTCACAGAGGATCTGAACAATGACTGAAGTCGTGACCGAAGAGGTCGAGTTCACCGGCAGTGAGGGGCATACGCTGTCGGCGCGGATCGATCGTCCGCGTGAAGGTGCCATCGCGGGGTGGGCGGTGTTCGCGCACTGTTTCACCTGTGGCAAGGACTTTCTCGCGGCGCGGCGGATCAGCCGGGCGCTGGCCGATCGCGGGCTGGCGGTGCTGCGGTTCGATTTCACCGGGCTCGGTGCGTCCGAGGGCGAGTTCGCGGCGACGACGTTCTCGTCGAACGTCGGCGATCTGGTGGCCGGTGCGGACTGGTTGCGGAAGAACCACGCCGGACCGCGCGTGCTGATCGGGCACAGCCTCGGTGGCGCGGCGGTGCTGGCCGCGGCGGGCGAGATCCCCGAAGTGACGGCCGTTGCGACCATCGGCGCGCCGGCCGATCCGGCCCACGTACGCCGGCAGTTCGGCGATGCGGTCGGCGAGATCGAGGACGAGGGTTCGGCGGAGGTGGAACTCGGCGGGCGTTCGCTGCGTATCGGCCGGGATTTTCTCGACGATATCGCGCGCTGGGATCTGGTCCGGCGCGTCGGCCGGCTGGGCCGGGCGTTGCTGGTGCTGCACTCGCCGCTGGACCGGGTCGTGGCGATCGAGCATGCACGGCGCCTGTTCGAGGCGGCGAAGCATCCCAAGAGTTTCGTCTCGCTCGACGACGCCGACCACCTGCTGACGCAGTCGGCCGATGCCGAATACGTCGCCACGGTCCTGGACGCCTGGGTGTCGCGCTATCTCGGGCGCGCGGGCAGCGCGGCCCGCGAGGGGCCGCTGCTGCAGCCGGGCGAGGTGCGGGTGGAGGAAAACGGCCTCGGGCGCCTCGCGCAGGACGTGCATGCGGGCGGTCACCGCATCCTGGCGGACGAGCCGCGCGAATCGGGAGGTAGTGATACCGGACCGTCGCCGTACGATTATCTCCTTGCCGGCCTGGGTGCATGCACGTCGATGACGCTGCGGATGTACGCCGATCACAAGGGGCTGCCGTTGCGGCATGTGTCGGTCCAGTTGCGGCACGAGCGCGTGCACGCCGAGGATTGCGCGGCGTGCGAACATGAGTCGGGGCGGCTTGAGCTGATCCATCGGCGCATCTCGCTGCAGGGCGATCTGACCGCGGCGCAGCGCGAGCGGCTGCTCGAGATCGCCGACCGCTGCCCCGTGCACCGCACGCTCAGCGGACCGCTCGAAATCCACACATGCGAATCGGACTGAATCCATGCGGCTGGTTGTTGATGAAAATATGGCGGCGGGCCGACGGGCCTTCGCCGCCTTCGGTGACGTGGTCACCGTCCCCGGCCGCGAGATCGATACCGAGGACGTCTCCCGTGCGGACGCCCTGATGGTGCGCTCGGTCACGCGGGTGGATCGTGCGCTGCTCGGCGGTTCGAATGTGCGCTTCGTGGGGACCGCGACCAGTGGCTTCGATCACGTCGACCGGGATTGGCTTGCCGATCGTGGCATCGGGTTCGCGTATGCGCCCGGCTGCAACGCGAGCGCCGTGGCCGATTGGGTCATCGCCGCGCTCGCGGCGCTGCATGCGGCGGGTCGCGCGCGTTTCGCCAGCGGTACCGTGGGCATCGTCGGCGCCGGTCATGTGGGCTCCCGGGTCGCCCGCAGGCTGAGTGCGCTCGGCTACAGTGTGCGGATCTGCGATCCGCCGCGCGCGGAGGCAGAGGGCGGCGAAGGCTTCGTGGATCTCGCGACCGCGCTCGAGTCCGATGTCGTCACGCTGCACGTGCCCCTCGTGGATGACGGGCCGTATCCGACCCGGGCGTTGATCGACGGCGCGGCGCTCGAACGCATGCCGGCAGGCAGCGTGCTGATGAACGCCGCCCGGGGTGGCGTGATCGACGAGGATGCGCTGGCGACGCGTCTCGACGACGGGCCGGATCTCGTCACGGCACTGGATACCTGGGCGGGCGAGCCCGCGATCGATGCCGCGCTGCTGCCGCGGATCGATGTCGCGACACCGCATATCGCCGGCCATACGATGGAGGGGCGTCTGCGCGGGACGGCGATGATCGCGGCGGCCGCCGCCAGCCACTTCGGTGTGACCAATGGATGGGACTGGCGCGCCGAACTGCCGCCGGCACCGGAGGCATCCGCCGGGTCCGATCCGGTTGAGGCCGTGCTGTCCGCGTGGGATCCACGCGCGGACGACGCCCGTCTGCGGGGGCTGCTGCGCCAGCCGCCGGAGGAACGCGCGCGGGCCTTCGACCGCATCCGCGCCGCCTGTCCGCAGCGCCGCGAATTCGCGTCATTCCACCTGGCCGGGGACGCGCCCGCGGCGATCGGAGCGACCGGTGTCGGCGTGCCCGACCCGACGGATGCGGCCGCCTGAAAACGCCGCGAACGGGACCGTTCGATGGATCCGAACGGTCTGATCGGGAAGTTTCACCCATCACGGCCGTCAGTGGCGTCATCATGACGCCATTCACTCAGACGACGGAGTCACGTTCATGGGCCTGCTGATCGACGGTGTCTGGCACGACCAGTGGTACGACACGAAGAGCACGGGCGGGCGGTTCAAACGCGAAAGCCCGCAATACCGCAACTGGATCACACCGGACGGCGCGCCCGGGCCGAGCGGCGAAGGCGGGTTTCCGGCGGCGAGCGGCCGTTATCACCTGTACGTCTCGCTGGCCTGCCCCTGGGCGCATCGCGCATTGATCTTCCGCCGGCTCAAGGGTCTGGAAGACGCCATCGGCGTTTCCGTGGTCCATCCGCACATGCTGGAGAACGGCTGGGAATACGCCGCCGATATCAGCGACGACATCCATCGCTTCGAGGGGACCGGCGATCCCGTCAACGGCGTGCGCTACCACCATCAGCTCTACACGATGGTCGACCCGCAGTACACGGGCCGCGTGACCGTGCCGCTGCTGTGGGACCGCGAGCGCGCCACGATCGTGTCGAACGAATCCGCCGACATCATCCGGATGTTCAATTCGGGTTTCGCCGGCGTCGCCGGCAACGACGAGGATTTTTATCCCGAGGACCTGCGCGAGACGATCGAGGCGATCAACGAACCCATCTATCACCGCATCAACAACGGCGTGTACAAGACCGGCTTCGCGACCACCCAGGATGCGTACGAAGAGGCCTTCGACGATCTGTTCGCCGAACTCGATCACGTCGAGGCGCGGCTCGCCGATAACCGGTATCTGTGTGGCGAGCGGATCACCGAGGCCGACTGGCGGCTGTTCACGACGCTGATCCGATTCGACGCCGTCTATGTCGGGCACTTCAAATGCAACCGCCAGCGGATCGCCGATTACCCGAATCTGTCAGGGTATCTGCGCGAGCTGTATCAGTGGCCGGGCGTGCGCGAGACGGTCAACTTCGAGCACATCAAGCAGCACTACTACTACAGCCACGGGACCATCAATCCGACGCGGATCGTTCCGAAGGGGCCGGCTCTCGATCTGGATCGGCCGCACG
>JAXHNC010000006.1:0-71012 GCA_034520925.1 Halofilum sp. (in: g-proteobacteria) | reverse complement strand
ACAGGGGCGACGCGGCGACCACATCCGTTTCCGGGAGTCGCGCCAGCGCATCGACGGCGGCGCGCACATGCCCGACCGGGCCATCGAGGTTACTGCCGACGCCGATCCAGGCCGCCGCACCTGCACTCATGCACCGCTCCCGCCGTCGCCACCGCCACGCCGTTTGCGGCCGCCACGGCGGCGCCGACGCCGCCCGGAACCGGAGCGCTTCTCCTCGCCGCCATCCTTGCCGGCGGGCGCGGGGTCACCGGCGACATGCGCCTCCATCGCCGCCTGCCACCAGTCGCAGGTCTCCGCCAGGTCCTCGCCCGCGTCGCGCCGCAGGCAGAGAAAATCCCAGGCCGCGCGCAGCCGCGGATGATCCAGCAGCCGCTGCGCCCGCTTGCCGCGGTAGCGTTCGAGTTTGGTCTGCAGGACGAACATCTCGCGCATCGGCCCCGAGAAACGCTTCGGCAGCGAGGTCCACGCCTGCTGCGCATCCGCGGCCTGCGCGCCCGCCTGCTGCATCGCCATGACCGGCGGTTCCCCTTCCTCGAGCAGCGCGGCGAAGCGGTCGAGGACATCGGGCCAGAGCATGACCGCGAAAATGAACGCCGGGGTCACCGGCTTGTCCTCGGCGATACGCCGGTCGGTGTTCTCCAGCACCCGGTGCACCAGGGCGGTAAACCCGTCATCGGGTGCCTTCAGCGCGGTATCGGCCGCCGGGAACAGGTACTGCAGCAGATCGAAGCGCACCAGCAGATCCAGGCTGCGGCGCGCGTGACCGCCCTGGAACAGCTTGAGGGTCTCATCGAACAGGCGCGATGCCGGGATATCCTTGAGCAGCGGCCCGAGTTCGAAGATGGGCTCGGCCGTGGCCGGATCGACTTCGAAATCGAGCTTGGCGGCGAACCGCGCCGCGCGCAGCATGCGCACGGGATCCTCGCGGTAACGCGCCTCCGGGTCGCCGATCAGGCGCAGACGCCGGGCCTCGATATCGGCCATCGCATCGGTGAAGTCCAGCACGGCGAAGCGCGAGATATCGTAATAGAGCGCATTGACCGTGAAGTCGCGCCGGAAGGCGTCGGCATCGATGGCACCGAAGACGTTGTCGCGCAGGATGCGGCCATCGTCGTGCACGACCCGATCGGGATCGTCGCCCTCATCCCCGTCCTCGTCGCCGGAAGGCTCCGGCTGGTCCGCACGGAAGGTCGCGACCTCGATCACCTCGCGGCCGAAGACGACATGCGCGAGCCGGAAACGGCGGCCGATCAGGCGGCAGTTGCGGAACAGCGACCGCACCTGTTCGGGCGTGGCATCGGTCGCGATATCGAAGTCCTTCGGTCGCCGACCGAGCAGCAGATCGCGTACCCCGCCACCGACGAGATGGGCCTGGTAGCCCGCCTTGTTCAGGCGGTAGAGGACCTTCACCGCATTCGGATCGATGTTCTTGCGCGAGACCGGATGGCCGTCGCGCGGAATGATGCGCGGTTGTCTCTGCGCGGGTATGGCGTCCGCCGTTGCGGCACCGGTCGAAGCGACTCCGGTGTCCGGGCGCGCCTCAGAGTGCGGCATCGCCTTCCTCCCCGGTGCGGATGCGGATGACCCGCTCGACGTTCTCGACGAAGATCTTGCCGTCGCCGATCTTCCCGGTTCGGGCCGCCCGGCTCATGGCCTCGATCGCGGCGTCGACATCATCGTCGGCGACCACCGCCTCGAGGCGGATCTTGGGCAGGAAATCGATCACGTATTCGGCCCCGCGATAGAGTTCCGTATGGCCCTTTTGCCGACCGAAGCCCTTGACCTCGGTCACGGTCATGCCATTGACGCCGCTCTCGGACAGCGCTTCGCGCACGTCGTCGAGTTTGTAGGGTTTGATGATTGCGGTAATACGTTTCATGAACGGGATTCAGGGGCCGTGGAACGAGCGCGTAACATAGCATGCCGCTCGCCGGTGCCCAATGCGCGCGGGCGCATCAGTCGGTCGTGTCGTCGCCCGACTGACGCCGCCGGAACCGGATCGAGGCGCGGCGTTCGCGCCGGTCCGGGCGTCCGCGATCGAACACCACCGCCGCGCGGCGTTCGCGGCGCGCTTCGGCCTCGCGCTCGCGGGCGACCCGGCTTTCCTCCGTCTCCGTATACAGCTGGCGCGCTTCCGATGCGGGCCGGCGCTGCGAATTGAGGGCCGCGACGATCACCTCGAAGGTGGCCGCGGGCGTGCCGATCCGCAGACGATCCCCCGCACCGATGGCGCGGGCGGCTTTCGCCCGCGCACCGTTCACCTCGACCTTGCCGGCATCGATCGCCTTGCGGGCCAGCGCCCGGGTTTTGAAGAACCGGGCCGCCCAGAGCCAGCGATCGACACGCTGGCTGCCTTCCGCCGTCGCGCCCGCCGCCGTCAGGCCTTCCGCGGAAGATTTCCCGGTCATACGGTCGCCACGATGACGGTCACGTTGTCATGGCCGCCGGCCGCCAGCGCCGCGTCGACCAGCGCCTGCGCCGCGCGCCGGTCATCCGGCTCCGCCGCCAGCAGCTCCGCGATCCGCGCATCGGCGAGTTCACCGCTCAGACCATCGGTACACAGGAGCAGGCGATCGCCCGGCTCGGCCGGGATCGTTTGTGCATCGACCTCGATGGCGTCGGGTGCGGCATTGCCGAGGCACTGCGCGAGCACGTGGCGCTGCGGGTGCGTGGCCATCGCCTCGGCCGCGAGCTCGCCGGCATCCACGAGCGCCTGTACGTACGAATGATCCCGCGACAGTTGTTCGAGCCGCCCGCCGCGCAGCCGGTACAGCCGGCTGTCGCCGACCCACGCCGTCTCCAGCAGGCGCCCATGCAGCCGGCAGGCGACACAGGTCGTCCCCATCCCCGGCGCCCCGCGGCCATCGCGGCCCGCCTCGATCAGCGCCTGATGCGCCAGACCGAGTGCCTGCGCCAGCGTCTGTCCCTCATCCACGGCGGCCGATTCCACCACCTCCGCCGCCATCCGGCTGGCCACATCGCCGGCCGCGTGGCCGCCCATGCCGTCCGCCACCACAAGCAGACCCGCCTCGCGGTGAACCCGCAGGCTGTCCTCGTTGCGCTGACGCGTACGACCGACGTCCGTGCGCTCCCCCACGCTCGCGAATGGCTGGCTCATGCGGTCCCCCGGTAGATGGTCATCGTGAAAATTAGCAAATTATGGGCCGAGGCGGGAGGCGGCAACGTAGGTTGGGTTGAGCGCCAGCGATACCCAACGAGTCGAGGCATCGGTCGTCGCTACACGCTCCATTGGCCGGCGGATCGACACGGGTTATCGATGCGCCGCGATTCGGACTCGACACGTTGGGTTTCCTTCGTCAACCCAACCTACGGTCGGTCGAACCGGGCGGGTTCATCCATACATAGTGCACCGCATGAACAAAAAGCCCGGCGGGGCGGTTTCTTGGCGCCTGAAGCTGAGCTGGTCGGTGGTCGCCGGCGTCCAGCAGCGGGCGGTCGCCCGCGGTCTGGCGCGACGTGCCGCGGCGACGCCGGAGGCGATCAGCATCGATGAGACCGCGTTCGCCAGGCGCCACGAGTACGTGACCGTCATCAGCAGCGAGGACCGGGTGCTGCACGTCGGCGACGGCCGCCAGCAGTCGGTGCTCGAGGACTGGTACCGCGAACAGGACGCGTCCACGCTGAGCGGCCTGCGAACGGTGGCGATGGATATGTGGGCGCCCTATATCCGCGCGACGCGGGCGTTCGTCCCGGACGCCGATCACAAGATCGCTTTCGACCGTTTCCACGTCGCGCAGCACCTGAGCCACGCGGTCGATCAGGTCCGGCGCAGCGAGCACAAGGCGCTGCAGGCCGCCGGTGATGGCTCGCTCAAGCGCACGCGCTATCTGTGGCTGCAGAGCCCGAAGCAGATGAGCCGGCGCCGCAAAGACGAACTGCAGGAACTGCTTGTTTTAATGGCAGACAGGGTGGAGGATTGGCGTCTCAAACGTTGCAGGCGAGCCCTAACGGTTCCATCGTGAGGGCAGAACGGCTCTGCCGATGACGGGGAAGTTGATGGGGGGACGCGATACCGGCTTGCGGCGTTGGCTGGCGGGCTGGCGACAACGGATCAAAGCGAGATGGCCCGAAGCCCGCGATGCGAGTGCTCAGGACGATCTCGAGGTCGTGCGCCGCCAGTACCTGGAGAGCGAACAGCGATTCCGGGCCCTGCTGGAGAGCCTGCCCAGGGTGGCGGTTCAGGGCTATGATCGCGACCGCCGCGTGATCTACTGGAACGAGGCCAGCACCCGACTTTACGGCTATACCGCCGACGAGGCTCAGGGCCAGTTGCTGGAAGATCTGATCATTCCGCAGTCGATGCGCGAGCCGGTGATAGAGGCGCATTCGGCCTGGATGCGCAACGGGATCGAGAGCCCCGCCGAGGAGCTGGAGCTTCAGCACAAGAGTGGAGAGCCGGTTACGGTCTTCTCTCACCACGTCATGCTCGGCGAGCACACCGATGATCCGCTGATGTTCTGCGTCGATGTGGATCTCTCCGATCAGAAGCGAGCGCATCGCGAGCTGGATTTCGCCATGCGCTTCGATTCGCTGACCCGGCTGCCCAATCGCCAGGCCTTCGAAGATCAGTTGGACAATGCCATCGCCGATTGTCGCCGTCAGGGTGTCGGTTTGGTCCTGATCTACCTGGATATCGACAACTTCGTGGAGGTCAATGACACCCTGGGCTACGAATGCGGAGATCGGCTGCTGGTCGAGCTGACCCGGCGGCTGCATCGGGAGACGCGCACCTCCGACATGATGTCGCGTCTCTCCAGCGACGAGTTCGTGGTCGCCTTCCCGAGTTTTCAGCGCGACGATGTGGTCTCGCAGCTGGTTCACAAGGTCCAGCGGGTTCTGCGTGCACCGTTCCTGATAGAAGAATCGCGGCGCCAGGTGACGGCCTGTCTGGGGATCAGTCTTTATCCCGACAACGGGGATACGGCGCGCGAGCTGATCCGCAATGCCGATGTAGCCAAGAATCGGGCCAAGATGGATGGTCGCGGCAGCGTCTGGTTCTTCGACCAGCAGCTCCACGACGACCTGGTCCACCAGCATCGGCTCGTCGACCAACTGGAGCGCGCCCTGGACAGTGAAGAGCTGTCGCTGCACTACCAGCCTCAGGTATCGGCCGTCAGCGGGCGCATCGAGCACCTCGAGGCGCTCCTGCGCTGGCAGCCGGCAGAGGGCCCGCCGATCTCGCCAGCCGAGTTCATTCCACTCGCCGAGCGCTCCGACCTGATCCATCGTCTGGGTGACTGGGTCCTGGAGACGGCCTGTCGTCAGAGGGCGTTGTGGCGAGACGCCGGTCTGCCAATCGGGCGTATCGATATCAATTTTTCCGGTCGGCAGATCGGTCGGTCCGACGTATTCCAGCGCTTCGAGGCTTGCCTGGCGCGCCATGGTCTGGGGCCTCAGCACATCGGTCTCGAACTCACGGAGAATGTCCTGATCGAGGCCGATGACTGGATCCTCGATGGCCTGCGCCGGCTCCACCGCCAGGGCTTTCGCATCGCTCTGGATGATTTCGGCACCGGTTACTCGTCTCTGAGCTATCTCAAACTCTTCCCGGTCACGGCGCTCAAGATTGACCGGGCCTTCATTAGCGATGCGCCTGACCGATCGGAGGATCGGGCCATCGTGGAGGCCTCGATCTTCATCGGTCATCGCCTTGGCCTTGAGGTTGTGGCTGAAGGCGTCGAGAACCGTGAACAACTGGCGTTGATCCAGGAGATGCGCTGCGACCTGGCCCAGGGGTTCTACTTGTTCCGTCCCATGCCCGCCTCGGACGTGGAGGGCATTTTGAATGGTGTGGTGACGGAGGACCGGGGGCATTCGGACTGAGTTCAACTCCCCGCATCGCATAAACAAAAAACCCCGCTTGAAGCGGGGTCTTTTGTTTATATGGCGGAGAGGGTGGGATTCGAACCCACGTGGGGCGCAATGCCCCCAACCGATTTCGAGTCGGTGCCGTTATGACCGCTTCGGTACCTCTCCAATAACTCGTTGTATCCGTGTTCGCATGCCCACCGCCCGAGGGTGGGATTGCGCGGCCCGTCCATGGGCCGCGTCCTTCGGACTCGCTTCGCTCGCGCCGGTTCGCTCCCGGCGAACCGGTCGAACCCACGTGGGGCGCAATGCCCCCAACCGATTTCGAGTCGGTGCCGTTATGACCGCTTCGGTACCTCTCCGGGTTGTTCGGGTCGCTGGCGACCGTGGGGCGGATTGTAACGGATCGGGGGCGGGTTGAGCACTACCCCCGCGTTTCGCGGCGCCCCTGATCAATCGGGTGCGGCGTGGCTTCGGGGTGGGTGCAGGGATTACAATCGCCCGCTTTCCCCGGGCCGGCGCCTTTGCTCTGATGAATCCCGATCTCGATCGTCTCCAGCCCTACCCGTTCGAGCGTCTCGCGGCGCTCAATGCGGGCGTGGAACCGCCGGCGGACCGGCCGACGCTGGCGCTGTCGATCGGGGAGCCGCAGCATGCGCCGCCGGCGCTGGCCGCCGAGGCCCTCACGGGTGCGCTCGACGGGCTGGCGCGGTATCCGGCGTCGCGCGGATCGCAGGCGCTGCGCGCGGCGATCGCCGGCTGGCTGGAGCGGCGTTACGCCGGCGTATCGGTGGAGGCGGACCGCCAGGTCCTGCCGGTGAACGGCACGCGCGAGGCGCTGTTCGCCATCGCCCAGGTCGTCGTCGATCGCTCGGCGCCCGAGCCGACCGTGGTGCTGCCGAATCCCTTCTATCAGATCTACGAGGGCGCGGCGCTGCTCGCCGGCGCGACGCCGTGGTACTACCCGGCCGGCGAAGCCCCCGATTTCGACAGCATCCCCGATGCGGTCTGGGATCGCTGCCAGTTGCTGTATATCTGCAGTCCGGGCAACCCGACCGGCACCGTGCTCGACGGCGACACGCTGGCGGCGCTGATCGAACGCGCCCGGCGGCACGATTTCGTGATCGCCGCCGACGAGTGTTACGCGGAGATCTACCCGGACGAGGCGCGGCCGCCGACGGGGCTGCTGGAGGCCGCCGCCCGGGCCGGTTATCCGGGCTTCGACCGCTGCCTCGCCTTCCACAGCCTGTCGAAGCGCTCGAACCTCCCGGGTCTGCGTTCGGGCTTCGTCGCCGGCGACGCGGACCTGATCGCCGCGTTCGCGCGCTACCGCACCTATCATGGCTGCGCCATGGCGCCGCCGACCCAGGCCGCCAGCATCGCGGCCTGGGGCGATGAGGCGCATGTCGAGGCCAACCGGGCCGCCTACCGCGAGAAATTCGACGCGGTGCTGTCGATCCTCGACGGCGTACTGGACGTCGCGCGCCCGGATGCGGGTTTCTACCTCTGGCCGCGCACGCCGACCGACGACGAGACCTTCGCCCGCGACCTGTTGGCCGCGGAGGGCGTGCGGGTGCTGCCCGGACGCTATCTCGGGCGCGACACCGAAAACGGCAATCCGGGTCGTGACCATGTCCGCATGGCGCTCGTACCGGAGCAGGCCGACTGCATCGAGGCCGCGCGGCGGATTCGCCGCTTCGTGCGCGGCGACTGAACATCGAAACCCAATACGGAGATTCCCATGAGCGACATCCAGACCGTGATCGAAGAGGCGTTCGAGCGCCGCGCCGAATTCACCCCGCACACCATGCCCGCCGAGGTGCGCGATGCCGTGAAGGCAGCGCTGGAGCGGATCGACAGCGGCGCGGACCGCGTCGCCGAGCCGCGCGGCACCGGCGACTGGCAGGTCAATGAGTGGCTCAAGAAGGCCGTGCTGCTGTCGTTCCGGATGCAGCCGAACCAGCCCATCGATGGCGGTTTCACCCAGTATTACGACAAGGTCGGCCTCAAGTTCGGCGACTGGGCCGAGGAAGACTTCCAGGAGGCTGGCATGCGGGTCGTGCCGCCGGCGGTCGTGCGCCACGGCAGTTACATCGCGTCGAACGTCGTCCTGATGCCCTCCTACGTGAACATCGGCGCTTATGTCAGCGAAGGCACGATGGTGGATACCTGGGCCACCGTCGGTTCCTGCGCCCAGATCGGGCGCAATGTCCACCTGTCCGGCGGTGTCGGCATCGGTGGCGTGCTCGAACCGCTGCAGGCCAACCCGACGATCATCGAGGACAACTGCTTCATCGGTGCCCGCTCCGAGATCGTCGAGGGCGTGATCGTCGAGGAAGGCGCGGTGATCTCGATGGGCGTCTACATCGGCCAGAGCACGCGCATCTACGACCGCGAAAACGATCAGATCCTGCGCGGCCGCGTCCCGGCCGGCGCCGTGGTCGTGCCCGGCACCCTGCCTTCGAGCGACGGCAAGTGCTCGCTCTATGCCGCGATCATCGTCAAGTACGCCGATGAGCAGACGCGTGCGAAGGTCGGCATCAACGAACTGCTGCGCAACGCGGAGTAAGCCGTGGCCGATACGCCCGCGACCGTGACGCTCTACGGCATCCGCAACTGCGATACCTGCCGGCGTGCGTGGAAATGGCTCGAGCAACAGGGCATCGATTACCGCTTCCACGATCTGCGTCGCGACGGCATCGATGCCGGGCGCATCGAAACATGGTGCGATCGGCTCGATACCGACACGCTGGTCAACCGCCGCGGTCAGACGTGGCGGCGGTTGTCGCCGGAAGACCGCGAACGCGACGAGGCCGGACTGCGTGCCCTGCTCGGCGACGAGCCGACGCTGATCAAGCGGCCGGTGATCGAGACACCGGATGGTGGCGTTTACGTCGGCTGGAACGAGACCGTGCAGCGGGTGTTGTCGCAGTGGTACGGGTGAGTTTTATCGAACCTGCACCCGTGGTTGCTGCGGGTTGAGTCCGGGGTCGCATTCGCGCGTAGGTTCGGGTTGCACGAAGCGAAATCGCAACGCGACAGAGGCGATCCAATCGGTACCACGTCGAGACCGCGACGATCGGCCATCATCGACACCGTTGGGTATCGCTGGGCTCAACCCAACCTGCGGTACTCCGCAGTGCCCGGCGATCCGCATCCGCGTAGGTCGCGGTCGACGAAGCGACCAATCGCAATGCGACGAGCGATGCTCGGTACCACGTCACGACCGCGCGCGATCGACCATCGCGCATCGACCCGTCTGCGGTATCGCTGGCGCTCATCCGCGTCCTCGGTCGCGTGCTCCGCGCCTCTGCGAGAGGAACGGACAAGGCCAGGCAGCACTCAGGAATCCGCCGCTTCCTCATTCCGGTCGCGGAGTTCGCGCCGCAGGATCTTGCCGACGTTGCTCTTCGGCAGTTCGTCGATGATCTCGATTTCCTTCGGGACTTTGTAGCCGGTCAGGTTATCGCGAAGGTATTTGCGCAGGGCCTCCGTGTCGACCGTGTGGTTCTCCTGCGGAACGACATAGAGTTTGACGACCTCGCCGGACTCGTCATCCTCGATACCGACACAACCGGCTTCCAGTACGCCTTCGAATTCCGCGGCGACGGCCTCGACTTCGTTCGGGAACACCTTGAAGCCGGATACGTTGATCATGTCCTTCATGCGATCGACGATCTTGACCCAGCCCTTCGGGCTCATGGTGGCGACGTCACCGGTCCGGAACCAGCCGCCCTCGTAGAAGGCGCTCTCCGTTTCCTCGGGTCGCTGCCAATAACCGGCCATGACCTGCGGGCCGCGCGCACAGAGCTCGCCCGGTTCATCGAAATCGACCGGCTCGCCATCATCGTTGCGGATGCTGATCTCGGTCGAGGGCACCGGCAGACCGATCGTGCCCGAGAACTCGCTGATGTGAATCGGGTTCGCACACAACACGGGCGAGGTCTCGGTCAGGCCATAGCCTTCGACCACCACGGTACCGGTCACCTCATGCCAGCGTTCGGCCACGGGCCGCTGCACGGCCATGCCCCCGCCCACCGTCAAGCGGAAGTGACTGAAATCGAGCTTACGGAAGTCCTCGTTGTGGACGAGCGCATTGAACAGGGTATTGACCCCGGTCATCGCGGTGAACGAGGTGTTCTTCAGTGTCTTGACGAACGTCGGTATGTCGCGCGGATTGGTAATGAGCACGTTGGTGCCGCCGTGCTTGACGAAGTTCAGCAGGTTCGCCGTCAGGCTGAAGATATGATAAAGCGGCAGCGGCGTGACGATGACCTCGGTCCCTTCGTCGCACTGCAGCCAGGCGGATATCTGCTCCAGGTTCGCGACCATGTTGCGGTGCGTGAGCATCGCGCCTTTCGCGACACCGGTGGTACCGCCCGTGTATTGCAGGAACGCGTTGTCGTCGCCGCCGATCTCCGTGGGCTTGAGCACCTGTTCCGCGCCTTCGGAGAGGGCCGTGCCCCAGCGCACCGACCAGGGGATCGACCAGGGTTTCACCATGCGTTTGATGTGGCGGACGGCGAAGTTGATGAACGTGCCGCGCAGGGTCCCGAGCATATCGCCCAGTCCGGTCACGATGACATGGTCGACCGGGTACTTCTTCTGTGCCTCCTGCAGCGTGTGGCAGAAGTTCTCCACGAGCACGATCGCCCGCGGCTCGGCATCCATCAACTGATGCTCGAGTTCGCGGGCGGTGTACAGCGGATTGACGTTCACCACCACGAGACCGGCCCGCAATGCCCCGAACAGGGCGACCGGGTACTGCATGACGTTCGGCATCATCAGGGCGATCCGGTCCCCTTTCTCGAGACCGAGCCCCTGCTGCAGGTAGGCGGCGAAATCACGCGCCAGACGGTCGAACTCCGCGAAGGTGATCGATCCGCCCATATTGCGGAACGCCTCGCGCGCAGCGAACCGGCTGCAGCTCTGCTCGAACACCGCGGCCACGGAGGCATAGGCCTCCGGGTTGATATCGGCCGGTACACCTTCTTCGTACTCGCTCAGCCAGACTCGTTCCATGGGCCTTCGCCTCCGCCCGCTCGGATTCGTGGATGCCGATACGCATAGCCGCGCACCGGTACGTCCTGATTCTCAGCATACGCCGGCGACGCTCAATTGCGCAGGCGCCGCCCCGTTGTCAGCATGTACTCGATCCGCGCCGCGGTCGCATCCGTGTGCGCCAGCGCCATGAATCCCTCGCGTTCCAGCCGCAGGATCTCGGCGGGATCGACCTCGGTACCGGCGGGGACCTCGCCACCGCACAGCGCCTTCGCGATCTTCTCGCCGATCAGCCGATCATGGACCGACAATGGCGCCTCCTCGGAGAGGCGATCAAGCCGTTCGAACAGCGCCGCCATGCCGTTCTCGCCGGCGACCGTCACCGGCGCATCGGCCCAGGGGCCGCGGTAGCCGGCATCCGCGAGCGCCAGCGCCGCGGATTTCGCGGCGAACAGCAGTTCGTCGACGTGCATGACGACGCGATCGCCGGGCTGCCACCAGATCGGCTCGATGCCACTGCCGGTCACGCGGGCGAACAGCATTTCGTCGAACCAGCGCCGGATCCAGGGCAACGGATCGCCGCGCGGTGACAGCTCGACAGCGCGTCGGGCCATGGCGCAGCAACCGCCTCCCGCCGGCATCAGGCCGACGCCGGACTCGACCAGTCCCGCATAGGTCTCGAACGCGACCACCCGCTGATCGCAGTGGAGCAGGAATTCGAGCCCACCGCCGAGCGCCATGCCGTGGGCGGCGCCGACGATCGGCAGCGGCGCCTCGCGAATCGAGCGCGTGACCTGCTGGAAGCGTTCGACGAGCGACTCGATCGCCGCGAAATCGCCGGCCTCCAGGGCCGTATGCACCATGCCGAGATCCGCGCCGAGGCAGAACGGCGGGGCCTCCTGCCAGAGCACCAGCGCGCGGACCTCGCGCTCGGCCCGGTCGATCGCCTCCAGCATGCCGTCGAGCAGCGGGCCGTCCACGGTATGGCGTGCGCGGCGAAACGACAGCACGGCGATGTCGTCGCCATTGTCCCAGAGCCGGACCGCCTCGTTCTGCCAGAGTGTCGGCGTCGTCGGCCGCGGTTCGCCGACCAGGCCGCCCGGGAAAAGCTGCCGGCGGTAGACCGGGTGATTCGAGCGCGGCAGCGGCGTGCCGAGTTCGGCCGACCAGGAGCCGCGCGGGCCGTGCACGCCGGTCCGGCGCGATTCGCGCGCCCACGCCGGCAGGGGCGTGTCCGCCAGCGCCTCGCCGGCATCGACGGCCGACTGGACGGCCGCGGCGACCCGCTGCCAGCCCAGCATCTGCCAGAATTCGAACGGGCCGTGGCTCCAGCCGTAGCCCCAGCGCAGCGCGAGATCGACCTCGCGTGCGCTCGGCGCCAGGGTCGCCAGGTGCGCGGCGCAGTAATGGAACAGATCGCGGTAACTCGCCCGTATGAGTTCCGCCTGCGGGTGGTCGATGTCGGCGAGCAGGCGCTCCTTGCGAACGGGATCCGGCTCGATCAGTGCCTCGCGCACGTTCGGATCCAGCTGCCGGGCCACCGGGCGATAGTCACCCTGCTCCGGCTCGAACACCTCGATCCCGCCCGCCCCCTTGCGGTAGAAACCGGCGCCCGCTTTCTGCCCGAACGCACCCGCGGCGACACGCTCGCGCAGCCAGTCGGGCGTCCGGAATACCGACCGCCACGGATCATCGTCCAGGGTCTCGTAGAGGTGGTCCAGGATATGCGCGAAGGTATCCAGGCCGATCACGTCGATCGTGCGAAAGGTGGCGGATTTCTGGCGCCCCACACCCACCCCGGTCAGGCGGTCGACGAGATCGAACGGCAATCCGAGGCGCTCCGCGTGATGCATGACCGTGGCGATCGCGAACACGCCGATCCGGTTGCCGATGAACCCGGGCGTATCGCGGGCGTAGAGGACACCCTTGCCCAGACCGGTCGTCAGGAAACCCTCGAGGCGATGGAGCACGGAGCCATCCGTGCCCGGATGCGCGACCAGTTCGACCAGATGCATGTAGCGCGGCGGATTGAAGAAGTGCACGCCACAGAAACGCGACCGCAACGCCTGCGGCAGCCCCCGCGCCAACTCCGAGATCGACAATCCGGATGTATCGCTGGCCAGGATCGCGTGCGAGCCGATCGCGGGTGCGGCGCGCTCGAACACGGCCTGCTTGACGTCCAGGCGCTCGGTCACCGCCTCGATGACGACATCGCACGCGCCGAGCCGATCGAGATCGAGATCCCAGGCGGCCGGTTCGATCGCGCGGATGGTATCCCCGGCCGCGATGGGGGATGGATGCAGGCGCGTCAGACCGTCGATCGCCCGCCGGGCCCCGGCCCGGGGATCGTCGGCCCCTTCCGGCGTGAGTTCGAACAGCAGAACCGGGATGCCCGCATTCGCGAACTGGGCCGCGATCTGCGAGCCGATGACGCCGGCGCCGAGAACGGCGGCGCGTCGGATTCTGCGGCCGGACTCGATCACGTCCCGGACCGGGGAGACGCCGTTTTGTTCGCTGGCGCCCCGCCGCCCGAACCTTCGTCGCCCGCATCTTCGTCACTTGCGGTCTTCCGGGCGGCGGCCTTCTTGCGACCAGCGGCCTTTTTCTTCGATGCCGCCTTTTTCTTTGCAGCGGCCTTCTTCTTCGCGGGTGCCGCAGGCGGGAACTGATCCACATCGATCGCCGCACGCCGCGCGGCCTCCCACTCGCGCAGCGTCTGCGCCTCGCCGCTCTCGATGACCCCGTCCTTGACGAGTTCCTGCAGCCACGCCTCCATGGTCTGCAGCGGCGGCTTCGACAGGTGCCGCTTGCGCAGGCGCTCCTCGATCGGTTCGGCCTGCAGCGCCAGATGCAGCGCATGCTCCATCCGGCCGGTCACGTCGCCGGGCCGTTCATCCACATAGATCCCGGCGGTCAGGCGGTCGCGCGCCGCCGAGGGTTCCAGCAGCAGCCGCGCGACCGCCCGGCCGGAACGATCGTTCGGGTAGCGGAAGCGCCGCCCGAGCGGGAATACGATCCAGCGCAGGGCGAGCCCCACCGGTGTCACCGGGAAATTGCGCAGGATCTCGTCGAGCGCCTCCTGCACCCGGTACAGCGAGTAACGCGCGGACCACTCGACCAGCGGCAGGTCTTCCGCGGGCCGGCCCTGGTCCTCGAACCGCTTGAGCGCGGCCGAGCAGACGAACATGTAGATCATGGCGTCGGCAAAGCGCCCCGACAGCTTCTCCTTGCGCTTGAGTTCACCGCCGAGCATCAGCAGCGTCATATCGGCGACGAACGCGAACGCCGCCGACATGCGCGCCAGCCGGCGGTAATACTTGCCGGTGGGACCGTCCACCGGCGTCGTTGCCAGGCGCGAGCGCGACAGCCCGTACACCAGCGACCGCGCGGCATTGCTGGTCGTGTAACCGAGGTGCTCGAACAGCGCCGCGTCGAAATCGCGCCGGGCCTCGACCGGGTCGTCGTTCTGCGCGGCGAGGATCTCGCCGATCAGGTACGGGTGGCAGCGCATCGCACCCTGACCGAACACGATCATGCTGCGCGTGAGGATGTTGGCACCCTCGACGGTGATCGCGACCGGTGTCGCGCGGTACGGGATCGCCAGATAATTGTTCGGCCCCTCGCAGATACCGCGACCGCCGTGGATATCCATCGCGTCGTTGACGATCTCGCGATAGCCCTCGGTGTTGTGATACTTGAGCATGGCGGACACGACACCCGGCTTCTCGCCGGAATCCAGCGCCGACAGGGTCAGCAGGCGCGCCGAATCCATCATGTAGGTCCGGGCGCCGATCCGTGCCAGCGGTTCCTCGATACCCTCGAAGCGACCGATCGGCAGACGGAACTGGCGTCGCACACGGGCGTAGGCGCCGGTGATACGACTGAAGAATTTGCCGCCGCCAGCCCCCAGCGCCGGCAGCGAGATCCCGCGCCCGGTCGACAGGCACTCCATCAGCATGGTCCAGCCGTGACCGACACCGTCGCGGCCGCCGATGACCCAGTCCAGCGGGATGAAGACATCCTTGCCGCTGTTGGGGCCGTTCTGGAAGGCCGTGCCGAGTGGATCGTGGCGGTCGCCGATATCGACGCCGGGTGTGTCCGTGGGGATCAGCGCGCAGGTGATCCCGAGTTCCTCTTCACCGCCGAGCAGGCCATCCGGATCGTAGGCCTTGAACGCCAGGCCGAGCACGGTCGCGACCGGCCCGAGGGTGATGTAGCGCTTCTCCCAGGTGGTGCGCAGGCCGAGCACGCGCTCGCCGTTGTGCTCGCCCTCGCAGACGATGCCGTAGTCGGGAATGGCGGTGGCATCCGAACCGGCATCCGGGCCGGTCAGGCCGAAACAGGGGATCTCGCGGCCATCGGCCAGGCGCGGCAGGTAGTATTTCTTCTGCTCGTCCGTGCCGTACTGCAGCAGCAGCTCGGCCGGCCCGAGCGAGTTGGGCACCATGACCGTCACGCCCGCGGTCGGGCTGCGGCTGGAGACCTTCATCACGACCTGGGAATGGGCGTAGGCGGAGAATTCGAGGCCGCCGTACTTCTCCGGGATGATCATGCCGAAGAAGTGATTGCGCTTGATGAAGTCCCACGCCTCGGGTGGCAGGTCATTGCGCTCGCTGCAGATCTCCCAGTTGTCCAGCATCCGGCACAGTTCCTCGACCGGGCCGTCGAGGTAGGCCTGCTCGGCTTCGGTCAGGCGCGGCTCCGGCACGCTCAGCAGGGACCGCCACTGGGGCGAGCCGCGGAACAGTTCCGCCTCCCACCAGACCGTCCCGGCCTCGATCGCCTCGCGCTCGGTGTCCGACATCGGCGGCAGGACCTTGCGGATGCGCGCGCGCAGCGGCTCCGAGAGCCAGCGCTGGCGCAGCTCGGGCACGTTCAGGGGCACGGCGATCGCCAGATACACGGCCCAGAGCACGACCCCGGGCCAGAACGCCAGCAGGCCGGTCGCACCGAGCAGGATCAGCGCGGCGGCGACGCCGATGGTCCACGCGCGGAACGACGCCCGCAGTCTCGCCAGCGCGATCAGGGCGCCGGCGATGATGAGCAGCCAGATGATCCATGCCATCGTATCCATCTCCTCTCGGGGCACGCGCCACCCGTCGGATTCCCGCACTGCCCGGGCGCGTTTCAGGGCGCTCCGGCGGCGCGGCCGGCGAACGCCACGGGCGTCTGTCGCGCATCAACGATAGGTCGCCATCGACCTGTGCGCAAATCCTTCGCGCGGAATGCCTTGCCTGTTGCACGCACGCCGGCATCGAGTAGGCTGTCGCCGGGATTCCGCCGCGCCATTCGCTGGCCTTTGATATGAACGAAAATAAACGGATCGATGTCGGCTGGCGCGAGTGGATCGCGCTGCCGGACCTGGATCTCCCCGCGATCAAGGCGAAGGTCGACACCGGCGCGCGCACCTCCGCACTGCACGCCTGGCACGTGGAGGCGTACGAGTCCGGCGGCGCGCCCTGGGTCGCGTTCCGGCTGCACCCGTTGCAGCGCAATACGAAAATATCGCGCCTGTGCCATGCACCGGTGCACGACCGACGCATGGTCAGCGACTCCGGCGGCCACCGCGAGCGCCGCTATGTCATCGAGTCGACCATGGCGCTGGGCGAGCAGCGCTGGCCCATAGAGATCACGTTGACCGACCGTGATACCATGCTTTTCCGGATGTTGCTCGGCCGTCAGGCAATGCATGGCCTGCGCGTCGTACCGGATGCCTCGTTCCTCGCGGCCCCGTCACTGACGCCAAGACAGGCCGCTGCACGATATCGTTGACTCTCTCAAGGCCGGGGACCCAGCCATGAAACTCTGCGTGCTCTCGCGCAACCCGCGTCTGTACTCGACCCGGCGGCTGGTCGAGGCCGCGAAGGCCCGTGGCCACGACATCCGCGTGGTGAACACGCTGCGCTGCTACAACAACGTCACCTCGCATCGCCCGTCGGTGCATTATCGCGGCGAAGTGCTCGAAGGCTTCGACGCGGTCATCCCCCGGATCGGCGCGTCGGTCACGTTCTATGGCACGGCCGTCGTGCGCCAGTTCGAGATGATGGGCGTGTTCCCGGTCAACGAGTCGGTCGCCATCTCGCGCTCGCGCGACAAGCTGCGGGCGACGCAGCTGCTGGCGCGCCGCGGCATCGGCCTGCCGGTCACCGGCTTCGCCTACTCGCCCGACGACGTCAACGACCTGATCAAGATGGTCGGCGGCCCACCGCTGGTGGTGAAGCTGCTGGAAGGCACCCAGGGCGTCGGCGTGGTGCTCGCCGAGACCTACAAGGCGGCGGAGTCGGTCATCCAGGCCTTCATGGGTCTGGAGGCGGAGATCATGGTCCAGGAGTTCATCCGCGAGGCCAAGGGCGCCGACATCCGCTGCTTCGTCGTCGGCGGCAAGGTGGTCGCGGCGATGAAACGCCAGGGCGCCGAGGGCGAGTTCCGTTCGAACCTGCACCGCGGCGGCTCGGCCCAGCTGATCCGGATCACGCCGGAGGAACGCTCGACCGCCGTGCGCGCCGCCAAGGTCATGGGCCTGAACGTCGCCGGCGTCGACCTGCTGCGCTCGAATCACGGCCCCGTGGTCATGGAGGTCAATTCCTCGCCCGGGCTCCAGGGGATCGAGAAGGCCAGCGGCAAGGACATCGCCAGCCAGATCATCCAGTTCATCGAGAAGACCGCGAAAGAAGGGAAAACCAAGACCCGTGGCAAAGGCTGACCGAACCGCGCCCCTGACGATCGGCGGCGAATCGGTGGCGCCGGGCGAGCGCCGCACGATCGAGCTGCCGCTGTCGCGCGTGTTCAGTCACATCGACTTCAACATGCCGGTGCAGGTCGTGCGCGGCCGGCGTCCGGGGCCGGTACTCTGTGTCAGCGCGGGCGTCCACGGCGACGAGCTCAACGGCGTCGAGATCGTCCGCCGGCTCATGAAACAGTCGGCGCTCGGGCGGATCCGCGGCACCCTGATCGCCGTGCCCGTCGTCAACGTCTTCGGCTTTCTCCAGCAGACCCGCTACCTGCCGGACCGACGCGACCTGAACCGTTCCTTCCCCGGTTCCGAGACCGGCTCGCTCGCCGCCCGCCTCGCCAATCTGTTCATGAGCGAGGTCGTCACGCACTGCGAGTACGGCATCGACCTGCACACCGGCGCGATCCACCGGACGAACCTGCCGCAGATCCGCGCGACCCTGGACGACGAGCGCACGGTCGAACTCGCGCGCGCCTTCGGCGCGCCCGTGATCATCGACGCGCGCGTGCGCGACGGCTCGCTGCGCGAGGCGCTGCATTCACGCGGCATTCCGATGCTGCTCTACGAGGCGGGCGAGGCGCTGCGTTTCGACGAGGTCTCGATCCGCGCCGGGGTCCGCGGCGTGATCTCCGTCATGCGCGAACTCGGCATGCTGCCCAAATCGCGCAGCCGGCGTCGGATGGAGCCCACCACCGCCCTCGACAGCAGCTGGGTGCGCGCCCCGGACAGCGGGATCTTCCGCGCCCGGGTCAAGCTCGGCGCGCGGGTCCGCAAGGGCGATACGCTGGGCACGGTGGTCAGCCCGTTCGGGGAGCCCGAGGCGGCGATCAAGTCGCATCTCACCGGTATCGTGATCGGGATGTCGCAGATCCCGCTGCTCAACGAGGGCGACGCCGCGTTCCACATCGCCCAGGTCGAGCGCCCCACGCGCGTGGAGAAAGCCGTCGAGGCATTCCAGGATCGTTACACGACACCGGCGGCCACGGAAGACGAGGACTGACCCGCGGGCGGCCACGTATCCGGCCATCGCCCGACCGCCGGCTCCGGCATCCCGCACCGCATCCGCGCGGCGCATCCGCGGCTTCGACTTTCTCGTCGGGCCGGTACCACTGCAGTTGGCGGTGCAGACGCACCACATCGCCGACAATGATCAGCGTCGGCGCCTGCACCTCGTGGGCCTCGATCAGATCCGGCAGTGAAGTCAGTGTGCCGACGAACACGCGCTGCTCGGGCAGGGTCCCCTGCTGGATCAGCGCCGCCGGCGTATCCGCGCCGCGGCCATGCTCGACCAGACGGGTGCAGAGTTCGCGCACGCCCGACAGGCCCATGTAGACGGCCAGCGTCGTCCCCGGCCGCACCAGCGCCGGCCAGTCGAGATCGACACTGCCATCGCGCAGGTGCGCGGTGATGAACTGCACGGACTGCGCATGATCGCGGTGCGTCAGCGGGATGCCGGCATAGGCGGCACAACCGGCGGCGGCCGTGATCCCGGGAACGACCTGGAAATCGATCCCGGCCTCCATCAGCTCGCCGATCTCTTCGCCGCCGCGACCGAAGATGAAAGGGTCGCCGCCCTTCAGACGGACCACCCGTTTGCCCTCGCGCGCGAGCCGGATCAGCTCGGCATTGATCCGGTCCTGGGTGAGATGATGGTTCGAGCGGCGCTTGCCGACGTAGACCTTCTCGGCGTCGCGGCGCGTCAGTTCCAGCACGGCGTCGGACACCAGGCGATCGTAGAGCACCACATCGGCGTGCTGCATCAGTCGCAGCGCCCGGAATGTCAGCAGATCCGGATCGCCCGGCCCCGCGCCCACGAGCGCGACCGAGCCGGCGGCGTCGCGCTCGGCATCCGGCGCCTCGATCTCGCGCGCCAGGCGCTCCGCCGCATCGGCATCGCGGCCGGCGTAGACGAGGTCGGCCACCGGCCCCTCGAGGACCCGCTCCCAGAATTTCCGCCGCTCATCCACGCTCGCGAAGCGTCCCTTCACCGCATCGCGGAAGCGGGCGGCCAGGCCGGCGAGGCGGCCGTAGCCCGGCGGCACCGCCGCCTCGATCCACGCCCGCAGACGGCGCGCCAGCACCGGTGCGACCCCGGCCGACGAGATCGCGATCTGGATCGGCGAGCGGTCGACCATGGCGGGGGTGATGACGCTGCACAACGGCGTGTCGTCGACCACGTTCACCGGGATACCGAGTTGCCGGCAATAGACCGAGATGCACTCGTGGACCCCGGGATCGTCGGTCGCGGCCACCACCAGCGCGCTGCCGGCGACATCGCCGGACACCCAGCGCCGCGCCACGTGCTCGATCTCGCCGCGCGCCAGACGCGCGCACAGTTCCTCGCCAAGCCAGGGGGCGACGACCACGACGCGTGCGCCGGCGGAATGCACGAGATCGACCTTGCGCGCGGCGACCTCGCCGCCGCCGACGACGAGCACGCGCCGGCCGCGCAGGTTCATGAATACGGGGTAGTAGTCCATCGCGATCGGGCCTGGCGGGGTTGTCTGGGCCGCGCGATTATCCCATGTATCCGGCGAAGTGACTGGAATCGCTCGTTATAAGGATATACAGGTGGCGAGCGTGACGGGCGAGACAAAGCGCGCAAAACTGGTATTCTGGGTATCCGGCACTGCCACGCATCGGCTGGGCTTACCATGGTAAACGACACCCTCGATCGACCCCTGCGCGACCTGCGCATCTCGGTCACCGACCGCTGCAATTTCCGCTGCACCTACTGCATGCCGAAAGAGCAGTTCGGCTCGGACCATGACTTCCTGGCCCGCAGCAGCCTCCTCGATTTCGACGAGATCGTGCGCCTGGTGCGCGTGTTCGCCGACCAGGGCGTGCGCAAGATCCGCCTCACCGGCGGCGAGCCGCTCGTGCGGGCGGAACTCGAACACCTCGTGGCGGGGATCGCGGCCGTGGACGGGCATCGAGGACATCGCGCTCACGACCAACGGCTCGCTGCTGTCGTCGAAGCGCGCCCGCACGCTCGCCGACGCCGGCCTCGACCGGATCACGGTCAGCCTGGACGCGTTCGACGACGCCGTGTTCATGGCCATCAACGACGTCGGCTTCCCGGTCGGCAAGGTCCTCGACGGGATCGCCAACGCCGACGCGGCCGGTCTGAACGTAAAGATCAACACGGTCGTCAAGCGCGGGATGAACGAAGACCAGATCCTGCCGCTGGCGGGCTGCTTCCGCGGCAGCGGTCACGTCCTGCGGTTCATCGAGTTCATGGATGTCGGCACCACCAACGGCTGGCGTCTCGACGATGTCGTCTCCGCACGCGAGATCCGCGACCGGATCGACGCGGTGTGGCCGCTGGAGAGCCTGGCGCCCAACTACCCGGGCGAGGTCGCCAATCGCTGGCGCTACCGCGACGGCACCGGCGAGATCGGCGTGATCGCCTCGGTCACCCAGCCCTTCTGCCGCGGCTGCACGCGCGCGCGGCTCTCGGCCGAGGGCGCCCTGTATACCTGCCTGTTCGCCGGCGTCGGCACGGACCTGCGCGGGCTGCTGCGCTCCGGCGTGGATGACGCGCGCCTCGCCGAAGAGGTCCGCTCGATCTGGACCCGCCGCGACGATCGCTATTCCGAACTCCGGTCCAGCGAGACCGTCATTCGTCCGAAAGTGGAGATGTCGTATATCGGCGGCTGAAGCCGGCGACCGGGATCGACCCGTGCCGACGCGGGCGCCATTCGCATAGCGCGCCCGAACGGGCTAATGTAATGGCAGGGGCCGGTGGCCCGGAGACGCCATCGGCCGTGCGGCACTGCCCGGAGGTGGATCAATGAAGATATCGCGGATTCTGCAGCGCAAATCGGGAGACATCGCCAGCGTCGAACCCGATCGCCCGATACCCGACGTCGTCGCGATGCTCTGTCAACGCGACATCGGTGCGGTCCTCGTGCTCGACGACAGCGAGCAGATGGTCGGCATCCTGTCCGAGCGCGACATCGTCCGCGCACTCGATGAACACGGCCCGGACCTTTCCGGCCTGACGGCCGCCGACCTGATGACCCGCGAGGTCACGCACTGCGCGCCCGATCAGGACATCAACCACGTCATGCGCGAGATGACCGAAGGCCGCTTCCGCCACCTGCCGATCCTCGACGATGGCCGCCTGGTCGGCATCATCTCGATCGGCGACGCGGTCCGCGCGCGGATCGAGGAACTCGAGCGCGAGCGGGAAGCGCTGCAGCACTATATCGCGGGTTGAACAAAAAAAGAGGCGCCTCCGAACGGAAGCGCCTCCTCGATCACACGGCCGGACGTTACCCGTTCGTCCGACTCCCCGAACGACGGTACGAATTGCCGGTCCATCCGAGCGGCACGGCAATATCCCGGTGACCGTCACGGCCCCTGCGGGCCACTCGCTTCCGGGACGTAACCGCCGGAGCGGGAACGTCGCGGCGTTTCCGGGAAGCCAACCCGGAAAACACCGGTACATCGTAGGCATGGTGGGTCCAGCCAAGCGGCAGCACTATCATCTCTCGTTACACCTCACGCGCGTTATCAACCGGCCAACCCGACCGGCGCCGTCACAATATGGATTTTTGCCGGCAAAACAATGATTTTTGCGCGCTCTGTCGCATCCGGAACAGGGCCGTCGCATAATGAAAGCGCGCCGCATCAATCCCTTCGTGAAGCGGGTAAAAAGACATCGTGGTGCCGGAGATCGACGTGTCGAAACGGTTGAAAAATCGGGATATCGCGGGCCTCTGCGAGCGCCTGGCGGACCTGCTCGAAATCGAGGGCGCGAATCCCGTTCCGCGTGCGCGCCTGGCGCAACGCCGCGGAGACGATCGCCGGCCTCTCGCAAAGCGTCGTCGACCTGGTCGAGTCGGATACGGATCTCACCGAATACCCGCATATCGGCCAGGACATCGCCGAGGGCATCCGCAGTCTGGTCACCACCGGCAACCTGCCTCCACTCGACGAGATCGCCGCGCGCGTCCCGCCGGAGCTTGCCGACCTCATGAAGGTCCAGGGTCTGGGCCCGAAGGGCGTCAAGGCGCTGTACGACCACTTCCAGCTGCGCACGCTGGACGACCTGGAGCGGGTCGCGCGTGAGGGCCGGGTGCGCGAACTGTCCGGGATTCGGCGCGAAGAAGGAAGCGGCGCTGCTCGACGGCATCCAGCGGCTGCGGGCCGCTGGCGAGCAGCGAACCCGTCTCGCCGACGCGGAGACCGTCGCGGTCCCGTTACGCGACCGGCTCGCCGAGACGCCCGGCGTCACCGAGGCCGCCATCGCCGGCAGTTTCCGCCGCCGCCGTGAGACCGTCGGCGACATCGATCTGCTGGTGGCGACCGGGGACGGCGATGCCGTCATGGACCGGCTGGTCGCCGATGACGAGGTCGAGCGCGTGGTCTCGCAGGGCTCGACCCGTTCCACCGTCATCCTCGGCGGTGGCCTGCAGGTCGACGTGCGCGCGGTATCGCCCGACAGTTTCGGCGCCGCACTGCTCTACTTCACGGGCTCGAAGCAGCACAACGTCGCCCTGCGCCAGCGCGCCGTCGACCGGGACTGGAAGCTCAACGAGTACGGGCTGTACGACGGCGAGGAGCCGCTGGAGGCGGCGTCGGAGGCGGCCATCTATCGCCGCCTGGGCCTGGACTGGATCCCGCCCGAGCTGCGCGAGGACCACGGTGAGATCGCCGCCGCCGAGAAGGGTTCGCTGCCGGAACTCGTCACCGCCGATGCGATCCGCGGCAACCTGCATGGCCATACGGACTGGAGCGACGGCAAGGATACGCTCGAGGCGATGATCGAAGCCGCCCGCGAACGCGGCCACGACTATATCGCCATCACCGATCACGGTCCGCGCGTGCGGATCGCGAACGGACTCTCCCCCGAGCGCCTCGCTGAACAGGCGGATGCGATCGACGCCGTCGCCGCCAAATACGACGACATCACGATCCTCAAGGGCTGCGAGGTCGATATCCTCGGCGACGGCTCGCTCGATCTGCCCGACGACGTCCTCGCGCGCCTCGATATCGTCGTCTGTTCGATCCATTACGAACTGCGCCGCTCACGCGCGGAACAGACCGAACGCGTGCTGCGGGCGATGGAGAACCCGCACTTCATGATCTGGGGGCACCCGACCGCGCGCGAGATCAATCGCCGCGAGCCGATCGACATCGATCTCGAGCGCTGTCTCGAGGCGGCCGCCGAACGCGGCATCGCGGTCGAGATCAACGCCCAGCCGAAGCGCCTGGACCTGTCCGATACCAACGCGCGGCTGGCGCTCGACAAGGGCTGCCGCCTCGCCATCGACACCGACGCCCACGCCACCCACCACTTCGACCTGCTCCGCCACGGCATCGACCAGGCCCGCCGCGCCGGCGCGACGGCCGCGGACGTCATCAACACCCGCAGCGCGACCGACCTCCGGGGTGTGCTTCGATCCCGACCGTGACGGATGAAAACCGTTCTCTCGCAGAGGCGCGGAGCGCGCGGAGGAAAGAAAAGCATCAGACGCGTAGGCCGGACACTTGCCGGAACGGGCGGACCGCTCGATCGTCGACGGATTGAGCGCCGGCGATGCCGGCAAGTCGAGGCTTGTCCGATCGGCCATCGGACGTACACGCGGTGCCGGCGGATCGCTCGTCGCGTTGGGTTTCCTTCGTCAACCCAACCTACGCGGAATGCGTCGGGATCCGGTGTTTTTCCGACTTTCTCCGCGCTCTCGGCGCCTCTGCGAGAACCGTTTTTTGTGCCTTGGCCATCGAGGTTACCGCTGGGCATCGGCCTCCGGCATGGCCGCGGCGGCGATGGCCCCTGCGAGGGCAAAGACGCCCAGCAATGCCAGCAAAAACGGAATACCGGCGAACTGGGCAACAACGCCAAGCGCCCCCCAGGCGAGCGTGACGATGCCCATCGCCGTGTTGGCGAAGGCGACATACACCGGCCGTTCGGCCGCGTCGACGGCATCGACGAGCCAGGTCTTGCGGCCGATCCGTGCACCGCTCTCGGCGATGCCGAGGCCGACGAAGACCAGCGCGAACACCCACGGTGAATGCACGCCCGCGTTCGGCTCGCCCAGCAGCAACGCCGCGAACGCCAACCCCGCTGCGCACAGACCGGCCACGATCATGGCCCGGCGCGCGGAGTGATCCGCGAAGCGCCCCTGAATCGGGCTCGCCAGCACATTGCCGAGCCCCACGGCCAGGATGTACACGCCCAGCGCCGACAACGCCCCGCCGAACAGCTCACGCGCATACAGCGCATAGAACGGCGCGGCGATCTCGACGGTCACGAGCAGGCCCCGGGCGATCAGATAGCGGCGATAACCGGGCTCCGAATGCCAGAACGCCAGACCGCGCCGCGCCTCGCCCAGGGCGTTACGGCCACCCTCGGTAGCCCCCGGCTCTTCCTCGATCTGCGCGAACAGCATCGCCCCCATGATCCAGAGCAGCGCCGCGGCGCCCACCAGGGCGGCATACATCGCGGTCGCCTGCGCATCGCCCATCGACCCATACAGCAAGGCGCCGGCGATCACCGTCAGTCCACCGCCGAACAGCGCCCGCTGGCCCAGCAGCCGACCGCGTTGGCCTCTGGGGATGGTCTTGCCCATCACGTCCTGGAAAGCGACCGAGCCGAGGCCGCTGGCGATCGCGAAGACCGCCAGCAGCGCGAGCACGGCCAGGCCACCCGCCGTGGGTGACAGGCCGAGCGCCGCCGGGATCATGGCCAGCAGACAGACCGCCTGGACCGCCGCGGCGCCACTCCAGGCCCACTTGCGCTGGGGCAGCCGACGGATCGCGGCGGAGAAGGCGAGCTGCGGCAGCAGCGCCCCGGCCTGGCGGACCGGCGCCAGAAAACCGATGATCGCCGCGGGCGTACCCACACCGGCCAGCAACCACGGCAAAACGAGATTCGGCCCCGCCAGTTGTTCCGCGAGTCTGGTCGCCGTGCCGTTGGCGAGGTTGCGCAGGTAGTTGCCCGGGACGGCGGTGCACTGCTCGTCGGGGATGGCCTCGCAGGAACGCTCGGCCACACCCTCCCCGGCGAGAAGGCCGTGGGTGACGGCGGCGGGCCCTTCGTTGCGCAGATCAACGGGATCCATGGATTCCCCCTGCAGTTATTACCCCGACCTGCGGAGATCCGTAGGCCGACTTGCGGCCGAAGCGAGCCAGCCGGCAGACGAGGTTGAGGCGTCGCGCAGGCGCTACGCTGACTCGTGTCGATGGATTTCACGTCGACCCGTTGGGTATCGCTGGCGCTCAACCCAACCTACGGTGCTGCACGGCCTTCTGCTGCTCAGACCGGATCGGCATCCCGCTCGGCCTGCTGCAATTGCCACATCTGGGCGTAGAGACCCTCCTGCGCCAGCAGTTCCAGGTGGCGGCCACGCTCGCGGATCCGGCCCTCCTCGAGGACGAGGATCTCGTCGGCATCCGCCACGGTCGACAGGCGATGGGCGATCGCCAGGGTGGTCGTATCGCGCGCCACCTCGTTCAGTGCGCGCAGGATCGCGCCTTCGGAGCGCGAGTCCAGGCTCGACGTGGCCTCGTCGAATACGAGGATCGGCGGCTGCTTGAGAATCACCCGCGCGATCGCCACGCGCTGCTTCTCGCCGCCCGACAGCTTCAGCCCGCGCTCGCCGACGACGGTGTCAAAGCCATCCGGCAAGGACGCGATGAAACGCTCGATATCGGCCAGCCGCGCCGCGCGCTCGATATCCGCGCGCGTCGCGTCGGGGGCGCCGTAACCGATGTTGTAGGCGAGTGTGTCGTTGAACAGCACCGTGTCCTGGGGAACGATCCCGATCGCCGCGCGCACGCTGTCCTGGGTGCAGTCGCGCAGATCCTGGCCGTCGATGGTGATGCGGCCCTCGCCGGGATCCCAGAACCGGAACAGCAGCCGCGCGAGCGTCGACTTGCCGGCGCCCGACGGGCCGACCACCGCCACCTTGCGGCCGGGCTCGATCGTGAAATCGACCCCGTGGAGGATCGGTCGCCCGGACTGGTATCCGAAGTCGACGGACTCGAAGCGCACGCGCCCCTGCGTCACCGTCAGGGGTCGTGCATCCGATCGATCCGTCACCCCGGCGGGCGTGTCCAGCAGGCGGAAGACCAGATCCATATCCGCCAGCGCGTACTTCATGGCCCGGTAGATGCTGCCGAGCACGTTCAGCGGCATGAACAGCTGCAGCAGCAGGCCATTGACCATCACGAGATCGCCCAGGGTCATGTCGCCCGCGGCGACGCCGAGCGCGGCCTGGACCATGATCGCGGTGACCGCCACCGCGATGATCGCGCCCTGACCGAAATTGAGCACGCCCATCGAGACCTGCGTGCGCACGGCCGCGTCGGTCCATTCATCGAGCGTGCCGTCGTACTCGCGCAGTTCGTGATCTTCGTTGTTGAAGTACTTGACCGTCTCGTAATTGAGCAGGCTGTCGACGGCGCGGTCGTTCGCGCGTGATTCCAGCGCGTTCATGCGATGGCGATACTCCATCCGCCATTCGGTTACCGACAGCGTGAAGCCGATGTAGATCGCGACCGCCACGACCGTCGTCGCGACGAAGGTCCAGCTGTAACTGAAAAACAGGATACCGATCACCAGCAGCGCCTCGGCCGCGGTCGGGATGATGTTCAGCACGAGATAGTTGAGGATATTGCTGACGCTGCGCGTGCCGCGCGCCAGATCGCGCGACACGGCCCCCGTGCGCCGTTCCAGGTGCCAGGCCAGCGACAGCGCGTGCAGATGCGACAGCACCGTCGTCGACAGCCGGTGCATGGCGGCATAACGCACCCGGGCGAAGAGGGCATCGCGCAGTTCGGAGAAGCCCGAATTGGCCAGGCGCAGGGCGCCGTACACCGCCAGCAACCCGAGCGGTACGGCGAGGGCCGGATCGGTGTCCGTGTCGAGCGCGTCGACGACTTCCTTGAGCAGCAGGGGCACACCGACCACCGCCAGCTTGGCGATGATGAGCGCACCCAGCGCGAGCACCACCCGCCCCCGCCACGGGCGCAGCCAGGTCAGCATGCGCCAGAGATTCGCGGCGTCGGTACCGCCGGCCGGCATGTCCGTGCGCAGGGGGCGCATATCGGCGGTCATGACGCGGTCAGACCGCCGCCCGCTCGGCCTCCGGCGCCGGCAACCGGGCCAGCGCCTGCTCGATGACCTCGGCGCCACCGCCGGCAGCCGCCCCCTCGGCGAGCGTGCGTCGCCATGCCCGTGCGCCCGGCTGCCCCTGGAAGAGCCCGCTCATGTGGCGCGTCATGTGATGTACCGGCACCCCCTCGGCGAGGCGGGCGCGGACATAAGGCATGTACGCCTCGACCGCCGCGCGCGGCGAGTCCAGCGGGTCCGGATCGCCCCAGAAGCGGCTGTCGGCCCCGGCCAGCGACCACGGCGCACCGTAGGGACCGCGCCCCAGCATGCAGCCATCGACCGCCGGGAGGTGCCCGGCCGCCTCGTCGAGCGTGCGGATACCGCCGTTGATGACGATCGGCAGGTTCGGCCAGTCGCGCTTGAGCCGGTACACGCGCTCGTAGTCCAGCGGCGGGATCTCGCGGTTCTCTTTCGGCGACAGGCCCTGCAGCCAGGCCTTGCGGGCATGGACGATCAGCGCCTCGGTGCCCGCCTCGACCACGGCGGCCGTGAAGCGGTTGAGGTGTTCGTAGCTGTCCTGGTCGTCGATACCGATCCGCGACTTGACCGTCACCGGGATCGCGACCGTCGCGCGCATCGCGCGCACGCACTCGGCGACGGTGTCGGGCTCCGCCATCAGGCAGGCGCCGAACGCCCCGTTCTTCACGCGGTCGCTGGGGCAGCCGACGTTGATGTTGACCTCGTCGTAGCCGAAGTCCTCGGCCATGCGCGCCGCCGCCGCCATCCGCTCCGGCTCGCTGCCGCCGATCTGCAGGGCCACCGGATGCTCGAACGGGTCGTACGCCAGCAACCGCGCCGGATCCCCGTAGAGCAGCGCGTTCGCCGTGATCATCTCCGTATACAACAGCACGCGCCGCGAGATCAGCCGCAGCAGATACCGGTCATGCCGGTCCGTGCAGTCCATCATCGGCGCGATACTGAGCGTACGGTCAAGCGTCATCAGTCAACCTCCGCCCCCGATTCTACCAACCGGCCCGGCGCCAGCGAATCCTGCGGACACGCGCAGAGCCGACCGTGCGTGCTACGGGTGTAGGTCGGACTTCCAGTCCGATAGCCGAAGTCGGCGGTCGGACTGGAAGTCCGACCTACACCCGCTTACCGCCGATCAGCGCAGCGCCAGCATGGAATATTCAATCATCGTCGCGGAATACTTCTCCGCGACGAGGTAGGCGATCCAGGAGGCGTAGTCGGGGATTTCCTCGGCTTCGTCGAACTGGTCGATGGGTTCGTCGGTTTCGTCGTCGAAGGCCTGGACGTACATGCGGGTGCGGGAGAAACCGGCCTCGAGGAGGAGTTCGCGCAGCTCCTTCGCGCCCCACAGGCGCCAGTTGTAGGAGAACGCGCGGTCGAGCCGGGAGCCGTCCGGGAAGCGGAAGTGGATGAAGCAGACCATCTCGGCGGCGATCGGGTTGTACGCCGCCTGCTCCCAGATATAGGTGAAGCCGTCGAGTTCGGTCTTCTCCTTCTGGCAGCGGTGCGCCTCGTAACCGCCGAAGGCGTCGAAGAAGGCGACGCCGTCATCGGCGAGCGACTCGCGGATGCGCTCGAAGTAGCGCTTCATCGTCGCCCGCTCCTGGAAGAACCAGTAGCTGAAGTTGAACGCCTGGACGATATCGAACGGCCCGGCGTCGACCGTCAGCACATCCTCGGGCAGCAGATCGATACGCTGTTTCTGGTCCGGGCTCAGCGGCGCGACGTTGTTGTCGAAGCCCCAGCCGAGGACCTCGGGGTCGATATCGACGCCGATGGCGCTGTTGTCGGGCCGACGGCGGACCCACTCGCAGGCGGACAGCGCCGTGCCGCAGAAGTCCTCGCGGATCGACTTCGGCCGCCGGCCGCGCAGATCCTGGAAGGTCTGCTCGACGAAGTCGAGTTCGAAATCGACACCCTGGACGGCGAGCTGGTAGAGCTCGTGCGGGTCGACCGTGTCGGCCATGCGCGGTGTGGCGGCCGATTTTTTCTGCGTCTTTGCCATGAAGCGGTGGACTCCGTTGCGCGGGCTACCGTACCGGATTCGGCGGCAGCGCGGTTGCGGTTCGCGGGCAAGCCCGCTCCTACAGTGTGCGTGGATTCCGGCGGCTCAACTCTTGATGCCGGTCCCGCGGTTGAGCAGGTACAGCGCCCAGCCGCCCATGCCCACGATAAAGACCAGGATCAGCGCGAAGGCGACGGCGACCGGGATGTCCGAGACACCGAGAAAGCCGTAGCGGAACGCGTTGACCATGTAGAGGATCGGATTCAGCAGGGACGCGCCCTGCCAGAACGGCGCCAGCAGCGAGATCGAATAGAACACGCCGCCGAGATAGGTCAGCGGTGTCAGCACGAAGGTCGGCACGATCGAGATGTCGTCGAAGCTCTTCGCGTAGATCGCGTTGATGAAACCGCCGATCGCGAACACCGTCGCGGTGAGGATCGCGATCAGCACCACCAGCAGCGGATGCGCGAACGACAGATCGGTGAACACGGCGGCCACGATCGTCACCAGCACGCCGACCGTGAGACCGCGCGCCACACCACCGCAGACGTAACCGGCCAGGATCAGCCAGTTCGGCACCGGCGCGATCAGCAGTTCCTCGATATGGCGCTGGAACTTGGTGCCATAGAACGACGACACCACGTTGCCGTACGAGTTGGTGATGATCGACAGCATGATGATGCCGGGCACGATGTAGTCCATGTACGTGTACCCGTCCATCGGGCCGATCCGGCGACCGATCAGGTTGCCGAAGATCAGCAGGTACAGACCGGTGGTGATGGCCGAGGGCAGGATGGTCTGGACCCAGATCCGGGCGAACCGGTGCACTTCCTTGATCACGATGGTCTGGAAGGCGACCCAGTTGCGCCACCACGTCGTCGGTATCGCGCTGTCACCGTATGCCATCAGGCCGCGTCCTGCCGCTGGTCCTCGACCAGGCGCATGAAGAATTCTTCCAGCCGGTTCGTCTTGTTGCGCATCGACAGCACCTCGACACCCTGTTCGGAGAGCGCCGCGAACAGACGATTGATGCCGGTATCCTTCGGCACCTCGACTTCGAGCGCGCCGTCGAGGCGCGGCGTCATGCTGTAGCCCTCGATCGGGTCGAGACCGGTCACGCCGCCACGGACATTGAGGACGAAGGTCTCGTAATTCAGCTTGTGCAGCAGCTCGGACACCGTGCCGTATTCGACGATCCGGCCGTGGTTGATGACCGCCACCGTGCTGCAGAGGCTCTCGGCCTCCTCGAGATAGTGCGTGGTCAGGATGATCGTGATGCCGCGGCGGTTGATGTCCTCGAGAAAGCGCCACATCGAGCGCCGGATCTCGATATCCACGCCGGCGGTCGGCTCGTCGAGGATCAGCAGGCGCGGCTCGTGGATCAGCGCGCGCGCGATCATCAGGCGCCGCTTCATGCCGCCGGAGAGTTCGCGCGAGACCACGTCGCGCTTCTCCCACAGCCCGAGCTGCTTGAGGTAGCGCTGGGCGCGCTCGCGCGCCTTGCTGCGCGGAATGCCGTAGTAACCCGCCTGGTTGAGCACGATCTGGATGACCGTCTCGAACTGATTGAAGTTGAACTCCTGCGGTACCAGCCCGATCGAGGCCTTGGCGCCGGCGAGATCGGTATCGAGATCGTGGCCGAACACCGACACCTCGCCGGCGGTCTTGTTCACCAGCGAGGAGATGATGCCGATCGCGGTCGACTTGCCGGCCCCGTTGGGGCCGAGCAGCGCGAAGAACTCGCCCTCGGCGACATCGAGATCAATCCCGCGGAGCGCGTAGACGCCTTTCGGGTAACGCTTTTCGAGATTGCGGATGGTAAGCGCGTTCATGGGTTTCGACTGGTTGGCCACCCCGATGGCACCCGTTCACGGGCCCGGGGTGTTGATGACGGTGCGGAACCGGGCGAGTTTACGCGATCAGGGCGTTTCGTGTAAGGCCATCCGCCTTCGTCGTCGGATCCGTGGTTGCATCAGGGTTCTCGCCAAGGCGCGAAGGGCGCCAAGGGACGCGAAGCGAATAAGAGCGAAAAAGCGATCTCACGCAGAGCCGCGGAGATCGCCGAGAAAGGCGAGGAATAGCCCACGTAGGCCGGCCTTGTCCGGCGCGGCCCGACAACATTCCAACCGGTGACGCGGCTCGCGCGCCGGGCAATGCCGGCATCCGGATGGCAATGCGATTCGGCAACCGAGACCTCGACCGCCGGCATTGCCCGGCGTCCGGCCGCCACGGCCACCACACCGCATCGCTGATGCCGGGCAAGGCCGGCCTACGATTCTCTCTTCGCGTCCCTTGGCGCCCTTCGCGCCTTGGCGAGAACCCTTACAGCCTCTCCCCATCGACGCGACCTCCACCGCCGAACGGCTCAGACGGCGTTGCGGTCGCGCTGCCAGATGACCTCGGAGCCGCCCTCGCGGCGGGCGAGTACGCGGCCGAAGACGAACAGGAGGTCGGAGAGGCGGTTCAGGTAGGCCATGCCCTGCGGATTGACGTCTTCCTCGCGCGCGAGCGTGTGCACCCGGCGTTCCGCCCGGCGGCAGACGGTGCGGGCCAGGTGGCACACGGAGGCGGCGGGGCCGCCGCCGGGCAGGATGAAGTCCTTGAGCGGGGGCAGGTCCGCGTTGTGCTCGTCGAGCTTGTGCTCGAGCCACTCGACCTGGGACGGCACGACGGCCGAATAGCCCGGCACGCAGAGCTCGCCGCCCAGATCGAACAGGTTGTGCTGCACCTCGATCAGGATGCCGGCGATCGATTCCGGCAGGTCCTGCGCGAGCAGCATGCCGATCACGCTCGACAGCTCGTCGACCGTGCCGTAGGCCTCGACCCGGGCGGCGTCCTTCTCGGTGCGCGAGCCGTCGCCGAGACCGGTGGTTCCGGCGTCGCCGGTGCGGGTGTAGATTTTCGACAGACGATGGCCCATGAGCGGGCTCCACGGTGACTGTGGTGGGTGTTGCGGCGGCGACGGCCGTACCACGCGAGGCGCGCGCCGCCGACTGAACCCCAGGATTTTCCATCACGAGCGCCGGTCGGCACAATATCCCGTAGTCAGTTATAACCCCGGACATGAAGAAGGGGACCCTCATAGCCCGGTATCCTTGGAGGTTTGAACCCAAGCCAGGAACCGAGACGTGGGAGGTGTCCCCTTATGGGTAAGCGTACCTATCGTGCGACCGATTTTCATCGTGTGGACTGGACGGATCTGGCGCGCCGGGTCGAAGGCGGGCGCGCGGTGTTCGCCATCGACGCGGCGAAGAAGGACTTCGTAGGCGTGCTGATGGACGGCGATCGAGAAGGTGTGAAGACGGTCAAGTGGCGCCATCCGCGGGATACGCGGGCGCTGGTGGAGGAGTTGGCGCGGCTGTCGGCGGATCTGGAGGTGGTGCTCGAGCCCACCGGCACCTACGCCGATGCGGTGGTGTATCAACTGCGCCGGGCGGGGCTGGCGGTCTACCGCATGCCGCCGAAGCGGGTGCATGACGCGCGCGAGATCTACGACGGGGTGCCGAGCATGCACGACGGCAAGTCGGCGTACGTGATCGCGCGCCTGCAGCTCGAGGGTGTGGGCGCGCGCTGGGCGGAGCGCGGGGAGCTGCGCCGTTCGCTGGACGCGGAGTCGAACCAGCTCGATTTCTGCCGCGATGAGCTGCAGCGCGCGCACAACCGCCTGGAGGCGCAGCTGGCGCGCCACTGGCCGGAGGCGGAGGAGCTCATGTCGCTCGACGCGACGAGCCTGCTGCGCCTGCTCGCCGATTACGGCTCGCCGGCGGCGGTGGCCGCCGACGCCGAAGGTGCGCGGACACTGCTGGCGGACACGGGCGGGCGGTTCCTGCAGGAGGAGAAGATCGAGGCGCTGATCGACAGCGCGCGCACGACGATCGGGGTGCCCTGCCTGGCCGCCGAGGCGGGGGTGATCCGGGAACTGGCCGAGCAGCTGCTCGCGCTCAAGGCGCAGCGCCGGCGCCTGGAGCGGGCGCTGCATGCGGCGAGTGAACAGGATGAGGGCATCGGCGCCCAGCGCGAGGTCGTGGGCGCGGTCACCGCCGCCATCCTCTTCGCCGCGCTCGGCGATGCGCGCGACTACCCCGATGCCGCCAGCTACGCCAAGGCCGCGGGCCTGAACCTCAGGGAGGACTCCAGCGGCGAGTACCAGGGGCCGTTGCGCCTGACCAAGCGCGGGCCGGGCGTGGTGCGCCTGTATCTGTACTTCGCGGTGCTGCGCTGGATCGCCCGGGCGGGGCCGGCCCGGCGCTGGTACGAGGCGAAGGTCGCGCGCGACGGCGGTGTGACGACCAAGGCGATCGCGGCGCTGATGCGCAAGCTCGTCCGCGCGCTGTGGCATGTCGGCCAGGGCGAGTGCTTTGACGAGACGCGGCTGTTCGCCGACGCGTGCGCCTGAGCCGCGGGGCCGGCGAGTCTCCATGAACCACGGCGACCCGAGGAGGCGGTGATCGTGATGCATTGAAGCGAGTGATCGAGTGAGGGTGAGAGGTTTCTTCCTTCGGGCTGACCTTCGAAGCCGGCCCCAACCCGCGCGACGCGCGCGAGGTTCGGACGTAGTCCCGAGGCAGCCCGGTGGAAGACCGAACGGGTCAGTCATATCCGATGAAACTGATTTGATGCCGCCATCGCGGACATCCGATGCGAGAGGGTCGATCGAGCCCGGTCGGTGATACCGGCGCGGATCCCGTGCGTCCATCACCCGGGTCACAGCCCCGGAACCCCCTGAAACTGGAGTCGCGCGTGCTCGGCCTTCGGGTATTTCTGTTCTTCGCCGGCGGCTTCTTCCTGTCGTACCTGTACCGCTCCGTCAACGCGGTACTCGCGCCCGATCTGATCGCCGATCTCGGTCTCCGGGCCGACCAGCTGGGCCTGCTCACCAGCGTCTATCTGCTCGCCTTCGCCAGCTTCCAGCCCGTACTGGGCGTGCTGCTGGACCGGTTCGGGCCGCGCCGGGTTGAGGCCGCCCTCCTGCTGCTGGCGGCCGGCGGTGCACTCGTGTTCGCCGCGGCCGACGGGATGACGGGCCTGCTGGTCGGCCGCGCGCTGATCGGTGTCGGCGTCTCGGCCTGCCTCATGGGCGGCCTGAAGGCCAACGTGCTCTGGTTCGACGGACCGCGGTTGCCGCTGGTCAACGGCCTGCTGCTGGCCGCCGGCGGACTCGGCGCCGTCTGCGCCGGCCTGCCGGTCGAGTTCGGCCTGCAATGGACCGACTGGCGCGGCATCCTGGTCGCGCTGGCGGCGGTCACGCTGCTGCTGGCGATCGGTATCGCGACCGGCGTGCCGGAACGCTCGGCGCCGGACGGTGTCCCGAATCGGCAGGAACTGCTCGCCGGTCTGCGCCGCGTGTACGCCAGCGGCCTGTTCTGGCGCGTGGCGCCGGCGACCATGCTGTCCCAGGGGGCGTTTCTCGCGACCCAGGGGCTCTGGGCCGGCCCATATCTGGCCGACGTATCCGGCCTCGATCGGCGCGCGGTCGCCACCCATCTGTCCGCGATCGCCGCGGCCATGGCGGTCGGGTTCCTGCTGACCGGCGTCATCACGGAACGCCTGGAACGTCGCGGTATCACTGCCCTGCAGGTCGCCGGTGGCGGCATGATCCTGTTCGTCGTGATCCAGATCGCGATCCTGGCATTCCCCGCCGGCCCCACCCTGCTCCTGTGGTGCGCATATGGCCTGTTCGGGACCGCCGGCATCATCACGTTCACGACGCTGACCCGCGGGTTCGGCGCGGGCCTGACCGGGCGCGCCAATACGGCCGTCACGCTGGTCACGTTCGCCAGCGCGTTCGCGATCCAGGCGGCGACCGGCGCCCTGCTGGAATACTTCCCCGGGGGCGCCGCCGGGCACTACGAGCCGGCCGGCCACCGGCTGGCACTCGCCGCCGTGATCGGGGCACAGATCGTCGCCCTGCTCTGGTACTGCATTCCGATGCGCGCGAACCGCTGACGCGCATGGGAATATCCAGACGCCGGGGATGAACTTCCCGCGTATCGTCACCGCCAGTCAATGCACGAAGGGAACCAGCCGGCGTACGTTGGGCGATCGCGCGCGTGGCTCCCGGTCAGTCGTAGGCCGGTTTTGCGCGGTCCGTGGCGGTGGAGACCGGCCCGGGCATGTCGCCGCGCAATGCCGGCATTCCCCGGCGACGGATGGCGATCCATTCCGAAACGCCGCGGTCGCCGGGCAAAACCGGCCTACGGCCGCAGCTTGGCCGCTACTCCGTTTTGGGCGGACCCGCGCGCCCGGGTATCATGGGATGGAGCGGCCCGCTCATGGGCCCGCAGCACTGGAGTGAACCGAACCGTGTCGATCGATCGCGTCATTACGGCCTTCGAGATGATGCCGAGCTGGCAGGACCGCTATCGCCTGATCATCGACATGGGGCGCAAGCTGCCGGAACTGCCGGAAGAACACTATGCGGACGAGAACCTCCTCGACGGCTGCATGAGCAACGTCTGGATGACGGCCGAGCGCGATGACTCGACCGATCCGCCGGTCATGCGTTTCCAGGCCGACAGCGACTCGCAGATCGTCAAGGGACTGATCGCGATCGTGTTCGAGGTGTTCAACAACCGCCCGCCGGAGGAGGTCGTCACGACCGACATCGAGTCGATATTCCAGCAGCTGGACCTCGAGCAGCACATCTCCAGCGGCCGCCGCAACGGCCTGTCCTCCATGGTCCGGCGCGTACGCGAACTGGCCCAGGCCGAACTGGCGGCCTGATCCGCGCATGAAAAACGCCCTCCTCACCGTCGCCGCGCTGGTACTGGCACTGGCGGCGGCACCGCTGGCCGCGCGCGAACCGATCCGCATCGGCTGGACGGCATGGGCGGACGGCGTCTTCGTCACCCGCCTCGCGGCCCGGCTGATCGAGGCCGAACTCGACCAGCCGGTCGAACTCGTGCGGGCGGGGATCGCCGAACAGTACCAGGGGATCGCATCCGGGCGCCTCGACGCCATGCTCATGTCCTGGCAACCGCGGACCCATGGCCCGTACATCCGCCGGGTGGCCGGCCGCGTCGAGGACCTCGGCGCCCTCTATACCGGGGGCCGTCTCGGCTGGGCCGTGCCCGGGTATGTACCGCGCGACGCGATCGCATCGATCGCCGATCTCGACAACGCCGAGGTGCGCGAACGTCTCGACGGGCGGATCACCGGCATCGAACCCGCTTCCGGCCTGATGCGCCTGTCGCACCGGGCCGTCGACGCCTACGGTCTCGACGGCTACACGCTCGAGTCCGGCAGCGGCCCCGAAATGGGCGCGGCGCTGACCCGGGCGATCGAGGCCGACGAGTGGATCGTCGTCACCGCATGGAGCCCGCACTGGATGTTCGCGGCGTTCGAGCTGCGCTACCTCGGGGACGAGCGCGGTATTCTCGGCGGCAGCGAGCGGGTTCACGCGCTGACCCGATCCGGATTCCATGCCGAATACCCGGCCGTCGCCGAACTGCTGGGCCGCATGTGGCTGCCAGCGGCGGAACTGGAGGCAGCTCTGCTCGACGCGCATGAAGATTCCACGACCGCGGCCGTCGACCGCTGGCTCGAGACCCACCCGGACCGGGTCGCCTACTGGATCAGCGGCGAACACTGAAGCGCCGTCTGCCTCGAGGCGACGCTTTCTGCGCCCCATGCGTCACCACCGCGATACGCGCCGCGGCGCGCCTTGTCGCCTTTTTTCAGCGCGTGACATAATCCCTTGCCCTGTCCCGGCCGCCGGCGCATGCGTATGCGCGTGCCGCCCGCGACCCGGTACGGCCCGCCCGAACGCCGCCACAAGCGCGCCCCGAAGGAGTGACCATGAAGATCCTCTTCGCAGACAAGTTTCAGCCGGCATACCTGGACGACCTCAAGGCCCAGGGCCACGACTGCGACCTCCAGCCCGATCTGTCCGCCGACGACCTGCCGGCCAGCGTCAACGACGCCGAAGTGCTCATCGTGCGCAGCACGAAGATCACCCGCGCGACCATCGAGGCCGCCGACCGCCTCAAGCTGATCATCCGCGCCGGTGCCGGCACCAACACCATCGACAAGGAGGCCGCGGCCGAGAAGAACATCCCGGTCTGCAACGTGCCCGGCAAGAACGCGGTCGCCGTCGCCGAACTGGCCTTCGGCCTGCTGCTGGCGATCGACCGCAACATCCCGGACAACGTCGCCGACCTGCGCCAGGGCCAGTGGAACAAGAAGAAGTACTCGAAGGCCGAGGGCATCATGGGCCGCCACATCGGCATCGTGGGCCTTGGCGGTATCGGGCTCGCGCTCGCCGAACGCGCAGCGGCGTTCGGCATGCACGTGCACGTCGTGCGCAAGGCCGGCCGCGACGAAGAGACCGCGGGGCGCCTGCAGGCCATGCAGGTGCGGGAACACGACGATCTGCAGCAGCTCGTGAGCGCCTGCGACGTGGTCTCCTTCCACGTGCCGGCGACCGCCGATACGAAGGGCATGATCAACGCCGATCTGCTCGCCCATTTCCAGGACGGCGCGATCCTGCTCAACACCTCGCGCGGCGAGATCGTCGACGAACCCGCGCTCATCCAGGCGCTGGACGCCAAGGGCATCCGTGCCGGACTCGACGTCTACAATGATGAACCGGGCGCGGCCCAGGGCGAATTCGATTCGGCACTCGCGCGGCATCCGAACGTCTACGGCACGCACCACATCGGTGCGTCGACCGAACAGGCGCAGAACGCGATCGCCGCCGAAATCGTGCGCATGCTCGAGGAATTCGGCCGCGGCAACGTGCTGCACTGCGTCAACCTGTAAAGACAACTGTTGCGCCGGGCCGCTCGCCGGCCGGCGCCACACAAGGGAAGAGAACTCATGACCAATCGCGTGTACAACTTCTGCGCCGGCCCCTGCACACTGCCCCTCGAGGTCCTCGAGGAAGCGCAGCAGGAATTCGTCGACTACCACGGCGCCGGCATGTCGCTGATCGAGATGACCCACCGCGGCCCGGAATACGAGGCCGTGCACAACGAGGCGGTCGAACTCGCGCGCGAGATCTACGGCGCCCCGGACGACTTCGAGGTCCTGTTCCTGCAGGGCGGCGCCACGCTGCAGTTCGCCATGATCCCGATGAACATCCTCAAGGCGGGCGAGAAGGCCGCCTACATCGGCTCGGGCGCCTGGGCCACGGGCGCGTTCAAGGACGCGCAGAAGTACGGCGATGCCTACCTCGCCTGGGACGGCAAGGATGAGGGCTACACGCGCATGCCGGCGTCGAACGAGATCGAGCTGCAGCCCGGCACGCGCTATCTCCACATCACCTCGAACGAGACCATCGGCGGCATCCGCATGACCGAGTGGCCGGAAGTGGACGTCCCCATGATCGCGGACATGTCCTCCGACTACATGTCGCGGCCGATCCCCTGGGAGAAGTTCGATCTGGTCTACGGCGGCGCGCAGAAGAACCTCGGTCCGGCCGGTGCCGCGCTCGTGTTCGTGCGCAAGTCCGTGCTCACCGACTGCAACACCGACATCGGCGAATACCTGCGCTATTCGGTGCACGCCGAGAAGAACTCGCTGTTCAACACCCCGCCCGTGTTCACGATCTACATGATCGGCAAGGTGCTGAAGTGGATGAAGGCGAAGGGTGGTCTGAAGGCCATCGAGCAGGAAGCCGCACAGAAGGCCGCACGCCTGTACGACGTCATCGACGGCAGCAACGGCTGGTACAGCTGCCCGGTCGCGACGGAGAACCGTTCGCACATGAACGTCGTCTTCCGCCTGCCGAGCGAGGATCTCGAGAAGAAGTTCATCAAGGAGGCCGACGCCGCCGGGATGAAGAACCTCAAGGGCCACCGCAGCGTCGGCGGCTGCCGCGCGAGCATCTACAACGCCATGCCGTACGAAGGCGTCGATGCACTGGCGCAGTTCATGGAGCGATTCCAGCGGGACAACGGTTGAGGTACCGCCGGGAGGCGGCACGGGAGCGAACGGCATGACGGCGATCCGACCCTTTCAGTGCTACTACGCCAGCCCCGAGCTGGCACACGATGTCGCATGCCCGGCGTACGACGCCATGACACCGGGTCAGCGCCATGAGTTCGCGCTGACCCATCCGCTGAACTACCTCAACGTGATGCGCTCCACCGAGGAGTATCCCGAGGACCAGCGGCCGCCGTTCGACGAGAACCTGCAGCGCAACTCGGCGAAACTGCAGCAGCTGATCCGCAACCGGGTGTTCGTGTTCAACAACCGCCCGGGCGTGTATATCTATCGCCTCAGCGTCGACGATCACGAACAGACCGGGCTGATCGCGGAGATCCCGGTGGACGAGTTCGACTCGGGTGGCATCAAGAAGCACGAGCACACCCGCCGCGACAAGGAAGACGTGCTCATCCGCTATCGCGACGAGATCCGTGCCAGCTCGACTCCGATCAGCCTGACCTATCCCGCCGACCCCACGGTCGACGAGGTCGTCGCGCGCGCGAAGGAGAAGGAGCCGCTGATCGATTTCACCTCGGACGACGGCGTGCACCAGAGCATCTGGTTCGTGGACGACCCGGAGCAGATCCGCCAGCTCCAGCAGGCGTTTCAGCGCTACGACGCGCTGTATCTGACCGATGGCCACCACCGCACGGCGGTGTGCCAGAAATGGGCCGCCAAGCGCCGTTCCGAGAACCCGAACCACACGGGCGATGAACCGTACAACTACGTCCTGACCGCCATCTTCCCCGACAACCAGATGCGCATTCTCGAGTACAACCGCCTCGTGCACGATCTGGGCGGGCTGTCGCAGGACGAGCTGCTGGCGCGGATCGGCGAGCACTTCACGGTCGAGCCCCTGAACGTGGTGGCGGCCGACGAGGCGCGCCCGCAGGAGCGCCACCAGTTCTCGATGTATGTGGGAAACAAGTGGTACTCGCTGAAGGCACCCGAGGGACTCGTGCCGGAAGACGACCCGGTCCATTGCCTCGATGTCTGCCTGCTGCAGGATTACATCCTGGGCCCGATCCTCGGCATCGAGGATCCGCGCGGCGATCCGCGCATCGATTATGTGCCGGGTGCGTTCGGCCTGGACGAGATCGAGCGGCGCGTGTACCAGGGCTGGGCCGTCGGTTTCGCCTGCTATCCGACCTCGGTACAGGAACTGATGGCGATCGCCGACGCCGGCGAGGTGATGCCGCCGAAATCCACCTGGTTCGACCCGAAGGTGCGTTCCGGGCTGCTGGTCCGCCTGCGCTGACCCTTGGCGGCGGAGAGCGTTGCAGCTCCGTAGCCCCGTAGCCCGGATGCAGGCGAAGCCGGAATCCGGGGAAGGCCTGGTACGACGGGGCATCTGGCGGTCCGGGGGATCAACCGATGCGGCGTGTGGCGCTCGCCTCCCTGATTCCCCGGATATCACCGACCGCGTCGACCCTATCGAGCACCACCCCGGATTCCGGCTTCGCCTCCATCCGGGCTACGTCATGTCGATCGGGCCGGAGTAATCCCGGCTGCGGTCAGGCCTGATCGCCCGACTCCTCCCGCTGCACCCGCACGCACGCCGGGTCGTCATTCTCGGGACGGTTCACGCGGCGGCTGACCGGATCGATGGACAGCGCGCCCGCGTCAGCCGCTGCCACGGCATCGATCGCGTCCGCCGGTGTCGCCGCCTCCAGCCAGGCCGAGGCCGCCTCGTCCGACGGCACCACCACGGGCATGCGTTGATGGATCGGCGCGCAGCGCGCATCCGCATCCCGGGTCAGGATCGCCAGCGTCGGCCGGTCGTTCGCGTCCCGCGCGGCCAGTCCGGCGAAGAAGAACAGCGCGTCGTCCGGGCGATGGAACAGAAAAGGCTGCTTCGGCCCGGTATCCGCCGCCTGCCACTCATACCACCCGTCGGCGGGGACCAGACAGCGGCCCGCCACGCAGGCCCGCCGGAACATCGGCCGCTCGGCCGCCCCCTCGATCCGCGCATTGATCGGTGCGCGCCTTCCGGACTGCAACCAGTGCGGATGGAATCCCCACAGCGCCAGGCGGGTCACCCGCTTACCCTCGCGATCACGACCCAGCGTCAGGACCTGCTGCCCGGGCGCGATGTTGTACCGCGGCGGCAGCCCGCCGGCGATCTCCGGATCGATCCACGGATGCCCGGTGGGATTACGGAGTGTGTAGCGGCCGCACATGGGGCGAAGGGTAGCACCAGCGCGGGTGGCTGCGGCCCTGGTCCGCGTAGGTTGGGTTGACGAAGGAAACCCAACGTGACGAGCGATCCGCCGGAACGACGTTACGCCGTTGTCGATCGGGCAAGCCTCGACCCGTTGGGTATCGCTGGCGCTCAACCCAACCTACGGTGCGGCGGCGTACCGAGGCGCCTCACTTGCGCTTCGCGACCGCCTCCGAGAGCACGCACAGCAGTTCGAACATCATGGTGGCGCCGGTCAACGCGGTAATCCCGGCGCTGTCGAACGGCGGGGAGACCTCCATGACATCGGCACCCACCAGGTTCAGCCCCCGGAGCCCGCGGATCATGCGCTGGGCCTCGACCGTGGAGTAACCGCCCACTTCGGGCGTCCCCGTACCCGGCGCGTAGACCGGATCGAGCGCGTCGACATCGAACGTCACATAGGTCGGCGCATCGCCCACGACGGAGCGGATTTCCTTGATCGCACCGTCCGGACCGAGATCGAAGTATTCCTCGATCTCCATCACGCGGATGCCCTGCTCGTGCGCCCAGTCCAGATCGCTGGCCGAGTACATCGAACCGCGGATCCCCACCTGGATGATCCGCTTCGGGTCGAGGATGCCCTCCTCGATCGCGCGCCGGAACGGCGTCCCGTGCGTATACGGGTTGTCACCGAAATAGGTATCGTTGGTATCCGAGTGCGAATCGAACTGGACCATCGCCATCGGCTGATCGCCCGCGATGCCACGCAGAATCGGCAGCGTGCCGAGGTGATCGCCGCCCGCGGTCAACGGCACCGCACCCGCCTCGTGTATCCGCCGATAGAAATCCCCGGCGCGCGCGAGCGTGTCGTCAAGATTGATCGGATTGACGGGCACGTCACCGAGATCGGCGATCCGGCACAGATCATACGGCGCGATCCGGCTCGCCTGGTGCACCAGGCGCATCATGGTCGAATTGCTGCGGATCTCGCGCGGCCCATGGCGCTGGCCGACCCGGTTGGTCGAGCCGCTGTCCCAGGGAAACCCGGTCAGGGCGATATCCACCTCCGCGGGATCCTCGATCTGCGGCAGGCGCATGAAGGTGGAACGGCCCGCGAACCGCGGCAGTTCACTGCCGCCGATCGGGCGGAAGAAGGAATCTTCGTATTGCATGTGGGGTCTCCTCGCATGTATCGACTTGCCGGTCACGCGTCATCGGACGCAGTCATCACGCTGATGGCGAGCACTGACCCGCTCCTGGCCCGGCAGACGACCCGTGACGTGCGACACCGACGACTCTGACGGCATGACTGGCTGGCGATACGGCTCGTTCCTTACCGGCTGCAATACGCTTGAAGGCGCGGGCAGGATGTACAGGCGGACAGGAAATGGCAGACGCGTGACGCGTAATGCACTCGACAACTCCGGTCGAACCCGAGTGGGTCTGCTGTTGCCGGAACCGCATATGAGAAAAGCCCGGCTGGTGAGCCGGGCTTTTCTTATATGGCGTCCCCAAGGGGATGGCGCGGCCCGTCCATGGGCCGCGTCCCTTCGGGACTCGCTTCGCTCGCGCCGATTCGCTCCCGGCGAATCCGGTCGAACCCGGAGGGGTTCTGCCGCACCCTCGAGAACCCCATATAAAAAAAGCCCGGCTGGTGAGCCGGGCTTTTCTTATATGGCGTCCCCAAGGGGATTCGAACCCCTGTTGCCGCCGTGAGAGGGCGGAGTCCTCGGCCACTAGACGATGGGGACCTTGTTCTATTGTACGGCTCCTTCAATTCCCGCCGCATCAGTCCTTATCGGCCGTCGGGAATTCACGCGCGAATCCGCGTCGCCGAGCGGGCGCACATGATAGGGCAGATTGGACCGCGACGGAACACCCGCGGATTCGACTCACCCCTCGATCAGAGGGATAATTGACCTGTGGACACGTATTTACGGGAGGTCGTCATGCGGGTTTCGCGCGACGGTCGATCGATCGAGACGTGCCGCGGCGATATTACGCAGCAGGATACGGACGCGGTCGTGAACGCCGCCAACGCGCAGCTGGCGCCGGGCGGCGGTGTCGCCGGGGCGATCCATCGGGCCGCGGGTCCGGAGCTGTGGTCCGCCTGCCGCCCGCTCGGCGGCTGCGCGACCGGTGAGGCGAAGCTGACCGACGGATTCGCGCTGCCGGCCCGCTGGATCGTGCATACCGTCGGACCGATCTACGGCATCGACCGGCCCGCCGATTCCCTGCTCGCCGCCAGCTACCGCAACAGCCTGCGCGTGGCCGATGACGCCGGCGCCCGTTCCATCGCGTTCCCCGCCCTGAGCACGGGGGCATTCGGGTACCCGATGGAGGAGGCCGCCGAGGTCGCCATCGCGACGCTTCTCGAGGCCGTGCCGGACTGCCGCTCGCTGACCGAGGTGCGTATGGTCCTGTTCGGCGATTCGGATCTGGCAATCCATGATCGGGTACTCGGCCGCCAGGCGGCCGCGGCCGGCTGGGAGTGAACGCGGCGTGGCCGCCGGAAGGGCAGCCGTGACGGGGATTGCGTGATCCGTGTTTCGTAACCCGCCCGTACACAGGGTGGCGTTACGCGGTACCATCCGGTAGCCTCGCGCATCATTTCATGCGGCCAGGGGTCGCCAGCATTTCCGGGTAGCTACCCGGCAGGGAGTGACTGTGGATACTCAAGGCGTTCGTGACGCGTATCGACGCTACGCGCGGCACTACGATCTCTGTTTCGGCGCCATTTTCCATCCGGGCCGGAAACTCGCAATCGAACAGATGGGCATCAAGCCCGGCGAGAGCGTACTCGAGGTGGGCGTGGGCACCGGGCTGTCGATCCCGGAGTACCCGGAAGGGGTCCATGTGACCGGCATCGACGTATCGCCGGAGATGATCCACATCGCCCAGGAGCGGGTCGAGCGGCTGGAGATGCCGAACGTGAGCCTCATGGAGATGGATGCCGAGAACATGGATTTCGGCGACGGCCAGTTCGACCATGTCGTCGCGATGTATGTCCTCTCGGTCGCGCCCTACCCGGACCGGGTGATCAACGAAATGCGGCGGGTCTGCTCGAAGCAGGGCGACCTGTTCATCGTCAACCACTTCCGCCACCGCAATCCGGTCATCAGCGGCGCCGAGAAGATGATCGCGCCGCTGTCGAAGCTGGTCGGCTTCCGCCCGGATTTCGCGATGGACGAGTTCGTCGACCAGACCGACCTCGAAGTGATCGATACGAAGCCGGTCAACCTGTTCGGCTACTGGACCCTCCTGCGCGCCAGCTGCGAACCCCGCTCGGCCGCCGCTGCGGCGGCCTGAGCCGCCTTCTCCGGCCGCAAGGCCGCAGACCAACCGCCCCTGCAATCGAGTGGTCGGGAGGGATGCTTCCGGCGTGATTCTTCGGGTTCTCGCCAAGGCGCGAAGGGCGCCAGGTACGCGAAGGAACGGCAAGAAATCCGGGACTGGCGTGATGCGTGGATGACGTGGAATCTCGTCATGAATCACGCAGAGCCGCGAGTCCGCAGATACGGATCGAACAGCGTGGTCGACTTCCGCCGACGGTATCGATCAGGCCGTCGCCGTGTCGGACTGGAAGTCCGACCTACACCCGAACAAGGCCGCCATTCCTCGTCTTTCTCCGTGAGCTCCGCGGCTCTGCGAGAAATGCCTTTTCTTGATGTTTCTTTGCGTCCCTTGGCGCCCTCCGCGCCTTGGCGAGACCCCGAACCACGCCAGGCACCTCTGCCCGTCTCAGCCCGCGGTCCGCCGTTTGCGCACCGATTCCGCGATCTCGCGCAGGACGCCCTCGGTGCGTTCCCAGCCCATGCAGGCATCGGTGATGCTCTGGCCGTAGGTGAGTTCGCCGTCGCCGCTCTGCTTGCCCTCGACCAGGTGGCTTTCCAGCATCATGCCGAAGATGCGGCGATCGCCGCGCCCGACCTGGTGGGCGATGTCGCGGGCGACATCGGCCTGGCGCTCGGGTTTCTTGCGCGAGTTCGCGTGGCTCGCGTCGATCATGATGCGCTGCGGCAGGCCGGCATTCGCCAGCATCTCGGCGACGTCGTCGACGCTGGACGCATCGTAGTTCGGCTGTTTGCCGCCGCGCAGGATCACGTGGCTGTACGGATTGCCGGTCGTCTCCACGATCGCGGAACGACCCTCGGCGGTCACGCCGAGGAAATGGTGCGGCTGCGAGGCCGAGCCGATCGCGTCGACGGCGATCTGGACATCGCCGCCGGTGCCGTTCTTGAACCCGACCGGGCATGAAAGACCGGACGCGAGTTCGCGGTGGACCTGCGATTCGGTCGTGCGCGCGCCGATCGCGCCCCAGGTGACGAGGTCGGCCACGTACTGCGGGCTGATCAGGTCGAGGAACTCGGTGCCGGCCGGCAGTTGCATTTCGGCGAGATCCAGCAGCAGTTGCCGCGCCTTCTCGAGGCCCGCGTTGATATCGAAGCTGCCGTCGAGATGCGGGTCGTTGATCAGGCCCTTCCAGCCCACCGTCGTGCGCGGCTTTCTCGAAATACACGCGCATGATGATGAGCAGATCCTCGCCCAGTTCTTCGCGCATCCGCTGCAGGCGGGTGGCGTAATCGCGCGCCGCTTCCGGATCGTGAATCGAACAGGGCCCGACGATGACCACCAGCCGATCGTCGCTCCCGTCCATGATCCGCTGGACGTGCTCGCGGCCGAAATGGACGGTCTCGGCAGCCCGGTCGGTCGGTTGATTCATCTCGGCGGGCGACTTGAGTTCCCTGATCTCGCGGATGCGCAGATCACCGGTCTGGTACGTCATAAGTATCCTCGTGCGCGGTTATGCAGTGGGCGCCGCGACCGCCGCGCCGATGGCATCGATGATACCCCGGACCTCGGCGTTGCGCGTCTTCATCGCGGCCTTGTTGACGATCAGCCGACTCGTGATGTCGGCAATGGTTTCATACGGCTCGAGCCCGTTCGCGCGCAGCGTGTTGCCGGTGTCGACCAGATCGACGATCCAGTCGGCGAGCCCCACCAGCGGCGCCAGTTCCATCGAGCCATACAGCTTGATGATTTCGACCTGCCGGCCCTGGGCGGCGAACCAGTCGTGCGTGATGCGCACGTACTTGGTCGCCACGCGGGCCCGGCCCGCCGGGCCGCTGCCATCGCCGGCCGGGCCGGCCAGCATCAACCGGCAGGCGGCGATGCCGAGATCCACCGGTTCGTAGAGCCCGTCGCCGCCGTGCTCCAGCAGCACATCCTTGCCGGCGACGCCGATATCGGCCCCGCCGTACTGGACGTAGGTGGGCACATCGGAGGCACGGACGATCACGAAACGGACGTCGGGCCGAGTGGACGGCAGGATCAGGCGTCGACTCGAATCCGGATCGGTCTCGGGTTCGATCCCCGCCCGCGCGAACAGCGGCAGCGTCTGCTCCAGGATTCTACCCTTGGACAGGGCGATCGTCAGGGGACGGGTCATGGCCTGGTGTCCTTTAACGCAGGTTCGTCGATCTTTCTCGGCGAGCCATCGTGGCGACTGGCAAGGCGCGCCGACGAGTAATACCGCATCCCGCTCAACTCGGCACGCGGCGGATGCGCGCACCGAGCTGGGAGAGTTTCTCCTCGATGCATTCGTAACCGCGGTCGATGTGATAGATGCGATCGACGGTCGTTTCGCCCTTCGCCACCATGCCCGCCAGGATCAGGCTCGCCGAGGCGCGCAGATCGGTCGCCATCACCGGTGCACCCGGTCAGTTCCTCGACGCCGGTAATCAGGGCCGTGTTGCCCTCGACGCGCATATCCGCCCCCATGCGCTGCATCTCCTGGATATGCATGAACCGATTCTCGAACACGGTCTCGGTGATGGTGCCGGAACCCTCGGCGACCGCGTTCAGCGCCGAGAACTGCGCCTGCATGTCGGTCGGGAAGGCCGGGAACGGCGCCGTTCGTACATTCACGGCCTTCGGCCGGCGCCCGTGGGTATCGAGCGAGATCCAGTCGTCGCCGGTGTTCAGTTCGGCGCCGGTCGCTTCCAGCTTCGTCAGTACGGCGTCGAGCAGATCCGGACGCGTATCGCGCACCATGATACTGCCGCGGCACATGGCGGCGGCGCACAGGAACGTGCCCGTCTCGATCCGGTCGGGGAGCACACGGTAACGGGTCCCGCCAAGGCTCTGCACGCCGTCGACCACGATGCGATCGGTGCCGGCGCCGCTGATCTGCGCGCCCATGCCGTTGAGGAAGTTGGCGAGATCGACCACCTCCGGCTCGCGCGCGACGTTCTCCAGCACCGTCGTGCCCTCGGCCAGGGTCGCGGCCATCATGAGGTTCTCGGTGCCGGTGACCGTGACGGCATCGAGCACGAAACGCCCGCCTTTCAGGCGCTTGCAGCGTGCGTGGATATAGCCGTCGGCGACCCAGACCTCGGCGCCGAGCGCCCGCAGCCCCTCCAGGTGGAGATTCACGGGGCGCGAGCCGATCGCGCAGCCACCCGGCAGCGACACCTCGGCCGTGCCATGGCGCGCGAGCATCGGCCCCAGCACGAGGATCGACGCGCGCATCGTCTTCACCAGGTCATAGGGCGCGTACAGCTCCTCGACGTAGCGGCTGTCGACCTCGATGTTCATGCGCTCGTCGACGGTCAGGTGCACGCCCATGCGGCCCAGCAGGGCCATGGTCGTCGTCACGTCGTTGAGATGGGGGACGTTTTCGATCGTCACCGGGCCATCGGCGAGGAGCGAACCCGCCAGGATGGGCAGTACGGCGTTCTTGGCGCCGGACACCCGGACCTGGCCTTCAAGCGGATGGCCGCCGCTGATGATGAGCTTGTCCATCGATATTCCCGTCGGGGGCCGGCGAAGCCGCTGCGGGCTCCGCGTGGGCGGCGCGGATACAAACGGCGGATTATACGGTAAAAATGCGCACCACCGGCAATGGACCGGCACCGGCCCATTCGCCGGTCCGGCCAGCGACCGGCATCGCCGCGACGGGCGCCTACGAGCCGGTCTCGATGTCCTCGTTCCTGCGGTTCTTCGCGCGCAGGGTCGATACGAGACCGTCGACGCCGTTGCTGCGGATCTCGTTCGAGAAGGTCGAGCGATAATTCGTCACCATGCTGATGCCGTCGATGACGATGTCGTAGACCTTCCACTCGCCGTCATGGAAACGCAGGCTGTAGTTGACCGCGAGTTCGGGGCCATCCGACTGGATGACGCGCGAACGCACCTTGACCCGGTCGTCCCGGTCGCCGGGCTGCAGGGGCAGCAGTTCAAGCTGCTCGTTGTCGTACTCGCGCAGCGACTCGGCGTAGGTGCGCAGCAGCAGTTCCCGGAATTCCGTCACCAGTGCCCGCTTCTGGTCGTCGCTCGCATCGCGCCAGTAACGGCCCACGGCGAGCTTCGTCATGGTGATGAAATCGAGGCTGGGCGCGACGATCTCGTCCATCTTGCGCTGCAGTAACTCGGCCTCGTCGTCGGCCTCGTCGAGGTCGTTGCGCAGGACCTCGAGCATCCGATCGGTCACGTCCCGCACCATCGCCTGGGCCTCTTCCGGGTCCGGTTTCGCGGCCGCGCTCAGGGGTGCGGCCAGCAGCACGCCCAGCAACAGGACGGTCAGGCCGCGCGTGGTCGCTCGCCACACAGTCGTCATCGATCGGTCTCCATCGGTGGATCGGCGGACAACCACTTCGAATATCGTGACTGCCCGCGGACATTGCAATGCCATCGTTCGCTGCATCCTACCACGGCGCGAGGGCCATGAACCGTTCCGCCACTGGCGCCGGAGGGGCCGGATTGGCTACGATGCCGCACGCCGGAGCGGCCGTTGGCCGCCCCTCCGCCCGACCGGACAGATCGACTCATGGACCAGACCAGCACCGCGCGCCGGCTCGCGCTCATCGCATTCTGCGTACTCGTCACCGGCTGCGCCACGGCCCCCGAACGCGGCGGCGCGGCGAACGACCCGCTGGAACCCTTCAACCGGCGGGTGCACGCCTTCAATGACGTATTCGACCGGAATATCGCGCAGCCGGTCGCCCGGGGCTACAACGCCGTCCTGCCGCAACCGGTGAACCGCGGCATCAGCAATTTCTTCCGCAATCTCGGCGACGTGGGCGTGCTGGTCAACAGCGCGCTCCAGCTCAAGCCGCGCGCCACGGTGATCACCGCCAACCGGCTCATGATCAACACGACCTTCGGCATCGCCGGTGTGATCGATGTCGCCGGCATGATGGGCGCGAAGCCCCAGGACGAGGATTTCGGCCAGACGCTGGGCTACTGGGGCGTCGATGCCGGGCCCTATCTGGTCCTGCCGTTCCTCGGCCCGAGCAGCGTGCGTGACGGCACCGGGCTGCTGGTGGACAGCACCTGGGACCCCGTTCATGCGGTGGACGACGGCGCCACCGAGACCGGCCTGACGGTCCTGCGGATCGTCGACACGCGTGCGCGCCTGCTCGGTACCACCGGCCTGCTGGACACGGCGGCGGTCGATCCCTACGCCTACACGCGCGACGCGTGGCTGCGGCGCCGCGTCAACCAGGTCCATGACGGCAACCCGCCGCCCGAGGCACTCCCCGGCACCGGCAGCGAGAGCGCGGGAGACGACGACTTCGATCCCTTCTCGGACGAGGACGACGACCTCTTCGACAACGGCGACGGCGGCTGAGAGACACCCATGCTGACTTCCATCGCCGCCGTCGTCTTCGGTCTCGCCCTGCTGGTCTGGAGCGCGGACCGGTTCGTGCTGGGCGCCTCGGCGACCGCCCGCGACCTCGGCGTATCGCCGCTCGTCATCGGGCTGGTGATCGTCGGGTTCGCCACCTCCTCGCCCGAGATGCTGGTGGCCGGCTTCGCCGCCTGGCAGGGCAATCCCGGCCTCGGCATCGGTAATGCCGTCGGCTCGAACATCGCGAACATCGCCCTGATCCTCGGCGTATCCGCGCTCCTGCGGCCACTGGTCAGTTCCTCGAGCATCCTCACGCGCGAACTGCCGCTGCTGATCGGCGTGACGGCGATCGCCGTGCTGGTCATGCTCGACGGCAGCTTCAGTCGCGGCGACGGCGTGCTCCTGATGGTTCTGATGGTCGGCGCGCTGGCCTTCATCCTGCGCCAGGCCATGAGACAGCAGGAAGGCGACGACCCGCTGGCGGCGGAACTCAGCGAACAGATCCCCTCCACGCTGCCGCTGCGCCAGGCCGTCTTCTGGCTCGTGCTCGGCTTCGTGCTGCTGATGCTGAGTTCGCGCATGCTGGTCTGGGGCGGCGTCAATATCGCCGAGACGCTCGGCGTGAGCGACCTCGTCATCGGCCTGACCATCGTCGCCGTGGGCACCAGCCTGCCGGAACTGGCCGCCGCGGCGGCGGCCGTGCTCAAGGACGAGCACGATCTGGTCCTCGGCAACGTGGTCGGATCCAACCTGTTCAACACGCTCGCCGTGCTGGGCCTGCCGGCCCTGATCGCGCCCGGCGCCATCCCGCCGGAAGTGCTCACGCGCGACCTGCCGGTGATGTGCGCGCTGACGCTGTTGCTGATTCCCGCCCTGTTCCACCGGCGCGGCCGCAGCGGCCGGATCGGACGCGTCGAGGGCGCGCTGCTGCTCGCGGCCTTCGTCGGCTACGAGGGCTGGCTGTTCATGACGCTTTGAGAGGCGGCGGTAGGGCTGAGGGCCAAGGGCCAAGGGCCAAGATGGCAGTCCGTAGGCCGGCCTTTCCCGGCGCCCTCGCGATCGATGCGCATGCACCGTTCGCCGTCGCCGACGGAATGCCGGCATCGTCGCGTTGAGGTTGTCCTGGCCGGTATCCGACGCTGCGGACCGCACAAAGCCGGCCTACGTTCCCTCAGCCCTTGGCCCTTGGCCCTTGGCCCTTGGCCCTGTCGCCTGAGTCCTGCTCCCTGCATTACACTGTCGGGCGAACCGCCGCCCCCTCCGGAGTCCGGAATCCATGGCCACACCCGCCCGCGCGCCCGAGCTGTCCGAGGCCGAACGCGAACGCCTGCGCGAACTCGGCCTCGCGGTCATCCGCACGGAGGCCAACGCCGTGTCCGCGCTGGCCGACCGGATCGGCGAGGATTTCACCCGCGCCTGTGAACTGATGCTCTCCTGCGAGGGGCGCATCGTCGTCTTCGGCATGGGCAAATCGGGCCACATCGGCGGCAAGATCGCGGCCACGCTCGCGAGCACCGGCTCGCCGGCGTTCTTCGTCCACCCGGGCGAGGCCGGCCACGGGGACCTCGGCATGGTCATGCCCGACGATGTCGTCATCGCCCTGTCCAATTCCGGCGAGACGGCCGAGATCCGCACACTGGTACCGCTGCTCAAGCGCCAGGGCATCCCGCTGATCGCCCTGACCGGTCGCCCGAATTCCTCGCTGGCCGAGGCCGCCACCGTCCACATCGACGTCGGCGTGGCCGAGGAGGCCTGCCCGCTCGGCCTGGCGCCCACCGCGAGCACGACCGCGGCGCTCGCCATGGGCGACGCGCTCGCCATCGCCCTGCTGGAGAACCGCGGTTTCACCGCCGAGGATTTCGCGCGCTCGCACCCCCAGGGCAGCCTCGGCCGGCGCCTGCTGCTGCACGTGGGCGATATCATGGCCAGCGGCGACGCCGTCCCGCGCACCCCGCTCGGCGCGCCCTTCCGTGAAGCCCTCGTCGAGATGAGCACGAAAGGCCTCGGGACGACGGCCATCGTCGACACCGACGGCCGCGTCGCCGGCATCTTCACCGACGGCGACCTGCGGCGTACGCTCGACCACCACAACGACCTGCAGTCACTGGTGATCGACGACGTCATGACGGCCTCCTGCGTCACCGCCGGGCCCGAGATGCTGGCCGCCGAGGCGCTGGCGCTGATGGAGGAGCGGCGCATCAACGCGCTCCTCGTCGTGGACGCCGACGGGCGCCTGACCGGGGCGCTCAATATGCATACGCTGTTGCGCGCGGGCGTGTTATGACCGCCGCGCGCACGATCACGGGAGCACCGAACGCATGAGCGACGTATCCGGCCGGGTGCCGGCGGCAGTGATCGAACGGGCGCGGCGCGTGCGCCTGGCGGTATTCGACGTCGACGGCGTCCTCACCGACGGCCGCGTCGTGCTGGGCGACGACGGCTACGAGTACAAGGCCTTCCACACCCATGACGGCCTCGGCATGCGCCTGCTCCAGGACAGCGGTGTCGATCTGGCGATCATCACCGGGCGGACCTCGACGGTCGTGAGCCGCCGGGCCGAGGAACTGCGCATCCGCCATCTCATGCAGGGGCGCTCCGACAAGGCCGACGCGCTGGCCGAGCTGCTGGATCGCCTCGGGATCGAAGCGGAGGCCGCCGCCTACGTCGGTGACGACGTGGTCGATCTGCCCGCCATGCAGCGGGCCGGCCTCGGCATCGCCGTCGGCAGCGCGACGCCGATGACCCGCGCGTACGCGGACTACGTCACCGTGGCGGCCGGCGGGGCCGGTGCCGCCCGCGAAGTCGCCGAACTGATCATGGCCGCGCAGGGGACGCTGCAGGCGCGGTTGGCGCGCTATCTGGAAGCGGATACGGGGCAATGATCGCGCCCCGGTACCGCAGTGCGTGACCCGTGCGCATCCTCACCCGCATCATTGTCATCGTCCTCGTACTCGCCGCCGCCAGCGGGCTGTACTGGGTCGATACGCTGCGCCGCGCCGGACCGGCCCGCGAACAGGCCGGTGCGACGCCGCATGAGCCGGACGCGTATTTCGTCGACTTCACCATGCGGCGCTTCGAACAGGCCGGTGCGCCGACCTGGCGGCTCGACGGTGAACGCATGACGCGCTTCGCCGACGACCGGACCGCGCTGATCGAGCGCCCCGACCTCGATTACCGCCCCGTGGACGCCGCACCGTGGCGGGCGACCGCGGCGCGGGCGAAGACCGACCCGGATGGCGACCGCGTCGATCTGATCAACGAGGTCGTACTCCGGCAACTGCCGACGGATGCAGCGCCCATGACCATCCGGACCAGTCGCCTGACCGTGCTGACGGGAGCCGGCCGCGCCGATACCGATCGCCCCATCACCGCGGAGGGCCGCGAGTGGCGGATCGATGCCACCGGGATGACCGCCTGGTTCGACCGCGATGTGGTCGAACTCCATCATGAGGTCAATGGCCGCTATGAACCGCAAACGACGCGCTGAAATCCCACGAGCCAGTCCGGTATTGCCGGATTGGCTGCTTCCATCGCTGCTCGTCGCGGGGGTGCTCGCCAGCGCCCCCGCCATGGCCCGCGAGGACGACCGCCAGCAACCGGCGACGATCGAGGCCGATCGGGCGGAGATCGACCGCGCCAGCGGTGAGTCGCTGTATTTCGGCAACGTCGTGTTCGAACAGGGCACGCTGCGCCTGACCGGCGATCGTGTCGCCATCGTCACGCGCGAAGGCACGGTCGACCGGGCCGAGGCGCAGGGCGAGCCCGCGCGCATCCGCCAGGAAAACGACCAGGGTCAGATGGTGCGCGCCCACGGGCGCACGATCGACTACGACGCGGGCGAGGGGCTGATCGTGCTGACCGGCAACGCCGAACTCCAGCGCGAGGGCGAACGCTTCGCCGCCGGCAAAATCCGCTACTGGCCCGACAGTGGCCGTGTCGAAGGCGGCCGCGGTGACGATGGCGGACGCGTACAGATCCGGATCGAACCCGAGTCGGGCAACGGCAATGGCGACGGAGACGACTCGCCGTGAGTGAACTGCTGGTCCGGGATCTCGCGAAACGCTACCGCCAGAAAGACATCCTCACCGGCATCTCGCTGGAGGTGGCAAGCGGCGAGGTCGTCGGTCTGCTCGGGCCCAACGGGGCCGGCAAGACCACCTGCTTCTACATGATCGTCGGTCTGATCCGCGCCGACGGCGGGCGCATCGAACTCGACGGCCGCGACCTGACGCCGCTGCCGATGCACGCCCGCGCCCGGCTCGGCGTCGGCTATCTGCCGCAGGAGGCGTCGGTCTTCCGCAAAATGACGGTCGCCGACAATATCCGCGCCGTCCTCGAGACCCGCCGCGATCTGGACCGCGCGGGACGGCGCAAATGGCTGGAGGACCTGCTGGGCGAACTGCAGATCGGCCATATCCGCGACAGCGTCGGGATCAGCCTCTCGGGCGGCGAGCGCCGGCGCGTGGAGATCGCCCGGGCGCTGGCCGTCGAACCCCGCTTCATGCTGCTGGACGAGCCCTTCGCCGGCGTCGATCCGATCTCGGTCATCGAGATCCAGCGCATCGTCTCGCACCTCGCCGGGCGCGGGATCGGCGTGCTCATCACCGACCATAACGTGCGCGAGACCCTCGGCATCTGCGAACGCGCCTATATTCTGTCTGACGGGGGCGTGATCGCGAGCGGCGGCGCCGACGCGATCCTCGCCGATGAACGCGTGCGCCGGGTCTATCTGGGCGAGAATTTCACCCTGTAGCAGGTAAAACCCCGACATGCCACGGCTTTTCAGGCCATCGGACGGCCACGGTTCCTGCATGCGGCGCCATAAATGCAGTACCATGAAGTCAACGCAGGCGCGAGGCGAAGCCAGACGCCATGAAGCAGACTCTGCAGCTCCGACTCGGTCAGCAGCTGACGATGACACCCCAGCTGCAACAGGCGATCCGCCTGCTGCAGCTGTCGTCGCTTGAACTGCAGACCGAGATCCAGGAGACACTCGAGTCCAACCCGATGCTCGAGACCGACGAGGACGGCACCGGGGAAGAGCACGACACGGAAGAGGATTTCAGCACGCTCACGGCCCAGGAACCGGCCAACGGCACCGATGACACCCCGGTCGACGGCAGCGGCAACGGCCTCGACGAGGACTTCTCCAGCGCCTGGAGCGCGGCCGGTCACGGCGTCGCGTCGGGCGAAGACGACCGGGATTTCTTCGAGACGCAGAGCGCCGGCGCCGATTCGCTGCGCGATCACCTGCTTGAGCAGCTCCACCTCAGCGCCCTCGCCGATCGCGACCGCGCGGTCGCCGCGGCCATCATCGAATCGGTCCGTGACGACGGCTATCTCGGCGACCCGCTCGAGGAGATCGTCGCCGGACTCGCCCGCGAGGGCGTCGAGATCGAGGCGGACGAGGCCGAGGTCGTGCTCCACCAGGTCCAGCACTTCGACCCGCCGGGCATCGCCGCGCGCGACCCGCGCGAATGCATGCGGACCCAGCTCGCCCTGATCGACGCGGACTGGTCCGGGCTGGACACCGCGCGGCGTATCGTCGACGACCAGCTCGAACTCCTCGCCGCGCACGACTTCAACGGCCTGCGCCGCGCCCTCAAGGTGTCCGAGGACGAACTCGCGGCCGCCGTCGCGATCATCCAGTCACTCGATCCGCACCCGGGCTCGCAGATCTCCAGCGCGACCGCCCAGTACATCGTCCCGGACGTCTTCGTGCGCAAGGAACGCGGCGTCTGGCGCGTGCGGCTCAATCCGGACATCGCGCCGCGGCTGCGCATCAACCCCACCTATTCCAGCATGGTCAAGCGCGCCGACCGCAGCGCCGACAACACCTTCCTGCGCGATCACCTGCAGGAAGCGCGCTGGTTCATCAAAAGCATCCAGAGTCGCAACGAGACGCTGCTGCGCGTCGGCACCGCGATCGTCGAGCGCCAGCGGGCGTTCCTCGAATACGGCGAAGAGGCCATGAAACCGCTCGTTCTGCGCGACATCGCCGAACAGCTCGATATGCACGAATCGACGATCTCGCGCGTGACCACCGAAAAATACATGCACACGCCGCGCGGCATCCTCGAGTTCAAGTATTTCTTCTCGAGCCATGTCGGTACCGCCGAGGGCGGCGAGTGTTCCGCCACCGCGATCCGTGCGATGCTCAGGAAACTCGTCGACGAGGAGGATGGCCGCAAGCCGCTGTCCGACCACCGGCTGGCCGGCATCCTCGTGGACCGCGGCATCAACGTTGCAAGGCGTACCGTGGCAAAGTATCGCGAATCGATGGCGATCCCGCCGTCGAATGAGCGCAAACGGCTGACGTAGGGGGTCGATCCGGCGCACCATCGAGCGAACGCGGAGCCGGTGGCGACAGGCTGACTGCCACCACCACCGGTCAGGCCGGCCTCAGGCGGTGAACGGATGGGCGCACGCGCCAGTCCAAAGGCAAGAGGAGCGAGGACAATGAATCTATCGGTTACCGGTCATCATGTGGAAGTTACCGATGCACTGCGCGATTACGTCAACGAAAAGATGGAGAAGCTCGAGCGGCATTTCGATCAGGTCACCGATGTCCACGCCATCCTCAGCGTGGAGAAGCTCAGGCAACAGGCGGAGGCGACCATCGACCTCGCCGGCACGAAAGTGCACGCCGAGGCCGAGTCCAGTGACATGTACGCCGCCATCGACGCGCTGACCGACAAACTCGACCGGCAGGTGCTCAAGCACAAGGAGAAACTGCGCGACCACCACAAGCGGGAGAAATTCGCGACCTGACGCGGAGGTGACCATGACCGGGCCCGCTGAACTGCTGTCCCCCGAGCGCGTACGCTGCGGCGAACCGCTCGCGAGCAAGAAACGCGCGATCGAACGCGCCGCCGAACTGCTGTCCCCGGCGGTGCCCGGCATGACGCGCGTCGAGATCTTCGACGCGCTGGTCACGCGAGAACGTCTCGGCAGCACCGGCCTGGGGCACGGCATGGCCCTGCCCCACGGCCGGGTCGCCGGCGTCGACGCCCCCGTGGCCGCCTGCCTCACGCTGGCCAGTCCGATCGATTACGACGCACCGGATCGCCAGCGGGTCGATGTCCTGTTCGTGCTGCTGGTCCCGCGCGACTGCAGCGACGAGCACCTGCGGATCCTTGCCAGCCTCGCCGAGATGTTCAACGACGAGGCGCTGCGCGACTCCCTGCGATCGCAGACCGAGCCCGAGGCGCTGATCCAGCGCCTCGCCGACTGGTCGCCCGCCGCCGGCGCCAGGCGCACGGCCGGGTGACCCCGGCCGGTATGGACCGGGGCCCCACACTCGCGACCTTCTTCGACCGCCTGGCCGATGCGCTTGGACTGCGGGCGGTCGCCCTGGACCGCGAGCGCGCGCCGCTCCTGCCCGAGGCCAACGCGGCCGCGGACCCGCCGACCCTGGTCGGGCACCTCAACCTCATCCAGGCGAACCGGATCCAGATCCTCGGCCATACCGAACTCGATTTCTGGTCGGCGCAGGACGAGGCCGGCCGGGCCGATCTGCTCGAACGCCTGTTCGAGGACCGGCTCTGCGGCGTAATCGTGACCGACGACCTCACGCCACCGGAGCCGATCATCGAGCGAGCCCGCGCCACCGGCGTTCCGGTCCTGATCGCGACCACCGGCTCCGAGCGCGTCATCCGCACCCTGCGCCGTACCTTCAGCAGTGATCTTGTGGCGCGAACCGTGCAGCACGGCGTATTCCTGGACGTACTCGGCGTCGGCATACTGGTCTCGGGCGCGAGCGGCGTCGGCAAGAGCGAGATGGCGCTGGAACTCGTATCGCGTGGCCACAGCCTGGTCGCCGACGACGCGCCGGAACTGCGCCGCCCGATGCCCGATACGATCGAGGGCAGCGCCCCGGACATCCTCCAGGACTTCCTCGAGGTCGGCGGCCTCGGCGTACTCAACATCCGCCGCATGTATGGCGACGCCGCGATCCGTCAGCGCAAGCGGCTGCAGCTGATCCTCCACCTCGAACCGCTGACGGGGGCGCTGCGCGAGCAGCTCGACCGCCTCAACGGCAACCTGTCGAGCACCGAGATCCTCGGCGTGAAAATCGACACGATGACCATGCCGGTGGCACCGGGGCGCAACCTCGCGGTCCTGACCGAGGCCGCGGTCCGCAATTTCCTGCTGGCGCAGCGCGGCTACAGCGCCGCCAGCGATCTGATGGCCCGCCAGCAGCGGGCGATGGAGGGCAACAGCGAATGCGACTGATCGTGGTCAGCGGTCTATCCGGCTCCGGCAAGAGCGTGGCGCTGAACACGCTCGAGGACGAAGGCTTCTACTGCATCGACAACCTGCCGACCGGCCTGATCGGCCCGCTGGTGGAACAGCTGCTCACCGGCAACATGTCCATCCACGAGCGCGTGGCCGTCGGTATCGACGCCCGCAGCGACGTCAGCGACCTGCGCGCGTTCCCGGAACTGCTGGACCGGCTCCGCGAGCGCGAGGGGCTGAGCGTCGAGGTGGTATTTCTGCAGACCGCCATGGATACGCTGCTGCGCCGGTTCTCGGAGACGCGGCGCAAGCACCCGCTGTCCCGTGACGGGATGCCGCTGATCGAGGCGATCGACCGGGAGCAGGACATCCTCTCGGGCATCAGCGACCGGGCCGATCTGCTGATCGACACCACGCACCTCACCCTGCACGGCCTGCGGGCGCTGCTGCGCGAGCGCCTGCTGCCGGACGACCCGCATGGCCTGTCCCTGCTGCTGCAGTCCTTCGGCTTCAAGAACGGCGTGCCACTGGACTCGGACTTCGTGTTCGACGTGCGCTGCCTGCCCAACCCGCACTGGGAGCCGCGCCTGCGGGCCTCGACCGGCACCGACCAGCAGGTGATCGAGTACCTGGAGGCCAGCGAGGACGTCGAGCGCATGTTCGAATCCATCCGCGACTTCCTCGAGCGCTGGCTGCCGGCCTTCCAGGCCGAGAACCGCGCATACATGACCGTCTCCATCGGCTGTACCGGCGGTCAGCATCGCTCCGTGTATCTCGCGCATCGGCTCGCGAGCCACTTCCGCGATCGCATCGAACAGGTGTCGATCCGCCACCGTGAACTCCAGCTGAGCGACCGGATCAGCAGCCAGTGAACCACCGGGGTCATCCACCCCGGCTGCGCGCCGCCGTTGGCCTCGCAGCCGGACTCGGTTATGTTACGCATCTGTCCCGTCGGTCAGTTGCCATGTGCTCACAACGGGTTACCGGGAAGGCTGTACGCGGCGGCATCCCGCCGGGGCCCTCGATCGATGCAACCGCGTGGCGGCGCGCCCTCCTGCCAGCCTCATCGGCTCCGCGATATTGCGCCCGGCACCCATGAGTGTCGCGCTGGTTACGATCACCCACAACGGCATCGGCAAGGCCATTGTCGACGCCGCCGAATCGATCCTCGGCAGCCAGGGCATGACCGTGCGGCACTGTTCCTTCAATGCGGGCGACGACGTCGAGGGCTTCAAGGACCGGGTGATCGATACGGTCCGCAAGTCCGATGACGGCGACGGCGTCCTGATCCTGACCGACCTGATCGGCGCCACGCCCTGCAATATCGCCGAACGGCTGGCCCCGACGCACCACGTTCGCGTACTCTCCGGCATCAGCCTGCCGATGGTGCTGCGCGTATTCACATACGCCCGCTCCGATCTGGCACAGTTGATCCAGCGCGCCGGCGACGGCGCCCGCCTCGGCGTGATCGAGTGCGGCCCGCCGGGTCAGGCAAACTCATGACCGCCGTCGTTCGACGACCGATGCACACGCTCGACCGGACGCCATCCGGAGACGGAACCGCCCTGATGACAGCCGCAGCCCCCCGGAGGCGGATCGATGCAGACGGCTGAAGTCCGCATCATCAACAAACTCGGTCTCCACGCCCGCGCCGCCGCCAAGCTCGTCAGCCTGGCCTCGACCTTCGAGAGCGCGATCGACGTCGAGAAGGACGGCCGCCGGGTCAACGGCAAGAGCATCATGGGCGTCATGATGCTCGCCGCCAGCCAGGGCACAAGCCTGACCCTGCACATCGAAGGCCCCGACGAAGACGAAGCCAGACGCCAGCTCGTGGACCTGGTGGAAGACTACTTCGGCGAAGGCGAGTAGCTCTCTTCATCCGCGGCCGTAGGTTTGCGCGGTCCGCGGCGGTAGATACCGTCCCGGGCCCATCACCGCGCAATGCCGGCATTCCCCGGCGGCGTAGTCGCGTTAGCATACCCGAAACGCGCATCGGCGCCGGTGGCTACGACCGTCGCCTCAGCCCTTGGCCCTTGGCCCTTCGCCCGCCCTGCCACCTCCCGCCTCCATTCCCGTACACTCATGCCCACCGCCCGTTACGCCGGAGACGGATATGGCCGAGACCACACCCGCCGACCGCAATACCGAACGCCTCGCGGTCGTCGAGGAACTGCTCGAGGGCGGAACCGCGCGCCAGGTCGAGCAGACACTGACCGCGCTGCACCCGGCCGAGATCGCCGACCTGCTCGAATCCCTGCCCCGCCCGCAGCGCACGCTGCTCTGGGCGCATGTCCCGACGGACCTCGACGGCGAGGTCCTGCTCGAAGTAGGCGAAGACGTCCGCGAGACGCTCCTGGACGACATGGAACCCGGCGAGGTCCTGGCCGCCACCGAGCAGCTCGACATCGACGACATGGCCGACTTCGTCCAGTCGCTGCCCGAGACCGTCGTCCGCGAAGTCCTCGCCGGCATGGACAAGCAGAACCGCCGGCGCCTGGAAGAGGTGCTGGCGTGGCCGGAGGACAGCGCCGGCGGCCTGATGAACGTCGACGGCGTGATGGTGCGCGCCAACGTCACGCTCGAGGTGGTGCTGCGCTATCTGCGCTCGCGCGGCGAACTGCCGCCGCACACCGACCGGCTCGTGGTCGTCGACCGTTACGGCCGCTTCCGCGGCATCCTCGGCATCGACACCCTGCTGACCAGCGACCCGACCATGCTCGTATCGGAGGTCATGGACCGCGATATCGAGCCGATCGCCCCCGAGACCTCGGCCAGCGACGTCGCCCGGCAGTTCGAGGACCACGACCTGATCTCGCATCCGGTCGCCGACGCCGAGGGCCGCGTGCTCGGTCGCATCACGATCGACGACGTTGTCGACGTGATTCGTGAAGATGCCGAAAATTCGATGATGCGCCGTGCCGGCCTGGACGCCGAAGAGGACCTGTTCGCCCCCATCCGGGTGGCATCGATGCGGCGCGCGGTCTGGCTCGGCATCAACCTGATGACCGCCTTCCTCGCCGCCTGGGTCATCGGCCAGTTCGAGGCCACGCTGCAGCAGGTCGTCGCGATGGCGATCCTCATGCCCATCGTCGCCAGCATGGGCGGCATCGCCGGCACCCAGACGCTGACCATCGTCATCCGCGGCCTCGCCCTGGGACAGATCACCCGGCGCAACACGCGCCCCCTGATCATCAAGGAACTCGCGGTGGCCGCCGCCAACGGCCTGGTCTGGGCGGCGCTGCTGGCCGTGGTGGCCCTGGTCTGGTTCGGCAACGGCCCGCTGGCGCTGATCCTCTGCATCGCCCTGGTGCTCAACCTCGCCATGGCGGCCGGCTCGGGCGTCCTGATCCCGCTCCTGCTCCAGCGCATGGGCATCGACCCCGCCCTCGCCGGCGGCGTCATCCTGACCACCATCACCGACGTCGTCGGCTTCGGCGCCTTCCTGGGGATGGGGGCGTTGATCTTCCTGGATTGAAGAAGGGCTGAGGGCTGAGGGCCAAGGGCCGAGGGCCGAGGGCCAAGGGCCAAGGGCCAAGGGCCAAGGGATCGTAGGCCGGCCTTTCCCGGCGTCCGGTGTCTTTCGGCCATGCAGCGCCATTCGACCGCCGGGGAATGCCGGCATTGCGCGGTGGGATGCCTCGGGCGGTATCCGATGCCGCGGACCGCGCAAGGCCGGCCTACGACGAAGGGCTCGCCGCGTCGTCGGTCTCCAGCGCTTCCTCCGGCGGCTGCACGCGGGGCCATGCGTTCAGCACCGCCTGCACCAGCGTCGCCAGCGGGATCGCGAAGAACACGCCCCAGATGCCCCAGAGCCCGCCGAAGAACAGCACCGCGACGATGATCGCCACGGGGTGCAGATTGACCACCTCGGAGAACAGCACCGGCACCAGCACGTTGCCGTCCAGCAGCTGGATGATCTGGTACGCCAGCAGCAGCCACCAGAACTCGGGCGCGAAACCCCACTGGAAATAGCCGATGAATGCGATCGGGATGGTCGCCGAGATCGCGCCGACGTACGGGACGATCACGGAAATCCCCACCAGGAATGACAGCAGGAGGCTGTAATTCAGCCCCATCACCGCGAAGGTGACGTAGCTCACGACCCACACGATCGCGATCTCCACGACCTTGCCGCGGATGTAATTGCCGATCTTGTCGTCGACCTCCTGCCAGACCTGAAACGACAGCTCGCGCCGCCGCGGCAGGAAATCCTGCGCCCAGGCCAGCATCCGGTCCTTGTCCTTGAGCATGAAGAACACGAGCAGCGGCACCAGGATCACGTAGATGATGAACGCGAACACGCTCACCGCCTGCGCCAGCGAGACGGACAGGACCGCCCGGCCGAAATCGGCCACCTCGGCGTGGAGCGTGCCGATCAGTTCGCGCACCTGTTGTTCCGTGAACAGCGTCGGATACATCTCGGGCAGGCGCAGCAGCGCCTGCTGGCCCTGCGAGACCATGCCGGGCACCTCGCGCAGCAGCTGGGCGACCTGGCGCGAGAGCAGCGGCGCGAGGCCGAGCAGGATGATCACCGCGAGGAAGATGAAACCGAGCACCACGAAACTGACCGCGGCGAGGCGCGGCACGCCCCAGCGCTCGAGCGCCATGACCACCCCCTCGAGCAGATAGGCGAGGATCAGGGCGACCAGCACCGGCGCCAGGATATCGCCGGCGAACAGCACCACCGAGAAACCGGCGACCAGCAGGATTACGAGGATGACGGCCTGTGGATCGGAGAAATTACGCCGGTACCAGGCGTGGATGACGTCGAGCATGATCGGGGTGGCCCTGTTCGCGCACGGGGATGATAGCACTGGTGGGCTACCTCCTCCGCCGGATACCGCAGGCTATGGCATAATCGGCGCGTTGGCACTGCCCCGGAGAAGTGCATGACCCCTGCCCGCCCCCGCCTGCTCGCGGCCGCCGCCCTGCTGTCGCTGATCCCGGCCATCGCCATGGGCGAGGTCTACAAGTGGATCGACGAAGACGGCGTCACGCACTACTCGCAACAGCCACCGCCGACGGGAACGCCGACCGTCATCACGCCGGATACCGCGCCGCCCGATGAGACCGCTGACGAGCAGAGCGGCAACGGCGAAGGTCAGGATGGTGAGGCCGACAACGAAAACGGCGACGGCGAGCAGGAAACGATCGCCGAGTTCTGCAAGGAACTGCGCGACAAGGAAAAGGTCCTGCAGAGCGACCGGCCGATCCGCATCAAGGCCGAGGACGGCACGCTGACCGACCTCGACGACGAAGGACGGGCCCAGCGCCTGGAACGGATCCAGGGCCAGTTGCGGGACCACTGCCAGGGCCTGGACGCCCAGGGCGGCGACGGCGGCTGAACGGTTCACGCGTGACGGCGCCAGCAATCGTCCTCTGAACAGAATGGCACTTGCTCTGGACCGCGAAACGCTGCATCTCTTCGAAACCGTCATTGCGAGCGACCGGAGGGAGCGCGGCAATCCAGTGACTGCAATGCGACGGTAACCCGGGACGGCGTCACGGAGTCCTGCGGGCCGCGGTGGATGCCTGCAGGACTCCGTGATGCGCTTCAATGGGGTCGATTCTCCGCCGGCGCTGGATCGCTTCACTTCGTTCGCGATGACGCCTGGGCCGATAGCGATCGCTTAAGCAAGTGCCATTCCCCTCTCACCGGGTGCGCGCCGCGCGCCGGTTCCTTACAATCGGGCGCCCTCGCCCCGCCATGGAGCAGACCGCCCGATGCGCGTCTCCGAGTTTTATCTCAATACCCTGAAAGAAACCCCGGCCGACGCGGAGGTCGTCAGCCACCAGCTGATGATGCGCGCCGGGATGATCCGCCGCCTGACCGCCGGCATCTACAGCTGGCTGCCGCTGGGCCTGCGCGTGTATCGGCGCATCGAGCAGATCGTGCGCGAGGAAATGGATAACGCCGGCGCCCTCGAGCTGCTGCTGCCGGCCGTCCAGCCCGCGGAACTGTGGCAGGAATCGAAGCGCTGGGACGAATACGGCCCCGAGCTGCTGCGCATCCGCGACCGCCACGACCGCGAGAACTGCTTCGGCCCCACCCACGAGGAAGTGATCACCGACATCGCGCGGCGCGAGCTCAAGAGCTATCGCCAGCTGCCGCTGAACTTCTACCAGATCCAGACCAAATTCCGCGACGAGATCCGCCCGCGCTTCGGCGTCATGCGCTCGCGCGAGTTCGTCATGAAGGACGCGTACTCCTTCGATCTGTCGGCCGAGGGCCTGCAGGCGAGCTACGACCGCATGTACGACGCCTACCGCCGGATCTTCGACCGCCTCGGGCTCGAATACCGCGCGGTCGAGGCGGACTCGGGCGCCATCGGCGGCTCGCGGTCGATGGAATTCCACGTCCTCGCCTCCAGCGGCGAGGACGCCATCGCCTACTCCGACACCGGCGACTACGCGGCCAACGTCGAACTGGCCGCCGCGCAGCCGGACCCGACGCCGCGCCCGGCACCGGGCGCGGAGATGGCCACCGTCGACACGCCCGGCGTCCACACGATGGACGACCTCGCGCGGCAACTCGACGTCCCGCTGGAGCGCTGCCTCAAGACCCTGCTGGTCGAGGGCGCGGATGGCGGGCTCGTCGCGCTGGTCCTGCGCGGTGACCATCAGTTGAATGCGATCAAGGCCGAGGGACTCGAGGCGGTCGCCGATTCCCTGACCATGGCGAGCGATGCCCGCATCCGCGAGGTCGCCGGCTGCGGCGCCGGCTCGCTGGGCCCGGTCGGGCTGAACGTGCCCGTCATCGCCGATCACGCGGCCCTGCCGCTGGCCGACTTCGTCTGCGGCGCGAACCAGGAGGAAAAACACCTCACCGGCGTCAACTGGGGCCGCGATCTGCCGGAACCGGAAGCGGCCGACCTGCGCGACGTCGTCGAGGGCGATATCGCCCCCGACGGCGGCCGCCTCGATATCCTGCGCGGCATCGAGGTCGGCCACATCTTCCAGCTCGGCCAGAAATACTCCGAGGCGATGGGCGCCGAGGTGCTGGACGAGGACGGCAAGCCGGTCACGCTCTACATGGGCTGTTACGGCATCGGCGTCACGCGCCTGGTCGCCGCCGCCATCGAGCAGGGCCACGACGACCGCGGCATCATCTGGCCGGCCGCGATCGCCCCGTTCGAACTCGCCATCGTGCCGATCAACCTGCACAAGTCGCACCGCCTGCGCGAAGCGGTCGAGAAACTGTATGGCGAACTGCAGGCCGCCGGCATCACCGTCCTGCTCGACGACCGCGACACCCGGCCCGGCGTGAAGTTCGCCGACATGGACCTCATCGGCATCCCGCACCGCATCGTGCTCTCCGACAAGGGCCTCGACGCCGGCACCGCCGAGTACAAGCCGCGCGCCGCCGCCGAGCCGGAGAACATCCCGCTGGACGGCCTGACCGACTTCCTCGCCGAACGGATCGCGGCGGAGAAGCAGGCATGAGCACGACGCCCCTGTTCCGCGAATCGCCGTACGAAAGCCGGTTCGAGGCGACGGTCGAGGCCGTCGATGACGACGGCATCGTGCTCGACCGGACGCTGTTCTACCCGCATGGCGGCGGTCAGCCCGGCGATACCGGCACCCTCACGCTCGCCGACGGCGGCACGATCGCCGTCACGGACACCCGCAAGGGCGAGTCCGGCGCGATCCTGCACCGCATCGAAGAAGACGCGACGCGCCCGGCGGTCGGCGACCGCGTCGAGGGCGAGATCGACTGGTCGCGGCGCCACGCCCACATGCGCATGCACACCTGCATGCACCTGCTCTCCGTCGCCATCCCGGCGCCGGTCACCGGCGGCTCCGTGGGCGCCGACAAGGGCCGCCTCGACTTCGACCTGCCCGAGAGCACGCTCGACCGCGAGACCGTCACCGAATCCCTGAACGCCCTGATCGCGGCCGATCACCCGGTCACGGCCGAATGGATCACCGAGGCCGAACTCGACGCCCAGCCCGAGCTGGTCAAGACCCTGTCCGCGCAGCCACCGCGCGGCGAAGGCGACATCCGCCTCATCCGCATCGGCGACGTCGACCTCCAGCCCTGCGGCGGCACCCACGTCGCCACAACGTCCGAGATCGGCCGCGTCCGCGTCGCCAAAATCGAAAAGAAAAGCCGCCACAACCGCCGCGTCAGCATCGTCTTCGACCCCGAGGCGAGCACCCGCGTGGCACCGGACGCCGGCGCAAAGCCGCGGAAAGTGGTGTACGGCGTGATTTGAAAAAGGCGGCGTATCCGGCTGGAATGGAAGTGCACACGACCAACCAGCCAAAAAGGATACGCCACCATGGATCACGATACGCATGAGACGCCGGCTTCGCCAGATGGCGCCACCGAGGACCCGCTCACCGAGCTGCTGCGCCGTGGCGCGCGGGATCTGCTGAAGCAGGCCGTGGAGGCCGAGTTGCAGTCATTTCTGGACAGTCACGCCGATGACAGGCTCGATGACGGGCGCCGCGCGGTCGTGCGCAACGGCTACCAGCCCGAGCGCACCGTGCAGACGGGCATCGGCGATGTCGCCGTGCAGGTGCCCAGAACGCGCGACCGCTCGGGCTCGGGGATCCACTTCACTTCGAACCTGCTGCCGCCGTATCTGCGCCGCACGCGCGCGATCGCAGAGCTGTTGCCCTGGCTGTATCTCAAGGGCGTGTCCTCGGGCGACTTCCAGGAGGCGCTCACCGGCCTGCTGGGCGAGCGGGCGCCGGGGTTGTCGGCATCGACGCTGGGTCGGCTCAAGCAGCAGTGGCTGACCGAGCACGCCGAGTGGCACGGGCGCGATCTGAGCACGCGGCGCTACATCTACTGGTGGGCCGATGGCATTCACTTCAACCTGCGCGGCGACGACGAGCGGGCGTGTCTGCTGGTGATCATCGGCGTGTTGCCCGACGGGACCAAGGAGCTCGTCGCGCTCGATGACGGCGTGCGTGAGTCCGCGCAGAGCTGGCGCGAGATGCTCGTACGCCTGCGCGACGGCCAGGGCCTGACGAGCGCCCCGCGGCTGGCGATCGGTGACGGCGCGCTCGGTTTCTGGAAGGCGCTGTCGCAGGTCTATCCGGCGACACGCCATCAGCGCTGCTGGGTCCACAAGACCGCCAACGTGCTCAACCGCCTGCCCAAAAAGAGCCAGCCCAAGGCCAAGTCCGCCCTGCAGGAGATCTGGATGGCCGCCTCGCGCGACGACGCCGAGCGGGCCTTCGATGCCTTCGCGACAGCCTGGGGCGACAAGTACCCCAAAGCGGTCGAGACGCTGCAAAAGGACCGTGAGGAACTGCTGGCGTTCTACGACTTCCCGGCCGCGCACTGGCAGTCGATCCGCACGACCAATCCGATCGAGTCGACCTTCGCCACGGTGCGCCTGCGAACGGCCAAGACGCGCGGCTGCGTTACGCGCAACACGATCCTCAGCCTGGCGTTCAAGCTCGGCCAGAGCGCCCGGAAGCGGTGGCGTCGTCTGCGCGGTTACCGCTGGCTCGAGGACCTCGAACGCGGAGTGACGTTCATCGATGGTATCGCTCAATACGAACCATCAACCGAACCGCGCGCATCCGGATCGCCACACGATCGCAGTAGTCCGAAAGGCACGGCGCCGGGAAACCGGCCACGCAATTCATCGACGGCATCACCCCCAAAGCGCGGGCTGATGCGTATCGCGCGGCTCAAGGTTGGAGACCGTCACGCCGAGCAGGCGCACGGCGGCGTGTTCGGGGAGCGCGCGCTCCAGCAGCAGGCCGAGCAGCGGGCGCAGGTCATCCAGCGTCGCCAGCCCGCCCGGGGCGGTCCAGCTGCGCGTCACGATCGAGAAATCGGCGAAACGCACTTTCACCGTCACCGTGCGCGCGATCACTTCGAGCGCCTCCAGGCGCTCGGCCACCCGCCCGGCCAGCCGCTCCAGCTCGACCCGCATATCCGCCGGCTCGGTCATATCGCTCGCGAACGTGTTCTCCTGGCCGACGGACTTGCGCACGCGCCGGCTCTGCACCGGGCGCTCATCGATGCCCCGGGCCAGCCAGTAATAGCGATCGCCGGCCTTGCCGAAGCGCTCCACCAGCGCCTCGCGCGACCAGGTCCGCAGATCGGCGCCGGTCTCGATGCCGAGCGCGCTCATGCGCGCGGCCGTCGCCGGGCCGATGCCATGGATACGGCGCACCGCCAGCGACTGCACGAACGCCTCGCCCTCTTCCGGGCGAATCACGAACAGACCGTCCGGCTTGTCCTGATCGGACGCGAGCTTGGCCAGAAACTTGTTGTACGACACACCGGCCGAGGCCGTGAGACCGAGTTCCTCACGGATGCGTGCGCGGATCGCGCGCGCCATGCGGGTCGCCGAGCCCTCGCAGCAGGGGCTGTCGGTCACATCCAGATAGGCCTCATCCAGCGACAGCGGCTCGATCCGATCGCTGTAGTCGGCGAAGATCGCGCGGATCGATCGCGATACCTCGCGATAGGTCTCGAAGCGGGGCCGGACGAAGACCAGCTCCGGACACAGCCGCAGCGCACGCGCCGACGGCAGCGCCGAGCGGACACCGAATGCCCGCGCCTCATAACTCGCGGCGGCGACCACACCGCGCCCGTTCGGCGACCCGCCGACCGCGAGCGGAATACCGCGCAGCGACGGATCGTCGCGCTGCTCGACGGACGCGAAGAACGCATCCATGTCGACATGAATGATCTTGCGCAGCGGCTCGCTCACGGCCATTGCGTGCCCGCACGCCGACCGCGGCAAGGGCGCCCTGCCGGGCCCCTGCGACGGCGCAGTTGCGATTCGAGCGCCGGCGTTACCATACGAAGGGCAACAGCCGGCGTCCCCGCCGCGATGCAACGGCGCCGGCTGGCCGTGCCCCGCCGGCTGGCTCCCTTCGGTCGCAAGCCGGCCTGCGGGCTGCCGCTACCGGTGACGCGGATCGAGGGTTCAGCAGGGGTGCACTCGGGAGATCGCGCGACGGTACCCGCGCGCAACCATACCGACGGGGTCGGTCCGCGTCATACCCGCGACGCTCGGTAAAAAACCGCGGGCAGCGTGTTGTCAACATGCTGTTAGAATGCGCCGACAACGACATAACCGAAAACCAATCCCGCGGGAGAGTTTCATGGCCGCAATGCAGACACGAAGTTGGCTGATGGCCGGGCTGGCCGCCCTGACGATCACGGCGGGCGGCACCGTGCACGCGGCCGGATCGTTCATCAGCATCAGTACCGGCGATGTCAGCGGCATCGACTACCAGGCCGGCGGCGCCATCTGCTCGCTGGTGAACGCGGGGCGCGCGGATCACCAGATCCGCTGCACGGTCAAGAGTTCGCCCGGCGGCGTCGAGAATATCCTCGCGCTGCGCCAGGGGGAACGCGAATTCGGGATCGCGCAGGCCGATGTGGTCCAGCAGGCATGGCGCGGCAATGGACCATTCAGCGAGATCGGCGAGTTCCAGGGTCTGCGTACCGTTTTCGCCCTGCACCCCGAGACCCTCACCCTGGTCGCAAACCCCGACGCCGATATCGAAACCGTCCAGGACCTGCGCGGCAAACGCGTGAATATCGGCCCGGAGACATCGGGAGAAGCCGCCAGCATGGTCGCCCTGATGGACGCACTGGGCTGGACGGAAAATGACTTCGCCAGTACCGAGCGTCTCGATGTCACCGCCCAGGTCGACGCATTCTGCGAACAGGAAATCGATGTCGCCGTATTCGTGACCGGCCATCCGAACAACTCCGTGCAGGAGACGCTCTCATGCGGCGGCACAATGATCGCGATCGAGGGCCCCGCCACCAATCGTCTCGTACGCTCCGCTTCGGTTTACGACACGACCGTCATCCCCGGCGGTACATATAGCGGCCAGTCCGCCGAGATCGCCACCTACGGCGTACGGTCACTGCTGATGTCGTCCACGAACACCCCGCAGCGCGTCGTGCGTGAAATCACGCGCTCCGTGTTCGAACAGTCCGGCCGGTTCCGCGACTGGCACGGCGCATTCACCAGCCTCGAACCCGCCGGCATGGCACGCGGTGTCGGCGCCGTCGATGCGCCCGCTGCACCCCGGCGCCGAGGCGTGGCTCGACGACGAAGGCCTCCTCTGAACGATCGTCGGCCCGATCCATCCGTTGCGCAAACGCAACAGATGAACGGGGCTCTTCAGCATGACGATCTCACCCGAGAATCACTCCAGTCGCGCTTGAAACCACACGCATTCCTGCATTACGCTCCGTTCACCTTGTCACGTTTGGGGCATTGCAAGTCGCAGCCGCGAATGGTTGTGGCGCAACCGCAACAGGCGTGATAGGTTTACAAGCGGTGGATTCAGTACCCCGAGGGTGCATGGTCCACAGAAGCTTCTGTCCAAACACCAATGGGATCATTGAAATGACCATGAAGAAATCCCTGATTGCTCTCGCCGTATCCAGCG
>JAXHNC010000005.1:0-118222 GCA_034520925.1 Halofilum sp. (in: g-proteobacteria) | reverse complement strand
TCGCCGGCTTCGGCGATCACCTCGGTGGCGCGCCCGCTCACTTCCGGCGTCAGCTCGGCTCGACGCGGGCTGGTCAGCGTGCCGGTCAGGGTCAACTCCTGGATGATCGGCCGCGTTTCCGCACGGGTGACCGCGACCGGTGCCGCCTGCTGGGCGGCCACGGTGCCGGCCGTCAGGAGGCCGAGCAGCAGCACGATCGATATCGGTCCGGGCGACGGCATGCGCCTGTCCGGCTTGGGCATATTCAATCCTTTTCGGGGTCGCGCAGGATCGGGAGGATAGCGGAGTCATCCGCACCACGATCACGTGGTTCGGATATCCTGCCGGCGTGGTTGCACTGACCAATTGGTCAGTGCAGTGTAGGTTGCGCTGGTCCGTTCTCCAAATGGCCCGCGGACTCCGCCGTCCGGCGCGGCCTGTATTGGACCGTTGCGGTCCCGGGGTGTTCCATGGCTTCGAATCCGCCGAGCGGTGATGATCAGGTGCCGTTTCTCTCGCGCGCCGTCAACGTCAGCCGCAGCGAATTGCCCGGCCTCCTGAGCGCCGCGGCCTATTTCTTCTTTCTGCTGTGCAGTTATTACATCCTGCGCCCGGTGCGCGACGAGATGGGCGTGCGCGGCGGCGTCGAGAACATGCAGTGGCTGTTCACCGCGACGTTCTTCGCCATGCTCGTGGCGGTGCCGATATTCGCGGCGCTCGCCACGCGTTTTCGGCGCACCCGCCTGATCCCCGCCGTCTACGGCATCTTCATCGCCTGCATCGCACTGTTCTGGTTGTGGCTGCGCTCCGACGTGCAGATGGTCTGGGCGGCGCGCGGGTTCTTCGTCTGGCTGTCGGTGTTCAATCTGTTCGTCGTGTCGGTGTTCTGGAGTTTCCTGGCCGACGTGTTCAGCGACCGTCAGGCCACGCGCCTGTTCGGCGCCATCGCCGCCGGCGGCAGTGCCGGTGCGATCGGCGGGCCGGCGATCAGCGGCGTGCTCGCCCAGCAGCTGGAGCCGGCGAGCCTGTTGCCCATCGCCGCCGTGATTCTCGCCTGCACCCTGCCGTGCATGTGGGTGCTCGAGCGCTGGTCCGAGCGCAGCGGCGGTGATGGCGCCACGAATCAGCCGCTCGGCGGTACCCTGCTCGAGGGCGTGAAGGCGGTCCTGCAGTCGCGCTATCTGATCGGGATCTGTCTGTTCATCTGGCTGTACACGACGCTGGCCACGTTCCTGTACTTCATCCAGGCGGATATCGTCAGCAATGCCTTCGATGACAGCGGCGACCGTACGTCGGTGTTCGCCACCATCGACCTGCTCACCAACACCCTCACGGTCGGCATCCAGCTGTTTCTGACCGCCCGCATCGTCCAGCACTTCGGTCTCGGGCGTGCGCTGGCGTTCGTGCCGCTTCTGGTTGCCGCGGGTTTCCTGGTGCTGGTCGCGGCCCCCGTGCTGCTGAGTATCGCGGCGGTCCAGGTGATCCGGCGTGCCGGCAACTATGCGCTGGCGAAACCCGGCCGGGAGATGCTGTTCACGGTCGTGCCCCGGTTCGAGAAGTACAAGTCGAAGAACTTTATCGACACGGTCGTCTACCGCGGTGGCGATGCCATCGCCGGGTGGCTGTATACGGGACTGTCCACGCTGGGACTCGGCATCAGCGGCATCTCGATCGTCGCGGTCCCGCTGGCGGTGCTCTGGGCCGCGATCGGCTATCGCCTCGGCGTGTCGCGCCAGGCACGGGCGGACACCGCGGAGCATGATGCGCAGACCGCGACCGCCACGGATGCGTGACGCTTGTCGGTCCTCCGGACCGTTCCGGCATGGGCCGCGCGTTACCGGCCTATACTCCGGTGGACGCGATGGTGGCCGGCGATGTCCCGGCGCACCGACACTGCAATGCCCGCCTCGACGGCGGCAGGGAGTATCCGATGACGCATGACAACGATTTCTCCGCAAGGCCCGGTTCCATGTCGCGCCGTGAGTTCCTCCAGTTGTCCGCGGGCGCCGGGCTGTTGGCCGCGCTCGGCCCGACGGCACTGCGGGCCGCACCGGAGGCGCTGAATCTCCGTGCGATCCCGGCGTCCGGACAGCGTATCCCCGTCATCGGCCTTGGCACCGCGCGGACCTTCGATGTCGATCCCGACAACGCCGGCGCGATGCGGCCGCTGGAGCAGGTCCTGCAGAATTTCTATGACGGCGGCGGTCGACTCGTCGACAGTTCGCCGATGTATGGTCGCGCCGAATCCGTTGTCGGACGCCTCGCGGATCGGCTCGATATCGCCGATGACCTGTTCATGGCGACCAAGGTCTGGACGCGCGGCAAGGAGGCCGGCATCGAGGAAATGGAGACCTCGCGTGAGCGCATGGGTGGCGGTCGCCTCGACCTGATCCAGGTCCATAACCTGGTCGATCTCCAGACCCAGCTCGACACCCTCAAGGCCTGGCGGGACGAGGGCCGGGTCCGCTACATCGGTGTCACCCATTACACCGTGTCGAGTCACGAACGCCTGACCCGGATCGTCGAGCGCGAGCCGATCGACTTCGTCCAGTTCAACTACAACATCATGACCCGTGACGCCGAGAAGCGATTGCTGCCGGCCGCGGCCGACAACGGCGTGGCGACGCTCATCAACGAGCCGTTCGAGAAAGGTTCGCTGTTCGGTCGGGTCAAGAACGAGTCGCTGCCCGCGTGGGCCGGGGAACTCGGCATCGAGAGCTGGGCGCAGTTGTTCCTCAAGTTCATCGTCAGTCACCCGGCGGTGACCTGCGCGATTCCGGCGACGAGCGATCCGGAGCACGCGGCGGACAATATCGGTGCGGCCCATGGTCCGCTCCCGGATGCGGACCAGCGCGAGCGCATGGCGTCACTGGTTCGTTCGCTTTGAACCAACGGCTGTAGTCCCGCCGCGCGGTGGTAACCTGTGCCACCTGTGTCTGGCGCGTGGCAGCGAGGGGGAGTCGCGATGGAACGGGAACCCGGCAGCGAACCGGGCGGACTCGGTGCGGTCGATGCCGTCCTGCCGAAAGACATGGCCAAGCGCGCCGAACGGACCGGTGCGGAGAAGGCGGAACAGGATGCCCTGAGCCTGCTCGCACTCGCGGCGCTCGCCGGTGGCTTCATCGCCTTCGGGGCGACGTTCGCCGCGGCGGTCTCGGCCGGCCCGGACACCGGGGCCGTGATGGGCCTGACGAAACTCGCCGGCGGCCTGGCCTTCTCGCTCGCCTACGTGCTCGCCATCGTCGGCGGCGCCGAACTGTTCACCACGAATGTGCTCATGGTCATGGCCTGGGCCCACCGCCGCCTGTCGACGCTGCATCTGCTGCGCGCCTGGGGCATCGTGTTCGTCGGCAATTTCATCGGCGCCGCGGCCACCGGTGCGCTGCTGGTCCTGGCCGGCCAGCATGCCGAGGCGGGCGGGGCGGTCGGCGCGCGCCTGCTGGAGTCGGCGGCGCGGATCCAGGGCCTCGGGCTCGGCGAGGCCCTGCTGCTCGGGCTGCTGGGCAACACGCTGCTCTGCCTCGGCGTGTGGCTGACCTACAGCGCGCGTACGACGACGGATCGGATTCTCGCGCTGATCTCGCCGGTGGCGGCGTTCTACGTGCTCGGGCTCGAGCACGCGATCGCGGTCATGTTCTACCTGCCCTGCGCCGCATACATCCAGCTGCTTGCGGAACCGGCGTTCTGGTCGGCCATCGATGTCTCGCTGCCTGCCGTCACGCCGCTCGGCACACTGCGCGTGTTGCTGCCCGTTACGCTCGGCAACATCCTGGGCGGCGGTGTGCTGGTCGCGCTGATGTACTGGTTCATCTACCTGCGCCCGGAACGCGACGCCTGAGCATGCGATTCCTGCGATGAGTGAAGACGACGACAAGCCGGCGAGCGAGTCCGCACCCGAGCGCCGGAGTGAAGCGAAACGCTCCAGCGGCCAGTTGATCGGACTGGTGCTGGGGCCGCTCCTGGCCGGTGGCCTGCTCGCGCTGGATCCCCCGGCGGGCTGCAGCCCGGCCGCGTGGGCGACCGCGGCCGTGACGGTACTGATGGCGACGTGGTGGGTTACGGAGGCGCTGCCATTACCCGCTACGGCCCTGTTGCCCGTGCCCCTGTTGCCGGCACTGGGGATCGTGGATATCGGCGCGGCGGCCGCGCCGTACGCGAACCCGCTCGTGTTCCTGTTCCTGGGCGGCTTTCTGCTCGCCGCCGGTGTCCAGAGGCACGATCTGCATCGGCGCGTGGCGCTGGCCATCGTCGCGCGGGCGGGCCCACGCCCGGAGCGGCTCGTGGCGGGCGTGCTGGGGGCCACCGGGATACTCAGCATGTGGGTCAGCAACACCGCGACCGCCGCGATGATGTTGCCGATCGCGCTGGCTCTGGCGGGGCTGGCCGCGGACGAGTCCGACCAGGAGCATGCCCGCCGCTTTACCGTGGCCATCCTGCTGGCGATCGCGTTCGGCGCGAATATCGGCGGCATCGCGACCCTGGTCGGTACCCCGCCGAACGCGTTGTTGGCCGGGTTCCTGGCGGAGACGCGCGGGATCGAGATCGGTTTCGGCGAATGGATGCTGGTCGGCGTGCCCGTGGCCGGCGTGCTGCTGGTGCTCGCCTGGTGGCTGCTCGCGCGCCGCGTATTCGCCGTGGGCGATTCCCCGCTGCCCGGCGTGGACGATTTCGTGGTCTCGGAACGCGCCGCCCTCGGCAGGCTCTCACCGGCCCAGCGCCGGGTGACGTTCGTGGTCGGGCTCGCGGCGTTCGGCTGGCTGACCCGGCCGCTGCTGAGCGCCTGGTTCCCGGGTCTGGCGCTGACCGATGCGGGGATCGCCGTCGCCTGTGCGCTGCTGCTGTTCCTGTTGCCGGCGGGGCCGGTCCGGGGCCCGGCGCTGCTTGACTGGCGCGGCACGCGTGGCCTCTCCTGGGGCGTGCTGATCCTCGTCGGCGGGGGCCTGAGCCTGGGGGCTGCGATCGAAGCGAGCGGACTCGCCGCGTTCATTGCCGAGCAGTTGCAGGGGACGTATGCGTGGTCGATCCCGGCCGTGGTCGCGATGATCGCCGTGGTGACGGTCGCGCTGAGTCACGTGACCAGCAACACCGCGACCACGGCGACGCTGCTGCCGATCGCCGTCAGTCTCGCGGCCGCGGCGGGGCACCCCGTGGTGACGCTCGCGGCGGCGGTCGCGCTGAGCGCGTCCTGCGCCTTCATGCTGCCGGTCGCGACGCCGCCCAATGCCATCGTGTTCGCCAGCGAGCGCCTGCGCGTCGTCGACATGATCCGGGGCGGCGCGTGGCTCGCGCTCGGCTCGCTGGCCGTGGTCACGCTGGCCGCATGGCTGCTGGTGCCGCTGCTGCTGGGGTGAGCGGGCGCGGGAGCGCGTACGGCGGATCCGTCGGGATTACTGGCTGCCGGTAGTTGATACACCACACTATTCGGCCGGTACTGTGGCACCATGGGGGGCTGAACCCGGAAGAGACCCCATGGCACTGATCAATCTCCAGGGCGTCGACGTATCGATCGGCGGCCCGCGTCCCCTGCTGGAAAACGTTGAATTCGGCATCGAGGCCAACGAGCGCATCTGCATCGTCGGCCGTAACGGTACCGGCAAGTCGACGCTGCTGCGTCTGCTCGCCGGCGAGATCGAGCCGGACGACGGCAGTCTGCGCAGCCAGCGCGGTCTGCGGATCGCCAAGCTCACCCAGGAGGTCCCGCCCGGCACCGCCGGCACGGTGTTCGACGTGGTCGCCCAGGGCCTTGGCCGCCTCGGCGATCTGCTGGCCGAGTTCCACCACATCAGCCAGTCGGCCTCGACCATGGAAGAGATCGAGGCGATGGGGCGCGTGCAGGCGAAGATCGACGCCGAGGGCGGCTGGGATCTCGAGCGGCGCGTAAGCGAGGTCGTCACCCGACTGGGGCTCGATCCCGAGGCCGGTTTCGCCGAACTCTCCGGCGGCATGAAACGCCGCGTGCTGCTGGCCCAGGCACTGGCAGCGGCGCCCGATGTGCTGCTGCTCGACGAGCCGACCAACCATCTCGACATGGAGAACATCACCTGGCTGGAGACCTTCCTCAAGCAGGAGTTCACCGGCAGCCTGGTGTTCGTCACCCATGATCGCCGCTTCCTGCGGTCGCTGGCGACGCGCATTCTGGAGATCGACCGGGCCGGCGTGACGAGCTGGCCGGGCGACTACGACGAGTATGTACGCCGGCGCGAAGAGCGGCTCGACGCCGAGGCGCAGGAGCAGGCGCGCTTCGACAAGAAGCTGGCGCAGGAAGAGGCCTGGATCCGCCAGGGCGTGAAGGCCCGGCGCAAGCGCAACATGGGCCGCGTGCGCGAACTCCAGGAGATGCGCCGCCAGCGCGCCGAGCGCCGCGAGCAGGAGGGCTCGGTGAAGATGGAGGCGGCCACCGCGGAGCGCTCGGGCAAGCGCCTGATCGTGGCGGAGGACGTGAACTTCTCGTTCGACGGCGAACCCATCGTGCGTGATTTCTCGACCACGATCCTGCGCGGCGACCGCATCGGCATCGTCGGGCCCAACGGTTCCGGCAAGACCACACTGATCCGGCTGCTGCTCGATCGACTGCAGCCGGATAGTGGTTCGATCGAGACCGGCACGAGCATGCGGGTCGCCTATTTCGATCAGCAGCGCGCCCAGCTCGACGAGAACGCCACGGCGCTCGACAACGTCGCCGGCGGCCGCGAGTTCATCGAGATCAATGGTCGCGAGCGCCACGCGATGAGCTATCTGCAGGATTTCCTGTTCAGCCCCGACCGGGCGCGTGCGCCGATCACGCGGCTCTCCGGCGGCGAGCGCAATCGCCTCCTGCTGGCCCGGCTGTTCAGCCAGCCGTCCAACGTGCTGGTCATGGACGAGCCCACCAACGATCTCGACATCGAGACGCTCGAGCTGCTGGAGGAACTGGTCGGCGACTACAAGGGCACGCTGCTGCTGGTCTCGCACGATCGCGAGTTCCTCGACAACGTCGTCACCAGCCTGTTCGTCATGGAAGGCGGCGGCCGGGTCACGGAGTCGGTCGGCGGCTACAGCGACTGGCTGGAATACCGGATGGCGCGCGACGCGCAGGCCACGCGCGAGAAGAAACCGGCCGGCGAACGCCGCGCGAAGCCGCGGCCGGCCGCGCCGGCGAAAGGCCTCAGCAGCAGCGAGCGCGAGGAACTCGAGCGCCTGCCCGAACGGATCGAGGCGCTCGAGTCACGCGTCGAACAGTTGAATAAACGCCTGGCCGATCCGCAGGTCTGGCAGGACGCCGACGCGGATCCGCAGGCACTCAACCAGGACCTCGCGGCCGCCGAGGCCGAACTCGAAAAGGCATTCGAGCGCTGGTCGGAACTCGACGCACGCGCCGCGGGGTAAGCGGTCAAGGGCCAAGGGCCAAGGATCGTAGGCCGGCCTTTCCCGGCGCCCGCCACGTTTCAGCCATTCGATGCGATGCCGCCGGGGAATGCCGGCATTGCGCGGTGAGATGCCGGCACGATATCGACCGCCACGGACCGCGCAAGCCGGCCTACGTTGCGAGCTCGCATCGAGCGCGCGATCGCGATCGGCTCGCCGCGGAATGCCGGCATTGCGCGGTGACGTGCGCGGCCGATATCGATCGCCGCGGACTGCGCAAGGCCGGCCTACTGTCGCCGGAACACGAGCAGGTGGTTGTTGGCCGGCAGGGCGATGGTTTCTTCGTGGTCGAGGCCATGTTCCGTGGCCGTTGCCGCTACATCCGCGATGTCCCGGATGCCCCATTGCGCATCGCGTGCGCGCAGGTCGGCGTCGAAGCGCGCGTTGCTCTCCGCGGTATGCGTGCCCGAGATTTTGAACGGACCGTAGATCGCGAGTACCCCTCCGCGCGGCAGGCAGCGGGCGGCCCCGGCGAGCAATCCCCGCGTCGCGGTCCATGGCGATATGTGCAGGAGATTCACGCAGACGATCGCGTCCGCGTGGTCCAGCGGCCATTCCCGGGCCTGGACATCGACCGTCAACGGCGGCCGCAGATTGGGCAGGTCGGCCTGCTCGACGCGGGCGCCGATCGTCCGCAGCGCCTCGGGATCGGTATCCGACGGCTGCCACTCGACTCCCTCCAGCGCGCCGGCGAAATGGACCGCGTGCTGGCCGGTACCGCTCGCGATCTCGAGCACCCGGCCCGTAGCCGGCAGCACGCGGCGCAACTGCGCGAGAATCGGTTCGGCGTTGCGTTCCGCGGCGGGGCTGTGGGGGAGTGGTCCATCGAGGTGCATACACGCAATTCTCTTTCCCTCCGCTAAAATTGGCAACGCGCCCGCATTGCGCTGACCCGCGGTCACGACAACAATCTCCTCATGGGCTGCATCACCGCGCCCGAACTGGTGTCGTTTCCATGAATGTGCTGCTGATCCAGGGGCATCCCGACCCCGCGGATTCCCACTTCGGGAATGCCCTGGCGGACGCCTATGCGCAGGCCGCCGAGGGCGCCGGCCACACGGTGCGCCGGATCGACGTGGCGCAGCTCGATTTTCCGTTACTGCGAACCCGCGAGGATTGGCGTAAGGGCGAACCGCCGCCGGCCATCGCCACTGCCCAGGCCGATGTCCTCTGGGCCGATCACCTCGTCATCTTCTATCCCCTGTGGCTGGGCGCCATGCCGGCGCTGCTGAAGGGGTTTTTCGAGCAACTCTTTCGACAGTCGTTCGCCTTCGGCAAGGATCCGATGCGGCCGGAGCACCCACTGCGTGGCCGCTCCGCGCGTATCGTGGTCACGATGGGCATGCCGGCGTTCGTCTATCGCTTCTGGTTCCTGTCCCACAGTCTCAAGAATCTCGAGCGCAACATCCTGCGTTTCTGCGGAATCCGGCCGGTACACTCGAGTCTGGTGGGGCTGGTCGAGGGCGCTCCGGCCCGGCGCAGTCGCTGGCTGCGGCGGATGGCTCGCCTGGGAGCGCGTGCGCGCTGACGGCGCGCGGTTTCAGTTGCCGGGAATCCGGACCTGGTTGCTCCAGCGGTGGATATCGCCGGCGCGCTCGAGCAGCCAGGGCGTGGTGCCGCGGCGATCGTAGAAGCGCGGGTTCGGGATGCGCGCGGCAAGCACGGCCGCCTGCCAGCGGCTGATGGATCCGACCGGCGTGTCGTAATAGTGGCGTGCGGCCGCGGCCGCGCCGAAGACGCCGTCGCCCCACTCGATGACGTTCAGGTACAGCTCCAGGATGCGGCGCTTGTCGAGCACCGCCTCGAGCATGAACGCGATCACCGCCTCCTGCGCCTTGCGCGGGTAGGTCTGGCGCGGTGACAGGAACAGGTTCTTGGCCAGTTGCTGGGTGATGGTCGAGCCGCCCCGGACGACGCCGCCGGCCTCGCGGTTTTCCTCCATGGCCTTCTGCAGGGCCGTCCAGTCGATACCGCCATGGTCCACGAAGCGGGCATCCTCGGCGGCGATGACGGCGCGTTTGAGCCAGTGCGAGATCCGGTCGTAGTCGACCCAGCGATGCTCCACCGTCGTGCCCTCGGCCTGGCGGATCTCCATGAATGCGGTCGTCCGCGGATCGTGATCGGCATAGTGCACGATCCAGCCGAGATACCAGGTCTGCAGCCCGATCACGATGACCGCCGCCACGCCGAGGGCGGCGCCGACCGCGCGGATCAGCAGCCGTCTGGTTCCGCGTCGCATCCGCTCAGCGCTCACTCAGCCGTCAGCTCGCCCTGGAGATTGCGTACAAACCGCTCACGCACGGAGTCGGGCGTGGCGCCGCCAGCGAACAGTACATGGAGTTTCGTGAGTGCCGCCTCGCGCGTCATGTCCGCGCCGCTGACGACGCCGGCCTCGGCCAGGGGCGTACTGGACGCGTAGCGGCCCATGCGGATGCGGCCATTGCGCGCCTGCGATACCGCGCCGACCACGACACCGCGCGCGCAGGCAGCGGTGACGGCATCGACGAACGCCCGGTCCCCGCCGGGGCCAATGCCGGCAGGGTAGGCTTCCAGTACGATACCCTGTACGCCGCTCTCGGCCACCGCATTGAACGTGCGCGCGTCGAGGCCGGGGTAGACGGGGAGCATCGCGATGCGGACGTCATTCGCACCGGCCACGGAGGTGGCCGGCTCGGTCGCCGGCCGTTCACCGTCGGCGTCCGCGCGATAATCAACCCGCTCGCCGATCCGTGCCAGCGGCTCGCAGGCCGGGCTCGCGAAGGGCTGCCCCTCGCTGCCGTGGCGTTTGGTGGTCCGGTTCGCGCGCAGCAGCAGATCGCCGAAAACGATGCCGGTCTCGGTGGTTACCGCGGCATTGATTACCCGCAGCGCATTCAGCAGGTTGGCGGCGGCATCGCTGCCGGCCTCGCCGAGCGGGCGGCTGGCGCCGGTGACGATCACGGGGCGGTCGCCGGCAGGCGCGAGGAACGACAGCGCGGAGCCGGTGTACGCCAGCGTGTCGGTGCCGTGGATCACGACGAAGCCGCGGCAGCGGTCGGCGTGCGCGCGGATGGTGTCCGCCAGCGCATACCAGAAGGGGGGCGTAACGTCGGAGCTGTTGATCGGCGGGCCGGCCCCGTGCTCGATCCATTCGATCGGCGGCATCTCCGGCGAGCGCAGTTCCGGTACATCGCGTTCGACCCGCTGCGGCAGGTCGGTCGAGGGTTCGTAACCGCGGTCTGATTGCTGCATGCCGAAAGTGCCGCCCGTATAGATCAGGCCCACGGGGCGGTCGTCGCGGTGGTTCATTGCGGCGTCTCTCCGGTTGCTGGTTGCCGGGGCAGGTGTGACGGGGTCCGATACGTTACACGCAATGGTTGTCGGTTGTCCCGGCATCCATCGCCGGCGGCGCGTCGAAAGGGGTCCGACAACGAGTGCGCGGGAGGCGTCGTATGACGGATGTGAGGGCAGTGTGGCCGTGGCGCGCGTGGTCGTGCCATGTCGTGCTGATGGCCGCAATGCTGCTCGCCGGCTGCACCGCCACCGATCCGCTCTATCGTCCCGCCGAGCGACTCTACACGGCCGGTCCGGAGCCCGATTACGGCGCCTACCTGGCCGGCGCGCGCGCACACCTCAACGAATACGCCGTTGCCGTCGATGGTTTCGAGCGCGAACGCCAGATCGAGTGGCGCATGCCCTTCGAGCGGGCGCCGGCGGCGCACTGCAGCAGCGATGACACGACCGGACTGCTGCTGATTCACGGTCTGGCGGATACGCCATTCATCTTCCGCGATCTGGCCGAGCGTCTCGCGGAGCGCTGCGTGCGCGTGCGCGCGATCCTGCTACCGGGGCACGGTACCCGGCCGGGGGATCTGGTGACCGCGGAATCGGATCTCTGGTTCGACGCCGCCCGGGCCCACGCGCGCGGGCTCGCCGACCGGGTGGATCGCCTGTACGTCGGGGGCCACTCGCTCGGTGGCGCGATCGCCACGGTGCTGGCACTCGAGGATCCGTCCATCGAGGGGCTCGTGGCCTTCGCGCCCGCCTGGGAACTGGACGGTCTGAACGACGTGCTGTGGCTGGGCACGCTGGCCGAACCGTTCATCGATTTCATCGAACGCGAGCCCGAGCCGAACCCGGTGAAATACGAGAGCCTCGCCGTCAATACGGGTGACGAGATGGGGGAGAGCCTCGCGCGCGTCCAGTCGGCGCTGGAAGCCCGCGAGTCCATCGACGATCTGCCGCTGTTGCTGGTGGCGACCGAGGCCGATTCGGTCATCGATCTCGATTACCTGCAGCGCGGTTTTCGCGAACGGTTCACGCATCCCGCCAGTCACATGCTGCTGTATCGCGATACCCGCGAACCGGCGCCGGCGTGGTGGCAGTCACGCCGGATGAGCGAGCGCATGGCCTGGCTGCCGGAACACCGGATCGTGGAGATGTCGCACCAGTCGCTGCCGGTCGGGGCCGGCAATCCGCTTTACGGCATCGACGGCCTGATCCGTCACTGCCTGGAACCGAACGGGGTCTCGCGCGAGGAATGTCTGGCCCGCGATCCGGACAGCGTCCGCTATGCCGCCTACCGGGGCGAGGACGAGCGCTCGGGGCGGTATCTGACATCGCGACTCACATGGAATCCGCATTTCGACGATCTGGTGGACCGGGTCGCACGCCTGCTGGACGCCGAACGGGTGCGGTCGACGGAATCATCGCCGGAATAGCCAGCCGGGTCGGCGGCGGTCGCGCTCAGGCGGTCGCGTTGAACAGATCCGGTATCACCGTGTGCGGGCGCATCACCGCCGGGGAGTCGCTGTCGTCGTGCGCGGCGCGGAAGCCGGTCGCGATGTCGTAGACGACGGCGTAGAACATGGCCTGCTCGCTGTCGGGGCCATCGATCGCCGCCTCCAGATCGCGCCAGCGGATGCTGATCTCCTGCGCGCCGCCAAGCCGGCGCTCGCGGGCCTCCGCGAGACGGTCCTGGCACCACTGTTCCCATTCCACATCATCGCCGTCGCTGCGGCGGTCGTGCACCACCAGCGTGATGCCCTCGGAATCGACCTCGGCCACGGTCACGCCCGACCGTGCGAGCACACGGGACGCATCCACCGCGCGCGCATAGTGGCGGTGCTGGCCGGGGTTGGAGATGAGCGCACCGGCGGGCAGTGAACTGCGCGCCATGTGGATCGGGTGCGGGCAGGGTTGCCACTCGACACCGTCCCAGTGGCAGTAATGGCCATCACGGTTGGTGTTCTGTGCCTCGAGGCGATTGGCGCGCGCGGGCGGATGCAGCGCGGAGAGTGGCTCGTCCGCGGCCAGCCGGCTCCGGCGCCGGCCACGGGCGTCCAGTTCGAAAACGTCGTAGCGGAGTTCCATACGGTCACCGGGTGGGGATCAGTCTTCCATGTGCCGGTGAGGAAGCCTAGCACAGGGATGCGGTCTGAACGTTTCCGCGCGGTGAACGTTTTGTGTGATCCGGATCACGGTTTCGCCGGAAACATCGATCGCGTCGGTCGGGGGCCGCCGTGGATACGGCCGTGACTCAACGCGCCCGCCCGTCTGGTCGATCCGCGGGGTCCGCATCGTCCCCGCCGGCGGTGTCGTCGACGGCTGTCGGCTCGCCGGTGCTGGCCCCGCGGGTCTCCTCGGCAGCCGCTTCATCAGCCGCTTCGGCGGCCACTTCCGCGAGGGCCGGCGACAGGGCCGCCGTACGGGCGGGGTTCATCGACCAGGGCGACTGGGCCTCCACCGGTCCGGTGCGCGTGATGCGCATGCGATGGAGGGCGAACGCCACGATGCCCGCCTGGGCGCCACCGAGCAGGAACAGGAAGCCGGACGGACCGAACGCGTCCATGAGCAGGCCGGCCGTTGACGGGCCGAGCGTGGCGCCGAAGCCGAACACGAGGATCAGGGTGCTGCTCGCCGCGACCATCTGTTCCGCGCGCAGGTGATCGTTGGTATACGCGATGAACAGCGAATACAGGAGCATCGGGCCGATGCCGATCGCGGCGGCCAGGTACACGAGCAGTCGCGGCCAGATGCCGGTGACGACGATGGCGGCAATCGATGCGAGCACGCCGAACGCGGCGAGTCCGGTAATCACCTTGCGCCGGTCCATGCGGTCGGAGAGCTTGCCGATCGGCCACTGGGCGAGTGCGGGGGCCGCGATCAGGATGAACATGAATACGGAGATCTGACTGACCGAGAGGCCGGCCATGCGACCGTAGACCGCGCCCATGCCGAATACCGCGCCCTGCAGAATGCCGGTGCTGAAGGAGCCGAAAATCCCAGCGGAGAGATCCCGTAGAGCGCGCGCGCACCGAGGCGCTCGGGCGCTTCCTGGACCGGCTGGGGCGTGAGCGAGAACAGGATCGGAATCGCCGCGAACGAGATCAGCACCGAGACGAGGATGAACAGTTCATGGGCGACGGGGTCGCCGGTATTCAGCAACAGCTGGCCGCCGCCCATGCCGAAGTAGCTCACGATCATGTAGACCGACAGCAGCCCGCCCCGGTGCTCGTTGGTGACGCGGTCGTTCAGCCAGCTCTCGGTGACGATATAGGCGCTGGCCAGGCAGAACCCGGTCAGCACGCGCATCAAGGCCCAGACCGTGGGCGTGACGAACAGGCTTTGCAGAAGAATCGCGATCGAGGCGAGCGCGGCCACGGCGGCGAACACCCGCAGATGGCCGACCCGCCGGATCGTGCGCGGGGCGATCTGCGAGCCGATCAGGAAACCGACGAAGTAACCGGACATCACGATACCGGTCACGGTCGAGCCGAACGATTCCTCGGCCGCGCGCACGCCGAGCAGACTGCCCTGGAGGCCGTTGCCGAGCAGCAGCAGACCCATACCCACAAAGCAGCGCCCAGACGCTGCCCGCCGCGCTGAACACGGCATGGTCCTGGATTCGGGGAAATGGCGGCGTCGGCGGCCGCGGGAGCACGATACGGCGCATCGGCGATGTTCCTTCTGACTATCGCGTAACAGTGTACGGAGCGGGGCGCACGCGTCAGGCGGAACCGACCTTGATCAGGATGACGCCCGTGACGATCAATATGAAACCGGCGATCTTGATGGCGCCCAGCGCTTCGCCGAAGAACAGCGCACCGACGATCGCGACCCCGATCACGCCGAGCCCGGCCCAGACACCGTAGACGAAGCCGACCGGCAGCGTTCGCAGCGTCAGCGCGAGCAGCCAGAAGGCGATTGCATAACCGCCGACCACGATCAGGCCGGGGACCAGTCGCGTCATGCCGTCTGAGGCCTTGAGCGCGGATGTCGCCACGACCTCGCTGAAGATCGCGAGGCCGAGGAGTATCCAGGAGATCATCGAAGTCATGGGCGCGTCAGTTTCTCGAGGCGTTCGATCACGCCGGGGCGCTCGTCGTCCGACAGCACCGGCAGGCCGAAGATGTCGCTGAGCCAGAGCCCATCCGCCGCGAGCCGGGCGATCTGCGCGTTCGCCGGATCAATGCCGTCTTCGTGCAGCCGTTCGCGCCACGTCGCCTGGCGCTCGCGCAGACTGGCGGTGAGATCGGGACGGGTGGCGCCCGCGGCGAGCAGGGCAACGCCGAGGCGGCCCGTGGGATCGTTCGCGGGCACGTCGTCGACGGCGCAGGCGCGGATGTAGCCGCGGGCCCAGCTCCCGGGCTCCGTATCCGTCTCGCGATGGGTCTGAATGCGGTCCTCCGTGACCTCGATCAGGCGATCGACCATCGCCATCAGCAGTTCCTCCTTGGTGCCGAAGTGATACAGCAGCCCGCCTTTGCTGAGTTCCGCCGCCGCGGCCACCGCCTCGAGCGTAAGGCCGGCCGCGCCGCGTTCCAGCACGACCTGGCCGGCGGCTTCGAGAATCCGTATGCGAGTGTCTTGTTTCGTCATGGCGGGAGTATACCGTCTGGACGGTATAGTGGGAATAGGGCCAAGGCGGCAGGGCCGAGGCGGGAACGTAGGCCGGCCTTTCCCGGCGGCCGTTGCATTTCTCCCATGCGTTACGGTAGGCCGCCGGGGAATGCCGGCATTGCGCGGTGACATGCCACGGGCCGGTATCGAGCGCCACGGACCGCGCAAGGCCGGCCTACGTCCGGGTGTGACGCGGGTGGCTCTTTTACGTCGGGGGCGTGTGGGTATACACTCTCGCGCCCGGTCGTCAGCCGATCGGGTTTCGATGGTGGGCCGTATCCGTCCCCCCGCAACGAAACGTCGTGAACCCCGTCAGGCCCGGAAGGGAGCAGCGGCAGCGGCGATCTTCGGGTGCCGGGGTGTGGCGGGTGCGGGCCACCGCCCTTACCCTGACGTACCCGTGCCGATTACTCAGCGACCCGCACGCTCGGTATAATCACGGGCCACGTACCCGCCGGGGTTCCAGCCCGCATGAGCTACGAAGTCCTTGCCCGCAAGTGGCGTCCCCGCAGTTTTCCGGAACTGGTCGGCCAGGACCATGTGCGCCGTGCGCTGGTCAATGCGCTCGACAACGACCGCATGCATCACGCGTATCTGTTCACCGGCACCCGCGGTGTCGGCAAGACCACGATCGCGCGCATCCTCGCCAAGAGCCTGAACTGCGAAACCAACGGTGTCTCCAGTGAACCCTGCGGGACCTGCTCGGCCTGCACCGAGATCGATGAAGGCCGCTTCGTCGATCTGATCGAGGTCGACGCCGCTTCGCGTACGAAGGTCGACGAGACCCGCGAGCTGCTGGACAACGTCCCGTACGCGCCTTCACGCGGTCGCTACAAGGTGTACCTCATCGACGAGGTGCACATGTTCTCGAACCACAGCTTCAATGCCCTGCTGAAGACGCTCGAGGAACCGCCGCCGCACGTGCGCTTCCTGCTGGCGACGACGGATCCGCAGAAGGTGCCGGTCACGGTCCTGTCGCGCTGCCTGCAGTTCAACCTGCGCCTGATGCCGGTGGCCGCGATCACCGGGCATCTGGAACGCATCCTCGCGGCGGAGGGCGTCGATTTCGAGGCGGCGGCGCTCGGGCAGATCGCGCGCTCGGCGAGCGGCAGCATGCGCGATGCGCTGTCGCTGCTGGACCAGGCGATCGCGTTCGGCGAGGGCAGCGTTCGCGCGTCCGATGTCGAGGGCATGCTGGGGACGCTGTCCCGCGAGCGGCTGTTCTCGCTGGTGGAAGCGCTGGCCGACGCCGATTCCGCTCGCCTCATGCACGAGATCGACGAGCTGGCCCGCGCGGCGAGCGATCTCGAGCCGGTGCTCGCCGATCTGCTCTCGCTCCTGCATCAACTGGCGATCGCGCAGACCGTACCGGACGCCGTCGATGAATCGGTCGCGGATGTGGACCGCGTGCGCGAACTGGCCGCGCGCATCAGCCCCGAAGATGTCCAGTTGTATTACCAGATCGGGACCCTCGGGCGGCGGGAACTGCCGTGGGCACCGGATCCCCGCAGCGGTCTGGAGATGACGCTGCTGCGCATGCTGGCGTTCCGGCCGGCCGGCGCCAGTGATCCCGGCGGGGGCGAAGTGGCGGGTGTCGGTACATCGACCGGCGGGGCGGCGGCCGCCACGTCCGGATCACCGGCGGGGCCGACGGCCGGCGCACCGGCGGCGCAGTCCGCGCCCGCGGCCGAGCCGGCGAGTGGCGGCGCGCCGCCGGCCCGCTCGGCCCGGGAGGCCATGGCGCGCGCGCGCGAGCAGACCGCGGCGGCCGAACAGGCCGCGCCGAGCGCACCGGAACCGACTCCGGAGCCTGAGCCGGAACCGGCGCGAGAACCGGCGTCCCCGGCCACTACGGAGGAACACGCGTCCAAACCGCAGGCTACCGATGCGGCCGCGGCGCCTGCTGACCAGACGCCGTCTCCCTCTCCGGCCGCCGGCACCGGTGCGCCCGCGGACCCGCTGGGAGACTGGGAAGGCACGGTACGCGCGCTCGAACTGCGGGGGCTCGCGGGAGAATTGGCCGCGAACTCGGCACCGCTCGACTGGTCGAACGGCCATCTGCGGCTCGCGTTGGCCGCCGAGCATGCGCATCTCGGCGGTGAGCGTTATCGTCAACGGCTTGAGGAGGCGCTCGGAGAGTGTCTCGGCGAACGCGTCCGGATCGACCTTGTGGACGACACGGCCGAGCGCGGCGAGACGCCGGCGGAAGCCGAACGGCGCCGGGTCGATACCCGGCACGCCGAGGCGGAAGAGGCCATCCAGGGCGATCCCGTGGTGCAGGCCTTCCAGGAACATTTCGGGGCCGAGGTTGAACAGGGCAGCGTCCGTCCCGCCGCCGATCCCGGATCGGCGGATGGCAATCACTGATATGAGGATCGAATCGATGAAAGGCGAACTAGGCAAGCTCATGCAGCAGGCCCAGAAGATGCAGGAGCAGATGCAGGAGGCCCAGCAGGAGATGGCCAACATGGAGGTCGAGGGTGCGGCCGGTGGCGGCATGGTCAAGGTCACCATGACCGGCAAGCATGAAGTCCGGCGCGTGGCCATCGATGACAGCCTGATGGGGGACGACCGCGAGATGCTGGAAGACCTGATCACCGCCGCCATGAACGATGCCGTGCAGAAGGTCGAGGCCGAACAGCAGGAGCGGTTCTCCGGCATGACTTCGGGCCTCGGGCTGCCCGAAGGCTTCAAGATGCCGTTCTGAATGGGTGTCCGATGATTGGATCCCCACTGCTGCGCGAACTGATCGAGGCGCTGCGCTGCATGCCCGGCGTCGGTCCGCGCTCGGCCCAGCGGATCGCGTTCCATCTGCTCGAACGCGACCGCCCCGGCGCGCTGCACCTGGCGGACCGCCTGCACGCCGCGATGGAAGGCATCGGCCGCTGCGCCGACTGCCGTACCTTCAGCGAGGCCGAACGCTGCGAGCTCTGCGCGGGTACCTCGCGCGACCGCTCGCTGCTGTGCGTGGTGGAGACGCCGGCCGACATCGCCGCGGTGGAGAACTCGACCGCCTACAACGGCCTGTACTTCGTGCTGATGGGCCACCTGTCGCCGCTGGACGGGATCGGTCCGGAAGAACTCGGCCTCGATCGGCTCGAGGAGCGGTTCGGCGCGGGCGAGGTGAAAGAGATCATCCTGGCCACGAACCCGACGGTCGAGGGCGAGGCGACGGCGCAGTACGTCAGCGAACGCGCCAAGGCCCACGGCCTGCGCGTCACCCGCATCGCCCACGGCGTCCCCCTCGGCGGCGAACTCGAATACGTCGACGGCGGCACCCTGTCCCATGCCTTCACTGGGCGTCTGGAAGTCTGATGGCGCCTGGGGTGGGCGATGGAAGGCGCCTCTCGCCAAGCACGCCAAGCGCGCCAAGGAAGGCGAAAAAGGGTTGGCCGGCTATTCGGCCGGTATTAGCCTATCACGGACGCCCGGATAACCATCATTGACCTTGGCCTGGTCCTTCTTGGCGCGCTTGGCGTGCTTGGCGAGAGGCGGTTTTCAGGGTTTCGGGACAATACCCTCCACCCCGACCGAGATTGGAGACGCCATGACCGAAGAAACGCTGTTCACGAAGATCCGGGATCGGGAGATTCCGTCCGATATCGTTTATGAGGACGACGAAATCTTCGCCTTCCGCGATATCAATCCGCAGGCACCGACCCATGTGCTGGTCGTGCCGAAAGAGGTGATTCCAACCGTCAACGATCTGGATGAGGAACACGCGGGGCTGATCGGGCGGATGTTCCTCGTCGCGCAGCGGATCGCACGTGAAGACGGGATCGCCGAATCCGGTTACCGCCTGGTGATGAATACGAATGCGGACGGTGGTCAAACGGTATTCCATATCCATCTGCACGTGATCGGCGGGCGTACAATGGAGTGGCCACCCGGTTGAACGGGGCTGCGTCCGTATAGGTCGCGCCCGCCGGGTCCGGGGTATTGAAGCGATGATCGAACGGGAATTGAGTACGGACGGGCGATTCGGCCGTTATGTACTGCGGCCGCACCGGTCCGCCACCTGGAGTGACAACCTCTGGCTGGTCGCCGCGATCGCCCTGATGGCGGTGCCCGTCGCGATGGCATGGGCGGTGGCCGGTTTCTGGCTGATCCTGCCGCTGTGCGGGCTCGAGCTGGGTCTGCTCACGCTCGGGCTGTACGTCGTCAATCACTCGCTGCTCGCACAGGAAGTGATCACGATCGACGAGGATCAGATCACGATCGAGGCCGGTAAACGCGAAGTGGAGCGTCGCTTCGAACTCGCGCGCGACTGGGCCCAGGTGCTGCTGCAGCCGGCTCGTCGACGGGCTCATCCGGCGCGCCTGATCGTGCGATCGCATGGTCGAGCCGTCGAACTCGGGCGCTTTCTGACCGATGACGAGCGCGAGGAACTGGCCGGCGATCTGCGCGGCGTCCTGGCGCGCCCCGGACATGCTCCCCCGAGGCAGACTGCACCCGGCACGGGTTAGTAACTACCGGTTCTTATGCTATAAGAAACCGATCTTACGGCATGAGTGTTCCCTTTTGATATAGTCGTCGTGTCCGAACGATCGCCCGCCCGGGCGGTCGGCGTTTGCCGTACAGATGCACTGGAGACCGACACGATGGGCCTGAGAATTGGTGACACGGCGCCCGACTTCACGCAGGAGTCGAGCGAGGGCAAGATCAACTTCCACGAGTGGGCGGGTGACAACTGGGTCGTCCTGTTCTCGCACCCGGCCGATTTCACGCCGGTCTGCACCACCGAACTGGGTGCGACGGCGAATCTGAAGGCGGAATTCGAAAAGCGTGGCGCCAAGGCGATCGCCGTCAGCGTCGACCCCGTCGAGTCCCACAAGGGCTGGATCAGCGATATCAACGAGACGCAGAACACGACCGTCAACTTCCCGATCCTCGCCGACGAGGACCGGACCGTGGCCGAGCTCTACGACATGATCCACCCGAACGAGGACGATGCCTCGACGGTGCGGTCGGTATTCATCATCGATCCGAACAAGAAGATCCGGACGATGATCACGTACCCGAAGAGCACGGGCCGGAACTTCAATGAGGTCGTGCGCGTGATCGATTCGCTGCAGCTGACGGACAACTACAGCGTCGCGACGCCGGCCAACTGGAACGAGGGCGAGGACGTCATCATCCTGCCGTCGATCACCGACCCGGATGTCATCAAGGAGAAGTTCCCGAAGGGTTACAAGGAACTGCGCCCCTATCTGCGCGTGACCCCGCAGCCGAACCGCTGAGTCCGGCGGGTCTTTGGACCCGCGCAAGCCGCTCTGAAAAAGCCGATCGGGGTTTTCCCGATCGGCTTTTTTGTGCCGTCCCGGAAGCCCACTGAGTGCGTCGTAATGCAGGCCCCTTGCAATTGTCTAATACTTATGGTTATATGAGTATCAGAAAAACGAATAAACAAATACGGAACGGGCGATACGACACGTCCGTATCCGGTATCCGCAAGTTCTTTGGAGACTGAATCGATGAGTTTGAGAATTGGTGATATGGCGCCCGACTTCGCGCAGGAGTCGAGCGAGGGCACGGTCAACTTCCACGAGTGGGCGGGCGACAATTGGGTTGTACTGTACTCGCATCCGGCCGACTTCACTCCGGTGTGCACGACCGAACTGGGTTCCACTTCCCATCTGAAGCCGGAGTTCGACAAGCGCGGCGTGAAGCTGATCGTCGTGTCGGTTGACTCGGTCGAGGATCACCGTGAGTGGATCAAGGACATCAACGAGACGCAGAACACGAACGTAACGTTCCCGATTCTGGCGGATGCCGACCACAAGGTGTCATCGCTGTATGACATGATCCATCCCAATGCCGGCGACGCGTCGACGGTGCGTTCGGTCTTCATCATCGACCCCGACAAAAAGATTCGCACGATGATCACGTACCCGAAGAGCACGGGGCGAAATTTCAGGGAGGTGTTGCGGGTGATCGATTCGCTCCAGCTGACCGACGGCGCCAGCGTCGTGACGCCGGCGGACTGGGAGCCGGGCGATGATGTGATCGTCGCACCGTCGATCACGGATCCGGACGTCCTCGCCGAGAAATTCCCGCGTGGTTACACGGAGCTGCGTCCGTATCTGCGGATGACCCCCGATCCGCAACATGAACCGGAAAGTCGCTGATGGGCTGATATCCCCCTCGGTCTGGTCGGCACGGCTTCGCTGTGCCGACCTTTTTTCGTCAATCGGGGTTATGCGGCTGCACGACCGGATAGGCCGCGTAGCCGACTGCTAGTGTACCCCGCCAGCAGTCCCGTGGCCGCTGCGACGCCAACGGGCTCATGCGTTGGCCACGGCCAGCGGGGCCATTGCAAGGGCGGTGCCGGCCGTCCACGCCGCTCCGCCCGCCCACTGGCGCGGGAAAAGTTTGTGCCCGCTTGGCGCGGCGAGGGACCGCACGAACCCAGGTCGCCGGGGTCCGCGCGGCCAGCGGAGACGCTTCAGCCCGCCTGCTTCGCCCAGGCGTTGCACCAGCCGTCGCGTGCGACGACCTTGCCCGGGAAGATATTGCAGCCACCCCACTCGGCTGTTGCCACCGGTCCACTGGATGCAATTGCCGCAGTTTGCACCCTCCTGGAAGGCCTTGAGGTCACTGGCCTCGTTGGCATCGTGGACGTAGTTCAGGGCCTTGGCCTGGGAGCTCGACGGGTCAACCCTGGGCAGGTCGGCCGCGCCTGCCGTCCGCTGACCGAGCAGGCCGGCGATCGGGACGGCGATCGCCCCGGCGACGGCGCCGCGGAGGAAACGTCGGCGGCTCGGATGCGGTGGATTCTCGGTCATGGTTCGCTCCTTCCAATGCTCGTAAGTGTCAATCGGCCGGGAAATCCGGCGGACACTTCTCATTTTAGACTTCGTCTAAATTGCATTTATGATCTGGATCAAATGAACCGGATCCAGTCAATGGGCCGGGACGATGCAGATACCGGCCTCTGCTATTCTCGAATCATGTCGCGTAACCCGCATCGTTCCCGTTCCCCGGTATCAGTGATCGGCGCCATTCATGCCGGCACAAGGGGTACGCGGGCGCCCCGGGCGCGTCTGGCCCGGGAGTTATCGAGGAAAAACCAGCACGCGACAATGGTCCGTATCAGTGGCATCAGCGAGAAGGAGTGCACTCATGAAAATATCGCGGCGGAGGTTTCTGCAGGCCAGCGGTGCCAGCGCTGTAGGTGGCGCCCTGGCACCCTGGAGCACGAGCCATGCCCAATCGGCGCCGACTCCGGTGGGACAGGCGACTCTTCCCTACCCGGAGCACGCTCTCGGCAAGGCCGGCGAACTGGAGCCTGGGCGGCCGGTGAACTTCACCTATCCGGACGAACAGTCCCCCTGCCTGGTGATCCGGCTGGGCACACCCAACCCCGTGGGCGTGGGCCCCGACGGCGACATCGTCGCCTATTCGCAGTTGTGCACTCACATGGGCTGCCCGGTGATGTACGCAGCGGAAGAGAAGACCCTGCGCTGCCCCTGCCATTTCACGGTGTTCGATCCCGAGCTCAACGGCCAGATGGTCAGCGGCCAGGCCACGGTCAATCTGCCCCGGGTGCTGCTGCGCTACAACCCCGATGACGACAGCCTGCACGCCGTCGGCGTCGAGGGGCTCATCTATGGCCGCCAGGCCAACATCCTCGAGACGGCGTAAGAGGAGGGCCAGAAATGTACGAATTCACTGACGACCGCATCGCCCTGCCGCCGGCCGACGCTGAAAAGACGCAGATGACCTGCCATTTCTGCATCGTCGGTTGCGGCTATCACGTCTACAAGTGGCCGGCGAACCGCGAGGGTGGCCGCGCCCCCGACGAGAACGCACTCGGCCTGGATTTTCGGCGGCCGGTCGGGGCCATGCAGCTGACCATGACCCAGGCCATGACCAACGTCGTACAGGACCGCGACGGCAGCTATCACCGGATCATGATCGTCCCGGACAAGGGTTGCGTGGTGAACGACGGGCTCGCCTCCACCCGCGGCGGCCAGATGGCGCGGGTGATGTACAACCCGCAGACGACGGTGGGCGCGAACCGCCTGAAGTACCCGCGCGTGCATGCCGGCGACGAATGGCTGGACACCAACTGGGAGCATGCCCATGCCCTTTGGGCGGGACTGACGAAGCGCATCCTCGACGAAGAGGGCCCGGATCAGCTGGCATTCAACCTGTTCGACCACGGCGGCGCCGGTGGCGGCTTCGAGAACACCTGGGGCACCGGCAAGCTCATCTTCTCCGGGCTCGGCACCCAGACTGTGCGCATCCACAACCGCCCGGCCTACAACTCCGAGTGCCACGCCAGCCGGGATATGGGCATCTACGAGCTCAACAACGGCTACGAAGATGCCGAGATCGCTGACTGCATCCTCTCCGTGGGCGCCAACGCCTACGAGTCGCAGACGAACTACTTCCTCGCCCACTGGCTGCCCAACCTCCAGGGAGCAACCGGCCGCAAAAAGCAGCAGTTCTTCGAGAACGGGGAGACAGCGGGTCGGGGCCGGGTGATTTTCATCGATCCACGGCGCTCGCTCACGGTGGCCATCGCCGAGCATGCCGCCGGCGCGGAAAACGTGCTCCACCTCGCGGTCAACCCGGGCACCGATACCGCGCTGTTCAACGGGCTCCTGACACACGCCGTGGATCAGGGCTGGCACGCGCCGGAGTTCATCGAGGCCCACACCGAGGGCTTCGAGCAGACCCGCGAGGCCAACAGAATGGACCTCGCCGAGTGCAGCCGGATCACCGGTGTACCGGAGGCGGACATCCGCAAGGCGGCGGAGTGGGCCTACAAGCCCAAAGCATCCGGGCACCGTCCGCGGACCATGCACGGCTACGAGAAGGGCATCATCTGGGGCAACGATAATTACCGCATCCAGTCCGCGCTCGTGGATCTGGTGCTGGCCACCCACAACGTGGGACGGCGCGGCACCGGCGTCGTGCGCATGGGCGGCCACCAGGAGGGCTACTGCAGGCCGCCGTATCCGGGCGGGCGCCCCGCGGTCAACGTCGACGAGGAGATCATCCGCGGCAACGGCCGCATGCTCACCGTCTGGGCCTGCAATGCCTTCCAGACCACGCTCAATGCCGAGGAGTACCGCAAGGCGGTGATGCGGCGCAGCGACATCGTCAAGCAGGCGCTGCGGCGATTGCGCGGTGCCTCCCTCGAGGAAACCGTGGAGGCCGTCTACCGGGCGGTGCGCGACGACGGCGGGCTGTTCGTCACGCTGATCGATCTGTATCCGACCAAGTTCGCAGAGGCGGCACATCTGATGATGCCGGCCGCCCACAGCGGGGAGATGAACCTCACCTCCATGAACGGCGAACGCCGGATGCGCCTTGCCGAGCGCTTCATGGATCCGCCGGGGGTAGCCAAGCCCGACTGCCTGATCGCCGCGGACATGGGCAAGACCCTGGAGCGGCTGTATCGCGAGGACGGCAACGACGAAATGGCGGAGCGCTTCACCGGTTTCGACTGGACCAGCGAGGAGGACGCCTTCGAGGACGGCTTCCGCCGGGCCGGACAACCGGATGCCCCGGTCATCCACAGCCAGGGGGGCGATACCGGCCACCTCGTGACCTACGAGCGCCTCCGCGCGGCGGGCAACAACGGCGTGCAGCTACCGGTGAAGGAATATAGCGACGGCACCCTGGTGGGCACGCCGATGCTCTACACCGACGGCAAGTTCGACACCGACAACGGGCGCGCCAGGTTCCTGTCGGCGCCGTGGAACGGTTTTCCGTCCACGGTTGAGCGCCAGCGGCAGAAATACCGTTTCTGGATCAACAACGGCCGGACCAATCAGATCTGGCAGAGCGCCTACCACGATCAGTACGTGGAGTTCCGGCGTGGGCGCTATCCCATGGCCCCGCTGGAGATCAACCCCGTCGATGCCGAGGAGCTCGGCGTTGAGTCCGGGGATGTGGTCGAACTCTACAACGATTACGGCGCCACCCACGCCATGGCCTACGTTGAGCCGGATATCAGCCGCAACCATGTGTTCATGGAGGCGATGTACTTCAACGCCGTCATGGGCGATCTGGTCACCCCGTGGACGGACGAAAACATCATCCCCTATTACAAAGGCGCATGGGCCGACATCCGCCGCGTGGGCCGTATAGAGCACTTCAGCGAGGGCGTGAGCTTCAAGCGACGCCGCTACATCTGACCCGGGAGGCTGGGCGGGCCCGACGCTCTGTCGGCGTCCGCCCGGGTCACAAAGTCCAAAAAATGCAAAACCGGGGTCCAAAACCGGGGTCAGAACAAACTTCCATCCGAATCATCGTCCGGGCGGTCCTTCGCGGGGCCGCCTGATCGGACAGGCTCCCAGGAAGGCGCATAAAATAGAGGCTCCGGCGACAGTGGCTACTATCGGCCAGTCCATCCAACAAGCGTGATAGGCGGAGAAACGGTAATCTCCCGACAGACTTCATGCGTTGAGACCCACATGACTTGGTGATGAGCCCTTTTTCTTAAACACGCCTCATGTCAGTTTATTGCTTATCTTCCGCAGCGCATGAGCGGCATCATCCAACAGACTGAACAGCACCGGCATCACCACCAGTGTCAGCATGGTGCCGATCAATAAACCGGTCGCAGCTGCGATGCCCAGCGGGCTCATGCGTTCCAGACCTACGGCCATTTCAAACACCAGAGGAGTGAGCCCAAGCACTGTTGATACTGTCGTCATCAGTACCGGTCGCAGTCGCAGGCGCACCGCTTCAACGATAGCCTCATCGCGATTTCGGCCATCGGCCCGAATTTGTCGAACGAAATCCAGCAAGAGAATGCTGTTGTTTACCACGGTACCGCTAAGCAGAATGAGCCCCATTATTGCCGGCATGCTCATGGGTTTGTTGAACACCAGCAATCCCCATAAGGCGGCGGCAACGGCCAACGGGATTGCCGTCAGGACCGCCAACGTATAACGGACGCTACCGAACAGGGCGAAGACGAGTAAAACCAACATGGCGGCACCCGGTAATAGCGCGGAAGCCATGCGTTGCTGGTTATCCTTGAGGTTGGTGATCGTTCCACCCACTTTGATGGAGTAACCCGCTGGAGTGTTTACTTCAGCCAGTCTGTCGCTCGCCATGGCCGCAACGTCGGCTACTGAGTAACTGCGATTAACAGCCGTAATGTCCAGCGTTTCCTTAAGATCCTCGCGGGTAATGCTGGGCCGGCTCCATTGCATCGAGATATCGGATACAGACCGGAGCGGAACAGGTCCCTCGGCGGACGGCAGATAGACACCGCCTATACCTCCGGGTTGGTCCACATCGCTGTCGGCATAGGCGACACGAATAGGCAGATCGAGAAAGCCTTCCAGGCGTAAACTGCCAGCAGGCAAACCGTTCACGGCCGCAGCCAGCTCCTGCCCGACTTGCTCGGTGGATAATCCCAAACGCTGGGCCGAGATGCGATCAACGGTTACCGTTTGCTCCGGCTTATCGATCAGCCAGCTGCGCCGCATGTCCAGCACCCCTGGCATACCTTCCAGTTTAGCCAGAACCTGCTCACCCAGGGTGTCCAATATGGTGGCATCGGGACCGCTGATAATAATATCCAGAGGTGCCTTGGTGGTTGAAATAGGCGTAGCGCCAAACTCTGAAATCGTGTAGCTCTTGATACCGGGTAACTGATCCAGCGTGGATCGCCATCCATCCATGATCTGCCAGATATCTTTTTCACGCTGTGTGCGGTCGACCAGGTATACCGTCATAGCGACAGTCTGCGCTGTGGCTCCGCCCGAACCGAAACTGATACGGCCCGGTTCAGAGCCGACCACGGAGGATATCCTCTGCACGCCGGTGGTGCTTTCAACGTCTTTTTCTACTTCACTTAGAACACCCTCAACGCGATTTATATCAAATTGCGCTGGGGTTTCGAAGTTGATACTGGCAATACCGGTATCCATCGGTGGCATCAACTCGTTACCAATCAGTGGTGGCACAATGCGCACCGTGGCGACCAGGAATGCCAGAGCAACTACCACGGTGACCCAGCGCTGGCGAAGCGCTGCCTGAACCAGAGTGCCGACGGCATCGCCCAAGCGGTCGGTTGCGGTTCCCACACGCTCCAGAGCGTGTTCCAGCCGGTTTCTCCGGTCTTGAGGTCTGTCCAGAAGCCGGGCGGCCAGAACCGGAATCACAGTCAAAGCAGCGAGCAGTGAGCCGATCAGTGTCACGCTGATCATAAGGTTTAGCGGCCGCATGATCTGCTGTAGATACCCCCCGGCAAACATCACCGGCAGTACCACGACGACAGTGGTCAGGATGCCGGCCGTGACCGCAGTCGAAACCTGTTTGGCACCGGCTCGCGCGGCTTCTCGGGCGTTTTCATCAAGGCCGGAGCGATGGCGGCGGATGATGTTCTCCAGGACCACAACGGCCGAATCGATCACCAGCCCCACCGCAATTATCAACCCGGACATGGTGACCATGTTCAGTGAGTAAGGGGTAAAGCCAAGCAACGCCAGTGATCCAAGAAACGCCAGGGGGATGCTGACAGAGGCGACAGCTGCTGCCCGGAAATCGGCCAGAAATACAAAAATGACGGCAATGGTGAGGACGACGGCCTGCAACACGCTGCTGCGCAGGCCACTGGCATTGACCTCAATCAAGTGCTCCTGACTGGCGGTAATCTCGAACTCAATGTCGCCATAATCTCTGCGGAGGCTTGGCAGTTCTGCCTTTACCGCATCGATGGCGACCAGCGTGGTTCCTTCCAGGGGGCGCAAGATATTCAGAGCAATCGCCGGCTTGCTGTTGCCATGGTAGGCGCTGCGCGCCTCCGCAGTGCCCAGAAAGACCTCGGCGACGTCGTCCAGACGGACTGTCCCGTGGGCGCTCTGGCGCAGAGGAAGCTGCGCCAGTTCGGCAGGATTGGTGACTTCTCCCGCCACCGTCACCAGGTACTCGTCCTGACCGTATTGAACCCGGCCGGCTGGTATCGTGACGTTGGCTCCCTGAATGGCCGCGAGTACCTGTCCGATGCCCATCTCCTGCGCTGCGAGGGCTTCGCGATCGATCGCCACACGGACTTCGGGATTGTGAGCACCGAAGACTTCTACATCGCCGACCCCGTCCAGTGCCAGCAGACGATCCTGGATGGGGTTTTTTGCCAGCAGCCTCACATCGGCCAGATCTTTCGGACTGCCTGTCTTTGGACGCAAGGCCAGCGTCATGACAGGACTGGTAGCCTCGCTTACCGGAAAGATGCGAGGTTGCCTGATGCTGTTTGGGAGGTCGCCGATGACTCTGTCGAGGGAATTACTGACGGCAGCTGTCGCCTGGGCAAGCGTCTTGTGATAGCCGAACTCAACTCGTATGGATGAAACACCATCGCGGGTAGTACTGGTAATACTGACCACACCATCCAGGGTGTTCAGCTCCTTTTCCAGAACCTGAGTCACATCGGAGGCCATATTGCTGGCGCTGGCGCCCGGCTGGGTAGTTACCACGGCTACCTGCGGGGGCGCCGAATCCGGAAACAGATCAACCGGGGTACGGACATAGGCCAGGACGCCCCAGATGGCGATCAACAGAACGACAGCCGCAAGGGCCTTGGGTTGTTTCAATGACCACTCGATGAGCGTCATTGGCCAATCTCCGTCACCGACACGCCATCGGCCAGACGGGTCCAGCCCAGGTAAGGGGTCACAACGACATGCTGACCGGACTGAACGCCGGAGACCGCAACCCGACCCTTGTTGTCCTGTCCCTGAACGCTGACCCTACGCGCTCGGGCTTTACCGTCGATGACGACGTAGACTGTTGGTTTTTCATCACCTCCTGCCAGAGCACCGGCGGGAATCAGAATCGCCTCCAACGGAGGAAGGGCCACTGTAAGCCCAATTTCGGCGCCTGGTGGCAAGGTCATGCCTTTGGGCAGATCAACTTCAGCCCGCGCCAGGCCGGCAGCGTCCAACGCAGGGTGGATACGACTAATAGTGGCTTGATGCGATGTACCATTAGATTCGAAGTTAACGGTTCGCCCGGCTGCTACAGCAGGCCGGTCTTCTTCAGGCACACCGAATGCCAGCCGCATGGTCTGCAGGCTTTCCACACGGATCAGCATCTTGCCCGGGGAAGTTTCATCGCCGGCGTCGACTTCTCGCGCGGTCACGGTACCCGTAAACGGCGCGTTCAGGACGTAATTGCCTTGCTGACTTATCAGCTGCTCCCGGCGAGCACGAAGGGAGTCCAGCCCGGCTTTAAGTGCCTTCAACTTTTGACGTGACGCTTCGAGTTGGCCCTCGATTTGGTTTTTCTGATTCATCGCGGCATCCAGATCTGCCTGAGAAACCGCGTTTTGCTGGCGTAATCGGCGTAATCGTGAAACTTCCCGCGCCCAATAGTCTTCAGAGTACGCCAAGGCCTCTTCGTTGGCCTGCTCTGCATCGCGTTCAGCGCTGGCCTTGCGGATGTCTGCCGCCACGCCGTTTAACCGAGCGTCGATTTCCGAGGTGTCCAGCCGGACCAGCAGATCACCGGCAGCCACGCGATCACCTTCATCCACGGTAACTTTGCGCACGGCTTCGATAATCTTTGTGGAAATCTCGGCAGTACGAATGGCCTCTGCTTCGGCCAGATAATCCAGGCCCGGGTTCAGGGTGCCGGTTTCAGCGGCCACCGTGTGAACGGGCACCGGACCTCGGGTAAAGCGAGGTGCTGTCGCCAGTTCTGCCTTCCGGCTCAGTACAGCCCATACAGCCAATGCTATAAGGCTGCTAAGCACGATGGCTGCGCTAAGCCGGAATTTCCATCGGCTCTTCCTGTTGTCGGACATGATGGTCGGTGCCTGATTTGGCGGTTGAAAGAAAGGTTGCCTGAATGAAGACGAAGGATAAGCTTGAACGGTCGATCGTCCGGTCCGGGACTATCGCTGTGAAGTGGACCTCCGGTCGCTGTGTTCGAGCCGGAAGTGGAGGGCCCGTCCCGCCCTCGGAGGAACCGCATCATACCGCTTGCGTGGGACCCGGTCACCGCGCGACCGGTGCGCACCGATGTACCGGGTATCCCACTCGTCGGCGCGATGGCGCCGACATGGCTCAAGCCCAGGGTTTCGGGTCCAGGGCGTTGACCGGCACGCGCAGATAACTCAGACCGTTGGCGTGCGGCTCCGGCAGTCTTCCGCCGCGCGTGTTGATCTGCAGGCTGAACAGGATCAGTGCCGGCATCGGCAGCTGCGCGTCCCGCTCATTGCGCAGACGTACGTATTCCGCCTCGTCGGCGATCTCCCGGATGTGCGGATTGTGTTGTTTCTGCTCGCCGATCGTGCTTTCCCAGGCGGGTTCGCGGCCGCCCGGCATGTAGTCGTGACCGACGAATACGCGTGTTTCGTCCGGCAGAGTGAGTATCCGCTGGATACTGCGCCAGAGTTCGCCCGCGTCACCCCCCGGGAAGTCGGCACGGGCGGTCCCGAAATCGGGCATGAACAGGGTGTCGTGCACGAACGCCGCGTCACCGATGACGTAGGTGATCGAGGCGAGTGTATGGCCCGTGGACAGCATTACGCGAGCATCGAGATTGCCCACCCTGAACGTGTCCCCATCGGCGAACAGGCGGTCCCAGTACTCGCCACTGACCCGGAGCTGTGTGTCGTCAAAGTCGTACATCCGTTTCCACAGTTTCTGCACCTCCATGACCCGCTCACCGATCGCGGTCCGTGCCCCCGTCTTCTGCTGGAGATAGTGAGCGGACGAAAAGTGGTCGGCGTGCGGGTGCGTGTCGAGGATCCACTCGACCTCCAGTCCCTGGTCATGGACGTGTGCGAGCAGGCGGTCGGCGTTTTCGGTCGACGTCGCGCCCGATTTGGGGTCGAAATCCAGTACCGGGTCGACGATGGCGCAGCGCCGTGTCGCGGGGTCTGCCACCACGTACTGGACGCTGAATGTGCGATGGTCGAAGAAGCCGGTTACCTCGGGTTGACCTTCAGTCATGACGATGTATCTCCTCGAAAACGTATGGGTCGGGATCGGATGCGGGAATCCGCGTTGGGGAACCGATATAGGGAATCAATATAGTGATATAACCAAACGATGAAAGCCTTCGTGTGACGGCGTCATGGTGGCTCACTGACTGGAATCCATTTTTTCCGGGTGGGCCAGCCACTCGCGCCCCCGGAGCATGGCTTTCCAGTAGATTGGCGGGAGCAGGCGCTCCTTTAGCAGCCAGGCGAGGCGTGATGGTTGCCGCCCATCGACAAGCCAGCGCGGGAAGCTCGGCAGCAGTGCCCCGCCATATCCGAACTCGGCCAGCACGACGCGGCCGCGTTCGACCGTGAGCGGGCATGAGCCGTAGCCGTCGTACTGTACGCGCGGCGACAGGCCGTCGAGGTCCGCCACCAGATTCTCCGCCACGACCGGCGCCTGCTTGCGCGCGGCCGCCGCCGTCTTGGCGTTGGGGGCGTTCGTGACATCGCCCAGTGCCCAGATGTTGCCGTGTCGCGCGTGCTGCAGGGTGGCGCGATCGACATCGACCCAACCCGCTTCGTCGGCGAGTGGTGATACGCGAACGAAGTCCGGTGCAGTCTGCGGCGGGCAGACATGGAGCATGTCGAACGGCCGCTCGACGCGGCTTACGCTGCCGTTATCGTCCGTGACATCGAACCAGGCGCGTGCGGCCGGGGCCGTCGACGGCGACAAGGTTGCTGCGAAAGTGCACGTCGGTGCCGTAACGCTCGATGTAGCGCTCGAGCGCGGGCACGTATTCCTTGACCCCGAACAGGACGGCGCCGGCCGTATGGAACTCGATGTCGATCGCATCGAGCACGCCCCGACGGTGCCAGTGATCCCCGGAAAGATACATCGCTTTCTGGGGGGCGCCGGCGCACTTGATGGGCATCGGCGGTTGCGAGAACAGGGCGCGGCCCTTGTCGAGTTCCTGCACCAGCCGCCAGGTGTAAGGCGCGAGGTCATAGCGGTAGTTGGAGGTCACTCCGTTGCGACCGAGCGTCTCGGGCAGGCCCTCCACCGCCTGCCAGTCAAGCTTGAGGCCGGGGCAGACCACGAGGCGGTCGTACTGCACGACCCGGCAGCCATCCAGGATGACCGCGTTATCCCGGGGTTCGAAAGCGGCGACGGCGGCCTTGATCCAGTGTACGTCCCGGGGGATCAGTGATCCCATGGTGCGCGCCGTGTCCTCCGCGTCGAAAATGCCACCCCCGACCATCGTCCAGCCGGGCTGGTAATAGTGCACATCGGACGGGTCGATGATGGCGATGTCCAGCCCCGGGCGGCGTGCTTTCAGGCTTGCCGCGACCGCGATACCGGCGGCGCCGCCGCCGACGATCACGACCTCATGCCGCGCATCGGGGTGGTCCGTGGGCGTGCGCCCGCCGGCCGCGATGCGGCGTACGACACCGGACATGTCGTAACCGGCATCCTGCGGTCGCCGCGAGGATATCGGCGACAGGACAGGCGGGCCGCGGCCGTCAGAGACCAGAGTGTGGCGGAGCGCGTACCCGAGCGGCAGTAAGCGAGCGTCGGTCCGGGCAGTTCCCGTAACGCGGCGGCAAAAGCGCTGGCGTCCGCGTCGGTTACACGGCCCGACTGGACCGGCAGGTAGCGGGCCTCGAGCCCGGCCTCGCGCGCGGCTGCCTCGATCTCTTCGAACTCGAATTGGTCCGTACCTTCGCCGTCCGGGCGGTTACAGATCACGGAACGGTACCCGGCGGCGCGGAGTTCGGCGATGTCGGATGGTGCGATCTGCGGGCTGACGGAAAGAGTGTCGTCGATTCTGTGGGGCGTCATTTGACGTGCTCCGTTGCCGGTCGAGCGGACCCGGGCTTACCGGATCCCGCCAGGGGTGATTCTAAACAGTTATAACAATAGAATTAAAACGTATAACAGGATCGGTCTGACTGCAAGGGCGACGCTTCTGGCGAGGGACGAGGTTACGACCATGGACTGGAATCCGTGGAAGCAACTGTGGCTCGCAGTGCTGCATGATCAGAATGAATCGGGAGCCCGCGCGTCGTCTGTAACAACGTCACTGAACGGCACTCCACACGCATGGAAGCTGCCGTGGAGATCACGCCATCCTGTATCGACTGCGGACTTTCCCCGTCGTGATTTGCAATACCGATACTGCTTATGGTTATATGAGTAGACCGATATAGAATATAGGTATCCGCCCTGGTGCTGCTCCCTCGCCCGCGGCGGATATCGTTTTACGTGCCCCTCCCTGGGCGCACGGAAGTCCACGGTGCGCCGCTCCCCGGTTGGCGCAATGATTGTTGATGACTACTGACGAATCAGGAAGTGCATGAACCCTTTCGGCATGCTGCGGCCAGGCCTGCTTGACGCCCTTGTCGGTTATGACCGGCGAACGGCGCTCGCTGATGTCACGGCGGGTACGATCACGGCGATTCTGCTCGTGCCGCAGGGGATGGCTTATGCCCTTCTGGCGGGCCTGCCGGCCCAGTACGGCCTGTACGCGGCGATCGTTCCGCCGGCCATTTACGCGGTGTTCGGCACCAGCCGGACCCTGGCGGTCGGGCCGGTGGCGGTCGCGGCCCTGATGGTCGCGGATGCATTGGCGGGTCATGGGGGTGGCGAAGCGGCGTGGGTCGAGGGCGCCATCGTGCTGGCGGCCGAGGTTGGATTGCTGCTTCTGATTGCCGGCATGCTTGGGCTCGGGCGCCTCGTGACTTTCGTCAGTCATCCGGTACTCAGCGGGTTTACCAGCGCCGCGGCTCTGCTGATCCTGTTGACGCAGTTCGGAGACCTCCTCGGGATCGATCTGCCGCGCGGGACGGCGCCTTCGATACTCGATGCGTTGATATCGCGGCTCGGGCGCATTGATGTCACGACGGCGATCATCGCGGTGATGGCTGTCACTGCGCTGCTGCTGGCGCGGCAGCCGTTGCGCCGCGGTCTCGAGGCCCTCGGGGTCGCTCCCTCGGCGGCGTCTCTGCTCACTCGGGTCGCACCGCTGGCGGTCGTGATCATTGCAACGGCGGGCGTGGCGCTCGCGACGACAGGGACCCCGCCGGTGGCGACCGTGGGTGCGATACCGGGCGGTCTGCCGACGCCGAGCCTCGGTTTCCTTGCCAGCGACCGCTGGCTCGAACTCCTGCCATCGGCGACCCTGATCGCCCTGATCGGTTATGTCGAGAGCGTCACGGTGGCGCAGGTACTGGCGGCGCGTACCCGGGAGCGGATCGATCCGAAGCGCGAACTGGTCGCGCTGGGCATGGCCAATCTCGGATCCGCGGTCGCCGGTACGATGCCGGCGGCGGGCGGATTTTCGCGCTCGGTCGTGAACCATGAGGCCGGCGCGCGCACGCAGGTGGCGGCGCTGGTGACGGCAGCACTCGTCGCCATTGTCGCCCTCTGGTTCACGGAGTGGTTCGCGACGCTGCCGCGGGCGGTGCTCGCCGCGATCATCGTCGTGGCGGTGATGCAGCTCATCGATCTGCGCGAAGCGCTCGCGATCATGCGGTTCGACCGCGGTGACGGCGCTACGCTCGCCATCACGTTCGCGGGCGTGCTCCTGTTCGGCATCGAGCCCGGCCTGGTCGCGGGGATCGTGACCTCGCTGCTGCTGTACGTCTGGCGCACGAGCCGGCCTCATATGGCGATCGTGGGGCGCGTCCCGGGGACCGAGCATTACCGCAACGTGTTGCGTCACCCGGTCGAACGCCACCCGGGCATCGTGATTCTGCGGGTCGATGAGAATATCTATTTCGCGAACACGGAGGCGATCCGGCGCTTCGTGTTCGACGCGCTCGATCAGGCCGGTTCTCCGCACGCCCTGATTCTCGCGATGACATCGGTCAGCTATGTCGACAGTTCCGGCGTAGCCCTGCTGGAGCGTCTGGACGAGGATCTGGCAGCGCGCGGCGTGGTGCTGCATCTGGCCGAGGTGAAAGGGCCGGTTGCGGATCGCCTGACCCGGGTCGACGGCCTGGCCCCCCTGTTCGCGGAGCGCGTTCATCTGTCACTCGATCGCGCGGTTCGCTGCCTGAGTCCCGCAGGCGGATCGACGTCGGCAGTGCGTCGCGACTCGTCCGGCGATGCGGACGGGCCTGCAGAGCAGAGAACATGAGCCGGCCGATGGCCGCTGAAGAATCCACGGGTGAACACATCGTTCTCGTCGGTGCCGGTCATGCCCATCTCTATATCGCGTCGCAGGCCGCACGGCTGCTGGAGCTCGGGGCGCGCGTCACGCTGATCGCGCCGGGCGATACGGGCTATTCCGGCATGGCCAGCGGGGTACTCGGTGGCCGCTATGAGCCGGGCGAAAACCGGATTGATCCGGCGCGCGTTGCCCGGGCGAGCGGTGTCCACTATCGCGCAGACCGCGTTACCGGCCTCGATCCCGCACAACGGTTGCTGCGGCTCGAGGGCGGGGAGCGGCTGGCGTACGACCGGGTGTCGTTCAATGTCGGCAGCGTGGTCGATGTTCCCGCGACATCTACCGGCGGTCCCCGGGTCTGGCCGGTGAAACCGGTCACCGGCCTCGCCGAGCTGCGTGCCGTATTGCTGGAAGAACTCGGCACGCAGGAAGGAGAGGCGCCGGAGGTCGTGGTACTGGGCGGAGGCGCCACCGGTTCCGAGGTGACCGCCAATCTGCTCGCACTGCGGGGCCCGCGAGGCCAGCGCCTGGGGGTGACCGTTGTCGAGCGCGACGGGCGGCTGCTGCCCGCGGCGCCGGCGTCCGCCGCGCTGGCGCTGGCGGGGCGACTGCGACAACGCGGTGCCCGGGTTTTGACGGCCACGCGTTTCGAAGGACTCACGAATGACGGGATCCGCACGGATCGCGGGCCCGTGGCCGCCCGCCACGTCATCGTGGCGACCGGTTTGCTCGCCCCTGCGCTGGTGGAACAACTGGGTGTGCCGGCGGACCGTAGCGGCGGTATCCATGTCGATGAAACCCTGCGCTCACCGGCGGACGAGCGCGTCTTCGCCGTCGGCGACTGCGCAGCATTCCTGCCGTCGCCGTTGCCGCGGATCGGGGTCTTCGGTGTCCGCCAGGCCCCCATCCTGCTGCGCAATCTCGCGGCCGCCGTATCCGGTAACCAACCGATCGCGTACCGGCCACAGCGCCGCTGGCTGTCGATCCTCGACCTCGGCGATGGCACCGGTCTACTGCTCTACGGACGCCTCTGGTTCATCGGCCGCCCGGCCCAGTGGCTCAAGCAGTGGCTCGACCGTCGCTTCGTTCAGTCCTTCCGCCGCGATTGACGCTTAACGCCAGTCGATCGGGGGTCGGCGGACTGGCTAAGCGTTGGAAAACCGGTTCTCGCAGAGTCGCAGAGCGCGCAGAGAGCGCAGAGAGGGCAGGGAAAGAGGGGAGTGGAGCATGGCTCCCTGCTATCGGAGGTGCACAACACCGATCGTTTTCAATCTCTCCGCGCGCTCTGCGGCTCTGCGAGAACCTGAATTTTCAAGGGCGAATGCGGCAACACGGCCTAATCGTCGTCTGCAGTACTGCTGTTGCCACGGAAGCGGTACCACAAGGGGATGCCGATCATCCCGATGACGAACGCGAGCGCGGGCGATGCGATGGCGACGGCGGCGAGGAGGACGATGAACACCCGATCGGTTGGCGCATAGCGGGACGGGCGGACAATCCGTACGAGGTCGATCGCCGGTATCAACAGCAGGGTCCCCAGGGCCGCATCCGGTATCTGCGCCAGCAGGCGGGTCGTGTCCGTGGCCGCGAACAGGCCGAGGCCGAGCAGGGCGATACCGAGGCCCGCGGGCGCGTACCAGGTGCGGGCACCGAAGCGGAAATGGGCGGCGACACCACCGGCCCCGTGACACATCGGCAGGGCCCCGAACGGCGCGGTGACGAGATTCATCAATCCCGTGGTTACGGACAGGCGCCGCATCCGTACCCGATGCGCGTCTGGATAGAATTCGCGGCCGACCCGCTCGGTGACCATGATGGCGTTGGTGAGCGTCAACGGGAACTGCGGCAGTGCGATCAGGACGATGCCGGTGATGAGCGCATCGATACCGGGCAGTTGGACCTGCATCGACGCCGCCGCCGCGGCCGGGATCGTTCCCGGCGCGGTGCCCCCGATCCAGGGCAGCGGTGCGAGACCCGCCCCCAGCACGATCAGGGCGATCGGCCAGTACGGGCGCCACAGGAGCAGTGCACCCGCGAGTCCGGCCAGCGCGAAGCCGGCGATTGGCGTGCTGGCCAGCATGCCGATGGCCTTCAGCCCGAGACTGATGCCGAGGCCGGCCTGGAGCGCGGCGATGACCGCTGGCGGGACGATCCGTGCCAGGCGGGTAATCAGGTCGCCGGTGCCGAGGATCAGAAACACGGCCGCGAGCACGAGCCCCCCGCCGATGACGGCGTCGAGCGCAGGGGCGGCTGTTACGAGCACGGCGCCGGCCACCTTCATGGGCTGGACCGGAATCGGTACCCGATAGAACCCGGCCGTAATCAGGTAGGCGACGCCGAACCCGGCGAGCACGCTGCCGGCCGGGAGGCCACCGACCATGATCGCCCCGATGGTGAGCGGCAGGAAGGTGCCGAGGTCGCCGCAGGCGCCGGCGAACTCGCGCAGGGGATGAACGCGCTGCGCGGCGGTATTCATGGCCGGGCCGCGTGATGCTGGATGAAATCGCCGAGCGCGGAGCGCCATGCCGCGTCGACTTCGAGCGAGGGATCGTTGTGCGATCCGCTCAGGCGGACGCGGCGGGTCGTGTCGGGGCGCACGGCCGCGAGTGCGTCCGCGTGCCGGAAAGGCACGATCTCATCGTCGGGCGAGTGCGCGATCAGCAGTGGACACGCCGAGCCTGCGATGGCCGCCTCCGTGTCGAAGTCGTAGCGCGCCAGCCAGCGGGCCGGCAGCCAGGGGTAGTGATGGGCCGCCAGGTCGGGCATCGACGTGAACGCCGATTCGAGCACCAGGCCGGCGGGTTCATGCCGTGCGGCGAGCCACGCGGCGACCGGGCCGCCGAGCGAACGGCCGAACAGCACGATCCGGTCGGGCGCGTATCCGGCTTCGTCGGTCAGCCACTGCCACGCGGCCCGCGCGTCCTGGTACAGCCCGTCCTCGTCGGGACGGCCGCCGCTGCGGCCGTAGCCGCGGTAGTCGATCATCAGCGTCGCGGCACCGAGGTCGTGCAGTGCGCTCAGGGTGCCGAGCCGATGGGACATGTCGCCCGCGTTGCCGTGGAAGAACAGCACCACCGGGGCGTCGTCGGTCGGCCCGTCGACGAACCAGCCGGCGATGCGGATACCGTCATCGGTCGTCAGGCTGACATCGCGCCATGACAGGTCGATGAAATCGGGTGTTACGGGATACTCGCCGGTGGTCGGGAAGAAGACCAGCCGGTGCTGGAATACGTACAGGAGCAGTGCGAAGGCGGCGTAGAGCACCGCCGCACCGAGGAGTCAGCGCAGCGACAGTGGACATCGGGCCCTCAGTCTGTCGCGTGCGCGGCCGGCGGAGGGCATCCGCTGCCCCTTTGCCGGCGGATTATTGCCCGCTGTTGTCCGAGCGGCAGCGTGTGCAGGTCGCCCTCGAGACTGCCGTAATACGCCGCGAGGTCGCGCATATCCTCGTCGGACAGCCCGGCGACCTGGCCGGCCATGATCGCGTTCTCACGTTCGCCCGACTTGTAACTCTTGAGCGTCTGGTAGAGATAGCTCGGATGCTGGCCCGCGAGTTTCGGGTACATCGAGTTCTGCGTGTTGCCTTTCTCGCCGTGACAGGCGGCGCAGGTCTGCGATTTCTCCCTGCCGGCCGCGGGGTCGCCTGCCGCATGGGCCGTGTTCAGGGTGGCCAGCAACATCAGTGCGGCGGTCGCGAAAAATACGGAAATTCGCTGCATGACGGATTCCTCGAAGGCGTATCGATTTAGCGGGACTGATCGATCGACGCGAAATACGCCGCGATATCCTGGATTTCCTGCTCGGTCAGCGCGCGGGCCTGGGCCTGCATGGTCGGATGCGGGCGGGCGCCCGAGCGGTACGCCTCGAGGGCGGAAACGATGTACTCGGAATGCTGCCCGCCGAGCTTCGGCACCTTGTACGTGGGATAGACGTTCGCCTGATCGGGGATGCCGTGGCAGCCGAGGCAGGTCTGTGCCGCGTACCGACCCTTCTGCGGGTCACCTTCAGCGTGGGCGGCACCGGCGACCATGAGCCCGGCCAGCGTTGCCGCGAGCGCGCTCGCGCGTCTTTTTGTCATCGCTCCAATTCTCCGCGTCTGGGTGCGTCGATTGCCCGCGGGGCGATTCGTACCACCGTTTGTCGACGATTCGTCCGCATGGTTTTCGGGGCGGCCGGAAGGACCGGCCCGCACGGCCCAAAGCCGCAAGTATACACGCTCGGCGCCCGTCGGGGACCCCGTGCGGGCACCCCGGGCCGTCAGTCGAGCAGGGCGTCCGCCTTGGCCGCGCAGATGAAATCGTTGTCCGAGAGCCCGCCGATGGAATGGGTCGAGAAATTCACCACGCAGCGGTTGTAGCCCACCTCCAGATCGGGATGGTGGTCTTCGCGATTGGCGATCCACGCGAGCGCGTTCACGAACGCGATCGTGTGGTAATAGTTCCGGAATTTGAAGGTCCGCGTGATCACGCGTCCATCCTCGGAGATGGACCAGTCGTCGTGGACGCGGGCCAGAAGCTTCTCCGCCTCGCCGCGCTCGAGCGGGGCGACCCCGCCCTCGCAGGCCTTGCATTTGCGCTCGGTCAGCCGCTCTTCGCTCATGGGAAATCCTCGCAGTTGTCCGCTGTCGGCGGTACCACCGCCATTGAATATAAGGGAATTGTACGGTGCCCCCGCGCGCCGCCTCAAACCGCCCGGTTAAGCTGACGGCGCAGGTGTGCGATCCGCGCCGCCGCGGGCGGATGGGAATCGTGAAATGCCGACCAGACCGGATCGGGGGTCAGGGTGTTCGCGTTCTCGCGATACAGGTCGACCAGCGCCGAGACCAGGTGGTCCGCCCGGCATTGCGTGGCCGCGAACGCGTCGGCCTCGAACTCGTGGCGGCGCGAGAGCGCGGCGAAGAGCGGCTGGAGGAAGAAGGTGAACACCGGCAGCACCAGCATGAACAGCGCCAGTGCCGCATGAATCGAAGGCGTCGGAACGCCGAGTGCGGTGTAGAACCACTGCTGTTCCATCAGCCAGGCCAGCAGGGCCAGACCACCGAGACTGGCAAGGGCCATCAGCGCGATGTTCTTCGCGATATGGTGATGCCGGAAATGTCCGAGTTCGTGTGCCAGTACGGCCTCGACCTCATCGGCATCGAGCTGTTCGAGCAGCGTGTCGAAAAACACGATGCGCTTGTTGCGACCGAGGCCGCTGAAGTAGGCGTTGCCGTGACCGGATCGGCGCGAACCGTCGATCACGTAGACGCCGTTGCTGGCGAAACCGCAGCGCTCCAGGAGTGCCTCGATGCGCGTGCGCAGACCGGTGTCTTCGAGCGGCGTGAAACGATTGAACAGCGGTGCGATGAAGGCGGGCCAGGCCCATACCATCAACAGGTTGAAGCCGAGCCATACGGCCCAGGCATAGAGCCACCAGCCGGTACCAGCCGCCTGCATCAGCCACAGGATGACGGCCGCCAGGGGAATGCCGAGTACCAGCAGGAGGGCGGCGCTGCGGAGCTGGTCGGCGACGAACAGTCCCGGCGTCGTCCGGTTGAAGCCGAAGCGGGCCTCGATCCCGAAGGTGCGCCACACGCGCAGGGGGAGGTCGATCGCGGCGCCAACGATCACGATCGTGGCCAGTACGCCGATCCCGGTCACGAGCGGTGGCAGTTCGAGTCCCCGCCATGCCTGATCGATCGCGGCGAGACCGCCCCCGAGCGTCCAGCCCAGCAGTACGACCGCCTCCATGGCGGTATCGACGATACCGAGCCGGGTGCGTGCGACCGAGTAATCCGCGGCGTACCGGTGGGTCTCGGGGGTGATCGTGTCGGCGAACGCCTCGGGCACATGGTCGCGATGCCGGCGCACGGAGTCGATCTGACGACGGGCGAGCCACAGTCGGAGGCCGGTCGCGGCCACGAGGGCTACGATGAAAATAACGGTCAATGCGTGCATGAGTTCGCGTGCTGGCGGGGCCGTGTTGCTAGAATAGCAACCCCTTCGAATACCGGGAAACAGTATGACCGACGCCACGCAGCGTCTGATCTGGATCGATCTCGAAATGACCGGGCTCGATACCCGCAGGGACGCCATCATTGAAATCGCGACCATTGTTACCGACGGCGAGCTGGAAATCCTCGCGGAGGGACCGGTCCTCGCGATCAATCAGCCCGAGCGGGTAATGGAGTCGATGGACGACTGGAATACGCGCCAGCACGGTCAGTCCGGACTGACCCGGCGCGTACTGGAATCCACGATCGGTTATGCGGCGGCGGAAGGCCGCACGCTGGATTTCCTGAGCGAATGGGTCGTCGCCGGCGAATCGCCGATGTGCGGCAACAGCATCTGCCAGGACCGGCGCTTTCTCGCCCGCCTGATGCCGAACCTGGAGGCGTACTTCCACTACCGCAATCTGGATGTCAGTTCCGTCAAGGAACTGGTGCGCCGCTGGTCGCCGGCACTGCTGGAAGGCATCAGCAAGGAAGGCAGTCACCTGGCACTGGACGACATCCGCGATTCGATCGCCGAGCTGCGTTACTACCGGGAACACGCCTTCCGCATCTGATCACGATCGTGACGCGAGGGCTGAAGGAGGCCGCCATGCAGCAACTGATGACGACACGCGAGGTGGCCGAGTACCTGCGGCTCAAGGAACGCAAGGTCTACGAACTGGTGCGCACCGGTGCGATCCCCTGTACCCGCGTGACCGGCAAATGGCTGTTCCCGCGGGCATTGATCGATCGCTGGCTGCTGGAGCACGGCGAGGGCGGTGCCCGCGAGATGCGCCCGGCGCCGGCCCAGGTGGTCGCCGGCAGTCACGATCCGCTGCTCGAATGGGCGGTGCAGGCCTCGGGCTGCGGTCTCGCGCTGCTGTTTGGCGGGAGTCTCGATGGCCTGAGCCGTTTCGCCCGTGACGAGGCGGTCGTCGCGGGCCTGCATATACCCGATGCGCAGGGGGCGGAGGATAATGTCGGCGCCGTGCGCGAGGCCGGTACCGGCCGCGAACCGGTCCTGATCGAATGGGCCCACCGCACGCAGGGGCTGATGGTGGCGCCGGGCAATCCAAAGGGGATATCGGGCCTCGGCGATCTGGTGACGACGGGCGCCCGCCTGATCGACCGCCAGCCCGGCGCGGGCAGCCGGCTGCGGCTCGATCGCCTGCTGGAGGAGGCCGGCATCGCACGCGCCGATCTGGCGATCGTCGAGGAACCGGCCATCAACGAGAACGATGTCGCCCGCGAGGTGCATGCGGGTCACGCCGATGCCGGACTCGGCATCGAGGCGGCGGCACGCGAGGCCGGGCTGGATTTTCTGCCGCTTGCCGACGAACGCTTCGACCTGCTGGTCGGACGCCGCGATTACTTCGAGCCCCCATTCCAGGCGCTGCTTGCGATCACGCGCACCCGCCGCTTCGCCGACCGCGCGGCCACCCTCGGCGGCTACGACCTGACCGGCACGGGCACGGTGCATTACAACGCCCCCTGATCCGATTACGCTCCCTGCCGCCTGCCGCCTGCCGCCTGCCGCCTGCCGCCTGCCGCCTGCCGCCTGCCGCCTACACGTAGGCCGGCTTTGCGCGGTCCGTGGCGATGGATATGGGCCCGGGCGCGGTCACCGCGCAATGCCGGCATTCCCCGGCGGCGTATCGCGTTGCATTCCCGATACGCGACGGGCGCCGGGGAAAACCGGCCTACATCATTTCTCTCTGCCGCCTCGTGCCGATCAGACCAGCAACTCTCCCGCCACGAACCGCGCCGCCTCCTCGCTCTGTGGCCGCTCGAAGAAGACCGATCCCGAGGTCTGTTCCAGCAGCCGCCCGTTGTGCATGAAAACCACCTCGTCCGCGAGGCGTCGGGCCTGGTTGAGGTCGTGGGTGCACAGGATGATGCGTGTGCCCGTGTCGCGCACGGCCTCGATCGCCTCCTCGATGGAGATCGTGGCCGCCGGGTCCAGGTGGGCCGCGGGTTCGTCCAGCAGCAGGGCGGCCGGGCGCTGGGACCAGGCGCGGGCGATCGCGAGGCGCTGGCGTTCGCCGCCGGACAGGCGTCGGGCGCCGACGCGCGCGAATCCCTCCAGGCGAACGGCGGCCAGCGCATTGCGCGCCGCTTCGCCGCGGTGTTGCCGCGGCACCCCGGCGAGCGCGAGTGCCCAGTTGACGTTGGCCTCGACCGAGCGCCGCAGCATCACCGGGTGCTGCGGCACATAGCCCACCCGCACGCCGAGCTGTCCAGTGCCCGCGCTGCCCCAGCGTACGCTGCCCCGAGTGGGAGTCAGCAGGCCGCGGCAGATCCTCAGGAGCAGCGTCTTGCCGGCCCCATTGGGGCCGAGCAGTACGGTCACCGGGACCCGCCCGAGCCTTGCCGTGATACCGGTCAGCAGTTGCTGGCCGCCGGCGGCGAAACCGACGTCTTCAAGTACTGCCGGGAACAGCGTGTCGTCGCGGGCCTTCATACGCCGTACCTCGCCCGGCCGAAGCGGGTGACCGCCATGGCGACGGCGTTGATGCCGACCGTGAGGCCGATGAGGATGATCCCGAGGCCGAGCGCCATGCCCAGGTTGCCCTTGCTGGTCTCCAGCGTGATCGCGGTGGTCATCACGCGCGTGACGCCGTCGATGTTGCCGCCGACGATGATCACGGCACCCACCTCGGCGATGGCGCGGCCGAATCCGGCGAGGACGCCGGTTGTCAGGCTGAAGCGGCCTTCCCACAGCAGGGTCGGCAGCATCCGCAGCCGGCTGGCGCCGAGCGCGGCGAGATCCTCGCGGTACTCCGCCGCGAGGTCCTCGATGGTCTGGCGCGTGAGGGCCGCGATCAGCGGCAGGACGAGGATGGCCTGGGCGATCACCATCGCGCCGGGCGTGAACAGCAGCCCGAATTCCCCGAGCGGGCCGGCCCGCGACAGGAACAGATACACGGCGAGGCCGACGACGACCGGTGGCAGGCCCATGAAGGCGTTGAGGATGGTGATCGGGATCCCGCGCCCGGGGAAACGCGCCAGCGCCAGCGCGGCACCGAGCGGCAGCGCGATCAGCGTGCCGATGAGGACCGCGGTCAGACTGATGCGCAGCGACAGCCCGACGATCCCGAGGATGTCCGGGTCGAGTGTGACCAGCAGGTTTCCCGCTTCCACGAAAGCGCGCGTGAATTCACCCACTTCACCACTCCGCTGAGATCCCTTTGCGCCACCAGTGCGGCGTTGGGGGACAGTCGGCGGGCGCTGATTGATCGCCGGCGTGCGGTCGTCAGGCCCCGTGAGTGGCAGAATTCTGCGGGTGAGACGCTATCAACGCAATGAAAAGCCCGATCCTGTTATAAGAACAGAAAAAAGCATTTATTTGCGTATTTTTTGGACGTGCAGGCGCCGGCCGCTCAGGATTCGACCGGGGTATCGTCCCGGTTGCCCCAGTCCGACCAGGAGCCGGGGTAACCGGCCGCGCGGGGGAAGCCGAGAATCCGGAGCAGGGCGTAACTGAAAGCCGAGCGATGGTGGGTGTGGCAGTACGCGACGACCTCGCGGTCGGCGGTGACGCCCAGGGCCGCGAGTTCCGCACGCACGTCGTCCAGCGGCCGCAGGCGCAGATTGCGCTCCGGATCCATGGCGCGGGTCCACTCGTAATGCGCCGCGCCGGGGATGTGGCCGCCGCGGGCCGCGCGCACGGTCGTGCCGTCATACTCACCGGGCGAGCGGGCGTCGAGGCAGATGAAATCGTCATCCCCCAGGCGCTCCATGATTGTTTCGGCGCCCCGCACGTTGGTGCGCTCGCCCGCGGCCTCGAGCGTGCCGGACTCCGGATTGGCTCCGGGTCCGGTCTCGAGTGGGAAGCCTTCGTGGACCCAGGCGCGCAGGCCGCCGTCGAGGATGGCCGTGCGGTCATGGCCGAGGAGGTCCAGTGTCCACATCAGGCGACCGGCCGCGCCGCCACCTTCGGCGTCCATCGCCACGACCTGAACGCCGGGGCCGATACCGGCCGCGCGGAGGACGCGCAGCAGCGTCGCGTCATCGGGCAGCAGCCCGCCGACCGGCGGGCGCGAGGTCACCAGTTCGCCATAGGGCAGGTGGACGGCGCCCGGGACGTGGTGCTCCCCGAAGACCTCACCGGGGCTGAGATCGATTACGCGGAGCGTGGGATCGTCGAGCCGCTCGACCAGGGCGGCCGGGTCGAGCAGCAGGGGGAATTCGTCAGTCGCGGGCATGATTCAGGCGCTCCCGGCGCTGGAGACGGGATCGACGCTCCGGGCGGGCGGCGTGAGCACGGTCTGCGCCGCGACCGGCAGGCGCTCCGGATAGTCGATCGTGAAGTGGAGACCGCGGCTCTCGCGGCGGGCGGCGGCACTGCGGATGATCAGGTCGGCCACCAGCGCGAGGTTGCGCAGTTCGAGCAGGTCATTGGTCACGCGGAAATTGCCGTAGTACTCGGCGATCTCGCCCAGCAGCAGATCGATCCGGTGGCGCGCGCGCTCGAGGCGCTTGTCGCTGCGCACGATGCCGACGTAGTCCCACATGAAGCGCCGCAGTTCATCCCAGTTGTGCGCGACCACGACTTCCTCGTCGGAATTGGTGACCCGGCTCTCGTCCCAGGGCGGGATGGTCTCGGTGGTGCCGAGGTCGTCGAGGCGTCCGGCGATGTCCCGCGCGGCCGCCCGGGCGAAGACCAGACACTCCAGCAGGGAGTTGCTGGCCATGCGGTTGGCGCCGTGCAGCCCCGTACAGGCGGTCTCGCCGATCGCGTACAGGGCTTCGAGATCGGTATGGCCGGCGCGGTCGGTTACCACGCCGCCGCAGGTGTAGTGCGACGCGGGAACGACCGGAATCGGGTCGCGGGTCATGTCGATGCCGAATTCGAGGCATTTGGCCTGGATGTTCGGGAAATGCTCATGGATGAATTCGGCGCCGCGATGCGAGATGTCGAGGTACAGGCAATCGGCGCCCAGGCGTTTCATCTCGTGGTCGATCGCGCGGGCGACGATATCGCGCGGCGCCAGTTCGGCGCGCGCGTCGAAGCGGTCCATGAATCGGGAGCCGTCCGGCAACAGCAGCTTGCCGCCTTCGCCACGGACCGCTTCCGATATCAGCGCGGACTTGGCGCGCGGGTGGTACAGGCAGGTCGGGTGGAACTGCATGAATTCCATGTTCCCGATCCGGCAACCGGCCCGCCATGCCATGGCGATGCCGTCGCCGGTCGCGCCGTCCGGATTGCTGGTATACAGATAGACCTTGCTCGCGCCGCCGGTGGCGAGCACGACGGCACGCGCGCGGATCGTCTCGACGTGCCCATCGCGGGTCTCGAGTACATACGCCCCGACGCAGCGGCGCTGGCCGTCGGCGCCCTGCGCGGTGATGAGGTCGACGGCATTGCGGTGCGGCAGGAGCTCGATGTCCGGGTGCGCCTGGGCGCGCTCGAGCAATACCGTTTCAACCGCGCGCCCGGTGGCGTCGGCGGCGTGGATCACGCGCCGGTGGGCGTGTCCGCCCTCGCGTGTGAGGTGGTAGGGCGTCGCGCTGCCCGCCGGTTCGCGCGTGAAGGCGACGCCGAGCGATTCCAGCCAGTCGATGCATTCCGGGCCATGTTCGACCGTGAACCGGACGATGTCCGCGTCACAGAGGCCGGCGCCGGCATCGAGCGTATCGTCGATATGGGAGTCGAAGCTGTCGCTGTCGTCCAGCACGGCGGAGATACCGCCCTGGGCGTACCAGGTATTGCCTTCGGGCAATGGACCCTTCGCCAGTACCGTGACGCGGGCATGCTCCGCGGCATGGAGGGCGAATGTCAGTCCGGCGGCGCCGCTGCCAAGGACCAGCACGTCGGTATCGTGGGCGTCGGCCATTGCTTGTCCGTCCGATAGGGGCTGTGTATTTTGGCACGACAAGTGCCGGGTGTCGCAGTACCCGGTTATCCCCCATCGCCCGGAAACCTTTGCCTGCCATGACTGTCTACCCCAGTGGGCCATGCGGGAAGTTCGGTCACCGCCTGAGCGGCACCGGCGTGTCGGTCGTCCGGGTTCGCGCCCGATGAGCGAACGCGCGGTCGATCTCGAGCTGGTACGGCGGGTCCAGCGCGGCGAGCGGGCCGCGTTCGATCTGCTGGTGCAGAAATACCAGCATCGGATCGCCCATCTGATCGCGCGCTACGTGCACGATACCTCCGAGGTGGAAGACGTGGCCCAGGAGGCGTTCATCAAGGCGTACCGCGGACTGGCGAATTTCCGCGGCGAGAGCGCGTTCTACACCTGGTTGTACCGGATCGCGATCAATACGGCCAAGAACCATCTCGTTGCGGCGGGGCGCCGGGTACCGGATCAGGGCGTCGATGCGGCCGACGCGGAACAGTACGACGACGGTGCCCTGCTGCGCGATGCGGATACCCCCGAGCGCACGATGATGACGGGGGAGCTGGAGCGGACCGTGTACCGGACGATCGAATCACTGCCGCCCGAACTGCGCGAGGCGGTTACCCTGCGCGAAATGGAGGGACTGTCTTACGAGGAGATCGCGGCCGTGATGGATTGCCCGATCGGTACCGTGCGGTCGCGGATCTTCCGTGCCCGCGAAGCGATCGACGCGGCGATCCGGCCACTGCTCGATGAGACGGGAAAGAGCGATGACAAGTAAAACCGAATCGATGACGGGTGAGGAAGCGCTGTCGGCACTGGTCGACGGCGAGCTCGAGGCCCTGCCGCGCAACAGGATCCTCGGGCGACTGCTGGAAGACGAGGAACTGCGTGCGCGCTGGGCGCGATATCACGCCGGGCGCGCGAGCCTGGAGGGGACGGATCCGGGGCTGATCGGTGCCGATTTCAGCGAGCGTGTAGCCGCTGCGGTCAGTGCCGAGCCCCGGATCGTGGCGCCCGGTCAGTTGCGCGGCACCCGTTGGCCGCTCCGGGAGCGTACGCGCGTCGCGGTCGCCGCCGCGGCGATCGGGGCCATCATCGCCGTCGGCGGGGTGCTGGCGCTGCCCGATGGCGCATTCGAGTCATCGGCGCCGTCAGTCGCCGCCAATGATCGCGGCACGACGGTGGCGGCCGGCGATGAGGCGGCGCCGCTGGTGAGCGGGACTTTCGGTGATGGGCTGGCACCGGCCGAGCAGGACCGTGTCCGGCAGCGTCTCGCCATGTACCTCAACAGCCATAACCGGTTCGCCGATGCCGGCGAGATGCCCAACGTGATGCCCAGCAGCCGCCTGGTCGGATTCAATGCGGAGCCGTGACCCCACTCTGCGGCGCCCTTCGCGGGCCGTCCTCGTGGCGCTGCTGCTCCTGTGGGGCGCACCCGCCTGGGCGGCGGATGAAGCCGGAGCCCTGCTGATGCGCATGGCCGAGGCGATGAGCCGTCAGGCCTATGAGGGGACGCTGGTCTACGAGCATGGCGATCGTCTGGAGTCGATGGCGATCGTCCACGGCTATATCGACGGACGGGAATACGAGCGTCTGCGTGTACTCAGTGGCGAACCGTTCGAGATCATCCGCGAGGGCGAGAAAGTCACCTGCGTATGGCCGGCCGAGCGCCGGATGCTCGTCGATCAGCGCCCCGGCGATCTGCTGGCGCCAAAACCGCCACGCAATCTGCGTTCCCTGCCCGCGCACTATCGGGCCGAACTCGGCGGGACAGGGCGCGTCGCCGGGCGCGAGGCGCGGATCCTGCGCATCGAGGGTGAGGATCGCTACCGCTACGGCTACCGTATGTGGATCGATATGGAAACCGGCCTGCTGCTGCGCTCCGATCTGATCGGTCGCAAAGGCATGGTGTATGAGCGGATCATGTTCACGGACATCAAACCGCTCGATACGGTCGGGCGCGAGCGCTTCGAGCCCTCGCTGGAGGGCGAAGAGTACAGCCGTCACGGCGATCCGGCGGCGGATACCGCGCGGCTGGACGATCCGGAATGGGAGATGACCGATCTGCCGCCCGGGTTCCGACTCGTGTCGCATCGCAATCAGGCCATGCCGCCGCACGGTGAGGCCGTCCAGCACTCGGTCTACACCGATGGGCTCGCGTCGGTGTCGATCTTCGTCGAACCGGCGGACACCGATGCCATGCCGCTGCGCGGCCTCTCCAGGATGGGCGCGGTGCATGCGTTCGGGCGCGAGATCGAAGGGCACCAGGTCACCGTCGTGGGCGAGGTGCCGGCGGCGACCGTCAAGCACATCGCGCGCGGCGTGCGGCGCCGGTGAGTCATCTTCGGCGCCAGCGGCGCGTATGCTATGATCTGGCGCTATCGACTGGCTGGCCGCCCCGGCGGTCTGACACGGTCGGGCCGACCCTGCCGTACGCACACACCGATTCCAGAGTTGATCCCGCCGGGAGGTCACATACCGTCATGCTGCAGACCGTTTACGCCCGTGCACTCGCGCTGGCCATCGCGCTCGTGGCGTTCCCGGCAACGGCACTGGCCCAACTGCCGGATTTCACGGATCTGGTCGAAGACCAGTACCGCTCGGTGGTGAATATCAGCACCAGCCGCGAGGTCGAGCCGCAGCGCGGCGGCCTCCCGCCCGGGTTCGACATGCCGGAACTCGAGGACTCGCCGTTTGGCGATCTGTTCCGCAAATTCTTCGGCGAGCGCGCGCAGCCGCGCAGCCGCGATACGGCCTCGCTGGGATCCGGCTTCATCATCTCCAGCGACGGCTATGTACTCACCAATGGGCATGTGGTGGCCGACGCGGACGAGATCATCGTGCGCCTGCATGACCGCCGCCAGTTCGAGGCCGAACTCGTCGGCACGGACAAACGCAGCGACGTCGCCCTGCTGAAGATCGATGCCGAGGGTCTTCCGGCCGTCAAGACCGGCGATCCGGACGACCTTCAGGTGGGCGAATGGGTGCTGGCGATCGGCTCGCCGTTCGGGTTCGATCACTCGGTGACGGCCGGGATCGTCAGCGCCAAGGGGCGCAGTCTGCCGAACGACAACTATGTCCCCTTTATCCAGACCGATGTCGCGATCAATCCGGGCAATTCCGGCGGGCCGCTGTTCAACCTCGATGGCGAGGTCGTCGGCGTCAATGCCCAGATATTCAGTCGCACCGGCGGTTTCATGGGACTGTCGTTCGCGATCCCGATCGATGTCGCGATCGATGTCGCCGACCAGTTGCGGGATACGGGCAAGGTCGCCCGCGGCTGGCTGGGCGTCGTGATCCAGGAAGTGACCCGGGATCTCGCCGAGTCCTTCGGCATGGAGCGTGCGCTGGGTGCGCTGGTGACCCGGGTATTGCCGGATTCACCGGCCGCGAAGGCGGGCCTTCGCGTCGGTGACGTCATTGTCGGTTTCAATGGCGAAGAGATCCCCCGATCGAGCGCGTTGCCGCCCGTGGTGGGACGGACGCCGATCGACTCGAAGGCCGAGGTCGAGATCGTCCGCGATGGCGAGCGCATGACCCTGCGGGTAACGATCGGCCGGCTCCCGGGTGAGTCGGAGCTGGCCGGGTACGGCTCGGCGGACGATGAGGGTGGCGGCGGATCGCGGCCCGAGGATACGGCCGACGCCGGCGCGCGTCTTGGCATGCGGGTCACCGCCGTCAGCGACGCACTGCGGGAGCGGCGCGACCTCGGACCGGGCGGCGTCGAGGTGGTCGAACTGCTTTCCGCGCCGGCGATCGGCAGTGGACTGCGCCGCGGTGACGTGATCGTGATGATGAACTCGCGGCCGATCGAGGGTGTCGCGGATTTCGCCGAGCGGATCGCGGAACTGCCGGGCGGGCGTAGCGTCGCCCTGCTGGTCGAGCGTGACGGCGGACCGCAGTTCATCGCGATCGAGGTGCCCGAGGCCGAGTAATGGCGGGGCGTCTGGTTCTCTACACACGCGCACGCTGCGGCCTTTGCGACGAGATGCTGGCGGCGGCCCGGCCCATCGCCGAGCGGTACGGTTTCGCTATCGAATCGGTGGATATCGATCGCGACCCGGACCTTGCCCGCCGCTACAACACCGCTATCCCGGTGCTGGAACTCGACGGCACCGAAATCACCCGTTATCACCTTGATGCGCACGCGCTTGAACACGCGCTCGCAACGGCCCCGGATACCTGATGCAGCAGATCCGCAACTTCTCCATCATCGCCCACATCGACCACGGCAAGTCGACGCTGGCCGATCGATTCATCGAGAACTGCAGCCTGCTCACCGAGCGCGAACGCTCGGAGCAGATGCTCGATTCGATGGATCTCGAACGCGAGCGCGGCATCACGATCAAGGCGCAGGCGGTCTCGCTGAAGTACACCGCGCGCGACGGTCAGGAGTACCTCCTCAACTTCATCGATACGCCCGGTCACGTCGACTTCTCCTACGAGGTCGCGCGTTCGCTGCAGGCCTGTGAGGGCGCATTGCTGGTCGTGGACGCCTCGCAGGGTGTCGAGGCGCAGAGCGTCGCCAACTGCTATACGGCGATCGGTCTGGACCTGGAGGTGATCCCCGTTCTCAACAAGGTGGATCTGCCCGCCGCCGATGCCGACCGCGTCGCCCAGGAGATCGAGGACGTGATCGGGCTCGAGGCGCTCGATGCGGTGCGCGTATCGGCCAAGACCGGGGTCGGCGTGATCGATCTGCTCGAACGCCTGGTCCAGCAGGTCCCGCCGCCGCAGGGCGATCCGGAAGCGCCCACCCAGGCATTGATCGTCGATTCGTGGTTCGATCAGTACGTCGGCGTCGTCTCGCTCGTGCGCGTATTCCAGGGGCGTCTCAAAACGGGTGAGAAGATCCGGATGATGTCGACCGGGCGTGCTTACCACGTCGATTCCGTCGGTGTTTTTACGCCTCACCGGGAATCGCGGCAGAGTCTGGAGGTCGGCGAAGTCGGCTTCCTGATCGCCGGCATCAAGGACATCGATGCCAGCAAAGTCGGCGACACGATCACGTCGGCATCGAATCCGGCGCCGGAGATGCTGCCCGGCTTCCGCGAAGTCCGCCCCAACGTGTTCACCGGGCTGTTCCCGATCAGCTCCGATGACTACGAGGCGTTCCGCGATGCGCTTGGCAAGCTGCGCCTGAACGATTCGTCGCTGCATTACGAACCGGAGGTATCACAGGCCCTTGGCTTCGGCTTCCGGGTCGGCTTCCTCGGCATGCTCCACATGGAGATTGTCCAGGAGCGGCTCGAGCGCGAATACGGCCTCGATCTGATCACGACCGCGCCGACGGTGGTGTTCGAGGTGCTCACGACGGACGACGAAATCCTGAACGTGCACAACCCGTCCGAACTGCCTGCGGTCACGTCGATCGCCGAGATCCGCGAACCGGTCGTCGAGGCCAATCTGCTCATGCCGCAGGAATTCATCGGCGAGGTGATCAAGCTCTGCGTCGAGAAACGCGGCGTACAGAAGAATATGGCCTATATCGGCAACCAGGTCTCGATGACCTACGAGTTGCCGCTGGCCGAGATCGTGCTCGATTTCTTCGATCGCCTGAAATCCGTCAGCCGCGGCTATGCCTCGTTCGATTACGAATTCAAGCGTTTCGAGGCGGCCGATCTGGTTCGTCTCGATATTCTGATCAACGGCGATCGCGTCGACGCGCTGTCACTGATCGTGCACCGGGCCAAGAGCCAGCAACGCGGACGCGACCTCGTGGACCGCATGCGCGAGATCATTCCACGGCAGATGTTCGAAGTCGCCATTCAGGCGGCGATCGGCAACCACATCATCGCGCGCTCCACGGTCAAGGCCATGCGCAAGAACGTGACGGCGAAATGCTACGGTGGCGATGTCAGCCGCAAACGCAAGCTGCTCGAGAAACAGAAAGAAGGCAAGAAGCGGATGAAGCAGGTGGGCAAGGTCGAAATCCCCCAGGACGCCTTCCTCGCCGTGCTGCAGGTCGAGAAAAACCAATAATATGCCCGCTGCCGGCAGAGCGGACTGAGCGTCCGCCTGTGCGCTGACCGGAGACTGTCAACATGGGGCTGGATTTCGAAGTCATCCTGGTACTGGCGACCGCCTTATCGGGCCTGATCTGGGCCATCGATGCGGTCGTGTTCGCCGGTGCCCGCCGGGCGCGCTCCATGGAGAAGACACATGGCGCCCGCAGGGATGCGATTCCCGATCCGGCGCTGGTCGAATACGCGCGCTCGTTCTTTCCGGTGCTGCTGATCGTGCTCGTGTTGCGGTCGTTCATCGCGGAACCGTTTCGTATCCCCTCGCCATCGATGCTGCCGACCCTCGAGGTCGGTGATTTCATCGTGGTAAGCAAACTCTCCTACGGCATCCGGCTGCCGGTGACGGATACGGAAGTGATCGAGACGGGCCAGCCGGAGCGGGGCGACGTCGCCGTCTTCCGCTACCCGCGCAAGCCCTCGATCAATTACATCAAACGGATCGTCGGTCTGCCCGGTGACCAGATCGCGTATTACAACCGGCGGCTGTTCATCAACGGCGATCCGGTTCCGATGGACAGGGTCGGGGAGTATCGCCCCGCGCGACAGAACGGCGGAACGGAACTGCTGGAATTCCACGAGAGGATCGGGGACACGACCCATTCCGTCCTGCTGGACCCGAACGGCCGCAGTCCCGAGGGCGAATTCATCGTCCCGGAAGGGCAGTACTTCGTCCTCGGTGACAACCGCGATCACAGCAACGACAGTCGTTCCTGGGGCTACGTCCCGGAAGCCAACCTGGTCGGTGAGGCCAAGTTCATCTGGATGCACTGGGATTGGGACGGCGGTGCGGTAGACTGGTCCCGTATCGGTAATGGTATCGAATAAGGAGAACACCATGATCGCGCGACGCCACCAGCGCGGGATGACCATGTGGGCCATGCTGGGCATCCTGATCGTCGTCGGGTTCGTACTGCTCGTCGCGGTGCGCCTGACGCCCGTGTACCTGAACTACTGGAGCGTGATCTCGGTCGCCGAGTCGGTCCAGGAGGATACCCGCAGCGACGACGACATGGCGGAGGTCTGGGAGAAGGTCCGCGTGCGTTTTGGTCTCAACAACCTGCGCTCGCTCGAACCGCGCGAGGTCATGGATATCCGGCGCCGGGACGGCGGACTGCAGATCCACGTCAACTACGAGGAACGCCGGCCACTGATGGCGAACGTCGAACTGGTGGTGACCTTCGACCGCACGATCTCGCGCTGATCCCATGGAACCGATGGAACGAATCGCGCAGACGCTCGGACACGACTTTGCCGAGCAGGATCTGTTGCGTGAGGCGCTGACGCACCGCAGCGCCGGGGCCGCGAACAACGAACGGCTCGAGTTCCTCGGTGATGCACTGCTGAACAGCATCATCGCGATCGAGCTCTATCGGCTGCGACCCGAGTCGCCCGAGGGCGAGCTCAGCCGGCTGCGCGCCGCGCTGGTGCGGGGGGAGACCCTGGCCGGGATCGCGCGCGAGATCGGACTCGGCGAGGCCCTCCTGATGGGCGAGGGCGAGCGCAAAAGCGGCGGTCATCGGCGCGCGTCGATCCTGGCCGATGCCTTCGAGGCCCTGGTCGGGGCGATGTTCCTGGACAGCGACTTCGAGACCGTGCGCGCGCGCGTGCTGGCCCTGTTCGCCAGTCGCCTGACGGATCTCCCGAACGCCGACGAACTGAAAGACCCCAAGACACGCCTGCAGGAATATCTGCAGAGCCGTCGCTGGTCACCGCCGGCCTACGAGGTCATCGAGGTGAATGGCGCCGACCATGAACAGCAATTTACCGTACGCTGTCGTATCGAGGCCCTGGACTGCGAACGCCAGGCCACGGCGCGCAGCCGTCGCAAGGCCGAGCAGCAGGCCGCGCTGACGTGCCTGAATGCAATCGCAGAGCGCCAGTGAGACGTCCGGTGTACCTGGAGGAGAACGCTTGAGTCAGACCCGTTTCGGTGTCGTCGCCGTCGTCGGTCGCCCCAATGTGGGCAAATCGACCCTGGTCAATCGCCTGATCGGCGAACGATTGTGCATCACCGCTTCACGCCCGCAGACGACCCGGCATCGGATTCTCGGCATCGTGACCGATGGCGATCTGCAGGTCGCCTTTGTCGATACGCCGGGCCTGCACGGTAACGCGCGCCGTCAGCTCAATCGCAGTCTCAATCGTGCGGCCACCGCCGCCATCACGGGCGTCGATCTCGCCCTCTTCGTCGTCGGCGCAGAGCGCTGGGAAGACGATGACGCGCTGGTGCGCGACCGGCTGCGCGAGGCCGGAGTCCCCGTGATCGGCGTGGTCAACCAGGTCGACCGGATCAAGGACAAGAAACGGCTGCTGCCGTTCCTCGAGTCGTTCTCCGGGCGGTTGGACATGGAAGCGGTGGTACCGCTGTCCGCCTGGACCGGGGACAACGTCGACGGTCTGTGGAACGAGCTGCGTGAGCGGATTCCGGAAGGCGAGCATCAGTTCGAGGCGGATGACCTGACCGATCGCGACGAGCGCTTCCTCGCCGCCGAGTTGATCCGTGAACAGTTGACGCGCCGCATGGGGCAGGAAGTGCCCTATGCGTTGACGGTCTCGATCGACCGCTTCGAGGCGATGGAGGACGGTCGGACCGGCATCGACGCGATCATCTGGGTGGAGCGCGAAGGCCAGAAGGCGATCGTGATCGGCCGCAGTGGCGAGAGCCTCAAGGCGGTCGGTTCCAGCGCCCGCCAGGCGATGCAGCGGCTGTTCGGAACCGGCATCCACCTGGAGCTGTGGGTCAAGGTCCGGGCCGACTGGTCCGACGACACCCGCGCACTGCGCCAGTTCGGTTACGAGACGGAATGACCCCCGCGCGCGGCGAGCTTGGCCGCGGCTACGTTCTGCAGACCCGGCCCTGGCGTAACACCAGCATGCTCGTGGAGGCCTTGACCGCCGATGCCGGCCGCATCGGCCTGGTCGCGCGCGGCGTTCGCAGCCGCGGGAGTCGGACGCGGCCATTGCTCGAACCGTTTCAGCCGTTGCTGATGGCCTGGACCGGTCGAGGTGAACTGCGGACCCTGACAACGGTTGATGCCGAGCGCTGGCGCGCGCCGCCCGCCGGGCGTGCGCTGCTGGCGGGCTTCTACTGCAGTGAACTGGTGATGCGCCTGCTGGGGCGTGACGACGTCAATCCCGAGGTCTTCGAGTCCTACGATCTGGTCATCACGGCGCTCGCCGGGAACGGACCGGCCGAACCGGCGTTGCGGCGCTTCGAGATCGAACTGCTCGACGCGCTCGGGTTCGCGCCGCCGCTGGATTGCGATGCGGGCACGGGCGAACCGGTACAGCCCGATATCGAATACGATTTCCTGGTCGAGCACGGTCCGGCGCCGGCGTACGGTCCGACCGGCTCGGAGGCGCTGCGGGTGCCCGGTGCGCACCTGCTTGCGATCGCCCACCATGAATTCGACGATGCCGACGTGCTGCGTTCCGCGCGCCGGATCCTGCGCGCGAGCCTGGCGCCGCATCTCGGCAACCGGCCGCTGAAAAGCCGGGAACTGTACCGTTCGATGTACGGCGGAGGGAGCACATGAGCGAATCCGTGGTCCAGGCGCGGGCCGAGTCGGTCGTGCTCGAATGCGATCCGGGCACCAAATGCGACGCGGCGGCGGCGCTGTACGAAGACATCCGCAATGACCGGATTCCCCTGCAGCATCCCCGGACGCCGCGGCGAATCGAGATCCCGGGCCGCCCCGAGCGGCCGGAACTGGTGTCGCCGCGCGAGCTGGCGCGCCGCGGTCTCGGCAGTGAGGCGGGGCGGGCCGCGCTGTTGCATGCGCTGGCGCACATCGAGTTCAACGCCATCAATCTCGCGGTCGATGCGGTCTACCGTTTCCCGGACATGGAGCGGGATTTCTATGTCGACTGGGCGCGCGTGGGCGCCGACGAGGCGCGTCATTTCGGCATGCTGCGGGGGCTGCTCAACGATCGTGGCTATGACTACGGCGACTTCCCGGCCCACAACGGACTCTGGGAGACGGCGGTAAAAACGGATCACGATCTGCTGGTACGCATGGCGCTGGTGCCGCGCGTGCTGGAGGCCCGTGGCATCGACGTGACGCCGGGCCTGATGAAGAGCCTGCAGGGCGTGGGCGCGGACGATGCCGTCGCCGCGCTCGACGTCATCTATCATGACGAGATCGAGCACGTGCACATCGGCAACCGCTGGTTCCACGCGGCCTGCGGCTGGGCCAATCAGGAACCGCGCGCCACCTTCAACAGCCTGATCCGCGAGTACATGAGCGGCCGGATCAAGGGACCGTTCGACCGCGAGGGCCGTCTGCACGCCGGCTTCACGGAAGAGGAACTGGACGATCTCGAGGCGCTCGCCGCCGAAGGCGCGTAACGTTGGCGGACACCGTAATGCCAGGCTCGACCGCATGACCTGCACTGACGCTGATCGCCGGTCTCATTCTGCTGATCCTGGGCGGCGACCTGCTGGTACGCGGGGCCTCCCGCCTGGCGGCCGCATTCGGGATCCCTTCGCTCATCATCGGCCTGACCGTGGTCGCCTTCGGCACCAGTTCGCCGGAACTCGCCGTCAGCGTGCAGGCCGCCTTGAGCGATCAGGCGGACATCGCCGTCGGCAACGTGGTCGGCAGCAACATCTTCAACGTCCTGTTCATCCTCGGCCTGTCGGCGCTGATCGTGCCGCTGGCCGTCTCCAGTCAGCTGATCCGCTTCGATGTGCCCCTGATGATCGGCGTCTCCTGCGCGGCCCTCGTGATGGCCTTCGATGGCGCGATCGGGCGAATCGATGGCGTGATCCTGCTCGTGGGGCTGATCGTCTGGATCCTCCTGCTGGCGCGCCTTGGCCGCAACGAAGCGGCGGCCACGCGGGAGGCCGCGGGCGGGCAGGCGCCCCCCGCGGACGCCGCGGGGAGCGGCCCGGCGCGCCATGTCGTGAATGGCGTGCTGATCGCGGTCGGCCTGGTCCTGCTGGTCCTCGGCTCGCGCTGGTTCGTCGACGGCGCGGTCACCTTCGCGCGCTGGCTCGGGGTGACGGAGCTGGTGATCGGGCTGACGGTGATCGCCGCCGGGACCTCGCTGCCGATGTCACGTCGGCCTGGCGGCAGCGCGTATCGCCGTCGGCAGTGCGCAGCCTGATCTGGTGCTGGCGGCACGGTCGCCGGACGCGGCCAGCGCGCTGTGGTTCGACTTCCCGATCATGATCGCGGTCGCCGTGGCCTGCCTGCCGATCTTCTTCACCGGGGCGCGGATCGAGCGCTGGGAGGGCGGCCTGTTCTTCGCGTTCTACTTCGCCTGGACCGGCTGGCTCGTCCTCGCCGCCACCGGCCACGCCGCGCTGTCGCCGTTCAATGCGGCGATGACCCTGTTCGTGCTCCCGCTGACCGCCATCACGCTGCTGGTGCTGGCGCTGCGGGGCTGGCGGGGGACCTCTTCGTAGGCCGGCTTTGCCCGGCGCGGGCGCAGCGGTTCAGGTATCCGACACGTATCCGGCGCCGGGCAATGCCGGCAAAGCGTGTGCAATGGACATGCGCTTGCCGGTGCGCATAGCGTCGTCCGCCGGATCGCCCGGCGCTACGCCGAGCTGGCAATGCCGCATACGCACGTGCAGGCGCTCGTTCATGCGCAAAGCCGGCCTACGTCGCCTGCGAAAACCCCGGATCCACGTCCCCACCCCATCTCGACACCTCTTGTGCACGCGGCTATGACCGCGTCAGGCGCTCAAGCAGACGCTCGCTGACCTCGGCCATGCGGTCGAGGTCGGCGGTGGCGATGTGTTCGTCGATCTGGTGGATGGTGGCGTTGAGCGGTCCGAGTTCGATCACCTGGGCGCCGGTCGGCGCGATGAAGCGGGCGTCCGACGTGCCGCCGGTGGTGGCGAGCGTCGGCCGGTAACCGACCGTGTCCTCGACAGCGGTCGAGAGGGCCTCGGTCAGCGTGCCCGGCTCGGTCAGGAAGGGCTCGCCGCTGTGGCGCCACTGGAGTTCGTAGTCGAGGTCGTGGCGGTCAAGGATCTCGCGGGTACGCGCGCCGAGGCCCTCGGCGGTGCACTCGGTCGAATAACGGAAATTGAAGACGACATCCACGTGACCCGGGATCACGTTGTCGGCGCCGGTGCCGGCGTGGATGTTCGACACCTGGAAACTGGTCGGCGGGAAGTGCTCGTTGCCCGTATCCCACTGCGTGGCGACCAGTTCGGCGAGGGCCGGGCCCAGGTCGTGAACCGGATTGCGTCCCCGCGCCGGGTAGGCCACGTGGCCCTGCAGGCCGTTCACCGTCAGATGCCCGGTCAGCGAGCCGCGGCGGCCGATCTTCACGGTGTCACCGAACTGTGCGTTCGAGGAGGGCTCGCCGACCAGGCAGTAGTCGATCCACACGCCCCGTTCGACCAGCGTGTCGACGACGCGTTTGGTGCCGTCGACGGCGGGTCCCTCCTCGTCGCTGGTGATCAGCAGCGCGATCGAGCCGGCGTGGTCGGGGTGTTCGCGCACGAAACGCTCGGCGGCGACGACCATCGACGCCACGCTGCCCTTCATGTCGGCCGCCCCGCGGCCGTAGAGCATGCCGTGGCGGACATTCGCCGCGAACGGCGACTCCGTCCAGCGTTCCTCCGGGCCGGTGGGCACGACGTCGGTGTGGCCGGCGAACACGATCAGCGGGCCCTCGGTGCCGTGGCGTGCCCAGAGGTTCTCGACATCGCCGAATGCCAGCCGCTCGATGTCGAATCCGAGCGCAGCCAGGCGCTCGGCGATCAGGTCCTGACAGCCCGCGTCCTGGGGGGTGATCGAGCGCCGGCGGATCAGTTCGCGGGCGAGGGCAACGGCGTCGCTGTCGGTGGTGCTGGCGTTCATGGGGCTCCCGGGTTGCTGATGCGATGGGCGAGTTCGCGCTCGATCGACCGCACGGTGTCGGCGTCGACCGGCCGATTGTCGGAATCGGTAATGAAGAACACATCATCGACCCGCTCGCCGATGGTCGCAACACGTGCGCTGTGGACGCGGACGCCGACCGCGAGGAAGGCGCGGGCGACCTTCGACAGCAGGCCGGGCTGGTCGCTGGCCGTCACCTCGACGGCCGTCATGCCGTGCTCGGGTTCGTCCTCGGCCTCGACCACCAGCGGCACGTCGAAATGGCGCATGCGGCGCGGTGTGCGCCGCGCCGGCTGGTCGGGCAGCCGCTCCGGATCCGCCATCGCGGCCTCGAGCCCGGCGCGGATATCGGCGATGCGGTAATCGTCGGTGATCGGTTCGCCCGAGGCCTCGAGGATCAGGTAGGTATCGAGCGCGCGGCCGCTGCGCGAGGTCAGTACGCGCGCATCGACGATCGACAGGCCGAGGCGATCGAGCACGGCGGTCACCTGGGCGAAGCGGTAGCGGTGATCCGGGCGCGAGATGAACAGCTCGGTCGAGCCGCGCTGGGTCTCCCGGCGCAGCAGGATCAGGGCGTCCTCGCGGTCGCCGTGCTCAATCAGGCCGCGCGTGTGCCAGACGATCTCGTCGGCATTGTGGCGCAGAAAATAGGCTTCGCCGAGGTTGCTCCACAGGGCGTCGATGCGCTCGGTGTCGAGCGCCCAGGCGGCGAGCTGACGGCGCGCGTGATGCTGCACCTCGGCGATGCGCTCGTCCTTGTCGATCGGATTGTCGAGGCCGCGCCACAGCGCCTGGACGGTCTTGTGGTAGAGCTCGCGCAGGAGATTGTCCTTCCACGAGTTCCAGAGCGTCGGGTTGGTGGCCCGGATATCGGCGACCGTCAGCAGGTACAGATGGTTCAGATGCGATACCGAGCTGACCGTGCGCGCGAATTCGTGGATCACGGCGGGGTCGCTGAGATCGCGCCGCTGGGCGGTCATCGACATCAGCAGGTGGTGGCGCACCAGCCAGCACACCAGCCCCGTCTGCACCGAGGAGAGCCCGTGGTCGCGGCAGAACGCCTCGGCATCGACCGCGCCCAGTTCGGAGTGATCGCCGTCGCGGCCCTTGGCGATGTCGTGGAACAGGGCCGCGACGTAGAGCAGTTCGGGCTCCTCGAGTTCGGCGATCAGGTCCAGACACAGCGGAAACTCGCTGCCGTCGCTGTCCTCGTCGGGCGCCCGGAACTCGCGCAGATTGCGGATCACGCGCAGCGTGTGCTCGTCGACCGTGTAGGTATGGAACAGGTCGTACTGCATGCGCCCGACGATCCGGTCGAACGCGGGGATGTACGCGCCCAGCACACCGTAGCGGTTCATGCGGAAGAGCTGGCTCGCCACCCGCCAGGGCTGACGCAGGAGTTCCATGAACAGTCGGCGCGCTTCCGGGTCGGCGCGCACGCTGTCATCGATGCCGCCGAGGTCGTCGCGCAGCCGTCGCAGGGTCTCGGCGCGGACGCCGCGCACCTCCGGATGCCGTGCGAGCAGCAGGTACATCTCGATCAGGGCCCGCGGCTGGCGGCGGAAGACGTCCGGGGCGGCGATCTCCAGCGTTTCCCCGCGGATGCGGAAGCGGTCGTTGAGACGGCGCACGACCGGCTGGCCAGCGGGCTCCAGGATGGCCTCGCGGAAGAACTGCAGCAGGATCTCGTTCAGACGCTGCAGTTCCATGACGGCGCGGTAATAGCGCTGCATGAAGGCCTCGACCGCCCGGTTCGGGTCGTCGCCGGTGTCCCCGAAGGCCGCGGCCAGATCGCGCTGGTGGTCGAACAGCAGCCGGTCCTCGCTGCGCCCGGTCATGCGGTGCAGGCGCCAGCGGATGGCCCAGAGCAGTTCCTGCCCGCGCACGAGGCGGTGGTATTCGTCGTCGGTCAGGAAGCCATGATCGACCAGCTCGGCGAGCGTCTGGGCCCCGAAATGGCGCTTGGCGACCCAGCCGACCATCTGGATATCGCGCAGACCGCCCGGGCCTTCCTTGATGTTCGGCTCCAGCCGGTAGGCCGTGCGGTCGAACTTGCGGTGACGGGCCTTCTGCTCATCCAGCTTCGCCAGGAAGAAGGTCTCCGTGGGCCACACCCGCTCGGGGCCGGTCGCTTCCTGCATCGATTCGTACAGGGCGGAGGCACCGGCGAGCAGCCGCGACTCCATCAGGTTGGTCGCGGTGGTCACGTCCGCCTGTGCGGCCTCGCTGCACTGGGCCACCGTGCGCACCGCCTGGCCGATCTCGAGCCCGATATCCCACAGCAGGGTGACGAACGCCTCGATCGCCTCGCGATGCCGCTCCTCCGCGTCGTCGGCGAGCAGGATCAGCAGATCGACATCGGAGTGGGGGTGGAGCTCGCCGCGGCCGTAGCCGCCCACGGCGACGAGGGCGATGTCGTCGTTGCCATCGCCGAAGCCGGCGTGCCAGGCGTGGGCGAGCAGGTCGTCCACCGCCGACGCACGCGCGGCGACGACGTCGTGGGCGGAGGCGCCGGCGTCGAGCGCGCCGTCGAGCGCCGCGTCGACGGTCGCCAGGCCCTCGGCGTAGACGCTGGCGGGGCGCTCCCCGGCGCGCAGCCCGGCGTCGACGCGGGCCGTGTCGAACCGGGCGGCGTCGGGTACTGGCGCCGGGGCGGCCATCGGCAGCGGCCTCAGAGTGTCCGGCCGTCCGGGAGCGTGGTGAGCTCGAAACCGTCCTCGGTGACGATCAGCGTGTGCTCCCACTGTGCCGAGATGCTGTGGTCCTTGGTCACGACGGTCCACTGATCGCCCAGCAGCTTCACGTGGCGCTTGCCGCCGTTGATCATCGGTTCGACCGTAAAGGCCATTCCCGGGAACAGTTCCATGCCGGTGCCGGCCTTGCCGTAATGAAGGATCTGCGGTTCCTCGTGGAAGCCGCGGCCGATCCCGTGGCCGCAGTATTCGCGGACCACCGAGCAGTGGTGGCCCTCGGCGTACTGCTGGACGGCGTGGCCGATATCGCCGAGGCGGGCGCCCGGTGCCACCGCCCGGATGCCGGCGACCATGGCGCCATAGGCGACCTCGCACACGCGGCGTGCGTTGCGCGACGGCTCACCGGCATAGAACATGCGGCTGGTATCGCCGTGGACGCCGTCGTGGATGACCGTCACGTCGATGTTGAGGACGTCCCCCTTCTTCAGCTGACGCGGCCCGGGGATGCCGTGGCAGACCTGGTGGTTGAGGGAAATGCAGACCGATTTCGGGAAGCCGCGGTAGTTCAGCGGCGCCGGGGTGGCATCGCACTCGTTGACGATGTAGTCATGGCAGATCCGATCGAGCTCCTCGGTCGTGATGCCGGGCTCGACGTACGGCTCGATCATGTCGAGCACGCTGGCCGCCAGGCGGCCGGCGACGCGCATGCGTTCGATCTCATCCTGGGTCTTTGCGGCAACGGTGTTGCGCGCCTGTGCGGGTGCGGACATCGGACCACCGTGGTCAGGTTGCGGGCAGAAGCGGGATTGTAGCGCATCAGGCCGCCGACTCCGAGGGTGTGGATTGAGATCGTGAGGGGGTTGTGGTATAAAGCGCGCCGCCGCAGGCCGGAGTTCGGCCGCGGTCAAATCCGCACACGCGCACCGTCAGGGTTCGGTCGGGTGCCGCTCGCCGGGGCAATCTCCGGGCAGCGGTTGGCCGGGCTGGTCGCGTGGAGGCTCAACCCGATACAAAGGAATCCTCATGTCTCGTATCTCGATGCGCCAGATGCTCGAGGCGGGCGTTCACTTTGGCCACCAGACCCGGTACTGGTGCCCGAAGATGGCCCCCTACATCTTTGGCGAACGCAACAAGATCCATATCTTCAATCTGGAAAAGACCGTGCCGTTGATGGACGACGCGCGGAATTTCCTGTCAAAGATCGCCTCCAATCACGGCACGGTCCTGTTCGTGGGCACCAAGCGTGCCGCGCGCGATGCCGTCCGCGAAGCGGCCCAGTCCTGCGGCATGCCGTACGTCGACCGTCGCTGGCTCGGCGGCATGATGACCAACTTCAAGACGGTCAAGCATTCCATCGGTCGCCTGAAAGACCTCGAGAAGATGTTCGAGGATGGTTCGCTGAACAAGCTGAACAAGAAGGAGCGGCTGGATCTCGAGCGCGAGAAGGATCGCCTGGATCGCAGTCTGGGCGGTATCAAGGACATGCCGCGTCTGCCGGATGCGATGTTCATCGTCGACGTCGGCCATGAAGATATCGCCGTGGCCGAGGCGCGCAAGCTGAATATCCCGGTGGTCGCGATCGTCGACAGCAACAACCCGCCGGATGGCGTCGACTACGTGATCCCGGGCAACGACGATGCGCTGCGCGCGATCCAGCTCTATACGCAGGCGGTCGCCGAGGCGATCGAGACCGGCAAGGCCACGATCCCGGGCGGCGGCTCCGACGACGAGTTTGTCGAAGTCGACGAGTCCGGCCGGCCGACGCAGAGCGCTGGCAAGAAGAAGGCGAGCGCGAAGAAGGCCGCCGGCAAGAAGACCGCGGCCGCGAAGACGGCCAGCACCGCGACCGAGCGGGGCGAAGGCGAGGCCGCTGAGGCCCCGGAAGCGGCCGCTGAGGCGCCGGCCGCCGAAGCCGCGGAAGCGGCGGCAGCACCCGCCGCCGACGCAGAGGGTGACGGTGAGAGCGCGCCGGCCTCGAAGAAGAAGGCCGCCGCCAAGAAGACCGCTGCCAAGAAGACGGCTTCGAAGAAGAAGGCGTCGACCAAGAAGGCCGCTTCGAAGAAGACCGCCGCCAGCAAGGCGGACGAGGGCGACGAAGAGGCCTGAATCCACTCCCGCGGCCGGGCCTTTCGGGCCCGGCCCGCCGCCAGACAATATGGGGTAACCCCGCGATGGAAATCACCGCCGCGATGGTCAAGGAACTCCGCACCCGGACCGGTGCGGGCATGATGGAATGCAAAAAAGCGCTGAAGGAGGCCGAGGGCGATATGGAAGGCGCCATCGAAGCCATGCGCAAGGCCGGTCTCGCCAAGGCCGACAAGAAATCCGGCCGGGTCGCCGCCGAGGGCGTCATCGTCACGCGTGTCGCCGACGACGGCCGTACCGGCGTGATGGTCGAGATCAACAGCGAGACCGACTTCGTTGCCAAAAACGAAGAGTTTCAGCAGTTCGCCGCCCGGGTAGCCGAGCGTGTGCTGGATTCGAACCCCGCCGATGTCGAGGAACTGTCCGGTCTGACGGTTGGCGGTGGCGATGAGCGCGATATCGCCACGGCCACGAAGGAACTGGTCGCCAAAATCGGCGAGAACCTCGAGGTGCGGCGCTTCGAGCGGCGCGAATCCGCCGATGGCCAGCTGGCCAGCTATCTGCACGGCAACCGGATCGGCGTTCTGGTCGACTATACGGGAGCGGAACAGGTCGGCAAGGATGTCGCGATGCACGTCGCCGCGAACAATCCGGCCGCCACGCGCGCCGACGATATCCCGCAGGCCGAGCTCGAAAAGGAGCGCCAGTTCCTCGAGGAGCAGGCGCGCGACAGCGGCAAGCCGGAAGAGATCGTCAAGAAGATGGTCGAGGGCCGGCTGCGCAAGCACCTGTCCGAGATCACTCTGCTGGGCCAGCCGTTCGTGAAGGACCCGGACCAGACGGTCGAGGAAATGCTCAAGGCGAACGATGCCGACGTTTTCTTCTTCCGCCGCTTCGAAGTGGGCGAGGGCAAGGAGAAGAAGGAGGAGAACTTCGCCGACGAGGTGATGGCGCAGGCCAAGGGCGCCTGATCCGGGCCCTGGTTGCGGCGGCGGGGGCCGGCCCGTTGCGCCGCGCGTCGATTGTCGGGGGCCGTGCGGGGCACGGCGCCCCGGCGGTTGCTGGCCGGTATCGGTGCTGCGCCCGTACGGCGGGCTTCGGCTACAATAGCGGGTCCCGACCGGGGCCACAGGGCGCGGAGGTTGTGTAACCCGATGACCGATCAGGAACCCGTCTATAAACGCGTGCTGCTGAAACTCAGCGGCGAGGCGCTCCTCGGCGACCAGCAGTATGGCGTCGACCCGGCCATTCTCTCCCGAATCGCGCGGGAACTGCGCGATGTCAGTGCAATGGGTGTCGAAGTCGCCGTCGTCATCGGGGGCGGGAATATCTTTCGCGGTGCCGGACTGGCCGAGGCCGGGATGGATCGGGTAACCGCCGATCACATCGGGATGCTCGGTACCGTGATCAATGCCCTGGCGATGCAGGATTCGCTCGAGAAGCTCGGCGTATTCTGCCGCGTGATGTCGGCCCTCAAGATCAACGAGGTCTGCGAGGACTACATCAGACGGCGCGCGGTACGCCATCTCGAGAAAGGCCGCGTCGTGATCTTCGCCGCCGGCACCGGCAATCCCTTCTTTACCACCGATTCCGCCGCCAGTCTCCGCGCGATCGAAATCGGTGCGGACATCATGATCAAGGGCACCAAGGTCAATGGCGTATTCGATGCCGATCCGGTGCATAACCCGGCCGCGCAGCGCTATGAACGGGTCACCTACGATCAGGTGTTCGCGAAGAATCTCGGTGTCATGGACGCCACGGCGATCGTGATGTGCCGGGATAACCATATTCCGCTGCAGGTATTCAATCTCAACAACGATGGCGATCTCATCCGCCTGATCCGGGGCGAGAAGGTCGGGACCATCGTCGAGCGAGGCGAATCATGATCGAGGATCTCAAAAAGGATGCGCGCGAGCGCATGAAGAAGAGTCTCGCGTCTCTCCAGAACGAATTCGCGGCCGTGCGTACCGGGCGTGCGCACAGTGGTCTGCTGGACCATGTCATGGTCGACTATTACGGGGCCGAGGTGCCGATCAACCAGGCGGCCAACGTGCATGTCGAGGACTCGCGCACGCTGGCCGTGCAGCCGTTCGAGAAATCGATGGTGCAGAAGATCGAGAAGGCGATCATGAATTCGGGGCTTGGCCTGAACCCGAATACGGCGGGCACCGTGATCCGTCTGCCGATGCCGCCGCTGACGGAAGAGCGCCGGCGCGATCTCGTGAAGGTGGTGCGCCAGGAAGCGGAGAACGCGCGCATCGCGATCCGCAACATCCGGCGCGACGTCAACGGCGACCTCAAGACCCTTCAGAAAGAGAAGGAGATCAGCGAGGACGAGGAGCGCGCGGCCGAACAGGCGATCCAGAAGATCACGGACGATTCCATCGCCGAGGTCGATGCCATGCTGGAACGGAAAGAGAACGACCTCATGGAGGTCTGATCCGTTCGTCGGCGCAGCGCACGACACGGCCGGTGGATGCGCTGGCTGCGATGGCCACGGTTCCGGAGCGGTTATGACTGAGGGCAGCGAGCCCGCACACATCGCGATCATCATGGACGGCAACGGCCGCTGGGCGCGCCGCCGTTTTGCACCGCGAACGGAAGGTCACAAGGCCGGGGTCCGTGCGACCCAGGCGATCATAGAGGCCTGCGCACGGCGCGGCATTACCGCGCTGACCCTGTTCGCGTTCTCGAGCGAGAACTGGCGCCGGCCGGAGTCGGAAGTGCGGATCCTGATGGAACTGTTCCTGCGCACCCTGCGCGAGGAGATCGGGCGGCTGCACGAAAACGGGATTCGTGTCCGTTTCATCGGGGATCGGGCGGGCCTCGGCCGTTCGCTGCAGACGGAGATCGGGCGTGCGGAAGAGAAGACCGCCGCCAACGGCAATCTCACCGTGAATATCGCGGCCAATTATGGCGGCCGCCAGGACATCGCCCAGGCCACCCGACGGATCGCGGAAGAGGTCGCCGCGGGACGGATGCGGCCCGACGAGGTGGACGCGCAGACGCTCGGTGCGTACATCAGCCTGTCGGATCTGCCGGAGCCGGATCTGTTTATCCGGACCGGAGGCGAGCGGCGCATCAGCAATTATCTGCTCTGGCACCTGGCGTATACTGAACTGTGGTTCACGGATACGCTCTGGCCGGACTTCGATCCCGCCGCGCTCGAGGAAGCGATCGCGTGTTACGGGGGGCGCCAACGGCGGTTTGGCCGCACGACCGAGCAGGTCGAACGCCAGCGACATGCTTAGGCTCCGTATCGCCACGGCGCTGGTCGGCGCCATCCTCGTTATCGGCGGTATCTTCTTCCTGCCGCCGGTCGGACTGGCGGCCGCTGGTGGTCTGGTGACGCTCGTCGCGGCCTGGGAGTGGTCGCGGCTCTCGTCCTGTCCCGCCTTGTGGTTGCGGGTCGGGTTTCTGGCCGCAGTGGCCGGCCTCGCGCTTGCGACATGGCATCTCGGGCAGGCCCTGACGATGGCCTGGCTCGCGGCGGTCTGCGTCTTCTGGGTTGGAGTCGCGGGTTGGTTGCTGAGCGGCGGTGGGCCGCGCGCGGGGACCGCTGGCGTGCGCTGGGGCTGGCTGGCGATCGGCCTGGTGATTCTGCCGCCGCTGGCGCTCGCTATCGCGATGCTGGCCGAGCGCGCGGATTGGGTCGGTCGCGCGTTCCTGCTCTACGCGATCGGCATCGTCTGGGCCGCGGATATCGGCGCCTATTTCGCCGGTCGTGCGTGGGGGCGCCACAAACTCGCACCGCGTGTCAGCGCCGGCAAGACCGTTGAGGGATTGGTTGGCGGCGTGGTCGCGGTCGTACTGTATGCGCTCGCCGGTCTCGGGCTGTTCGGCGTGCCGTATGATGGCTGGTTGCCGTGGATGGCGATCGCGGTTGTCGCCGGCCTGTTGTCCGTGGCCGGCGATCTGCTGGAAAGCGTAATCAAGCGGGAGGCCGGCGTGAAAGACAGTGGCAGAATCCTCCCCGGGCACGGTGGTCTGCTCGACCGCGTCGATAGCCTGATCGCCGCGGCTCCGGTCGTCGTCGTCGGTCTCGCATGGGCCGATACGGGGTTCCTCGCGTGACCGGCGCGGCTGACAACGCCGCACACGGCGTCGCGGTTCTCGGGGCGACCGGGTCGATCGGCCTCAGCACGCTCGATGTGATCGCGCGCCATCCGGGGCGTTTCCGCGTGGTGGCGCTGAGCGCGCACCGACAGGTCGACGCGCTGTGGGAACAGGTGCTGGCGCTCGAGCCGGTGTACGCCGCCATGGCGGATCCCGATGCGGCCGCGGATCTGGAACGGCGCGTGCGTGAGCGCGGGCTGGCTACCCGGGTCCTGGCGGGCCCCGAGGGGCTCGAGTCGATCGCGCGGGCGCCGGAAGTCGATACGGTCATGGCCGCGATTGTCGGTGCTGCCGGGCTGGTCTCGACGCTGGCCGCCGTCCGCGCCGGCAAGCGCGTGCTGCTGGCGAACAAGGAGCCGCTGGTGATGGCCGGTGGGCTCGTCATGCGGACCGCTGCCGAATCGGGTGCGACCCTGCTGCCGATCGACAGCGAACACAACGCGGTCTTCCAGTGCCTGCCGCCGGAGCGGGCCGCGGGGCTCGACGGCGCCGGTGTAGAGCGTATCCTGTTGACCGCCTCGGGCGGACCTTTCCTGCGGCGGGGACCGGAAACCCTCGCGAGCGTTACCCCGGATGAGGCCTGTGCCCATCCGAACTGGGCGATGGGCCGAAAGATCTCGGTCGATTCGGCCACCATGATGAACAAGGGACTGGAGGTCATCGAGGCCTGCTGGCTTTTCGATGCCCCGCCGGAGAAGATCGAGGTGGTCGTCCATCCGCAGAGCATCGTGCATTCGCTCGTGCGCTATGTGGATGGGTCGGTATTGGCGGAAATGGGTCATGCGGATATGCGCACCCCGATCGCGCATGCGCTGTCATGGCCGGAACGGGTCGATGCCGGTGTACCGGCGCTGGACCTCACGGCCCTCGCGGGGCTGGAGTTCGAACCGCCGGATACGGGGCGTTTCCCGGCACTGCGGATCGCTTTGGCGGCCGCGCGGGCCGGCGGCACGGCCGGAGCGGTCATGAATGCCGCCAACGAGGTTGCCGTCGAACGTTTTCTGGCGGGGCGTCTGTCGTTCCCCGCGATCGCGGGCGTAATCGAGGCGACGCTCGGTGAAGCGGCCGTGGACGGTGACGCGGACTCGCTCGAGGGCATCCTGGCCGCGGATCGGGCCGCCCGGGAGTGCGCGGCGTCCCATGCGGAGCGTATGGCGGAGACCTGTATCCGATGATCCAGATCCTTTTCAGTATCGCGGCCTTCATCGTCGCCATCGGCGTGCTGGTGACCGTGCACGAGTACGGGCATTACCGGGTGGCGCGCTGGTGTGGCGTGCGTGTGCTGCGGTTCTCCGTCGGTTTCGGGCGACCGCTGTGGAAGCGTACCTGGGGAGCCGACCGCACCGAGTGGGTCATCGCCGCCATCCCCCTCGGCGGCTACGTGAAGATGCTCGATGAGCGCGAGGGCGAAGTCGATCCCGCAGAGGCGGATCGCGCCTTCAATCGCCAGAGCGTCGGCCGACGCGCCGCCATTGTCGCCGCCGGTCCCGCGGTCAATATCCTGCTGGCCGCGGTCGCGTACGCGGCGATGTTCATGATCGGTGTTCAGGGTGTCGTGCCGCGTCTCGGCGAGGTGACGGCGGGCTCGCCGGCCGCGGAGGCCGGTTTCGAGCGCGGCGACCGGATCCTGGCGGTGGACGGGATCGATGCGCCGAGCTGGTCGGAGGCGCGTCTGACGCTGCTCGATCGCGGCCTCGACGGCGATCGCAGTCATATCCCGGTGGCCGTGCGCAGCGCGAGCGGGTACGAGACGGAGCGTCGACTCGATATCTCCGGCGTGTCGCTGCGCGAGGATGGGGTCGATCCGATCCGCACGCTGGGCTTCCAGCCCTGGCTGCCCGATCTGCCGCCGCGGATTACCAGCGTCATCGAGGGTTCGGCAGCGGCCGCGGCCGGCCTGCAGGGCGGCGATGTCGTCGTGCGCGCGGGCGATACGGAGATCCGGACCTGGTCCGACTGGGTCGCCCATGTCCAGGAACGTCCGGGCGAGGCGATTCCGCTCGTGGTCGAACGCGATGGTCAACGAATCGAGCTCGAAGTGACCCCGGCGGCCATCGAGGCCGATGGCCGTACGCTTGGACAGATCGGGGCACGCGGGCCGCAGCTGAGTGCCGAGCAGCGTGAGCGCATGTATACCACCGTGCGCTACGGCCCGATCGATTCGGTGATCCAGGGTACGGTCAAGACCTGGGATATGACGACGCTGACCGTGCGCGTGCTCGCCGGCCTGGTGACCGGGTCCGCGGCGCTGTCGAATATCAGCGGTCCGGTCTCGATCGCCCAGTACGCCGGCCAATCCGCGCAGATCGGCCTCGCGACCTTCCTCGGCTTCCTGGCGCTCATCAGCGTGAGTATCGGCCTGCTGAACCTGCTGCCCATCCCGGTACTGGATGGCGGCCATCTGCTGTATTACGCGGTGGAGGCCATCAAGGGCTCGCCCGTGTCGGAACGCGTGCAGGTGATGGGCCAGCAGGTCGGTCTCGTGCTGCTGTTCGCCTTGATGACGCTGGCACTGTACAACGACTTCGTCCGCCTGGTGCACTGACCCGATGCGTTTATCCCTGACCGGCGCGCTGGCCGCGCTCGTGCTTACTATTGCTGTCGTCACGCCGGCCCATGCGTGGGAACCGTTCGTGGTCGAGGACATCGAGATCCGCAGCGCCGACCGGATCGCCGACGGTACGATCCTCAACTATCTGCCGGTGCGGACCGGTGAGACGTTCGGGCCGGACGATACGGCTCGTGCGGTCCGTGCGCTGTACGATACGGGATTGTTCGAGGATGTCCGGATCGCCCGCGACGGGCAGGTGCTGATCGTCGATGTCACCGAACGGCCCGCGATCGGTGAGATCAATATCGAGGGCGACTACAGCATGGAGGAAGAACAGCTCCGCAAGTCGCTGGCGGATATCGGGCTGGCGCCGGGACGGATCTTCGAACGGGCGATGCTCGACCGCACGGAGCAGGAACTGCGCCGGCTCCTGTACAGCCAGGGCAAGTACGGCATGGAGATGTCCACGTCCGTGCGCGATCTGGAACGCAACCGGGTCGCGATCGACGTGACGCTGCGCGAAGGGCGCGTCGCCAGCATTCGCCAGATCCGGATTCTCGGCAACGACGTATTCAGTGACGAAACCCTCAAGGACGAAATGGAATCCGGTATTCCCGGCGCGTGGGCGTTCCTGTCGTCCGCCGATGAATACTCGCGTGCCAAACTCGAGGGCGATCTCGAGGCGATCCGCTCGTATTACCTGGACCGCGGGTATATCCGGTTCTCGGTGAGCTCAAGCCAGGTGACGATCACCCCGGACAAGAAAGACATCTACATCACGATCAACGTGGACGAGGGCGAGAAATACTCCGTTCGCGACGTGTCGATATCCGGCGATCTGCCGGTCGATGAGGATGAACTGCTTGATCAGGTCGAGCTCAAGGACGGCGATCTTTTCTCCCGGAAAACGTTGACGGCGAGCCGGACGGCCATCTCGGATCGTCTTGCCCAGGCGGGTTATGCGTTCGCCAACGTGAACGTCTCACCCAGGATCGACGAAGAAGAACAGAAGGTCGATCTCGAGTTCTTCGTCGATGCCGGCAGCCGCGTCTATGTCAGGCGGGTGACCTTCAGCGGGCATACGGCGACGGAAGATCGCGTGTACCGGCGCGAGCTCCGGCAGATGGAGGGCGGCCTGTATTCGCCTGCCGATCTTGACCGTTCACGCATACGCCTGCAGCGTCTCGATTCGGTCCAGAGGGTCGAGATGGATACGCAGCCGGTGCCGGGCGAGAGCGGCAAGGTCGACGTCAACTACCGGATCACCGAACGCCAGACCGGTTCGCTGCGACTGGGCGCGGGCTTCTCCAGCGGCACCGGTCTCGGCTTCAATATCGGTGTCAGTGAACGCAATCTGCTGGGCACCGGTCAGGATCTGGACGTCAATATCGACACGACCGAGATCAACCGCACGGTCGAGGTCCGTTACACGGATCCGTATTACACGGACTGGGGCGTGAGCCGGACCCTGCGGTTCGTGTACACCGAGAGCGACCCCAACGACATCCTCGATACGACCGATTATTTCTCGGACTCCGCGGATATCGGGTTCCGGTTCGGCGTGCCGCTGTCCGAATACGACACGCTGCGCTATGGACTCGGTTTCGACGGTATCCGCATCCGCACGACGGACTCGACACCGCAGCCGATCGAGGATTTCCTCGATGCGCGCGGCAACGAATTCCTCGGCCTCAACGGCACCGTCAGTTACACGCGCGACTCCCGCAATCGGACGATCTTCGCCGAACGGGGTACCCTGCAGACGCTGTCACTCGATTTGGCACTGCCCGGGAGCGATTACGAGTACTACAAACTCGGTTACCGCTTCGAGAACTATCTGCCGCTGACCGACAGACTGGTGCTGTCGACCAGTGCCCGCATCGGCTATGGCGCCGGCTACGGCGAAGAGGAAGACCTGCCGTTCTATCGCCGCTATTACGCCGGCGGCATCCGCTCCGTGCGTGGCTTTTCCGGCAACAGCCTCGGCCCCCGTTACACGGCGGATGAGGCGGCTGATCAGGATCCCAAGGGCGGCGATTTCGTCACCACCGGGTCGGTGGAACTCGTGTTCCCGCCCCCGTTCGTCGAGGAATCGGGGCAGACGCGCTTGAGCACCTTCGTCGATTTCGGTAACGTCTTTGCGGATGCGCGGGACTTCGAAAGTGGTAACCTGCGTGCCTCGGCCGGTGTCGCATTCAATTGGCGCTCCCCCGTGGGGCCCCTGTCGATCAGTCTGGCCGAACCGATTATCGATGAGCCCGGTGACGATACCGAGCGGTTCCAGTTCACGATCGGTACCCTTTTCTGAAACCGATTCGGAGAATCGGACAACTACCCGGAGTGTAGCCGTGCGTAAAAGCGTAACCTGTCTGTTGTTCATGGTGGCGATGCTGCCGGGCATTGCCGTGGCCGAGTCGAAGCTCGGCTATGTCGATGTGCCGTACCTCATCGACAACTCGCCGCAGGCCAAAGCCGCGAGTGGCCAACTGGAAGACCAGTTCGGACCGAAACAGCAACAGCTCCGGCAGAAGCAGCAGGAATTCCAGCAACTGCAGCAGAAACTGCAGAAAGACGGCCTCGTCATGTCCGACGAAGAGCGAGCCGAGGCCGAGAATCGACTGAACGAGATGCAGCGCGAGATCCAGCGCATGCAGCAGGCGTTTCGTGAAGACCTGAATATCGAGCGCAATAACGCCTTCAAGGGCGTGCGCCAGGCGGTCATGGCGGCGGTCGAGGCACTCGCCAAGGAAGAGGGCTACGATCTCGTTGTTGGCCAGGGTGCGCTCTATGCCAGCGATGCGGTGAATCTCACCGAGCGGGTCCTGGATCGAATGAAAGCGAACTACGACGGTAATTCCCAGTAGGGAAGGATGACCGTGCAGTGGACGGTCCAGGGCCTCGCCGAGCGACTCGGTCTCGAGTATAGCGGTGAGGGGTCGGTCACCCTCGCACGCGCCGCCTCGCTCGAGTCGGCCGGGCCGGATGCACTGAGCTTTTTCGTTCCGGGAACTGCTGACGAGCGGCTTGCCGCGACGCGCGCCGGTGCGGTGATCGTAGGTGCGGACGATGTCAGGGCGGCTCCATGCGCGGCTCTGGTCAGCAATGAACCCTATCTGCACTTCGCGCGCGCATCGCAGTTCCTGCACCCGTTACCGGCAGTCGAACCCGGGATCGCGCGCGGAGCGACGGTCGCCGCCGACGCGTCCATAGACGATCGCGCCCAGGTCGCGACCGGCGCCATCGTCGAGACCGGTGCGCGGATCGAGGCCGGTGCCGTGATCGGCCCGGCGTGCGTCATCGGCGCGAACGCGCGGATCGGTGCCGATACCCGGCTGGGTGCCCGTACCGTCGTCGGCGAGCGCTGCGTGCTCGGGGCGCGCTGTATCGTGCAGCCCGGGGCGGTGATCGGCAGCGATGGCTTCGGCTTCGCGCGTGACGGCGACGGGTGGGTCCGTATTCCGCAGATCGGCCGCGTCGTGATCGGTGACGATGTCGCGATCGGGGCGAACACGACGATCGACCGTGGCACCTCGGACGACACGGTGATCGCCGATGGTGTCATCCTCGATAACCAGATCCAGATCGCACACAACGTGCGGATCGGTGCGGGAACGGCGATGGCGGGCTGTGTCGGTGTGGCCGGCAGTGCCGTGATCGGTGCGCGTTGCACGATCGGTGGCGCGGCGGCCATTCTCGGACATCTCGAAATTGTGGACGATGTCCACATCACGGCGATGTCGATGGTGAGCAAATCGATTACACTGGCGGGGACCTGGTCATCGGGCGTTCCGCTTGAACCGAATCGGGACTGGCGCCGCAATGCGGCCCGATTCCGTCAGCTCGACAGTCTTGCGCGGCGCGTCAACGCGCTCGAGAAGGACCGCACCGGAAACAAGCCCTGAGGGACCCGCCGTGAGCGAGATGAACATCCATGAGGTACTGAAATACCTCCCGCACCGCTACCCGTTCCTGCTTGTGGATCGCGTAGTGGACATCGAGCTCGGTGAACGGCTCAATGCCGTCAAGAACGTCACGTTCAATGAGCCCTTCTTCCCGGGCCATTTCCCCGCGCATCCCGTTTTCCCGGGTGTCCTGATCATCGAGGCGCTGGCGCAGGCGACCGGCCTGCTTGCCTTTCGCACGATGGGGGTCATGCCGGAGGACAATAAGCTGTATCTGTTCGTCGGTGTCGACAACGCCCGCTTCAAACGCAAGGTGCAGCCGGGTGATCGACTCGATCTGAGCGTCGAGCTGGTGCGCTCCTCGCGGGGACTCTGGAAGTTCTACTGCGAGGCGAGCGTGGACGGCGAGGTCGCCTGCGTGGCGGAGTTGATGGGGGCCGTGCGGGACGTGAGCTCGTGATTCATTCGCAGGCGATCATCGATCCCGGCGCACGTATCGCCGATGACGTGGAGATCGGCCCGTTCTGCGTTATCGGGCCGGAGGTGGAGATCGGTCCCGGTACGCGGGTGGGCTCGCACGTCGTGATCCGCGGGCCGACGCGGATCGGGCGCGATAACGCGATCTTCTCGTTCTCGACCATCGGCGAGGCGCCGCAGGATCTCAAATACGACGGCGAACCGACCCGGCTCGAGGTCGGCGACCGCAACACCATCCGCGAGTACGTGACGTTCAACCGGGGCACCACCGACGGTGGCGGCGTCACGCGGGTCGGTGACGACAACCTGTTCATGGCGTACACCCACGTCGCCCATGACTGCGAGGTCGGCAGCCGGACGATCTTCGCCAACGCGGCGTCGCTGGCCGGTCACGTCGAGGTCGGCGACTGGGCGATCCTCGGCGGCTTCACCTGCGTCCACCAGTTCTGCCGCATCGGCGCCCACAGCTTCACCGGTCTCGGCACGGTCGTCACGCGCGATATTCCGCCGTTCGTCACCGTCGCGGGCAACCATGCGAAGCCGTACGGCATCAACAAGAACGGTCTCAAGCGGCGCGGCTTCGAGCCTGCCCTGGTCAAGGCGCTGCACCGCACCTACATGGTCATGATCAAATCGCGCCGCGCCTCGAACGAGGCCCGCGCCGAGGTCGATCGGCTCGCGAACGATTATCCCGAAGTCGCCTCCCTGCGCGATTTCATCGAAGAAGGCCAACGCGGCATCGTCCGCTGAGTCGATGGATTCGAAGTCGTCAGGTTTCTCGCCAAGACGCCAAGCGCGCCAAGAACTACAGGGGACGGCCAAACGCTTCAACGGGTTGTTGATTTTTTGCTGCTTTTCTTGGCGTTCTCCGCGTCTTGGCGAGAGTCCTCCCTGACAAACGTATCTCCGCCAATGAGATACGAACCCGGCAAAAGTGTATTCACCGTGGTCTCGAGCCCGATGTGGTTGCGGGCGGCGACGCCAGCATTTCCTCGATGAGGGCGGCGACGCGGCCGGGGCCGTCGCCTTCGCCCATGCGGTTGGCGACGGTGGCGAGGGAAGAGATCATCTGGCGGCGGTAGTCGGCGTCATCGAGGATGCGCGCCGTCTCGGCGGCGATGGCGTCGGGGCGGGCGGCCTGCTGCACGAACTCCTGCACCACCCGGCGCTGGGCGACGATGTTCACCAGCGCGATATCGTCGATCGTGATCAGCCGGTGCATGATCTGCCAGGTCAGCCAGTTCACGCGGTAGATCACCGCCATCGGCACGCCCATCAGTGCGATCTCGAGGGTCGCCGTGCCCGATGCCGTGATGACGCTGTCGCACAGCGGCACCACATCGTAGGCGCGTCCACCCTCGACGAGGCGAACATCCACCTCCGCTTTTTCCAGGTACGGCCGTACCGTCTCCGCGTCCAGTGTGCCGGCAAGCGGCAGCACGAAGCGGATCGGCTCGCGGCCGGCCTGCAGACGCGCGGCGGCGGCCAGCATGACCGGCAGCAGACGCTGGATCTCGCCGCGGCGGGAGCCGGGCATGAGGCCGACCACGGGCCGGTCGGATTCGATGTCGAACTCGGTGCGGGCCTCGTCGGGCGTCACGCCGGGATGGATCTCGTCGACCAGCGGATGACCGACATAGCGCACCGGGACGCCCGCGCGCTCGTAGAAATCCACCTCGAAGGGGAACAGCACCGCCATCATGTCGACCAGCCGGCCGATGCGCTTGACCCGGTGGGCGCGCCACGCCCAGACCTGCGGGCTGACGTAGAACAGGACCGGGATCCCGAGCGACTTCGCGGTCTCGGCCAGCTTGAGGTTGAACTCGGGGTAGTCGACGAGGATCAGCAGATCCGGCCGCTCTTCGCGCAGGCGCGCCCGCAGCTTCTCCAGCTCGCGCATGATGCGGCGCCAGTGGATCAGGACCTCGACGATGCCGATGATCGCGAGATCGCGGCAGTCGACCACGACGTCCATGCCGGCGGCCTGCAGGTGCGGCCCGCCCATGCCCATCAGCTCGGGGTCGTTGCCGCGGCGGCGCAGGGCCTCCACGAAGCGGGCCGCGTGATGGTCGCCGGAGGCCTCTCCGGCGGAGATCATCAGGCGCGGGCGCTCAGCCACCGACGGCATCGCGGATCACCGCGCAGATCCGGTCGACCATGGCGTCCGTGAGCTCCGGATAGACCGGCAGCGAGAAGCACCGCTCGGCCAGCGATTCCGCGACCGGCAGGCTGGCCGGGACCTCGGCGTCCGCGAAGGCCGGCTGGCGGTGCAGGGGCACGGGGTAATAGATCGCGCTGGCGATGGATTCGTCCTTCAGCGCCTGCATGATCTTGTCGCGATGATCGCTGAGGAGCGTGTACTGGTGGAATACGTGCGTCGCGCCGTCGCGGCGCAGCGGCGTCTCCACCGGCAGGTCCGCCAGACCGGCGTCATAGCGGTCCGCCACACGCCGGCGTTCGGCGTTGTAGTGGTCGATGTGCGGCAGCTTGTGCCGCAGCACCACCGCCTGGAGCTCGTCCAGACGGCTGTTGTAACCGATCTGCGGGTGGTGATAACGCGCCGTCTGGCCGTGGTTGCGCAGTGAGCGGATCTGTTCCGCGACCGCGTCGTCGTGGGTCGTGACCAGGCCGCCGTCACCGAAGCCGCCGAGGTTCTTGCTCGGGAAGAAACTGAACGCCCCGGCCGCGCCGAGCGATCCGGTCTGGCGACCGTCGACGGTCGCGCCGAACGACTGCGCGCAGTCCTCCACGACCAGCAGACCGCGGTCGCAGGCCATGCGATTCAGCGTGTCCATGTCCGCCGGCTGGCCGAACAGATGCACCGGCATGATGGCCCGCGTGCGTTCCGTGATCGCGCGCTCGACGGCGGCCGGATCGAGGTTGAACGTGCGCGGGTCGACGTCGACGAATACGGGCGTGGCGTCGACATAGCGGATCGCCTCGGCGGTCGCGATGAAGGTAAACGGCGTGGTGATGACCTCGTCACCGGGGCCGATCCCGAGCCCCGCGAGCGCCAGGTGCAGGGCATCGGTGCCGGACGCGCACCCGAGCGCATGGCGCACGCCGAGATACTCGGCCGCCTCGCGCTCGAAGGCCTGCACGTTGGGCCCGAGAATATACTGCGTCGCCGCCATGGCCTGTGCCATCGCCGGCTCAAGCTCGCCCCGAAGCGACGCGTACTGCGCCTTCAGGTCGACCATCGGAATCGGGGAATCGCTCATCGGTTCACATCGTCCTGTGGGAGGTGCGCATTGTCCGGCATCGGTCCGGGGCTGTCATCCGTCCGGCGCACACCGGGTAAAGAAAAACCGGAACCACGAATGGACACAAAATGAGAAAGTGCCTCGCACTTCATCGGGAAAGACGTTTCTCACCGAGTCGCGGAGAACTCGGCCATGATACGGGTGTAGGTCGGACTTCCAGTCCGACATCTCGAAGCCTTCGGCCTGTCGGACTGGAAGTCCGACCTACACCCGCTCGGGGCACGAGTGCGGATTCGAGCATTCGTATGATCACGTCGGCGTGCTCGACATGCCTGCGGTCTGATCACCAAACGCCCCGCCAGTCACTCCGGCTCGCCGTAGCCCCCACCCCCCGGGGTTTCGATGATGAAGACGTCGCCGGTATCCATTTCGGTGCTGTCGCGGCTTTCAAGGGTTTCGATGGTGCCGTCGGTGCGCTCGACCGTGTTGCTGCCGCAGGCACCCGGTTCGCCGCCTTTGAGGCCGTAGGGCGGTATGCGCCGGTGGCCCGAGAGGATCGAGGCGGTCATGGGCTCCAGGAAGCGCACGCGGCGACAGGTGCCGTCGCCGCCGTTGTGGCGGCCGCGGCCGCCGGAGCCGGTGCGGATGTGGAAGTCCTCCAGGCGGACCGGGAAGCGCCATTCGAGGACCTCGGGATCCGTCAGGCGCGAGTTGGTCATGTGCGAGTGCACCGCGCTGGCGCCGTCGAAGTCCGGGCCGGCGCCGACGCCGCCGCAGATCGTCTCGTAGTACTGGTGGTTGGCGTTGCCCCAGGTGAAGTTGTTCATCGTGCCCTGGGAGGCGGCCACGACCTCGAGCGCGCCGAACAGCGTATCCACCACGCACTGGGAGGTCTCGACGTTGCCGGCCACCACCGCCGCGGGCGGGCGCGGGTTCAGCATCGTCCCCTCGGGGATGATGATCTCCAGCGGTTTCAGGCAACCGCCGTTGAGCGGGATCGTGTCCGCGACCATGCAGCGGAAGACATACAGCACCGCCGCCCGGCCGACCGCCTCGGGCGCGTTGAAGTTGGTCGGATGCTGGTCGCTGGTGCCGGTGAAATCGATCCGGGCGCCGCGGTTGGCGCGATCGACGGTGACCGCCACGCGGATGGTCGAGCCGTCGTCCATCTCGTAGGCGAATTCGCCGTCGTCGAGCGCGTCGATGACCCGGCGCACCTGCTCCTCGGCGTTATCCTGGACGTGCTGCATGTAGGCCTCGACCACTTCCAGACCGAACTGGTCGATCATGCGGGCGAGTTCCTGCACGCCCTTCTCGCAGGCGGCGATCTGCGCCTGCAGGTCGGCGATATTGTTGTCGATGTTGCGCGCGGGATGCACCGCTCCGGAGAACAGTGCGCGGATGTCGTCCTCCAGCAGTTCGCCGTCGGCGACGATGCGCATGTTGTCGATCAGCACGCCTTCGTCTTCCAGCACCCTGCTGTCGGGCGGCATCGAGCCGGGCGTGATGCCGCCGACATCGGCGTGGTGTCCCCGGCTCGCCGTGTAGAAGAGGATGCGTTCGCCGGCGTCGTCGAACACCGGTTTCACGACGGTGATGTCGGGCAGGTGCGTGCCGCCGTTGTACGGGTCGTTGAGCATGTAGACATCGCCGGGGCGCATGCGCCCGGCATTGGCGGCGTGGATGCGCTGCACGCTCGCGCCCATGGAGCCGAGGTGGATCGGCATGTGCGGGGCATTCGCGATCAGTTCGCCGTCGCCGTCGAACACGGCACAGGAGAAGTCCAGCCGTTCCTTGATGTTGACCGAGTAGGCGGTGGTCTCGAGCACCGCGCCCATCTGCTCGGCGATCGACATGAACAGGTTGTTGAAGACCTCGAGCATGACCGGATCGGCCGCCGTCGAAACGCCGCCGGCCCCTGCGCGTGCCGCGACGCGCTCCAGTTCCAGGTCACCGCGTTCGGTGACCACCGCCCGCCAGCCCGGCTCGACGACGGTCGTGCCGTTGGGCTCGACCACGACGGCGGGGCCATCGACGGGATCGCCGCCGCCCAGCGCCGCGCGCTCCAGGAAGGGCGTGTCGTGGTGCTGACCGGCCATCACCGTCTCGAATCGGCCATGCTCGCGGACATCGCCCCCGTCCAGCGTCGGCACGGGCACCGTGTCCGGCGTGTCGCTGGTACCGATGCCCTCGACCTGGGCGGTCTCGACGATCACGGTCTTGCCGGGCGAGACGAAGCCGTAACGCTGGCCGTGCAGCGTCTCGAACTCCTCGCGCATGGTCACGGCGTCGGCGACATCGATCTGCAGCGCCGTGTCCGATCCCGAATAGCGGACATGCACGCGCCGCCGCGTCGAGATGGCGTCGCTGTGCACGCCCTGGGATTCGAGATCGGTGATGGCACGTGACGTCAGTTCATCGAGCAGTTGCGTGAGCGGGTCTTCGGCCGCCTGTTCCAGTGGCTGCTCGAACGCGCGCTCGTGGACACAGCGCACGTCCGCCAGACCGATGCCGAAGGCGGACAGCACGCCGGCGTAGGGGTGGAGCAGCACGCGATCGATGCCGAGCAGATCGGCGACCAGACAGGCGTGCTGGCCGCCGGCGCCGCCGAAACAGCTCAGCGTGTAGCCGGAGACGTCATAGCCGCGCGCGACCGAGATCTCCTTGATCGCGTTGGCCATGTTCTCCACCGCGATCCGCAGGAAGCCCTCGGCCACCGCTTCAGGGGTGCGCTCGTCGCCGGTCGCGTTGTGGATCTCCTTCGCGAGGGCGGCGAACTTTTCGCGGACGATCTCGATGTCCAGAGGCTGGTCGGCATTCGGTCCGAATACGCGCGGGAACAGCTCGGGCCGCAGCCGGCCGAGCATGACGTTGCAGTCGGTGACCGTGAGCGGGCCGCCCTTGCGGTAACAGGCCGGGCCCGGATCGGCGCCGGCGGAATCCGGGCCGACCCGGTAACGCGTGCCGTCGAAGTGCACGATCGAGCCGCCGCCGGCGGCGACGGTGTGGATGCGCATCATCGGTGCGCGCAGGCGGCAGCCGGCGACCGTGCTCTCGAAGGTCCGCTCGTATTCGCCGGCGTAGTGGCTGACGTCGGTCGAGGTGCCGCCCATGTCGAAGCCGATCAGCCGGTCGTGGCCGGCGGCGATGCCGGTGCGCACCATGCCGACCACGCCGCCGGCCGGACCGGACAGGATCGCGTCCTTGCCGCGGAAGGCGTGCGCCTCGGCGAGGCCGCCGTTGCTCTGCATGAACATCAGGCGCGTGTCGCCGAGATCCGCGGCCACGCGGTCCACATAGCGCCGCAGCACGGGCGAGAGATAGGCGTCGACCACGGTCGTATCGCCGCGCGCGACCAGCTTCATGGTCGGGCTGACCTCGTGGCTGGCCGAGACCTGGGTGAACCCGAGTTCGCGGGCGATGGCCGCGACGCGGTGCTCGTGGCCGGTGTAGTTGTAGCCGTGCAGGAATGCGACCGCGACACTGTCGTAGCCTTCGGCGCGCAGTTCCTCCAGTGCCTGGCGCGCCCCGGCCTCGTCGAGCGGGCGCAGCACCTCGCCATCGGCCGCGAGGCGCTCGTCGACCTCGACGGCCGTGGTGTAGAGCATCTGCGGCAGGCGCACGTTCAGGGCGAAGATGTCCGGGCGCGCCTGGTAGCCGATGCGCAGGGCGTCGCGGAAACCGCGCGTGGTCACCAGCGCCGTTGGCTCGCCCTTGTGTTCGAGGAGCGCGTTGGTGGCCACGGTCGTGCCCATCTTGACGCGCCCGATGCGCTCGGCCGGCATCGGATCCTCCGGCGCCACGCTCAGCAGATGGCGGATGCCGGCGAGGGCGGCGTCGTCATACTGTTCCGGGTTTTCCGACAGCAGCTTGTGGCTGACGAGCTCACCGTCGGGCCGGCGCGCGACGATATCGGTGAATGTCCCGCCGCGATCAACCCAGAAGTCCCATGTGCCGGAGTCCCACGCGCCCGCATCACTCATACCGTACTGCCTCCGTCCACGCCGAAGAGTTGACTGATCTCGATGGCCGTCGCCAGTGCGCGGCGGCCGTCCTCCCCCGAGACCAGGGGCGGGCGGCCGGTCGCGATGCAGTCGAGGAAGGACTCGATCTCGTCGCGGATGGCGTCGGCGCTCTCGAACGACTGGTCCTCCGTGATCAATTCCGGAATACCGGGGTACATCTCCTGTTCGCCCTTGCGATGGACCGTGAGGCGGCGTTCGCCGAAGTCCACCGCGAGATAGCAGTTATGCTGGAAGAAGCGCATGCGGCGTTCCTTCTTCGCCGACACGCGGCTCGCGGTCACGTTGGCGACACAGCCGTTCTCGAACACCACCCGGGCGTTGGCGATGTCGGTGGCGTCGGTGAGCACCGGCGTGCCGCTGGCGTCGATGTGGGCGACCGGGCTGTTCACGATGTCGAGGATGATGTCGATGTCGTGGATCATCAGGTCGAGCACCACGTCGACGTCCGTGCCGCGCGGATTGAACGGGGCCAGGCGATGGGACTCGATGAAGCGCGGCTGGTCGAGGATGCCGTCCGCCGCCCGCAGCGCCGGATTGAAGCGTTCGAGGTGGCCCACCTGCAGTACCCGCCCGCGGTCGCGGGCGAGTTCGATCAGTTCGTCGGCCTGTTCGACCGTCACGGTAATCGGCTTCTCGACCAGGACGTGGGCGCCGGCCGCCAGGAAATCGCGTGCGATTTCGTAATGCAGCGAGGTCGGTGCCGCGATGCTCACGGCATCGACCTGGCCGAGCAGTTCGCGGTAATCGCCCAGTGCGCGCGCGCCGGCCGGCTCGGCACTGCGGCCCGCGGCCTCGAGATCCGGGTCGACGACCGCGACGAGTTCACTCGCATCGAGGGCGGCGTATTTCTGCGCATGGAACCGGCCGAGATGGCCGGCGCCGATCACGGCGGTGGACAGCTTCATGGGGCAGCCTTTGTGCAATCGATCCGACCGGCTCCGGCGGAAATTCCCGGGCCTCGATCGGGGGTGGACATGGTATCCTGGGGGCCGATTACGGATCGCACCGGCGGCACCCATCCGGGCATAATACGATATGGAGATACCCGCGGACACCGAGCGCGTGGCTGGCGTCGACGAGGCGGGGCGGGGACCGCTCGCCGGGCCGGTCGTCGCGGCCGCCGTCATGCTGGATCCGGCGCGGCCGATCGAGGGGCTGACGGACTCGAAGAAACTCTCCGCGAAGCGCCGCGAGCGGTTCGACGAGCGCATCCGCGCCGAGGCGCTGGCGTTCGCGATCGCCCGGGTCGAGCCCGATGAGATCGATCGGATCAATATCCTGCAGGCGAGCCTCGCCGCCATGGTGCGCGCGGTGGCGGCGCTGCCGGTCGCCGCGCAGGCGGTCCGGGTCGACGGCAACCGCGCGCCGGATTTCGGCGTGCCCGCCGAGGCGCTGGTCGGCGGCGACGCCCTCGACCCGGCGATCTCGGCGGCCTCGATCCTGGCGAAGGTGGACCGCGATCGGCTGCTGGTCGCGATGGAGGACGAATACCCCGGCTACGGCTTCGCCGCCCACAAGGGCTACGGCACCCGCGTCCACCTGGAAGCGCTCACGCGCCTCGGCCCATGCCCGGCCCACCGGCGCTCGTTCGCCCCGGTCCGCGCCGCGGCCGATCAGGGGCGTTTGGCTTTGGATGACTATGGGGTGGGATCTTGAGAAAGGCGGTTTCACGCAGAGCCGCAGAGCTCGCCGAGGAAAGTCAAAATCGGGTTCTCGCCAAGGCGCCAAGTGCGCCAAGAAAGGCGAAAAAGGATGGAAAGAAGAGGCGGTATCCAGGGTGGTGGGACGTGAGTCGGTGTCGTGAATCCGTGGTCGCAGCCGTAGGCCGGCTTTGCCGACATGTCGCGGTCGAAGCGACCGCCGAGATCTGGCGCATGAGCGCTGAACCGACGCAGGGCAATGCCGGCATTTGAGCGCAAGCATATTCTCAAATATTGAAGATCAGTAATTTATGACACTGTTTTGATTTTCCTTGGCGCACTTGGCGTCTTGGCGAGAACCCGATTTTGACTTTCCCTCCGCGAGCTCCGCGCCTCTGCGAGAGAATGATTTTGACTTCCCCGTCGACAACGGAAAACAGCACCAGGGACCCGCAACACAACCCATGAACCCGAGCTTCGTCCATCTGCGCCTGCATACCGACTACTCGCTGGTCGACGGCACCGTGCGCATCCCCGAGCTTATGGAGACGCTGAAGGCGCGCGGGATGCCCGCGGTCGCGCTGACGGACCAGAGCAACCTGTTCGCGATGGTCAAGTTCTACAGCGCCGCCATCGCCGCCGGCGTCAAGCCGATCATCGGCTGCGACGTGCTCCTGCGCGGCGAGGCGCAGGGCGAGCCGGCGACGCCGCTGACGCTGCTGGTGCAGAACGATGCCGGCTACGGCAACCTGATCCGACTCGTCTCGCGGTCGTATCTCGAGGGGCAGCGCGACGGCGAACCGACCATCGAGCGGCAGTGGCTGGACGGCGCCACCGACGGCCTGATCGCGCTGTCCGGCGGCCGCACCGGCGAGGTCGCGCGCAACTGGCTCGCCGGCCGCCGCGAGCGCACGCTGGAATCGCTCGCCGACTGGATGGCGCGCTTCCCGGGGCGCTTCTATCTCGAGATCCATCGCACCGGCCGCGAGCACGAAGAGGCGTGGATCGACGGCGCGCTGGAACTCGCCAGCACCATGGAATGCCCGGTCGTCGCCACCAACGACGTGCGCTATCTCGAGGCGGACCACTTCGACGCCCACGAGGCGCGCGTGTGCATCCACGACAGCCGCGTGTTGGCGGATCCGCGCCGCCCGAAACGCTACTCCGGCCAGCAGTATCTGCGCACCGAAGAAGAGATGGTCGAGCTCTTCAGCGACATCCCCGAGGCGCTGGAGAACTCGGTCGAGATCGCGCGGCGCTGCAACCTGAAGATCACCCTCGGCGAGTCCTATCTGCCGGATTTCCCGGTCCCGGCCGAACACACCGCGGACAGCTACCTCCGCGAGGTGGCCTTCGAGGGGCTCGACCAGCGCCTGCACCAGCTCTACGGGGAACGGAAGGCGAACGACGAGGAATTCCGCAAGCCCTACGTGGAACGCCTCGAGCGCGAGCTCGGCGTCATCAACTCGATGGGCTTCCCCGGCTACTTCCTGATCGTCGCCGACTTCATCGCCTGGGCGAAGAACAACGGCGTGCCGGTCGGGCCGGGCCGCGGTTCCGGTGCCGGCTCGCTCGTCGCCTATGCGCAGGGAATCACCGACCTCGATCCGCTGCGTTACGACCTGCTGTTCGAGCGCTTTCTCAACCCCGAGCGCGTGTCGCTGCCCGACTTCGACGTCGACTTCTGCATGGACGGCCGCGACCGCGTGATCGACTACGTCGCGCAGAAGTACGGCAGCGACAAGGTCTCGCAGATCATCACCTACGGCTCGATGGCGGCGCGCGCGGTGATCCGCGACGTCGGCCGCGTGCTCGGTCACCCCTACGGCATGGTCGACCGGATCGCCAAGCTCGTGCCGTTCGAGGTCGGCATGACGCTCGACCGCGCGCTCAAGGAGTCGGAGGACCTCAAGCAGGTCTACGACGACGAAGAAGACGTCCACGCGCTGCTCGACCTCGGCATGAAGCTCGAGGGCCTGGCGCGCAACGCCGGCAAGCACGCCGGCGGCGTCGTGATCGCGCCCTCGGCGCTGACCGATTTCGCGCCGCTGTACTGCGAGCCGGGCGGGCAGGGCCTGGTGACGCAGTTCGACAAGGACGACGTCGAGAAGATCGGCCTCGTGAAGTTCGACTTCCTCGGCCTGCGCACGCTCACGATCATCGATCGCGCGGTCAACGCCATCAACGAGCGCCTGCGCGGCGAGGGCCGCGATCCGATCAGCATGGACCAGCTCGAGACGGGCGATCCGGCTGCCTTCAAGCTGCTGAAGGCCTGCCAGACCACGGCCGTCTTCCAGCTCGAATCGCGCGGCATGAAGGAGCTGATCAAGCGCCTGCAGCCGGACAACTTCGAGGAGATCGTCGCGCTGGTCGCGCTGTTCCGCCCCGGGCCGCTGCAGTCCGGCATGGTCGACGACTTCATCGCGCGCAAGCACGGGCACGCCGAGGTCCAGTTCCCGCACCCGTGGCTGGAGGCCATCCTCAAGCCCACTTACGGCGTCATCCTGTATCAGGAGCAGGTGATGCAGATCGCGCAGGTGCTGGCGGGCTACTCGCTCGGCGCCGCCGACCTGCTGCGCCGCGCCATGGGCAAGAAAAAGCCCGAGGAGATGGCGAAGCAGCGCTCGGGCTTCGTCGAGGGGGCGACGGCCCAGGGGGTCGAGCAGGCCACGGCCGAGTACATCTTCGACCTGATCGAGAAATTCGCCGGCTACGGCTTCAACAAATCGCACTCCGCCGCGTACGCGCTGCTGTCCTATCAGACGGCGTGGCTCAAGGCGCATTACCCGGCCGAGTTCATGGCCGCCGTGCTGTCCGCGGACATGGACAACACCGACAAGGTCGTCACGCTGATCGACGAGTGCGCGTCGATCGGCCTCGACGTCATCCCGCCGGATATCAACAACTCCGCCTTCAGCTTCACGGCCGTCGACGCCGGCCGCGTGCGCTTCGGGCTCGGCGCGATCAAGGGCGTGGGCGAATCGGCGCTGGAGGCGATCCTGCGCGAGCGTGACCGCGGCGGCGCCTTCGCCGATCTCGACGATCTGTGCGTGCGCGTCGATGCCGGCAAGGTCAATCGGCGGGTGCTCGAGGCGCTCAACCGGGCCGGCACGCTGGGCGGCCTCGGCCCCAACCGCGCGACCATCGAGAAGCGCCTGCCGCACGCCGTGCGCGCGGCCGAGCAGCACCGCGCCAATGCCGCGACCGGCCAGAACGACATGTTCGGCGGCGGCGACAAGCCGGCGGTCGGCAGCACGGATATCCCGCCGGAGCCGGACTGGGACGACGAGACCCGGCTGACGGCCGAGAAAGAGACGCTCGGCCTGTACCTGTCCGGTCACCCCATCGACCGCTACAGCGACGAGCTGGCCCGGTTCACGAACGGCCGCCTGGCCGACCAGTGCGGCAAGCTCGAGAGCCTTGGCCGGCGCCGCGGCGAGGATCGCAACGAGGTGTTCGCGGGCCTGGTGAACGCCTTCCGCACCAAGAACACCTCCACCGGCAAGATGGGCTTCGCCACGATCGACGACAAAAGCACCCGCGTCGAGGTCAAGATCGGCCCGGAGCTGCTGCAGCGCCGGCACAATTCCATCGTGCGCGATCGCGTGCTGGTGGTGGAGGGCCAACTGGCCTACGACGACTTCAACGGCGGCTACCAGATCAACGCGCGCGAGATCTACAGCATCGACGACGCCCGCGAACGCTTCGCCCGACGCCTGCGCCTGCACGTCAACGGCAGCGCCGCCGGCAACGGCTTCATCGACCACCTGCGCGACACCCTGCGCCCCTTCCGCGAAGGCCACACGCCCATCGCCGTCGAATACCAGGGCCCCAGCGCCAGCGCCCGCCTCAACCTGGGCGAGGACTGGCAGATCCACCCGACCGACGAACTCCTGCACCGCCTGCGGCAGCTCACCGACGAGGGCGCGGTCGAGATCGAGTACCAGCGGTAGGGCGGGCAGGAAAAGTCAAAGGCGCCTCTCGCCAAGCACGCCAAGCGCGCCAAGGAAAGACGAAAATCGTAGGCCGGCTTTGCCCGGCGGTGCGGCGATGGCGGCATGCGCTCGCGCCGGGCGATGCCGGGATCGCAGGTCCGGGCCGACGGACTGCGGTCCGTTGCCAGCTGCCGTAGGTTGGGTTGACGAAGGAAACCCAACAAGTCGAGCGATCCGCCAGCGACGAGACGTCATTCGGGTATCCCGCGTCGACCCGTTGGGTATCGCTGGCGCTCAACCCAACCTACGCCTGCCGCCTTCGCCCTCCGCCCTTCCAAACGTGCATAAGCCGGCAATCTCCCTGTATCATCGCGGCCAATTGTCAGGAACATGCAGGGATCAGCCGCTAACCCATGAACCCGAATTTTCTCGAATTCGAACAGCCGATCGCGGAACTCGAGGCGAAGATCGACGAGTTGCGCCATCTGGGCTCGGACGCCAACCCCGAGATCAATATCAACGAGGAGATCCAGCGGCTGCAGCAGAAGAGCGAGTCGCTGACCCGCAGCATCTTCGCCAAACTGCGCCCGCAGCAGATCGCGCAGCTCGCACGGCATCCGATGCGCCCGTACTCGCTGGACTACCTCGATCGCGTGTTCGAGGAATTCACCGAGCTCCACGGCGACCGCTCGTACGCGGACGATCCGGCCATCGTCGGCGGTCCGGCGCGGCTCGACGGGCGTCCGGTCATGGTGATCGGCCATCAGAAGGGGCGCGACACCAAGGAGAAGCTGAAGCGGAACTTCGGCATGGCGCGCCCGGAGGGCTACCGCAAGGCCCTGCGGCTGATGCGCATGGCCGAGAAATTCAGCATGCCGATCCTGACCTTCATCGACACGCCCGGGGCCTACCCCGGCGTCGGTGCCGAGGAGCGCGGCCAGAGCGAGGCGATCGCGCGCAACCTCTACGCCATGTCCGAACTGCGCGTACCGATCATCGCCACCGTGGTGGGCGAGGGCGGCTCCGGCGGCGCGCTGGGCATCGGCGTCGGCGACCGGTTGATGATGCTCGAATACTCCACCTATTCCGTGATCTCGCCCGAGGGCTGCGCTTCGATCCTGTGGAAATCGTCGGAGAAGTCCGCCGAGGCGGCCGAGGCGATGGGCATCACCGCGCCACGGCTGCAGGAGCTCGGCCTGATCGACCAGATCATCGGCGAACCGCTCGGCGGCGCGCACCGCGCCTACGACGACGCCTCCGAGCGGCTGCGCGGCGCGCTGATCGAGGCGATTTCCGCGTTCGACGGCGGCGACACCGACGAACTGATCGAGCAGCGCTACAAGCGCCTGACGTCCTACGGCCGCTACCGCGATACCGGCTGAACGACGTCCGGCGCGGTCCGCGCAGCGTCGTGGGCAAGTGACACCGCGGGCCGTCAGGCCAATCATCACGCGGCCTGATCCGGGTCCGATGCGACGCGACGGATCGCACGCGTAATAATCGCTCTGTCCGTGTCGGCCGCGAAGCACGCGCCGCTCATACCGTCCATGCTCGCCGCCTTCGCCCGCGGGTGTGTTCAGCCCGCACAGAGCCCGCTCCAGAACCCGCCATGAACCAGCGCGCGACAGACTCACCGGACCCCGCCGAACGGCTCAAGGCCGTCCTGGCCGAGCAGGCGCCGCAGCGCAGCGGCGTCGTGATCGCGTTCAGCGGCGGGCCCGATTCCACGCTGCTCCTGCATCTGGCCGCCGAGACCCTGCCGCGGCGTCGGGTGCGCGCCCTGCATATCCATCACGGCTGGCATCACGATGCCGATGCCTGGGCGGAGCATTGCCGTCGGGTCGCGCGCGGCCTGGGTCTGCGTTGCGACGAGGTGCGGGTCGACGCGGGCGCCACGCGCGGGGAGGGGCCCGAGGCCGCCGCCCGCGAGGCCCGCTACGCCGCGCTCGGCGAGCGCCTGCGCAGTGGCGAGGTCCTGCTCACGGCGCACCACCGGGATGACCAGGCCGAGACCCTCCTGCTGGCGCTGCTGCGCGGCGGCGGCGTGCACGGCTGGTCCGGCATGCCGGTCCGACGAACGCTGGGGGCGGGCCTGCACCTGCGGCCCTGGCTCGAAATCCCGCGCGAGCGCCTGCAGGCCGAGCTGCATCGCCGTGGCCTCGAAGCGCTCGACGATCCGGCGAACGCGGACACCGACTACGACCGCGTCTGGCTGCGCGAGCGCGTGCTGCCGGTCCTGCGCGAACGCCACGCCGAGGTCGACGCCACGCTCGCGCGCGCCGCCGGGCAGGCCGGCGAGGCCGCGGCCGGGGTCGACAGCCTCGCCGCGCATGATTTCGTGACCTGCCGCGGGACCGTCACCGCGACGCTCGATTGCGATGCCCTCGCGACCCTGCCGGCGTTCCGTCAGCGCGCGCTCCTGCGCTGGTGGGTCCAGCGCGAGGGCCTGCCGCGCCCCGGTGCCGCGCGCCTGGAATCGCTCCGCGGGCAACTCGTCGGCGCCGCCCCCGACCGCAATCCGCACGTCGCCTGGCCCGGCGGCGAGGTACGCCGCTGGCGCGGCGAGGCCTGGGCGCTGGCACCGGTGCCGGAGATTGATCCCGAAGCGGTCTACGACTGGACCGACACCGCGCGGCCCCTCGATCTGCCGCACCGCCGCATCCAGCCGGAGGCGCTGACGGCGCTCACGGGCGCGATCGACCCGGCGAGCCAGGTCCAGATCCGCTTCCGCCAGGGCGGCGAACGCCTGCCCCGCGCCGACGGCCACGGCAGCGTCGCCCTCAAACGCTGGCTCGCCGACAACGGCGTCCCGCCATGGGAGCGCGACCGCATCCCGCTGGTCTACGTCGACGGCCACCTCATCGGCGCGATCGGCATCCCGCGGCCGTAACGGTTCCAAAGTAGGCCGGCCTTGCCCGGCAATGGATCGGCGGTTCAGTGCCCGGCGCGGGCTGTGCCGGGCAATGCCGGCAACCGGTTGCCATGCCCGAACGCTATCGATCCTGGACACGCCGTGCCGGCATTCGCCCTCCACTTCGTTGCGGGCGAAGGCCGGCCTACGTCCACGACCCGGCATGCGTACACGGAACGTAGGCCGGTTTTCCCCGGCGCCCGTGGACTTTCAGGCATGCACGCCACACGCCGCCGGGGAATGCCGGCATTGCGCGGTGAGGCGCCTGGCCCGGTGGCGAGCGCGATGGACCGCGCAAAACCGGCCTACGTTCGTGTGATGATTGTCGAGGGTGAAGGCATCGGCGCGGGCCCTTCGAACCATCCCGCAATTGTGCGATTTCGGGGGGTCTGCTAACCTCCGCCGTTTGCACGCGGACCCCTTCCCTCAGCCGAGTTGCGCGAACTCAAATGGCCCGTTTCGTATTCGTAACCGGTGGTGTCGTTTCCTCTCTCGGGAAAGGCATCGCCGCCGCATCCCTCAGTACATTGCTCGAAGCGCGCGGACTGCGCGTCGCGATCCTCAAGCTCGATCCCTACATCAACGTCGATCCGGGCACCATGAGCCCGTATCAGCACGGTGAGGTGTTCGTCACCGACGACGGCGCCGAGACCGACCTCGACCTCGGTCACTACGAGCGCTTCACCCGGATCCGCACCAGCCAGCGCAGCAACTTCACGACCGGCCGCGTCTACCAGAACGTGATCTCCAAGGAACGCCGCGGCGAGTACCTCGGCGCGACCGTGCAGGTCATCCCGCACATCACCGACGAGATCAAGCGCCTGGTCCGCGACGGCGCCGGCGATGCCGATATCGCCATGGTCGAGATCGGCGGCACGGTCGGCGACATCGAATCGCTGCCGTTCATGGAAGCGATCCGTCAGATGGGCGTGGAAGAGGGTCGCGAGAACGTGATGTTCATTCACCTCACGCTGGTGCCCTACATCGCCAGTTCCGGCGAGGTGAAGACCAAGCCCACGCAGCACTCGGTCAAGGAACTGCGCTCGATCGGTATCCAGCCGGACATGCTGCTGTGCCGCGCCGCCGAGCCACTGGCCGAGGAGGAGCGGCGCAAGATCGCGCTGTTCACCAACGTCCCCGAGCGCGCGGTCGCCTCCGCGATCGACGTCGACCAGATCTACCGCATCCCGCAGATCTACCAGCGCCAGGGCCTCGACGACATCATGCTCGAGCGCCTGGGCCTGCTGGATGAACTGCCGCCGGCCGACCTCTCGGACTGGGAGGGCGTGCTCGACGGGCTGGATCACCCCGAACATGAAGTCACGGTCGGCATGATCGGCAAATACATCGACCTCGCCGATTCCTACAAGTCGCTCAACGAGGCGCTGATCCACGCCGGCATCAAGACCCGCAGCAAGGTCCGTATCCGCTACATCGATTCGGAACAGATCGAGCTGGAAGGGACGGCGCAGCTCGACGGCCTCGACGCCATCCTGATCCCGGGCGGCTTCGGTGTCCGCGGCGTCGAAGGCAAGGTCACGGCCGTGCGCTACGCCCGCGAGAAGCGCGTACCGTTTCTGGGGATCTGCCTCGGCATGCAGCTCGCGGTGGTCGAGTACGCGCGCAACGTCGCCGGGCTGGAACGCGCGAACTCCACCGAGTTCGATCCGCAGACACCGCATCCGGTGATCGCCCTCATCACCGAGTGGCAGACCGTCGCCGGCGAGATCGAACAGCGCTCGCGGGACTCGGATCTCGGCGGCACGATGCGCCTCGGCGCGCAGCAGGCGCAGCTCGCGCCCGGTTCGCGCATCAGCCGGATCTATGGCGCCGACGCGGTCATGGAGCGTCACCGCCACCGCTACGAGTTCAACAACAACTACTTCGACACCCTGCGCGAGGCCGGCCTGCATTTCTCCGGCACCTCGATCGACAACGCGCTGGTGGAGGTCACCGAACTGCCCGATCACCCGTGGTTCATCGGTTGCCAGTTCCATCCGGAGTTCACGTCCAACCCGCGTGACGGCCATCCGTTGTTCACGGATTTCGTGGCCGCCGCACTGGTTTACGCCGGACACCGCTGATGGACCTCTGCGGTTTCGAAGTCGGCCCGGACCGCCCACTCTTCCTGATCGCCGGCCCGTGTGCGCTCGAGAGCGAGTCGCTCGCGCTCGAGATCGCCGAGGCGCTGGCCGGCATCTCCCGGCGCACCGGCGTGCCGGTGATCTTCAAGGCGTCCTACGACAAGGCCAACCGTTCCTCCGTATCCGGGTACCGCGGACCGGGCATGGAGGCCGGCCTGGCGGCGCTCGAGCGCGTGCGCGCCGAGACCGGTCTGCCCGTGCTCACCGACGTGCACGAATACACCCCGGTCGATGAGGTCGCCGCCGTCGTCGACGTGCTGCAGACCCCGGCCTTCCTCTGCCGCCAGACCGACTACATCCAGCGCGTGGCCGCCGCCGGCCGCCCGGTGAACATCAAGAAGGGCCAGTTCCTCGCGCCCTGGGACATGGTGAACGTCGTCGACAAGGCGCGTGCCGCCGGCGGCGAGGGCATCATGGTCTGCGACCGCGGCGTCTCGTTCGGCTACAACAACCTCGTCTCGGACATGCGCGGCCTCGCCGTCATGCGCGATACCGGCTGCCCGGTCGTGTTCGACGCGACCCATTCCGTGCAGTTGCCGGGCGGGCAGGGCAGTTCCTCCGGTGGCCAGCGCGAGTTCGTGCCGGTACTGGCCCGCGCGGCCGTCGCCGCCGGCGTCTCCGGGCTGTTCATGGAGACGCACCCGCGCCCGGAACAGGCCCTCTCCGACGGCCCCAACGCCTGGCCGCTGGACCGGCTCGAATCGCTGCTGACAACGCTGGTCGAACTGGACCGGGTGGTGAAAGCCCAGCCCTACGCGGAAAATGACTGGCTGAGCCGGTAAATACCGGGCTACGCAGCCCGGTGAGCACCGGATCGTGAGAGTCGAGCATGACGCGAATCCGTGGACGACGGGCGCATCCGGAGCTCCATGGCCGGCGTGATTGCCGGCTCGACCGGCTGCATCGAGCGCGGCTGCGATCGAACCGGATCGCTCGCCACGGCTCGCACCACTGAGCAACACCACCACCACGACGCGAAGAACCGAACGGAGAGCATCGAGATGAGCGAGATCATCGATATCCGTGCCCGCGAGATCCTGGACTCGCGCGGCAACCCCACCATCGAAGCGGATGTCTTCCTCGCGTCGGGCAGCTACGGCCGGGCCGCGGTGCCGTCGGGTGCGTCGACCGGCGTGCGCGAGGCCATCGAGCTGCGTGACGGCGACAAGAGCCGCTACCTCGGCAAGGGCGTGCGCAACGCCGTCGCCCACGTCCACCGCGAGATCGGCCAGGCGATGCACGGTTTCGAGGCCGGCAACCAGGCGGCGCTCGACCGCGCGCTGATCGACCTCGACGGCACCGACAACAAGGCCCGGCTGGGCGCCAACGCGCTGCTGGCCGTGTCGCTTGCGAACGCCCGGGCCGCGGCCGCCGAGGCCGGCGTGCCGGTGTACGAACACCTCGGCGGCGAGCGCGCGCGCACGCTGCCGGTGCCGCTGATGAACATCATCAATGGCGGCGCGCACGCCGACAACAGCGTCGACCTGCAGGAGTTCATGATCGTGCCGGCGGGCGCCGAGAGCTTCTCCGAAGCACTGCGCTGCGGCGCCGAGATCTTCCATGCGCTCAAGAAGGTGCTGGGCCAGCGCGGCTTCGCGACCGGCGTCGGCGACGAGGGCGGCTTCGCGCCGGACCTGCCGTCGAACGAGGCCGCCATCGAGACCATCCTCGAGGCGACCGAGGCGGCGGGCTACCGCCCGGGCCGCGACATCTGGCTGGCGCTCGACGTCGCCAGCTCGGAGTTCTGCGAGGACGGCACCTACAACCTCGCCTCCGAGGGCCGCAGCTTCGACGCCGACGGCTTCATCGAATACCTCTCCGCCTGGGTCGACCAGTACCCGATCCTGTCGATCGAGGACGGCATGGCCGAGGGCGACTGGGAAGGCTGGATCGAACTCACGCGCCGCCTTGGCGACAAGGTCCAGCTCGTGGGCGACGATCTGTTCGTCACCAACCCGGCCATCCTGCAGGAAGGCATCGACCGCGCGGCGGCCAACGCCATCCTCATCAAGGTGAACCAGATCGGCACGCTCACCGAGACGCTGGAGGCCATGCGCATGGCCGATGCCGCCGGCTATCGCAACGTCGTGTCGCATCGCTCGGGCGAGACCGAGGACACGTTCATCGCGCAGCTCGCGGTCGCCACCGGCGCCGGCCAGATCAAGACCGGTTCGGCATCCCGGTCCGACCGCGTGGCCAAGTACAATGAACTCCTGCGTATCGAGGAACGGCTGGGCGACCGCGGCCGTTACGGCGGGCGGGGCGTGTTCGGTCCGCTCGCCTGATCGGACCGGCGGCCGGGGATGGCCGCGGGAGGCGTATTGAAAGTCCTGATCGCCGTACTGGTCGCACTGCTGCTGACGCTGCAGTTCCGTCTGTGGTTTGCCGATGGCGGTCTGGCCGAGGTCTATCGCCTGAAGCGGGAAATCGCGACGCAGGAAGAGCGCAACGCGCGCCTGCGCGAACGCAACGAGGCGCTCGCCGCCGAGGTGCGTGACCTCAAGAAGGGCATGGAGGCGGTCGAGGCCCGGGCCCGATCGGAACTCGGCATGGTCGGCAAGGGCGAGACCTTCTTTCGCATCATCGAAAAGGACGCCAGCGAAGCCGAACCGCTGCCCGAGGCCGGGTCCGAAGGGTCACCCGACTCCGCCCCGAAGAAGGACAGTCCCGCGCCGGAGTCCGACAGCCCGTGAGCCCGATCGCATTCAGTGCAGTCGTCCCCGCCGCCGGTGCCGGCGCGCGCATGGGCGGCACGACGCCGAAGACGTATCTCCCGCTGGCCGGCCACGCGGTCATCGAATGGGCGCTCGCGCCGCTGCTGGCCCATCCCGGCCTCCAGCGGCTGGTGGTCGCGCTCGCGCCCGATGACACCCGGTTCGCGGAACTGCCGGCGGCGAGCGATGCGCGCGTGCAGACCGTGACCGGCGGTGCGAGCCGGGCGGCCTCGGTGGCGGCGGGCCTGGATGCGCTCGGCGACGCCGCGGACGGACCGGTACTGGTGCACGACGGCGCGCGCCCGTGCCTGTCCGACGACGAGATCGAACGCCTGCTCGCATTTGCATCGGAGCCGGCCGGCGCGCTCCTCGCCGTGCCGGTCCGCGACACCCTCAAGCGCGCCGACGCCGAGGGCCGCGTCGCCGCCACCGAGGACCGCAGCGGGCTGTGGCAGGCGCTCACGCCGCAGCTCTTTCACGGTGGTACATTGCGCGAGGCCATCGGCGACGCGACGGACCCCGCCATCACCGACGAGGCCTCGGCCATGGAACGCGCCGGCTACGCCCCGCGCCTCGTCGAGGGCGACCCGGCCAACATCAAGATCACGCGCCCGCACGATCTGCCGCTCGCGGCGGCCGTGCTGGCGATGCGCGGCGGACAATGACCATGCGAATCGGACACGGCTACGACGTACACGCGACCACGGACGGCGATCACGTCATGCTCGGCGGCGAGCGGATCGACGCCCCCTTCGGCCTGCGCGCGCACTCCGACGGCGACGTGGCGCTGCACGCCCTCTGCGACGCGCTGCTCGGCGCCGCCGCCCTGGGCGATATCGGCCGCCACTTCCCGGACACCGAACCGGCCTGGGCCGGTGCCTCCGGCCAGAAACTGCTGCGGCGCACGGTCGCGCTCGTGCGCGATCGCGGCTGGGTCGCCGTCAACGCCGACCTCACCATCATCGCCGAGCGCCCGCGCATCGGCCCGCATATCGACGCCATGCGCGAGGGCATCGCCGCCGAGCTCGATCTCGACCGGCGCGCGGTCAACGTGAAAGCGACCACGCACGAGGGCATCGGCTCCATCGGCCGCGGCGAGGGCATCGCCGCGCACGCGGTCGTCCTGCTGGAGGCGCGCTGATGCCGCTCGGCCCGGTCATGCTCGATATCGCCGGCACGAGCCTCACGGCGGAAGACCGCGAGCTGCTCATGCACCCGAACGTGGGCGGCGTGATCCTGTTCAGCCGCAACTACGCGGACCGCGACCAGCTCGCGGCGCTGGTCGACGAGATCCATGCCCTGCGCGAGCCGCACCTGCTGGTCGCCGTCGATCAGGAGGGCGGCCGCGTCCAGCGCTTCCGCGAGGGTTTTACCGCGCTGCCCCCGATGGGGCGGCTCGGCGAGCGCTACGACGAGAACCCGCAGGCCACCGAGGCCGAGGCGCGCGCACTCGGCTGGCTGCTGGCGGCGGAGCTGCTCGCCGTCGGCGTCGATCTGAGCTTCGCGCCGGTACTGGATCTGCGCCGCGACATCAGCGCCGTGATCGGCGACCGCGCGTTCCACAACGACCCCGATGCGGTCGCGCGGCTCGGTGCGGCGGTCATGCGCGGCATGGGCGATGCCGGCATGGCGGCCATCGGCAAGCATTTCCCGGGGCACGGCAGCGTCGCCCCGGACTCGCACCACGAGTGCCCGGTGGACCCGCGCGGCCGCGAGGACATCCTCCAGCTCGACGGCATCCCGTTCGAGCGCCTGGCCCACCAGGGCCTGCCCGGCGTCATGCCGGCGCACGTGACCTACCCGGCGGTCGATGACGTCCCGGCCGGATTCTCGTCGATCTGGATCAACGACATCCTGCGCGAGCGGTTCGGGTTCGGCGGCGCCGTCTTCAGCGACGACCTCGCCATGGCCGGGGCCGGGACGGTCGGCGGCAGCGTCGAGCGCGCGCGCAAAGCCCTGGCCGCGGGCTGCGACATGGTCCTCGTCTGCAACGACCGCAGGCAGGCCGCCGAAGTGGTCGAGGCGCTCCCGGTCGAGGATCGCCCGGTGTCGGTCGCGCGCCTGATGCGTCTGCACGGCCATCCGGCCGACGGCATCGACCGCGAGCTCGAGTCCACCGCCGAGTGGGCGGAGGCCCGCGCGATCGTGGACCGGATCGGCCATACGGACCACGGACAATGAAGCGGGAGCCGTCATGAACATGCCCGACTGGCTGATCGAACTCACCACCTGGGCCGGCGGCAACCGCTGGATGATCTGGGTCTTCGTGATCCTGCTCGCCACCGCCGCGCTCGACCTGACCCAGCGCCTCGTCATCCGCGGTCTGGTCCGCCGCGCGCACCGCACGAGCAACCTCTGGGACGACACCGTCCTCTGGGCGCTGGTCGGCCCCATCGGCCTCGTCATCTGGGTGCTCGGCATCACCATCGCCGCCGAGGCGATCGGCCGCTACGCGGAAACGGACGCCGCCTTGTTCGGCTACGTCGGGGCCCTCCGCAAGGCCGGCGTCATCGCCGCGCTCGGCTGGTTCGCGCTGCGCCTGACCCGCGCCGTCGAGGGCCGGCTGATCGAGCGCGTGCGCACGGTCTCGCTCAGCCCCGACGAAGGGCCGGACCGCTCCACCGTCGAGGCGATCGGGAAACTCCTGCGCGCCACCGTGCTGATCGGCGTCGGCCTCGTCCTGCTGCAGACGCTCGGGTTCTCGATCTCCGGCGTGCTCGCGTTCGGCGGCATCGGCGGCATCGCCATCGGCTTCGCCGCGCGCGACATGCTCGCCAACTTCTTCGGCGGCATCATGCTGCATCTCGACCGCCCGATGGCCGTCGGCGAGTGGGTGCGCTCGCCCGACCGCGAGATCGAGGGCACGGTCGAGCACATCAGCTGGCGCATCACGCGCCTGCGCACCTTCGACCAGCGCCCGCTGTACGTCCCCAACTCGATCTTCTCGAACATCATCGTCGAGAACCCCTCGCGCATGACCCACCGGCGCATCTACGAGACCATCGGGGTCCGCTACGACGACATCGCCGTCGTCTCCAGCATCGCCAACGATGTGCGCGCCATGCTCGATCAACACGAACAGATCGACAGCGAGGCGACCCTGATCGTGAACTTCACGCAGTACAACGCGTCGTCGCTCGACCTGATGATCTACTGCCTCACCCAGGAGACGCGCTGGGCGCCCTATCACGCCATCAAGGAAGAGATCATGCTGCGCGTCAGCGACATCATTCGCTCGCACGACGCCGAGATCGCATACCCGACTTCGACCCTGCACGTGGCCACGCTGCCGCAACCCGGCGGCGAACCCGCGGAGGCCGACGATCAGTCCAACGCGGCCCACTGGCAGCGCGGCGCGAAACGCGGGCAGGGCCGCGGCCGCCACGGCGAGGCCGAAGGCGAGGGGGGAGAATGAACATACCCGCGATCGACCAGGCCGAACGCCTCTACACGCCCGCCGAAGTCGAGGAAGCGGCGGATCGGATCGCCGAGGCGATCGACGCCTGGCTGGACGGCCGCGACTGCGTGGCCCTGTGCATGCTCCAGGGCGCCATCGTCACCACCGGCATGCTGCTGCCACGACTGCGCGCACCGCTGGAACTCGACTCGATCCACGTCACCCGCTACCGCAACACCACCCGCGGCCACGACCTCGAATGGTTCGCCAGGCCGCGCACGCCGCTCAAGGATCGCCGCGTACTGATCATCGACGACATCCTCGACGAAGGCCACTCCCTCGCCGCCGTCGAAGCCTGGTGCGAAGAGCAGGGCGCCGCCGAAGTCCGCGCCGCCGTCCTCGTCAACAAACAACACGACCGCAAAACCCCCGAGGCCCACGCCGACTTCATCGGCCTGGAGATCCCCGACCGCTACGCCTTCGGCTACGGCATGGACTACCACGGCTGGCACCGCAACGCCCCCGGCATCTACGCCCTACCCGAGCAACCGTAGGCCGTTCACGTAGGTTGGCGTTGAGCGAAGCGAAACCCAACAAACAACACAACCGGACCAAAAACACATCCCCAACCCGAAACTCAAAACGCCAAATCCAAACGGACAACCCAAAATGCTAGGCATCATCGGCGGCACCGGCCTCGACCAACTCGACCTCATCGAAAACCGCAAAGAACACACCCCGAACACCCCCTGGGGCACCCCCTCCGCCGGCCTCGTCACGGGCACCATCGAAAACACCCGAATCGCCTTCCTCCCACGCCACGGCCACGACCACTCCGTAGCCCCCCACGAGATCAACTACCGCGCCAACCTCCGCGCCCTCGCGGACGCCGGCGTCGACCGCATCGTCGCCGTAGGCGCCGTAGGCGGCATCCCGGAACACCCCGAACCGGGCAACATCGCCATCCCCGACCAGCTCATCGACTACACCTGGGGCCGCCCCTCCACCTTCTTCGAAGGCGAGGGCGCCGAAGTCGAACACATCGACTTCACCTGGCCCTACACCGAATCCGTCCGCCAGGCCCTGCTCGATGCCGCCGACAAAGCCGACATCCCGGCCACCAACGGCGGCTGCTACGCCGCCACCCAGGGCCCACGCCTCGAGACCGCCGCCGAGATCCGCCGCCTCGAACGCGACGGCTGCACCCTCGTCGGCATGACCGGCATGCCCGAAGCCGCACTGGCCAGAGAACTCGACATCCCCTACGCCTGCCTCGCCGTCGTCGTAAACCCCGCCGCCGGCAAAACCGACAAAGAAATCAGCATGGAAGAGATCCGCGGCCACCTCACCACCGGCATGACCCGAGCCGCAAAAATCATCCAGACCCTCACCCGGTAGGAGCGCGCTTGCGCGCGAACCACCCCATCTGGACGCAACCCACCAACCCTGCCATTCTCGCCCCATCACGCACCCGGACCGGGCCATAACCACTACCGCCCGTTCCCCCACAGGCGCCCGGTATGGACACCACCGCCCACAAACACGCGCCACACTCACGCCCCGCCATCCACCGGCGCGGCGCCCGGCGCGATCCACCCAGCACCGCCCCCAACGGACTCTTCACCCCACGCCCGCCGCGCTCGATCACATGCGTATAGATCTGCGTCGTCCGCACATCCGCATGCCCGAGCTGCTCCTGCACCGTCCGGATATCGGCGCCGCCCTCCAGCAGATGCGTGGCGAACGAATGCCGCAGCGTATGGCAACTGGCCGGCCGCTCGATCCCGGCCTCGCGCAATGCGTGCTTGACCGCCTTCTGAACGGAACTCTCATCGATATGGTGCCGGCGGCGGACACCGCTGCGCGGATCCCGACTCAAACGATCCGACGCGAAGACGTACTGCCAGCCCCACTGCGTAGCCGCATTCGGGTACTTCCGCGCGAGCGCGTGCGGCAGATATACCGTGGCGACACCCGCCACCCGGTCCTGCTCGAACAGGTTCCGCCGGTATTCGAGCTGGCGCCGCAGCGGCGTGATCAACTCATCGGGCAGGGTGACCACACGATCCTTGCCGCCTTTGCCCGCCCGCACGAACAGCGCCCGATGCTCGAAATCCAGATCCTTCACCCGCAGGCGCACGCTCTCCATCAGCCGCAGCCCCGATCCGTACTGCAGACAGGCGACCAGCCAGTACGCGCCCGACAGCCCCGCGAGCACGCGGCCGATTTCATCGCGGGAGAGCACCACCGGCAGCTTCGGCGGTCGATTCGCCCGCACGATGCCGGGGATCTCGCCCAGCGGACGTTCGATCACATACCGATACAGGAAGACCAGCGCATTGAGCGCCTGGTTCTGCGTCGAGGGCGCCACGTTCCCGTCGACCGCCAGATGCGTCAGAAACGCGCGCACCTCGTCCGCGCCCATATCCCGCGGATGCCGCTTGCCGTGGAAAAGGATGAAGCGCCGGGTCCAGTCGAGGTACGCCTGCTCGGTGCGGATGGCGTAATGCCGCACGCGAATCGCTGCCCGGACTTCATCGAGGAATGGCGAGGATTTCCGTTCCCTGGACATGGCTGCCTCCCTGGCGATAGTGTATGCAAATACAGTATATCGGCATTGGTACAACAGGCAAGCCGGTCAGGGACATCAATAAAGGAGAATGGATCGGCTGCCGCCAAGGGCCGCTTGCGCCCAACGCACTGGCGGATGTGCCTTGATCCGGTGCCCGTGAAACCGGGGCGACCTCATTATGTCCCCTTCGCCCCTGGGTGCCGTAAAGTACTGTCATGAGGAGGCATCTGGATGAATCCGACATTTCGTGACCTGACTCTCGAGCAGCGGATCAAGCTCGTCGAGGATTTATGGGACAGCATCGCCGTGGACCAGGAGTCTCTACCGCTAACGGACGAGCAACGGGCAGAGCTGGATCGGCGTCTCGACGCTTATGAGGCTGATTGCGTGACCGGACGTTCAGCCGAAGCATCCCTGGCGGATATCCGGAAGCGGCTGTGACTGTCTCCGTTCAGCTTCGCGAAGAGGCCGAACGGGACATTAAAGAAGCGGCGAGCTGGTACGAGCAGCAGCGAGGGGGCCTCGGACATGAGTTTCTGGATGAGCTCAGTGCAGCATTTGATGCGCTTGCAGAGCGACCGGATATGTATCCCATTGTGCATCGAGGCATCCGTCGGGCTCTCATTGGCCGGTTTCCATTTGGTGTGTTTTACCGCGTCGCCGGAGAAACTGCTGTCGTGTTCGCAGTCATGCACGCGCGCAGGAGTCCGAGCCATTGGAAGAGAAGGTCATAGCCAAGCGCTCAATCCGATCGCCAATCCGCCGCGCGGCTTAGCGGTGGCTGAGCGTTGTCGATGGGCGGAAAAATTCCGCATTTCTCCGAGGCGACGTCGAACCGAACTGGATCACGGGCGGTCCGGTGGGATCCGGAATAGCCGCCAGAATGGGGATTGGTGGTGGATCCGGACCAGCCGACGACGTGTCACGAAAAAACCGAACTGGAGATAGGCGGATTTTTTCCGCGTTTCATCACGGAATTTTTCCGCCGATGACCTGTTGCACAAAGCCGCTACGCGGCAGGAAGGAAGCTTTGATGTGGTCGGCAGTTGTTTGCCGACGTTGATGTTTGAAACGCTGTGGTACGCACTGCAAAAGGAGGCATGCAATGGCAGGGAAGCCGACGATCCAGGACATATTCATGCACCATTTCGATGAAGTGCGTAACGGCGGGAAGCTTTCGAAGCCGCAGCAGCGTGCGGGTCATGCGATCGTGGCCTGCCGCACCGAGGCGATGGGCGGCCACGAGCAGCGCTGCCCGGATGGTCACCATGTGCGCACGCAATACCATTCGTGCAGGCATCGCAGTTGTCCGACGTGCGCGGAGAAGGCGAAGGGCGAATGGCTCGACAGACAGCAGGATCGGCTTCTGCCGTGCGACCATCTTCATGTGATCTTCACGGTGCCTCACGAACTGCTGGCGTTGTGGCGCTACGATCGACGCGAGTTCACCGATGCCCTGTTCGGCGCGTGCCGCGACACCCTGCTGCAACTGCTCGGCCAGGAGCGTCCCACTCGGCGCCACCCCGGCATCCTGATGGCGCTGCACCGCCTGGGGACGGACCCTGAACCAGCATCCGCACATCCACTGTCTGGTGAGCGCCGGCGGGATGACCGCGCAGGGTGAGTGGCGCGACGTGGCGGGCGATTACCTGCTGCCGGCCGGCGTGGTGAAGCCGGTCTACCGTGGCAAGCTGCTGGAGAAGCTCTCCGATGCCATGCGCGCGGGGAAGCTGCGTTCGCCGGATGGAGGTGGCCGCCAGGGCATCGAGGCCGCGCTGCGCGCCGCCGCCGCCAAGAAGTGGAATGTCCGCCTGGAGAGCCGCTACGGCCACGGCAAGGGCGTGGCGAAGTACCTGCTCGCGCTACGTGCGCGGTGGGCCCATCGCCAACACCCGGATCGTCGGCGCGGGCGATGGCCACGTGCGCTTTCGCTACAAAGATCATCGCGACGGCAAGTACAGGGTCCGCTGCCTGGAGGCGTCGCGCTTCGTCGAGCACCTGCTGTGGCATGTCCCGGAGCCCGGCCAGCATACCGTGCGCCACGTCGGGCTCTACGCGCACGCATGCAGGGAACGGCGTGAGCGTTGCCGGACGCAGATCGACCCGCGCGCGAGTGCCCGGTCGCCGCGGCGCAGGGTAAGCTGGCAGGAGTATCTCGCCGCCGCGGGGCGCGGCGCGGCAACCCTTTGTCCCGAGTGCGGGCAGGCGCTGATTCGCGGCTCCGCCGTCGCCCAGCGGAAACGGCGCAGACAAAATTCCCAATAAAGACAATCAGACCCGGAACGCGTTCACAGGCTTGTCAGACAGGACGTTCGAGCGGAACCGCTATGTCGCATAATCCACCATGAGCTGCCAAAGATCGGGCTTCGCGTATTTTTTCGGCCTCGCGCGGTCCGCTCAACTACTCGTTGGGCTGTCGAGCAAGAGGCGGGGTCGGCGTGGTGAAAGGTCTCGGAGAGGGTTCGTCTCGTCGAGCCGGATAAAACGATTCAGACCGACTGCATGTCCGAGGATCTGCGTTAATTCCTGTGGAACTGATACATGAGCAGTCGGTCGCGGTTCGATCAGCTGGAGACCATTCGCCCAATACTGCGCATCTATTTAGAAAGGTTCCGGTCGATAACGTACCGATATACGACTACGACTGTCGCAAATGGGTGAAATCGTATTTCTTCGGCTTGAATGGTATGCGCGGTGTAGATCTAATTAGTTTTGGTGACCCATAACTCTCGAATCGTGAACCGGTCAAAGTATGATCGTGAGCGATTGGAGAAGATCAACGTCATTCTCGAAAGAGAGCTCTCCGGGTATAGGTTCATTGCCGGAAACCTATCGCCTCCATCTCAAATCGGGTGGAAGCCGACGAGGTTAGTCGTGCAGCCCAGGAAGCCGGGAGACACGGGCTTGAGGGTGCGCGGGCGCACATCCGGGCAGCTTTGGAAATGCTGGGGAAGAAGCCTACTCCGAGTACAGGAACTCCATCAAAGAGTCGATAAGCGCGGTGGAATCAGTGGCGCAACAGATACTACGGCTCGGGCGAAGCGGGACTCGCCGACGCCCTGACCAAGCTACAAGAGTCTGTGCAGCTTCACGGCGCCCTGAAGAAGGGTTTTATCCAGCTATACGGCTACACAAGTGACTCCGACGGCATCCGACACGCCATCCTCGACGAGCCCACGGTGGGGTTCGAGGAAGCGAAATATATGCTCGTGTCGTGTTCCCGCGTTTGTTCATTATTTGATCTCGAAGGCGGATACGGCGGGCCTTCTTGAGAAGGAACCCTAAAGCCCAACAAGGCGCTCCAGCCGACCACCCAACCGCTACGCGGTAGGCCGTCGGCTGAGCGCTCCCGTCTATGTGCAGGAGAGGTAGATGAGTCCCACAGTATTCCGGGAGAAGGGATATCGCTTCTTCTTTTTCTCGCGCGAAGAGTCGCGGAGGCATGTGCATGTGGTTTCAAATGACGGTGAAGCAAAGTTCTGGCTCGAACCTGAATTGCAGCTTGCTCGGAACTACCGGTATAGCCGGGCGCAATTGAAAGAAGATCGAATCGCTAATTGAGGATCATTACCATGAGCTTCTCAGTGCCTGGAAACAACATTTCGGCGGTTGAGGTAACTGCATATCTCCAGTCACGGCGTGTGGATACTCAGCCATGATAAAGAGATGTTTATGCCTTATGACGAGTTTCCCTGGTTCAAGGATCAACCGGTAAAGATTGTTTTAAACGTGGAGGAACCGTCACCTGGACACTTTTATTGGCCGGATATCGATGTCGATCTCACAGAGGAGATCATCGAACATCCAGAGAGATATCCAAATCGCGCCAGCAGCACATAACACGGCGCTCAACCGGACGCTCGTACCTCGCGCCGGTTAGCTATGCGTTATGGAGTTGGAGTGGCGCTTCATGCGATTTAGTCAACGTATGGGACTTACAGAGATCAGGTCTGCGATTCAGTGCGACGGAATGACTGCTGAATTGAGAAATTCCCTGTGGAATGTTCTGGACGTAGATATTTGGCGCAGCAAAGGATTTTTATTCAAACCGCATGGAGAGCCAGACATCTGGACGTTCAGTCAGATTCTTTGGTCGAGATATTTTAAACGCCCGATCGATAGAAGACCGGATAGTGAACACCGAATCCTTGAGGCTGTACGTGAGCATTTCTTTGAAGCGGAATGGTACGAGGTTTATGACTTTATAGATTCTGTCAGTTTGTTACGGAAATGGAGCGCTACAAGAACTGCCAGATCGCTTGAACCGAGTGCTCGAAAGAGAATTAGCCGGTTTTCGCTTGATTGATGGTCTAATGGTTCCGGTTACGGATAAGGAAGAGGTCGATGAAGTCGAACAAGCCGCATCGAGTTCCCCATTTTCTGGAGCCAAGGCGCACATCAAGCAGGCAATAGAGCATTTAAGCAACCGAACGAATCCCGACTATAGGAACTCTATAAAGGAGTCGATATCGGCAGTCGAAAGCGCCTGTCAAGAGATAACAGGCGATTCGACCGCGACGCTCGGGGAAGCGCTGAAGGTTCTTGAGAGATCTGGGCAATTGCATGAAGCATTGCGTTCCGCATTCTCGGCGTTCTGCAATACGGTGACACGACGGATTCGTCACGCAATGCTTGAAGAATCAAACATAACTCAGGCGGATGCGAAATACTTCTTGGTTACCTGCGCATCCTTTGTGAATTATCTAGCAGAGAAGCGTTCGAAAAATCCATAACAGGTAGCTCAACGTTGACTGGGTTCCGCGTCGCTCCACCCAGCACGTTCGCTATGCGTTATCGCGCCGAGCAAAGCTCGGTGCATCTTGCGGGTGAGGTCCCCGTCGGTAAGGGTTAGCCACCCACCCCTATCGAGTCTTGGACCTGTGGCGGAGTGGAGGAACACGAACAAAGCAGGTTAAGCGTAGACAGAGAATCCTGTAGGCCGCAGGGGTGATCGCGCACCCTGAAGTGCTGGTACAGCTTCGACAAGCTCAGTTCCGGACGCCGAGGGTTTTAACGTGCCCGAAGGCAACACAGTCCCAGCCGGTATGGCGAGGATGGGGCGGTCCGGCGGAGTCCTCAGGCCGTGGCATGCAGGAAGAGATGCGCCGTAGAACTCGGGAAGCCCCGATGGGCTCCTGACATGGGCCGTCCACTGACAGGGCATGCGGTTATTGAGGCACGAAGGGGAAACCCGGATACGGAGCCAGACCGAAGCCTGACCCGGTGGAATGGCGGGCCATGACTCAGGCAGGCCGCCGCGAGGTGGCCGGATGCCCCCGGGGTGTCTTATGGGGCATAGTAGTCGGAGGCCGGGAAAGCCGGCCACAGGGCGAAGGACCCCACGGAAGTACGCAGCCCGCAAAGGAAACTCGATGCCGGACACCGTTGGACTGGAACAACACGAGCCAACCTCACTGCGGGGAATAGCCAAGCGGGCGTATGCCTGTAAAGACCACCGTTTTCGGGATCTCTATCGAGAACTGAATGTGGATCTGCTCACGCACTGCTGGCGGAATCTCAACAAGAGATCGGCCAGTGGCGTGGATCGGGTTACCGCACAGGCGTACGAGCAGGACCTCGACGTCAACCTTCAGCATCTTGCCGAGCGCCTGAAGACGAAACGCTACCGGACCAGACTGGTCCGGCGCTGCTACATTCCCACGGACGATGGCGGTGAACGGCCGCTGGGAATCCCCGCGCTGGAGGACAAGTTGGTGCAGTCGGCCTGTGCCTCCTTGCTCAACGCCATCTACGAGCAGGATTTTCTGCCCGTAAGCTATGGCTACCGGCCGGGGCGAGGGGCCAGGGACGCCGTCAGCGATCTGGGGTTCAACCTCCAGTATGGCCGGTTCGGTCACGTGGTCGAAGCTGACATCAAGGGCTTTTTCGAGCACATCGACCATGACTGGCTATTGGAGATGCTGGCCCAGCGGATCGATGACCAGGCCTTTCTCCACCTGATCCGCAAATGGCTGAAGGCGGGCATACTGGACACCGACGGGCAGGTACTTCACCCGGAGTCCGGCACCCCGCAGGGCGGCATCATCTCGCCGGTACTGGCCAACGTCTACCTGCACCATGCGCTCGACCTGTGGTTCGAACGCGTGGTCAAACCGCGTTGCGCCGGTCAGGCGCTGCTCATCCGCTACGCGGATGACTACGTCTGCGCCTTCCAGTATCGCGATGATGCTGAGCGGTTCTATCGGGTGTTGCCGAAGAGGCTGGAGAAGTTCCACCTCTCGCTCGCCCCCGACAAGACCCGCATCCTGCGCTTCAGTCGCTTTCATCCCGGACTCCCCCGCCGCTTCGCCTTTCTCGGCTTCGAGCTGTACTGGGCGCGGGACCGACGGGGTGACCTCCGGGTGATGAAGCGCACGGCACGCGGCAAGCTTCGCAATGCCAAGCGGCGGCTCAAGGAATGGATCAAGGCGAATCGCCACCTGCCGGGCAGGGCTTTCGTGAAGGCCCTGAATCGCCAGTTGGTGGGCCACTACAACTACTACGGACTGCGCAGCAATGAGAAGGCGCTGCACAGCTTCTACCAGTGGGCGATCGGTTGTGCCTTCAAATGGCTGAACCGACGGGGTGGCAAACGGCGCAGCTTCAACTGGGGGCAGTTCAACACGGCCCTGAAGAAGCTGGACGTGGCGTGGCCGAGAACGACAGAGAAACAGCATGGGCATGTGGTCTTTACGTAACGGCTCGTCCGTCGCGAAAGCGAGTACAACCGAGGAACCGGATGCGGGAAAACCGCACGTCCGGGTCTGTGCGGGGGGCGCCCGGTAACGGGCGCTCCTCCCGAAGAGATCGAATGGTAACGAAGCAAGAGCCGATTGAGTGCAGCCGCTCCGGCAAGGAGATCACCGACTACGGTCGTGTGTACTGGATCCTAATCCCAGTGCTCGCTCTGGCATTGGGAATTGGACCGAGCCGTCCGGTGTGCAGGGAATGCGCGGACACAATCAACGGATATCGGGGCGCTGCTGTTGAAGGTGTTGGTTGTGGCCGGTGCTGCTGGGCGCTATAACGTATCTGGGTCCAGGGATAGATGAGTGCAAATAATCTCTAACGAACAAGGATAGGTCGTGCGAGCGAAGCGAGCCACGACCTTATCCGGTTGTTGGACAAGCCCGGCGGTGAGCGTGAGTGACACGTACTTATTGCAGAAAGGTTTTTCAGCGGATGCCGGTGTCGTATGGCGACGGCCGCGTCGATTTTCGATGGCCGAGCGGGGTCACTGACTTCGGCATGCGCCAGTGCCGGATGCGCGGTCATCGACGATCGTGCAGGGTCCTCCACGGGTGGCGTGAATGGCGGGCGTGGTGTCCTGGTCGGATCGGCTATCCCGGTCGCGGTGGCCGTCGTAGACGGCGATGACATGCGTCGGCCCCGGCATTCGGGGCAGATGATCACGGGGCGCTGGCGCTCCTTCGAGCCGGCAGGCGCACGCCGCGCACGCGCTGGACCAGCCTGAGCACGCGGCGGGCATTGCCGTGGAGGAAGCCGTAATCGCGCACGCGGCGAAAGCGCCGGGGCGGCGCGTGCTGGAGCACGAGGTGCAGGAAGTCCTCGCCGGGCAGCGTGCGCGTGCGGCGCTCACCGGTGCGGCCATCGGTGTAGCGGAACGTGACCTGCCCGTCGCGGTCATCGAGGATGCTGGCCTCGCCGATGACGCCGCGGTCGAGGTAGCGGGCGGAGTGCTCCAGCGCCGGCGCGCCGCGCCGCCACGCGCTTGCAGTGCACGACCCACTGGTCGGGCAGCCCGGCGAGCGGAGCCAGACCGTCCTGGTTGAGGGCCTGGAGCATGCGCGCGCGGAACACCCGGGCGAGCGCGAAGCCGTTGAACAGATACCGCCCCTTCGCCGTGCGCCACTGGCGGCGCCCGGTATCGACGGCGCCGCCGGGGACGATCACGTGGCCAGTGGGGATGGAAGTCCAGGTTGCGGGCATGCGTGTGGAGCACCGTGGTCAGTCCGGGCTCGCCGCCGAGCTTCGCGGGGTTGCGGGCGAAGTCGCGCAGCGTCGAGGCGGCAGTGCGCATCAGCGCGTCGAACACGCTACGCTGGTGGCGCCAGGCCAGCCCGCGCAGCCCGGCGGGCAGCGTGAAGGTGACCATGAAGTCGTCGACCGGCAGCCCTCTGCGCTACGGCATGCAGGTGCTGCTGACGCCGCGCCCCGCCGCTCGTTCCTTGCTTTGGGCGCGGCGCGGGCGCTCCTTGTCTTGGGCGGTTGTTGCGTGATGCGCAATATGCGTACATTACACCAATGATCAAGTCCTTCCGCACAAGGGGCTCCGGCGCTTCTACGAGTCCGGGAGTGCTGCGGGCATTCAGCCGCGGCGCGCGAGGAGGCTCGAGATGCAGCTGGCCGCTCTGGATACGGCAGCCAGCATTGAAGACATGGATATCGCCGGATTTCGCCTGCACCGCTTGAAGGGTAGGGAACGGAACCGGTGGTCGGTCTCGGTCAATGGCAACTGGCGTTTGACCTTCGAGTTCCGCGACGGCAACGCCTCGTTCTGGATTACGAGGATTATCACTGATGGCTATGCACAATCCGCCCCATCCAGGTGAGTTTATCCGCGAGGTTTATCTTGAGCCCTACGGCCTGAGTGCTCGGCACCTTTCAATGAAATCTCAAGGTGTCACCTTCGACGGTGGCACGAATCCTCCAGGGCCGTAGTTCGGTCAGCCCGGAAATGGCGCTGCGCTTGTCCAAGTCTCTCGGCCGTTCGCCTGAGAGTTGGCTCGCGATGCAGAACGTGCATGATCTTTGGTCCGCGCGGACAAGCGTGAATCTGGATGGCGTTCGAGCGCATGCAGTTTGACGAGCCCAGCAATGGGATGCAGCCGACGCGCTGAAGCGCGCGGCTGATCCTGTCGTCGGGCGTAAAGCCGGCAAGAGTCGAATGGAGGTGACGACGCTTACAGATGAGGTCAAGCGGTATGTTGAACGGAGTGTTCTTTGCTGGCTGGCGACGGTAGATAGCAACGGCATGCCCAATGTGTCGCCGAAATAGATATTTTCGAGCTGTGCGGACGATCGCATTATTATTGCCAATATTGCCTCTCCCGGTAGTGTGCGAAATATCCTCAAAGAAGCCCACGTGTGCGTGAGTGTTGTAGACGTGTTTGTCCAGAAAGGGTTCAAGATACGCGGGTCAGCTCAGCTGATCGACAGGGCGGAACCACGGTATACGGAATTAGCTGCTCCTTTGGAGGATATGGTTGGGGGAAAATTCCCAATCAGTAGCGTCATTGAGGTGTGGGTTGACGAAGTCGAGGCAATTTGGGCGCCTGAGCTACCGGTTCTATCCGGAGACAACGGAAGAGGATCAAGTGAATGGTGCCATGGCTGCGTATGGGGTACGACCTGCGGTAGGCGGTGCGGTGTAAATGCTTCGAACACGCCCAACATGGCTCTGCAGCCGAGGCGGCAAAGCCGCATGGCTCGAGCGCTAGCGTTGGGCAGCAAGGGGGTAAGAATGTACCTATCGGCAAAGGCAATCGCCGAAATGGTGGGGGAAGAGAAGGTTTCATTTTCTTAACGACAATGCGGTGCGCCTCAACAAGTCTCTTGGAGATGCTGTCGGTCTCAAGAATATCGGTGTGCACCTTGTTACCGTGCCAGCCAGGGCACTTCTCGACCGAGTTTCACGTGCATCACTTCGAGGAAGAGTGCATTTATGTTCTATCTGGTCAGGGTATAGCCATGCTCGGCGAGGAAAGCCATCCCATTGGTCCCGGTGTGAGCGTTCATTCCAGGGCGTTCTTCCCGGCGGCGATGGCGTGACCTACCGTCTCGCGTGTCCACATCGACACGGGAGAACATCATGGCAGGCACGACATCCGGATATGTCCGGCGCAACGAGTCGCAGTGGCGCGCGATCCTTTCGGCGTTCGCGGGCAGCGGCCTGAGCCAGAAGGCATTCTGCCAGCGCGAGGGCCTGGCGCCGAGCACCTTCCAGTACTGGAAGCGACGCTTGGCGAAGGACGACGCGGAGCCGGCATCTGAGGCCGGCCCGGCGGTGATCGATCTCGGCGCGCTCGAAGAGCGGCCCGCGGGCTGGGAGGTCGAGATCGCGCTGGGCGACGGCGTGTCGCTGACACTGCGCCGGCGCTGATGTTCTTCCCCGAGTCGCGGGTGCGCGTGTGGCTGTACGCCCGGGCGACCGACATGAGAAAGAGCTTCACGGGTCTGAGCGCGCTGGCGAAGCACGCGCTCGGCGAGGAGCCGACCAGCGGGGATCTGTTCGTGTTCATCAACCGCCGGCGCACCTACATGAAGGTGCTGTACTTCGACCGCGGCGGTTACTGCCTGTGGTCGAAGCGCCTCGAGCAGGGGCAGTTCCACTACCCGCGGCAGCAGGGCGAGAAGGTCGCACTCGACGTCACCGGCCTGAAGCTGCTGCTCGAAGGCATCGATGCCCGCGATACGCGCCGATACAAGCGCTACGAGCATCGAAGCGCGGGCACGCCCCCGGTATAATCGCGCGTCATGCACACGGCATCGACATCGGTGACGCCGGCGAGCCCTTCTTATGACGAAGTGCTCGCCGACAACGCGATGCTGCGCGAACAGCTCGCCGGCTCGCTGCAGCGCACCGAGGAGCTCGAGCGCCAGCTCGCATGGATGAAGCGCCAGGTCTTCGGGCCGCGCTCCGAGCGCCGGCATCTCGATGGCGAGGGCGCCATCGCGGATCTGTTCGCCGGCGACGTGCCGGAGAAGCCGAAGGCGCCCGAGAAGCAGAAGATCAGCTACGAGCGCGATGCGCCCGGCTCGAACAAGGAGCGCGGTGACGCGGTCACCGAAGAGGGCCTGCGCTTCGACGCCGACGTGCCGGTGGAGACCATCGATGTCCGCGCGCCCGAACTCGAGGGGGCGGACGCCGATGCGTGGGAGATCATCGACTACCGCACCACCCACCGCCTGGCGCAGCGCCCGGGCAGCCAGGTGGTGCTCGCGTACCGCCGGCCCGTACTGCGCCACCGCGACGAGCACACGGTCACCGCCCCACCGGCGCCGGCGAACGTGCTGGAGGGCAGTTGCGCCGATGTCAGCGTGCTCGCCGGGCTCATCGTCGACAAGTTCTGCTACCACTGCCCGCTGTATCGCCAGCACCAGCGCCTGACCGACGCCGGCATCCACCTCTCGCGGGCGACGCTGACGAACTGGACCAACCGCACGGCGGAGCTGCTGGCACCGATCGCGGCCGCGCAGCACGCGCACATCCTGGACAGCGCGGTGCTGGCAATGGACGAGACGCCCATCAAGGCCGGGCGCAACGCCGCGAAGGGGAAGATGAAGCAGGGCTGGTACTGGCCGATCTTCGGCGACGCCGGCGAGATCAGCTTCACCTTCTCGCCGGGGCGGGCGGCGCGCCATGTCCACGAGCAGCTCGCCGGCTTCACCGGCACGCTGATCACGGATGGCTACGGCGCCTACCGGCGCTTCGCCAAGGCGACGGGTGGTGTCACCCATGCCCAGTGCTGGGCGCACACCCGGCGCCAGTTCATCGAGGCCGAGAAGAGCGAGCCCGACGGGACCGCAACGGCACTTGAATACATCCGCGTGCTCTATGAACACGAGGCCGCGATCCGCGATCGCCGGCTTGAACCGGACAAGGCGCTGGCTTACCGGGCCGAGCACAGCCGAGCGGTCGTCGACGCCTTCTTCGCGTGGGTCCACGAGCAGCGCCAGGATCCCGGGCGCCTGCCCTCGGATCCGTTCACGAAGGCGCTGGCCTATGCCCATGAGCGCGAGGGCCCGTTGCGGGTGTTCCTGTCGGACCCGGCGGTGGCGATCGACACCAACCATCTCGAGCGCGCGCTGCGCGTGATCCCGATGGGGCGCAAGAACTGGCACTTCTGCTGGAGCGAGGCGGGGGCGCGGCATGTCGGCACCATCCAGAGCCTGCTCACGACCTGCCGGCTGCAGGGGATCAACCCGTACACGTACCTGGTGGACGTCCTGCAGCGCATCGCCGAGCACCCGGCGAGCGACGTCATCGCCCTGACCCCGCGGGTATGGAAGGAGCGCTTCGCCGACGCCCCGCTCGGCAGTGACGTGCTGCGCCATGGCGCGTGACATCGACATCAACGATCTGACCATCGACGAACTCGTCGCCCTGGGCGATCGCGTGCATGACCGGATCAAGTACCTGGAACGCCAACAGGTCTTCCAGGCGATGCAGCGGTTCAACATCGGTGCCCGGGTGCGCTTCCACCCCGGGCGCCACGGTCCCCAGACCGGCACGCTGACGAAGTTCAACCAGAAGTCCGTCAATATCGCCGGCGACGACGGCCGTCAGTGGCGCGTGCCCGCCGACATCCTGGAGGCGCTCGACCGTCAAGACGCCTCGGAATGAACGCTTACGTCCCGGTGACTACATTGGTTGCCCGCTTAACGGTGTCGGCCCACTGCATGAAGGCGGAAGGCTCGTTGCCACTGGTCTGCCTCGTCGTACGGCCAGCGCCTTTCTCAGGATGTGAGCGATTACCCCAACGTGAACAAGCGGCTGTATCGCAACAAAGGCGAGTGGAACCTTGTCGAGCATTCGAATATTCAATACGTCAAGACGGCGATGCCGCCCAACGAACAAGGATAGGTCGTGTGTGCGAGGCGAGCCACGACCTTATCCGGTTCTTGGACAGGCCCGGCGGTGAGCGTGAGTGACACGCACTTATTGCAGAAGGGTTTTTCAGCGGAGGCTGCTGTCGTGTGGCGACGGCCGCGTCGATTTTCGATGGCGGAGCGGGATCACTGACTTCGGCATGCGCCAGTGCCGGATGCGCGATCATCGACGGTCGTTCAGGGTCCTCCAGGGTGGCGTGAATGGCGGGCGTGGTGTCCCGGTCGGATCGGCTATCCCGGTCGCGGTGGCCGTCCGGTAGACGGCGATGACATGCATCGCGCCCCGGCATTCGGGGCAGATGATCACGGTGCGTCGACGCTCCTGTGGCGCCGGCAGGCGCACGCGCAGCACGCACCGGACCGGCGTCAGCACACGGCGGGCATTGCCATGGAGGAAGCCGCAATCGCGCACGCGGCGAAAGCGCCGGGGCAGCACATGCTGGAGCACGAGGGTAAGCGTTCATTCCGAGGCGTCTTGACGGTCGAGCGGACAGGATGACGACAACGGCGTGCCCGGATCGCGCGACCGGTGTCAGGAACGGGTGGCGGCAGCCTGGCTGAGATCGACGCCGAAGCACTGTGCGAATCCGTCGACCGGATCTCGGAGCACCAGGGCGTGCTCCGCGAGCCGCCGCGGTGCGGCCGGATCGAGCACATCGACCCGGTACATGCCGGGCAGAGGCCCAATGCGCGACAGGACGGCACCGGCGGAACCGATCTGGCGCAGGGCAAGTGCGCGCTCCGTTTCGGCACCGAACCAGACCACGATGCGATCGCCCGGCAGGGCGTATAGGCCAGCGCGGTGGGACGACAGGGCGGCGACCGCGAGCGCGACCAGTGTCGCAGTCGCGAGAAAGGTCCACTCGTGGCGCAAGCGCGTTGTCATGCGCCGGTTCCGGCGGCGAGGCGGCGCAGGTCCGCGGCGATGGCGTCAACCGACAGTCCTTGGCCGATGAGTAACCGAGCGCGTCCCTCCGTGTCGAACGCGAAGACCCCGGCAGGGTGGCTGACCGTGTACGGTTCGTCGTGCGCGCGCTCCCCGTAGCTGAAGCTCAGGCCGAAGCGCTGCGTGAGTGCGCGCAGGCGGGCCTGACTCGCCGTCGCGCCTATGAAGCGATCACCAAATGCACGCGTATAACGCGCGATTCGCGTTGGCGAATCCCGCTCGGGGTCGACGCTCACGAACAGCACGCGGAATCGCTCTGCGGTGGCCGAAGGCAGCGCCGATAAGGCCGCGCTGAGGCGGGCGAGTGTCGACGGACAGACATCAGGACAAGAGACGTAACCGAACATGAGCAGTGTGTGCTGCCCCGCCAACCGTGCCTCGGCGTGAGTCGGTTCCCGGATTGGTCCGTCAGTTCGAGCGCGAGGTCCGGGAAGTCGCTCGGCAGCCGTGACGATTCCCCAGTTCGGCGCAGGCGCTGAACAGCCTGTAAGCACGCCGTGGAGCGGTCCCACCAGCCGCTCGCCGCACGCGGGCCCGCCAATCGGCCATCAGCCGAAGTGTCCGGACCTCGATGTGGTGCGATTGTCTTCCAGCATACGCCCGCCAGCCAGAAGGACTCCGACCGTGCATGCGGTGACGACCACGCCGACCACCGCGTACCCCGTGATGCGCTCGCTGAGTGCTCCGTCGAAGTAGTTCACGTCGATGTTGGCGGCCTGGATGCGCAGCGCCGCCATTCCCGTGTAGTGCATGCCGCATACCGCCACGCCCATGACCAGCGCGCTGGCGTAGCGAATCCAGCCGTCGAAAGCGACGATGATGTGCAGCGCGGCGATCGCGGCGACGATCGCGATCACGATCGAGGCGCCGAACAGGACCGGGTCGTATGTGAATTCCGCTGCGATTCGGACCGCGGCCATGCCGAGGTAGTGCATCGCTGCGATACCGAGGCCCGTGATGGCGCCGGCCACCACTCGGGCGGTAATGGCCTCTGGCCACTTTGTCACCACATAGAGCCCGAACAGCACGAACACGATCGGCACCACCAGTGAGGTGAGGGTGATCGGCGTGTCGTATGCCATCGGCGTGCTGGGGTCGAACGCAATCATCCCGAGGAAATGCATCGCCCAGATCGCGCAGCCACCGATCAGAATCGCCGCCACAAGCAACCAGCCGAGGTGGATGCGGCCGTCGTTACCGCGAATAAACGACGCCGTCAGCAGCCCGGCGAGCGAGCCAATCACGGACACGATGTAGGAAAGCAGAACGAGGGCGAGGTTGTAGTCGGATAGCGTGTTAGTCATACGGAATCCAACGGCTAGAGGTAGAGGGGGCGGCGCGCGGTGCGCGCGGAGAAGGAGTACGGTCAGGCTTCGCGTTTGCTTGTGCAGCCTTGTTTATGTGTGAGGTGGCGCATCATACGATCAGGGACTTTTACTGAGCGTGTCAATATTTCCGACAACCGACCGTGATTTTCTTGCACAACATTCTCCACTGGCGAGATATGGATGGGAGCGGCCATCGGCGGGACGGGGTACGGTTGTTGCGATCGCGATTGCATGCAATGTGGTTTCTGAAACAGGCGACGACGCCGACGTTGTCGGTCGTCCCGGGCGTGCTACGATTCCTTCCCGCGTGCCGTCCGGCGCGACCGCTGGCACGTGCGGTTCAACGAGGCTGTGGTATGCGCGCGATGTCCAATGACACCCGACGGCGTCGCCGGCTCCCGCTTTGGGTGCTGGCCGGGCTTGCCTTCACCGTCGGTACCGAAGTGCGCGCGGGCGATGCGCTGATCGCGGTCGCGACCAACTTTGGCAACGTGATGCCGCTCCTGGAGTCGGCGTTCGAGCAGGAAACGGAGCACGAGCTGCGCTTCACCACCGGCTCGACTGGCCAGATGTACGCACAGATCCGCCAGCACGCCCCATTCGATGTCTTCCTGGCCGCCGATCAGGGGCGCGCCCGGCGGCTGGTCGAAGAAGGACTCGCCGTCGCCGGCAGCCGATTCACCTATGCGCGCGGTCGACTGGTGCTGTGGAGCAAAGATTCGGACCGGATCGGGGCCGACGGGGCGGCGACGCTGCGCGAGTCCCCGCCCCGGGTGCTGGCGCTCGCGAACCCGGCCCTGGCGCCTTACGGGGTCGCGGGGCGCCAGACGCTGGAGGCGCTCGGTCTCTGGTCGAGGCTCGAGCCCCGCATCGCGCTGGGGCAGAACGTCGGCCAGGCGTATGCGATGACGGCGACGGGCGCGGCCGACATGGGCTTCGTTCC
>JAXHNC010000004.1:0-65439 GCA_034520925.1 Halofilum sp. (in: g-proteobacteria) | reverse complement strand
TCGCTTTACGCCTGACCTTTACCGCTATATATTGGAAACGTCCTGATCGCGCACCCAGGATGTGGGGCGCACGAGGGGAACACCGGTGAGAATCCGGGGCTGTCGCGCAACGGTATGACGGGGTCCCACGCCCGTCGAGCCCGAATACCTCGCAGGATCGGCCCGCCACTGGCGGGGCTGCCCGGAACCTTCGCGTGAAAGGTCCGAGGCCGAGATGCACGCAGGATTCGCGTTAACCGTACACCACGAATCCCGTCTCCCGCCCTCGTAACGCGTTGGTTCCTCCTTGAGCACGCTCGATCTGGAGGAGCCATGTCGGAACATCTACAGACCCGTACCCAGCCTGCGTCGGACAGCCGGCCCGTACTGAATGCCGTCGGAACGTCCACGACCAGCATGTACGCATTCCCCACGACCAGCGCCCGCCCCGGCGATACCGAAACCGTCGACGACGGAGACGATCCGGTAACGGCCTGGCTGCTGCAGCGCGACGACCTCGATACCACCGAGTTCCACGTGCTGTTCGCCATCCACAAGCTGCGCGCGCGCCGACGCCAGGCCGGCTGGATCACGCACGGCGATCTGTGCCGCAGCACGAGTCTCGCCCCGGCCGCGCTCGGCCGTGTACTGAAGGCACTGCGCGAGCGTGGTCTCGTGTGGATGGCGCCGCATCCGGTGAAGACCCGCTACGCGCGCTACCTGCTGATCGTGCAGTAGGGTCGGTCCCGGCGCGGTACGGACTCGAGGAACCGCGAGGGGGCGGGCCGGTCGAAGCCTACTGGTCGCTGATCAGGGGAAGCCGGTTGTCTGCATTATCCAGTCAACGACCTCGTCCGCCCCGAGTTCACGGGTGCCGCCCCGCCATGCTGTTGCCCGCGATGGTGCTGCTGCTGGGCGGCTGCACGAGCGTCAGCCGGCTGCCGCCGACGGCGCTCGACGACAGCGGCGTAAACCGCTGCACGATCGCCGACCACGGGCGCTGCATCGCGTTGACCGGTCAGGAAGTGATCGAGGATGGCCGAAGTGGCACCTGGAGCCGTCACTGGTTCCGGATGTCCTACATCGGGCGCGCCTGCCACGAACAGTATGGGACCACCGTCGGCGTGCTGGTCGAGTCCGTGTTCGCGATCCCGCACTATGCCTCGATCGCCGTGGTGAATGGTGCCGCGGCCTTTATCGCGCCCTTCCGCGATCAGCGCAAGCACTACACCGAGCGCTACCGTGACGTACCCGGGCCGGGCGAGCTGCCGCGTTAAATCGCCATTCGCGGCGCCGAGGTCTGCGGCTTGGCCGCTATCGGCGTAAACTGGTCGCCGGACACGCGTATTCCCGGGGGCGGTATGCAGGTCGCGGTCACAGGATCCGGCATCGCCGGATTGGCATGCGCCGAGCGGCTCGTCGCGGCGGGCGCCACGGTCCAGGTCTTCGACAAGGCACGGGGTCCCGGTGGCCGCCTGGCCACACGCCGCAGCGGCGACTGGCAGGCGGATATCGGCGCGCAGTATTTCACGGCGCGGGATCCGGGCTTCCGGCAGGCGGTCGGCGACTGGGAACAGGCCGGTGTGGTGGCCCCGTGGGATGCATCGGCGGTGCGGCTCGAGGCGGGCACGGCGGAGCGCGTGGAGGACGGTCAGGCCCGCTGGGTCGGGGTCCCGCGCATGAGCGCGCTCACGCGTCATCTCGCTGAGGAAGTCGGCGTCGAGTTCGGGTGTCGCATCACCGCCATCGAGGCCGTGGATGGCGGTTGGCAACTGCGCAGTGAACAGGGTGAGGCCAGGGGGCCGTTCGATGCCGTCGCGGTCGCGATCCCGGCGCCGCAGGCCGCCGTCCTGCTGGAGCGTGCCGCGCCATCACTCGCTGCAGAGGCGGGTGCCGTGCCCATGGCGGGCTGTTGGGCGGCCGTCCTCGCGGTCGACGCGGTGGAGATGCCGTGGGAGGCGGCGTTCGTGATCAATCATCCGCTGCGCTGGATTGCCCACGATGGGGGCAAGCCGGGGCGCGATGGCTCGGCTACATGGGTTGCGCACGCGGGCCCCGAATGGTCCGCGGCGCGCATGGAACAGACGGCCGAAGCCACGCTGCCCGAACTCGTCGCCCTGTTCGAGGAGGCGACCGGAACGACGGGCTGGGTGCGCGGCCTGCTCGCGCACAAGTGGCGTTACAGCCAGAGCCCGCAGGCCCTGGCGAGCGGTTGTCTTTTCGATCCGCAGGCCCGCATCGGCGCCTGCGGTGACTGGTGCGGTGGCCATCGCGTCGAGGCCGCATGGCTGAGCGGCCGGGAGCTCGCCGGCCGTATTCTGGACGCGAAACAATAGACACCGTGGCGCTGAACCCGGGCCAATCGATGCCCGGGCGGTAGACGCCCGGGGCAACACGATCGGTCGACCGGAAACGACCGCGTACGTTACTCCCCGGTCAGCGTCCGGGTGTTCTCCACGAAGGGCCCGCCGCGCTGGCACCGCCGTTATCCCGATGGCAATCGACTGGATGAATAGATGAGCTCACTGACACTGATTGTCGCCGCCGTGCAGATCGGCGTGATCGGCGCGGTCTCGTTGCTGGTGCGCACCGACGGTGTTTCATCCAGCGTGTAAGCCGAGGCCGCCGGCGCTATCTGCGCCGCCTGTTCCCGTCGTTGGACTACTCGGTGGCTTTGCCAGTCCTGGCCGGTCAGTCGCTGCGGTGTATGGCCGCACGGACCGGGCACCGCCATCGTTCGCTGATCCTGCTCGCGGGCGATGCCGCTGTAGTGGTCGTCATCGCGCTGGCATCGAGTCCCGCGAGGTCAACAGCAGGCACGCGATAACGGCGATCCGCGGTTTCGCCGGCTGCACGGACGCTTCGGTCGCATGCTGCAACGGCAGTCGGGCTCAGTGCATCGCGAATCAATCGCCGTCGTGATGCTTGCGAGTCCGCATTGATCATCGGCGCGCCGCGCCACGTCCCGTGTCCCGCATGCGCCGTAAAGCCGATCTGCCGAGCAAAACCTGTCCCGTGTGCGGCCGCCCCTTTCGTTGGCGACGGCGCTGGCGCGACTGCTGGGACCAGGTTGTCTATTGCAGCGAGCGTTGTCGCCGCAATCGTCGAGGGCCTGCAGTGACAGGCGACTGACAGGTATCACGTCGTTGGCAGGGCGGATTCCTCGTCGAGCGCCGGGCCCTCGATGACCGCGTTTTCGAGGCCGTCGCAGAAGGCCTCGAAGGCCTCGGTGGTCTGGCCGGGGGTGCGGTGCAGTTCGATTTCGATGTGCCCGAGTTCCGGCAGGTCCTCCCCGGGCTCGATAATGCGGCAGCCCGGCGGCAGGCTGCGCGGTGTCTTGACGGTGGCGGCCAGACCGGACTGTACGGCCACGTTGATGCCCGTGGGCGAGCGGCTGCTGTAGCGCAGATCCCAGCGCCGTTCGACGCGGCCGAGCGCTGCCAGGGCGTGAGCGCGGAAGATACAGCCCTCCGGGTTGAGCGCGAGCGGCAGTACGTCCCGCCGGGCCAGATCGGAATCCCCCCGTACCGCCCACACCATCGGCTCGCGGCCGAGCACACGGCCGGTGTGCGTGGGCTCGTGGCGCACGCCGAGGACGACATCGAGGCGACCGGCCTGGAAGTCGTGCACCAGCGCGCTGGAGATATTGCAGGTGATCTCCAGCCGTACTTCCGGATGGGTCGCCGCGAAGCGTGGCAGCAGCCTGGGCAGGTGCGCGCTGGCGTGTTCCTCGGAGACGCCGAGGCGGATCAGTTCGCCACGCCTGTCTTCGCCCATCGCGCGGCGCGCCTCGTCCTGCAGGCTCAGGATGCGGCGCGCATACGGCAGCAGGCGACCGCCCGCGGTGGTGAGTACGACATTGCGGCTGTCGCGGGCGAACAGCGTTTCACCCATGCGGTCTTCAAGCCGCCCGATCTGCAGGCTGACGGCGGACTGGGTGCGATTGAGTATGCGGGCCGCGGCGCTGAAACCTTCGCACTCGGCAACGGCGACAAAGGCGCGGAGTAGTTCGGTATCCATAGATCTATGAGAATCGACAATTGATGGAATATAAACAATTCATTTCCATTATGCCAGATCCGTGGCCAGGATGATGCCGGTCTTTCCGCAACGTTACCGGGAGGTAACCCATGGCCACTGCTGCGACGACCGCGCGGTCGAGCGCGCTCGAAGGTTTCGTTGATCTCGACCGCTATCCCCTGCATGAACTCGATTCGCCTGCCGGGAGGCAACTGATCGAGGACTGCCGCGAGCAGCTCGGGGTCGATGGCTGTGTCGTACTGAAGAATTTCGTCCCGCGCACGGCGATCGAGCGCCTCGAGCGCGAGACCGTGCGCCTGTCGCCGAAGGCGCACTACAACGAGGGCGAGACCAACCCGTACAACTCGGATGCCGATCCGGAACTGCCGCCCGAGCATCCGAAGAACCGCTTCGATGACCGCACCAACGGTTTCGTGGCCGGCGACTGCATCGACAACGACACGATCATCCGCCGTATACACGCGGATGGCGACTTTCAGCGATTCATCGCCGCGGTCGTCGGAATGGAGGAGATCCATCCGTATGCGGATCCGCTCGCGGACCTCGTGGTCAATGTCCTGCGCGAGGGCTGTCAGCATCCCTGGCACTACGACACCAACGAATTCATCGTCACCATGCTGACCCGTAAACCGAACGAGGGTGGGCGCTTCGAGTACGTGCCCGGTCTGCGCAGCCCGGAGAGCGAGAACTTCGAGGGCGTGCAGCGGGTGCTCGACGGTGACCGCCCGGACCTCAAATCGCTGGAACTGGAGCTCGGCGATCTGCAGATCTTCTTCGGCCGCTATTCACTGCACCGCGTGACGCCGGTGCGCGGCGAGCGCGAGCGCCACAGCGTGATCTTCGCCTACGCCCAGGAGCCCGGCTTCATCGGGCGCCCGGAGCGTGCGCAGCGCATCTTCGGCCGGATGGCCCCGGTGCACGAGCGCATGCTCGCCGAGGGCAGCGAGCGCCACGACGGCCTCGCCGATTGAAGCCGTCCGCCGTACAACCGTTCCAGAAAAGGTAAAGCCGATGTACACGATTGAATCCGATCAACTCTCCGACCGCGAGCCCAACCGCATCCCGGTGGTGCCGTCGGCGCCGATGGGGAACGTCGACAGCATCCCCACGGCCTTTGATCCGAAAGAGCTCCGGGCGGGCCGGCTCGCACGCCTGCGCGGCATGATGAAGGATCAGGGCTATGCCGCAGTGGTGCTGTTCGACCCGTACAACCAGCGCTACGCGACCGGTTCCCGGAATATGTTCGGGTACTTCCTGCGCAACTCGACGCGCTATATCTACGTGCCGCTGGAAGGGCCGGTCATTCTCTTCGAGTATCCGGGCAGCGCCCATGTCTCGACCTGGCTGGAGACCATCGACGAGTCGCGCACGTCGAAGGTGGTCTGGTCGGCCGTCAACCAGCGCGATGACGTGTCCTCAGACCCGTTTGGTGTCGAGATCGCCGAGCTCGTGCGCGAGCATGGCGGTGACAACCTCAAGGTCGGTCTCGACCGTTGCCCGGTCAACCTGGCGCGCTCACTCGAAGCGCAGGGCCTGGATGTCCACGACTGCATGCAGGACACGCTCTACTGCCGGCGGATCAAGACGCCGCAGGAGATCGCCTGTCTGGCCCAGTCGATGGCCGGCAGCGAGGCCGCGGTCTCCGAAGTGGAGCGCGCCATCAAGCCCGGCGTGACCGAGAACCACCTGTTCGCCGTGCTCTATGGCAACGTCATCGAGCAGGGTGGCGAATTCATCGAGACCCGGCTGCTCAACTCCGGGCCGCGGACCAATCCATGGTTCAACGAGGCCAGCGATCGGGTCATCCGCGCGGGTGAGCTGGTGGCGCTGGACACCGACACCATCGGTTGCCACGGCTACTACTCCGACTTCTCGCGGACCTTCCATGTCGGCCCCGGCAAGCCCAGCGGTTATCAGCAGGGACTCTATCAGATGGCCTATGACCAGGTGCATCACAATATGTCGATCCTGGCGCCGGGCAAGAGTTATCTCGAGATCGCCGAGCAGGCCTGGAAGATTCCGGAACGTTTTCTGGATCGCCGCTATCCATCGATCATTCACGGCGTCGGCATGCACGGCGAGACGCCCCTGGTCGCGCACCATATGGATTTCGACCGCTTCTCGAAGGACGGCATTCTGGAGCCGGGAATGGTGGTATCGGTCGAGAGCTACATCGGCGAGGTCGATGCCCCCGACGGCGTGAAGCTGGAGGAAGAGGTGCTTGTCACCGAGGACGGCATCGTCAAGCTGTCGAATTATCCCTTCGACGAGGCGCTCCTGGGCCGTCAGGTCTGACTGGGGAGTTGCATGCCCGCGACTACCGAGAATCGCCGGAGGGAGAACCCCGCATGACGCAGATCGCCGATGTCCGCATTCACCCCCTCTGCCTGCCGCTGGTGCAGCCGTATCACTGGGCCCAGGGCGTGCGCCACCACTTCGCGATCAACCTCGTCGAGGTCGTGGCCGACGACGGTACCCGGGGTTATGGTGAATGCACCGTAGCGCCCGACCAGGCGGCGACCGCGGCGATTCTCGAACGCCTGCGGCATTATTTCATCGGTGCATCGCCGTTCGACGTGACCGCATTGATCGAGCGTGCATTCCGCGGTGAGTACCTCGCGTGGGGTGCGAATACCCAGCGAGCCGCGAACCAGATGTTCGCGGGCATCGATACCGCGCTGTGGGATCTTCAGGGCCGCATGCTCGATCTCCCCGTACACCGCCTGTTCGGGGGCGCCCGGCGCGAGCGTGTGGGCTATTTCCACTTCCTGCAGGGCGGCACGGTGGCCGAGATCGCCACCGATGCCGCGGAGGCGGTCGCCGAGGGGCAGCGCGTGTTCTACCTCAAGGTGGGTCGCGGCGATGACACCGACCTCGAGACGGTTGCCGCGGTGCGTCGGGAGATCGGCAGCGCCCGTCTGCGGCTCGATGCCAACGAGGCCTGGAGTCCGCATCAGACCATCCGCATGTGCCGACAGCTCGAGCGCTTCGATATCGAGTTTCTCGAACAGCCGGTCCCGGGCTGGAACATCGAGGCCCTGGCCCATGTACGCCAGGCCGTGGGCATCCCGATCGTGGCCGATCAGGCGGCCTTCACGCTCAGCGATGTCGATCGCATCTGCCAGCGACGGGCCGCGGACATGATCTGCATCGGTATCCGCGAGATCGGCGGTATCCAGCCGCTGCTGAAGGCGGCTACGGTGGCCGAGGCGGCGGGCCTGTCGATCTGCATCCACGGTTCGTTCACCAGCGGTATCACGACCTGTGCCGAGCACCAGGCCGCGCTGGCCATACCCAATCTCGACGACGGCAACCAGATCATGTGCCAGTTGCTGTCACGCGATCTGGTCGCGTCGCCCGTGCTGCGGCCCCAGGCGGGCTGGCTCGATGCGATCACGGGCCCGGGGCTCGGCTGCGCCCTCGACCCCGATGCGCTGGCAGACGGCGCGAACCGCTATCGCGAGGAGGCCGGCGACAGCGCCACGGTGTGATCCATCGATCGGGGCGGTTGATCGGCGGGTTAGTCTGCAGGGAGGCTATACTCACTGCACGTACGCTGCAGCCGGCGTAGAAAACGGCGTCATGCCCCCGATGGAAGGAGCGCGCGATGATCGCCACGCAACCCACGCCCCGGGAACTCGTCGAGCGCTATCTCGATGCGGTTGCCCGCTTCGACTATGACACCGCTCGCGCATGCCTCGCGGACGAGGATTTCGAGTACACCGGACCGATCAACACGTTCCGCTCGCCCGATGCCCTCATGCGTTATCTCGAACTGGCGACGCCGATCGTCCATCGGGTCGAGATCCAGAGGGCGTTCGCGGACGGCGACGACGTCGCCCACTTCCTGGTCGTGCGAACCCAGCTCACGGAAAAGCTGTCCGTTCACGCCGCACAGTGGGCACACGTGCGCGCGGGCCGGATCGACCGGATCGAGGTCGTTTTCGATGCCTACTGGTACCGATCCCTGTTCCCGGCCGAAGACGAAAGCGAGCCGCGCGCGATCACGCAACTGCAGTAAGGGCGTGGCACGAGCCGCGATACACTCGCGCTTTGACGGGCTGTACGCGCTATCCCTTACGTACAATCGCCAATTATCCGAAGCGATGCGTGCCTCCAGACTCTGTATTGCCAAACGGCAACACGTACTCAACGAGTCAGGAGGAATCCACCATGATTTCCAGCAAGCACAATACCCGTCGGCACATCCTTTCCGCTGCCCTGATCGTCGCCGCTCTGGGCGCCTCGGGTGGCGCATCCGCGATGGTCGACCATGTCGGCGACCGCAGTGACCTGTCCGGCGGCAGCATCCACGACGGGGTCACCGTCAATCTCGGCCGTGTCGGGCAGGCGGCGTTGCAGCCGAAAGCGAGCCGGGCAACGCTCGACTACCAGGAAGCGGGGCATGTCGGCCGTCTCCCGCTGCAGGTGAAGGACGGGGATCAGTTCGTCGTGGAGAAATGATCCCCACCAGGACCGCCCCGCTCGCCCGGAATGCGCTGTCGCATCGATGGGGAGCGGGGCGGACCGGAACTTCACGCCCCTCGCCCGGACTGGTAAGGTCACGCCTCCGCCGGGGGCTGCCTCCCGGCCCCCGCCAGACCGTGTACCGAGAATCCGCACCATGAACGACCCAGCCGCCACGAGCGACGCCCCCGAACCCGGGAGCGCCGAGGCCGAGGATCCGTACCATGAACGACCCAGCCGCCACGAGCGACGCCCCCGCGCCGGGGAGCGCCGAGGCCGAGGAGCAGGCCCGCCTGGCCGATGTCCACGCCCGCCTCGCCCGCGCGATCGAGGCCACCGAGGCCCGCATCGCGGACTACGCGCGCGATATCGAGCAACAGAAGACCTATCTCTCCGAAAATCGCGACGAGATGGATCATATCGAGAAGATCGCCTCGCGCGAGTCCATCGACCAGTCCGTGCGCAGCGGCGACTTCCTCTACGACAAGAAGCGGCGCCTGCACAAACTGCAGCGTTCGCCCTACTTCGGCCGTTTCGATGTCGCCCACGCCGAGGACGAAGCGGCGGAGCCGATCTACATCGGGATCCATCACTTCCACGACGACGCCGCGCGCGAGACGGTCGTGTACGACTGGCGCGCGCCCATCGCGACCCTGTTCTACGACTACGAGCATGGCCCGGCCCGATACGACACGCCGGAAGGGACGGTCGACTGCGAGATCGCGCTCAAGCGCCAGTTCCGCATCGAGGGCGATCGCATCGAGCTGATGATCGACAGCGCCGTCCACGTCGTCGACGACGTGCTGCAGGAAGAACTCGGACGCTCGGCCGACGAAGGGATGAAGAACATCGTCGCCACGATCCAGCGGGACCAGAACCGCATCGTGCGCGACGAGGAAGCGCATACCCTGGTGATCCAGGGCGTTGCCGGCTCGGGCAAGACCTCGATCGCCCTGCACCGGATCGCGTTCCTGCTCTATCGCTTCAAGGACACGCTCACGTCCGAGGATATCCTCATCATCTCGCCCAACCGCGTGTTCGCGGACTACATCTCCAACGTGCTGCCGGAGCTCGGTGAGGAGACGGTCAACGAGACCGGCATGGAGGCGGTGGCCGATGAACTGCTGGAGGGGCAGTACCGCTTCCAGACGTTCTTCGAGCAGACCGCCGCCCTGCTGGAGAAGGACGATCCGGAGATGCGGCGCCGGATCGAGTACAAGGCGTCGACGGATTTCCTGCAGCAGCTCGACCGCTATGTCGCGCATGTCGAGGAGACGCAATTCCAGGCCGACGATGTGTGGATCGCCCGCCGTTTCGTCCCGGGCTGGCTGCTCGACGAGACCTTCCGCAAGCATCGCCGGATGCCGCCGGGCGAGCGCGTGCGCCAGGTCGCGCGCGAGATCGAACAGAAGATCGGCAACCAGTACAACTACGACCTCACGCCGGACGACCGCAAGGCCCTGAAGGCGAAGGTCGAGGGCATGCTGCACCGCTCGACCCTGCGCGAGACCTACCGGCAGTTCTACGACTGGATCGGTGAGCCCGAGCTGTTCCGCAAGGCGAAGCACAGCAAGCTCGAGTACGCCGATGTGTTCCCGCTGATCTACCTCAAGATGAAGCTCGAGGGCGTGCGCTCGCCGTGGCGCCGGGTGAAGCACCTGTTGATCGACGAGATGCAGGACTACACACCGGTGCAGTACGCCGTGATCGACCGCTTGTTCAGTTGCCGCAAGACCGTCCTCGGTGACGCCAGTCAGTCGGTGAACCCGTACAACGCGTCGACCCCCGAGGAGATCGGCCGGGTGTTCCGCACGGCCCAGCGCGTGACGCTCAACAAGAGCTACCGCTCAAGCTACGAGATCATGCAGTTCGCCCAGCGGATCAGCCCCACGCCGGGCCTCGAGGTGATCGAGCGCCACGGCGAGCCGCCACGGGTGATCGGTTGCAGGACGCGCGCGAAGGAAATCGAGGCGCTGCGCGCGGAGGTGGAGGATTTCCTTGAATCGCAACACAACACGCTCGGCGTCGTGTGCAAAACCCAGAAGCAGGCCCGCCGCGTACGCGATGCGCTCGAGGGTACGACCAACCGGCTGTATCTGCTGAGCGAGGACAGCGGCTCACTCGCGCGCGGGGTGATCATCTGTACCGCGCACATGGCCAAGGGCCTGGAATTCGATCGCGTGCTCGTGCCCGAGGCGAACGCGACGAACTACGCCGGCCCGATGGACCGCAACCTGCTCTATGTCGCCTGCACCCGCGCGATGCACCGCCTCGTGCTGACCCACACGGGCGACGTTACCCCGCTGATCGACGCCGCCGACGTGGCGACCGCGGAGAGCGCGCCCGGCTGACTCGGGATGGGCCTGGTCAGGCGGCGCCCATCGCCCGCGCCTCAGCCCGTCGGACCGGGGCCGTCCGACCGCACCAGGTCGCGGTAGGCATGCCAGCTCGCGTGACCGAGTATCGGCATGATAACGATCAGGCCCAGGAACCATGTGGCAATGCCGATCGCGACCAGGGCGACAATAGTGACCGCCCACACGGCGAGCGCGAAGCGGTTGTTCAGGGTTGCGCGTACGCTGGTGATCAGCGCGGTGACCGGGTCGATTCGGCGGTCGAGCATGAGCGGGATCGAGACCACGCTGCAGGCGAACACGAACGCGGCGGCGAGGCCGCCGAGGCCGATATAGAGCACCAGGAACACCGGATCCTCGCTGAGCATGAAGATCCAGCCGCCCAGGTTGTCCACTTCCGGCAGGTCGAGGCCATGGAACAGGGCGAACAGGATCGCGGAAATCCGTTCCCAGAAGATGAACGCGAACCCGAGGAAGGCGGCAAACAGGCCGATCGAGCCGTAGTTGCGGCGCCAGGCCGTCATGGAATCCGCGAGGCGTGGGCGTTCATTGGCCTCGAGTTGCTGGCTGATCCGGTAGAGGCCGATCGCGAGGAACGGGGCCAGAAGCAGGAATCCCGTGGTCATTGCCGTCACGAGATAGGGCAGATCCCCGAACAGGCCGATCGCGAGATAACCGACCAGCGCGAACACCACGCCATAGAATCCGCTCTGCAGCGGCGCGGCGCGCAGGTCACTGATGCCGGCCCCGATCCAGGTGAAGACGTGGCCGGCGGAGATTTTCGCTACATCGGGTGCCTCTGCCTCCGAACCACCCGGATTTACGTGTTCCATATCACAGCCCTCCGTGCACTTGCGCCGCGGGATCATGTGCTGAATCCCGGAATGATGGCCTGGAAGTATGGCCCGATCCAGCATGCCGCGATATTGATCTGGGTCAACAGCGCCCACAGTGATGCCGGTGAGCCCCCGATCGGCCCATTTGAGGCCTCGTTTTACAATGGCTTCGGGATCAACGGAGGCGAGACCATGGCGCGATCAAACCGGCTTGCGCAGCGCCCGGGGCACGGTGGTATTTCCGGCGGCCGTGGCGCCCGACCGGCCGTGGGCCGGCCCGCATGAACCAACCCGAACTCCCGCTCGCGTTGACGATCGCGCTCGGTGTGGTCGGTGCGATCGCACTCCTTGTGGCGCTGCGCCAGCTGCCCTGGCGGATTCTGGTGACGAGCCCGGTGGCGCAGCATCTGGTCGGCGGCGCGACCCTTGTGCTGATCGGGTTCTGGCTGGTGCGCGCGGGTATCACGCCCGGGCTGAGCGCGCATTTCCTCGGCGTGACCGCGCTCACCCTTCTGGTCGGATGGCCGCTCGCCATTCTCGTCACCCTGGTCGCCAGTGTGACCATCGGCGCCGTGGGCGTCACACCCTGGTCGCTTGTGCCGCTGGAGTTCGTGGCCGGCGGCGTACTCCCGGTCGCGGTCAGTCACGGCATCCGGATCGGGCTGGAGCGCATGCTGCCGCCCAATCTGTTCGTCTACCTGCTCGGCTGCGGCTTCGCGGGCGGCGTCGTCGCCGGCCTTGTCAGCCGGGGTACGAATGCCGCCCTGCTGCTGCTCAGCGGTGCCTGGGAGAGTGGGCGTGTCGGTGATGAACTCGGGGTGATCGTCGCGTTGCTCACCCTGCCGGAAGGCGTGATCAATGGCATGATCGTCTCCGTGCTCGCCGTCTACCGCCCGGACTGGGTGAAGGAATTCGACGACCGTCGCTATCTCGGCTGAGCCGCGAATCCCTCGCAGCCCCGATCGCCACCTGTTGCCGGAAGGTGGCCACACGCCGATGAACCACGCGGTCAACGAGGCACTGTATGGCGGCATTGGATGCGTTCGTCGACGCTATGGCAGTGACTGGATATCGACGACAGTGCACGACGCCGTTCGACTGCATGTCGGCATCGGTCATCCGGGATCGTTGAACTGGACATCAATCGATGATGACATTGACACCTTCCAGCATAGGGTCGTACACAACGATGACACGTCCGGAGTATGGCTTCGACGCGACCGCTTTCGATCATGCCGATGACGGCATTCGCGGTCGCGTTTGCGGATACGACGTGGTACGTGGATGGACCGAGCGGCCTCGATCGCCCGGGCCCGCGTCGAACCCGGTGTCACCACGCGCCTGCATCGGCTGCGCGGTGTCATCGAACGCTACGTGATCCTCGAGGGGGCGGGGCGCGTCACCGTCGGCGATGGCACACCGGAAAAAGTGGGGCCGGGTGCCGTCGTCATGATCCCGCCGGATGCGAGCCAGCGGATCGCCAACACCGGCGCCACCGATCTCGTGTTCCTTGCCATCTGCACGCCGCGTTTTCGCCCGGAGATCTACGAAGATCTCGAGGACGGTGATCGCCCCGACTGATGCCCGGGCCCGCCCCGCTCCATCGCTCGGGAGCGGTGTGCGCTTTTACTCCGCCACTGAAGTGTATGAAAATCGTGTTGCAATGCATTGAGGCGTTCGGTCGTGACATGGCCGGCCCCGATCTCTCCCGAGCCCGGCAATCACCGGATGTCCAAGTCAATGACCGCAACCCCCGCCTTCCTGGACGCGTACTACGCCGACGGCCCCGACGGCAGCGTACGCGTCAGCGCCGAGCAGGCCAGCGCCTTCGCCAAGGACATCGCCGGCGATTACAACCCGCTGCATGACGTCGGCGCGCGGCGTTTCTGCGTGCCAGGGGATCTGCTGTGCGCGCTGGTGCTGGGTCGCTACGGGCTGTCGGAGCGGATGACGTTCGCGTTCCGCGACATGGTGGGCGCCAACGAGCCGCTGTATCTGCCCGAGACTGGGTCCGATTCCGATCCGATCGCCGTCCATGATGCCGACGGCGGCGTGTACCTGGATGTTGAGCGCGGTGGTGCGGTTTGCCGGGATTCCCGCGTGATCGAGCGCTTCGTGCGCGAATATGCGGCCTTCTCCGGCAAGACGTTTCCGCATTACATGATCCCGGTGCTCGAGGAACACGGGGTCATGTTCCATCCGGACCGCCCGCTCGTGATCTACGACAGCATGGGATTCGAGCTGGAGACGGTCACGTTTGGTGAGCCGGCGCTGGAGCTCGCCGACCGGACGCTCACGATCGACGGCAAGCGCGGCAGCGCGAAGCTATGCTTTGACATGCAGGAGGATGGACGTTCGTTCGGTGCTGGCTGGAAGAAACTGGTGATCAGCGGCCTGCGCGATTACGACGGTGAGCGCATGCGCGCCTTCGTCGAGCACTTCCGGCTCCGCAAGGCCGCCTACGAGGCGGAGCGCGACGGCACGTAATCCGCCGCGGGTGCCGGCTCACGGCCCACTGGCCCCTTGAACCCGGCTTTCGTTAGCGCGATATTCCGTGACAGGCGGTCGGGTACGGTTCCCGGCGCATCCGGACTCCACACGGTATTGCGCTTGTCATGCGCAGCATCCGGGAGCGATACGATGGATGACAATACGTCGGTCCAGCAGGAGTCGGGCCCGGAGCCGGAGCAGCGGTCGAATCCCCTGTCCCTGCCAGCGGGGCAACGGCGATCCACGAGCGCGCCGCGCGCCGCCGAGCGCTGGGTGGCCGAACAGCTGGTGAATCTCGCCGGCGGCCCGTCCGTGGTGATCGAACTCTGGAACGGTGAACGGATCGGACCGACCGCTGAGCCCGGACGGTTCACGCTGCGCATCGGCGACCGCAAGGCCCTGTACAGCCTCCTGAGCAACCCCAATCTGGCCTTCGGCGATCTGTACAGCGCCGGGCGCATCGATGTCGACGGCGGCGACCTGGCTGAATTCCTGACCGAGGTCGCCTCGCATCTCGAACGCCAGCAGGAGCGCCAGTCCTTCGCGGCGCGCTGGGTCGGTCGCGGTCGCGCAACGCCGAACGCGGCCAGCGAACGGGCGGCGCGGGGCAACATCCAGCACCACTACGACCTGGGTAACGAGTTTTACCGGTTGTGGCTCGACCGGGCGGCGATGCAGTACACCTGCGCCTATTACGAAGAGCCCGGTCTGACACTGGAGCAGGCGCAACTGGCGAAGCTGGAGCACGTCTGCCGCAAACTCGCGCTGCAGCCGGGTCAGCAGGTGGTCGAGCTCGGCTGCGGGTGGGGCGGTCTCGCCCGCTACATGGCCCGCGAGTATGGCGTCAGCGTGCGCGCGTTCAACATTTCCCGGGAACAGGTCGAGTACGCCCGTGAACAGGCGGCGCGCGAGGGGCTCGATGACCGCGTCGAATACGTGCTCGACGACTACCGCAACATCTCCGGCGAGTACGACGCCTTCGTCTCGGTCGGCATGCTGGAGCACGTCGGTACCAGCAATTACTCGACGGTGGCGCGGCTGATCCGCGAGCACCTCCGCAAAGACGGGCTCGCCCTGATCCATACGATCGGCCGCAACCGCCAGGCGGGGATCAACGCCTGGATCGAAAAGCGTATCTTCCCGGGGGCCTACCCGCCGAGCATCACGCAGCTCACCGGCCTCGCCGAGGCGGGCCCGCTTTCCGTTCTGGACATCGAAAACCTGCGCCTGCATTACGCCGAGACGCTCACGGACTGGCTGGCACGCTACGAGGACAACATCGACCAGGTGCGCGACATGTACGACGAGCACTTCGTGCGGGCGTGGCGACTGTATCTGTCGGGGTCCATCGCGGCCTTCCGGGCCAGCTCCCTGCAGTTGTTCCAGATGGTGCTCGCGCATCCGGACAACAACGGGATTCCGCGCAACCGCAAACGCCTCCATACCGCGCCGGCGTATCCCGAGGACCCGGCGGCATGAGCCGGACCCACGACGTGATCATCGTCGGCGGCGGGCCGTCCGGGTCCACCCTGGCCTGGGCACTGGAGCGTCGCGGTCTGCGGCCGCTGGTGATGGACAAGGCCGAGTTCCCGCGCGACAAGACCTGCGCCGGCTGGGTCACGCCGGCGGTCATGAGCGAACTCGAAGTGGATCTGGAGGATTTCGCGAAGCACTGCGTGCTCCAGCCGATCCATAACTTCCGCATCGGCATGATGGGCCAGTCCGCCGTCCACAACCATCACGGCGACAGCCCGGTCAGTTACGGCATCCTGCGGCGCCAGTTCGACAACTACCTGCTGCAGCGGACCCGCGCCGACAAAGCGCTGGGCGTGAAGTTCGAGTCGCTGGAACGCGACGCGGACGGCCTGTGGTGCGTCAACGGCGAGTACCGCGCGCCGCTGGTCGTCGGCGCCGGAGGGCATTTCTGCCCGATCGCGGCGCGCCTTGGCGAGGGCCCGGGCAAGAACGAGACCGCGATCACGGCCAAGGAAGTCGAGTTCGAGATGGATGCCGGGCAGGCCGCGGCCTGCAGGGTGCGCGAGGATACGCCGGAGCTGTGGTTCTGCCGTGACCTCAAGGGCTACGCCTGGGTCTTCCGCAAGGGCGATCACCTCAACATCGGCCTCGGCCGCGAGGGCAATCACCGGCTGAAAGAACACCTGCAGGCCTTCGTTGACGGGATGCAGGCCGATGGGCGCCTGCCGCCGGACCTGCCCGGGCGTTTCAAGGGCCACGCCTACCTGCTCTACGGCCGCGCCGAGCGCCCGCTCATCGATGACGGGCTGATGCTGATCGGCGACGCCGCCGGTCTCGCGTATGACCAGAGCGGTGAGGGAATCCGGCCCGGCGTCGAGTCCGCCCTGATCGCGGCGGACGTGATTGCCGACGTTCCCGACTACGGCAAAGACAGCCTCGCCGGGTACGCGCAGCGAATGAACGAACGCTTCGGCGCGCGTGCGTCCAGAGCGAAGGAATCAGGCAGCGCCCTGGCCGACTGGGCCAAACTCAAGGCGGCCCCGCCGCTGATGCGCACGCACTGGTTCACCCGCCGCGTCGTGACCGAACGCTGGTTCCTGCACCAGCAGGTCCCCCCGCTGCAGGCGACCTGACCACCCGATTCCGATTCGATCCCGCCGCAGTCACCCCGAGTGGGGTCAAGTCTTTTCTTTTATGAACTTCCGGTGCGGTCCTGGCTCGGGGCGGGATTTGACGGCGCCCCGCCCCTCGGTTCGAATACCCGAGGCTGACAGATAGCGCGCGAAGAACGCGGGCGGGGATGCGGCGGAGGGGACGGGCAATGGCGACTGCAGCGCGCGATGATTCGATGGACCGGCCCGATGGTCGGCGCGTCAGCTGGTGCGAGTTCGGTGATCCGCGCGGCTGGCCGCTCGTCTATTGTCACGGCATGCCGGGATCGCGCCTCGAGGGCGCGCTGTTCGCGCGCGCCGCGGCGTTACGCGGCATACGCCTGATCGCGCCGGATCGACCGGGATACGGGGGCACATCGCCGTTCCCGGAGCGCGCGCTGGGTGAGGAGGTCGAGGATCTCGAGGCGCTTGTCGAAACCCTCGGCCTGCGACGTTTCGATGTGCTCGGCTTCTCCGGCGGCGGGCCGCATGCGATGGCCTGCGCGGTGCGCCACTCCGACCAGGTCCGCCGCGCCGGGCTGGTCAGCAGCATCGCCCCGTTCGATCGGGTCGACAAGGTGGGTATGGCGGATGGCCTGCGGCAGTTGTGGGAGCTGGCCGAAACGGATTTCCCGTCGTTCGAGGCGGCATTCGAGGAGGCGCTTGCCGAGGCGGGAGACGCCTATGAACTGCTGCTCGGTGGCGCACTGCAGGCCGACCGCGCGATCCTTCAGTCAGAAGGGGTTGCAGCCCCATATCGGCAGGGCCTCGCCGAGGGCATGCGCCAGGGGATGGCCGGCATGCTCGCGGATGCACGCGCCCTGGCCTCGCCCTGGTTGTTCGACAGTGCGGCGGTCGATCAGCCGACCGACATCTGGCATGGCAGCAGTGACGGCAACGCGCCGATCGGGATGGCCCGCTGGCTTGCGCGGGCGCTGCCGGCGGCACGGCTGACCGAATGGTCCGAAGCCGCCCACTTCGAGCTGTTCCGGCGTCAGGACGAGGTGCTCGACGCCTTCACCGGGCATTGATGCGCGCGCGGACCGAGTTGCCTGGGCGCTGGTCCCGTCCGGCGATCAATGCAGGCGCCCGCCGGCCGGTTTGTCCGCCGCGTCGTGGCTCGCCGTCCGCGATTCCTTCGTGGTCATGCCCGCCGCGGGCGCTCCACCCGGGCAGCGGATGGTAAGCAGGGACGCGTAGTGCAGCAGCGTCATCACCGCATGCGACTCGACCATGTCGTGCGCGATCGCCTCGGCTTCGGCGAGGGCGCCGGCGGCGACCCGGTCGTGAATCCGGATGAATGCCGCCTCATCCGCGCCCAGACAGGGGCACAGCGGAACGTGAAACCGGACTTCGCGCCGTGCGTGCAGGCCGATCGTCTCCATCAGCGTGCGGAAATGCGCGACGGCCTTCCGGGATCGCCCCCATCCGACCACCCCGGCCAGATCCTCTTCGACGGCGGCCCCGAAATCGCGTTCTTCCTGCAGCGCGGCGGCGGCATGCCGGAATGCGGCCACAAGCCGGCGCGAGCGCGGGTCGAGTTCGGTCATCCAGCCTACGGCATCACTGGACATCAACAGGTCCCTTCTGTGCGATACATGCCCAAACTACTATGAATGCGAGTCATTCGCAATTAATCGATGAGCGAAGCGACGCGCCGGCATGTGCCGGATCACCGCGCTATGATATGCGCGAGCGGAGAGGCCGCGCGCGTTGTGGAGTCGCCGTTGTGGATGCCCGCGAGGAGATGATCGAAACGATCGTCGCGGAGACCCGGGCGACCGGTCGGGAAACCGGCCGGTCCCGGCTGGATTCACGCGTGCTCGATGCGCTGCGAACCGTCCCGCGCGAGGCGTTCGTGCCCGACCATCTCGCGGATCGTGCATACGACAACCGACCCCTGCCGATCGGCGCCGGACAAACCATATCCCAGCCCTTCATCGTCGCCCTGATGACGGACCTGCTCGATCCCGAGCCCGGTGACCGGATGCTCGAGGTCGGTACGGGCTGCGGCTACCAGGCCGCCGTGCTCTCGCGGCTGGTGGCGACCGTCTACTCCATCGAGTATCTGCCGCAACTCGCGGACGAGGCCGCGGCCACACTGGACCGGCTCGGCTACGAAAATATCCACCTGCGCACGGGTAACGGCCGCGCGGGCTGGCCCGAGGCGGCGCCGTTCGACGGCATCATCGTCACGGCGGGTGCGACCGACGTGCCGCCGGCCCTTGTCGAGCAACTCGCTCCCGGCGGCTGCCTGGTGATCCCGGTTGGCAGCGGGCGGTTCGGCCAGACGCTGCTGCGGATCACGAAATCCAGCGAGGGCCGGGTCGAGCGCCAATCCGTGCTGCCCGTCGCGTTCGTCCCGCTGCAGGGTGGTTGAACGGGCGACCGACGTTCGGTCGCGTGCATCCGGCCTCGGTCCTCGGGATGGCTCGACGTACCCCATCTGGGCGATGCCGGGTGTGTCCGCCCCGGCTACGCTTGTCCGCGTCTCGGTCGACCCGAATCGGAGAGGCGTCGCGGTTGCCCGCATGGTTCATCAGGCTGCCGCGGGATTTGTCTGCATCCGATTCAACCGGGGCAGTATCCTGCTTCGGGCGGCTTTTTTCGGGCCGCCCGATTTTTTGCGCGCCGTATACGCCGCGGCGCCACGTATCAGAAGGGCCAGTAGCGCCCACCGGTGGCGACCAGCACCACCACGATCCCGAGGGCGAGGTTGGTCGCGACCAGCCAGCGGATGCGGCCGAGTTCCGCCGCCGCCTGATCGTTTTCCATGCGCGTGACCGCGCTCCGGAATCGCCGCCACGGCGCGAAGAACAGGTGCAGGAAGAGGGCCGTCATCACGAGCGCGAGCCCATGCATGGTGTGGATATGGAGGCCGACTGCGGCAAAGCCCCCGAGCGGGCCGAGGACCATGTAGTAGCCGGTCACCAGCAGTACCGCGATGCTGACCCACACGACCGGGAAGAAGCGCGCGAACACCCCGGACCACAGGGCCAGCCGGGCTGGGCCTTCCAGCGCCCGGGCGGCCACGGGGCGGAGGAAGCAGTACGCGAAGGCCATGCCGCCGACCCATATCACGGCGGCCAGCGCATGCAGGGCCAGCGCGAGAGAAAGCGTGCTCGTCATCGGTCGGGCTCCACGAAGTCGGACTCCAGGGCGGCTCCGTTGCCAGCGTAGCAGCGAATGGAGCGGGATTGCGCGTCATCGGTTCGGTCGATCCACGCTGGCCCGCCGACGATCCATGCGTGATCCGCGCGGATGCGCGTGCACCGGACGGCCGGCGGTTGCGCGCGATCCGCCACTGCCGCATCCTGCCGTTTTGCTACCGGGGGAGCCCGACTGATTCGGGCTGAGAGTGTGCCGCAAGGGCACAGACCCCTGGCCCGTCAGGATCGCCCGCTTCACGGCCGCGTGCCGCGAACGGGTGCCTCCTGCGGGCCTGGAACCTGATCAGGTTCATGCCTGCGTAGGGAGGTTGTCATGCCTGTTGTATCGACCGCGGTCGCGGCCGCGCTGCTCGTCGCCGTGCTCGGCGGTTTCACCTGGATTGGCCTGCGTGTACGCCAGTCCCGGCCCTCACTCGATGATTACCTGACCGCGCGTGGGTCGCAGGGCGCGGCCGCGCTGGCGTTGTCGTTTCTGGCTTCGGGCGCGGGTGCGTGGATCCTGTTCGCGCCACCCGAGGTCGGTGCATTCGTCGGTGTGCCCGGTATCGCCGGTTACGCGATCGGTGCTGGCGCACCGTTCCTGCTCTATGCCGGGCTCGGGCCGCGCCTGCGACGGCTGATGCCGAAAGGGCATGGCCTCACGGCGTTCCTGCGCGCGCGCTATGGCCCGGCGTTCCACGCGTACGCCGTCGGGCTGTCGGTGCTCTACATGCTGACCTTCGTCACCGCCGAGCTGACGGCGGCGGGGTCGGTGACCGCACTGTTGAGTGACATACCGGCCTGGGTAGCGGTGACGCTCGTCGCCGCGGCGACGCTGCTGTACACGACGCGCGGTGGACTCCGGGCCAGTCTTCGCACGGACCGTTGGCAAGCCATGCTGCTCGTTGTCCTGTTGCTGGGGGCGGCCTTTGCCGCCGCGACCGCTCTGCCCGAAGCGGCGGCCACGCCACCCGAATTCACCGGCGGGTGGAGCGCCGGGCTGACGCTCGTGATCGCGGTAACGGCCGCCAATCTGTTCCATCAGGGGTACTGGCAGCGGGTCTGGTCGGCCGCCTCCGACCGGGCGCTCGTCCGTGGCGGCCTCTGGGGGGCGCTGGTCTCCATGGCATTGATCGCATTGACCGGTGCGCTCGGTCTGGCCGCGGCCAGCGGCGGACTGCCGCTGGGGGATCCGCCGGCACCGCTGTTCGCGCTGTTCGGTGCCGGGCCCGGCTGGCTGGGTCCGGTCGTGCTCGTGCTGGCGATCACGCTGGTCGCGTCGTCGGTCGATACACTCGAAAGCGGCCTTGCCGCGCTCGCGGGTTCCGAACGGCCGAAGCTGTCGCTCGGCGCGGCCCGCTGGTTGACGGTCGCCATGATGGTGCCGGCGATCGCCGTGGCGCTGCAGGGCTACTCGGTTCTGCGCATCCTGCTGGTCGCTGACCTGTTGTGCGCAACGGCGGTGGTCCCGGCCCTGGCCGGCCTCGGCTCGCGTGTCAGTGGCCGCTGTGCGCTGGCGGCCGCGATTGCCGGCATCATCGGCGCCGCGGCCGGAGCATTGTTGCAGCACGGCTCATTGCTGTCGGCGACGTTCCCCGGCGGTGTGCCGACGCTTGGCCCCTTCCTGGGTGCGCTGTCCGCGTCGGCGCTGGTGGTGGCGGTTGGCGCGATTTTCGGCCGGGCCGGGGGTGACCCGGCCGAGGCAGGGGCGCGGGTGGCTCCGCTCGAAGCCGGATAGGCCTATGCGGCTGTCGGGAGGGCGATGAAACCCGGTGGCACCGTTCGCGCTCGGCGTGGAAGAATCGAGGCCACGCATCACGGAGTCCGCCCGATGGCATCCAGACGCAATCGCGCCCGCCGCGCGCCGCCGGGGACGGCCCCGGGGACACTGATCGCTGATCCGGACGCGCCGGCCCCGGAAATCCAGGTCATTTCCTATGGTCCGGACACGGGGACCGCAGGCGTGAGCCGACAGCAAGTCGCATCCGTTGACGAACTGCCCGAGTCACCCGCCGGACACGGCGTGTGCTGGATCGATATCGCGGGGCTGGGCGACAAGGATACGATCGGGAAGCTCGGCGAGCGCTTCAATCTGCATCCACTGGCTCTCGAGGATACGCTCAACGTCCGCCAGCGACCGAAGGTCGAGGAGTACGATGACCACGTGTTTATCGTGACCCGGATGCCGGTCAATCCTCCGGCTTACGACGAAGATCGCGTGGCGGTGGAATCGGCGGCGACCGGGTCGATGCACGAGGCATGGGCGCGGCACTCCGGGCAACTGGTCACCGAACAGGTGGCGCTTTTTGTCGCCCCGGGGCTGGTCATCACGTTCCAGGAGCGCCCGGGGGATGTTTTCGAGCCGGTCCGCACACGAATCGTCAAGGGATCCGGACGGATCCGTTCGCGTGGCTCCGATTATCTCGCCTATGCGCTGCTCGACGCCGCCATCGACTCGTTCTTTCCGCTGCTGGAAGCCTATGGGGAGCGCGTCGAGGAACTGGAACAGGAGGTCGTCGAACGCCCGGAAACCGCTCAGATCGCGCAGATCCATGATCTCAAGCGCGATCTGCTGACGGCCCGCCGCACGATATGGCCGCAGCGGGAGATGCTGAACACGCTGGTACGCGAGGAGTCGCCGCTCATCGCCGACGAAACGAAGATCTTCCTGCGTGACTGCTATGACCACACGATCCAGCTGATGGACATGATCGAGACCTACCGCGAGGTCGCGTCCGGTCTCGTCGATGTGCAGCTCTCCAGCGTCAGCAATCGCATGAACGAGGTGATGAAGGTCCTGACGATGATCGCGACGGTCTTCATCCCGCTGACGTTTATCGCCGGGATCTACGGCATGAATTTCGATCCCGGTGCCGGCCCATGGAATATGCCCGAACTGGGCTGGCGCTATGGGTATCCGGCGGCGCTGCTGAGCATGCTCGTGATCGGCGGCATCCTGTTGCTGTGGTTCCGCCGCAAGGGCTGGCTCGGTGGCGGGCGCGGCGGCAGGCGCGGCCCTTAGGCCCGCACCGCCGCGTTACAGATTCTGGCCGGGTCGGTCCGGTACGCGCGTGTGGAGCAGAACTTCTTCGGTCGCGCCGTTCAGCCAGTAGCGGATCCGTACCCGTTCGTCCTCCGGCGTGGCGTGGACCAGCCGCAGGAATCCCATCGGCGATTCCGGCGTCTCACCGTTGACGGCGACAACCAGCGCACCCGGTTCGAGTCCGGCACCCCGGGCGGTACCGATCGCCTCGGTGACGACCACGCCTTCGCGATCGGGTAGCCCGAGCGCCTCGCGCAGCATGTCCGTCGGCGCCATGACGGTGATCCCGACGGCGGTCACGACCTGTTCGTCTTCGTCCAGACCGCGGTAATTGATCAGCCGCGCCTCGTCGAGGACCTTCGGGGCGACGTGGATGCTGGCCCCCGCGCGCAGGGCGAGCGCGATGCCGTCGCTGGGGCGCGTGTCCACCCGAACCGGCTCGTCGCGCCCCGCGACCTCCAGCTCGAGCATCCCGAGGAAGGTGTCGTCGGCGATGTCATCCACGTACACGCGGGTCAGGCGGGCATCGAGCGATCCGATCACGTCGCCCAGCAGGTCATGCGTCAACGGGCGCGGGAGCTGTGCGTCGCGCAGGGCGAGCAGAATCGCGCGGGCGGAATCGTGGCCGATGAAAATCGGGATCATCTCGCCGCCCCCGGGTTCGCGCAGCAGCACGACGGGGACACCGTGCGGCGTCGCCATACCGACCGTCGCGACCTCGACCTCGACGAAGTCCTCGACCGTGCCTGCCAGGTCGCGCTCGGCCGCCGCTATGGTCGCCGGCGTGGCGATGAGCAGAGACAACAGCAGTAACACCTGATGTGCTGTCGACGGGCCCCGAAACATCGTGGCTTCCTCGGGCGTGTTCGCTGACAGTATAGGAGAAGGGTCGGCGTCCGGGGTTGAACCGGTCTCCGTTGGGCGCTGCCCGGATCGACGTCTCGCGGTTAATATCCCGTAATCCCGCGGAAAATTCACGGCAACCGGATTTCCTCCAGGATCGTGGCCATCGCTTCGACGCGTTTTCGCACGGTCCGGTGCGCGCGTTGATCGGCGAGCCTGAACATCCGACCACAGGAGATTCGACAATGACGATCATGAACCGCAAGTCCCTCACCTGCGGCCTTTTCGCCGCGCTCATTGCCATCGCGCCGGGCGTGCATGCCCAGGAAAGCTCCGGAGGCGGTGAGACCAACTTCGACGACGGGCAGATCGAGTCCTTCACCACCGCCCGCGCCGACGTGCAGAAGCTCCAGCAGGAGTACGCCTCGAAGATCCAGCAGGCGGACCAGGAGAAGGCGGCCAAGCTGAAGCAGGAAGCCCAGCAGAAGATGGTCTCGGCCGTAGAGGACGCCGGCCTCGATGTGCAGGAATTCAACAACATCGCGCGGGCCGCGCAGAACGACCAGGAACTGGCCGAGAAGATCCAGAACGCCGCCGAGTAACCCCCGCGGCCGTCTGATCCGAGCGGTGGGCGCCAAACCGGCACCCACCGCTCCCCCAGCCGGGGTCAAGTCTTTTCTTTTATCATTTCCGCCGGCGCTTGCGGCGGATGCCATCCGCTCTACGCGTCGCCCGGTGGCTCGGCGGCAATCACTCGATTGCGTCCCTCACCTTTCGCGGCATACAGGGCACGGTCCAGGCGTTGCATGAAGCGTGCATTGCCCTCGCCCTGCAGATAGCCGGCATAGCCAACGGAGATCGTGACCGGCGTGAGCCCGGAATCCGGCGCCTCGGCCACCGCTCGTCGCAGTTCTTCCGCCAGCCGATGGGCCTTCGTCGCCGGTGTCGACGGGAGCAGGACGACGAACTCCTCGCCGCCCCAGCGCCCCGCGAGGTCGGTCTCGCGCACACGGTTGCGCAGGACCTCCGCGATCCATTCGAGAACGCGGTCGCCCTCCGCGTGACCGCGTTCATCATTGATGCGTTTGAAGTGGTCGATGTCGATCATCAGCGCCGACAGCGGCTGTCCGTAGCGGTCGCTGCGCTCCGTCTCCGTCTGCAGCGTGGCCTCGCAGTGGCGCCGGTTGGCCAGATCCGTGAGTTTGTCGTAGCGGGCCTGATACGAGAGTTCGTCCTCCAGTTCGCGGCGCCGGGTGATGTCTTCCAGGGCCCCGTCGAAGACCGGGTTGCCGGATTCATCGAGGTGCCGGAATGCCGTGTCCGCGGTCCGGATCTCACGCCCCTTCACGGTGCGCATGCGCAGTTCGTAGCGCAGGACCTCGCCTTCCTGCATGAGGGTGTTCGAGAAGCTTGCGCGTTCGCCGGGGTCGACATACAGGCTGGCGATCTCGTATCCGAGCAATTGTTCGGCGGAATCGGCCTCGAACAACCGGACGAGAGCCGGGTTGACGCGCAGGAATCGACCGTTCGCACCCGGAGTCGCGCGATAGAACGGGACCGGCACGTCCTCGAAGATCTCCTCGAAGTCGCGCAGGGCGCGCTCCGTGCGGACCTGCTCGGTGATGTCGCGCACCGTCACGTGCAGCAGGTGGTGTTCGCCATCGTCGTTGCTGTCGATCCGCGTGCCCTCGACCTCGACATGGCACCAGCCCTTGCCGGCGATATGCAGCGATACCTGCAGGGGCAGTGGCGTCGCCGCGAGCCGGCACTGGATCGGTGTGTCGCCATGGTCCGAGAGGTCCGCGATCAGGTCCGACAGCCGCATCTCGACGAGCCGCGCGCCGGTACCGCCGAAGAAGTCCACGGCCGCTTCATTGGCGCGCAGGATCTCGCCGGAGTGTGCATCGACGAGCAGTTGACTCGTCGGATGGCTCTCGAATATCCGTCGGTAGAGGGTGGAGGCGTCGGGATTCATGGCCCGGTAACAGCAAAAATCGCGCCATACATGTCCCATGCCGCGCGCGGCGACGTGCAGGGTCGGCCGCGGCTGCTTGCAACCGCGCCGCCTTGCGCCAATCATGGCCCGCCCGACTCTTATCCCGATGGACCCGTCATGGCCCGAATTCGTCTGCCGGCAGACCGTCCGTTCGTCGTCGCCGTCGTATTCGAGGCGGCCCTGATCCCGCTCGCCCTGTTATTGGCTGTTCCCGTCGGGTTGCAGCCCTGGCGTGAGTTCGCCGCCTCACCCGGACTGCTGTTCGCGGCCGTGGCGGCGACGCTGCCTCTGATCGTGGCGCTTGCTGTGTTCGCCCGGGTCGGCGCCCGCTGGTTCGAGGATGTAGAAGCGCTGGTGCGACCGCTGATCGAGTCGGTCTTCCGTGGGCGCGGCATCGTGGCGGTTGTGGTCGTGTCGGCGTTGGCGGGTGTGGGCGAAGAACTGCTGTTCCGCGGCGTGATCCAGGCCGGCGTATCGCAGGGCTTCGGGGCGTGGCAGGGACTGGTGGTGGCTTCGGTCCTGTTCGGTCTGATGCACGCGCTCTCGCGGGCTTATTTCGTGCTGGCCACGCTGATGGGCCTGTATCTCGGCGCGTTGTATCAGATCACCGACAACCTGCTGCTGCCGGCCCTTGTGCACGGTCTCTACGATGCGATCGCGATCGGGTATCTGCTGGTCGGGGATGGAGGGCGCAACGAACCGGGTCAGCCGGTGTCATGACGCGTTTTCGGGATGGAATCGGGTACTGGATCATCGGTCCCGGATTCCGCCTTCGGCTGCATCCGGGCTACGGGGGCTGGTGCGTAGACCTCGTCCGGATCAAGCGACCGCCTCCGGGATGGAGGCGGTCGCCGTGCTTCGTCGACTGCGCTGCCGTTACGCGTTGGCTTCGTCGGCGAAGTAACGCTTCGTGACGGCGAAGATCGTGCTGGACAGGGCCAGCAGTGCGATCAGGTTCGGGATCGCCATCAGGGCGTTGAGGATGTCGGCGACGATCCAGATGATGCCGAGATTGCCGACCGCGCCGACGAACAGCAGCACGACCCAGGCCCAGCGGTACGGCGTGATCACCTTCACGCCGAACAGGTACTCGGCGCAGCGCTCACCGTAGTAGCTCCAGGCGATGATCGTGGTGAAGGCGAAGATCACCATGCCGAAGGTCACCACCCAGTTGCCACCGGTGACGCCCTGACCGAAGGCCATGGCCGAGAGCGCCGCCCCGGTCTCGCCGGAACTCCAGGCGCCGGTCATGATGATCACCAGGGCGGTCATGGTGCACACGACGATGGTGTCGATGAACGTGCCCAGCATCGCCACCGTGCCCTGCTTCACCGGATCCGACGTCCGCGCGGCCGCGTGGGCGATCGGCGCCGAGCCGAGGCCGGCCTCGTTGGAGAAGATGCCGCGCGCGACACCGAAGCGGATGGCGGCGAGTACCGCGGCACCGGCGAAACCGCCCGTCGCGGCCGTGCCGGTGAAGGCATCGGTGATGATCATGCCGAGTGCGCCGGGCACCTGGCCGGCGTTGAGCAGGATCACGACCAGCGCGGCGCCCATGTAGAGCACGGCCATCGCGGGCACGAGCTTCTCGGCGACGTGGGCGATACGCCGTACGCCACCCAGGATCACGATCAGCACGAGGACCGCGAGGACCAGCCCCGTGACCCACGCCGGGATCGAGAGGTTGGACTGCAGCACGTCCGCGACCGAGTTCGACTGCACCGTGTTGCCGATGCCGAAGGCGGCGATCATGGCGAACAGCGCGAAGGTGGCGCCGAGCCAGCGCCAGTTGTCGCCGAGGCCGTTGCGGATGTAGTACATCGGGCCGCCGACATAGGCGCCGCGCTCGTCCACCTCGCGATACTTCACGGCCAGCACGGCCTCGCCGTATTTGGTCGCCATGCCGACCAGCGCGGTGATCCACATCCAGAACACCGCCCCCGGTCCGCCCAGTGCGATGGCGGTCGCGACGCCGGCGATGTTACCGGTGCCGATGGTGGCGGAGAGTGCCGTGGACAGTGCCTGGAAGGGCGTGATCTCGCCGGCGTCTTCGCGCCGCTCCTTGCGGCCGGCGAACAGTTGCCGGAACCCGTAACCGAGCCGGCGGATGGGCATCGCCCGCAGTCCGAGGGTGAGGTACAGGCCCGTCCCGAGCAGCAGGATGAGCATGACCGGTCCCCATACGAAGCTGCTGACGGCGCTCAGCGCATCAGTAATTGCCTGCATTGCTTCGCTCCACATTGGTCGTTGGCGAAAGGATCAGCGGTCTCGTGCGCGGGGGCCGCAGTCCGGATGCGGATCAGCGCTGAGGCGCCGCGGTCGCATCCTTTCGTCGCGGCCGGACCGGCAGCCCACGTCACGAGGCGCGCGAGCCTAGCATGTGCTCTGCCATTCGGGGACCCTGGTCTTACCCCTGCGTGGGGCGGATAATATTGACCGGCGCATCCGCCAGCGCAGATTCCGGAGTCCGTCGCTATGCCCCAGACCCTGATCACCGTGCTGATCGCGCTTGTGGGCTCCGGCCTCGCCGTGCAGGCGGCGGCCAATGCCCGGCTCGGCGCCGCCCTGCAGGTGCCGATCGCGAGTGCACTGTGGAATTTCCTGCTCGGAACGTTCGCACTGGCGCTGCTGCTCGCGTCGGGGTTGTTCGGCCGGCCGTCCCTCGGCGACGCCGCGACGGCGCCGTGGTGGGCCTGGATCGGTGGCCTGCTGGGCGCCCTGTTCGTGACGACCAGTATCCTGGCCGTGCCGCGGGTGGGTACCGTGGCTACGTTCGGGGCGATCATCTGCGGCCAGTTTATCGGCGCGGTGCTGATCGATACGCGCGGCTGGCTCGGCGTCGAACCGATCCCGTTGACGCTCAGCCGCGTGGTCGGCGTCGGACTCCTGGTCGCCGGGGTGATCCTGATCCAGCAGAAGTGAGTCCCGCGCGCATGCGCGTCGCGTGCTACGGTCTGCCGGCACGCACGATCCATTCAACGGAGTCCATCATGTCGATCGCTCGAGGCAGCCGCCTCGCATCTCTGCTGGTCGCGACCGTGGCGGCGCTGCCGTGGGTCGGCAAGACCGCCGACGAGCGCGGTGGCGCCGGCATACCGGCGTTCGCCAATATCGCGCACCGCGGCGCCAGCGGCTCCGCACCGGAGGCGACGCGGCCGGCCTTCGAGCAGGCGGTGACCGCGCGTGCCGACTATCTGGAGATGGACATCCAGATGAGCCGGGACGGCCATCTCGTCGCCATTCACGACACGTACCTCGATCGCACCACCGACGGCAGCGGCCGGGTCGGTGACCACACCCTCGCGGAGTTGAAGGCGCTGGACGCGGGCTCGTGGTTCAACCGTGCGCACCCGGGGCAGGCCGATCCGGCCTATGCCGGCCTCCAGCTGCTGACGCTGGACGAGATCATCGAGGCCTTCGGCACGGATCGGCGCTACTACATCGAGACCAAATCGCCGGAACTGTATCCCGGGGTCGAGGAGAAGCTGATCGAGACCCTGAAGGCGCATGGTCTGATCGAACGCAACAATGTCGTCCTCCAGTCATTCAGCGCGGACAGTCTGCAGAAACTGCATGCCCTGAACGCGGATGTGCCCCTGATTCAGCTCCTCTGGTACGGCCTGACCGCGGATGGCGAGCTGGTCGAAGAGTCCGGCCTGACGCCGCCCCTGTCGTCGGCCGGTGTGGCGGATTTTCGGGCCATCGCCCGCTATGCGACCGGTATCGGGCCGAATGTGGAGGACGGCGGGCAACGCGTGGTCGATGCGTCGTTTGTGGCCCGGGCGCATCGCGCCGGTCTGCTCGTGCATGTCTACACGGTCGACGATACGGGCACCATGAACGAACTCATCGATGCCGGTGTGGACGGGATCTTCACCAACTTCCCGGCACGCCTCGACCGGGTGCTGGACCGTCGCGCGGATTAATCGGTTGGTCCCTTCCGCAGTGCCTTGATGCGCCCGCGCTGTTTCTTCTCGTCGGTGCGCCGCTGGCGCGCCCGCCGGCTCGGTCGCGTTGGCCGGCGCGCTTTCGGGGTGGTGCCGGCCGCCTGGATCAGTTCGCGCAGCCGTTCCAGCGCGCTGTTGATATTCAGCTCCCGGCTGCGGTGCTCGCGCGCCTTGATGACCACCACGCCCTCCGCGGTGATGCGGTGATCCTGCATCGCCAGCAGGCGTTCCCGATACGCCTCGGGCAGCGATGAGGCGCGGATGTCGAAGCGCAGATGCACGGCGGTGGCGTTCTTGTTGACATGCTGACCGCCGGGGCCGCCCGCGCGGATGGCCGTGATCTCGATCTCATCGTCGGGGATCGTGACCTGTCGCGAGATATGCAGCATGCCGGCTTCGCCACCTTCACTGACGCAGGGGGTGATCCGCCGGCAACTGCTTCGCCGCCCACTGCGCGAGCTTGTGTTTGATCTTCGGCATCGATTCATCGCCGCGCGCGAGCGGCTGGATCAGGTTGTCATGCACCAGCAGGCGGTAGACGAAGGTGAGTTTGTCGTCCTGGGAATCGGTGGCCTCGAACTCGACCACGCCGCGCTTCTCTCCGTACTCCATGCCACGGTGCAACGCCTCCTTGACCAGTTCCGCCTCGTGTTTGGACTTTTTCATCGTGCGCGCTCCTGTTGCCGCCGGCTGCCTGAGTGGAACCGCCCCGATGGTACCCCGCATGGTGGATCGTGGGCATACGAAGTGCACGATGATCCCGGTTCGCTTTGCCCCTTTGAGTGTGCGTGCGATTACACTTGGGCGATCCGGTGGGCATGATGTTGTGGCCCCGAAGCGAGGATGAACGGGTAGGCGAGCGCGCGCGCAACGCTGAATCGACGGCAGCCCGTCGTCCAGAGCCGCAACCTCGACCGCCGGCAGGCTCCCTTCGGTCGCAAGCCGGCCTACGGGTGCCGTGGAACAACGGGAAGTTCAACGAGAGGGAGTAACGATGTCGGTGATCCGTCCATGCTTGCGGTCGCTGGGCCGCGTGTTCGTGTCCGCGGTCCTTGTTGCGGCCATGACGCTGCCGGTGTCGGCCGTCACGCCGGCGCTGCAGGCCCAGCAGCGGGCGGCGGATGAACCCGCGACCGAGCCGGAGCGGCCGTCGGCGGCCGCGCTCGCCGACCTGCTCGAGGATGAGGCCAGCCGCCAACGACTGATCGAGGATCTGCGGCGCGTGGCGGCGGAGAGCGACGCTGCCGCGGAGACGTCGGAAAGCGCGTCGGCCGCGACATCGTTGCCCGAGCGGATCGCTGCCGCCAGTCAGGCGATGGCCAGCAAGGTCGTCGGCCAGTTCGAGCAGGCGCTTGCCGCCCTGCAGTCGATCGGCACCGGTCCGGCCGTCGACTGGGCCGCCGTGGGGCGCGACGGGTGGAATCTCGGCCTGCTGATCCTCGGAACCGCCGGCGTTTTCCTTGTGCTGCGGGCGTTCGCGCGCTGGCCGTTCGCCTGGATTGGCGGCTGGGCAATGGCCGCTCGGGGCGCGGCGGGCATCCTGCGCCGGTTCTGGGGCGTGGTCCTGGCGCTGTTGATCGACGCCGGCGTCATCGCCCTGGCGTGGCTCACGGGCTGGGCGATCGCCCTGTTCGCACTTGGTGAGAGTGGTGTCGCGGATACGCGTCTGCTCTTGTTCCTGAACGCGTTCGTGTTGATCGAGGGCGTGAAGCTGCTGGTGCGCGTGGTGTTCGCCACGCGCGATGAGGGGCTGCGGCTGTTGCCGATCAGCGGCGAAGAGGCGGCGTACTGGAACGCCTGGCTCGCGCATCTGACCAGCTTCGTCGGCTACGGCGCGCTCGTGGCCGTGCCGCTCGTGCGCGCGGTCCTGTCACCGGCGCTGGCGCAGATACTGTACGTACTCGTGCTGGCGATCGGGTTCGTCTATGCGCTGTCGATCATCCTGCAGAACCGTGCCCGTGTACGGCATCTGATGGAGGGCTGGTCGCAGCATGCGGTGCTCGGCTCCACCCGCATGGCCGCGGCGGTGCTCGCGCGGGTCTGGCACCTGGCGGCGATCGGTTATCTGCTCGCGCTGACCGCCGTTCTGCTCCTGCAGCCGGAAGCGGCCTTGCCGTTCATGGCGCGGGCCACGCTGCAGAGTCTCGTCGCCATCGGCTTCGGGATTCTGCTCAGTGCCGTGCTCGGGCGGGCCATCAGCCGCGGCATCCGGATTCCCGCGGCCACCCGCGAGAAGTTCCCTCAGCTGGAGTCGCGCCTGAACGCGTTCGTGCCGCGCGGGCTGCAGGCCATCCGGATCGCGATCGTGGTGCTGGTGATCGCGCTGGTGCTGGATGCGTGGCAGGTGTTCGACCTCGGCGTCTGGCTCGCATCCGACGCCGGTCTGGGCGTCGTCACGTCACTGGCCTCGATTCTCGGGATCGTCGTGGTCTCCGCGGTCGCCTGGATCGCGATCGCGAGCTGGGTCGATTACTGGCTCAGCGACGACACGGGCGGGCGTGCCACCAGCGCCCGCCAGCGCACCCTGCTGGCGCTCTTCCGCAACGCGGTGGCCGTGGTGATCGTAACCATGGCGGGGATGATTCTGCTCTCGGAGCTCGGCATCAATATCGGCCCGCTGCTCGCGGGCGCCGGCGTGCTCGGTCTGGCGATCGGCTTCGGCGCGCAGAAGCTGGTGCAGGACATCATCGGCGGCGTGTTTATCCAGCTGGAGAACGCGATCAATACCGGCGACTGGATCGATGCCGGCGGCATCAGCGGTACCGCCGAGCGACTGAGTATCCGCTCGGTCGGTATCCGCGATCTTGCCGGCACGTTCCATATCGTCCCGTTCTCCTCGGTCGATACCGTGTCGAACTACATGCGCGACTTCGCGTACCACGTCGGGGTCTACCGGGTCGCCTATCGCGAGGATACGGACGAGGTGATCAAGTACCTGATCGCCGCCTTCGAGGACCTGCGGCAGGATCCGGAGAGGAGCCCCGAGATCCTGGGCGATCTCGAGATCAGCGGCGTCACCGCCCTCGACACCAGCTCGGTCAATATCCGGATCCGGATCAAGACGACGCCGGGGAACCAGTGGATCGTCGGCCGTGCGTACAACCGGCTGGTCAAGCAGCACTTCGACGCGGCGGGCATCGAGATCCCGTTCCCGCATACGAAGGTGTATTTCGGGCACGGCGAGGACGGCTCGGCCCCGGCGGCGGATCTGCGGCTCGTGGATCAGCGCGCGGAGGCGGACCCGGCCATCGATGGCGATGGCTCGACGGACGAGAACGGACGGGATAGGACGTAGGCCGGTTTTGCGCGGTTCGTGGCGGTGGCATCGGCCACGGCATATCACCGCGCAATGCCGGCATTCCCCGGCGGCGGATGGCGATGCATGCCGGGAATGCGACCGCCGCCGGGGAAAACCGGCCTACGTTCCGTTCCGCCCATGCGCCCTGCGCGGCGCTCAGCCCCGCCCGTGAACTTCGGTGCTGTCGTGATTCGAAATCAGCCAATCGCTGACGGCGCGCACGAGCTGTTCGAAATCCCAGCGGCCGTGGCCGCGCATGGCGCATTCCCATATCTCCAGCGAGCGCCAGCCGGCCTCTTTCAGGCGCACCCGGTTGCGGGCGTCGCGTTCGCGGTTGGCATCGATCTTCGCGCGCCAGAATTCCGGGCGCGTCTTCGGCAGCCGGAACAACTCGCAGTCATGCCCATGCCAGAAGCAGCCGTGGATGAAGATCACGGCGTGGTATTTCGGTAACACGATGTCCGGCTTGCCGGGCAGGTCCTTGCGGTAAAGGCGGTAACGGAAGCCGAGCGCGAACAACGCCCGGCGCAGGGCGATCTCGGGTTTCGTGTCGGTGGCGCGGACGCGGGCCATGAGGCGGCTGCGGGTGGCCGCGTCCATGATGTCGGTCATGCCGGGACGGTCTCCATCGGCAACCGGAGCTGGGGTGCATTGCGGTCGGCCTGCATCTGGGCCAGCACCTGCGGGATCATGACGCGGGCGATCTCGCGGACCACCGGCACGGCGACGGAGTTGCCGAATTGCCGGTAGGCCTGGGTGTCGGAAACGGGGATCGCGAAGTCGTCGTCGAACCCCATCAGGCGGGCGCACTCGCGCGGCGTCAGCCGGCGCGGCCGCTGCCCTTCGCCGCGGTCGACCAGGATCTCCGAGCCATCCTTGTGGTAGCGCGCCGACAGCGTGCGCGTGGTGTCGCCCGGTCCGACGCGGCTGAAGCCGAAGCCGTTGCCGGCCGCCTCGTGCTTCTTCCGGTAGTCCTGCAGGTATTGCCACAGGTGCGCGCTGAGGGTGTAGCGATCCGCCACCTCGGCCTGGTCGCCGACGGTGTAATGCCGCTCGGGCGTCTCGCTGCCGTCCTCCGGGTGCAGGATCTCGCCAAGCGTGCGCGCCATCGGCTCCGGGAATGACAACTGGTCCCAGGAGAACGGCGCGTCCTCGCGGAAGCCGACCATGTAGATGCGCTCGCGGTGCTGCGGGACGAAGCCCTTCGCGTCGATGACCCGATCGTATACGCGGTAGCCGAGGTCTTCCTCGAGGACGCGGCGGATGACCTGATACGTCCGCCCGCCGTCGTGGCTGCGCAGATTCTTCACGTTCTCCAGCAGGAAGGCGCGCGGGCGTTTGACCTCCAGGATCCGGGCGACATCGAAGAACAGCGTGCCCTGCGCCTCGCACATGAAACCGTGCTTGCGGCCCAGGCTGTTCTTTTTCGACACGCCGGCGAGCGAGAAGGGCTGACAGGGAAAGCCGGCCAGCAGCACGTCGTGATCCGGTATCCGCGCGCGGATGTTGCGGCTGTTGGTCGCCGTGTCCTCGGACGCGGCAGTGATCTCGCGCAGGTCCGCGTGGATCTCTTCATCCTCGTTGCCGAAGTTCGCGCGGTAGGTCTGCAGGGCGAAGCGGTCCCACTCGCTCGAGAACACGCAGTGCCCGCCGGCGTCCTCGAAGCCGCGGCGGAGGCCGCCGATCCCGGCGAACAGATCGATGAAGCGGAACGCGCCCGCGCCGGCGGGGGCGTTGGCGGTCCAGTCGCGCATGAGTCCGCCGATCGCCGCGGACCAGTGCGCCGGGATCGCGGGGTTCCGGCGCGTCCAGCGGCGCACGGTGCGGTCGCTGACGCCAAGGCCGCGGGCGAGTTCCGTCGGCGTGAACAACTGGAGCGCGGAACGCAGGGCGCGGTCGGCGTCGGGGGCGTCCGTCATGGTCGCAGTGCCGGTGGGAAAGAGTGCGGACATTATGTCCGGGATCGTTCCCGCCGTATAGGCGGGTTATCGCGAGAAAGTCAAAATCGTCTCTCGCCAAGGCGCGGAGCGCGCCAAGGAAAGGCAAAACCAAGGCAAGGCAGGAAATCCGTAGGGAACGCCGTAGGCCGGCTTGCGACCGAAGGGAGCTTGACGGCGGTCGAGGTCACGGTCCTGTACAGGTGCATGCCGTCAGGCAACAGCCGGCATGCACCGCCTTCTCTTCTGCCTTCCCCTGGTCTGCTTTCCCTTGGCGCGCTCCGCGCCTTGGCGAGAGGCGATTTTGACTTTCTCCTGATGGGCCCCTTGTACAAGCCCGCAACATTGACCGCCGGCAGGCTCCCTTCGGTCGCAAGCCGGCCTACGGGTGCAGTCGAGGTGACGGTCGTGTACAGGTGCATGCGTCAGGCAACAGCCGGCATGCACCGCCTTCTCTTCTGCCTTCCCCTGGCTTGTCTTTTCTTGGTTTTGCCTTCTCTTGGCGCGCTCCGCGCCTTGGCGAGAGGCGATTTTGACTTTCTCCTGATGGGCCCCTTGTACAAGCACCGCAACGTCGACCGCCGGCAGGCTCCCTTCGGTCGCAAGCCGGCCTACGGCCGCAGCGGCGCCGCGAGGAATGGTCCGAGCGCGTCGGCCACGGGCCGTGGCGTCTCCATGTGCAGGTGGTGGTGGCCTTCGAGGTGGTCGATCGTGAGGTCGTCGATGGCCGCGACGCGTTGTTCGAGTGCCGGTCGTTCCATTGGCAGCAGGCCGCGGTCGGCGACGATCAGACGGGTCGGTGCGCGGATGGCACGCAATACGGCGACGACCTGATCCTCGGTGAAGCGGTACGGGGCCGGCAGGCGCAGGCGGCGGTCGCTGCGCCACTGGACACCGCCTTCGACCGCGACCGTGGCGCGCTCGACCAGCAGGCGGGCGGCGGGCTCATCCAGCCCGCCGGCGGCCTGTCGGGCCTCGATCGCCTGTTCGATCCTGGGGTACGTCCGCGCCGGTCGCTCGCTGCGCACCCGTGCCCGCTCCAGCGCATGGGCCAGGCGCCGTGGTGCTTCGTTCGGGTGCTCGGTGAGCGGGCCGAGGGCCTCGATCAGGCCGAGGCGGGTGATGCGCTCGGGGCAGGCGCCGGCGACGAAGGTGGCCACGGCGCCGCCCAGCGAGTGGCCGAGCAGGGCGAATCGATCCCAGCCCAGGGCGTCGGCGGCGCCGAGCACGTCTTCGACGTAATCGACGAAGTGGTAATGCGTGCCGGGTGGCCGGTGATCGGAGTGCCCGTGGCCGGGGAGGTCGAGCGCGACCAGGCGGACGCCGTCCAGCAGCGGTGCCAGCGGTTCGAAGCTGGCGGCGTTGTCGAGCCAGCCATGGAGCGCGAGGACGGGGATGCCGTCGGCGGGACCATGGACGCGCGCGGCGAGCCGCAATGGGCCGACCGGCAGCTCGATTTCCTCGGCCACGTGGGACATGCGATCCGCTCCGCGGGCCGCTTCAGTCGGCGTCGACGAAGACCCGCCGTCCGCCGACGAAGGTCTGTCGTGGCTGCAGATCCGCATCGAGCAGCGCGATATCGGCGGCGAAACCCGTGGCCAGCCGGCCCTTGCGGTGTTGCAGACCGAGCACGCGGGCGACGTTGCCGGCCACCAGGCCGAGCGCCTGTTCGAGCGGCAGGACGCCGTCGCGCACGAGCTTCTGCCAGGCGCCGAGCAGTTCGGTGTTGCGGGCGACGCGCATGCCGGCGTAATCGCCGTTGGCATCGAATTCCGGCAGGCTGCCGTTGCAGTCGGAGCTGAGGGTGATGCGCTCGGCCGGGACCCCGGAGCGCAGCAGTTCGACCACTGCGTTGTAGGCGGAGAATTCGCTGTCGCCCGGGCAATCGTCGAAGGCGGTGACGTCGACGGTCGCCCCGAACATCTTGGCGTATTCGGCGGCCTCTTCCAGCAGTTCGTGGCGCCGGTTCACGTGGGTCGGGATGACCTGGTCCGGCGGGATCTCGGTCTCCGACAGCAGCCGGCGCAGCGGTTCGAGGCCGCGGCGGCCGTCGCCCACGTGGAAGTGGCAGATACCGCGCTTGCCGGCGAGCATGCCGCCGACACGGGCCTCGCTGACCAGGCGCGCGATCTCGTCCTGCGTGGGCTGGCTCGAGCGATGGTCGGAGATGGCGATCTCGCCGACGCCGATCACTTCGGGGATCCAGGCGAGGTCGCGCTGGACATCGCCGGTCAGCGTGGGCGGCGGGACGCGATAGGCGCCGGTGTACATGTACGCGTCGATGCCATCGGCGCGCAGGCCCCGGACGCCGGCCAGCAGGTCCGCCGGCGAGCGGCTGACGCTGTCGGTCCCGAGGACCCCGACGACGGTGCCGATGCCCATGCAGGCGATATCGGTGGCGGTCATGGCGGGGCAGCGCGTGCCGCAGCCGCCCTCGCCGCCGCCGCCGGTGACGTGGGCGTGTTGATCGATCAGGGCGGGGATCGCGGTGAGGTCGGGGGCGTCGATGACTTCTACCGGCCAGTCCGGCGGGACGGTCAGGCCGTGGCCGAGCGCGGCGATGCGGCCGTCGGCGATCAGGATCTCCGTGGCGTCGAGCGCTTCGGGCGCGTGGATGGCGCCGACGCGCAGGAGGGTGAGAAGGGGTTCGGTGCGGGCTGTCATCGGAAGGGTCCGGGGAGCGCGTCGTTTCGGTAAGCGTCAGTGGCGTTGTAGTGCCCTGCGGGTACGTTCGCGGGCAAGCCCGCTCCTACGGAAACCAGCCTGTAGGAGCGGGCTTGCCCGCGAATGGTCAGCCGCCCGAAAGCGTCGCCGTACGGAAGCTGCGGCTCTTCACCTTCTGGGTCGCGCCTTCGAGATCGTCGACCAGCAGTACCAGCAGGTCGCCTTCCTTCGCCTCGTCCAGGGCGCGTTCGACGGCGTCCTCCTCGCCCATGACGATCTCGGTCGTGCACGAACCCTCGGCATCGGCGCCGCTCTTGACCAGGCCGGCCGCCTCGCCGAGCTCGCGTCCGCGCGGGTGGGTTTCGCAGACGAACAGCATGTCGTGCATTTTGCCGATCTGAGCGCCGAGGGCGTAGATATCCTCGTCGCGGCGATTGCCGGGCGCGCTGGCCACACAGATGCGCCGATGCGCGCTCAGGTTGCTGACCAGCGTATCGAGCGCTTCCAGGGCGGGGACGTTGTGACCGTAGTCGATCAGGACCTTCACGCCGTCGGCGTCGATCAGGTTGGTCCGCCCCGGGTTCTGGCCGGGCGTCGGATGGAAGGTCTGCAGGCCCATCTGGATATCGGCCGCGTTGAGACCGAGTCCGTGGGCGGCGGCCGCCGCGGCGAGCGCATTGGCGACGTTGAAGCGCGCATGCCCCGCGAAGGTGATCGGCACGTCGGCGACGTGGATGATCTGCGCCTCGACGTGCCCCTGGCGCATGACGATGTAATCGTCCTTCACGGTGTAGGCGACGCCGTGCTCGCGCACGTGCTGGCGCACCGGGCGCGAATCGGGGTCCAGCGTGAAGTAGATGATGTCGCCGCGGGCCCATTGCGCGCCCTCGAGGCAGCGCTCGTCATCGGCGTTGATGACGGCGGTACCGCCCTGGCGCACGGCGTCGATCACGACCGTCTTGCAGCGCGCGAGTTCATCGAGTGTATGGATATCGCGCTCGCCCAGATGGTCGCTGGCGATGTTGAGCAGCACGCCGACCTCGCATTCGTCGAAGCCGAGACCGCGGCGCATGATGCCGCCGCGCGCGACCTCGAGCACGGCGTGCTCGACCGTCGGTTCCTTGAGCACGGCACTGGCCGCGCCGGGGCCGCTGTAGTCGCCGCGCATGACGACATGGTTGTCGATCTCGATCGTACCGGTACAGCCGAGGCCGGTCTTGCGGCCGGACTGGCGCAGGATGTGCGAGATCAGGCGCGCGGTCGTGGTCTTGCCGTTGGTGCCCGTGATCGCGGTGATCGGGATACGGCCGTTGTTGGCCGGGTCCGGGAACAGCATGTCGACCACGTGCCTGCCGACATCGCGGCCCTGGCCGTGGGTCGGCGAGGTGTGCATGCGGAAACCGGGGCCGGCGTTCACCTCGACGACGCCGGCGGACTGCTGGTCGAGCGGCTTGCTCAGGGTCTCGGCGAGCAGGTCGATGCCGATGATATCGAGGCCGATCAGGCGCGCGATGCGCTCGGCGGCGTAATGGACCTCGGGATGCACGTCGTCGGTCACGTCGGTGGCGGTGCCGCCGGTGCTGAGGTTGGCGGTCGACTTCAGCCACACGATCTGGCCGTCCGGGATGACGCTTTTGAGCGTCAATTCCTGCTGCGCGATCAGTCGGTGGGTCTGCTCGTCGACGTGGATCTGCGTGAGCAGATTCTCGTGGCCGACCCCGCGGCGCGGATCCTGGTTCTCCGTGTCGATCAGTTCCTGCAGCGTCGATTCGCCGTCGCCGGTGACGTGGGCCGGACGGCGCCGGGCGGCGGCGATGAGCTTGCCGTCGACGACCAGCAGGCGATGGTCCTCGCCCTTGACGTACTGCTCGACCACCACCGTCTCGTGACGGTGGTAGGCGGCGTCGTAGCCCTCGCGCAGCGCGGCGTCGTCATTGATGTCGGTGCTGACGCCCCGGCCATGGTTCCCGACCAGGGGTTTCGTCGCGACCGGGTAGCCGAGCCAACGGGCCGCTTCCAGCGCTTCATCGAACGAATAGCAGATCTGGCCCATGGGGACCGGGATGCCGGCGTCGCCGAGGATCTGCTTGGTCCAGCTCTTGTCGTCGGCGATGCCGTAGCCGATCAGGCTCGAGCGCCAGGTCACGGTCGCCTGGAAGCGCTGCTGCAGATGGCCGTGGCCGAGCTGGATATAGCTGCTTTCGTCGCTCAGTCGCTGATACGGGATGTCGCGCGCCTTGGCCGCATTGACGATCGCCGCCGTCGATGGACCCAGCATGTGGGCATCGCGCACTTCCTTGAGGCGCGTGATGATGGCGTCCACGTCGACCTCGTCACCGTCGAACAGACGGCGGACGAAATCCACCGCCTCGCGTCCCGCCGCCAGACCGCAGGACTCGTCGCGGTAGCGATAGCAGACGTTATAGATGCCCGGTTCGTAGGAGTCGACCGTTTTGCCGTAGCCCACGGAGAACCCGATCATGTTCTGGAATTCGATCGAGACGTGTTCGACCACGTGGCCGGCCCAGGTGCCGCGGCGGACCCGCTCGAGGAAACCGCCGGGGCGCCCGACGGAGCAGCGGTGGTCGTGGATGGTCGGGATCAGTTCCTGCAGCCGTTCCACGATTCCGGGGATAGTGTCGCTGGGCCGGTCCTCCAGGTCCTCGATATCGAGGCGCATGAAGATGGTGAGGTAGCGGCTGTAATAGTTCGGTCCGCGCAGGGCGCGATGTTCGAGTATTTTCATTCCGCCTCCCGCATCTTCGTCTGCAGCGCTTCGGGTTCCAGATATTTGCGTGCATCGATATCGAAACCATGGCCACTGATCAGGGCATGCATGACGACGTTCTCGATCGCGACCGCCTCGCCCATCGCCAGGTCGGCGATGTTGGAACTGGCGAGGTCGCGGGTATCGACGATGATGACATGCCCGTTACCGATGGCCTCGAGCACGCGATTGCGGTGGATGATCACGGCCGCGTCCTCGCCGAGGCCGACGCCGAGATATTCCGGATTGGTCGCGCCGACTTCCATCAGGCGCGTGAACCGTCCGCGCTCCAGGAAATGGCTGTCGATGATGATGCCCTCGACGAAGCCGAGCCCGGAACTCATCTTGACCGCGCCCTTGTGCAGGGCGTCGGCGGCACCGCCGTTGTAGATCATCGTCGTCGACTGGGCGACGGCGCCGGCGCTCGTGCCCGCGATCACGCCGCCGTTCGCGTAGTGGTTGCGGATCGCCTTGAGCATGTCCGAGCCGCCGAGGATATTGGTCAGGCGCAGCTGATCGCCGCCGGTGAAGAAGACCACGCCGGAGCGCTGGATCAGCTCGATGTTCGCCGGGTCCGCCGCGTCCTTGCGCTCGCGCACGGACAGACTGTGGACCTTGCTGGCCCCGATGCGCTGGAACGCCTCTTCGTAGACCGGCAGGATTTCCTCCGGCACGCCGCTCGCGGTGGCGATGACCGTCACCTCGTCGCTGGCTTCGGGCGTGAAGCTGAACACCTTCGACAGGACCTCGAGTTCCTGCTCGCGATCCTCCGCGCCGCCAATGGCGATCAGGGTGCCGTACTGGTCATCGGGGTCATTGGTCATATGGTTTCCGCTTGCCGCATCAGCGATGCCTTCGGGTGTCTGGGAGTGGAAAAATTCTGCGGAGGGGGATTGTCTGCGATCGATTATAGCATTCGGCGAGGATGCCTGGCGCGCGAGTGTCGGCCGCATGCGTATTGCTGGGCAGGATGCGCCGAGTGATTCTCCCGTCCCGTCCGCTTTTGGCAAAAAAACCTGAATGCGGTCGGGCGACCGCGCGGGTGGGGCGCAGTCGGCGCGTACCGGGATGGCGCCGGCGACACGTGCCTGCATGTCGCCGGCCGTCGGCAGGGATTATTCCCCGGCAGGGGCGTCGGTCCAGGACTGGCGATAGTTCTCGATCCCCATCGAGTCGATCAGGCCGAGCTGCGTGTCGAGGTAGTCATGGTGCCCCTCTTCATCCGCGAGCAGCGTGGTGAACAGGTCCCGGCTCGCGTAGTCGCGGGCCTTCTCGCACACCCCCGCCGCCTCGCGGTAGAGCGCCAGCGCTTCCTTCTCGGCCGCGAGGTCGTTCTCCAGCACGCTGCGCACGTCATTGCCGATGCGCAGCGGATCGAGCTCCTGCATGCCCGGCTCGCCCTCGAGGAACAGGATGCGCCGGATGAAACGGTCCGCGTGGCCCATTTCCTCGGTCGCTTCCTGCATCTCCTTCTGCGCGAGCCCGTTCAGGCCCCAGTGCTCGAGTTTGCGCGAGTGCAGCATGTACTGATTGATCGCCGTGAGCTCACTGCGCAGCCCGCGGTTGAGATATTCGATGACTTTGGCATCACCCTTCATCGTGGCAATCCTCTGAGTTCGCTGCGAATGGCGATGCTGATCGCCAGCGGATTTAGACTGAGTCTAATTGTATCGGAATGAAGTGCTGCATACCAGGTTCCGCTCGGCGTTGAAGCCGTGTCGGGACGGATTCATGGTCCGCTCCCGACGCAGGAGCCTATCGTCGACCTGAATTTCCGTGCCCACCAGGGCTATCCGATGCGCGTCCGCTTCCGACGATAGTACCGCGTGTCGGCGGTGACGCAGTGGCGGCGAGTCCGCGCCAGATAGTGCGCACCATGGGCGTGAAAGCCTGCCGGGCGCGGTGTGAGGGTGGCACATATATTTGGCACGCGGTTTGCTCGGTGTTCAGACAGGCGCTGCCCGCACGGTCATCGCGATCGGGGCGGCGCACCAGGGAGAAGCCGAGATGAACGATCTGAACACCGATGGAAAACCGATTTCCGAGAACCTGTTCCGTCGCCTGGTGGTGCGGCTGACGGCGCAACAACTGCGGGATCTGCCCGCCGATCGCCTGCCGAGCTCGATCCCGTTCGATGCGGTCGATCCGCAAAGACCGATCCGGCCAAATACGCGGTCCTGAACGAACTCGCGTGGACGGTCGGTGCGCGCGAACTGGAGCGTCGCTGCGAGGCCGCCGACCGGCTCGATACCGCGAGTCGTGAAGCGCTGGAAGCGGCGGAGGCCGCGACGGCCCGCCCCGTGGCGGAACTCGACCGGATGACCGAGCGCGTGAGCCGCGCCTGGTCGAATGGCGACTTCCGCGGCGACGCACTGTCGGAAACCAGTCAGTTGCTTGAGCGCGGCCGTGCCCGCGCCGGCGAGATCGCCGAGCAGGTCGGACGGCTGCATCGTGCCCTCGCGGTACTCGACCGGCCATGGGTGGCCGATGGTCCGTTGCTCGAGCGCATCAGCGCGGCCCGCCAGCATGCCCGTGCGGTTCTGCACTCGCTCGAGGGCGGCCTCGGGCGGTACGAACTGCTGGAGGTCGACATCACCCAGGGCGACATGCGCGCACGCCAGGCCCAGTGCGATCTCGAGCTGAGCCGCTACCGCGAGCTGGACGAGAAGATCGAGATCGTCGAGGAAAAGCTGCGCCGCCCGCGGCAGCTCCTGCGGCGGCTGATCAGCCCGCGGGTCGCGCGTCAGGAGCGCGAGTATCTGCTGCAGCGCCTCGATACGCTCATCCGTCGGCGTGACAGCGTGGAGACCTTCGTCAGTGAAGACGATCTGATGCACTGGCTGGATGTGCTCGTGAACGCCAGCCTGCACGTGCCCCAGGACCAGTGGCGCCAGCGTGCCCAGCGCACGCGCCTGCTGCTCTACCGGCTCATGAACGTCTACTGCCTGCAGCAGGAGATGGCCGCCCACCAGGTGGCCGTGCGGGCGACGCCCGGCGTGAACGCCAAGGAGGCGATCGGGTACTACCTCAAGAGCGAGCGCTTCATCCTGAGTTACTTCGCGCGCAAGCGTCAGGAGGTCACGCTCTGGCTCTCCGGCGCGGCGGACGAAAAGCTGGGCCGACTCGATCAGGTGCGCGACGCGATCCTCGCGGACTATCGCCGCAACTCTCAGCGCACCCGCCGTGAGCCGTCGACACGCTCGAAAGCGGCGCTGCAGGTGGACGCCGGTCTCGATCCGGACGCGACCGGCGGTGCAACGGAGACCGCCGCGGCGCGCTGAGTTCAGTTTCCCGTGCCTGCGGGGCGGCATCGGCCAGCGCGGCATAGTGTGCCCGCAGCCGCAGCAGGTCGGACCTTCCCATCGCCACGGCTGTGCGCATGAAGTTGTGTACCCGCATGGCCCACTAGGCTCGGACCGGCGCCTCCGCTTCCCGCAGGTGTTCGATCAGGCGGCCGATGCGGGCCGATTCCATGGTGTCTTTCCCGGTTGGCGTACGCGCGGTATTGTCGCATGGCGGCATGCCCCTGGCGGGGCGCTCTGCTGCCTCGTGCCCCGACGCCCGTCGTCCCCGAAACGGAGTTTCCGACATGGTTCGCCTGATCCCGCCGGTGCTGGCGCTGTCGATCGTGAGCGTTGCGGCGCCGGCAGCGGAGAAGCCGCTCTGGGAACTGGGGGTCGGCGTCGCGCCGGTCACGTTCCCCGCGTATCGCGGCGCCGATGAGCAGCGCAGTTTCACCTTCCCGATCCCGTATATCGTCTATCGCGGCGAGCGCCTGCGGGTGGATCGCGGCGGCGCCCGCGGCATGCTCTGGGATTCGGACAACGTCGAGGTCGACCTGAGCTTCGACGGGGCCATCCCCGTCGACAGCACCGACGATGGCCCCCGCGCCGGCATGGAAGAACTCGACCCGATTCTCGAAGTCGGGCCTTCGCTCAAGGTACGGCTGGCGGAGACCGAAAGTGGTCGGCTTGAATTCCGGTTGCCGGTGCGCGCCGCGATCGCCATTGACGATGGCTCGACCCGCCAGGAGGGCTGGAAGGTCCATCCGATGCTCAACTACAACGCGCCAGGGCTGGTCGATGGCTGGGATGTCGGTTTCAACATCGGGCCCAAGTTCGCCAGCCGCGATTTCCATGCCTACTACTACGACGTCGAAGCGGCCGATGTGACGCCGGATCGACCCGCCTACCGCGCCGACGCCGGTTACAGCGGGATGTCGATGCTGGTCAGCGCGAGCCGCCGATTCGATCGCTTCTGGGTCGGCTCATTCCTGCGCTACGACAATCTGGAAGGCGCCACCTTCGACGACAGCCCGCTCGTGGAGACCGATCACGCGATCAGCGCCGGCGTAGCGATCAGCTGGATCCTGTGGCAATCGGACGAGACCGTGCGCGTGGATCCCCGCGAGTCGCTTGCCACGGGCGGCTAGTGTACCCCGCCCGCGCCTTACAGCGCCCGGAAGTGTGCCTGCATCCACTTCGATTACAGCACCGGTTGGTCCGGCCTGCCGGAAAATCTACCGTGCCGTGTCGGGCGCGGGATCCGTGTCGAGCGCGGCCGCGAACGCGTCCGCCGCCATCGGCCGCGCGAACCAGAAGCCCTGGGCCTCGTGGCAGCCGATCGAGAGCAGGACCTCGACCTGGGTCGGTGTCTCCACTCCTTCGGCAATGACGTGCATGCCCAGGTTCTGGCCGAGTTCGACGATGGTCTTGGCGATCGCCCGGCCGGTATCGGCCAGGTCGCAGGTGTCCAGATCGGCGACGAACGAACGGTCGATCTTGAGCGTATCGATCGGCAGCTCCCGCAGGTATTTCAGCGAGGAGTAGCCGGCGCCGAAATCGTCGAGGGCGACGCGCAGGCCCGGGCAGCGCTCCTTGAGATCGCGCAGCTGGCGCGTGGCGTGCGCGAAGTCCTGCATGACCATGCTCTCGGTGATCTCCAGTTCGATGCCGGCCGGCCGGGCACCGGCGTCATGGATCAGCCGCGCGACATCCGCGCCGAAACCCTCCTCGTTGAGCAGCCGCGCCGAGAGGTTCATCGAGATCACGAAGTCGTGACCGGCCGTCTGCCAGCGCGCGACCTGGCCGATCGCACGGGTCAGCACGTAGCGGTCGATTACGCCGATCAGGGCGCTCTGCTCGGCGATCGGCAGGAATTCGCCCGGCAGCAGCAGGCCACGCTCGGGGTGCTCCCAGCGCAGCAGCGCCTCGGCGCCATAGTAATCACCGCCAGGCAGCATCACCCGCGGCTGGTAGTGCAGGGTCAGTTGCTCGTGCTCCAGGGCATCGCGCAGTTGCGCCTCGATCTGCAGGCGCCTGGCCACCTGGTCGTTCATCGACTCCGCGAAAAAGCGGTACTGGTTCTTGCCGGCCTGTTTGGCCGTGTACATGGCCGTGTCGGCGGCCTGGATCAGGTTGTCCGCGGTCAGGCCATCCTGCGGGAACAGGCTGATGCCGATGCTCGGCAGGGCCGCGATCTCGCGGTCATGGATGCGGAAACGGGGCTGCAGCCGGTTGAGGATGCGTTCGGCGACCTCGGTCGCATCCGCGGCGTCCGCGATCGGCACCACGACGACGAACTCGTCGCCGCCGAACCGGGCGACGGTGTCGGCCGCACGCACGCATTCCTGCAGGCGGCCGGCGACTTCGGTCAGCAGCTGGTCGCCGGCATTGTGGCCCAGCGTATCGTTGACGAGTTTGAACTCGTCGAGATCGAGCAGGATGACGGCGACGAAGTGTCCCTTGCGGCCCGCGTCGAGCATCGCCTGCCGCAGGCGATCCCCGAGCAGACTGCGGTTCGGCAACCGGGTCAGCGGATCGTACTGCGCCTGTTCCACCAGCTTCTGCATCAGATGATGCTGGTCGAAGGCGATCGAGGCGATCTGGGCCATCTCGTGCAGCAGGTTGCGGACGTCGTCATCGATGTCTTCGCGCGAGGCCACGAAGACGATCAGCACGCCGAGCACGGCGCTTTCCTGGTCCAGTACCGGGAAGGCCATGACGTCGGCGTACCCGGCGATGGCCATGGCCTCGTGCAGCCGTTCGCTGGCGCCCGGGGTGGGTGATTGCTCGCTGTCGAGCCGCGCCTGCGGGCCGCGCATGGCGGCGGCGATCGCGCCGCCGATCTCGCTCGGTGCGACGTCGTGGATCGCCGCGATGCAGGCGTTCGACAGGGCCGGGGCCGCCTCCACGTCCATCACCCCGTCGTGGAGCTGGCAGACGGCGGCGGTCAGGCGCGGCTGGTATTCCTCCAGCGTGCCGACGATCTCGTAGACGAGCTGCGTGAGCGGCTCGCCCCGCGCGATCATCTCGAGGACCTCGCCACGGCGGGCGGCGAAGCGCTCCGCGCGGCGCTGCGCGGTGATGTCCCGGACCGTGCCCTGGTAGTACAGGATGGCGCCATCGGCGTCCCGGACCGCGCGCCCGTTTTCGCTCGTCCAGAAGCGCTCGCCGCTGCCCACACGCCAGATCTCGGCCTGAAAATCCTCGACATTATCGTCGCGATCCAGGATCCGGCGAATCGCGGTGCGTGCCTTTGGATCCACATACCAGTCAGTAGCGATGTCCTGGACCCGGTCGATCAGATCCTGTTTGCCGTCGCATCCGTGCATTCGCACGAGCGGCCAGTTGACATCGAGCAGCCGTCCTTTCGGCGATGAGCGGTAGATGCCTTCGCGCGTATGTTCGAAGACATGTTGATAGTTGGTCTCGACCTGGCCGAGGCGTTCCTCGGCGGTCCGGCGGGGCGTGACATTGATCAGCAGGCCGTTCCACACCGTATCCCCGTCGGGCTGGCGATGGGGGCGCGAGGAGCCATACAGCCAGACGCGGCCGGCCGGGACGTCGATCGGCCATTCGTGGTGCCAGGGCGTGAGATCCCTGCGGGACGCCTCGATGCTATCGAGGAACGGCCCGAGCGCTTCGGCCGGGATCCAGCGCAGCCAGGCGTCGAAGTCCTGCAGGTCCACGTCACCGTCGAAGCCGGTGATCGGTCGCAGCCCCTCGCTCAGGTGGTCGAGGACGTAATCCCCGTCCGACGTATGGCGGAACTGATAGATCGCTCCCGGGATCGTATCCATGAGATCGCGCAGCCGGGCCTCCGTATCGGCGAGGCTTCGCTCGTTCGTGCGTTGCGCCGTCACGTCGACGACCGTCGCGAGCCGGTGCGGCCCATCGGGCAGTTCCAGCAGCGTCTCGCGCGTATCGACGATGCGCCACGCGCCGTCGCTGCGCTGGATCTCGTACTCGACCGGATCCGCGCCGGGGCCGTTCGCGAGGACGTCATGGTGATGCGCGAGCGCCCGCTCGCGGTCCGCGGGCTGCAGTACGTCCGCGAAGATGCGCCCGAGCAGCGTGCCCCGCGGGCGCCCATAGATCCGCCCGTAGGCCTCGTTGACGTAGCGCAGGCGCCCGTCCCGGTCGCTGAGCGCGATCCCCGCGTCGACGCTATCGCTGACGGCCGCCGCCATCGCGGGGGGTGCCGGTGGCGGGAACAGCGACAGGCAGGCGGACTCGGCGTCGATGCGGCTGAAGCGCCAGACGAGTTCCACGGGACGGTCGCGCAGGCGCGCGCGGGCCTCGCCGTCGCCGCCGGCGAGTGCGGCGCGCAGCGCGGTCTCGATCGCGGCACGACCGGCCTCGGCGACCAGATCCGCGACGTGCGCCCCGGGCTCGATCATGGGCCAGTGCGCGCTCAGGTTCGCTGAGCGTGCCGTCCGCATGCACGCGTGCGACCCGGTCAAGCACCGGGTCGGGTATTCGGGTCGGGGTCGAGCCGGCCGCGGCATTTCCGGGCCGTTTCGGTCGTGTCATCCGCGGAACCTGTCGCCCTGGGGCGGTTGCGGGGTGTCGAGACGGGCGCGCGGTGCGAGCTTCTCAAGACAATACGATCATTATGTCCCTCGGTGTGCCCGACGGGAAATCGGCGTGCAGTCGGTCCGACGTCGCAGGCACGCATCGCGCCGTCGCCGCCATCGCGTCAGTCGATCGCCGCCTGTCCGTTCGCGGCGGTGGCGGAGGGCGTGGCGACGGCGGCGGATCACGAGCAGCCGCCAGCTCCAGATGAAGATCACGTAGGCCGCGATCGCCAGCGGACCGGCGATCAACAGACTGCCAAGAACGAGATAGATCAGGCCGACGGCGGCCTCTTCGGCCCGGCCGCTGATCTCGATTTCCGGCCCGATGACCCCGCCGAAGACCGCCTCCCCGAGTTCGTTGAACGCGAAATACAGTGGCCCGAGCGTGATCGGGTTGCTCACCCAGGAGACCACGAACGCGGCCGGGAAGTTGCCGCGGATGGCGACGCAGCCGATCAGCATCAGCAGTGTCTGCATGCCCACCGTCGGCGTGAGGCCGACGAACACGCCCACCGCCACACCGCGCGCCAGCGTGCGGCGATGGATGTGCAGGCAGCCCGTGCGCTCCAGCGCACCGCTGATCCACGGGTGGCGCTCGAGCCATGCATGCGCCCGCTCGCGCGACGGCAACCAGGACTGGAGAAAACGGAACATCGGGCACCCGAGTGGTGGTTGCGTGGCCGCCGCGGACGGAAAACGGCTGATTATACCCGCTGCCGGTGTCTTGCGGTCAGCGTCCGCGCGGGCTGGCCAACTTCCGCGAAAGCATCGATCCGGATGTTGAATGGGTTCCGGCAATACGCGAACGACCTTGATACCATCCCGCGTCGTGGCACTCCCGCCGCTGGCGCCGGAACCGGCTTTGATCCAACCGAGGCGAATCGATATGACATGCTCGTGGTCACCCCGAATGGCGGCCATCGCCGTGCTGCTGCCCGCGCTTCTCAGCGGCTGCGCCGCCCTGGTACCGACCAGCACGGTCACCACGTCCGGCGGCGACGCATCCGCGGACAGCGGCCGCGACGGACCATTCGCACGGGTATACACCTGCCCGGACGGCTTCCGCTTCAGTGCCCGTGCCGGTAGCGAGGAGGCGCATCTTGATCTGGGTAGTCGGCGGGTGAGTCTGGCGCGGGAGCCCTCGGACTCGGGTACCCGCTATACCGATGGCGAGACCCTGTTCCAGACGCGGGGCAGTGAGGCGACGATCGAGGTCGACGCCGCTATCCGCAGCGGCTGCCGGGGCCGGGATGCGGCCGATCCGTGGGAGGCGGCCGCGCTGCGCGGCGTCGATCTGCGCGCACTCGGACAGGAACCGGGCTGGACGGCCGAGGTCGTCGAGGGCGAGTGGCTGCGGGTCATCCGGGCCGGCGAGGACGACGTGCTCGTCGCGCGCGATCCGGCGCGCGAACGTACGGATGCCGGTGCCACGGTCTACACGGGCGAGGCCGACGGCGAGCGACTGCGCCTGCAGGTTACGGAATCCGCCTGCACCGACTCGATGAGCGGCGAGTCGCTCCCCCTGACTGCCACGCTCACGCTGGACGGGCGCGAGCTGCAGGGCTGCGCGCGGCGGCCGGTCGCGTCCAGCGGCGGCTGACCGGCGCCGCAGACGCGCCGTCGCGCGTCGGGGCCCGCGCGGACCTCGACCCGGCGGTCCGAAACGTCGACATCCTGACACCGATGGCCGACCGGCCGTCATCTTCTGTCGAACCACCGACACAATGACCCCGACGGTGCCCATCGCGGGCACCGCCGGGGCCCCTTGTGGCGCCAGGGTGTTCCGCCCAGGGCGCATTGCGTCGCCGTTCTCGCAACCTGGCAAGCTCTTTGCTTGAACAGGGGTGTCGGCGGTGTGGGCGCCGACGCGATTGGACGCGCGACCCCCGCGCCAGTGCCAGTGTATCGGGGATCCGCGTCACGTGCTGGCGGGGCCGCATTGCGTGTGGCCCCGCTTTTTTTGCGTCGCGATCGCGCGTCCGACGCGCCGATGCCGGCGTAGGTCGGACTTCCAGTCCGACAGCGAAGCCGACGCCGCATCCACGGATACGGCCGAGTGCTCCACGTCTGCGTGAGGACCGTTCCGCGCTACAGAGCGATGAATCTCTGCCGTGCGTCGTTCGCAGGCGAGCGTCGGCTGCCGAACGACCCGCCCGCGCTGCTACCATGGGCCGTCTGGCAACGACATCCGGTTCGACTTCATGCTCACGATCATCGGTGGTGGCCTTGCCGGCTGCGAGGCGGCCTGGCAGGCGGCGGAGCGTGGCGTGCACGTGCGTCTGTACGAGATGCGCCCCGAGCGTTCAACGGAGGCGCATGTCACCGACCGCCTCGCCGAGCTCGTGTGTTCCAATTCACTCGGTTCCGATGTAGCCGATCGCCCGTCCGGTCTGCTCAAGGCCGAGCTGCGGCGTATGGGTTCCTTCCTGCTCGACTGCGCCGATGCGACCGCGGTGCCGGCCGGCAGCGCCCTGGCCGTCGATCGCGAGGCGTTCGCGGAGCGGGTCACCGCACGTCTGGAAGCGCACCCGAATATCGAGATCGTGCGGGAGGAGGTCACCGAACTGCCGGATGGACCGACGGTCATAGCCTCGGGGCCGTTGACCTCACCGGCGCTGTCGGACGCGCTGGCCACCCTGTCGGGGAAGAGCACCTGTTCTTCTTCGACGCCATCTCGCCGATCGTCGAGGCCGATTCCGTCGATATGGATATCGCCTTCCGCCAGTCGCGCTGGGATCGGGGCGACCAGGGCGCCGGTGACTACATCAACTGCCCGCTCGACCGGGACGAATACGAGGCCTTCGTCGACGCGCTGCTGGCCGCCGAGCGCATCCCGCTGAAGAGCTTCGAGGCGGCGATCGACTCGGGCGTGAAGGCGGGGCTGCACCGCTTCTTCGAGGGCTGTCTGCCGATCGAGGTCATCGCCTCGCGCGGCCGCGAAGCACTCGCCTACGGACCATTGCGACCGGTCGGCCTGAGCGATCCGCGCACCGGCCGTCGACCCTGGGCCTGCGTCCAGCTGCGTCAGGACGATCTCGCCGGCACGCTGTATAACCTGGTGGGCTTTCAGACCAATCTGAAGTTCGAGGAACAGCAGCGCGTGTTCGCCCTGATCCCGGGACTCGCCGACGCCCAGTGGGAACGCCTTGGGCAGATGCACCGCAATACCTTCCTCTCGGCACCGAAGCTGCTGGATTCGACCCTGCAGTTCCGTGACCGCGCGGATCTGTTCTGCGCGGGTCAGTTGACCGGCATCGAGGGCTACGCCGGCAACGTCGCCTCGGGGCTGCTCGCCGGCTGGAACGCAGCGCGGACCATGAACGGCGAAGCGCCGATCACGCTGCCGCAGGAGACCATGCTGGGCGCCCTGTGCCACTACATCGCACACGCCGATCCGGCTCATTTCCAGCCGATGAAGTCGAACATGGGCCTGCTCCCGGACCTGCCGCCGCCGGAAGGGCGCCGCAAAAAACGGAAGAAACGCGAACGCCAGGCCGCGCACGCCGAACGCGCGCTCGCCGCGCTGGATGGGTTCCTCAGCGGCGTCGATCCCCTGCGGGTGGTGACCCCCGCCCCACGCGACTTGCTTGCACAGTCCACGTAGGCCGGCCTTCGCCCGCAACGAAGTGGAGGGCGAATGCCGGCACGACGCGTCCACGGGCGATAGCCTTCGGATTATGGAAACGCCTGCCGGCATTGCCCGGCACCGAGCGCCCCTCGGACCGAGCGGTCGATCCATTGCCGGGCAAGGCCGGCCTACGTGGCTGGCGGAACGCGGGACGCCCGTCAGAAATTCCAGGCGAGCGGGATCAGCAGGATCGCGACCAGCCCGGTGACCACGTTGAGCGGCAGGCCGACGCGCACGAAATCGATGAACCGGTAGCCGCCCGGGCCCAGCACCATGAGGTTGGTCTGATAGCCGATCGGCGTGGCGAAGCTCGCCGACGCCGCGAGCATGACGGCGATCACGAACGGCATCGGGCTGACGTCCAGATCCCCCGCGACCGCCAGCGCGATGGGGAACATCAGCACCGCGGCCGCGTTGTTCGTGATCAGCGCCGTGAACAGGGCCGTCGCGATATAGACCGCCGCCAGATTGATCCACGGCACGCCGCCGGCGAGATCGACCAGCCAATGCGCCGTCGCCGCCGCGACCCCGGTGGATTCCAGTGCGGTGCCGATGCCGAAGGCCGCCGCGATCACCAGCAGGACCGACCAGTCGATACTCTGGCGGGCGCGTTCGACCCCCGTGCAGCGGGTGATCAGCATGCCGGCCGCGGCGAGCATGGCCGCCTCCAGCATCGACAGCAGCCCGACCGTCACGCTCGCGACCATCAGCACCAGCAGCCCGAGCGCGATCGGTGCCCGTTCGTACTTCGGCGGGCTGGAATCCTCCAGCCGGCTGACCAGCAGGAACTCGCGCGAGTTGCGCTGCTGTTCGATGAACGAAGGCCGAGCCTCCAGCAACAGCGTGTCGCCCGGCCGCAGCACGATATCGCCGACCTTCTGGCGCAGGCGCCGGCCGCCGCGCGCGACCGCGATCACCACGGCGTTGTAGCGCGCGCGGAAGCGCCCCTGGCGGATCGACTGGCCGATCAGCCGGCAGTGGTCGGAGACCACCGCCTCGAACAGCATGCGCTGCGAGCGCGGCCCCTCGAGCTTGAAGACCTGGCTGGTGGCCGGGGTGAGACCGCGGATCTTCTGCAGTTCGACGACGGAGTCCGGCATGCCGACGAACACCAGCCGGTCGCCGCCCTGCAGCACCTCGCGCGGCGAGACGGCCGGCAGCACGGTGTCGTTGCGGTCGATCTCGATCAGATACATGCCGGACAGATGCCGCAGCCCGGCCTCCTCGATGTTCTGGCCGACGAGCGGCCCGTCGCGATCGACCAGCATCTCGACGCTGTACTCGCGCGGTTTGCTGAACTGGGCGATCGCGGGGCGCCGGTCGGGCAGCAGCCAGCGCGACGTGGCGTAGAGGAACGCGATGCCGGTAAGCGCCAGTGGCAGGCCGACCCAGGCGAGATCGAACATCTCCAGGTTGGCGCCGGGGACCTGCTCCTGGAGCAGCCCATGGACGACGAGGTTGGTGCTGGTCCCGATCAGCGTGCAGGTGCCGCCCATGATCGCGGCATAGGACAGCGGGATCATCAGCTTGGAGACGGCGAGATCGTGCTTGCGCGCCCACTCGCGCACGGCCGGGATCAGCATGGCGACCACCGGCGTGTTGTTCAGGAACGCGCTCATCGCGGCCACCGGCCACATGAGCTTGAGCTGCGCGTGGCCGAGCGAGCGCGGGCGGCCGAGCAGACGCTGGACGATCCAGCGGATACCGCCGGTATCCTCCAGGCCCGCGACCACGACGTAGAGCACGCCCACGGTGACGAGCCCGGGATTGCCGAGGCCATTGAAGGCCTCGCCGGGCGAGAGCACGCCGGACACCATCAGGATCGCGAGGCCGGCGAGGAACACCATATCCGCGGCCAGACGCGTGGCGAAGAGTACGCCCAGCACGCCCGCTACCACGGCTACTGTCAGTCCCGCCTCGAAGGTCACGGCCATCTCCCGCTGCCGCTGTGAGCGTACCCGTCCGGTGGCTGCCGACGCACGCCGGGAGACGGGACCTTACCCGCCGCGGCGGCCTGGGAAAAGGATTCATTACCCGGCCGCGCGGAGTCCGGTCAGGGCCCCACAACCGCCGCGATGGATTACACTGGGATGCAGGCTATTGTTCGCGGGCACGATGGGGAGGCACGCATGGAAACCGCTCTGATCTTCGGTGTCGGCCCCGGGCTCGGGGCTGCGGTCGCGCGACGTTGCGCGCGCGGCGGCATGGCCGTCGGCGTCGCGGCGCGCGATGCCACGCGCGTGGAAGAACTGTTGCCCGATCTGCGGGCGAAAGGGGCGCCTGACGCCCAGGCCTATGCCTGTGACGTCGGCTCGGAAACGTTCGTCGAGGAGGCGTTCCGCGAGGTGCTGGAGGATCTGGGGACACCGCGGCTGGTCGTCTTCAATGCCGGTGCGTTCGTGCGCGAGGGGTTGCTGGAGACCTCCGCCGGCGATTTCGAGAACTGCTGGCGCGTCGGCTGCATGGGCGGTTTTCTGGTCGGCCGTGCCGCCGTGCGCACCATGCAGGAGGCGGGGCCGCGCGCGGATGGCTCGCTCGGGACCATCATCTTCACCGGCGCCACGGCGAGCCTGCGCGGCGGGGCCGGCTTTCATAACCTCGCGGTCGGCAAATTCGGGCTGCGGGCGCTGTCGCAGAGCATGGCGCGCGAGTTCGGCCCGCAGGGCATCCACGTCGCCCACACGATCATCGACGGCATGATCGAGTCCGAGCGTCCGGGGCATTCGCAGCAGGAGAAGGGCCCGGATGGCGTCCTCGATCCGGACGCCATCGCCGAGAGCTACTGGCACCTCCATCGCCAGCCCCGCAGCGCCTGGACCCAGGAACTCGACCTGCGGCCCTGGAGTGAGAAGTTCTGAGCCGCGGTGCCGGTGCGGGTCGTTGGCGTGGTCCGTTTTTCACGCAGAGGCGCAGAGCGCGCTGAAGAACATCGATTGTTTGGGGTTGCGGCATCTTCGTAGACCGTAGGCCGGCCTTGTGCGGTCCGCAGCGCCGAATAATTCCCGGGGCACGACACCGCGCAATGCCGGCATTCCCCGGCGGCGGGCCACGGTGCGTGTGCTGAACGTGAGGGGCGCCGGGGAAGGCCGGCCTACATCGTGCCGATTTCCAGGCGTCCTTCGCGCGCTCCGCGCCTCTGCGTGGAAAAATGACGTTTGAAATTTGTCGGGGCGCGTCTGTGGCTGACGGTCTCGCGGTGCAATCAGTCCTCGTCGTCGTCCTTCCATTCCTTCATTTTCGAGTAATCGAGGGTCTTCTCGATTTCCCGGCTCCTGCGCTGCAGGCGCACGATCCACGCGATCAGCAGGGCGGCGGCGAGGCCGAGGATGATGGCGATGATGAGGATGGGGTTGGCCATGATGACTCCGGACAATCTCGTGACGCGGCGCTGCGACGACTCAACTGATAATGGTGGCGCACTAGTCCAGCCAGCGTAACCCGCCGGGCGTTTCGATCTCGGCCCGCAGGCGGGCCGTCTCGCCGGCGCCCCCGGCCTCCAGTGCCAGCACATCGTTCAGGGACAGCGGCGCCAGTCGCTCCTGCACGCGGTTCGGATCGGGGTGCACGCCGTGCAGCGCGCGCAGGCGCAGGCCGGCGTCGGGCAGTCGCTGTGCGGGGTGGCGCACGCCGTGGCCCCATTCGATCAGCGGCGGCACGAGACCCTCTTCGATGAGTGCGCCGTCGTCGGGGAACGCGATCCGCCAGTGCAGGTCGTCGCGCTGCATCGGCCGCGGCCGACCTGGATCGTGCACGCAGGCGGCCACGGCCGCATCGAGGTCCGGGCCGCGGGCGACCCAGGTCAGCAGGCGTGGCCGTTCCCTGAGCGCCGCCTGGACGCCGGGGTCATCGAGGCCGAACCAGCGCGGCATGGTCGGCGTCTGAGCGTCCGGGTCGATCGCGATCACCTCGATGTAACGATCCTGGCCGAGCCCGAGCAGTGCGTTGTGCGTGCCGAGCTTCGGGTGGCGTCCGCCCGCCGTGCAGCGTGCGCCGAGGCAGCGCTCGACGTGGTCGACCCCGCGCTCCAGCGTGTCGGCGGCAACGACAAGGTGGTCGAACTCCATCTGCAGGGCCATGTGCGCGCCTTTCGCGGATACGGGCCGGCATCATACCGTGGTGACGGGGCGACGCGCCGATCCCGTCCCGGCGGGTGCCAGGCGTGGGCATCGAACGGGTGGTCGCGGGGGTGGCGAGGACCGCGCTGTGGAGCTATCGTGGAACGAAGGGGCCATCGCGACGCAATGCCCGGTCGTCGGACGCGTTCAGGCGCTTTCCCGGAAGGCGTCGGGCACGCAGAACAAGAAGGAGTCTTGCCATTACTACCACGCAACGCAGGCAATCCGCTGGCGCGTTCGGCGCGCTGATCAAATACCTCCGTGAAAACGCCGGCAATCGCAGTATCGATCTGCTCGAGCCGATGGCGCGGCTGCTGTTCCATCGCGGCATCCCGGAAGAGTTCTCGCGCCAGTCATCGCAGACCCTCAACGCGATGCTGCAATGGGCGCACGATTTCTATCTCGAGCGCCCGCCGGGCGAGTCCAAGGTCCGGATCCTCGAGCCGACCGAGGAGCGCGATGGCTGGGAGCTGCCATATGCGCTGGTCGCCGTCACCACCGACGACCGCCCCTTCCTTGTCGACTCCATCCGCATGGCGCTCGTGGAGAACGAGGTCACGGTCAACCTGGTGATGCATCCGCAACTGGTGGCCTGGCGCGATCAGCGCGGCCGTCTGACCCAGTTGCAGGGGCGTAACCATGCGCGGGAAGTGGCCGCGGAGGCACTGTCCGAATCGCTGATGCTGTTCTGGGTCGAGCGCCCGGTTACCGAGGCGCTGTCCAATCGGCTGGTCGCCGGGATCAATACCGCCCTCGAAGACGTCGATTCCGCGGTCAGCGATTTCGAACCCATGCGCGAGCGTGCCCGGGCGCTGATCGACGAGTACCAGCACCTGCCGGTGGGCATGCCGGAGGATGAAGGCCGTGAGGTACGCGAATTCCTCGCATGGCTGGTCGACAATCACTTCACGTTTCTCGGTTATCGCGAGTATCGGGTCGGCAAGAACGACGGCGACCGGGTCCTGAAGCTCGATGCGAAAAGCGGGCTCGGCGTGCTGCGCGAGCAGCGCAAGAAGGGCCGCATGCGCAGCGTCTCGGCGCTGGAGAAACGGCTGAAGGACTTTGCCGATACGCCGGTGCCGCTGGTGTTCACCAAGACCGACGCGCGCTCGACCGTGCACCGCCGCGGGCACATGGATTACATCGGGGTGCTGCGTTACGACGAGAACGGCAACATCGTCGGCGAGTGCCGCTTCGTCGGGCTGTACACCTCCGGCACCTATCATCGCTCCGCCTGGGACATCCCCTTCATACGCGGCAAGATCAACGCCGTCATGGAGCGTTCGGGAATCCCCGTCGACAGCCATGACGGCAAGGCGCTCGTGAACATCCTCGAGAGCCTGCCGCGCGATGAACTGTTCCAGAGCACGGTCGATGAGCTGCTGGATACCGCGCTCGGCGTGCTCGATCTGGAAGAGCGCAACCGTACGCGGCTGTTCGTGCGGCGCGACCATGTGGCCCAGTTCTTCTCCTGTCTGGTGTTCATCCCGCGCGAGCGTTTCAACACGGACGTGCGCATGGCCGTGCAGGCGATCCTGCGCGACGCGCTCGGCGGCGCGCGCGAGGACTACACGCTGCAGTTCGGCGAGTCCGGGATGGTGCGGGTGCACTTCATCGTGCGCCCGGACGGGCCCTGCATCGAGAACTTCGATGTCCGCGAGATCGAGGAGCGCATCGTCGCCGCCGTGCGCTCCTGGCAGGACGACCTGCGCGAGGTCCTCATCGAGCGCCATGGTGAGCGCAAGGGCATGGAGCTCGCCAAACGGTTCAGCGAGGCGTTGCCGCCGGTCTACATGGACGAGGTGCTGCCCTCGGTCGCCGCATGGGATGTCGAGAAGATCGACAGCCTTGGCGGGCCCGACGATATCGGCCTGAGCCTCTATCGCCCCCCCGACGAAGCCGAAAGCTCCGGCATCGTGCGCTTCAAGGTCTTCAAGCACGACCACACGATCCCGCTCTCGGACGCCATGCCGATGCTCGAGCGCATGGGCCTGCGGGCCGTATCCGAGTGGGGGCCGTACGACATCCGCATGCCGAACGGCGATCACGTCTGTATCCAGGACCTCGATCTCGTCGCCGCGTTCACGGACGAGCTCGACGTATCCCAGGTGCGCGAACCGTTCGCCGAGGCCTTCGAGCAGATCTGGCGCGGCCGCGCGGAGAGCGACGGCTTCAACCGCCTGATCCTCGCCGCGCACATGAACTGGCGCCAGGCGGCGCTGCTGCGGGCGTACTCCAAGTACCTGACGCAGACCGGCGTGCCGTTCTCGCAGACGTACATGGAAGATACGCTGACGCACCACCCGCTGATCTCACGGCTGCTGGTCGAGCTGTTCGAGGCCCGCCTGGAGCCGGCGCGGGACACCGAGAAGAAGCGCGACCGCGAGCGCGGCGCGAAGAAACTGCGGACGACCTTCGATGCGCTCGTCAGCGGCGAGCCCGGGCGCGTGGTCGAGGGCGCGATCGAGCGTCTCGCCGAGGGCCGTGTCGCCGACGACCGCGAGGAACAGCAGCGGGTCTGCCGCGAGGTGCTCGAGGATCTGCTCGACGACGTGTCGAGCCTCGACGAGGACCGCATCCTGCGCTCGTTCGCCGATATCATCGGCGCCACCATCCGCACCAACGCCTTCCAGACCAATGCGGCCGGCCAGTGGCACGACTACATGTCGTTCAAGTTCGACTCCAGCCGTGTGCCGGATCTGCCGAAGCCGCGCCCGTTCCGCGAGGTCTTCGTCTATTCGCCGCGCGTCGAGGGCGTGCACCTGCGTGGCGGCAAGGTCGCGCGCGGCGGCCTGCGCTGGTCGGATCGGCGCGAGGACTTCCGGACCGAGGTCCTCGGCCTGATGAAGGCGCAGACCGTCAAGAACACGATGATCGTGCCGGTGGGCGCCAAGGGCGGGTTCGTGCCCAAACAGCTGCCCGGCGGGCGGCGATCGCGCGCGCCATCCAGAAAGAAGGGATCGCGTGCTACCGGATCTTCATCCGCGGGCTGCTCGACATCACGGATAACCTGGTCAAGGGCGAGATCGTCCACCCGGAAGACGTCGTGCGCCACGACGACCCGGACCCCTATCTCGTCGTCGCCGCCGACAAGGGCACCGCGACGTTCTCCGACTACGCCAACGAACTGTCGAAGGAATACGGCTTCTGGCTCGGCGATGCCTTCGCCTCGGGCGGTTCCAACGGCTACGACCACAAGGGCATGGGGATCACCGCCAAGGGCGCGTGGGAATCGGTCAAGCGGCATTTCCGCGAGCTCGGCATCGATTGCCAGAAAGAGGAGCACACCGCGGTCGGTGTCGGCGACATGGCCGGCGACGTCTTCGGCAACGGCATGATCCTGTCGAAGCACACGCGCCTGATCGCGGCGTTCAACCACCTGCACATCTTCATCGATCCGGATCCGGATACGGCCGTCGCCTATAAAGAACGCCAGCGACTGTTCAAAAACGTATCCGGCTGGGGCGAGTACGACCCGAAGAAGATCTCGAAGGGCGGCGGTGTCTGGGAGCGCAGCGTCAAGAGCATCAAGCTGCCCAAAGAGGCCCGCGACGCGCTCGGGATCGAGGCGACCGAACTCGCGCCCTACGAGATCGTCGCCGCGATCATGCGGGCGCAGGTCGATCTGGTCTGGCTTGGCGGCATCGGCACCTATCTCAAGGGCAGCGAGGAGAGCGAGGAAGAGGTCGGCGATCGCGCCAACCGCCTCGTGCGCTGCAATGGCAACGAGCTGCGCTGCCGGGTCGTCGGCGAGGGCGCCAACCTCGGCTGCACCCAGAAGGGGCGGGTCGAATTCGCGCTCAATGGCGGTTACATCAATACCGACTTCATCGACAACTCGGCCGGCGTCGACTGCTCCGACCATGAAGTCAACATCAAGATCCTGCTCAACGCCGCCGTCGATGCCGGCAAACTGACCGAGTCGAAGCGCAGCGCCCAGCTGTCCGAGATGACCGAGGAGGTCGGCCAGCTCGTGCTGCGCAACAACTACCTGCAGACCCAGGCGATGTCGATGATGTCCGCCTTTACCGTGGCCCGCCTCGGTACCAAGGCGCATTTCATCTCCTGGCTCGAGGCGCGCGGGCTGCTGGATCGCCAACTCGAGGCGCTGCCGAACCAGGAGCAGATCGAAGAGCGTCAGGCGCGCGGCATCGGCCTCACCCGGCCCGAGATCGCGGTCCTGCTCTCGTACGCGAAGATCACGCTCTATCCCGAACTGCTCGATTCGGATGTGCCCGAGGATCCGTACCTCGCGCGCGAGCTGGCGGACTATTTCCCCACGCCGCTGCGGGAGAAATACCGTGGTTACATGCACGACCATCGGGTCTGGCGCGAGATCATCGCCACCCAGGTGACCAACAGCGTCATCAACCGCATGGGCGCGACCTTCATCCTGCGCATGCAGGAAGACACGAGCGCCACGCCGGCGGAGGTCGCGCGCGCCTTCACCATCGCGCGCGAGGTGTTCGGGGCGCCGGAACTGTGGGCGGGCATCGAGGCGCTGGATACGAAGGTCGACAGCAGCGTGCAGACCGATCTGCTGCTGCGGCTGTGGGAGCTGCTGCGCCACGCCACGCGCTGGCTGCTCAACCGGCCCGGCCATACCCTGGACATCGCCGCGGCGGTCGAGGCCTACCGGCCCGGTGTGCAGCAGCTGGTCGAGCACCTCGAGTCGGTCGCGGTCGAGACCTGGCGCGGGGCGATGGATGAGATCGCCGCCGACATGATCGCGCAGGGCGTGCCGCAGAAACTGGCCCGGCGGATCGCGGTCATCGATGCCCTCTATCCGTCGCTCGATATCGTCGACATCGCCAACGCCGAGGGGCGGCGGGTCGAGAAGGTGGGGCGTGTCTATGCGTTGCTGGGCGAGCGTTTCGGCCTCAAATGGCTGCGCAGCGAGATCGAGAGCCTGCCGGTGGATGGCGTCTGGCACGCGAACGCCCGCGGTGCCCTGCGCGACGACCTGTACGATCGCCACCGCGCGCTGACGATCCGGGTGCTGAACGCGGACGCGGACGCGGAGGGCGATCCGGATACCGCGGTCGATGGCTGGTTCACGGAGCACCACCTGGATGTCGATCGCGTCAGGAATATGATGGCCGAGATCCAGCGGCTGCCGCGCATCGATTACGCGACCGCGGTGGTCGCGCTGCGCGCGCTCGAACAACTGGTGTCGGAGACCGGCGCCTGAGTCCGCGCGCCGCGTGTCCGCGGCGGCGCCCGGGCGCCACGGCGCCGCGCGCTGGCCTCGGGGGCGATCGTCGGTTGACCGTCAGCCGGGGCCCGAACCGGGCGTTCGCCCGATTTGCGCCGGGGCGGAATCCGACGCACAATCGGTCCGAGTGATATGTCGCCCGCCCTGCGGGGTGTCGGCGCATTCATGGTCCGGTAAGAACAAGACAGTACCGTACGCAAAACAAAACTCGGGGGAGAGCCATGGAACGCTCATCGCGGATCGTCGGCCGTTTCCGGCTGCCGTTGTCATGGGCCGTCGCCACGGAACGAGGCCTTCGGGCCGCCGGCTCGGTGCTTCTGGTCCTGGGCCTGCTCACCCCCCTGAGCGCCCTCGCGGCGCACGACCCCGGGCGGCTCGAGCGCCTGGTCGAGGAGGGCCGCTACGCGGATGCCTACGACCTCGCCAGCGAGCATATCGGCGCGCATGCCGGCGATCCCCGCTTCGATTTCTACTACGGCATCGCCGCCGTCGAGACCGACCGCCTCAACGAGGGCATCTTCGCGCTGGAGCGTGTGCTGATCGCGCAGCCCGGCTCCGACCGCGCCCGCCTCGAACTGGCCCGCGCCTACTTCCTCCAGGGCGACGACCGTCGTGCCCGGCGCGAATTCCTGACCGTACAGGCGCACGACCCGCCGGCCGACGTCGACGCGCAGATCGAGCGCTACCTGCTCGCCATCCAGCGCCGCGCCGACCAGTACGAAACGACCTTCTCGGGCTACATGGAGCTCGGCGGCGGCTATGACTCCAACGTCAACAGCGCCACGGTCGAGGAGTCCGTCGACACCGTACTGGGGCCGGTCAGCCTCAACAGCGCCAGCCAGGAGACGTCGGACAATTTCGGGCGCCTCGAGGGCCGAGCGCGCGTGAGCCATCCCGTCGCCCCCGACGTGAACCTGATCGGCGAGCTCGGCGGACGCGGGCGCTTCTACACCGACGAAGATCAGTTCAATACCGGCACGCTCGACGGCCGCTTCGGCGCGCTGCTGCGCCGCAGCGACTGGCAGCTGCAGGGTACGGTCAATGTCGGCCGCTTCTACCTCGACGGCGACGCCTACCGCGACCAGACCGGCGTCAATGGCAGCTATCGCCTGAGCCTGTCCGATCGGTCCACCGCGAGCCTGTCGCTCGATGTCGTCGACTTCGAGTACGACACGCGCGAGGTGCTCGACTCGACCCTCTGGCTCATCGGCGGTGGCCTGACGCACTCGCTGCAGTCGGACCTGCGGCCGACCGTCTCGGCGCGGGTCTTCTTCGGGGCCGAACAGGCGGACGACGGGGACAGCATCCAGGCCCAGGCCGACGCCGAGCGCGACATCGTCGGCGTCCAGGGCGGGCTGCGCATGTGGCTCAACCCCGAATGGACCTTCCGCGGTTCCGCCGAGGCGCGCCTGAGCGAATATGAAGAGCCCGGGCTGTTCTTCAGCGAGGCGCGCGACGAGGAATACTACCGACTCGATCTCGCGCTCGACTGGCGCCCCGACGCGCGCTGGCGCATCGGTCCGCACCTGCGCTACTCGAGCAATCAGTCCAACAACAATCTGTATGAGTACGACCGCACGGAGTTCCAGATCCGTGCCCGCTACGACTTCTACTGACGCGCACCGGCCGATCGCCGTATGGCCGGACGCGAAGGAGGCGAACGTCATGTCACGCCAGGGAACGCTCCAGCACCGGCCATCGGCCGGTCCCCTCCTCGCCACTCTGTTGGCCTGCCTGCTGTTCATGCCCGTCAACGCCAGTGCCGCCGAGCAGGTCGGTCGCGTACTGGTCGCGGCCGGCAGCGTGACCGCCGAGCAGGAGGATGCATCCGCACGCGCGCTCGGACGCCGCGACCCGATCTACGCGGGCGACCGGATCCGTACCGCCCCGCGCGGCCGGGTCCAGATCCGTTTCGAGGACGGCGCCCTGGTCGACCTCGACCCGAGCAGCACATTCAAGGTCGAGGAATACGCCAGCGAGGACGATGACGAAGACGGCGGCGGCAGCGCCGTCATGAGCTTCCTGACAGGCGCGATGCGGACCATCACCGGCGCGATCGGCGGTAACCGCGGCGACGACTACCGCATGACGACCACCGTCGCCACGATCGGCGTGCGCGGCACCGCCTACGCGCTCGAATACTGCGACGCGGCCTGCGCCGAAGACGGTGGCCGCGAAGGCCTCTACGGCCGGGTCGACGACGGCGAGGTCGAAGTCGACGGCCCCGGCGGGACCGGCGGATTCAGTGAAGGCCAATACTTCTTCGTCCCCGACGGCGGCGCCCCCGAGCGCATCGTCGCCCCGCCCGACGGCATCCTCGAAGGCGACGGCGAAACCGGCGCCGGCGGCGACGACGACCGCATCGAGGACGTGAGCATCAAACCGCTGGATACCGGCGAGGAAGACGGCGTCGGCCTCGGCGGCAACGACACCGATCTGCTCGATCCGGATTTCGAGAGCGGCGAGACGTCTCCCGGAAGCGCCGGAACCGGAACCGGAACCGGAATCGACCGGTGAACCACTGGAAGCACTGTTTAGCGGCGCGCTATCGTCGGCAGCAGCGGCTTCGCCGGTCGTACGAATCACCGGGTGATGGCGATGTTCGGATCGACGACGATGGACGGATCGTCGGCGCCGAGTTCGGCGATCGCGGATTTCGTCGACGCCAGTGCGCTTGAACATACGGGCGGTTCCATTGAGCTGTTCGACTTCGCGAACGAGACCGCCTTCGATGTCTCATGGGGCAGCTGGTCCAACGGTTCCGGGCCCGTCGATGAGGCCGATATCGCTGGCTTTGTGTATACCATCACCGATCCGGCCAACCTTACGACGGCGACGGAGATCGAGGATCTCGGCACAAGCGGTCAACTCCGATTCTATGGCGACGAGGGAGGTCCACAGCCAATCGCCAGCGGGGAAGGCTCGTGGGAAATCAACACGCTGAGTCTGGATGTCGACTTTGGTCGGCGCTGACCAGTTGACGGCCGCTGACCTCGACTTTTCGACCTGAACCGGTGTCCGGCAGTTTCAACTAGACAGCGTCCTGTCGATCACGACCGATGCCGATGCGTCGATTCGACTGTCGGATTTCGCCGATCCTCTGGCTTGATCTGAGTGTGTCCGATGGCATGTTACTGGCAGTGATCGGCACGGATGATCATCCGGTTTGAGATCGAAGAGACCAACGGATCAAACGTGATCAATGGGATCACGTTCCTCGAGCCTGGAACTTAGCGCGTAGGTTGGGTTGACGAAGGAAACCCAACGGGACGAGGAAACATCCTTCGACCACATTACACTCGGGAGCGTGCCGGACGTCAGCAGAGGATCGCCTTGTCGATCGCGACGTCCTCGACTCCGCTGCGGTAGTCGCTATCGGCTCAACCCAACCTACGGGGCGTGACGTGGACCGGTCCGTGCGATTTCACGGCTCGCCGAATGGCAGGCCGGTGTCGTGGTAGCGGGCCGCGAGTTCGGTGAATTCGTCGGCGGGTAGCGGGCGGCTGTAGAGATAGCCCTGGTAGGCGGTGCAGCCGTGCGTGGCGAGGCGTTCGCGCAGGGCTTCCGTCTCCACGCCCTCGGCGACGGCCTCCATGCCCATCGTGTGGGCGAGGACGATGATCGTGCGCACGATGGCGTCGTCGTTCGGGTCGCTCAGACGAGGAAACATCCTTCGACCACATTACACTCGGAGCGTGCGCCGGACGTCGCAAAGGTCGCCTTGTCGATCGAGATGTCTCGACCCGTTGGGTATCGCTTCGCTCAACCCAACCTACGGGGCGTGACGTGGACCGGTCCGTGTGATTTCACGGCTCGCCGAATGGCAGGCCGGTGTCGTGGTAGCGGGCCGCGAGTTCGGTGAATTCGTCGGCGGCAGCGGCCGGCTGTCCGTAGCGTGCAGCGGGCGCCCCGCGCAGGCTTCCGTCTCCACGCCCTCGGCGACGGCCTCATCATCGGTGGGCGAGGACGATGATCGTCGGCGATGGCGTCGTCGTTCGGGTCGCTCAGCGAGTAGGTTGGGTTGACGAAGGAAACCCAACGGGACGAGGAAACATCCTTCGACCACATTACACTCGGAGCGTGCGCCGGACGTCGCAAAGGTCGCCTTGTCGATCGAGATGTCTCGACCCGTTGGGTATCGCTTCGCTCAACCCAACCTACGGGGCGTGACGTGGACCGGTCCGT
>JAXHNC010000003.1:0-6252 GCA_034520925.1 Halofilum sp. (in: g-proteobacteria) | reverse complement strand
TTCCAGTGCGGCGATGGCCTCGAGGTGTCCGGTGTGCGGGAACATGTCGGCGATGCCGGCGGCCTGCAGGCGGTAGCCGCCCTCGCTCGTCAGACGACCCACGTCGCGTGCGAGGGTCGCCGGATCACAGGATACGTACACGATCCGCGCCGGCGGCCGTGCGACCAGCGCGGTAACGGCCTCGGGTGCACCGGCACGCGGCGGGTCCAGCAGCACCGAGGACGGGTCCAGCTGTTGCAGCCAGGAAGCCAGTGGCGCCGCGGACAGATCCGCCTGCCGGAAATCCGTCGACTCGGCGAGCCCGTTGGCCTGTGCGTTGGCCGCCGCGCGCTCCACGAGGCCCGCATCGCCTTCGATGCCCGTGACCGCCGCCCCCCGGAACGCGGCCGGCAGACTGAAATTGCCGATCCCGCAGTAGAGATCGAGCACGGTCTGGCCAGGCCCGGGTGCGAGCAGCTCCATTGCGCGCGCGACGAGGGCCCGGTTGACGGCGGCGTTCGCCTGAATGAAGTCGCCGGCGGCGAACCGCAATACGAGCCCCTCATCGGGGAGATCGTAATACGCATCCGCCGGGCGCTGCGGATCAACCGGCCCCGCCGATGCACCATCGGCGATCGTGATCGCCACGCCGGCCTCGTCCTGGAAACGGACCAGTCGTGCACGATCCGCGTCGCCGAGCGCGCCGGAATACTGGAAGGCAACGACGGTATCGCCCGCGCCGGTGACCATCTCCAGTTCGGAGACCCGCTCGGGCCGGTCCAGCGAAGCGATCAGTGTCTTCAGTTGCGGGATGAGGCGTTCGAGACGGTGATCGAGAATGGCGCAGGCATCGGTATCGACGACATGGCGACCGGCACGTTCGCGGAACCCGAGCAGCACGCCCTGCCGGCGTACATACCGCACCGTCAGCCGGGCCCGGACCCGATACCCCGTCTCCGGTCCGGTGAGCGCCGGCAACCATTGCGCCGGCGGCGCTCCCGCGGCACGCGCCAATTCGTCGTGCACCCGGCGCTCGCGCTGCGCACGCTGTGCCGCCGGGGCGAGGTGCTGCAGGGTACAGCCACCACAACGCCCGAATACCGGGCAGAACGGTTCGACCCGCTCCGGCGACGGCTCCAGCAGCGCCTCCACGACCGCCTCGTCGAAACGCTTGGCCCGGGACGTACAGCGGGCGCGGATCCGCTCACCGGGAGGCCCCCATCGACGAACACGACCTTGCCGTCGACCCGACCGACACCGCGCCCTTCGTGGTCGAGGTCATCGATCCGGACATCGAGCCGCGGGGCCGTCTCCGGTGCCAGCCGCCGCGGCCGCTTACGACCCATGGGGCATCTCCCTCGCTTCAGGCACCACCCTCACGCAGCGTGGCCATATCGATGACGAAGCGATAGCGGACGTCGCCCTGCTGCACCCGCTCGTACGCGGCGTTGATGTTGCGGATATCGAGCATCTCGACATCGCAGGCGATGCCATGCTCGGCACAGAAATCCAGTACCTCCTGGGTCTCGGGCATGCCGCCGATAAGCGACCCGGCAAGCACCCGGCGTTGCGCGACGAGCGCGCCCGCATTGAGCGGCGGTTCCACCGGCTCGAGCAGTCCCACGAGGATGTGCGTACCGTCATATTTCAGTGCACCGAGATACGGGTTCAGGTCATGCTGCACCGGCACCGTATCGAGAATGAAATCCAGATACCCGGCAATGGCCTTCATCTGCGCGCGATCGGACGAGACCACCACGCGGTCGGCCCCCTGACGACGGGCCTCTTCCACCTTCGCGTCGGAGCGCGTGAACACCGTCACCTCGGCGCCCAGCGCCCTGGCGAACTTGATGCCCATATGGCCGAGGCCGCCCATGCCGACCACGCCCACGCGGTGACCGGCGCGCACGCCGTAGTGGCGCAGCGGCGAATACGTGGTGATGCCGGCGCACAGCAGCGGGGCCGCCGCCGCGGGATCCAGCGCCTCCGGTACCCGCACGACGAAGCGTTCGCTGACGACGATCGATTCCGAGTACCCGCCGTACGTGGTGCTGCCATCGTGGCGGTCATGCCCATTGTACGTGACCACGCAGCCCTCGAGGCAGTACTGCTCGAGGCCGTCCTGGCAGGCACTGCATTCACGACAGGAATCCACCATGCAGCCGACACCGACGATATCGCCTTCCGTGAAACCCGACACGCCGGAGCCGGTCGCGGTCACGCGGCCGATGATTTCATGGCCGGGGACGAGCGGGTATTCGGTAAATCCCCAGTCGTTGTGGGCGAAGTGGATATCGGTATGACAGACCCCGCAATAGAGGATCTCGATGGCGACGTCATCCGGGCGCGGCTCGCGCCGCTCGATGTTCAGCGGGGCGAGACCGGACGACGGCGATTGGGCACCGTAGGCGCGCGCTTGCGACATGCCTGGCTCCTTCAAAAACGGTTGGGTGAACGGCGACGGACCGGAATACCGGCAGAGACCGTATGAGGTATCCCTGCGCCTGCTCCGCAAGCGCCGGGGCGGCCCGCCGTTGACCCCGACAGCGTAACCCGATTGCGCACAATTCGATACCCCGATGGGGCGATGCGTATCGGCGTCGCGCTATCAGTGCGAGCGCTGCGCTGACGTCTCTCGTTCGCCCTGCAGCCAGGTGAACACGTACCCGCGCGGGCTATCGACACCGGTCACGACGTAGCGCAGCGTGTAGGGGTTGTGGAGTGTGGCCTGCAGCATGTGCTCCACCCAGTGAACCCCGCAGAAGAGAATCTCGTCACCCTTTTCGAGCGGATCATCCGCGTCGGGCAGCATGATCGACCGACCCGCTCTGCGGATCGCAAGCGCCTCGCACGGCAGTCCCTTCGGGAATGCCCGTGCGTCACGGCATAGCGGACCGAGGGCGATCGTTTCGTCACGGTCCAGATATTCGGTCACGGCGGGGGCCTCCTCCGGGGTCAGGCGAACCGACCAGAGGTGCGGCGGCTCCGTGCCCACGGCGGCGCGCAGCCGCTCCACGAGCGTTTCCGTCACGGCCGCTTCGCGCTCGGCGAGCCAATCGATCAGTTCCTGCACGAGCGGCGAGATCAGCAGCTTCAGGATCCGGCGAGCGGTGGTCAGGCTGTGCTGCAGAACCAGGTCGGCACGCGCGGCATCGAAAGCGACCTGATTCTCGTGGCTGTTCTGGCGGACAATGCAGAACGTCTCCGGATTGAGTTCCGCAACCGCCAGCAGCGTACTGAGATTGTCCGAATCGCGGTTCGTTCCGGCGACGACCCCGGCGGCATCATCGATACCCGCGGCCTCGAGCGCCGTCCGATCCGCGTGCGCCTGAATCAGCGGCGTTTCCTCGCCGACGTCGCTTGCCTCCGCGTCCGGATCGATAATCCGCACGCGGACCCCCTGCGCCTGCATGTGATGATGGATCCAGTGCCCCATGCGGCCGTACCCGCAGAGAATCCAGTCACCGCGGGGAACCTGCACGGGCACACCGAGTTCAACACCGTGCGCGCCGACGAACCACGAATTCAGATTGTGCAGCCCGGGCCGTGCGATCGCGCGGCAGACCAGCTGGGCGAAGATCTCGAACGGGTCCACGACCGTCACGTTGTCGAGGGTGTGCAGAGTGGCTTCATGGCGGCTCGAGGTGGAGCGGCAGATCACCCTGAGCCGCGGGTTCAGATGCCGTGCCATCACCGCGATCTTGAGATTGACGTCGTCATCGTTCGTGAGCGTGACCAGCGCGCGACAGGCGGGGTGTTTCGCGCCCGCGGCCAGCAGATGTTTCGGCTTACTCGCATCCGCACACAGTCCCGGCATCGCAACGGCATAATCACGCACCCCCAGCGCCTTGATGCGCTCCGGGTCCGAATCGAGGATCACCGCACGCATCCGATGATCGCTCAGACCGCGGGCCAGGAGACTGCCGGTATCGCCGAAACCGCAAAGGATGACGAACGGCTCGCGGTTACGCTCAACCTTTCGGGCGAACCGGAACTCGTCCAGCACCTGGGTGAAATGCGGATTCCCGAACAGGCGGATCAGGGACCCAATGGCGTAGAACCACGCAGTTGCGCCGGTATACAGGCAGAATATCGTCCACAGGCGCTGCTCATCACTGAAACCGCCCGGCAGTTCACCAAAGCCGGTCGTGGTGGCCGTATAGGTGAAGAAATAGAACGCGTGGAAGAGGTTCATGTGCGTCGCCTCGCCATCGACGACGCGGCCCGGTATCAGGGCCATACCGATGATGCCGACCGAATAGACGAACAGCAGCGCGAACAGCGGGCGGCGCATGTAGCGCAGGACGATCATCGTCACGCGATCGAGATCGGAGGTCGGCGTCATGTGTTCAGGCCTCCATCGCCCTGCCCCGGTTTGCCGATACCGATACCGGCAACCGTTCGCGTTACCGCCGCGACAACAGCGTATCGCCGACCACGATGACCGTCGCGACGATATTCGCGACCAGCGCGCCCGTGGCGATCGACACGATATCCGCCATGCCGCGCGGATCCGGCGCACCCCCGGAATCCGGTTCCACGACGATCCAGACGACGCGCGCGGTGATCAGCAGCAGGCCGGCGACCAGCCCGGAGGCCAGCAGCAACGCGCCCGTCTGCGAGCGGTCGCCCAGTTTCAGGCCGGTCGCGACCAGGTTGATGATGATGGCGAGCGTCAGAATCCAGACGTTGTGATGCGCCGGGGCCTGGACACCGCCCGCGACGAACGCGTAGTTGAGACTCAGGGCGAGGATGATGAAAAAGCCGAAAACGACGCGTTCGAGGTTCATGGGGCCTGCTCCTGACCGGGACGCTGCATCAGTATAGGCATGAGCACCGTAGCGAGGGAAATGCGGAGCGATCGCTCCAGGCAACCGGGACAGTCAGATCAGTACGGGCGGTACACCATCAGCCAGAACAACACGAACACTCCGAACAGCATCATCCACTCGAGGACGTACCACCAGGCGACCCACCGCTGAGTGGATAACGCCGAAGCGGACGCCCGCGTGGCAATGCGGTACTCGATCCACAGCAGCGGCAGCCAGATCACGCCGACCGCAATGAACACCCCCATCGCGATCGCGATCCACGGCGTCGCCAGGGAAAGGCCAAGACCGTCCGCGAGGGCGAGACCGGTCAAGAGTTGTATCACGACGGCCGGCGTCGTCAGGAGCAGCTCGGCGATCACGCCGGCATGCGCGGCATTCGCAATGATGGCGGGCTCGCGGGTGCGCAACGCCCGTGCGAAATACCAGCCGCCACCGATACGCATTCCGAGCAGGACCGCGGCCGCCAGCAGATGAAGCAACCGCAATTCCTGCTGCCAATCAGACATGCGACAGTCTCCCGGATACGGAGAAGGGCCCGATCGGCGTGGTCACTGGCGGAAGAAAATATTCAGGACCAGCGATACGACAACACTCACGATGACCATCGAGGTGATGGGAATGAACACGCTGCCGCCGTCGCGTTCGATCCGGATATCGCCGGGCAGGCGACCGAACCAGCTGACCAGCCACGGGGCGTATACGAATACCAGTCCGGCGGCCACCAGCAGGATACCCAGCACGATCAGCGTTTTTCCGAACATTCCCCTGCCCCCTGTTCAGGCCATCGTTACCGGCCCGCTCCCGCGTATGCCAGTGCGCAGGTCATGATAAGCTTGCCGCCGTGACGGGTCGGATGCCACCGGCGCAACCGGTGGCCGGGGAGATGCGCCAATGGCGGAAGGAGCATTCCAGGTCGTTTTCCGCGGCGAGATCACCGGCGACCAGCCGGTGGAGGTCGTCAAACAGCAGTTGGCGAACCTGTTTCGCATGCCGCCCGAGCGCGTCGAGGCGCTGTTCAGCGGCAAACCGGTGGTCGTCAAGAAGAATATCGACGAGGCCACTGCCCGCAGGCTCGAGCAGGCATTCCTGCGCGCCGGCGCCGCCTGTGAAGTCCAGCCACCGGCCGCGGCGGCGTCGCCGGACCCGGGCACTGACAATGCGTCGGCCACGCCAGCGGAATCGGCCGAGGACCGGAGCGCACCGCGACCGGAAGCGGCGCCATCCACGCGCACCAGCGGCTCGATCGCCGCGGCGGGCGATCCGAACCAGACCCTGGTCGATCTCGCCATACCGGACTCGTTCGAGGGTCTCGAGATCGACACATCCGACGCCCCGCTCGCGACGCCCGGCGTGCCCCCCGCGCCCGAGATCGATACCAGCGGACTCAGTCTCGCCGGGGATGACGCCGGCCCGCTGAGCCAACGAGAGCCGCCACCGCCTG
>JAXHNC010000002.1:0-5047 GCA_034520925.1 Halofilum sp. (in: g-proteobacteria) | reverse complement strand
GGGCAACGGGAAGCGCGCCGGCAGGCCCCGCATTACGGCCGGAGCAACGTCGGCGGCATCGATTTCCCCGGCGACGGCGCGCGCCAGCCGCATGCCCGTCCAGGGTGCCGTATTGACGCCATTCGCGTGGTAGCCGAAGCCGTACCAGACGCTCGGGTCCTCCTCGAGCCGGCCGATCGAGGGCGCGAGCCGACGGGTCACACAGACCAGACCGCGCCAGAAATGCGTGACGGGCACGTCGCGCCACCCCGGAAACACCTCGCCCAGCCGCCGCGTCATCCAGGCCCGCATGCGCTCGCCGTCGGCGGGCCGTCCGGTGGTATCGCCACGCGCCCCGAACAGGAACCGGCGGTCCGGCAGCAGACGGTAGTAGAACAGCAGCGTGCGCGTGTTGTGGATCGGTGTCTCGGTCCGGTATGACTGGCGCGCGAGTTCTTCATCGCTCAATGGCCGCGTGACGATGATGTTCGAAAGCGCCGGCAGCGTCCGGCCGTCGAACGAACCGTGCAGGCCATCGCGCCAGTAGCCGTTGGTCGCCACGATCACCCGTCGCGCACGGAGTCGGCCTCCGGTCGTGTGCAGGACATGCGTCGCCCCGTCCCGGGTCCAATCCAATACGCGGCTGTTGCCGTGGAGGGTCGCGCCGTGACGATCCGCGGCCGCCGCCATGCCGAGCGCCAGCTTGAGCGGGTGCAGCGCGAAACCATTGCCGATATGCAGGGCGCCGTGTTGCTCAGTGCCGTCATGACCGATTTCGCGGAAGGCCTCACGTGACCATAGCCGCGTCGGAATATCGAACAGGCGCGTGAGGTCATCCGCTTCTTCGCGCAGTTCCTCGAACCGGCCCGGCGTATGGGCGACGGCGAAAGTGCCGTCACCGCAGCGGTCACACTCGATGCCCTCGGTCTCGCACAGGTCCCGGACGAGATCGACGCCTTCCTGCTGGGCGGCGTAGAAACGCTGCGTCTCGTCGAGGCCATACCGGCGCACCATCGCGGCGATCGAGAGCTTCGTCGCGCCGATCAGACAGAATCCGCCGTTGCGGCCGGACGCCCCCCAGGCGATGGGCCCGGCTTCCAGCACGCGGGCGTCGATGCCGTGATCGCGAGCGAGATGCAGGGCGGCCGAGAGGCCCGTGAACCCGCCGCCGATAATGGCGACATCGCAGCTCTGATCGCCCTCCAGCGCCGGCCAGTCACCGCGTAACGAACCCGCCGTCTCCTCCCAGTAGCTGGGGGCCGGAATGGAAGTGTCGTGGATGGATGGGTGGTACAGCGACACGGCGATCTCCCTTTTTCAGGACCTGCGGGTGGAGGCGTCGGCAGTCGCACCGGCCGCGCCACGCGGTCCCGATTCTGGCATGATCTGATTCACGAATCAGATTTTCGTCCCGATCCGGCATGCCCACTGCCAGTGGGCACGCTTGCGGGAAAAGGCACAACCACCAACACCGAATGGGGAGCACGCCGTGCGCATCGAAGAAGTGACCGGGGAACATCTCGACACCGTCGCCGAGCTGTTCGACGCCTACCGCCAGTTCTACGAACAGCCTTCGGACCCGCCCGCCGCACGGCGTTTTCTCGAAGCACGTCTCGAAAACGGTGACGCCCACCTCATGTGCGCCATCGCGGACGATGGCATCGCCGGCTTCGCCCAACTGTTCCCGACGCTCGATTCGATCGCGCTCGCGCGCTCGTGGATCCTGCACGATCTCTACGTCGCGCCCGCATTCCGGCGGCGCGGCGTCGCGCGCATGCTCCTGCGGGAAGCGCGCGAGCTGGGCATTCGCACCGGGGCATCGCTGCTGACGCTATCGACAGGCATCGGTAATGTGAGTGCCCAGGCCCTGTACGAGGACGAAGGCTGGGAACGCGACGACGAGTATTACTTCTATGACCTGCACCTGCAGCGGGCATGAGCGCTACCGGACCGCGCCGCGAACTCAGGGCAGATCCAGATCCGCCAGATCGGCCCGCAGGCCGGGCGTGAACGCGTCCGGTGACCGGGCAACCTCCGCCCGCAGACGATCCAGCGTCCACAGTTCCAGAGCGGCGACCTCGGTCGGTTCGGGTTCCACTTCACCATCGTAGACGGCAAAGAATGCCTGCTGGATCTCGCGGTCATGGACCCCGAGCTCAGGTCGATGCGAGGTGACGCGACGTTCGCCTCCGAGCGCGACCGGCGTGGCGTCAACCACACCGAGTTCTTCCGACAGACCGCGATACGCCGCCTCGAGAAAACCCTCACCCGGCTGCAGATGCTCGCCTACACTCACGTCCAGACGATCGGGCGAGACGTCCTTGTCGGCGGCCCGCCGCTGCACGTAGACACGACCGTCGGAACGGAACAGCCAGACGTGGACGGCCCGGTGCCAGAGGCCGTCGCGGTGAACCGTCGGCCGCGCCACGAGGCCGGCCGGACGGCCCTGCTCATCGAAGGTTTCGAAATACTCGGTCAATGGATCGATCCCCGCTGGTATGGTGGACGCCGCAGAGGCCTCGGCAGCTGGATGCCTGGATCGACGGATTGGCGCAGAGGGCCCCGGGTAAGCCTTGAAACCCTGACGGCCGTACCCAATGATTTCCCACTACTGTCTGGAGTGCAAAAAAGATGGGCAAACGCGTACTGCTGTTCGCAGCCACCAACATCGCCATCGTACTGGTCCTGAGCGTCATCCTCGGACTGCTTGGTTTCAGCGGCATTCTCGACGAACAGCGGATGGGCATCGATTTCGGCGCCCTGCTGGTCCTCGCCGCGGTCATCGGCTTCGGCGGCTCGCTGATCTCACTGGCGCTGTCGAAGACCATGGCGAAGCGGATGGCGGGCTGCCGGGTCATCGACACGCCCCGCAATGACGCCGAACGCTGGCTGCTGGATACCGTAACGCGTCAGGCCCGGGCGGCCGGCATCGGGATGCCGGAAGTGGCGATCTACGAGGGTCAGGAGATCAACGCCTTCGCCACCGGCGCGCGTCGCAACGCCGCCCTGGTGGCCGTCAGTACCGGACTGCTCCAGGGCATGACCCGCGATGAAGCGGAAGCGGTTCTGGGCCACGAGGTGACCCATGTCGCGAATGGTGACATGGTGACGCTTACGCTGATCCAGGGTGTGGTGAATACCTTCGTCGTTTTCCTCTCCCACCTGGTGGGCCACTTCATCGACCGGGTCGTGTTCCGCAACGAGCGTGGCCACGGGCCCGGTTTCTGGATTGCGACCCTGCTGGCGCAGGTCGTACTGGGTGTCCTCGCTTCGATGATCGTGATGGCGTTCTCGCGCTGGCGCGAATTCGGCGCGGACCGCGGCGGAGCAGAACTGTCCTCGAGCCGGAACATGATCGCGGCGCTCGAGCGCCTGGGGCAGAACCGCGTGCCCTCGACCCTGCCGGACGAGGTCGAGGCGTTCGGCATCAGTGGCGGCGTCGGCCAGGGCCTGAAGCGCCTGTTTATGTCGCATCCGCCCATCGAGGAACGGATCGCCGCGCTGCGGGCATCCGCGCCGAATGGATGATCGACTCCGGGGCCACCGACCGCGGGGCCAACGATTTTCAGGCGAACCCCGGCGGATTCCACTCGTCCATCATCTTCCGCCGTGCGGCCTCCAGGCGCTCCGACATCAGCGTCGCGAAACGCTTCATCAGCGGATAACCAAAGGCGGGGTCTTTCTCGCAACGGGCGAGGATGGCCGCGCCATTGAATTCAAACGCCTCCCCGGCCTCGATCACCCGCCCGCGGAAATTCCACAGGTAAGGGGGGATCAGCCATGACCAGCCGAGGATCTCGCCAGGGCCCAGCGTCTGCACTTCCAGAGAGGGTCCTTCGATCGCCGGCACACCGACCGTGATCCGGCCCTCACGAATCAGGTAAAACCGGTCCGCCAGCTGACCATGCTCGAACAGGATTTCTCCCTGCTCCAGATTCCTTTGCTCTGCATTCGTCGCAAGGAATTCCGTGTCCCGCGGCCCGAGGCCGCGGAAGAATTCGTGCCGCGTCAGTAACGCAATCAGCGATTCGTCATTCATCCCGTTCTCCGGTCAGGGCATCGCGCCCCGGAATCAGGGCCTTTGCACGCCCATTCACGCGCATCGGCATCATGTATCACGGAGAATAGTTGATTCGGCGTGGAGTGGAGCCCGGGCCCGCAGCCGGACGGCTCAGCCGTAGAGCGCGATCACGAGCCGGATCGGCCCGTGGGCGCCGAGCTGCAGGGTCTGCTCGATGTCCGCCGAGCGCGACGGACCGGTAATCCAGTTGATGGCACGCGGCATGTCGCCGCGTTCACGTATGCGTGTCCACGCGTCCTCGTAGGTGCCGACGATGGCATCCGCCGGAATGGCCACGACATGGACATCCGGCAGGAAATTCAGCGTGATCGGGCTCTGCGGCCCCGAGGCCAGCACGAGCGTACCGGTCTCCGCGACGCCGCAGACGGCATGACTGACGCAAATCCGGTCATCGGGTTCACCGGCGCGCGCTTCCACCGCGACACCTGCGTCTGCCCAGCCCAGTGCTTCGAGCGCCGGATGGGGCGCAATCGCGGCCGCGGCATCAAAACCATGCGCGCCGCAGAGGCCCGCGACGAATCCCGGCAGTTCATCGATACCACCCTGCTGCTCGACGTCGGCGCTGGCCTTGCGGGCCATTTCCATGAAGCGGTCCCGCAGATCCTCGGCCGTCCCTTCGCCGCGGGCGGGCAGGGGGCCGGGCGGGTGCGTGCTCAGGCGTTCATTCGCTTCCGCTGGATCGTCTGCGTCACGCCGGAGGCGCGCACGAATATTGCCGAGGATATCGTCGCGTCCACTCAATGAGGTCGCCTCCCGCTACGCCATTGATCGGTAAAGGTACGGCCACCGGGCGTCGGGAGGTCCCGGCTATCCGTCCAGCCACCGGCCAGGGGCACGCGCGCGATCCGACCGCGACGGCGTCCCATCAAACGCAGCACACGGGCGCCGATCCGCGCCATGCGGTGATAGAGGCGCGGGCGCCGCGCGATCCAGGCCCAGATGCCGATCCCCCAGCGCGCGGCCGCCGGCTGATAACCCGCTTCGTAC
>JAXHNC010000001.1:0-429294 GCA_034520925.1 Halofilum sp. (in: g-proteobacteria) | reverse complement strand
GCTTGATCATGGCGTAATTCCCGCACTCGCTGCAGCGGCGGCCCGGCGTGACTTCGTTCGCCCCGGCGGCGCGCAGGCCGTCGAAGGGGATGACGTTGTCGTCCTGGCCGTCGTGGGCGGCGCCGGTGTCGTGGAACATCACGTCCATGGGCTGCACCGGGAAGCCGTCCTCGTCGAGGATGCCGAGCATGTTGTAGCGGTGGATCATCAGCCGGGCGATGTAGGCGACCGTGCTGGGCTGCACCGCCTGGCGATGGTGGCCCGGCACCCAGGCGAGGAAGTCGCCCTGGGCCTCGGGGAAGTCCACGAGGGTGCGCAGCTTGGAGCCGATCCACGCCGGGTCGATGACGCGCATGTCGTAGGACAGGACCTTGCACAGGCCGTCCAGGGCGCGCGGGTATTCGCCGGCGAGCCACATGCTGTAGGGGCGGCGTTCGCCGTCCGGGAGGCTCAGTTCCTTGAGGCCGAGGACGAAGTCGTCGCCGGTGCTCGGGTTCAGTTGACGTCCACGGTCCAGGACATGGTGCCGCTGGCGCCGGTCTTCGGCTCCTTGGGTGACATCAGGGCGTCGAGGACCGGGGTGTCGCCCGTGCGCTCGAATACGCCCAGCTCCTCGCAGCAGTGGCGCACGAGGATGGCCATGGCGGCGACGGCCGAGGGCACGCGCTGCGGTTCGCCGTTCGGCGGCATCGGCAGGTCGAAGGCCTGGTCGTGCACCCTGGCGAGGCTGTCGAGCTTGGCCTTGAGGAAGGCGGTGTCGCGGGTGCGCATGTCCATGGACAGCGCCTTGGCGATCGCGCCCGCGCCGCGCGGCTGCTCGGCGCCGTTGACCCAGACCTCGAACGGGTGCTTTTCGTCACCGTTCGGGCCGTTCTCGACGTAGCCGATGAAGACCGCGAACTTGCCGCCCGGGTGGCTGACCATGTAGGTCTTGGCCGGGTTGCCGTCCGGGAGGCTCGGGCGGTTCTGCCAGCGCAGGCTGGCCAGCGCCGGCTGCGGGGCCTTGTCGAGGCGCAGGCGGCGGTCGGCGTCGGACTGGTCGAACTCGGACGGCTGCTGGGTGTCGTGGCTGGTCTCGAGCACGGCGCCGGTGATGTCGTTCGGCCGGAACGTGGTCAGGCCCTTGGCGCCGGCGCGCCAGGCGCGCGAGTAGAGCTCGCGGAAGCCGTGGTAGTCGTAGTCGGCCGGGACGTTGCAGGTCTTGGAGATGGCCGAGTCGATGTAGGGCTGGACCGAGGCGATCATCTGCATGTGGTCCTCGACGTTCATCTCCAGCGCGGAGACGAACTGGTCGGGCAGGTTCGCGTAGCGGCCCTCGACCATCGGACCCGGATCGTTGCCCTGCTGGCGCCAGACGCGGAAGGCGTGGTCCTCGACGTCGAACTTCTGCGTGGTGTCGTCGGGCATGCGCTTGTTGCGCGTGTACGTCCAGGAGAACGGCGGCTCGATGCCGTTGGAGGCGTTGTCCGCGAACGCCAGCGTGATCGTGCCCGTGGGCGCGATCGACATCAGGTGGCTGTTGCGGATGCCGTGCTCGCGGATGCTGGCCTTGATGTCGTCCGGCAGGCGCGGCGACGAACTGGCCCTGCAGGTACTTGTCGGCGTCGAACAGCGGGAACGCGCCTTTCTCCTGCGCCAGCTCGACCGAGGCGCGGTAGGACTCGTCGCGCATCACGCGGGACATCTCGGCGGCCATGGCGCGGCCTTCCTCGCTGTCGTAGCGGATGCCGAGCATGATCAGCGCGTCGCCGAGGCCGAGGTAGCCCAGACCGACACGGCGCTTGGCCTCGGCCTCCTTGTCCTGCTCGGGCAGGGGCCAGGCGGTGGCGTCGAGGACGTTGTCCAGCATGCGGATGGAGGTGCGCACGACCTCGCCGAAGCGCTCCTTGTCGAAGTGCGCGTTCTCGGCGAAGGGCTGCTGGACGAACTCGGTCAGGTTGATCGAGCCGAGGCAGCAGCAGCCGAACGCGGGCAGCATCTGCTCGCCGCAGTTGTGGACGTACAGGCCGTTGGCGTCGAACGCGTGGACGCCCGGCACCTGGACGTCATAGACGGTCTCGGTGCCGTCGGCCTCGAGCGAGTCCACGGTCGCGTGCCAGCGCGGGCGGTTGATGGCGCGCTTGTAGCCGGCGAGGGCGTGGCGCAGGCGCTCGGCCTTGGCCGTGTCGGCGAAGCCGACGCGCTCGGCGAAGCGGGGCAGGTGCCCGCCGGTGATCAGCAGCTCGTGCTGCGCCTTGCAGGCGTACTCGGCGTTGCCGCCCTTGCCGTCGGGCAGTTCGGCCGTGCGCGCCGGGCGGCGCTCGGCGTAGAGCGTGCTGGCGATGCCGAGGCGGCCGAGCATGCGCTGTGCGGCCTCGAGCGTCGCGAGATCGGACTGCGCCAGGCGCACGCTGATGCCCTTCTGCTGCGTGCCCTGAACGCTGCCATCGGCGTCGAACAGGCCGCGCAGGAAGCCCGTGTAGAAGTCGCTGGAGGCGCGCTCCATGGCCGGCGTGATGCCCTTGGCGCCCGGCGCCATGTCGAACGAACCGGCGAGATCGCGCAGCGCGGTCGAGTTCAGACGGAACTCGTTGCGGCCCTCGATCGCGTGCCAGCCGCCGAAGTCTGAGCGGTGGGGCAGGGCGCGTGCGGCCGTCTCGGCGGCGCGCATGACGGTATTGCCCGGCATGGAGCCATCGGCGGCCGGCGCCAGTGTTTCGTCCCAGACCGACAGCGTCGCGGTCTGCTGCTTGAGCGTGCCGTCGCCCAGAAGCAGGCCGAGCAGGTAGCCTTCGTCGGTGTTCGAGGCGCCGGCCCAGGCGATCTCGGCGCCGTGATCGTGCAGCACGATCTGGTCGCCGGTCTGGAGGTCGCCCGCGTTGACCCATTCGGTCTGCGGCAGGCTGTCGCGGGTGGCCGGTTCGATCCGGCGCAGGACGGGGTGATCTTCGGTCAGGCGCAGTTGCTGGCCTTCGCGCGTGACCAGCCGCAGCACCGGCTTCTCGCCGGTGACGAAGAAGCCGGCCTCGGTCGAGGCGTGGGCGCTGCCATTGACCAGCACATCGGTCGGGCGGCCGACGAGTTCCTCGACCTGGCGCGGGCCCTCGGCCGTGTGCACCCAGGTGTCGCCGGTCACGCAGGGGTTGCAGGCCTGGATGTGCTCGGCATACCAGAGGTTGTTCTCGTTGTTGATGCGGTCGAGGAACAGCACGCCCGGATCGGCGTGGTCATACGTCGCCTCCATGACGAAGTCCCAGATCTCCCGGGCCCGCACGCGCTCGTAGACCCACTTGCCCTTGTCCGCGTCGAAGTAGACGTCGGTGGCCTCCTTGCGGCGCGGGGAGGGCTCGGACTCGTGGGTGAGCTCGAAGTAGCCGTCGTCCTCGACCGCCTGCATGAACTCGTCGGTGACGCCGACCGAGACGTTGAAGTTCGAGAGCTGGCCGCGCTCGTACTTGGCATCGATGAACTCGCGGATGTCCGGGTGATCGACGCGCAGCACGCCCATCTGGGCGCCGCGGCGGTAGCCGGCGGACTCGATGGTCTCGCAGGCGCGGTCGAAGACGCGCATGAAGGAGATCGGGCCGGAGGCCTCGGCGTTGACGGCCTTCACCAGCGCGCCCTTCGGGCGGATGGGGCTGAAGTCGTAACCGACGCCGCCGCCGGCCTTGAGCGTCAGCATGGCCTGACGCAGGGCCTCGGCGATGCCGTTCATGCTGTCCGTGACGGGCTGGACGAAGCAGTTGATCAGCGTGACCTGCAGCCCGGTGCCGGCACCGGACTGGATGCGCCCGCCCGGGACGAAGCCGTCCTGCAGGGCCTGGGCGAACTTCTTCTCCCAGCTCTTCTTGTTCTTCTTCTCGACCGAGGCGAGGGCCTTGGCCACGCGTGCGCGCTGCGCGACGCGGTCTTCTCCGTCTTTGGCGTATTTTTCCTGGAATGCGTCGTCTGAAATCGGCTGGAAATCCATGGGGGCTGTCATCCGGTTCGTTGTCTCTCGTACGTCGGCGCGGCGGCGCCGGCTCCCTCGTAAAACCCGCGCGGGCAACGGCCGTGCGCCGTCGGCGGGCCGGGCTGCGTGGTGGTCGCGCCCAGTGATGGAAGTGTAGGAGCCGGCCGGTGGGTGGTCAACAGAAACCACAACAAATTGTTGTATAGTTATTAACCGACCACAATATGATGTGTATAAGGCTGTGGATAAGCTGTTTGTGGATTGAGCCCGATACCCCGTGTGCGAGGCAAAAATCGCGGCATGGCGCGGGTTTGGGCGGGGTCGGTTGATTGGTGCGTCAGCGGGGTGGTGAGGCGGGTGGCACAGCCGATTGTGGTCAAGGGGGAATGCAGGGATTTTCCGGAATCGAGTGATGTGGACATCGAGCGTAGGCGCGTTTCGCCGGAGGCGAACGCGCGCGATCGACGGTGAGGGGAGGAATCGGGTGCTTCGGCGCGCCGCGCGCATTCGACCGGTGCAGTGGCTCCGGTCGAAGACGCGCCTACGGGGTTGATCGCGAACGTGCTCGCTCTCGCAATCCGCGGTCGGCGGCTACGGCCGTGCATGCCCGAGCCGGTGCCGACGCGGCCGTAGGCGCGTTCGCCGAAGGCGAACGCGTGCGGTCGTCGGTCTACGGCGTCCACTGGCTCATGAAGTCGTTGACCGGCATGTCGTCGAGCCGGGTCGGGTCGGTGCAGATTTCTTCCAGCGTTTCGTAGTGGTGCTGGTCGAAGCGCGTGGCGGCGTTGCGGCGGAATTTGGCGAGCAGGGCGGGGATGCCCTCGTCGCGGCGGCGCGGGTGGCCGATGGGGTATTCGACCTCGATGCGGTCGGTGGATGAGCCGTCCTTGAAGAACACCTGGACGGCATTGGCGATCGAGCGCTTGTCGGCGTCCAGGTAATCGGCCGTGTAGCGTTCGTCCTCGGTGATCTCCATGCGCTCGCGCAGGCGGTCGATCTCCGGATGCCCGGCGTGGAAGTCGTCGGCGTAGTGCTCGGCGCGCAGGTCGCCGAGCAGCAGGGCGACGGCGGTCATGTACTGCAGGCAGTGGTCGCGGTCGGCCGGGTTCGCGAGGTCGCCGGTCTTGGAGATGATGCGGATCGCGGATTCGTGGGTGGTGATGGCGATGCGCTCGATGTCGTCGATGCGGTCGCGGACCTGCGGGTGCAGGGTGACGGCCGCCTCGCAGGCGGTCTGGGCGTGGAACTCGGCCGGGAACGAGAGCTTGAACAGGATGTTCTCCATCACGTAGCTGCCGTACTCGCGCGGCCGGCGGAAGCGGCGCTCGCCCTCCGGCTTGATCGCCTGGTCGCGGTTGGTCTTGCTGAACAGCACGTCGTAGAAGCCCCACTGCGGCGCCGACAGCGCGCCCGGGATGCCCGGCTCGCCCCGGAGGGCGATATCGGCCAGGCGCACGCCGCGCGCGGTGGCGTCGCCCGCCGCCCAGGACTTGCGCGGGCCGGCGTTGGGCGCGTGGCGATAGGTGCGCAGGGCCTGGCCGTCCACCCAGGCGTGCGAGATCGCGGCCAGCAACTGTTCACGCGTCGCGCCCTGCATGTGCGCGACGACCGCCGTGGTCGCGACCTTCACCAGCACGACGTGATCGAGGCCGACGCGGTTGAAGCTGTTCTCCAGCGCGAGCACGCCCTGGATCTCGTGCGCCTTGACCATCGCCTCGAGCACCGTGCGCATGGTCGGCGGCGCGACGCCTTTGGCGACGCTGCGGCGCGAGATGAAATCGGCCACGGCGAGGATGCCGCCGAGGTTGTCCGACGGATGCCCCCACTCCGCGGCGAGCCAGGTGTCGTTGTAATCCAGCCAGCGGATGATGCAGCCGATATCCCAGGCCGCCTTCTCCGGATCCAGCTCGAACTCCGTCCCCGGCACCCGCGCGCCGTGCTTGATCTCCATCCCCGAAAACCGCGGCCCCAGATGGCGCGTGCACTCCGGATACTCCAGCGCCAGCAGACCGCAGCCGAGCGTATCCAGCAGGCAGTGGCGTGCCGTGTCGAGGGCCAGATCGGAATCGATACGCGTATCGCGGACATAATCCGCGATCGCCTGGATCTCGTCGTCGTAATCGGGGCGGATGTTGGTCTCGGTTGTGCTCATCGCGGGTCTCGATTGGTTTCAGTTCGAGGATGTTATCAATTTCGCCGTAGGAGCGGGCTTGCCCGCGAAGTCGAGCTGACAGATCTCCGACCTCGACCATTCGCGGGCAAGCCCGCTCCTACAGGGAAATTCTGATCGATTCCATTCTGACGGGATCGGAGTCCGATCGCTACAGGACTCCCATTACCAGAGCATCCCTGGTGAAGCTTCGCTGGCCCTTGCGCCGTGGTGCACGGGCCAACCGTCCATTCGCGGTTCAAGAGTCACCGCTCATCAATCGCCGGCACCGGGCGCAGTTCCTCGCCGGTGTATTCGGCGGAGGGGCGGATGATGCGGTTGTCGGCGCGCTGTTCGAAGACGTGGGCGGCCCAGCCGGTGTGGCGGCTCATGACGAAGATGGGGGTGAACAGCTTCGTCGGGATGCCCATGAAGCGGTACGCCGAGGCGTGGAAGAAGTCGGCGTTGCAGAAGAGTTTCTTCTCGCGCCACATGACTTCCTCGCAGCGCTCCGATACCGGATAGAGCACGGTATCGCCGACCGTCTCGGCGAGGCGTTTTGCCCAGTCCTTGATGATGGCGTTGCGCGGATCGGACTCGCGGTAGACCGCGTGGCCGAAGCCCATGATCTTCTCTTTGCGCTCGAGCTTGCCGAGGATCTCGCGCTCGGCCTCGTCCGGCGACTTCCACTGCTCGATCATCCCCATCGCGTGCTCGTTGGCGCCGCCGTGCAGCGGGCCGCGCAGGGAGCCGATGGCGCCGGTGATGCAGCTGTGCATGTCCGACAGCGTCGAGGCGCACACGCGCGCGGTGAAGGTCGAGGCGTTGAACTCGTGCTCGGCGTAGAGGATCAGCGAGACATGCATCGCCTGCTCGTGCACCGGGTCCGGCTGTTCGCCGTGCAGCATGCGCAGGAAGTGGCCGCCGATGGAGTCGGCGTCGACGTCGGTGTCGATGCGCACGCCGTCGTGGCTGTAGCGGTACCAGTAGCAGACGATCGCCGGCAGCAGCGCGAGGATGCGGTCGGCGACGTCGTCCTGCTCGCTGAAGTCCTGTTCGGTCTCGAGCGTGCCGAGCATCGACACGCCGGTGCGCAGGACGTCCATCGGGTGCGCGCTGGCGGGGATGCGCTCCAGCGCCTCGGCCAGCGGCGCCGGCAGTTCGCGGCGCGCGCGCAGGCGCTGTTGATAGGCGTCGAGTTCCTGGCGGTTCGGCAGATGGCCCTTGAGCAGCAGGTGCGCGACCTCTTCGAAGATGCAGTGCTCGGCGAGGTCCTTGATGTCGTAGCCGCGGTAGGTGAGGCCGGAGCCCTCGATGCCGACCGTGGACAGCGCGGTCCGGCCGGCGACCTGGCCGCGCAGGCCGGCGCCCGCGTTTGCTTGTTTGCTCATTGATCGTTCTCCTTCTTGCCTGCCGCGGCCCTGGCCGCGCGCGAACAGTTCGTCGAGTTTGTGTTCGTAGGCGTGGTAGTCGAGGTAGTCGTAGAGTTCTTCGCGGGTCTGCATCAGATCGACGACCTCGTTCTGGCTGTCGTTCTCCAGCAGGCTCCAGTACACGGCCTCGGCCGCGCGGTTCATCGCGCGGAACGCGGACAGCGGGTAGAGCACCATGTCGACGCCCCAGGCGGCGAGGTCGCTGCGGTTGTGCAGCGGCGTGCGGCCGAACTCGGTCATGTTCGCGAGCAGCGGCACGTCGCCCAGTGCCTTGCGGAAGGCCCGGTAGTCGTCTTCCTCGGCGACGGCCTCGGCGAAGATGCCGTCGGCGCCGGCCTCGACGTAGGCGCAGGCGCGGTCGATGGCGGCGTTGCGGCCTTCGCGGGCGAAGGCGTCGGTGCGGGCCATGATGAAGAACTCGGGGTCGCTGCGGGCGTCGACCGCCGCCTTGATGCGATCGACCATCTCGCCGGTGTTCACGCAGGCCTTGTTCGGCCGATGGCCGCAGCGTTTCTGGGCGACCTGGTCCTCGATGTGCACGGCCGCGGCCTCGGCGCGGATCATGCCGCGGATGGTGCGGGCGATACCGAGCGCGTCGCCCCAGCCGGTGTCGATATCGACCAGCAGTGGCAGCGACGAGGCGGCGGTGATGCGGCGCACGTCTTCCAGCACGTCGTTGCGGTCGGTCAGGCCGAGATCCGGCAGGCCGTAGGAGGCGTTGGCGACGCCGCCACCGGAGAGATAGATCGCGCGGTGGCCGAGCTGTTCGGCCATGAGCGCGCAGTAGGCGTTGACCGTGCCGACGATCGGCAATGGCTCGTGGGCCGCGAGTTCGCTGCGGAAGCGTCCGCCTGGTGATGTGCTCATGAGGCCTCCCCGGCCAGGTTTTCGGTTGCGGCCATGCGTTGCTCGATGTTCTTCAGCGACGCGCGGATGTGGCGGCGCATCAGCATCTCGGCCATCTCGGGGTCGCGGTCGGCGATGGCGTCGACGATCTGCTGGTGCTCGCGGTAGGCCGGTCGGGCCCGTGGGCCGACCATGCCGTACTGGCGCCGGTAGAGCCGCAGCTTGTCGTAGAGCTCGTCGTCGAGTTCGCGTTCGAGTTTGCGGTTGCCGCTGCCGGCCGCGAGGCGGCAGTGGAAGTCGAGGTCGTGTTCGCCCTGGATGTACGCCGTGTCGTGCTGGCGCGTGAGTTCGTTCTCCTGGGCGGCGAGCAGCTCGCGCACCGATGCGATCGCGGCATCGCTCATATGGACGGCCGCCAGGCGGCAGGCCATGCCCTCCAGGCATTCGCGCAGCTCGTAGAGCTCGCGCAGATCCTCCGCCGAGACGGTGCACACGCGGGCGCCGGCGTTGTGACGGCGCACGGCCAGCCCGCGATTGACCAGCCCCGAGATCGCCTCGCGCACCGTGCTGCGGGCGACGCCGTGGCGGCGGGCCAGTTCGAGTTCCGGCAGATGGGTGCCCGCGGGCAGCCCGCCATCGATGATGGACTCGCGCAGGGTGGCGAACAGGGCCGTTGCGGTGGTGGGCGTGCTCAGATCCATGGCGCTTGATTGTCGGACAGTAGAGCGCGGAAACTCTTACAGATCGCCTTTTGTGTCAAGCGGGGATTCGGATTGTCCGGCAATCTTGCGCCGAAGCCTGCGGGCGGTTATCAATGGCGGATGATCAGCCACCGGAGTCGGAGATGACGCAGTCCAACGCAGATGAACGCCTGGATCCGATCGCCGACGGGATCTGGCGCTTCGATACGCACTACGTCCGGCCGCGCCATACCGGCTGCCCGATCGTGGTCGATTCCGGCCGCGCGGCGATTTTCGATACGGGCGTCCCGGGCAACGTCGACGCGCTGGTGGCGGCGGTCGAATCGCTGGGTGTACCGAAGGAGGCGGTGGACTGGGTCATCGTCAGCCACGCGCACCTCGATCACATGGCCGGTGTGGGTCCCCTGATGCAGCGGCTGCCTTCGGCGCGGGTGGCGGCGCATCCGTCCGCGGCGCCGCACGTGATCGATCCCGCCAAGCTGGAGAAGGGGTCGCGCGGCGTCTTCGGCGATGAGTTCGTTGACCGGTACTACTCGGGTGTCGAGCCGGTCGCGGCCGAGCGTGTGGTCGAGACCGATGATGGCGACACGCTCACGCTTGGCACGCGCGAACTGCAGATGATCTACGCACCCGGGCACGCCTGGCACCAGCAGGCGCTGTGGGATGCGCGCACGGCCACCGTCTTTGCCGGCGACGCGTTCGGCGTGAATTACCCGGAACTGGCGGGCGCCGACGGGCCCTTCGCCATCCTGCCGACGGCCCCGCCGCAGCTCGCGCCCGAGGCGATGCACGAGACGCTGGACCGCATCGTCGCGCTCGGGCCCGAGCGGGTGATGCCGGCGCATTTCACGGTGATCGAAACCCCGCGCGAAGTGGCCGCCGAACTCCACCGCATCATGGATGAGTGGCTTGATATCGCCCAGGAGGCGACGTCGGTCGAAGACCTCCTCGAGCGGCTCATCGCCGCCTGCGCCGCCGATCTCGAACGCCGCGGACGCGGCGACGAGGCCGAGACCATGCGCGACCTGTATTACATGGATCTCTACGTGAACGCCCAGGGCCTCTGGCACTGGCGCCGCCGCCGCGAAGAACGCGCCGCCGAGAAAGGCGGCACGTAGGCGCGTCTTCGACCGGGGCACCGACCGGCGACGCGCGCGGATCGAACGCGCACGCGCGTCTCGCTCGAGCACCGCCGGTCGCGCGAACGCCGCGCGGTTCGCCGTCGGCGAACGCGCCGTCGGTCATGCCGACCGGTCGATCGCAGCACGGACGTCCCAGTCGTCAATGCCGGCCTAGCGTCGCAGCTTGCCGGCACCCGACCGATCGCCTCACACGCCGTGTCGAGCGCGCGCCGCCACTGAGCGCCGATCATCGCGCCGCGGGTCCACGGGCCGGCCTTTCCGCAGCGAAGCGGAGGAATGCCGGCAGACGAGGTTTCCACGGCCACAAACGTGGTCGCGACCCGACACGCCTGCCGGCATTGCCCGGCGCGCTAACCGATGCAGCCATCCGATCCCCGCGTCGATTGCGCCGGGCAAGGCCGGCCTACGTTCCGATTTGCGTGGACAGGCCGGTTGCGGTAGAAAGGATACTGTATACAGAATGCAGAGCGAGCCCATCGCGGGCTCGCGCAACGGAGAGCAGCGGGGAAAATGGACGCAATCGGACACCAGAAAGCACTGCCGGATCTGGTCCACGAGCGGATCGTGGAAGGGATCTGCAACGGCACTCTGACGCCGGGCGAACGGCTGACGCAGGACGGGCTGGCGCGCCAGCTCGATGTTTCGCGCCTGCCGGTCGGGCAGGCGCTGAAGCGCCTCGAGGCGGAGGGCTTCGTGCAGCCGGCCGGGCGGCGCGGGGTCAAGGTGGCGCCGCTGGAAGAGCGGTTCGTCCGTGAGCTCTACGAGTTCCGCGCCGGCATCGATCAGGTCAGCGCCGGACTGGCCGCGCGCCGCGGCGGCCCGGATCTGCGCCCGCGCGGCGACGCCATCCTCGAACGCGGCCGCCGCGCCTCCCGCAACGACGACATTCCCGAACTCATCGCCGCCGACATGGCCTTCCACCAGCTCATCTACGAGGCCGCCGGCAACGGCATGATCCTCGACACGATGGCCTCGCACTGGAACCACACCCGGCGCGTGATGCAGACGATCCTCAGCGACGACCGCCACCAGGATCAGGTGTGGCATGACCACGCCGCGATCCTCGATGCGGTCTGTGCCGGCGATGCCGGGGCCGCCGAACAGGCGGCCCGGGATCACGCCGAGCGCGCGGCGGACTGGTTCGAGAGCGAGATGGCCCGCGCGGGTTCGCCCGCGCGGTCTGGTATTGCACAGGGGTAATCACCGATGGCGGAAAACGCAGCGAAAACGGCGCAGGGCGCCGGCGAGAATATCCGGGTCCTGCTCGCGAAGGTCGGGCTCGACGGTCACGACCGCGGCGTGAAGGTGGTCGCGCGCGCCCTGCGCGACGCGGGCATGGACGTCGTCTACTCCGGCCTGCACCGCACGCCGGAAGAGGTCGTCGCGGCCGCCGTGCAGGAAGACGTCGACGTGCTCGGCGTATCGATCCTGTCGGGCGCGCACATGACGGTCTTCCCGCGCGTGATGAAGGCGCTGAAGGAGAACGACGCCGAGGACATCATCGTCGCCGGCGGCGGCGTGATCCCGGACGACGACATCACGAAGCTCACGGAAATGGGCGTGCAGAAGATCATGCTGCAGGACACGCCGCCCGACGAGATCGTCAACGCGTTCCGCCAGCTCGTCGCCGAGCGCGGGCCGCGGTGAACGCGGGCGACTGGATCAGATCGGTTGCCGGTTTTTATGCCGGTTAATGGTCTCTCGCCAAGACGCCAAGCGCGCCAAGGAGTGCAGAGAACGCAACGATGACAACAGCGAGAGTGACAACGTCACGAGTGCTAGTCCAGACAGTCGGAATGTTCTCGAGACGTCGCGAGAAGACTCGCTTGCACACGGCTTTCATTCTTTCCGTTTCTTCCTTGGCGCGCTTGGCGTCTTGGCGAGAAACCGAATTTTGACTGCATAACCAACACCCATGGGCCATGCCCAATCTGGAGTGTGAATGATGGAAGAGTGGCAGTTTCCACCGGATTACGACGACGGTTACTTTCCCGATCCGTCGAGCCGCTACTGGTTCCCGGAGCGCGAGACGATGGATCCATCCGCGCGTGACGCGAAGATCCTCGGGCGCATCCAGGAGGTCATGAACTACGCCTGGAAGAACTCCGCGTTCTATCGGCGCAAGTGGGAAGAGGCCGGCGTTCATCCCGACCATATCCAGTCGCTGGAAGACTTCGAGGACCGCGTGCCGGTCATCACCAAGCAGGACCTGCGCGATTCCCAGGCCGGCGCACCGCCGTTCGGCGATTATCTGTGCATCCCCGAGGACGAGATCCATCACATCCACGGCACCTCGGGCACGACCGGGCGGCCGACGGTGTTCGGTATCGGTCGCCGCGACTGGAACACGATCGCGAACAACCAGGCCCGCGTGATGTGGGGCATGGGCATCCGCCCCGGCGACATGGTGTTCATCGCCTCGGTGTTCAGTCTCTACATGGGCTCCTGGGGCACGCTGGCCGGCGCCGAGCGCCTCGGCTGCAAGTGCTTCCCCTTCGGCGCCGGCGCGCCCGGCATGACCCAGCGCGCCGTGACCTGGCTGAAGATGATGCAGCCGGCCGGCTTCTACGCGACGCCGTCCTACGCGCTGCGCCTCGCCGAGGTCGCCGAGGAAGAGGGCGTCGATCCGCGCGAGTTCGGTCTCAAGGTGATGTTCTTCTCCGGTGAGCCCGGGGCGTCGATTCCCGGTATCCGTGACCGCATCGCCGAGATCTTCGGCGCGCGCGTCGTCGACTCCGGCACCATGGCCGAGATCACGCCCTGGATGAACGGCGCCGGCAGCGCCGAGACCGGCGGCATGATGCTGTGGCAGGACATGGTCTACGGCGAGATCTGCGATCCGCACACGGATCGACGTGTTCCGTGGGGCGAGCAGGGCACGCCGGTCTACACCAACCTCGAACGCACCTCGCAGCCGATGATCCGGCTGCAGTCGGGCGACCTCACGCACTGGGTCATGGAAGAGAATCCCTGCGGACGCACCTATCCGCGCCTGCCGCGCGGCATCTACGGCCGCATCGACGACATGTTCCAGATCCGCGGCGAGAACGTGTATCCGAGCGAGATCCACGCGACGCTCAACGAGATGGAAGGCTACGGCGGCGAGCACCGCATCGTGATCACCCGCGAGGGCAGCATGGACGAGCTGCTGATCCGGCTGGAGCCGTCGAAGGAACTCGAGGCGCGCGGCGTCGATGCGGTGAAAGAGTTCCGCGACAAGGCGAAACACGATCTCGAACGCATGCTCGGTTTCCGGGTCGGCATCGAGATGGTCGCCGCCGATACGTTCCCGCGTACCGACTTCAAGGCGAAGCGCGTGATCGAGGATCGCGACCTCTACAGCAGCCTGCGTCAGGGGGCGGAGTGACGGAGCGTATTCCATCGGATGAGCTCGCGCGACGCGTGCGCGAGGGCAGCCTGCGCGCCGCCGCGCGGCTGATCACCCGGGTCGAGGGTGGCGAGGACGAGTGTCGTCCGGCCCTCGCCGAACTCTACCGGCATACCGGCCACGCGCACGTGGTCGGCATCACCGGCGTGCCCGGCTGCGGCAAATCGACGCTGGTGTCGCAGCTCGCGCGCACGCTGCGCGCGGACGGTCGCCGGGTCGGCATCGTCGCGATCGATCCCTCGAGTCCGTTTTCGGGCGGCGCCATTCTCGGTGACCGTATCCGCATGTCGGATCTGGTTCAGGATCCGGGCGTGTTCATCCGCAGCATGGCCACGCGCGGTGCGTTGGGCGGGCTGGCGAAGGCGAGTCTCGATGCCGTCGATATCCTCGACGCCGCCGGCTTCGACACCATCCTGATCGAGACGGTCGGGGTCGGTCAGGACGAAGTCGATATCGTCCAGGCCGCGCATTCGACCGTGGTCGTCTCGGCGCCGGGGCTCGGCGACGATATCCAGGCGATCAAGGCGGGCGTGCTCGAGATCGCCGATATCCATGTCGTGTCCAAGGCCGACCGCGCCGATGCGAACCGCACCGTCACCGAACTCAAGACCATGCTCACCATGAGCATGCCCAGTGGTCCCGACCAGTGGTACACGCCCGTGGTCGCGACCAGTGCCGAGAAGCAGACCGGCCTCGAGGAACTGCGCGATGCCATCGACCGCCACCGCAAGCATCTGATCGATTCCGGTGCGCTCGAGACCAAGCGCAGCGAGATCGCCGCCAACCGAATGCTCAAGATCGCCGAGGGCATCGTGCGCGAGGACTTCCGCCATCAGCGCGAAGCCGACCTCGCCGATGTCCTGGGCCGCGTCAGCCGACGCGAGACCGACCCGCATGCCGGCGCCCTGGAGCTGCTGGCTGCCGTCCAATCGAGGATCCGCCATGAATCAACAGCAGACCCTGTTCAGTAAAGACGAGCTCGACCGCATCGACGCGGAGTACGGTGACTGGGAGGGCAACGAAGTCGCCCGCTTCCTGGAGCGCGCGCCCGAACGTCGCGAGACCTTTCGCACCGGTGCCGGGCTCGACGTCAAGCGCACGTACACGCCGGTCGATATGGCCGCGACGCCGTGGGACGACATCGGCCTGCCGGGCCGCTATCCGTTCACGCGCGGGCCGTACCCGACCATGCACCGCGGCCGTCCCTGGACCATGCGCCAGATCGCCGGCTTCGGCATGGCCGCGGATACCAACCGGCGCTTCCACTATCTGATGGCGCAGGGTCAGACCGGCCTGTCCGTCGACTTCGATATGCCGACGCTGATGGGCTATGACTCCGATCATCCGATGAGCGAGGGCGAGGTCGGGCGCGAGGGCGTGGCGATCGATACGCTCGCCGACATGGAGGCGCTGTTCGATCGGATCGATCTCGAGAAGATCTCCGTGTCGATGACGATCAACCCGTCGGCCTGGATCCTGTTCGCGATGTACATCGCCGTGGCCGAGAAGAACGGCTTCGATCAGGCGAAGCTCTCGGGCACGATCCAGAACGACATCCTCAAGGAATACATGGCGCAGAAGGAGTGGATCTATCCGGTGCGCCCGTCGCTGCGCATCGTGCGTGACTGCATCACCTACGGCGCGCAGCACCTGCCGCGCTACAACCCGCTCAACATCTCCGGCTATCACATCTCCGAGGCCGGCGCCGTCGCGACGCAGGAAGTGGCCTACACCATGGCCAGCACGATCCAGTACGTGCAGGGGGCCGTGGATGCCGGTGTCGATGTCGACGAGTTCGCCCCGAGGCTGTCGTTCTTCTTCGTCAGCCAGGCGGACTTCTTCGAGGAGATCGCCAAGTTCCGCGCCGCGCGCCGCGTCTACGCGAAGATCATGGGCGAGCGCTTCGGCGCGAAGAAGCCGGAGTCCTGCCGCCTGCGCTTCCACGCCCAGACCGCCGCGGCGACGCTGACCAAGCCGCAGCCGAAGGTGAACATCGTCCGCACGGCCTTCCAGGCGATGTCGGCCGTGCTCGGCGGCGCGCAGTCGCTGCATACCAACGGGCTGGATGAGGCCTACTCGATCCCGACCGAAGAGGCCATGAAGATCGCCCTGCGCACGCAGCAGGTGATCGCCCACGAGACGGGCGCCGCCGATGTCGTCGATGGCATCGGCGGTTCCTGGTACGTCGAGAACCTGACCACGCGCATCGAGGAAGAGGTCTGGCGCATCCTCGACGAGGTCGAGGAGATGGGCGGCACGATCCAGTGCATCGACGACGGCTACTTCCAGCGCGGCATCGCCGACTCGGCCTATGACTACGCGATCCGCAAGGCCAGCGGCGACCGCCCGGTCATCGGCGTCAACTGCTACGTCGAGGAAGACGGCGACCCCGAGGTCGAGGTCCATCCGCACGACCCCGAGACCGAGCGCAACCAGATCGCGCACCTGCAGCGGGTGCGCGACGAACGCGACGAGAGCGAGGTCCAGCAGTTGCTGGAAGAACTGCGCAACGTCGCCGAGGACGAGTCGCAGAATCTGATGCCGGTCACCATCAAACTGGTCAAGGCCGGCGCCTCGATGGGCGACATCGTCGAAACCCTGCGCGAGCTGTGGGGCACCTATCGCGAAACGCCGGTGATCTGACGCGTCGCGGGTGACGGAAAAACGGTTCTCGCCAAGGCGCCAAGGGCGCCAAGGGACGCGAAGGAAACGAAGAGCCGGTAAGAACGGCCGCTGCCGCGAACCGGTGTCTGTATCGCCTTCGGCGCTGATCCGACACGGATCGGATCCGGTCGCCGTAGGCGCGGTCTTCGGCCGGCGCGATACCGCACCGGTCGAATCGCGCGAGCAACGCCCGATGCGCCCGACGCCGGGCAACGCCGGCATACGTTCGCGCGTTCGCCTTCGGCGAAAACGCGCCTACGCGCTACCCTTGGTTTCCTTTGCGTCCCTTGGCGCCCTTGGCGTCTTGGCGAGAACCGAATTTTTATCCTGTCCGTATTGTCCGACACATGAATCCGAAGAGCGCCTGTAGACTCGATAAATTGCACAAAAGCGATCGGATTGTCCGGCAATCCTTGCGCGCGCGCTCTGTGGCGGTTATATGTGAGCGATCCAGACTGAGGCCGTTTCGGGCGCATGCGGACGCGGGCACCCGGCGGCCGGGAGGGAAAAATCGCGATGACGGCCTACGATCCGATCCACGAACGCTCGCTGCGCGACCCCGAAGGCTTCTGGGCCGAGGTCGCGGAAGACATCCACTGGGACCGCCGCTGGGATCGCGTGCTCGACGACTCGGACGCCCCGTTCTACCGCTGGTTCACCGGCGGCAAGCTGAACACCTGCTACAACGCCATCGACCGCCACGTCGAAGCCGGCCACGGCGCGCAGACCGCGCTGATCCACGACAGCGCGGTCACCGGTACCTGCACGCAATGGGATTACGCCGGTCTGCAGGACGAGGTCGCGCGGCTCGCGGGACTGCTGCGCGCGCAGGGCGTGGATACGGGCGACCGCGTCGTCATCTATATGCCGATGATCCCGCAGGCCGTGTTCGGCATGCTCGCCTGTGCCCGGATCGGCGCGATCCACTCGGTGGTCTTCGGCGGTTTCGCCGCGTCCGAGCTCGCTTCCCGCATCGACGACGCCGAACCGAAGCTGGTGCTGAGCGCGTCCTGCGGTGTCGAACCCGGCGGCGTCGTCGATTACCACGGCCTCCTCGACAAAGCCCTCTCGCTCGCGCGGCACGATGTGCCGGGTTGCCTCATCTGGCAGCGCGAGCAGCAGCCGGCGGACCTCGTCGGCGGGCGCGATGTCGACTGGGCCGAGGCGCTGAAGACGGCCGCGCCGGCGGACTGCGTGTCCGTGGAGGCGACCGACCCGCTCTACATCCTGTACACCTCCGGCACGACCGGCCACCCGAAGGGCATCGTGCGCGACAACGGCGGTCACGCCGTCGCGCTGCAGTGGTCGATGCGCAACGTCTACGGCATGGCGCCGGGCGACGTGTACTGGACCGCCTCCGATATCGGCTGGGTCGTCGGGCACTCCTACATCGTCTACGGCCCGTTGCTGAACCGGAACACGACCGTGATGTTCGAGGGCAAGCCGGTCGGCACCCCGGACGCCGGCGCGTTCTGGCGCGTGGTGCAGGATCACGGTCCGAGGACGCTGTTCACCGCCCCCACCGCGATCCGCGCCATCCGCTCGGCGGACCCGGAGGGCGAGTTCATCCGCCAGTATGACGTCAGCTCGCTCGATTCGTTCTTCCTCGCCGGCGAGCGTTCCGATCCGGCGACCATCCACTGGGCCGAAAAGCATCTCGGTGTGCCCGTGGTCGATCACTGGTGGCAGACCGAGACCGGCTGGGCGATTGCCGCCAATCCGCTCGGCATCGAAAACCTGCCGGTCGAGGCCGGCTCGGCGGGCAAACCCATGCCCGGCTACGACGTCCGCGTGCTCGATGAACGCGGTGAGGAAAAGCCGCGCGGCGAACTGGGCAACATCGCCATCCGTCTGCCGATGCCGCCGGGGACCATGCTCACGCTCTGGAACAATCGCGAGGGGCAGCGTGAGCATTACCTGTCGCGCTATCCGGGCTACTACCTGACCGGTGACTCGGGCGTGATCGACTCGGATGGATATGTCCACGTCATGAGCCGCATCGACGACGTCATCAACGTCGCGGGTCATCGGCTGTCGACCGGTCGCATGGAGGAAGTCCTCTGCGATCACCACGCCGTCGCCGAGGCCGCCGTGTTCGGCGTCAACGACGAGACCAAGGGCCAGCTCCCGCTCGCTCTGGTCGTGCCCGCGGCCGGCAAAGGGTCGGATGGCGAGACGCTGGTGAAAGAACTCGCCGAACACATGCGCAACGAGGTGGGCCCGGTCGCCGCATTCCGCCTCTGCACCCTGGTCACACGCCTGCCCAAGACCCGCTCCGGCAAGGTCCTGCGCGGCACCATGCGCAAGATCGCCAACGGCGAAGAGTGGAAAGCGCCCGCGACCATCGACGATCCGAAGATCCTCGAGGAGATCGGGGAAGCGCTGGATGAACTCGGCTTTCCGCGTGCGGGCGGCGACTGATTGCGTCTTTTCCCGGTGGTGGTAAAAGGCGGTTCTCGCAGAGGCGCGAAGGGCGCAAAGGTCGCGGAGAAAGGCGAGAGATTTCGGCAAGCATCATTGATGACGTAGGCCGGTTTTGCCCGGCGCGGCGATACCTTTGGTCGTTGTATCACGGTAATCGCGCCGGGCAATGCCGGCAAAGCGTTAATGCCGGCATTCGGCTTCGCCGAAGGCCGGCCTACGTGAAGATTCTCAGCTCGTTACGCGGGCGATGAACGAGTCATATCCGACCAGCCCGTAGGCGCGTCTTCGACCGGCGCCACCGCACCGGTCGAATGCGCGCGGCATGCCCGAAGCGTCAATGTTCGCCGCAACGCAGACCGCGCGCGTTCGCCTGCGGCGAAAACGCGCCTACGCGCATCGGATCGGATTCAGCCCGTCAACAGGCCACGGCGGCTGGTCTGCGTTTCCATGCCATCGTATCCGGATGATTCCTCGCCCTTCCTCCGCGCGCTCCGCGCCTCCGCGAGAACCGATTACCGCGCTTGATCGAAGCCACGCGCCGATTCGCGTCTGAATGACGGACAACCGGACGACTGGGCGATCGATGCACATCCCCGGTATGCTTCACGCAGGAGGTGACGCATGCGTATCGGAATCGATCTGGGCGGTACGAAGATCTCGGGGCTGGCGCTCGGTGACGACGGGGAAATTCTTGCGCGTCAGCGAATCCCCACCCCCAAAGGGGATTACGACGGCACCCTCGATGCGATCGCCTCGCTGGTAACGGAACTGGAACGCGAAACCGGCCGCACCGGCTCTGTCGGCATCGGCACGCCCGGTGCGATCTCCCCGGCGACCGGGCTGTTCAAGAACGCCAGCGCCGTGTTCCTCAACGGACGTCCCGGCAAGGTCGATCTGGAAGCGCGTCTGGATCGCGAGGTCCGCATCGCCAACGACGCCAACTGCTTCGTCCTGTCGGAGGCCGTCGACGGTGCCGGGGTCGGTTATGGCGTGGTTTTCGGCGTGATTCTCGGTACCGGCTGCGGGGGCGGCATCGTGTTCGATGGCCACGTCCATGTCGGGCCCAATGCCATCGGCGGTGAATGGGGTCATAACCCGCTCCCCTGGCAGACGCCGGAGGAATACCCTGGCCCCGAATGCTATTGCGGCCGCCGTGGATGCATCGAGCGCTGGGTGTCGGGGACGGGCCTGCAGCAGGATTACGCCAACATCTGCGGCGAGGAACTTACAGGCGGGGAGATCGCCGCCCGAGCGGAGACCGGCGACGCCGAGGCACAGACCGTCATGGATCGCTACGAGGACCGCCTCGCCCGCGGCCTCGCCAGCGTCATCAACATGCTCGACCCCGACGTCGTCGTCCTCGGCGGCGGCGTCTCCAACGTCTCCCGCCTGTACACGAACATCCCCATCCTCTGGCAACGCTACGTCTACTCCGACCGCTGCGACACGCCCCTGCGCCAGAACGTCCACGGCGACGACAGCAGGGGTTGCAGGCCTGGATGTGCTCGGCATACCAGAGGTTGTTCTCGTTGTTGATGCGGTCGAGGAACAGCACGCCCGGATCGGCGTGGTCATACGTCGCCTCCATGACGAAGTCCCAGATCTCCCGGGCCTTCACGCGCTCGTAGACCCACTTGCCCTTGTCCTCGTCGAAGTAGACGTCGGTGGCTTCCTTGCGGCGCGGGGAGGGCTCGGACTCGTGGGTGAGCTCGAAGTAGCCGTCGTCCTCGACCGCCTGCATGAACTCGTCGGTGACGCCGACCGAGACGTTGAAGTTCGAGAGCTGGCCGCGCTCGTACTTGGCATCGATGAACTCGCGGATGTCCGGGTGATCGACGCGCAGCACGCCCATCTGGGCGCCGCGGCGGTAGCCGGCGGACTCGATGGTCTCGCAGGCGCGGTCGAAGACGCGCATGAAGGAGATCGGGCCGGAGGCCTCGGCGTTGACGGCCTTCACCAGCGCGCCCTTCGGGCGGATGGGGCTGAAGTCGTAACCGACGCCGCCGCCGGCCTTGAGCGTCAGCATGGCCTGACGCAGGGCCTCGGCGATGCCGTTCATGCTGTCTTCGACGGGCTGGACGAAGCAGTTGATCAGCGTGACCTGCAGCCCGGTGCCGGCACCGGACTGGATGCGCCCGCCCGGGACGAAGCCGTCCTGCAGGGCCTGGGCGAACTTGTTCTCCCAGCTCTTCTTGTTCTTCTTCTCGACCGAGGCCAGGGCCTTGGCCACGCGTGCGCGCTGCGCGACGCGGTCTTCTCCGTCTTTGGCGTATTTTTCCTGGAATGCGTCGTCTGAAATCGGCTGGAAATCCATGGGGGCTGTCATCCGGTTCGTTGTCTCTCGTACGTCGGCGCGGCGGCGCGCCGGCTCCCTCGTCTAAACCCGCGCGGGCAGCGGCCGTGCGCCGTCGGCGGGCCGGGCGGCGTGGTGGTCGCGCCCAGTGATGGAAGTGTAGGAGCCGGCCGGTGGGTGGTCAACAGAAACCACAACAAATTGTTGTATAGTTATTAACCGACCACAAGATGATGTGTATAAGGCTGTGGATAAGCTGTTTGTGGATTGAGCCCGATACCCCGTGTGCGAGGCAAAAATCGCGGCATGGCGCGGGTTTGGGCGGGGTCCGTTGATCGGTGCGTCAGCGGGATGGTGAGGCGGTTGGCACAGCCGATTGTGGTCAAGGGGGAATGGGGGATTTTCCGGAATCGGGTGACGTGGACATAGTACGTAGGCGCGTTTTCGCCGAAGGCGAACGCGCGCGATCGACGGTGAGGGGCGGAATCGGGCGCTTCGGGCGCGCCGCGCGCATTCGACCGGTGCGGTGGCTCCGGTCGAAGACGCGCCTACGGGGTTGATCGGCGAGCTGTGCGTCGGCGATGATCGCGATCGCGGTCGGCGCGCTCGGCAGTCCGGCGTGTCGTGGCGTTGCCGGCACATCCGAGCGGCTGCCGTCGGCGGTCCGTGCCGTTTCGCCGAAGGCGAACGCGCGCGGTCTCGGCTCAGGGCGTCCACTGGCTCATGAAGTCGTTGACCGGCATGTCGTCGAGCCGGGTCGGGTCGGTGCAGATTTCTTCCAGCGCTTCGTAGTGGTGCTGGTCGAAGCGCGTGGCGGCGTTGCGGCGGAATTTGGCGAGCAGGGCGGGGATGCCCTCGTCGCGGCGGCGCGGGTGGCCGATGGGGTATTCGACCTCGATGCGGTCGGTGGATGAGCCGTCCTTGAAGAACACCTGGACGGCATTGGCGATCGAGCGCTTGTCGGCGTCCAGGTAATCGGCCGTGTAGCGTTCGTCCTCGGTGATCTCCATGCGCTCGCGCAGGCGGTCGATCTCCGGATGCCCGGCGTGGAAGTCGTCGGCGTAGTGCTCGGCGCGCAGGTCGCCGAGCAGCAGGGCGACGGCGGTCATGTACTGCAGGCAGTGGTCGCGGTCGGCCGGGTTCGCGAGGTCGCCGGTCTTGGAGATGATGCGGATCGCGGATTCGTGGGTGGTGATGGCGATGCGCTCGATGTCGTCGATGCGGTCGCGGACCTGCGGGTGCAGGGTGACGGCCGCCTCGCAGGCGGTCTGGGCGTGGAACTCGGCCGGGAACGAGAGCTTGAACAGGATGTTCTCCATCACGTAGCTGCCGTACTCGCGCGGCCGGCGGAAGCGGCGCTCGCCCTCCGGCTTGATCGCCTGGTCGCGGTTGGTCTTGCTGAACAGCACGTCGTAGAAGCCCCACTGCGGCGCCGACAGCGCGCCCGGGATGCCCGGCTCGCCTCGGAGGGCGATATCGGCCAGGCGCACGCCGCGCGCGGTGGCGTCGCCCGCCGCCCAGGACTTGCGCGGGCCGGCGTTGGGCGCGTGGCGATAGGTGCGCAGGGCCTGGCCGTCCACCCAGGCGTGCGAGATCGCGGCCAGCAACTGTTCACGCGTCGCGCCCTGCATGTGTGCGACGACCGCCGTGGTCGCGACCTTCACCAGCACGACGTGATCGAGGCCGACGCGGTTGAAGCTGTTCTCCAGCGCGAGCACGCCCTGGATCTCGTGCGCCTTGACCATCGCCTCGAGCACCGTGCGCATGGTCGGCGGCGCGACGCCTTTGGCGACGCTGCGGCGCGAGATGAAATCGGCCACGGCGAGGATGCCGCCGAGGTTGTCCGACGGATGGCCCCATTCGGCGGCGAGCCAGGTGTCGTTGTAATCCAGCCAGCGGATGATGCAGCCGATATCCCAGGCCGCCTTCTCCGGATCCAGCTCGAACTCCGTCCCCGGCACCCGCGCGCCGTGCTTGATCTCCATCCCCGAGAAACGCGGCCCCAGATGGCGCGTGCACTCCGGATACTCCAGCGCCAGCAGACCGCAGCCGAGCGTATCCAGCAGGCAGTGGCGTGCCGTGTCGAGGGCCAGATCGGAATCGATGCGCGTATCGCGGACATAATCCGCGATCGCCTGGATCTCGTCGTCGTAATCGGGGCGGATGTTGGTCTCGGTTGTGCTCATCGCGGGTCTCGATTGGTTTTCAGTTCAGAGGATGTTTATCAATTTCGCCTGTAGGAGCGGGCTTGCCCGCGAAGTCGAGCTGACAGATCTTCGACCTCGACAATTCGCGGGCAAGCCCGCTCCTACAGGGAAATTCTGATCGATTCCATTCCGAACGGGATCGGGAGTCCTGTAGGTCGGACTTCAGTCCGACACTCGCAAGCCACTGATCTGTCGGACTTGAAGTCCGACCTACGGAAATCCCGTTGTCAGATTGTCCCTGGTAAAGCTTCGCTGGCCCTTGCGCCGGGGTAAACGGGCCAACCGTCCATTCCCGGTTCAAGAGTCACCGTTCATCGATCGCCGGCACCGGGCGCAGTTCCTCGCCGGTGTATTCGGCCGAGGGGCGGATGATGCGGTTGTCGGCGCGCTGTTCGAAGACGTGGGCGGCCCAGCCGGTGTGGCGGCTCATGACGAAGATGGGGGTGAACAGCTTCGTCGGGATGCCCATGAAGCGGTACGCCGAGGCGTGGAAGAAGTCGGCGTTGCAGAAGAGTTTCTTCTCGCGCCACATGACTTCCTCGCAGCGCTCCGATACCGGATAGAGCACGGTATCGCCGACCGTCTCGGCGAGGCGTTTCGACCAGTCCTTGATGATGGCGTTGCGCGGATCGGACTCGCGGTAGACCGCGTGGCCGAAGCCCATGATCTTCTCTTTGCGCTCGAGCTTGCCGAGGATCTCCTGCTCGGCCTCGTCCGGCGACTTCCACTGCTCGATCATCCCCATCGCGTGCTCGTTGGCGCCGCCGTGCAGCGGGCCGCGCAGGGAGCCGATGGCGCCGGTGATGCAGCTGTGCATGTCCGACAGCGTCGAGGCGCACACGCGCGCGGTGAAGGTCGAGGCGTTGAACTCGTGCTCGGCGTAGAGGATCAGCGAGACGTGCATCGCCTGCTCGTGCACCGGGTCCGGCTGTTCGCCGTGCAGCATGCGCAGGAAGTGGCCGCCGATGGAGTCGGCGTCGACGTCGGTGTCGATGCGCACGCCGTCGTGGCTGTAGCGGTACCAGTAGCAGACGATCGCCGGCAGCAGCGCGAGGATGCGGTCGGCGACGTCGTCCTGCTCGCTGAAGTCCTGTTCGGTCTCGAGCGTGCCGAGCATCGACACGCCGGTGCGCATGACGTCCATCGGGTGCGCGCTGGCCGGGATGCGCTCGAGCGCCTCGGCCAGCGGCGCCGGCAGTTCGCGGCGCGCGCGCAGGCGCTGTTGATAGGCGTCGAGTTCCTGGCGGTTCGGCAGATGGCCCTTGAGCAGCAGGTGCGCGACCTCTTCGAAGATGCAGTGCTCGGCGAGGTCCTTGATGTCGTAGCCGCGGTAGGTGAGGCCGGAGCCCTCGATGCCGACCGTGGACAGCGCGGTCCGGCCGGCGACCTGGCCGCGCAGGCCGGCGCCCGCGTTCGCTTGCTTGCTCATTGATCGTTCTCCTTCTTGCCGCCGCGGCCCTGGCCGCGCGCGAACAGTTCGTCGAGTTTGTGTTCGTAGGCGTGGTAGTCGAGGTAGTCGTAGAGTTCTTCGCGGGTCTGCATCAGATCGACGACCTCGTTCTGGCTGTCGTTCTCCAGCAGGCTCCAGTACACGGCCTCGGCCGCGCGGTTCATCGCGCGGAACGCGGACAGCGGGTAGAGCACCATGTCGACGCCCCAGGCGGCGAGGTCGCTGCGGTTGTGCAGCGGCGTGCGGCCGAACTCGGTCATGTTCGCGAGCAGCGGCACGTCGCCCAGTGCCTTGCGGAAGGCCCGGTAGTCGTCTTCCTCGGCGACGGCCTCGGCGAAGATGCCGTCGGCGCCGGCCTCGACGTAGGCGCAGGCGCGGTCGATGGCGGCGTTGCGGCCTTCGCGGGCGAAGGCGTCGGTGCGGGCCATGATGAAGAACTCGGGGTCGCTGCGGGCGTCGACCGCCGCCTTGATGCGATCGACCATCTCGCCGGTGTTCACGCAGGCCTTGTTCGGCCGATGGCCGCAGCGTTTCTGGGCGACCTGATCCTCGATGTGCACGGCCGCGGCCTCGGCGCGGATCATGCCGCGGATGGTGCGGGCGATACCGAGCGCGTCGCCCCAGCCGGTGTCGATATCGACCAGCAGTGGCAGCGACGAGGCGGCGGTGATGCGGCGCACGTCTTCCAGCACGTCGTTGCGGTCGGTCAGGCCGAGATCCGGCAGGCCGTAGGAGGCGTTGGCGACGCCGCCACCGGAGAGATAGATCGCGCGGTGGCCGAGGCGTTCGGCCATGACGGCGCAGTAGGCGTTGACCGTGCCGACGATCGGCAATGGCTCGTGGGCCGCGAGTTCGCTGCGGAAGCGTCCGCCTGGTGATGTGCTCATGAGGCCTCCCCGGCCAGGGTTTCGGTTGCGGCCATGCGTTGCTCGATGTTCTTCAGCGACGCGCGGATGTGGCGGCGCATCAGCATCTCGGCCATCTCGGGGTCGCGGTCGGCGATGGCGTCGACGATCTGCTGGTGCTCGCGGTAGGCCGGTCGGGCCCGTGGGCCGACCATGCCGTACTGGCGCCGGTAGAGCCGCAGCTTGTCGTAGAGCTCGTCGTCGAGTTCGCGTTCGAGTTTGCGGTTGCCGCTGCCGGCCGCGAGGCGGCAGTGGAAGTCGAGGTCGTGTTCGCCCTGGATGTACGCCGTGTCGTGCTGGCGCGTGAGTTCGTTCTCCTGGGCGGCGAGCAGCTCGCGCACCGACGCGATCGCGGCATCGCTCATATGGACGGCCGCCAGGCGGCAGGCCATGCCCTCCAGGCATTCGCGCAGCTCGTAGAGCTCGCGCAGATCCTCCGCCGAGACGGTGCACACGCGGGCGCCGGCGTTGTGACGGCGCACGGCCAGCCCGCGATTGACCAGCCCCGAGATCGCCTCGCGTACCGTGCTGCGGGCGACGCCGTGGCGGCGGGCCAGTTCGAGTTCCGGCAGATGGGTGCCCGCGGGCAGCCCGCCATCGATGATGGACTCGCGCAGGGTGGCGAACAGGGCCGTTGCGGTGGTGGGCGTGCTCAGATCCATGGCGCTTGATTGTCGGACAGTAGAGCGCGGAAACTCTTACAGATCGCCTTTTGTGTCAAGCGGGGATTCGGATTGTCCGGCAATCTTGCGCCGAAGCCTGCGGGCGGTTATCAATGGCGGTTGGATCAGCCACCGGAGTGGGAGATGACGCAGTCCAACGCAGATGAACGCCTGGATCCGATCGCCGACGGGATCTGGCGCTTCGACAATCACTATGTCCGGCCGCGCCATACCGGCTGCCCGATCGTGGTCGATTCCGGCCGCGCGGCGATTTTCGATACGGGCGTCCCGGGCAACGTCGACGCGCTGGTGGCGGCGGTCGAATCGCTGGGTGTACCGAAGGAGGCGGTGGACTGGGTCATCGTCAGCCACGCGCACCTCGATCACATGGCCGGTGTCGGGCCCCTGATGCAGCGGTTGCCTTCGGCGCGGGTGGCGGCGCATCCGTCCGCGGCGCCGCACGTGATCGATCCCGCCAAGCTGGAGAAGGGCTCGCGCGCGGTCTTCGGCGACGAGTTCGTTGACCGGTACTACGCCGGTATCGAGCCGGTCGCGGCCGAGCGTGTGGTCGAGACCGATGATGGCGACACGCTCACGCTTGGCACGCGCGAACTGCAGATGATCTACGCACCCGGGCACGCCTGGCACCAGCAGGCGCTGTGGGATGCGCGCACGGCCACCGTCCTTGCCGGCGACGCGTTCGGCGTGAATTACCCGGAACTGGCGGGCGCCGACGGGCCCTTCGCCATCCTGCCGACGGCCCCGCCGCAGCTCGCGCCCGAGGCGATGCACGAGACGCTGGACCGCATCGTCGCGCTCGGGCCCGAGCGGGTGATGCCGGCGCATTTCACGGTGATCGATAAGCCGCGCGAAGTGGCCGCCGAACTCCACCGCATCATGGATGAGTGGCTTGATATCGCCCAGGAGGCGACGTCGGTCGAAGACCTCCTCGAGCGTCTCATCGCCGCCTGCGCCGCCGATCTCCAGCGCCGCGGCCGCGGCGATGAAGCCGAGACCATGCGCGACCTGTATTACATGGATCTCTACGTGAACGCCCAGGGCCTCTGGCACTGGCGCCGCCGCCGCGAAGAACGCGCCGCCGAAAAAGGCGGCACGTAGGCGCGTCTTCGACCGGGGCCACCGCACCGGTCGAATGCGCGCGGCCCGCCCGAAGCGCCCGATTCCGTCGCAACGCACACCGCGCGCGTTCGCCTTCGGCGAAAACGCGCCTACCGGTCATGCGACGCGGTTGACCGTGTGAACGCCGGCATTTCGAGCGAGCTTGCCGCGATGTACCCGCACCCGTAACCGGATCGTCGCACGACTGATCGGAGCCTCGGCGCCAATGAACCGCCGATCAGCCGCGTGGTTCAAATCCCTCGCCTTGAATCGCGAGCAAGCTCGCTCCCACAGAAAGCGAAACAGGCCGCTCCGTGTTCCCGAATCCGGCTTCCTCGTAGGCGCGTCTTCGACCGGGCCGCCGCACCGGTCGAATGCGCGCGGCCCGCCCGAAGCGCCCGATTCCATCGCAACGCACACCGCGCGCGTTCGCCTTCGGCGAAAACGCGCCTACAGGTCATGCGACCCGGTTGGGTTGCGTGGACGCCTGAGGTCGGGTAGAAAGGATACTGTATACAGAATGCAGAGCGAGCCCATCGCGGGCTCGCGCAACGGAGAGCAGCCGGGAAAATGGACGCAATCGGACACCAGAAAGCACTGCCGGACCTGGTCCACGAGCGGATCGTGGAAGGGATCTGCAACGGCACGCTGGCGCCGGGCGAACGCCTGACGCAGGACGGGCTGGCGCGCCAGCTCGATGTCTCGCGCCTGCCGGTCGGGCAGGCGCTGAAGCGCCTCGAGGCGGAGGGCTTCGTGCAGCCGGCCGGGCGGCGCGGGGTCAAGGTGGCGCCGCTGGAAGAGCGGTTCGTCCGTGAGCTCTACGAGTTCCGCGCCGGCATCGATCAGGTCAGCGCCGGACTGGCCGCGCGCCGCGGCGGCCCGGATCTGCGCCCGCGCGGCGACGCCATCCTCGAACGCGGCCGCCGCGCCTCCCGCAACGACGACATTCCCGAACTCATCGCCGCCGACATGGCCTTCCACCAGCTCATCTACGAGGCCGCCGGCAACGGCATGATCCTCGACACGATGGCCTCGCACTGGAACCACACCCGGCGCGTGATGCAGACGATCCTCAGCGACGACCGCCACCAGGATCAGGTGTGGCATGACCACGCCGCGATCCTCGATGCGGTCTGTGCCGGCGATGCCGGGGCCGCCGAACAGGCGGCCCGGGATCACGCCGAGCGCGCGGCGGACTGGTTCGAGAGCGAGATGGCCCGCGCGGATTCGCCCGCGCGGTCTGGTATTGCACAGGGGTAATCACCGATGGCGGAAAACGCAGCGAAAACGGCGCAGGGCGCCGGCGAGAATATCCGGGTCCTGCTCGCGAAGGTCGGGCTCGACGGTCACGACCGCGGCGTGAAGGTGGTCGCGCGCGCCCTGCGCGACGCGGGCATGGACGTCGTCTACTCCGGCCTGCACCGCACGCCGGAAGAGGTCGTCGCGGCCGCCGTGCAGGAAGACGTCGACGTGCTCGGCGTATCGATCCTGTCGGGCGCGCACATGACGGTCTTCCCGCGCGTGATGAAGGCGCTGAAGGAGAACGACGCCGAGGACATCATCGTCGCCGGCGGCGGCGTGATCCCGGACGAGGACGTGAAGAAACTCACGGAGATGGGCGTGCAGAAGATCATGCTGCAGGACACGCCGCCCGACGAGATCGTCAACGCGTTCCGCCAGCTCGTCGCCGAGCGCGGCCCGCGGTGAACGTCGGCGACTGGATCAGATCGGTTGCCGGTTTTTATGCCGGTTAATGGTCTCTCGCCAAGACGCCAAGCGCGCAAAGGCGCGAAGAATCGCAGACGATCGCAAAGCAGGCGAGAAGACTCACGGGTCAATTGTCCAGACAGTGGAATTTCTCGGACGATCGCGAGAAGACTCGTTGCCACACGTTGATCTTTCGTTTTCTTTCCTTGCGCTTGCGCCTTGGCGTCTTGGCGAGAAAAAGAATTTTGACTGCATAACCAACACCCATGGGCCATGCCCAATCTGGAGTGTGAATGATGGAAGAGTGGCAGTTTCCACCGGATTACGACGACGGTTACTTTCCCGATCCGTCGAGCCGCTACTGGTTCCCGGAGCGCGAGACGATGGATCCATCCGCGCGTGACGCGAAGATCCTCGGGCGCCTCCAGGAGGTCATGAACTACGCCTGGAAGAACTCCGCGTTCTATCGGCGCAAGTGGGAAGAGGCCGGCGTTCATCCCGACCATATCCAGTCGCTGGAAGACTTCGAGGACCGCGTGCCGGTCATCACCAAGCAGGACCTGCGCGATTCCCAGGCCGGCGCACCGCCGTTCGGCGATTACCTGTGCATCCCCGAGGACGAGATCCACCACATCCACGGCACCTCGGGCACGACCGGGCGGCCGACGGTGTTCGGTATCGGTCGCCGCGACTGGAACACGATCGCGAATAACCAGGCCCGCGTGATGTGGGGCATGGGCATCCGCCCCGGCGACATGGTGTTCATCGCCTCGGTGTTCAGTCTCTACATGGGCTCCTGGGGCACGCTGGCCGGCGCCGAGCGCCTCGGCTGCAAGTGCTTCCCCTTCGGCGCCGGCGCGCCCGGCATGACCCAGCGCGCCGTGACCTGGCTGAAGATGATGCAGCCGGCCGGCTTCTACGCGACGCCGTCCTACGCGCTGCGCCTCGCCGAGGTCGCCGAGGAAGAGGGCATCGATCCGCGCGAGTTCGGTCTCAAGGTGATGTTCTTCTCCGGTGAGCCCGGCGCCTCGATCCCGGGTATCCGCGACCGCATCGCCGATCTGTTCGGCGCGCGTGTCGTCGATTCGGGAACGATGGCCGAGATCACGCCCTGGATGAACGGCGCCGGCAGCGCCGAGACCGGCGGCATGATGCTGTGGCAGGACATGGTCTACGGCGAGATCTGCGATCCGCACACGGATCGACGTGTTCCGTGGGGCGAGCAGGGCACGCCGGTCTACACCAACCTCGAACGCACCTCGCAGCCGATGATCCGGCTGCAGTCGGGCGACCTCACGCACTGGGTCATGGAAGAGAATCCCTGCGGGCGCACCTATCCGCGCCTGCCGCGCGGCATCTACGGCCGCATCGACGATATGTTCCAGATCCGCGGCGAGAACGTGTATCCGAGCGAGATCCACGCGACGCTCAACGAGATGGAAGGCTACGGCGGCGAGCACCGCATCGTGATCACCCGCGAGGGCAGCATGGACGAGCTGCTGATCCGGCTGGAGCCGTCGAAGGAACTCGAGGCGCGCGGCGTCGATGCGGTGAAAGAGTTCCGCGACAAGGCGAAACACGATCTCGAACGCATGCTCGGTTTCCGGGTCGGCATCGAGATGGTCGCCGCCGATACGTTCCCGCGTACCGACTTCAAGGCGAAGCGCGTGATCGAGGATCGCGACCTCTACAGCAGCCTGCGTCAGGGGGCGGAGTGACGGAGCGCATTCCATCGGATGAGCTCGCGCGACGCGTGCGCGAGGGCAGCCTGCGCGCCGCCGCGCGGCTGATCACCCGGGTCGAGGGTGGCGAGGACGAGTGTCGTCCGGCCCTGGCCGAACTCTACCGGCATACCGGCCACGCGCACGTGGTCGGCATCACCGGCGTGCCCGGCTGCGGCAAATCGACGCTGGTGTCGCAGCTCGCGCGCACGCTGCGCGCGGACGGGCGCCGGGTCGGCATCGTCGCGATCGATCCCTCGAGTCCGTTTTCGGGCGGCGCCATTCTCGGTGACCGAATCCGCATGTCGGATCTGGTTCAGGATCCGGGCGTGTTCATCCGCAGCATGGCCACGCGCGGTGCGTTGGGCGGGCTGGCGAAGGCGAGTCTCGATGCCGTCGATATCCTCGACGCCGCCGGCTTCGACACCATCCTGATCGAGACGGTCGGGGTCGGTCAGGACGAGGTCGATATCGTCCAGGCCGCGCATTCGACCGTGGTCGTCTCGGCGCCGGGGCTCGGCGACGATATCCAGGCGATCAAGGCGGGCGTGCTCGAGATCGCCGATATCCATGTCGTGTCCAAGGCCGACCGCGCCGATGCGAACCGCACCGTCACCGAACTCAAGACCATGCTCACCATGAGCATGCCCAGTGGTCCCGATCAGTGGTACACGCCCGTGGTCGCGACCAGTGCCGAGAAGCAGACCGGCCTCGAGGAACTGCGCGATGCCATCGACCGCCACCGCAAGCATCTGATCGATTCCGGTGCGCTCGAGACCAAGCGCAGCGAGATCGCCGCCAACCGAATGCTCAAGATCGCCGAGGGCATCGTGCGCGAGGACTTCCGCCATCAGCGCGAAGCCGACCTCGCCGATGTCCTGGGCCGCGTCAGCCGACGCGAGACCGACCCGCATGCCGGCGCCCTGGAGCTGCTGGCTGCCGTCCAATCGAGGATCCGCCATGAATCAACAGCAGACCCTGTTCAGTAAAGACGAGCTCGACCGCATCGACGCGGAGTACGGTGACTGGGAGGGCAACGAAGTCGCCCGCTTCCTGGAGCGCGCGCCCGAACGTCGCGAGACCTTTCGCACCGGTGCCGGGCTCGACGTCAAGCGCACGTACACGCCGGTCGATATGGCCGCGACGCCGTGGGACGACATCGGCCTGCCGGGCCGCTATCCGTTCACGCGCGGGCCGTACCCGACCATGCACCGCGGCCGTCCCTGGACCATGCGCCAGATCGCCGGCTTCGGCATGGCCGCGGATACCAACCGGCGCTTCCACTATCTGATGGCGCAGGGTCAGACCGGCCTGTCCGTCGACTTCGATATGCCGACGCTGATGGGCTATGACTCCGATCATCCGATGAGCGAGGGCGAGGTCGGGCGCGAGGGCGTGGCGATCGATACGCTCGCCGACATGGAGGCGCTGTTCGATCGGATCGATCTCGAGAAGATCTCCGTGTCGATGACGATCAACCCGTCGGCCTGGATCCTGTTCGCGATGTACATCGCCGTGGCCGAGAAGAACGGCTTCGATCAGGCGAAGCTCTCGGGCACGATCCAGAACGACATCCTCAAGGAATACATGGCGCAGAAGGAGTGGATCTATCCGGTGCGCCCGTCGCTGCGTATCGTGCGTGACTGCATCACCTACGGCGCGCAGCACCTGCCGCGCTACAACCCGCTCAACATCTCCGGCTATCACATCTCCGAGGCCGGCGCCGTCGCGACGCAGGAAGTGGCCTACACCATGGCCAGCACGATCCAGTACGTGCAGGAAGCGGTCGATGCCGGTGTCGATGTCGACGAGTTCGCCCCGAGGCTGTCGTTCTTCTTCGTCAGCCAGGCGGACTTCTTCGAGGAGATCGCCAAGTTCCGCGCCGCGCGCCGCGTCTACGCGAAGATCATGGGCGAGCGCTTCGGCGCGAAGAAGCCGGAGTCCTGCCGCCTGCGCTTCCACGCCCAGACCGCCGCGGCGACGCTGACCAAGCCGCAGCCGAAGGTGAACATCGTCCGCACCGCCTTCCAGGCGATGTCGGCGGTGCTCGGCGGCGCGCAGTCGCTGCATACCAACGGCCTCGACGAGGCCTACTCGATCCCGACCGAAGAGGCCATGAAGATCGCCCTGCGCACGCAGCAGGTGATCGCCCACGAGACGGGCGCCGCCGATGTCGTCGATGGCATCGGCGGTTCCTGGTACGTCGAGAACCTGACCACGCGCATCGAGGAAGAGGTCTGGCGCATCCTCGACGAGGTCGAGGAGATGGGCGGCACGATCCAGTGCATCGACGATGGCTACTTCCAGCGCGGCATCGCCGACTCGGCCTATGACTACGCGATCCGCAAGGCCAGCGGCGACCGCCCGGTCATCGGCGTCAACTGCTACGTCGAGGAAGACGGCGACCCCGAGGTCGAGGTCCATCCGCACGACCCCGAGACCGAGCGCAACCAGATCGCGCACCTGCAGCGGGTGCGCGACGAACGCGACGAGAGCGAGGTCCAGCAGTTGCTGGAAGAACTGCGCAACGTCGCCGAGGACGAGTCGCAGAACCTCATGCCGGTCACCATCAAACTGGTCAAGGCCGGCGCCTCGATGGGCGACATCGTCGAAACCCTCCGCGAGCTGTGGGGCACCTATCGCGAGACGCCGGTGATCTGAGCGGGTTCATTGGTCGAGCTCGACAAGGCGTTTTCTCGCAGAGGCGCGGAGCGCGCGGAGAAACGGCAAAGGAAACGAAGATCCGGTCAGGATCGCCGCGTAGGCCGGCCTGCTCGACGCCGATGCCGGTCCGATCGGCGGATCACGCCGAATGCCGGCATTCGCCCGGCGCGATCGACCGCGAAGCGACGGCGCCAATGCCGTCGCCGCGCCGGGCAAACCGCGCCTGCGTTCGCCTTCGGTCGAAGACGCGCCATACGCCGGACTCGCCTGAACCTCCTTTGCCGTCTTCTCCGCGCACTCCGCGCCTCTGCGAGAACCGATTTTCACCGTTCCAGGTGTTGTCCGACACGTAATCCGAAAACGCTCCTCAGACCCTGATAAATTGCACAAAAGCGACCCGATTGTCCGGCAATCCTTGCGCGCGCTCTCTGTGGCGGTTATATGTGAGCGAACCAGACTGAGGCCGTTTTGGGCGCATGCGGACGCGGGCACCCGGCGGCCGGGAGGGAAAAATCGCGATGACGGCCTACGATCCGATCCACGAACGCTCGCTGCGCGACCCCGAAGGCTTCTGGGCCGAGGTCGCGGAAGATATCCACTGGGACCGCCGCTGGGATCGCGTGCTCGACGACTCGGACGCCCCGTTCTACCGCTGGTTCACCGGCGGCAAGCTCAACACCTGCTACAACGCCATCGACCGCCACGTCGAGGCCGGCCACGGCGCGCAGACCGCGCTGATCCACGACAGCGCGGTCACCGGGACCTGCAACCGCTGGGATTACGCCGGACTCCAGGACGAGGTCGCGCGCCTCGCCGGGCTGCTGCGCGCGCAGGGCGTCGACACCGGCGACCGCGTCGTCATCTATATGCCGATGATCCCGCAGGCCGTGTTCGGCATGCTCGCCTGTGCCCGGATCGGCGCGATCCACTCGGTGGTCTTCGGCGGTTTCGCCGCGTCCGAGCTCGCTTCCCGCATCGACGACGCCGAACCGAAGCTGGTGCTGAGCGCGTCCTGCGGTGTCGAACCCGGCGGCGTCGTCGATTACCACGGCCTCCTCGACAAAGCCCTCTCGCTCGCGCGGCACGATGTGCCGGGTTGCCTCATCTGGCAGCGCGAGCAGCAGCCGGCGGACCTCGTCGGCGGGCGCGATGTCGACTGGGCCGAGGCGCTGAAAACGGCCGCGCCGGCGGACTGCGTGTCCGTGGAGGCGACCGACCCGCTGTACATCCTGTACACCTCCGGCACGACCGGCCACCCGAAGGGCATCGTGCGCGACAACGGCGGTCACGCCGTCGCGCTGCAGTGGTCGATGCGCAACGTCTACGGCATGGCGCCGGGCGACGTGTACTGGACCGCCTCCGATATCGGCTGGGTCGTCGGGCACTCCTACATCGTCTACGGCCCGTTGCTGAACCGGAACACCACCGTGATGTTCGAGGGCAAGCCGGTCGGCACCCCGGACGCCGGCGCGTTCTGGCGCGTGGTGCAGGATCACGGTCCGAGGACGCTGTTCACCGCCCCCACCGCGATCCGCGCCATCCGCTCGGCGGACCCGGAGGGCGAGTTCATCCGCCAGTATGACGTCAGCTCGCTCGATTCGTTCTTCCTCGCCGGCGAGCGTTCCGATCCGGCGACCATCCACTGGGCCGAAAAGCATCTCGGTGTGCCCGTGGTCGATCACTGGTGGCAGACCGAGACCGGCTGGGCGATTGCCGCCAATCCGCTCGGCATCGAAAACCTGCCGGTCGAGGCCGGCTCGGCGGGCAAACCCATGCCCGGCTACGACGTCCGCGTGCTCGATGGACACGGTGGGGAAAAGCCGCGCGGCGAACTGGGCAACATCGCCATCCGTCTGCCGATGCCGCCGGGGACCATGCTCACGCTCTGGAACAATCGCGAGGGGCAGCGTGAGCATTACCTGTCGCGCTATCCGGGCTACTACCTGACCGGTGACTCGGGCGTGATCGACTCGGATGGATATGTCCACGTCATGAGCCGCATCGACGACGTCATCAACGTCGCGGGTCATCGGCTGTCGACCGGTCGCATGGAGGAAGTCCTCTGCAATCACCACGCCGTCGCCGAGGCCGCCGTGTTCGGCGTCAACGACGAGACCAAGGGGCAGCTGCCGCTCGCTCTGGTCGTGCCCGCGGCCGGCAAAGGGGTTGATCGCGAGACGCTGGTGAAAGAACTCGCCGAACACATGCGCAACGAGGTGGGCCCGGTCGCCGCATTCCGCCTCTGCACCCTGGTCAAACGCCTGCCCAAGACCCGCTCCGGCAAGGTCCTGCGCGGCACCATGCGCAAGATCGCCAACGGCGAAGAGTGGAAAGCGCCCGCGACCATCGACGATCCGAAGATCCTCGATGAGATCGGGGAAGCGCTGGATGGACTCGGCTTTCCGCGTGCGGGCGGCGACTGATTGCGTCTTTTCCCGGTGGGGTAAAAGGCGGTTCTCGCAGAGGCGCGAAGGGCGCAAAGGTCGCGGAGAAAGGCAAGAAGGTTTCGGCAAGCATCATTGATGACGTAGGCCGGCCTTGCCCGGCGCGGCGATAACTTTGACCGCTGTATCACGGTGATCGCGCCGGGCAATGCCGGCAAAGCGTTAATGCCGGCATTCGGCTTCGCCGAAGGCCGGCCTACGTGAAGATTCTCAGCTCGTTACGCGGGCGATGAACGAGTCATATCCGACCAGCCCGTAGGCGCGTCTTCGACCGGCGCCACCGCACCGGTCGAATGCGCGCGGCATGCCCGAAGCGTCAATGTTCGCCGCAACGCAGACCGCGCGCGTTCGCCTGCGGCGAAAACGCGCCTACGCGCCGATCGTCGTATCCGGATTCAGCCCGTCAACAGGCCCCGGGGCGGGCCGGTCTGTATTGTCCATGAAATATCGTATCCGGATGAGTCCTCGCCCTTCCTCCGCGCGCTCCGCGCCTCCGCGAGAACCGAATTACCGCGCTTGATCGAAGCCACGCGCCGATTCGCGCCCGAATGACGGACAACCTGACGACTGGGCGATCGATGCACATCCCCGGTATGCTTCACGCAGGAGGTGACGCATGCGTATCGGAATCGATCTGGGCGGTACGAAGATCTCGGGGCTGGCGCTCGGTGACGACGGGGAAATTCTTGCGCGTCAGCGAATCCCCACGCCCAAAGGGGATTACGACGGCACCCTCGATGCGATCGCCTCGCTGGTAACGGAACTGGAACGCGAAACCGGCCGCACCGGCTCTGTCGGCATCGGCACGCCCGGTGCGATCTCCCCCGCGACCGGGCTGTTCAAGAACGCCAGCGCCGTGTTCCTCAATGGCCGTCCCGGCAAGGTCGATCTGGAAGCGCGTCTGGATCGCGAGGTCCGCATCGCCAACGACGCCAACTGTTTCGTCCTGTCGGAGGCCGTCGACGGTGCCGGGGTCGGTTATGGCGTGGTTTTCGGCGTGATTCTCGGTACCGGCTGCGGGGGCGGCATCGTGTTCGATGGCCACGTCCATGTCGGGCCCAATGCCATCGGCGGTGAATGGGGTCATAACCCGCTCCCCTGGCAGACGCCGGAGGAATACCCTGGCCCCGAATGCTATTGCGGCCGCCGCGGCTGCATCGAGCGCTGGGTGTCGGGGACGGGCCTGCAGCAGGATTACGCCAACATCTGCGGCGAGGAACTTACCGGCGGGGAGATCGCCGCCCGAGCGGAGACCGGCGACGCCGAGGCACAGACCGTCATGGATCGCTACGAAGATCGCCTCGCCCGCGGCCTCGCCAGCGTCATCAACATGCTCGACCCCGACGTCGTCGTCCTCGGCGGCGGCGTCTCCAACGTCTCCCGCCTGTACACGAACATCCCCATCCTCTGGCAACGCTACGTCTACTCCGACCGCTGCGACACGCCCCTGCGCCAGAACGTCCACGGCGACGACAGCGGTGTTCGGGGGGCGGCGTGGTTGTGGTGAGCGGGTGTGTGCACGTCCCGTAAAGCCGGCACGTTTTGCGGGGTCGCGCTATTGAATGTCTGAGGCGGGCTGCGCGCATTCGACCGGCGCTCATCCGCGCCGGTCGAAGACGCGCCTACGCATGGCAGACCAATGACGTCGCTGCGACTACGGCGTATGCCCGGAGGAACCGAGATGATGCCAACCATGGATTATCATGATAGGTAGGCGCGTTTTCGCCGAAGGCGAACGCGCGCACCGCACGCGATGCTCGCAATGGTCTGATTGATATAGCGCTTCAAGGAAGACAACCAAACAGCGGGAGGGAACCCCATGGCGAACTACCGAAGGCACTACGTACCCGGTGGGACGTATTTTTTCACGCTTGTCACCGCACATCGCATTCCCTGGCTGGCTCGGGAAGATGGGCGGCACATACTCGGCGACGCGCTTCGGGACGTACGTGCCGCGCGTCCGTTCCAGATGGACGCAATCGTCGTTTTACCGGATCATCTGCATTGCATCTGGACCCTTCCTGACGGTGACTCCGATTTTCCCGGTCGGTGGAAGTCGATCAAGCAACGCTGTACCCGTCGGCTACGCGCAACGGGTTGGTCCAGTCGAACCGCCGTATGGCAACGGCATTACTGGGAGCACCTGATCCGGGACGAGGAGGACTTCCGCAATCATCTCGACTACATCCATTACAACCCGGTCAAGCATGGCCTCGTTGCGTCACCGCGCGACTGGCGGCGAGTTCGTTCCATCGATATGTTGACGCCCGGATCTATTCGCGTGATTGGGGTGGCCCGTCGATTGCGCTCGATGTGCCCGAGTGAGATGTCGCGGAAATGCGGGTAGAGGATGTTTCGTATCCGGCGGTGCAGGCGTGCTGCGCGCATTCGATCGGCGCTCGGCCGCGCCGATCGAAGCCGGCCTACGCGAGTCGCGGCGACGGTGCGCCCGGTGCGGTCACCGCGCGATGTCGGTATGCCGCCGAAGGCGAATCGCGCGCGGTTCGGCGCCGTGTAGGCCCGGCTTTGGACCCTGCGCGCAACGCCCGGTAGGTGGCTCCGGCCGAAGACGCGCCTACCGCACATCCACCACCCGACTCGCGCGCCGGAATTCGACTTTCCATCCGGGCCAGGCGGGCAGCTCCCAGCTCTTCGGGTCGCTCTTGCGGCGGCCGCCGATGTGTTCGGCGGTGACGGTTTTCCGGTGGACGTCGTAGTGGATGCGCAGTTCCAGATCGGACAGGGAGACGTGGCGCGGGTACTGGCGGTCGAAACGCTCGCGTTCCCATTCGGGGATGCCGTCGAAACGCAGGTCGTCGGGTTCGACGAGGGCGATGTCGGCGGCCTGGCCAACGCCCAGGTGTTGCAGGCGCTCCACGAGCCAGGATTCGGCTTCGGGCGTTGCGCCCTCGGCATGCCCCAGGCGTACGTAGAGATCCCACGCGGTGAGGTCATCCTGCAGGCGCTTGCCGGCGGGTTTGAGCAGACGCCCCTCGAGGACGAGCCGGGCGATGGCCGCGCGGGCTTCGTGGCCTTCCGGCTCGATTTCCTCGGCCGTGATGGCGCGGCCGGCGTAATACCAGCGGCGTTCGGCGTGGACCGTCTCATTGCCGGGTTTCGGGTCCTCGATGGCGGCCGTGGCGAGTCCCGCGTCGACGATGTCCTGCAGGCCGACCGGCGCCAGGCAGGTACCGATGGTGAGCGTCTCGCGCGTGCCGCGGCCGGGGACGGAGTGATCGTCGAAGACGAGCGCTGCTTCGTCCTCGTCGCCGAACAGGCTGTCGTCGGCCGGCTGCAGTTCGCGCTCGCCATTGGCGAGGACATGCCGGCGTTTGCCGCGCCGGACATGCGTGAGCGCGGGGACCGCCGCCATCGCCGCGCGCAGAGCGCTGACCGGATCGATATCGCTCGTCTTCGGGCGTCCCGGGAGATCGGCGAGCGCGCGCACCCGGTCACCGAGCCGTCGGGCCTCGTCGCGGGCGGCGCGATTCACGCGCACGCCGGGCAGGTCCTGTCCGCGCAGGATGGCGACCAGGAGGGTGGCGTCGCAGCGGCGGCCCAGCGCGCGCAGGAGGGTCTCGCGTTCCGCCGGATCGGAGGCGACGGTGGCGATCCGCTGGCGGGTCGACAGGGCCGCGACCAGATCCGCCATGAAACCGCCGGTGTCGGGATCGGGCATGGCGGTGACGAGGTGGGCGAGCAGCGGATCGAGTGGCAGGGCGAACAGGGCATGGCCGCGCGGGGTGGCGTGGCCGTCGCCGTCGATCGCGCCGATGTCCGTCAGCAGGGTCTCGGCCGCGGCCAGTGACTTCTCCGGCAGCTCGTCCGGGAACGGCAGCGCCCGTGCGGGCCGGCCGCAGCAGGCGGCCGCCAGCACGGTATCGGTCAGGTCCTCGCGCTCGACCTCGGGCGGGGTCGCGGTCGCCAGTGGCGCCTGGCCGCCCCAGAGCCGCAGGCAGAGTCCGGGCGCGGTGCGTCCCGCGCGGCCGGTACGCTGGTCGGCGGCGGAGCGGGCGATGGCCTCGAGCGCCAGCACGGTGCGGCCGTTGCGGCGTCGGGTGCGGCGTTCGAGACCGCTGTCGATCACGGCGGTGACCCCGGGTACGGTCAGCGAGGTCTCGGCGACGTTGGTTGCCAGAATGACCCGGCGGCCGTCGCCCGGGGCCAGCGCGCGTCGCTGATCGGCGTCGGGCGCACCGGCGTGCAGCGCGATGACGTCGGCGTCGATTTTCCCCAGCCGGTTCTCCGCGGCGCGGATCTCGCCCCGGCCCGGGAGGAATACGAGCAGATCGCCTTCGGTCTCGCTCATGGCCTGGTGGACCGCTTCGCTGACCCGACGGTCCAGGCCCTTGGCGGTCGGCATGTCGCGCGGCTCGGGGCCGAGGTGTCGCGTTTCCACCGGATGGCTGCGGCCTTGCGCATCGAGGCGGCGGGCGCCGAGCTGGTCGGCGAGGCGGTCGCCGTCGAAGGTGGCCGAGGTGAGCACGAGCCGATGGCGCTCGGCGTCGCGCAGCAGCGCCAGCAGCAGATCGGTATCCGCCCGCCGTTCGTGGAATTCGTCGAGGATCACGGTCGCGAAACCGGCCAGCCCATTCTCGGCGTACCAGCGCAGGGCGATGCCGGGTGTGACGAACAGGATGCGGGTGTCCGCGCTGTAGGCGCTGTCGAAACGGATGGCGTACCCGACTTCGCCGCCGGTCTCGCCGCCATTCAGCGAGGCGACATAACGGGCCAGGCTGGTCGCCGCGATGCGGCGGGGTTCGATGACGAGGACCGGCCCATGCTCGGCCGCCCAGACGGGCAGGCGCGTGGATTTGCCGGAGCCCGTCGCCGCCGAGACCACGGTGTGGCCGGCGGCGAGGGCCGTGTGGAAATCCGCGCGCAGCGATTCGATCGGTAGCGGGGTCGCCTTGTCGGTCATTGCGCGCCTCGACGCTTAAGCGACGATGAACACGGAAATTCGGTACGTAGGTTGGGTCGAGCGCCAGCGACACCCAACGGGTCGAGGTCTGGTCGATCGACACGGTGTGACGTGGTATCGGCGGACCGCTCGTCCCGTTGGGTTTCCTTCGTCAACCCAACCTACGGGGATTGCCCCGGGCAAAAGGCCGCGTGTCAGATCTCGGCGGCGTAACGCGCCGTGATGTCGCGCAGTTTCTCCTGCAGCGCGGCGACCAGGGCGTCGTGCGAATCGATGAATTTCTGCACCCCGTCCGCTTCGAGATCGGCCGCCACCTGCGCCATGTCGATGCCGTGCTTCTGCAGGGCGTCGAGCGTGGTGCGGGCGCCTTCCAGGTCGTTGTCGATGGTGATCGCGGCCGAACCGTGTTCCAGGACCGCGTCCAGCGTCTTCGGCGGTACCGTATTCACGGTGTCGGGACCGATCAGCGTGTCGACATAGAGCGTGTCGGAGAGGTTCGGGTCCTTGGTACTGGTGCTGGCCCAGAGCGGGCGCTGCACGTTCGCGCCCCGCTGTTCCTGCGCCCGGAACTCGGGCGCGCGGCGCAGGCGCTCGAAGGATTGATACGCCATCTTCGCGTTGGCGATCGCGGCGCTGTGCATGTACGCGGTGGCGTCCGCGCCGATCGCCGCGAGTTTCGGGTCCACGACGCCGTCGACGCGCGATACGAAGAACGAGGCCACCGAGTTGATGCCGCGCGGGTTGTCGCGCTGGCCGAGGCCACGGGTGAAGGCCGCGAAGACCTGTTCGTAGCGCTCGACCGAGAACAGCAGCGTCACGTTGATGTTGAGGCCCTCGGCCGTGAGGGTCTCGATCGCCTCGAGCCCGGCCTCGGTCGCCGGTACCTTGATCATGACGTTGTCGCGGTGCACCGAGCGCCACAGGTGGCGGGCCTGTTCGACCGTACCCTTCGTGTCGTGCGCGAGGTGCGGCGAGACCTCGATGCTGACGAAACCGTCCTTGCCCTCGCTGCGCTCGTACACCGGCCGCAGCTGGTCGCAGGCCATCTGGATGTCCTGGATGGCCAGCCACTCATAGAGCACTTCCGCGTTGACCTCGTGATCCGCCTGGATGATGTCGAGAATGGCATCGTCGTAGGCACTGGAGCCCGTGATCGCCTGGTGGAAGATCGTCGGGTTGCTGGTCACGCCGCGCAGGCCCGACTCGACCAGGCGTTCCAGACCGCCACCGGTCAGCAGGTTGCGGTCCACGTAGTCCAGCCACAGCGATTGCCCGCAGTCGAGCAGATGTTGGATCGAGGCCATTGAGCGGTTACTCCGTCTCTTCGAGGGTCAGGTCACCGAATCGTAGCAGACACGGGCGGCAAAACCCTTGCGGGTTTGAGCGGCGGCGGGTTCTCCACGGCGGCAGCGTAGGCCGCGTTTTCGCCGCAGCGCGAACGATGCGCGATTCGCGATCGGCAGGTCGGGATCGGGCGCTTCGGGCAGGCTGCGCGGCATTCGGCCGGTGCACGTGGTCGCCGGCCGAAGACCGCGCCTACGGTTAGGCGGACGCTGGCGGCCTTCGCGTGCAGGCGCACGCGCGCCGGACGATCGCGTACCGAGCTCAGGCCGTCCCGGTCTCGGCCCGCTCCAGTTCCTCCGCCGCCTCCAGCCAGTCGCTCTCGATGCGGGCGATGGCCTGCTGGGCGGCGCCCTGGTCCTGGAGCAGCTTATCGCGTTCCCCGGCGCGCTCGGGGTCGTTGTAGAGCTCGGGGTCGGCGAGGGCGGTCTCGATCTTCGCCAGTTGCTGCTGGCGTTTCTCCAGATCGCGTTCCAGCCGGCGGACGCTGTCACGCAGCGGTTTGATCCGGCTGCGGGCCTCGGCGGCCGCCTTGCGGCCGTCACGCCCGGCCTCCTTCTTCGCCGGTTTGGGCACATTGGCCTTGCCGCCGGAAGCGGATTTCTCCGCCTTGATGTTGCCGGCGCGCCATGCGGCGTAATCGTCGAGCGTGCCGTCGAAGGGGCGCAGACGGCCGTTGTCGATGAGCCAGAACTCGTCGACCGTGTCGCGCAGCAGGTGGCGGTCGTGGGTGACGATGACGACGGCCCCGGAGAACTCCTGCAGCGCCATATCCAGCGCGTGGCGCATGTCCAGGTCGAGGTGGTTGGTGGGCTCGTCGAGCAGCAGCAGGTTCGGCCGCCGCCAGGCGACGATCGCCAGCGCCAGCCGGGCCTTCTCGCCACCGGAGAAGTTGCGTACCGCGCGCAGGGCGTCGTCGCCGGAGAAACCGAAACCGCCGAGGAAGGTGCGCAGCTGCTGCTTGCGGACCTCGGGGCTCTCCTTCTGCAGATGCTCGAGCGGGCTCCAGTCGACGGTCAGGGCATCGACCTGGTGCTGGGCGAAGTAGCCGACCGCGAGGTTCTCGCCGGGCGTGCGCTCGCCCGCGAGCGGCGGCAGTTCGCCCACCAGCGTGCGGATCAGGGTCGATTTGCCGGCGCCGTTCACACCCAGCAGGCCGACCCGTTGGCCCGGCAGGAGGCTGAGGCCGACATCCGTGAGCACCGGGGCATCCGGGCTGTAGCCCGCGGCCATGTCGCGGCAGGTGATGAGCGGATGCGAGGTCTTCGCGGCCTCGGGGAACTGGAAGCGGAACGGCGAGTCGATGTGCGCCGGAGCGAGATCCTCCATCCGCTCCAGTTCCTTGATGCGGCTCTGCGCCTGGCGGGCCTTGTTGGCCTGGGCGCGGAAGCGGTTGACGAACTGTTCGATCTCGCGCACGCGCTGCTGCTGCTTCTCGTACGCGGCCTGTTGCTGCGCCATGCGCTCGGCCCGCTGGCGCTCGAACTGGCTGTAGTTGCCGCGGTACTGGACGAGCCGTTTGTTGATCGAAGTGCACGGTGTGGTCGACGACCGAGTCGAGGAAGTCCCGGTCGTGCGAGACGATCATCAGCGTGCCGCTGTAGCGCTTGAGCCACTGCTCCAGCCACATCACCGCCTCGAGATCGAGGTGGTTGGTGGGCTCGTCGAGCAGCAATAGATCGGACGGCGCCATGAGCGTGCGCGCGAGGTCGATGCGCATGCGCCAGCCGCCGGAGAACTCGGCGACGGGACGCCCGCAGGCCTCGGCGGAGAAGCCGAGGCCGGCCAGCAGTTGTTCGGCCCGGGTGCGGGCGGTGTAGCCGTCCTCGGCGTCGATGCTGCCGTGGAGCTGCGCCAGCCGCTCACCGTCGCCGGCGGCCTCGGCCTTCTCCAGCTCGTTCTCGAGCCGGATGAGTTCCGCGTGGCCGCCCACCACGTGCTCGCGCGCCGTCGCCGAGCGCCCCGGCGTCTCCTGCTCCATGTGCGCGATGCGCATGCCGCCGGGCAGATCGACGCGGCCGCGCTCGGGGGTCAACTGCCCGCGCAGCAGCTTGAACAGACTCGACTTGCCGCAGCCGTTGGGCCCGATGATCCCGATCTTCCAGCCCTCGTGCAGCGCGCACGAAGCGCCTTCGAGCAGGGGGTCGCCGCCAATCTGGAGCGAGACGTCGTCGAGGGTGATCACGGTTGGGTCCGGCCGGTTACGGAAAGCCCGACAGGATACCGGATATCGCCCGATCGACGGAATTTGCGGTTTTCGCGGGATTCAGCGTGGTTCGAATGGTTCTCGCAGAGACGCGGAGGGCGCTGAGATAAGGTCAAAGGCATCTCTCGCCAAGACGCCAAGCGCGCCAAGGAAGGACAATGAATGAGGTAATCGCATCGAGGCGTGCTCGCGGATATGTCGACAGCCGGCATCGAGGCGAATTACCGCCTTTCACTCGAATCTTCCTTGGCGTGCTTGGCGTCTTGGCGAGAAACCGCCTTTCTCCGCGCTCTCCGCGGCTCTGCGAGAACCCGCCTTTTCGCCGCTGATCCTGCTCAGGCATTGATGCGTGGCCGCAGGAACATCGGTCCGCAGCGCAGCAGGAACAGCAGGAACGCGGTCGACCAGAGGACGCCGGCGATGTGCCAGGCGTGTGGGCCGACGACGGGGCCGAGCAGGCGGATGACGATGGCGCCCTGGATGGCGACGAAGGCGGTGGTCATCACGATGCCGGCCTGCAGCGGGCGGCCGGTGTGGCCGAAGGTGGCGCGGGTCATGACGGCCAGGGTCATGGTGCCGATCGCGCCGGTCAGCAGGCCGTGCAGGGCCCAGGTATCGGACCAGCCCGCTGACAGCATGCCGAATCCGAGTATGAGGTAACCCAGCGCGAGCCAGCCGTAGCCGATATGGAGGATGAACAGCAGCGGATCGCGCCAGGTGCGCAGGCCGCGCCAGCCGTACAGGCGGATGGCGTGCAGGAGGCCGGCCGCCAGTGCGAGCCATGCGACCAGCGCCGGTGCGCCGAGTTCGGCCAGTGCCGTGGCCGCGCTGGCACCGATGGCGAGGCCGTCACGGAGATCCGTCGCCCGCGGTTCGGCCGTGGCGCCCCACGTGCGAAGCCGGTTGCGCGTGAACGCCGGGATGATCCGGCCGCCGATCACGGCGATCAGCGTGGCGATCAACAGCGTCGTGAAGGTCAGTGCGCGCGAGGGCAGGGCCGGGGCGTTGATTACCGGCCCGAGGTGCCAGAGCGCATTCGCCAGTCCGAGCGTGATGATGACCCCGACCGGCAGCCACTGCCGTGCCTTGCCCTGCGACCAGAGCGGCCGGCTGGCGACCAGGGCGGCGGCCGGGAGGAACGCGATATCGGCGGCGATGGCCCAGCCGGCGGGATCACCCGACCAGAGACCGATCCGGGCCGTGAGCCACAGGAGGAAAAGCAGCGCCAGCGGCAGACCGCTCACCGGTTGCGTGCCGGTCCAGTTGGGAACGGCGGTCAGGACGAACCCGGCGACCGCGGCCGCCACGTACCCGAACAGCATCTCGTGGCCATGCCAGGTGAACGGGTTGCCGGCCGGCGCGTCGCCACCGTGCAGTATCGCCACCGTGCGCAGCATGATCGCGAGCGTCGCGATCGCCGCGAGCGGGAAGAACAGGCGGAAGCCCGCCGTGAAGGGGAGTGGCCAGCGGGGTGTCGGCATCGGTATCACGCGCCAGGGTGCATGGAATGGCGGCATGATGGCGATGCGTGCTGACGGCGGCATTGATCGCGGTCAAGCGCCGATACGTGTGTGGTCGGGTATATCCCTGTTCGGGCCGGATCAATCATGTTCATGATGGATAGCTCGACCCGTTGGGTATCGCTGGCGCTCAACCCAACCTACGTCGATCAACGAGGCGCGCAAACATGTACGTAGGTTGGGTTGAGCGAAGCGATACCCAACGTTCACCGGCGACCGACCGGAACGTCTACTTCCGGCCATCAAGCCCGTCCGTTCAGTCGAGCAGCGAAGCCATGGGCCAGTAGGCCAGCGGCTCGCCCGGTGCGACCGTGGAATCCGGCGGAATACACGCGAGGCCGTCGGCGGCCGCCGTGGGTGTCAGGATCCCCGATCCCTGGCCACCACAGGGTACCGCGCGGCCGTCCTCCAGGCGTACCCGGATATAGTCGGCCCGCCCGCGCGTGCGCGTCTGCTCGAAGCCCGCGGGCACCCAGAGGGCCTCCGGCATGGTCGCGTTGCGCCCCTGCAGACGCCGCAGCAGCGGTGCCCCGAAGAGCAGGAACGTGACGAACAGCGAGACCGGATTGCCGGGCAGGACCAGCAGCGGGGTGTCCTCGACTCGACCGAATGCCAGCGGCTTGCCCGGTTTTACGGCGATCCCGAAGAACGCGAGTTCGCCGATCGCCTCGGCCGCGGAGCGCACGTGGTCGCAGTCGCCGACGGAGGCGCCGCCGCTGGTGACGATGAGATCGGCGTCCGCCGCGGCCTGTGCCAGCGCCTCGCGCGTGGCCTCGGCGTCGTCGGCGACGGTGTGGATCGCCTGGATCTCCGCGCCGAGCTGCGCCCCGAGGGCGGCCAGCATATGGCCATTGGATTCGTGGATCTGGCCGTCCCCGAGCTTCTCGCCCGGCGGTACCAGCTCGTCGCCCGTGATCAGCAGGGCGATGCGCATGCGCGGATGGACATGGACGGCCGCCGCGCCGGCGGATGCGGCCAGTGCGATGTGCTGTGGCCGCAGGTGCGTTCCGGCGGCGAGGACCGGTTCATCGCGCGTGAAATCCTCGGCGGCCGGCCGGATGTTCGCTCCGTGCTCGGGGGTTTCTCCACGAAGACCCGGTCGCCATCGACCCGGCAGTGCTCCTGCATGACCACGGTATCGGCCCCGTCCGGGACCGGCGCGCCGGTAAAGATCCGCGCCGCCGTCCCCGCGTCGAGCGGCGCGGGTGCGGTGCCCGCCGCGACCCGCTGACTGATCGGCAGCCCGTCAGCACCGACATCGGCCAGGCGCAGCGCATAGCCATCCATCGCGCTGTTGGGCCAGCGCGGCATCGACAGGCCGGCGATCACGTCGCTGGCGAGGACGCGTCCCGACGCCTGGTCGAGCGCGATCGGTGTGGCCGCCGCGGGATCGGGGGGTGTCGCGGCCGACAGGATCGTCGCCCGCGCCTCTTCAACGCCCAACAGGCGCTTGCCGGTCGCGGCAGCGGGGCGGGTCGTGGTGGGATCGGCCGTTGTCATCGCAGGTACCTCTCCGGGGACATACCCCTGATCATCACGCTCGCAACGATACCGCTGCGCCCCGCTCGGCGATTTGATGTCGATCAATATCGCGATGGTCGGTCTCTGCCGCCCGCGAAGTCTTGACCCTCGTCAATGTCCGGACCTGCACGCGGCGCGATACTCCGCATGCACTGCTGACAGGCATCCGGAACGCAGCCATGACACCCACTGTGGAATTCGATACCGAACTCGTCCAGCGCTACGACGTCGCGGGGCCGCGTTACACCTCCTATCCCACGGCGCCCTGGTTCCGGGACGATTTCGGCCCGGAGGATTACCGCGCCCGCGCCGCGGAGACGGATGCCACGCGGCCGCTGTCGCTGTATTTCCATATCCCGTTCTGCGCGACGCTGTGCTTCTACTGCGCCTGCAACAAGATCGTGACGAAGAACCGGGCGCACGCGGCCCCGTATCTGGAACGGCTCGGTCGCGAGATCGAACTGCAGTCGAAGCTGTTCCCGGGACGCCCATCAGTGGACCAGCTGCACTGGGGCGGTGGCACACCGACGTTCCTGGATGACGGCCAGATCGAATGGCTCGTGGACCGGATCCGCGCCGCCTGGCCGCTGCGCGATGATGACGCCGGTGATTACTCGATCGAACTCGATCCGCGCGCCGTCGGCGCGGACACGATCCATCTGCTGCGGCGACTCGGGTTCAACCGCGCCAGCCTTGGCGTACAGGACCTCAACGAGGATGTGCAGAAAGCCGTCAACCGCATCCAGCCGGAAGCGGTCACGCGGGCTACGCTGGATACCTGCCGCGACGCCGGTTTCCGGTCGCTGAATATCGATCTGATCTACGGCCTGCCGTTGCAGACGCTCGACACCTTCACCCGCACCATCGAACGCGTGATCGAACTGGGCCCGGATCGCATCGCGATCTACAACTACGCGCATCTGCCGCATCACTTCCCGCCGCAGCGGCGGATCCGGGCGGAGGACCTGCCGTCGCCGGCTGAGCGCCTCGCGATCCTGCGTCGCGCGATCGAACGCCTGACGGCCGCCGGTTATGTCTATATCGGCATGGATCATTTCGCGCGCGCGGACGACGAGCTGGCCCTGGCCCAGCACGCCGGCACGCTGACGCGCAATTTCCAGGGCTACAGCACCCACGGCGACTGCGACATCGTCGCCCACGGCACCAGCGCCATCAGCATGTTCGGCGACTGCTACACGCAGCATTTCCGTGACCGCACGCTCTGGTCCGCCGCGCTCGACGGCGACGAAATCCCGGTCAACCGCGGTCTGCGATTGTCGGCGGACGATCTCGTGCGGCGCGATCTGATCACTCGCGTGATGTGCGATTTCGAACTGGATATCCCGGTCTTCGAACAGCGCCATGGGATCGACTTCGCGAACCGGTTCGCGCCGGAGTGCGCTGCACTGGAGCCGCTGATCGCCGATGGGCTGGTCGAATGGAAAGGACAGCGCCTGCAGGTCACGCCCGCCGGGCGCCTGCTCGTGCGCAATGTGGCCATGGTGTTCGATCGCTACCTGGAACAGGACGGGCAGACGCGCTGGTCACGGGCGATCTGAAGGTCTTTGTAAGACACGCATACGAGGATTAAACGGCGATGAACGTAAGCGACGCGGAAACGGGACGGGTTATGGATCTCGGCGATCGGCTGGCACCCGCGGCGATCGATGCGCGCAAAGGGGGGGCATATCCATATCGATTTCCCCGAGAGTGGTGCGATCATCGACAGCCGCATCAGCGAGTTCGATCCGCCGGAGCGTTGAGAGGATCGTGACGGCCAGCTTTGCCCCAAGGGGCGACGATCTGCGTCAGGCGCAGCTGTTGCTGGTACCCGGTGTGATCGGGGTCATAACGGGTGGGTTGATCGCGGCCGCCGTTGCGCATGCGCCCACGTCCGCAATGGTCTGGCTGGTCGCGTACCTGGTGCTCGTGGTGGGCGTCGCGCAGCTCGCGCTCGCGATCGGACAGGCGCTGCTGACGTCACCGGCGGTGGGTACCGCGCAAATCCGGTTTGAAAGCCTGTTGTTCAACCTCGGGAGCGCCGGGGTCATGGCGGGCACCGTCGGCGGCAGTTTCCCGCTCGTCGTGGCTGGCGCCCTGTTGTTCTTCGGTGCGCTTGGCGCCTTTCTGTTCGCAGTCCATGGGATCAGGCGCGGTTACGCCGCACACGCGTACCGGGCGCTGATCGCCTTCCTGGCGATCAGTGCACTGGTCGGGCTGCTGCTGTCCGCGCGGAGCGTCTGACCGCCAGGCGGAATTTCGTCAAGAATCCGGTTATTACGGGAGGTATTTTTTCGTGGGTACGAAAGTGGATCTCAATCGCCTGGCCAATGCGCTGGAGGATTATTCGTATGCGTATCTGATGACGACCGGCGACAACGGTCGACCTCATGCCGTAGCCGTGCGCACCGAACTGATCGATGGACAACTGCATGTCGGTGGTTTCGGCTGGCGAAGCCGCGCGAATGCACTGGAGCAGCCGATCGTGGCGCTGGTCTATCCCCCGCCGCCGTCGGCGGGTACTCGCTCATCGTCGACGGCAAAGCCACCGTGCATGACCATGGTCTGGTCGTGACACCGACCGTGGCGGTGCTGCATCGTCCGCCGCACCCGGATGCACCACCGCCGGATTCGGGATGTGCTTCCGACTGCCAGCGTCTCGAACACGAGTAAGTTGCCGCAGGCAGTTCCCGGTTGGGCAGGGGGGATCAGACCGGCCCTGAAAGGCGCCGTATTTCCAGAAGGCACCATTCTTCCCCGGCGCCGGCGAACCACCAATCGAAGTGGTCGCGATAGGTCCGCTCGAGGTAGCGTACGAGCACTGCCGGCCAGCTTTCGAATGTCGCCTGCAGCGACTCGTCGGTCTCCAGGACGGCCAGGCTCATTTCGAGCAGTGGCACCCGCTCGTGCGGCTCAAAACGGCGCAGGTCGATCGCTGCCCGACGGGCACGAGGGGCGTGGTCGCCTGGCGCGGACGGATCATCCTCGCGTGTCATGTCAGGCTGTCTTTGGGGACGGAGGGAATACGGGGCGCCCCATCCTGAAGACGGGGCACACCCCGTGTGCCCGGGACTTACTTTACCCGGGGGCTACGTGTCTACATTCGCGGTCAGGGTGATGTCGGCGTTGAACAGCTTCGAGACCGGGCAACCGCCCTTGGCCTTTTCCGCCGCCTCTTCGACGGTCGCCCGATCGGCGCCCGGTGCCTTGATCCGGGTATCGAGGTGGACGGCGGTGATGGTGAAGCCGTCATCGCTCGGCTCGATCGTCACGGCGGCGTTCGTCTGCACGCGCTCGGGCGTGATCCCCGATTCCCCGAGCACCAGCGACAGGGCCATGGAATAGCAGCCCGCGTGCGCGCTTGCGAGGAGTTCTTCAGGGTTCGTGCCGGTGCCATTCTCGAACCGGGTGCTGAACGAGTACTGCGACTCCGACAGCACGCCGCTCTCGGTCGAGACCGTGCCGCGACCATCCTTGAGACCACCTTCCCATACGGCTGTTGCGCTGCGCTGCATGATTGCCTCCTTTTGGTTTTCCGTCCTCGGGTGGAATGGCACTCAGGCGGTGGTCGTATCGCTGACCCCGACACCAATGACACCATTCCGTAAAAGATGTATTGTTTATGCACTTTATGAGCGGGCGCTCGGTTGGTCAAGCACCGTCCTGGCAACGTGGAGGGATAGCGCTTTGCGGGGCGGGTAGCCGTCCCGGGTACAATGCTGGTGCGGACAGGCGCGGCACACGATCGGAAGACGTACTATGGAGTTGACCCATCTGACCGATTACGCACTACGCGTCCTGATGTATGCGGGCGTGCATGATCAGCGTCGCGTGACGATGCGGGAAATCGCGACGGCCTACGACGTCTCGCTGGAGCACCTGCGCAAGGTGGTGCACCAGCTTGCCTCGCTCGGTTACATCGAAACATCGCGCGGAAGAGGCGGCGGCCTGTGGCTTGCGCAGGCGCCCGAGCGGATCGGACTGGGGGGCGTGGTCAATGCGTTCGAGCGCTCGATGGAGATCGTCGACTGCGACCGGCAGCCGTGTCCGCTGCGTGGCGAATGCGCGCTGAAGGGGGCGCTCGCGGACGCCCGCGATGCCTTCATGCAGCGCCTGGATGCCTATACGCTGGCCGACCTGATCGGCAACCCGCACACGCGCGATGGGCTCGATCGCATCGAGCAGCCCCTCCTCGGGCCATTCGGCGGGAGCGCGCATCCCCACTGAGTGTGGCTTTACGAGTGTTCGGGTCAGTAACTCCGGAAGTGCAGCAGATTCATCCCGCGAGTCGGACAACAAAATGTTCGTCGTTGCCGCTCTCGCGGTGATCGATCTCCCGACCGCGCAGGCGGCGATGCGACTCCGGATCGACCAGTACGGCGATGCGTGCGTAGTCGAGCTCGATGTCGTCGCTGCGTCCACTTTCCTCGAACGAAAAAGTGAACGCCGGGTTATCGGCCGGGCCCTCGGCCTCGATCCGCAGTTTGCAATGGGTATCGCCGGTTTCCTCGAGCAATGCGCGCAGTCGCTCGACCGCATTCATGGTCAGCACGAGCTCCGGTCCTTCCGGCATTGATTCGATGTCGTTCAAGGGTGTTTGGTCTCCAGTCTATTCCCAGTCCTCTTCGAGCAGGTTCAGCTTATTCTCGACGCCGTCCCATTGTTCAGCGTCGGGAGGCGGATCCTTCTGGGCCGTGAGGACCGGCCATTTCTGCGCGAGTCGTTCGTTGAGCCCGAGAAAATGCGCCAGTTCGGGTGGGACGTCGTCCTCGGGGAAGATCGCCTCGGCGGGGCATTCGGGTTCACAGAGCGTGCAGTCGATGCATTCCTCGGGATCGATCACGAGGAAATTGGGCCCTTCGTGGAAACAGTCCACGGGGCAGACCTCGACGCAGTCGGTGTATTTGCACTTGATGCAGTTATCGGTGACGACGTAGGTCATGGCTTGTTACCGGGCTGACGGGATGCACGTCTCCAAAGGCGCATAAAAATGTATATCAAAAGCATGTTATATGCAAAGCGTCGGTTTCCGCTGTCGCGTACATCGGAGACATGACGTACGCGTCTTTCGGCGGCGATTGCTGTAGCCGAGAGAGGAACGGCTGTGGCAGATGGGTGCGCGCATTCGCCTTCGGCGAAGACGCGCCTACGTATTCCGGATATCGAACACGCCGTAGGCGCGTTTTCGCGAAGCGAACGCGCGCATCCGGTTCCCGCAAGGGGGTATTAGCCGAAACGGGCGTACAGATCGCCGGGGTGGCCGTCCGCCGCCATCGCCGCGAGGCGCTCAGCGGCCGCATGCGGGGGCAGCCACTCGTCCCAGGCAAAACGGGTGGCCTCGCCGCGCACCGCGTTGATGCGGCAGTCGCCGAGGGCGGCGAGCCGGTCGAGGCAGGCCCGTGCGCGGTCGAGCGCCGCGGGGACGTATTCGATCGCGATCCAGGGGATCGGCTGACTCAGCCCGGCAAGGACCTCCGGCTCCATGCCTTCGACGTCGATCTTGCAGAATCGCGGCCGGCCGTGGAGGGCGATCAGCGCGTCCAGGGTCGTCTGCTCCACCGTCTCTGTCATATCCCACGCAACACCGGCAAACGCCGGGTCGTCGGCGACATGGCCCAGCCAGTCGGCGGATCCGCTCGAGACCGTGGGATGGCGGCGCGATACGGCGAGTTCGAGTTCGCCCGCGCTCGCGCCGACCGCCACCCGCTGGAGGACGACGTCCCGCGGCAGCGTGGCGGCGAGCCAGCGGTGGAACAGGGCCTGGGGCTCGACCGCGACCACCGTTGCACCGACCGCACGCAGCGCGCGCGTGCGGTTGCCGACGTGGGCGCCGATGTCGAAGGCGAGATCGCCCGGACCGATGATGCCGCGGTAGAAGCGCCGCAGGGCGCGGGCGCGCCACGGCATCCCGTAATAGATGGCGAGCGATCGGGTCAGGCCGGCGGCGCCGCGCAGTTGTCCGGCGTAGTCGCCGATCCGTGTGCGCGCTGTCCGGTTCATGCGCGGCCGCTCCCCTGGTGCATGCGAGCGAGGATACGCTCGCTCGCGGGTGGTCGATAATATCGGCCGCCGCGATCTTTCGAGTGCGTGCGACACTGCTGCCCGCATTCGGGCGAAAGTATCGCGCGGGTGCACCCGCTCGCTTCCGGTCCACCAGGACGATTACCGCATTGCGCCGACTCCTCGTTACCGTTTTGATCCTGAATGGACTGTTCGTGGCCATCGCGTGGCTGCACCGGGGGCTCGGTGGCACCGCCTGGCTGGCGCTCGACGCCGTGGCCGTGGTCGGGTTGCTGGCGCTGAGTCCGCGCCGGCGCTGGACGGTCGCTGCCGGTGCCGCCGGCGGGCTCGCCGTGGCCTTCGTGCTGCTGCTCGCGCTCGGCGACCGGCTCACGGCGCTGAGTCTCGCGCGGCCGCTCGATCCTTGGGTCGATTGGCGGCTGCTGCGCCCCCTGTTCGATCTCGGGGCCGGTCAGGCCGGGGTATCGGTGTCCGCACTCGCGGGGATCGGGGTGGTGGCGCTCGTAATGCTGTTCGCGTTCGTGGCCGCCGTCGCGCTGGCGCGCCTGCCCGGCAGCGCTGGCGGTGCGCGTACGCGTGCCGTCGCGGGGGCGATGGTCGCCGTGGCGGCGATCGGCATGCTGGCACGGCCGCTCGTGGCGCCGCGGATCGACGCGCCGGCCTGGTACCTCGCGGTGGAGCAGGCCGAGCGTGCGTGGCGCACCCACCGCGACGCCACCGCATTCGCCGCACGCCTGGCGGCCGCGCCGAACCGTGAGCCGCGCGCTTTGCCGACGCTCGCCGGGGTCGATGTGGTGGTGGGATTCATCGAGTCCTGGGGCGAGGCCGCGCTTACGGATCCGCGTTACGCCGGCACCGTGCGCCCGGCGCTCGACCGGGCCGCGGCGGCGATCGACGCCGCCGGCCTGCATGCGGCCTCGGGGCTGGTGCGGGCGCCGACCCGGGGCGGACAGTCATGGCTCACGCACGGGACCTTCCTCAGCGGCCAATGGCTCGATGGCCAGGCCCGCTACGACCGGCTGCTGGCGAGCGGGCGCTCCACGCTGATCGATGACTTCGAGGCCACGGGGCATGTGAGTGTCGCGGTGATGCCGGCGATCGATCGGCCCTGGGATGCGGCGGATGCGCTCGGTTACGACCGTCTGCTCGACGCGACGAACATCGACTACGCCGGACCGCGGCTGAACTGGGTCACCATGCCCGATCAGTTCACGTGGACGGTCGTGGACCGGGCGCGCGCGGCCGAGGAGCGGCCGGTGTTCGTCGAGACCGCGCTGATCAGCAGCCATGCGCCGTGGGTCCCCGTCCTGCCGGTGCTGGACTGGGAACGGATCGGTGACGGCCGCGTGTTCCGGCGCTGGGCCGACACGGGCGATTCGCCCTCGGCGGTGTGGCGCGATCCGGACCGCGTCCGCCGCCAGTTCGCCCGCTCGCTCGCGTACGCGGTGCAGGTCGCTGGCGAGTATGGGGCGCGTGGGGTGGATGCGGACACGCTGCTCATCCTGCTCGGCGACCACCAGCCCGCGCCGGTGATCACGGGCCCCGGCGCCTCGGATCGCGTGCCGGTGCATGTGATCAGCGGTGATCCGGCACTCGTGGAGGCCTTCGTCGAGCGCGGTTTTGCACGCGGCATGCGCCCGACCGGAACAGGGACCGCCCCGCGCATGGCGGCATTGCGGACGTGGCTGCACGACGCCTTCGGGCGGACTGAACGGAGGGCCACGTCGCTACAATAGGCGTGGCGCGCACGGCACCGGACGGGTGCCGGCAATCATCGACGGTGGAGCGTGTATGCGGGTACTGGTGATCGGCGGCGGCCTGATGGGCACGACGACGGCCTGGTATCTGCTCGAGGCCGGTCACGAGGTCACGCTCGTCGAGCGCGCGGACGACCTCGGTGCCGAGGGCAGCTACGCCAATGGCGGCATCCTCCACGCCGGCCATGCCGCCCCGTGGAATTCGCCGGCCGTGGCGGGGCAACTGCTGCGCTGGGCCGGGCGCGAGGAATCGCCGTTGCTGCTGCGGCCGGGCCGGCTGCCGCGGATGGCGCGCTGGGGGCTCGGGTTTCTGCGCCACTGCGGGATGGGCGAACACGAGCGCGTGAAGGCCCTCAATACACGGCTGGCGCTGTACGGGCGCGAGCGGATGGCCGAGCTGCGGGCCGCCACCGGCATCGCGTACGACGCCGATCAGCGCGGCAGCATGAAAATCTTCCGCGACCCTGCGGCCCTCGAGGCGGCGAGTTCGGCGGCCGCTGCCGTCGAACCGTTGGGCGTCCGTTCGCGCATCCTCGATGCCGATGGCGTGCTGGCACTCGAACCCGCGCTGGCGGACACGCGGGCGTCGCTGGTCGGTGGCATCCATTTCCCGGACGACGAATCGGGCGACGCCTGTCGTTTCGTGCGCGAACTGGGGCGCGTGCTGGTCGAGCGGGGCGCGGATGTGCGCACCGGCGAGACCGTGCAGCGCATCGAGGGAGATCGTTCGGGCGTCCGGTCGGTGGTGACGGATCGGGACGTCATCCAGGCGGATCGGTATGTCCTCGCGGCCGGTGTCGACGCGCCCGCGCTGGCGCGGCCGCTGGGCCTGCGGCTGCCGATCGAGCCGGCCAAGGGCTACTCCGTCACGCTGCCGGTGGATGACGGACCCGATGTGCCCCGTATGCCGCTGATCGACGAGGCCCATCGCGTGGTCATCACGCGCCTCGGCGGGCGCCTGCGGATCGCCGGGACCGTCGAATTCGCCGGCTTCGACCGGGCAATCCGGCGGCGTCGGGTCGCGGTCGTGCGGCGTCAGGGTCTGTCGAATCTGCCCTCGCTGGCGGCGCGGCTTGATCCGGGTGCGGGGGAGTCGTGGGCGTGTCTGCGCCCGGTGAGTATCGATGGGGCGCCGATCCTTGGTGCGAGTCCGATCCCGAACCTGTTTCTGAATACCGCACCGGGGCATCTGGGCTGGACGCTCGCGGCCGCCGCGGGAAGGATTACGGCCGACCAGGTGAGCGAGCGTACGCCCGGATTCGAAGATATCGGCGGCCTCGCGCCCGGGCGTTTCAGACTCGTCTGAGCGCGGGGTTTCCGGGCACGCCGGTCAGGCCGGCGCGGCGCCGAGCAGATCCAGACCGAGGAAGGCGCCCACGAGCACGACATTGAGGGCCCAGGCGACGGTCAGCACGCGGGCAAGCACCTGCCACTGCTCATTGCGCGCGTTCTCCGCGCAGCGCCACACGGAGACCAGGATCCAGATCGTGTAGAGCGTCATGATCGCGGCCATCACCAGGTAGAGCGTCCATGAAAGCCCCCACGCCCGGGTGAAGGTCAGGAAGAGGGCCGCCAGCAGCCAGCTCCCGACGACGCCCCACAGCCAGAAGACCCGCCATAGCGATCCGTTGCCCTGCCAGTACCAGGCGATTGTTGCGCCAATACCTTCCGTCGCGGCCATGCCGGTGCCTCCCCGTAGTCGGACCCGACTCCACTATAGAGGCCGCGCCGGCATCGGGTCATCCATTCGGTGATCGCCGCTTGATCCAGGTCAAGTCCGGCGGGGAAACCGCTCCGCACTTGACGCTGATCAAGAAAACGGCCGGGGGCGATATGGCCCAATGGCGGTCGTTGCGATTGCACCGGACAGGAACGAGGGAGGCCGCCCGTGCTCGACGAACAGCAATACGATCCGCCGAAGGCACACAAGGCGCTGGCAATGTCCACGCTGGCGTTCACCACGTGTTTCGCCGTGTGGACGATCTTTTCGGTGATCGGCGTCAAGATCCAACAGGATCTCGGGCTCAGCGAGACCGAGTTCGGCATCCTGGTGGCGACGCCGATATTGACCGGTTCCATCAGCCGGATATTCCTCGGGATCTGGACCGAGAAATACGGTGGTCGGCTGGTGTTCACCGTGTTGATGCTGGCGACGGCCGTCGCGGTCTACCTGCTTTCCGCGGTCGAGACCTACGGCATGTTCCTGGTCGCCGCGCTCGGCGTCGGGCTCGCCGGTGGCTCCTTCATCGTCGGCATCGCGTATACCTCGGAGTGGTACGACAAGAACCACCAGGGCACGGCGCTCGGGATCTTCGGGGCCGGTAACGCCGGTGCCGCCGTGACCAACTTCGGCGCGCCTTTTCTGGTGGTCGCCGTCGGCTGGGAGACCACGGCCCAGGTCTACGCGGCCGTGCTCGCGGTCATGGCCGTCACGTTCTGGTTGCTGACGGAAGCCGATCCACGCATGAAGAAACGCAAGGCGGAGGGTGGCAAGCCAACCCCGCTGAAGGAGCAGCTCGAACCGCTGAAGAAACTGCAGGTGTGGCGCTTCTCGCTGTACTACTTCTTCGTCTTCGGCGCTTTCGTCGCGCTGGCCTCGTGGCTGCCGCGCTATTACACCGGTGCCTACGATATGGGCCTCGAAGCGGCCGGCATGCTGGCCGCGGCGTACTCGCTCCCGGCCTCGGTATTCCGCGCGCTCGGTGGCTGGTTGTCCGACAAAATCGGCGCGCGTGCGGTGATGTACTGGACCTTCGGGGTCTCGCTGGTCGCGCTGTTCATCCTGTCCTATCCCGAGACCCGCTACGTCGTCTCCGGCATCGACGGGCCGATCGAGTTCGCGTTCGGCGTGCCGATCTGGCTGTTCGCGCTGCTCACGATTGCGCTCGGTTTCGTGATGTCGCTGGGCAAGGCGGCGGTCTACAAGCACATCCCGGTGTACTACCCGGATCATGTCGGTTCCGTCGGCGGGCTGGTCGGCATGATCGGTGGCCTTGGCGGCTTCTTCCTGCCGATCGCGTTCGGCGTGCTCAATGATCTGACGGGCGTGTGGACCAGCTGCTTCATGCTGCTGTTCCTGGTCGTCGCGGTCTCGATGACCTGGATGCACTTCGCGATCCTGCGCATGGAGCGCCGCCGTTACCCCGAACTGGCCGAGGAGGAGAAGTTCCGCTATCTCCCCGAGATCCAGCCCGATTACAAGCAGGAGGGGCGTGGGGCGCACTGAGCGCCCCCGCGCGAGGAGAAGCGAAATGGCATCGAAACCGGACAAACAGGGCGGTCTGCTGACCGATATGGGCAAGGTGCTCGACGACTGGCGACCGGAGGATTCCGACTTCTGGCAGTCGAAGGGATACCCGGTAGCGCAGCGGAACCTGTGGATCTCGATACCCTGCCTGCTGCTCGCGTTCTCGGTCTGGATGGTCTGGAGCGCCGTGGCGACGCGGCTCAACGAGGTCGGATTCACCCTGACCAATAACGAGCTGTTCTGGCTGACGGCGCTGCCGGGGCTGTCCGGCGCCACGCTGCGCATCTTCTACAGCTTCATGGTGCCCATCCTCGGTGGCCGCCGCTGGACGGTGATCTCCACGGCCTCGCTCGCCATCCCGGCGATCTGGATGGGGCTGGCGGTACAGGATCCCGACACCACGTTCTGGGAGTTCGCCGTCATCGCCCTGCTGTGCGGCTTCGGCGGCGGCAACTTCGCCTCGTCGATGGCCAATATCAGCTTCTTCTTCCCCGCGAAACAGCAGGGGACCGCGCTTGGGCTCAACGCGGGGCTGGGCAATCTCGGCGTCTCGGTCATGCAGCTGGTGGTGCCGTTCGTGATCGCGACCGGCTCGCTGAGTTTCATGTTCGGCAGCGCCCAGAGCCTCGAGGGCGGTGGTCAGCTGTGGCTGCAGAACGCCGGCTTCGTCTGGGTGCCGTTCATCGCCCTGTTCACGGTGCTCGCCTGGGTCGGGATGAACGACATCGCCTCGGCGCGGAGCTCGTTCTCGGACCAGGCGGTCATCTTCCGGCGCAAGCACCAGTGGGTCATGAGCTGGCTCTATATCGCCACCTTCGGCAGCTTCATCGGTTACTCGGCCGGTTTCCCGATGCTGATCAAGACCCAGTTCCCGGAGATCAATCCGCTCCAGTACGCCTTCCTCGGGCCACTGGTCGGCGCGCTGATCCGCCCGGTCGGGGGCTGGTTCGCGGACCGCTGGGGCGGTGCCCGGGTTACCTTCTGGAACTTCGTGGTGATGATCGCCGCGGTGCTCGGGGTCGTGTATTTCCTGCCGGTGCTTGGCACCGAAGGGAGCTTCTGGGGCTTCTTTACCGCTTTCATGGTCCTGTTCATCACGACCGGTATCGGCAACGGCTCGACCTTCCGCATGATCCCCGTGATCTTCCGCACGCAGCACGAGCGCTGGAGCGAGGGCGCGGACGAGGAGACCCGTGCGGCGGCGCTGAAGTCGGCGCGGCGCGAGTCGGCGGCGACGCTCGGTTTCAGCTCGGCGCTGGCCGCCTACGGGGCCTTCTTCATCCCGAAGGCCTACGGGACCTCGATCGCGCTGACCGGCGGTCCGACGGCCGCGCTGTATGCATTCTGCGCCTACTACGTGACCTGCGTCGCGGTCACCTGGTGGTTCTACCACCGGCGCAACGCGGAGATCCCCTGTTGAGGACGGCGCAGCGTCAAGCCCGGGGCACCGCGCTCCGGGTTTGACCACGGTCAAAGCGATGCCCGCGCGGCGGGCGTATTTTCGGTCGCGAGGTCTGGTCCGCGACCGGCCGGCACCAGGAACCCGGAGTCCGCAATGAGTCACTTTCTCGATCGCCTGATGTTCTTCAAGCGGGTGCAGGGCGAATTCGCCGACGGCCACGGCCGTACCACCCACGAGGACCGCACCTGGGAGAAGGCCTACCGCCAGCGCTGGCAGCACGACAAGGTCGTGCGCTCGACCCACGGCGTGAACTGCACGGGCGCCTGCTCCTGGAAGATCTACGTCAAGGACGGGCTGGTCACCTGGGAGACCCAGCAGACCGACTATCCGCGCACCCGCCCGGACCTGCCCAATCACGAGCCGCGCGGCTGCCCGCGCGGGGCCAGCTACTCCTGGTACATCTACAGCGCGGCGCGCCTGAAGTACCCGATGGTGCGCGGGCGCCTGCTCAAGCTGTGGCGGGCGGCGCGCGAGCAGTACAGCGATCCGGTCGAGGCCTGGGCGTCGATCGTCGATGACGCCGACGCGCGCCGGAGTTATCAGCGCCGGCGCGGCCTCGGCGGCATGGTGCGTTCGAGCTGGGAGGAGGTCGAGGAACTGGTCGCGGCGGCGAACGTGCATACGGTGCGGCAGCACGGCCCGGACCGGGTGGCCGGCTTTTCTCCGATCCCGGCGATGTCGATGGTCTCCTACGCCGCCGGCTCCCGTTACGTGTCCCTGATCGGCGGTGTGTGCCTGTCGTTCTACGACTGGTACTGCGACCTGCCGCCGAGTTCGCCCATGACCTGGGGCGAGCAGACCGACGTGCCCGAATCGGCCGACTGGTACAACAGCAAGTTCATCATGATGTGGGGCTCCAACGTGCCGCAGACGCGCACGCCCGATGCCCACTTCATGACCGAGGCCCGCTACAACGGCACGAAGATCGTCGTCTGCTCGCCGGACTATGCGGAGGCGACCAAGTTCGCGGATCTGTGGCTGTCGCCGAAGCAGGGCACGGATGCGGCCCTCGGCATGGCGATCGGCCACGTCATCCTGAAAGAGTTCCACATCGACCGACAGGAAGAGTATTTCCACGACTACTGCCGGCGCTATACCGACATGCCGATGCTGGTCGCGCTGGAGGAACGCGACGGCCGCAACGTACCGGGACGCTTCCTGCGTGCCAGTGACCTGTCGGATGCGGCAGGCGAGCAGGCGAACGCCGAGTGGAAGACGCTGACCATCGATACGAATTCCGACAGCCCGGTGGTCCCGCAGGGCGCGATCGGTTTCCGCTGGGATGAGAGCGGCCGCTGGAACCTCGAAGAGCGCGAGGGCGTGAACGGCGAGGAGATCCATTCGCGGCTGACCCTGCTGGAACACAGCGACGAGGTCGTGTCGGTGGCGTTCCCGTACTTCGGCGGCGTCGAGCACGAGTTCTTCACCCACAACGAACAGAGCGACGTGCTCGAGCGCCGGGTTCCCGTGCGGCGCATGACCCTGGCCGACGGCAGCAGCGTGCGGGTGGCGACCGTCTTCGACCTGATGGCGGCCCACTACGGCGTCGACCGCGGCCTCGGCGACGATGCCGTGGCGACGAGCTATGACGACAACGTGCCCTACACGCCCAAGTGGCAGGAGTCGATCACCAGCGTACCCGCCGAGCACGTCATCCGGGTCGCGCGCGAGTTCGCCGACAATGCGGCCAAAACGCGCGGCCGTTCGATGGTTATCCTGGGTGCCGGTCTCAACCACTGGTACCACATGGACATGAACTACCGCGCGATCATCAACATGCTGGTGATGTGCGGTTGCGTCGGCCAGAGCGGCGGCGGCTGGGCCCACTATGTGGGCCAGGAGAAGCTGCGGCCGCAGCTGGGCTGGCTGCCGGTGGCTTTCGCGCTCGACTGGGTGCGGCCGCCGCGGCAGATGAACGGCACTTCGTACTGGTATGCGCACAGCGACCAGTGGCGTTACGAGAAGCTGGCCGTCGACGAGATCCTGTCACCGCTGGCCGATCCGAATGAATGGTCGGGCAGCATGATCGATTACAACGTCCGCGCGGAGCGCATGGGCTGGCTGCCATCGGCGCCGCAGCTCAACCGCAATCCGCTCGACGTGGCGCGCGAGGCACGCGCGGCCGGGCGCGACCCGAAGGAATACGTGGTCGAGCAGTTGCAGTCGGGCGCCCTGCGGATGGCCAGCGAGGACCCGGACGCCCCGGAGAACTGGCCGCGCAATCTGTTTGTCTGGCGCTCGAATCTCTTCGGTTCTTCCGGCAAGGGACACGAATACCTGCTCAAGCATCTGCTGGGCACGAACGACGGCGTCCAGGGGAAGGAACTGGGACCCCAGGGAGAGCAGAAGCCGGAGGAACTCGTCTGGCACGACGAGGCGCCGGAGGGGAAGCTCGATCTGCTGGTCACGCTCGATTTCCGGATGTCGACGACCTGCATGTACTCGGACGTGGTCCTGCCGACGGCGACCTGGTACGAGAAGGACGACCTCAACACCTCGGACATGCATCCGTTCATCCACCCGCTGTCCGAGGCGGTCAACCCGGCCTGGGAGGCACGCAGCGACTGGGATATCTTCAAGGGCATCGCGCGCGTTTTCTCGAAGCTGGCGCCGCCGCATCTGGGTGTCGAAGAGGATATGGTCACGCTGCCGCTGATGCATGACACGCCGGCGGAGATGGGCCAGGCGCTCGGGGTGACCGACTGGAAGAAGGGCGAGTGTGACCCGATCCCCGGTCGCACGATGCCGAACCTGATCACGGTCGAGCGGGATTACCCGAATACGTACCACCGCTTCACCTCGGTCGGACCACTGCTCGACAAGCTCGGCAACGGCGGCAAGGGGATTACATGGAACACGGAGAGCGAGGTCGAGCACCTCGGCGAACTGCATGGGCGTCACTGGCTCGAGGAGGCCAACTTCCGGCGTCCGCGTATGGAGACGGCCATTCAGGCGGCGGACACGATCATGTCGCTGGCGCCGGAGACCAACGGCGAGGTGGCCGTCAAGGCATGGGCGGCGCTGGAGAAGTTCACCGGCCGTGAGCATAAGCATCTGGCCGTCGCCAAGGAGCACGAGAAGATCACCTTCCGTGACATCCAGGCGCAGCCGCGCAAGATCATCTCCTCGCCCACCTGGTCGGGGATCGAGTCCGAGGAGGTCTGCTACAACGCCGGCTGGACCAACGTCCATGAGCTGATCCCGTGGCGCACCCTGACCGGGCGCCAGCAGTTCTACCAGGACCACACCTGGATGCGCGGTTTCGGCGAGGGCTTCGTGGCCTATCGACCGCCCGTCAACACCAAGACCTGGCGGGATATCCACGGTCAGCGTTCGAACGGCAATCCGGAGATCGTGCTCAACTGGATTACCCCGCACCAGAAGTGGGGCATCCACAGCACGTACACCGACAATCTCCTGATGCTGACGCTGTCGCGTGGCGGGCCGATTATCTGGATCTCCGAAACCGATGCGGCGAAGGTCGGTATCGAGGACAACGACTGGATCGAGACCTTCAACGCCAACGGCGCCGTGGTCGCCCGGGCGGTCGTTTCGCAGCGCGTACGCGAGGGCATGGCGATGATGTACCACGCCCAGGAGCGCATCGTGAACACGCCCGGATCCGAGATCACCGGGGCCCGCGGCGGTATCCACAACTCGGTGACCCGGGCAGTGGTGAAACCGACGCACATGATCGGCGGCTATGCCCAGCAGAGCTACGGTTTCAACTACTACGGCACGGTCGGTTCGAACCGTGACGAATTCGTCGTCGTGCGCAAAATGGACAAAGTCGATTGGCTCGAGGGCGATGACGAAAGCATCCTCACGCAGGAGTACACGCGATGAAGATCCGCGCACAGATCGGCAAGGTCCTGAACCTGGACAAATGCATCGGCTGCCACACCTGCTCGGTGACCTGCAAGAACGTCTGGACCTCGCGCGAGGGCATGGAATACGCGTGGTTCAATAACGTGGAGACCAAGCCGGGCATCGGCTATCCGAAGGACTGGGAGAACCAGGATCGCTGGAAGGGCGGCTGGGTGCGTGCCGGCAAGGACGACATCAAGCCGAAGCAGGGCGGCAAGTGGCGCCTGCTTGCCAAGATCTTCGCCAACCCGCACTTGCCGGAGATCGACGACTACTACGAGCCCTTCAACTTCGACTACCAGCGGCTGCAGAACGCGCCCGATTCGAAGGCGCAGCCGACGGCCAAGCCCTATTCGGCGATCACCGGCAAACCGATGGACAAGATCGAGTGGGGGCCGAACTGGGAAGACATCCTCGGCGGCAAGTTCTCCGGGCGCTCGCAGGACTACAACTTCGAGGGCGTCCAGAAGGAGATGTACGGCCAGTTCGAAAACACCTTCATGATGTACCTGCCGCGGCTGTGCGAGCACTGCCTGAATCCGACCTGCGTGGCGAGCTGCCCTTCCGGGGCAATCTACAAGCGCGAGGAGGATGGCATTGTCCTGATCGACCAGGACAAATGCCGCGGCTGGCGCATGTGCATCTCGGGTTGCCCGTACAAGAAGATCTACTACAACTGGCAGTCCGGAAAATCCGAGAAGTGCACCTTCTGTTATCCGCGCATCGAGGCCGGTCAGCCGACGGTCTGCTCGGAGACCTGTGTCGGGCGTATCCGCTATCTCGGCGTGCTGCTCTACGATGCCGACCGGATCAAAGAAGCGGCCAGCGTCCCGAACGAGAAGGATCTGTACGAGGCACAGCTGGATATCTTTCTCGATCCGAACGACCCGGAAGTCCAGCGTCAGGCGCGGGCCGATGGCGTGCCGGATTCCTGGATCGAGGCCGCCCAGCGCTCGCCGGTCTACAAGATGGCGATGGACTGGAAGGTGGCGTTCCCGCTGCATCCGGAATACCGGACGCTGCCGATGGTCTGGTACGTACCGCCGCTGTCGCCGATCCAGTCGGCCGCGGATACGGGCCAGGTCGGTCTCGATGGCCTGATCCCCAACGTCGAGTCGCTGCGCATCCCGGTCCGTTACCTGTCGAACATGCTGACCGCGGGCGACGATCGCCCGGTCATCGACGGACTCAAGCGGATGCTCGCCATGCGCGTATTCAAGCGCGGGCAGACGGTCGACGGTGTCGAGAACGAGGAGGTGCTCGAGCAGGTTGGCCTGAACCGCCACCAGCTGGAGGACATGTACCAGACCATGGCGATCGCCAACTACGAGGATCGCTTCGTCATTCCGACCAACCATCGGGAACTGTCGGTGGAAGATCCCTACGGCGAACGCTCCGGCTGCGGGTTCAGTTTCGGCGATGGTTGCCACACGCACGGAACCACCACGCGCGTGAACCTGTTCGGCAGCAAGAGCCCGCGCCACCGTGAGCACAAGCCGCCGACGATCGAGGAGAACAAGTGATGGCCGTCGGCCAGCACGCGAGTTTCGGGCCCTGCCTGCAGGCGTTGGCGGTCCTGCTGCATTATCCGCAGCAGGACACCGTCGACAACGCCGATGCGATTGCCGACGTGCTCGCGGCGCGGTCCGAGTTCCCGCCCGAGGACCGGGCCGATCTGGAACGGTTCATCCACCGTCTGCGTACGGCGGATCTGCTGCATCAGCAGGCCGGGTATGTCGAGACGTTCGATCGCAGCAAGAAGGTCTCGCTGTATCTCTTCGAGCACGTCCATGGCGAGTCGCGCGACCGCGGCCCGGCAATGGTCGAGTTGCGCATGGCCTATCGGGAGCAGGGGCTGGATATCGCGGCGAATGAGCTGCCGGATTACCTGCCGATGTTCCTCGAGTTCTGCGCCCAGCTGCCGGACGCCGACGCCTGCGGCTGGCTGGAGGATGTGAGCCACATCCTGCAGGAAATCCACGTCCGGCTGCACCAGCGCGAGAGCCGCTACGCCCTGCCGTTCCGGCTGTTGTTGCGGGTGGTCGATGTGGAGCCATGGCCGGCGGAACTGGTCGAGGAGACGAAAGAGGAGAAACGCGACGATACCCGCGAGGCGATCGACAGTGTCTGGTGCGAGGCGCCGGTAACGTTCGAGGCCGGTTCGGCGCTCGGCGGGGGCTGCAGCGGCGGTTCGCAGAATAAGGCGGGCAACGCCGCGGGATACGGGGCCGGTAAGGCATAGATTCGGAGAATGACGATGGAATTCCTGCACAAATTCGCTTTTGAATACTATGTCTACGTGGCCGGCACGGTGTTTCTGCTCGGCAGCCTGGTCCGATTCGACATGAGCCAGTACACCTGGAAGACGAATTCCAGTCAGCTGCTGGACAATTCGACGAGATTCCAGGTGGGCAGCGTGCTGTTCCACGCCGGTGTCCTGTTCCTGCTGTTCGGCCACCTGATCGGCCTGTTGATGCCACACTGGCTGTATCCGTACGTCGGTCTGACCGCCGGCTCCAAGCAGATCCTGGCGATCGTATCCGGTGGCATCGCCGGTCTGGCGGCGCTGGTCGGCGGCGCCATCCTGCTGCATCGGCGGATCTTCCATCCGCGCGTGCGCGCGCACTCGACGCGTAACGATATCTTCATTCTCGTGCTGCTCTACATCCAGTTGATCCTCGGCATGCTGACGATCCCGATCTCGATGGGGCATCTGGATGGCGGCACGATGCTCAAGCTGTCCGACTGGGCCCAGCATGTGCTGACGTTCCGTGGCGGGTCGGAATACATCGCCGACGTGCACTGGATCTTCAAGCTGCATCTGTTCCTGGGGATCACGACGTTCCTGGTCTTTCCGTTCACACGGCTGGTCCATATCTGGAGCCTGCCGGCGAGCTACATCGCCCGGCAGTATCAGATCGTGCGGCAGCGCTCGGCATGACGGGGGGTGCGGCGATGTCGCTGGTCACCGTCAATCGGGTGGTGATTCCCGACGAGGATATCCACTACGAGTCCGCGCGGGTCGAGGAACGCGGCGTCGACGAGCGCCGTGGCGCCGCCGCGCGCCAGCTCGTGGTGCGCGAACTGCTGCGGCAGCGGGCGGACGAACTCGGTCTGGATACCGAGGACGATACGGATGCCGCGGTCGAAGCGCTGCTCGAGCGAGAGATCCCGAAGCCCGAGGTCGACGACGCGGCCTGCCGGCGCTACTACGAAGCGAACCCGGAGCGCTTCTGCACGCCGGTCATGGCCGAGGTCCGGCATATCCTGCTCGCCGCGCCGCCGGATGACGTCAACGCCCGTGCCGAGGCCGAGCAGCGGGCGGAAGCCTTGATCGCGGAGGCCGTAAACGGCAACGAATCGGTCAGCGCGCTCGCCGCGCGTCATTCCGACTGCCCGTCGGCGACGGATGGCGGTCACCTGGGCGCGGTCGGCCGTGGCCAGACCGTGCCCGAGTTCGAGGACGTGGTACTGCGCCTCGATCCGGGCCTCGCCCGTCGGCCCGTTGAGACCCGTTACGGTTTCCACGTCGTGGAAGTGATCGCGCGCGAAGGAGGCGAGCCGTTATCCTACGATCAGGTCAACCACCTGATCGCCGACTACATCCGCGAACGCTCCTGGCGCCGCGCCGTGAGCCAATACATCGGCCAACTCGCCGCCGACGCCGAGATCGAGGGCGTCGAACTGGACGTGCCCGATTCGCCGCTGGTGCAATAACGCTCCGGAGCTACTCATAACCACGCAGGATTCGGTCACGGTGAATCTTCCGTGGTTATTCGCGGTTCTGTAAATTCATCTGTGGCTCTCCATAATATCCCGAGGCTTCAATGACCGAGATCGTCGACTTTGATTCTTTTCTGGAAATCGCCCAGGCCAGCGATGAGCCGCAGCGGCTGTTGTTCATTTTCCTGAAGGTGGCGCTGCCCGAGGATGCGACCGAGGAGGAGCGTCAGCGCTATGAGCAGGGCAATGGCGGTGGGCTGATGCCGGTGATGTACGTCGACAAGGCGCCCGGGGAGCTCACGGACTTCTCTGGGCTGGTCGAGGAATCGCGCGCGATGGGCGAGGACTGGCAGATGGTGCTGGCCGCGGCGCTGGTCGGGGACGAGGGCCCGCCGTCGGACTCGGAGGTCGAGGACGCGTTCTCCGGGCTTATCAAGACCGTCCACGCCGGCGGCGATCTGTCATCGATGCTCGCGTTCGATCGCGAGGGTGACCCCGTTATATTCAATTGATGGCGTGAACGGGACCCCGGGGCCGTGCGATGCATGTGTCGCGTCGATCTCGGGCGTCCGCGGTAGCGTCATCCCTGGCGCTCCAGCCAGGGGCGGCCACTGGAGTTCCCGGTGCCGTTCGACGACGCCGCGAAATCGCCACAGCCCCGCCATGACGCCAATCCGACAGCCCAGGCCCACGCGGATCAAGACGCAGGGGACCGACCAATGGTAACGTATCGTCGCCGCGCCGAGCCTTGTCGGGCCGCGTCGGCAGTCGATCCAACGGGCATTGATGGAGCCGGGCATGGCGGTGACGGGCACGCAGGACGGGGATTCCGTGAACGAACGATTCAATCGGTCGAGTTTCTCGCACCAGGATCTGGTGGATTGCGGCTATGGTCGCCTGTTCGCGCCGGAGAATGCGCGGCTGCCGGTCGACAATATGCTGATGTTCGACCGGATCGATCACATCGATTCCACCGGCGGCGCCTATGGCAAGGGTCGGGTCGAGGCGACGCTGGCGATCCGGCCCGATCTGTGGTTTTTCGACTGCCATTTCCCGGATGACCCCGTCATGCCGGGCTGCCTGGGGCTCGACGCCCTTTGGCAACTGGTCGGTTTTTACCTCGGCTGGACCGGCGCCCCCGGGAAGGGGCGGGCGCTGGGCGCCGGCGAGGTGAAATTCACCGGCCAGGTCCTGCCCTCCCACCAGGAGGTGCGCTACTACCTCGATATCAAACGGCTCGTACGGCGCGGCCTCACCATGGGGATCGCCGACGGCACGGTGACCGTGGATGGTGACACCATCTACCGTGCCCGCGATCTCAAGGTGGCGCTGTTCGTCGATCCCGCGGCCGCACTCTGAGGCGATTACGATGAGCGATGGTCGGAATAATGGTATGCGTCGGGTCGTGGTGACCGGGGCGGGAATCGTCTCCTGTCTGGGCAATGACCGCGCGACGGTGACGGAAGCCCTGCGCAATGGCCGCTCGGGTATCCGGTTCAACGAGGAATACGCCGCGATGGGGCTGCGCAGCCAGGTCGCGGCCCGGCCCGAGATCGATCTTGATGCGCGGGTGCCGCGCAAACCGCGCCGGTTTATGGCCGATGCGGCCGGCTACGCGTATGTGGCGATGTCGGACGCCGCTCAGGAGGCCGGGCTCGATCCGGACAACCTCTCGGATCCGCGCATCGGTCTGATCGCCGGCTCGGGAGGCGGCTCCACGGCGACGATCGTCGATGCGGCGGATACGCTGCGCGAGCGGGGCGTGAAACGCATCGGCGCGTTCGCCGTGCCGAAGTCGATGAGCAGCACCATATCGGCGTGCCTGGCGACTCCGTTCGGGATCCGCGGCGTCAATTATTCGATCTCCTCGGCGTGCGCGACCAGTGCCCACTGCATCGGTGCGGCGGCGGACCAGATCCTCGCGGGCCGCCAGGACATCGTTTTCGCCGGTGGCGCCGAGGAAGAGCACTGGTCGCTGTCGATGCTGTTCGACGCGATGGGCGCGCTGTCGTCGAAATACAACGATACGCCGGAGCGTGCGTCGCGCCCCTACGATACCGATCGCGACGGTTTCGTGATCGCCGGTGGCGCGGGCATGCTGGTTATCGAGGAGCTTGAGCACGCCCAGGCGCGTGGCGCGCCGATCCTGGCGGAACTTGTTGGCGTCGGCTCCACCTCGGACGGTTACGACATGGTGGCCCCGAGCGGTGAGGGCGCCGTGCGCTGCATGCGGCAGGCGATCGAAGGCGTCGATACCCCGATCGATTACATCAACGCCCACGGCACCAGTACGCGCGCCGGTGATATCACTGAACTCGATGCCATCCACAATGTGTTCGGCGATGACATGCCTCCCGTGGCCTCGACCAAATCGATGACCGGGCATTCGCTTGGCGGCGCGGGTGTGCAGGAGGCGATCTACTCGCTGTACATGATGGCCGGCGGCTTCATCGCGCCCTCGATCAACATCGAGAACCTCGACCCGGAGGCCGCCGGACGGCCCATCGTGACGGAGTTGCGCGAGCCTGCGCGCATGGAAACGATCCTGTCGAACAGTTTCGGGTTTGGTGGCACCAACGCATCGCTGGTCTTCCGGAAATGGGCCTCATGAAGAGACAGGGGGCGCGCCTCGCGGCGTTCCGCTCGGTCATCTTTTACGCGGGGTTCGGTGTGGTGACCCCGGTTTTCGCCCTGCTGGTCCTGCTCTTCTGGCCGCTCCCTTACGGTCTGCGCGAGAGCACGGCGCGCGTGTGGTGCCGCTGTGTGCTGGCGTGGCTGCGCCTGACCTGCGGCGTGCGCCATCGCGTCGTCGGGCGCGAAAATCTCCCGGATAATCCGGCGGTGATCCTGTCGAATCATCAGTCGACCTGGGAGACGATCGCTTTCCGGACGATTTTCCCGGCGCGGCTGTCGTGGATCATCAAGCGGTCATTGTTCCGGATTCCGTTCTACGGCTGGTCCCTGAAGGCGCTCGAGGAGATCGGCATCGACCGCGATGCCGGCCGCGAGGCGCTGCGGCAGATCGAGCAGGCGGGCTCGCGCCACCTGGCCGCCGGGCGCTGGGTGGTGGTCTTCCCCGAGGGAACGCGGATGGCGCCGGATCAGTCCGGACGTTACGGGCAGGGCGGTGCGCGGCTCGCGAACGCCGCCGGCGTCCCGGTCGTGCCGGTGGCGCTGGACTCGGGCCGGTGCTGGCCGAACGATGACTGGCGCAAGTATCCCGGCACGATCACGATGGAGATTGGCCCGGTGATCGAAACCGAGGGGCGCAGCACGGCCGAGGTGAACCGTATGACCCGGGACTGGATTGAAGCGGCGCGCGGGCGGATGTCGGTACAGGCCGGGCGGGTCGATCAGGTGAGTGGCGATACGGACCGGGAACCCGGTGTATCGACTCGGGCACCTGAACGTGAAACGGAATCCCGCCAGGAGCCTAGTCGCGCTTCCCGTTCCTCGGCAATGCCGGTTCATTTCGGCATGATTCCGGACTACGCTCCGCTTCCTCCGATCGGGATCGGGGCGAGCATGTCGATCCGGCCGCGCGCCAGTTTGATCCTGCCGGCGCGTTCGAACTCCTTGAGCAGCCGACTGACCACTTCCCGCGCTGTCCCGAGTTCGACGGCGAGATCGTGATGCGTGATCCGAAGCGGCGTGTCCTGTGCATGCGCGTTGAGCCATTCGGCCAGACGCGTGTCCATTCGACCAAAGGCGACTTCCTCGACCAGCATCATCAGGGTGTCCAGGCGCTCTCCGTAGGCACTGATGATCCGGCGGCGGAATGACGCCGACCCGGCCATGAGTTCATCGAACAGCGGCCAGGGCAGTGCCGTCGCACGGGTTGGCATCTCGACGATCGCCTCGGCGCGATAACCGCGGTTCGCCATCAGGCAGCCGATCGAAAGCGTGCACACATCGGCGTCGCCGATTCGATAGAGCACGATTTCGTGGCCCGAACAGCCCGTCATCTGGACGCGGATACTGCCCTCGAGGACAAGCGGCAAGCCGCGACATGGATCGCCCGGACGGAAGACGGTCTCCCCGGCGGGGAGGTCCAGCATGCGTGAATCCGCGTCGACGCGCGCGCGCAGTTCGGGTTCGAGGCCATCGAATGCCGGGTGATCGCTGGGATGCATGGTACTCGGGTTCACCTTTATTGGGCGCGCTGTGGCGGGGATGCCAGAGTGATTCGGGTCACGTACTGCCGCCGGATTCGTCGCGATTGTGTGACGAAGTCACTGAAGCCGCGATGGGATTGCCCCAGTATCGGGACTGTCCACGAAAAATTCGGCAGGAGATCAAAATGTTCGCGACGAATGTCGGTACGCTCGACCGTACGCTGCGTGTCCTCGTTGGCGTGGCCCTCGTTTCGCTGGTTTTCGTCGGCCCCCAGACCCCATGGGGCTGGATCGGACTCGTTCCTCTGGCAACCGCGGCGTTCGGCTTCTGTCCAGCGTACCGGCTGATCGGTCTGTCGACCTGCCGTGGCGCCCGCTCCTGAGGCGGAGTCGAGAATCCGGCGGCAGCCCACGGGTCGTGATATCCAGATCTCGCGTCCCGTGATCCGCCAATCAGCCCCTTTGTGAATCATCCAATACCCCCGCCGTTATTGACCGGTACTGCTGATGGTGCCGGTCACTTTTTTGCTGTCCGGCCGCTGGGAGCGCCGCCCCGGGACAGCGTGATTCAGTGGTCGTCTCCGGCAAGGACCTCGCAGAGCAGTGGCATCAGTTTCCGCACGCGGGAATCGCCGATGCGGTAGTGGATTGTCTGCGCTTCACGCCGGGTCTCCACGAGCCCGTGGTTGCGGAGTACGGCCAGGTGCTGCGACAGCGCCGACTGTGAGAGCGGTACCCGCTCGTGGAGTGCCGAGACGGACAACTCGCCCGGCACCAGGCTGCAGAGCACCATCAGGCGATTGCGGTTGGCCAGCGCCCGCAGGAACCGCTCGGCCTCTTCCGCGTTGTCAGCGATCAGATTCCCGGGCAGGGCGGGTACGGTCACGGAATCAGTCATCGTGCTTGTATCCAGGGGTCCGCGGTTGATCCGGTAACGTATATTGTACATCACTAAATTAGTATTGACTAAAATAACAAAGAAATCTAACCTTATAACCTGATCAATGGAGGTGCCCCACATGCAACCGCAAGTCCGCCACGTACTGCACGACGAGAGTTCGACCTTTTCCTATGTCGTCTGGGATCCGGACAGCCTGCGCGGCGTCATCATCGATCCGGCCCTTGATTTCGACGGCAAGTCCGGGCGTACCGGGACCGACACGCCGACAAAGCTGCTGGATATCGTCGAGCGCGAGGGGCTGACGATCGACTGGATCCTGGAGACGCATGCCCATGCCGATCATATTTCGGCAGCGCCGTTCCTGCGCGAGCGCCTGGGCCGGCCGCCCGTCGGGATCGGCGAGGGCATTCGCGTCGTGCAGGAGCGCTTCAAGCGGCTGTTCAACCTGGAGCGCGGCTTTCTGCCGGATGGAAGCCAGTTCGATCACCTGTTCGTTGATGGCGAGCAGTTCCGGGTCGGCGGCCTCGAGGCCAGCGTGATCCCGACGCCGGGGCACACGAGCGATCACCTGACCTACGTGATCGGCGATGCGGTGTTCGTCGGCGACACGCTGTTCATGCCCGATGCGGGCACGGCCCGCTGCGACTTCCCCGGCGGCGATGCCGGGCTGCTGTACCGCTCGACACGGCGGCTGTTCGACGCGCTCCCCGACGAGGCGCGCATGTTCATCCTGCACGACTACGGGCCGAACGGACGCGAGCGCCAGAATGAGACCACGGTGGGCGCGCAGCGGCGCGAAAATATCCACGTAAACGAGTCCGTGGGCGAGGCGGAATACGTGAAGATGCGTGAGGCCCGCGACGCCACGCTGCCCATGCCGACGCTGATCCTGCCGTCGGTGCAGGTGAATATCCGGGCGGGCGAATTCCCGCCAGCGGAAGATAACGGCACGATCTATCTGAAGGTGCCGATCGACGCGTTTTGAGCGTGACCCCTGCAGGCGGCGCGTCCATCCGGCGTTTGGGCCGGGTGCGCTGACAGCTGCCCCTGCAGGTTTACGGAGGCGGAAGTAATGGTGGAATTCGATTGGCTGTCGGCCCTGGCCGGCGGCGTTCTGATTGGACTGGCGGCCACGCTGCTGTTGGCCGGCAGTGGCCGGATCGCCGGGATCAGCGGCATTCTCGGCGGGGTCCTGGAACGTCCGCGTGGCGACACGCTATGGCGCGGGCTTTTCCTCGCGGGGCTGCTCGTGGGGGCGGCGGTGCACCAGTGGCTGGACCCGGCGGCCGTCGAGGCGCGCACCGGATTCCCGGTCTGGGCGCTGCTCGCCGCCGGTGTGCTGGTGGGCGTCGGGACCCGCATGGGCAGTGGTTGTACCAGTGGTCATGGCGTCTGTGGCCTCGCCCGGTTGTCTCCGCGCTCAGGCGTGGCGACCGCGGTGTTCGTGGCCGTCGCGATGATCGTCACGTGGCTGCTGCGCCATGGGCCGCTCGCGGGGGTACTGACATGAATGGCCTGATCGCGGTGGTAGCGGGCGTCCTGTTCGGGTTTGGACTGGATCTTGCGCGCATGACCGATCCCGAACGGGTGCTCGGATTCCTGGATATCGCCGGTAGCTGGGATCCGACGCTCGTGTTCGTGCTCGCGGGCGCCGTCGTGACGGCTACGGTCGGCTTTCGTCTGATCGGGCGCGGTGACTCCTGGTTCGGCGGACCCATGCGGCTGCCGCAGCGCAGCGATATCGATCGGCCCCTTGTTCTCGGGGCGGCACTGTTCGGTGCCGGCTGGGGGCTTGCGGGCTACTGCCCGGGACCCGGGCTGGCCGCTCTGGTGCAGGGCGCCGCCGATCCCGCGTGGTTCGTTGTCGGTCTCATTGCCGGAATGACCGCGTTCGCCGTCGCCCGCCGATCATGAGTCTGCGGGCCGCCTATACGCTGTGGGCGCCGCTCTACGATCCATTGGTGGCGGCGGCGACCCGGTCGATGCGCCGCCGCAGTCTGGACGCGCTCGATGCCGGGGCCGGGGACACTGTTCTGCTGGTGGGCGTCGGCACCGGGCTGGATCTGCCGCTGCTGCCGAAGGGCCCGGTCTACACGGGCATCGATATCACGCCAGCCATGCTCGAGCGGGCGCGCAGGCGCGCCGAGGATTCCGGATGCACCGTCGAGCTGCAGGCGGGCGATGCGATGGCGCTGCCGTTCGCGGATGCGGCGTTCGATCGGGTCGTCATGCACCTGATTCTCGCGGTGGTGCCGGATCCGGTCAGGGCGCTTGCCGAGGCCGCGCGGGTCGTGAAGCCCGGCGGGCGTATCGTCGTCCTCGACAAGTTCCTGCGTCCGGGCCAGCGCGCCCCGTTGCGCCGGCTGATGGCGCCGATCGTCCGGCGCATGGCGACGGCGATGGATGTGGTGTTCGAAGACTGTCTGCGGCAGGTGCCCGAGCTGGAGCGGCTGAGCGCGACGAACCGGCACTGGCCGGTGGGGCTGGTTCCGGCATATCCGGCTCCGGCGGCCGGGTTGAGGCATCCAACGGCTGATCGCTGTCCGGTCAGCCGCGCGCGGCCTCAGGCGCCGGGCGATATCACCGGACCGTGGCGTGCTGGAACGCGGGCGATCGCGCCGCCCTGCATACAACGGCGCGGGAGCAACGAACGGTAGGATGGAGGTAGCGGACAGGCATCCGTTTCTACATCGGTTTGTCATCGGCGGAGTATGACGATGTTCGAGGCGTTCAACGCGGTCGATCTTGCGCGCTTCCAGTTCGCGTTCACGGTGTCCGCGCATATCATTTTCCCGGCTTTCTCGATCGGGCTCGCGAGTTATCTCGCCGTGCTCGAGGGGCTTTGGCTCTGGAAGCGCGATGACGCTTATCTGACCGTCTTCGACTACTGGAAGAAGATCTTCGCCGTCGTCTTTGGCATGGGGGTCGTCTCCGGCATTGTCATGAGCTACCAGTTCGGTACCAACTGGAGCGTGTTCTCCGACAAGACCGGGCCGATCCTCGGCCCGCTGATGGGCTATGAGGTGCTGTCGGCATTCTTCCTGGAAGCGGGTTTCCTCGGGGTGATGCTGTTCGGCCTCAACCGGGTCGGGCGCCGGCTCCACTTCTTCGCCACCCTGATGGTGGCGATCGGGACGCTGTTCTCCGCTTTCTGGATCCTGTCGGTCAATTCGTGGATGCAGACACCGGCGGGCTTCGGGATCAACGAAGCCGGGCAGTTCGTGCCGACTGACTGGTGGGCGGCGATCTTCAATCCGTCGTTCCCGTATCGGCTCGTGCACATGGTTCTGGCGGCATACCTGACGACGGCGTTCGTCGTCGGCGGCGTCGGTGCCTGGCATCTGCTGCGCGACGCGCGCGATCGCGGTGCGCGCATCATGTTCTCGATGGCGATGTGGATGGCGTTGATCGTGGCGCCGCTGCAGATCGTCGCCGGTGACTTCCACGGCCTGAACACGCTCGAACACCAGCCGGCCAAGGTCGCGGCGATGGAGGGGCATTACGAGACCCATGACGGGGCCCCGCTGATCCTGTTCGGCATCCCCGACGACAGCGCCGGCGAAATGCGCTACAGCCTCGAAATCCCGAAGCTCGGCTCGATGATCCTGACGCATGAATGGGATGGCCGGGTGCGCGGACTCAATTCGTTCCCGGCGGATGAGCGCCCGGGTGCCGAGATCGTGTTCTGGACTTTCCGCATCATGGTTGCCCTTGGATTCGCGATGGTGGCGGTCGGGCTCTGGAGCGCCCTGGCGCGGTGGCGCCGGCGCCTGTTCGAAGAGCGACGGCTGCAGTGGGCGGCCGTGCTGATGGCGCCCTCGGGCTTTCTGGCCGTGCTCTGCGGCTGGATCACGACCGAGGTCGGGCGGCAGCCGTGGACGGTTTACGGGTTGCTGCGCACCAGTGACTCGGCCTCCAGTCTGGATGCGTCGGCCGTCGGGATCTCGCTGATCGTGTTCATCGTGGTGTATTTCGCGGTGTTCGGCATGGGTACGTACTACTGCATGCGGTTGATGGCGCAGTCACCGGACGCCGGCATCGAGGAGGATCGGTGGCCCACGCGGACCGCGGGGATCGTGCCCGGTCCAGCCTATGGCCGCGACTACTACCGTCCGGGCGGCGGTAACCCGGGTGGCAGCAATGATGGAGGGCAGTCGTGATGGGTATCGATCTCGCACTCGTCTGGGCCGGACTGCTCGCCTTCGCGGTACTCGCTTATGTCGTCCTGGACGGTTTCGATCTGGGTGTCGGCATCCTGTTTCCGTTCCTGCGCCATGAGGGCGAGCGCGATCTGGCCATGAACTCGGTCGCGCCGGTGTGGGACGGCAACGAGACCTGGCTCGTGCTCGGCGGTGGTGGTCTCTTCGCGGTATTCCCGCTCGCGTACGCCACGATCATGCCAGCGCTCTATGCACCCATTATCGCGATGCTCATGGGCCTGATCTTCCGCGGCGTATCGTTCGAATTCCGTGCCCGCGCGGACCGCAGTCAGTACCTCTGGGATCTCGGTTTCCCGGGGGGATCGATCGTCGCCGCATTCGCCCAGGGGATCGCGCTTGGTGCCCTTGTTCAGGGCATCGCGGTCGAGGGCCGCGCCTATGCCGGCGGCTGGTGGGACTGGCTGACGCCGTTCAGTCTGCTCACCGGTGTCGCGCTGGTGGTCGGTTATGCGCTGCTCGGCGCCACGTGGCTGGTCATGAAGACCGAGGGCCAGCTGGCGGATCATGCCCGCCGCATCGCACGCCTGACGGGCTGGGGGACATTCATCCTGATTGGCCTCGTCAGCCTGATCACGCCGTTTCTCAACCCGGTCTACCTCGATCGCTGGTTCGCCTGGCCGACTGGCATTTTCAGTTTCATCGTGCCGGTGCTGCTGCTCGGCTGTGGCTGGATGCTGCATCGGGGGCTGGCCGAGCGGCGCGATGCCATGCCGTTTCTGGCGTCGCTTGGGGTCTTTGTGCTCTGCTACATCGGCATCCTGATCAGTTTTTACCCCTACATCGTGCCGCCCTCCGTGACGCTCTGGGCGGCCGCGGCACCGGACAAGAGCCTCGCGTTCCTGCTGGTGGGCGCGCTGGTACTGATTCCGATCATTCTTGCGTACACCGGCTACGCCTATTGGGTGTTTCGCGGCAAAGTCGATCCGGAAGAGGGGTACCACTGATGGGTTCGGAGGACGCTCCCCGGTCCACGTGGCGCCGCCTGCTCTGGTTCGTCGGTCTGTGGCTGGCGGGTCTCGCGACGGTGGGGATTATCGCGTACGCGCTGCGATTGGTGATTCTGTAGGCGGCAGGCGACAGGCGACAGGGCGGAGGTGTGTTCACGCCCGGGACCGTAGGCCGGCCTTCCCTGGCGCCGACACATTCGGCCGCATGTACGCCGCCGGAATGCCGGCATTGCGCGGTGAAACGCATCGGAGCGGGTTGATCGCCGTGGACCGCGCATGCCGGCCTACGCGGGGTGCCCATGCGCCGGTACGCCTGGATCTAGCGCCTGGCGTCGCGCTGCGAAACCGGCCTACGGCTGCAGGGGGAAGGGGGCCGTGTTTGCCCTCAGCGGTTGCGGTTGCGGCCTCCGCGGCGGCGTGGCTGGTTTTCCTCGAGCGGGTAGCCGAGCAGGCGGATCGCGACGGCGGGATGGGCGTTGGGCAGGTTGCGGCGGTTCGACGCGTCGCGCTGTTCCGGCGTCATCGTTCCCCACGCGGCGATCTCGGCGCGGCTTCTTGCACAGCCGATGCAGCGGTCATGGGCGTCGAGCTGACAGACTCCGACGCACGGACTGATGTCGAGCAGGTCGTCGGGCAGCTCGACAGCGGGATTGGCTGTGTTCCAGTCGGTCATCGGCTCAGCTCAGTCGGGCGCGGTCGAACCAGCGCAGGGCAATCGAGTCGGCTGCGGCCGACTCGTCCATGTTCGTCGCATCCGCGGTATCGGCTTCAAGTCCGGCGAAATCGAACAGTTCGCGGTCTGCCAGCTGCGAGGGGGCCACGTTCTGGAGCGCGGCGAACATGGTATCGGTGCGCCCGGGGTGCTCGCGTTCCCACTCCGCCAGCATGCGCTTGATATTCTGACGCTGCAGGTTTTCCTGCGAGCCGCACAGGTTGCAGGGGATGATCGGGAAATCCCGCAGCTGGGCGTATTTCGCGATGTCACGCTCGTTCGCGTGGGCCAACGGGCGGATCAGGATGTTGCGGCCGTCGTCGGAGCGCAGTTTCGGCGGCATGGCCTTCAGCCGCCCGCCGTGGAACAGGTTCAGGAAGAACGTCTCGACGATATCGTCCCGGTGGTGCCCGAGCGCGATCTTGTCGATCCCGTTCTCGGCGGCCCAGGCATAGAGCGCGCCCCGGCGCATGCGGGAGCACAGACCGCACATCGTCTTGCCTTCCGGCACGACGCGCGTGACGACCGAATACGTATCCTGCTCGATGATGTGCCAGTCCACGCCCCGTTCACGGAAGTAATCCGGCAGGATGTGCTCCGGGAAGTCCGGCTGTTTCTGGTCCATATTGACGGCGACCAGATCGAAACGGATCGGCGCGCGCCGCTGCAGTTCGATCAGGATGTCCAGCAGCGCGTGCGAGTCCTTGCCGCCGGACATGCAGACCATGACGCGCTCGCCGTCGCGGATCATGTCGTAGTCCGCGATCGCCTGCCCCACCTGTCGTTTCAGGCGGCGGTGCAGTTTGCGGGCGTTGACCGAATCGGGGAGCGGGGCGAGCGGCATCGTTTTTCCGGCTGGATCGCGTACAACCGTTCAATTATAGCGGCCATGGGCTCCGGGGCGAAGCGGCATCGTCGGTTGCGCTCGTCCGGGCCCGCCGCGGTGGCAACAGGGCGCGCGTCGGCGCGTTCGGGAGATTGGCGATGAAAGTGATGGTGGAGCTGTGTCTGGTACCGCTGGGCGTCGGAGTGTCCGTTTCGAGTTACGTGCGCGCCTGTCAGGACGTGTTGCGGGAAGCGGGCTTTGAACCGGAGATGCACGCCTACGGGACCAACTTCGAAGGCGAGTGGGAGACCTGCATGGCCGCGGTACGCCGCTGTCACGAGGTCGTGCACGAAATGGGGGCGCCCCGGATCCACTCGACGCTCAAACTCGGCACGCGCACCGATCGGGATCAATCCCTTGCGGACAAGGTCAGCAGCGTTACGGCTGGATCCGGCGGGGGTCAATAATCAAATATTGCTTTTGCGGGAACCGTTGCCAAACTCAGGGAGAGACACGTGTCGCGGACGCGACAGGGAGATGACGATGGGTAGCCGGATTCTGCAGGCGATGGCACTCGCAATGCTGTTCCATGGCGGTCTGGCGGTTGCGGCCGAGCGCACGGCGGCGCCGGCCGACGCCCGGCTGTATTTCATATCGCCGGCGGATGGTGAAACCGTACGTTCGCCATTCAAGGTCCGGTTCGGAGCGCAGGGTATCGGCGTGGCGCCGGCGGGAGTCGGTGCCGAGGCGACCGGGCACCACCACCTGATCATCGACGGCACGCTGCCGGCCATGGATCAGCCGATTCCCTCGAATGAGACCTACCGCCACTTCGGGGGTGGGCAGACCGAGGCCGTGATCGAACTGGAGCCGGGCGAACATACGCTGCAGCTGTTGATGGGGGATCGCAATCACGTTCCCCATCGACCGGTCGTGGCATCGCCACGGATCACCATCAACGTCGAATAGCGGATCCGCGACCACCGGGCGCGGGCGGAGCGGGTTCACACGTGGTGGAAGTTCCGGCCCGCCGTTGTCGCGTGGATATATCCCGCGCGGATCACGAAATCGCCGAAGGGCTCACCGTCCTCGCGTTCCTTCGCGTACTGACCGATCATCGGTTCCAGCTCCGCGAGGATCTCCTGTTCGCCGATATTCTCCCGGTGCAGTTTGTTCAGGCGTTCGCCGCGGAAGCCGGCGCCCAGATACAGGTTGTATTTCCCCGGCGCCTTGCCAACGAAGCCGATCTCCCCGAGATAGGGCCGGGCACAGCCGTTCGGGCAGCCGGTCATGCGCACGACAATGGCATCGTCGTGCAGGCCGTTGGCGGCCATCATGTGGTCGATCCGGTCGATGAGTGATGGCAGGTAGCGCTCGGATTCGGCCATGGCGAGCCCACAGGTCGGGAAGGCGACACAGGCCATCGAGCTGCGGCGCACCGCCGAGCGGTCGGCGTCGGGATCGATGCCGTGGTCCCGGAGCATCTCTTCGATCCGCCCGCGATCCTCGTCAGCCACCCTGGCGATGATCACGTTCTGATTCGGCGTCATGCGGAATTCGCCGTCATGCACCCGCGCGATCTCGCGCAGGGCGGTCAGCATACGGCGCTCGCCTTCGTCCTTGATGCGCCCGTTCTCGACAAACAGCGTGAAGTGGCCGCGCCCATCCGCGCCGTCCACCCAGCCGTAGCGGTCGGCGTTCGATTCGAACCCGAAATCGCGCGGATCCTCGAGTGACCAGCCCAGGCGCCGTTCGATCTCGCTCCGGATCCATTCCGGGCCGTGATCATCGACGGTGTACTTGAAGCGGGCGTGCTTGCGATTCACGCGATCGCCATAGTCGCGCTGCAGGGCGACGACCTGTTCGGCGACGGCCAGGGTCTGCTCGGGACGGCAGAAGGCGATCACGTCGGCGAGACGCGGGTACGTCGCCGTATCGCCGTGGGTCATGCCCATGCCGCCGCCGACCGTGACATTGAAGCCCGCGAGCTCGCCATGGTCGTCGGTGATGGCGATGAAACCGAGACAGTTGGCATATACGTCGACGTCGTTCATCGGCGGTACCGCGACCGCGATCTTGAACTTGCGCGGCAGGTAGCGGTCGCCATACAGCGGTTCGCTGTCCGGTTCACCGCCGGCGACTTTCTCGCCGTCGAGCCAGATCTCATGGTAGGCACGGGTGTTCGGCAGCAGGTGATCGCTGATGCGCTTCGACCACTCGAACACCTCGGCGTGTACGTCCGAGGCATACGGATTCGGGCTGCACATCACGTTGCGATTGACGTCGCCGCAGGCCGCGATGGTGTCGAGCAGCGTGTCGTTGATGGCGCGCATGGTCGCCTTCAGTTCCCGCTTGATCACGCCGTGATACTGGAACGTCTGCCGGGTCGTGAGACGCAGCGTGCCGTTGGCGTAGCGGGTCGCGATCTCATCGAGCGCCAGCCACTGCTGCGGCGTGCATACGCCGGCCGGCATACGCAGGCGGATCATGAACGAGTACGCCGGCTCCAGCTTCTTCTTCTGGCGGGCGGCGCGGACGTCGCGGTCGTCCTGCATGTAGCTGCCATGGAACTTGAGCAGCTTGGTGTCCGACTCGGCGATCGCGCCGGTTGCCTCATCGGCAAGCCCTTCCTCGATCGTGCCGCGCAGGTAGTCGCTGTCATGCTTGATGCGCTCGGTCGGATCGAGCGCGTCGAGATCGATGTCCTCGTTACTCATTCAAACCTCGTATGGGGAGCCGGGATCAGTGCCGGAATTATTGCATCCAGAAAAAATCGGTGTCTCGCCAAGACGCCAAGCGCGCCAAGTAAGTCGATAAAAATGCCGAACACTGCCTCTGAGGATATGCGCGGGCCGACGACATCTGATGTGGCCCGTAATACGGGATCATGCCCGAATCGCCTCCTCCCCCCTCGCGCTAATCCGCCGATCAATGGCGTACCATCGCGTTCAGCCTTTTTCGCCTTCCTTGGCGCGCTTGGCGTCTTGGCGAGAGATCGCTGTTTACCGATCCCGGTGCGGGAACTATCTGCGCTGACCCTCGGTACGCCCTGGTCAATACACGTCGCGCTGGTAGCGCTTGTCCTTCTGCAACTGGCCGAGCCAGGCGGCGGCATCTTCCTGCGAGCGGTTGCCGTGTTCGGCGATGACGTCGATCAGTGCCTGGTGGACGTCCGGCGCCATGTATTCGGCATCGCCGCAGACGTAAACGTACGCGCCCTGTTCGAGCCAGTCGTAGACCTCGGCGCCGCGTTCGCGCAGCTTGTCCTGGACGTAGACCTTCTCGGCCTGATCGCGCGAAAAGGCCACGTCGATGCGATCGAGCACGCCCTGCTCACGCCAGCGCAGCCAGTCGCGCTGGTACAGGAAGTCGGTATGGAAATGCTGCTCGCCGAAGAAGAGCCAGTTGGCGCCGTCGGCGTCGCGGTGTTCGCGCTCCTCGACGAATGCCCGGAAGGGCGCGACGCCGGTGCCGGGACCGATCATGATCATCGGCGCACTGTCGTTATCGGGCAGCCGGAAGTTCTTGTTGTGGTCGATATAGACCGGCAGTGGGCTGTCATCATCGACGCGATCGGCAAGCCACGTGGAGGCCACGCCCTCGCGCTCGCGGCCGTGGGCCTCGTAGCGCACGGTCGCGACCGTCAGGTGGACTTCGTCCGGATTGGCGTTATGGCTCGAGGCGATCGAGTAGAGCCGCGCGGGCAGCTTGCGCAGGCGGTCGATGAATGACTGCGGAGTCAATGAATCGACCGGCCACGTCTGCAGTACGTCGATCAGCTGGCGCCCGTGCATCCACTCGCGCAGGCCGTCGCGATTGTCATCGGCGATCAGTGCCTGGAGGTCATCGGCGCCGCTGAGTTCTGCCCAGCCCTGCAGGAATGGCCGGGTCAGGGTGGTGATCTCATAGTCGTGGGTCAGCGCCTCGGAGAGGGCGACGTCGCCACGGGGGCCGGTCACGGTCTCCTCGCCGGCGAATCCGAGCGCGGCGAGGATGTCCTGAACGTCGCGCTCGCTGTTCCGTGGCAGCACACCGAGCGAATCGCCCGGCTGCCATTCGAGACCGCTGTCTTCGACCGAGACCTCGATATGGCGTGTCTCTTTGTTCGAGCCATCGGCGTTCAGCACGATGTTGTCGAGCAGCGAGGCCTCGAACGGGTTCTTCTTCGACCAGGTGGCGGTCGCGCCGTGGCCGGCGACCGGGCCGAAGGCGACGACATTCGACGGGGGCGTATCGAGGTCGGCGGCGAGTGCCTCGATCGCGCCCTCGATCCAGGCCTCGGCGGCCTCTTCGAAATCGACATCGCAGTCGGTGCGTGGATGGGCCCGGGTGCCGCCCAGTGCCTCCAGCCGCGCGTCGAAGTCCCGGCCGGTCTGGCAGAAGTGCTCGTAGCTCGTGTCGCCGAGCGCGAGCACGGAGAACTTCGTGTCCTTGAGCGGCGGCCCCTTTTTCGAACCGACGAGTTCGTGGAGCTCGGCCGCCGTATCGGGCGGATCGCCTTCTCCGTGGGTCGAAACGACCACCAGCAGGCGCTCCGTCGCTTTGAGTTGGGGTTTCTTGACGTCCGCCATGTCGACGACATGCGGGCGGAAACCGCGCGCTTCGGCTTTCTGTGCGGCCTGCTGGGCGATTTCCTCGGCATTGCCCGTCTGCGAGCCGAACAGGATCGTGATCTCGGGCGCCTCGGCCGGGGCGGGCGACTGTTGGGCATCCGCGGGAGCGCCCGCGGTGCCCGCGGCGGTCAGTCCGGCGAGGTAGCCGCTGAGCCAGGTGATCTGGTCAGTGCGCAGATCGGCGACGACGTCGCTGAGACGCTGCGCCTGATCCTGGTTCAGCGGGCTGTTGGATTCGGTCAGTAGCGGGTTGGACATGCTGCGCTCCGCAGTGAGTCCGCCGATCGGGCGGCATTGCGGAGCAAAGGTATACCGGCGCCGTTAGAATGAAAAAGTCTCGATTTTTATATTGTTATTCTATCGAGGCCTATCGGCGCGCCGGAATACCGCGCGACGGCGACACGGCCGTGTCCGTGGCCCTATCAAAGCTGACCGCGGCTCACACCGTGCTGGCGACGAGCCGGTGGATCGTTTCGCGCGATATCGATTCGCGATCGGCGCCAGCGTGCATATCGTAGAGGGCGGTGATCAGGCGCGCCTTGCGGCCGGCGGCAAGGCGGGTTCCCGCGTCGTCCAGCACCTGCTCGGCGATCTCGATGATGGATTCGAGCAGATCGCGATCGATGGAAGGGCGTTCGCCAATGGCCGGCTGATCCGATGGATCGGTGCGCCCGGTGGCGATCCATTCGACGGTGGTGCCACCGGCTTCGGCGATCGCGAGCAGCTTGGTCCGGGTCGGTTCCGTCCGTCCGGCCAGGCACTGGCGCAGGAAGGTATCCGAGACACCGGCCTTGCGCGCGAAGGCGCGCACACTCATGCCACCAATCAATGCCTCGAGGCGGGCCGGAAATGCGGCCGGATCGTTCAGCCCGGGGCTGCCCGGGTACACGATATCCTGGTCTTCAATGGTCACGGCAGTATCCTGAAGCCTCCTCTCGAGGCGTAGTTATATTTTTTGAATTATGACCCACACCCCAGCCAATCGGGTAGTGCGGTCGTGTAACAACCTGATACATTGACATGCGACATATAGCGCGCTATTGTCCTTGCATGACTACAGTACCAGATCCCCAGACTATCCCCGCAGACCCCATGCAGCGCAACGAATGGATCAAGTTCCAGTTGCGCATACGCGGCAGTTCCCTGTCACAGCTTGCCCGCGATCTGGGCGTTACGCGTCAGGCGGTGCGTAATGCCCTGTCCTCGCGTTACCCGCGCATGGAGCGGGTCATCGCTGCCGAAATCGGTCTTGATCCCGAGACGATCTGGCCGGAACGATATCGCAAGGACGGCAAGGGTCAAAACGACTGATCCATGCTCCCGACCGCGGTCATCCGGCACCCGTTCAGGCATTTCGCCTGTTGATACCCGTCGGTTTCGATAGATTCTCTGTGTTCATGTAAATGCAGAGAATAACCACAGCCGGGAGCCTGCGCAATCACGCGCTTCATATACGACCGCGAAACGATCAATCGGTTCCCGGGATTTACGACTCGTCTTCCGGCGGCACATAACCCTCGGGCCGCTGCGATCCCTCGCCGAAGAAGAATTTTTCCATCTCGCGTTCAAGGAACTGCCGGGCCTTCGGGTCGACCGGCGTCAGGCGCATTTCGTTGATCAGCATCGTCTGATGCTGCAGCCACATCTGCCAGGCCTCTTTCGACACCTGCGCATGAATGCGCTGTCCCAGCTCGCCGGGGTAGGGCGGCCGATCCAGCCCCTCCGCCTCGCGGTCGAGTTTGATGCAGTGAACGGTGTTGGCCATGGTCTCTCCGGAGTGGATTCGTGGAAGCAGAGGCTTTACCAGTGTTCGGGTCAGTAATGTCAGGCGGTCAATGGTGACATTCCGGCCCGCCGCGGGCGAATCCGGATGCGCCGGCCACGTTGGGCGGTCCGGCAGCGGCGGGTGCATTTGTTTCACTTGCGACTTTCGCGGGTGATAATAGGGGGTCGCCACGCTGGCGGCCCTCTCCTTGCTGGAACCCGGAAAGAACACGATGGTCGATCTCAACCGCCTCGATAGTACCGCCGCCGATTTCGATACGCGCCTGAGCGCTCTTCAGCATGATGGCGGGACAGCCGATCCCGGTATTCTGCAGACGGTACAGACGATTCTCGAGGACGTCCGCGCCCGCGGGGATGCGGCGGTGGTGGAGTTGACCAACCACTTCGACCGGCGCGACGCCGATTCGATGGCCGATCTCGAACTCGACCGCGAGGCCCTCGATGGCGCGCTGGCCCGCCTGTCGGCTGCCGAGCGGGGCGCGCTGGAACACGCCGCCGAGCGGCTGGCGGACTACGCACAGCGGCAGAAACTCGAGAGCTGGAGCTATCGCGACGCCGACGGCAGCCTGCTCGGTCAGCAGGTCACACCCCTGGACCGGGTCGGTCTGTACGTCCCGGGCGGCAAGGCCGCTTATCCCTCTTCCGTGCTGATGAACGCGATCCCGGCGAAAGTCGCCGGGGTCGGCGAGCTCGTGATGGTCGTGCCGATGCCCGGGGGCGAGGTGAGCGACCTGGTGCTCGCGGCGGCCTCGATCGCCGGGGTCGATCGGGTGTTCGCCGTCGGCGGCGCCCAGGCCGTCGCGGCGCTGGCCTTCGGCACCGAATCCGTGCCTGCGGTGGACAAGATCGTCGGGCCCGGCAATTCCTATGTCGCCACCGCGAAGCGGCTCGTGTTTGGCGTGGTCGGTATCGATATGATCGCCGGCCCCTCGGAGATCCTGGTGGTCTGCGACGGCGCCACGGACCCGGACTGGATCGCCCTGGATCTGTTCTCCCAGGCCGAACATGACGAAGAGGCCCAGGCGATCCTCGTTTCCTGGGACGGCGATTTCCTCGATCGGGTCGTCGCCGCGATCGATCGTCTGCTGCCGAACCAGGAACGGCGGGACATCATCGGCGCGTCGCTCGCCGCACGCGGGGCGCTGATCCGGGTGCAGGGCCTCGACGAAGCGATCGACGTCGCCAACCGGATCGCCCCCGAGCACCTGGAACTGTCGGTCGACGATCCGGAATCGGTTGCTCCCCGGATCCGGCACGCGGGCGCCATTTTTCTGGGCCGCCACACCCCCGAGGCCCTCGGGGATTACTGCGCCGGTCCGAATCACGTGCTGCCGACCTCGCGCACGGCCCGTTTCTCGTCACCGCTGGGTGTTTACGACTTCCAGAAGCGGACCAGCCTGCTCGGATGCTCGCCCGAGGGGGCCGCCCGTCTCGCGCCGACCGCGGCGACCCTCGCACGCGGTGAGCGCCTGGCCGCGCATGCGGAATCGGCCGAAGCCCGGCTCTCCGGGGGGAATACGTGAGCCGGCCCGCCGACTGGATCCGGCCGGAAGTTCAGGCGCTCTCGGCCTATCACGTCCCCGAGGTCGGGGAGGTGGTCAAGCTGGATGCGATGGAAAATCCGTACACCTGGCCCGATGAAGATATTCGGGCCGAGTGGGCGGCGTGCCTGGCCGGAATCGGCGTCAATCGCTACCCCGATCCGCGTGCCACCGAGGTGGCCGCGCGGTTGCGTGAGCACACGGCGTTGCCGGCGGATCAGGCGCTCCTGCTCGGTAACGGTTCCGATGAACTGATTCAGCTCGTGACCCTCGCGCTGGCTCGACCGGGCGCGAAGGTGCTCGCGCCCGAGCCCACCTTCGTCATGTATCGCATGATCGCGACCTTCTGCGGTCTGGAGTTCGTCGGCGTGCCGCTCACGGCGGATTTCGGCCTCGACATGCCGGCGCTGGAAGCCGCCATCGAGGAACACGACCCGGCGGTCGTCTGGCTCGCGTGGCCGAATAATCCGACCGGCAACGCCTGGCCGCGCGCCGACGTGCTCCGGGTTGCCGATGTCGCTCGTGGTCTGGTGGTCGTGGATGAGGCCTATCAGCCCTTCGCCCGGGACAGTTTCATCAGTGAACTCGGCGAACGCGACAATCTGCTGGTGCTGCGGACGCTGTCGAAACTCGGGCTCGCCGGTCTGCGACTGGGATTCCTGGCCGGGCCGCCGGCCTGGCTCGGCGAGATCGACAAACTGCGCTTGCCTTACAACGTCAACGCGCTGACCCAGGCCGGTGCCGCGTTCGCGCTCGATCATTTCGAGCGTCTCGAGCGTCAGGCGGCGGAGATCCGCCGGGAGCGGGACGCGTTGGCCGCGAAACTCGCCACGTTACCGGGCGTGAAGGTCTATCCGAGCGCCGCCAATTTCGTGCTCCTGCGTGTACCGCAGGGACTCGCGCGCACGCTTTTCGAAGGACTGCTCGCCGAAGGCATCCTGATCAAATGCCTTGACGGCACGCATCCGGCGCTGACGGATTGCCTGCGGGTAACGGTCGGCACGCCGCCCGAGAACGCGCTGCTTGCGGAGGCCCTGCAACGCCGGCTCAGCGAGGTCGCATGACGGAACGCCGGATCGTCGGATTCCACACCGATGAAGAAGACGACTGGGTCGCGGATCTCGACTGCGGTCACACCCGCCATGTCCGCCACCGTCCGCCATGGTTCAGCCGCCCGTGGGTGATCGACCCCGAACAGCGCGCCGCCGCCATCGGCACACCCATGGACTGCGTCAAATGCGACCGTGGTGAGCCCGTCCACCGGTCGTAATCGTTTCGTGGACCGGAAACAAAAAGGGCCCGACCAACTGGCCGGGCCCTGTGAGGAAGCGAGGCTTCCGCGGCGTTACATACCGCCGCTGATCCAGGAGTCGACGAGTTCCTCGTTCTCCTCGACGTACTGCTCGGCCGCTTCCGGATAGGACTTGCGCTCGCCGACGTCCATGCCCGCCTGCACGTCCGACAGCGGGATGGTCATGTTGTCGAGCATCTCGTAGACGTCCGGGAATTCGCGGTAGAAGCCGGTCCGGGCGACGATGTCGGCGCGCTCGATGCCACCGAGGGTGCCCTTGGGATCCTCGATATAACGCAGGTCCCAGCGACCGAACTTCCAGTGCGGGCTCCAGCCGGTGACGACGATCCATTCCTCTTTCTGGATCGCACGCTTGAGCGCGGCGGTCATGCCGGCGCCCGAGGAGATGACCAGGTTATACCCGGCATCCTTGAGGCCGTACTCGTCCATGGCCTTCTTGGACAGCCGCGTCAGACCGGCGCCCGCGCCGATGCCGACGATCTTGCCGTCGAGCTTCTCCTGGATCTCGTCGGACTTGAGATCCTCGATGGAGCTCAACTGGTCCTCCGGAACGTAGTCCGGAACGACCCAGCCGAGACGGGCGCGACTGTACACGGGGCCGAGATTCACGACCTTGCCGGCCGTCTGCTCGAAGTAGTCGGAGTGCGTATCCGGCAGCCAGGCGTCCGTGTGGAAATCCAGATCGCCCGAGGCGACGGCCTGATAGACCGCGCCCGGATCGGCCTTGGTCATCTCGACCTCGTGACCCATCTTCTCCTGGACGATGTACTCGGCCACGTGCGATGTGAAAAGGGAGTCCGACCAGTTGAAGTAACCGATCTCGACGACGTCGTTATCTGCGGCATGGGCCGTTCCGAAAGCCGAGAGGCTGACGGCGAAAGCCATGCCAACTGCTGCAAAGCGCTTCATGGTGTTTCTCCATGGTTCCTGCTTTTGCGAATTTGTCACCGGAAGCGGATCCGGCGAGCGAAATGCGGTACCGCCTCCTCGGGTACCGTTCTCCCCGCGAACATCAGTGCGGGGCGGACACGAACAAATCGTTGTCCCGTACAGCCTAAAGCCCATGCGGTCCTTGATTCCAGGTGAGGGCGTGTGTCTACGCGCGGACCGTCAGGGTTCGCCCGGTGGCGTGTGCCGTGTACACTCGGCGCGGATGCGGGCCGAAGCGGGGGAGGGCATGGCCGAGACGCAAACGCTGGTCGATTATACGAACAGTCTGCTGGAAATCGACGCGCTGCGTGACTACAGCCCGAATGGCCTGCAGGTCGCGGGTCGGTCCGAAACCGTCCGCCTGATGACGGGCGTCACGGCCTGCCAGGCGTTGCTCGAGACCGCGCAGGAGTGGGGGGCCGACGCGCTGCTCGTCCATCATGGCTGGTTCTGGAAGAATGAACCGCCACAACTCACCGGTATGAAGCTGCGGCGCGTGCGCACCGTGCTTGAGGCCGGTTTCAGCCTGCTTGCGTACCACCTCCCGCTCGACGTGCACGGCGCATACGGCAACAATGCGGAACTCGCCCGCCTGCTCGGGATCACGGTCGCCGGCAGGCAGGCGGCCGGAGGTATCCCCGATCTGCTGTGGTTCGGGCGTCTCGATGAGCCGGTCGACGCGCGCGATTTCGGCACCCGGATCGGCGAGCGCCTGGGCCGCGCGCCCCTGCACCTGGGCCCCGATGATGGACCGATCGAAACGGCCGCCTGGTGCACGGGGGCAGGGCAGGACTTCATCGACGACGCGATCGCCCGCGGCGTCGATGCGTTCATCACCGGGGAGGTATCCGAGCGCACCGCACACACGGCGCGGGAATGCGGGATTCACTTCTTCGCCGCCGGGCATCACGCGACCGAACGCTACGGCGTACAGGCCCTGGGCGGGCATCTGGCCGAACGTTTCGGGCTTGAGCACCGGTTCGTCGATATCGATAACCCGGTATGAGCCTTGCTCCACAGGCCCCGGGGGCTATGGTATCCTCCCGCCCTTTGAGCCATCGGGTGGCGTTCCGTGCCGCGCGGTGGCGACACCAACACCAGAACAATGACCCCCGGGAGACATTCGATGGCCTCGGATGAGATGGATCCCACGCGCCGCCGCTTCCTGACGGGCGCCACGACGGTGGTCGGCGGTGCCGGCCTGCTGGCGGGGATCGTGCCGTTTGTCAATTCCATGTCGGTGAGCGCGCGCGCGCAGGCGGCCGGGGCCCCGGTCGAGGTCAATATCGGCAGGCTGGAGCCCGGTCAGCGGGTAACCTACGAGTGGCGCGGGAAACCGGTCTGGGTGGTCCGCCGAACAGACCGGATGCTGGAGACCCTCGCGAAACTCGAACCGCAACTCGCGGATCCGGAATCCGCGAAATCCGAGCAGCCGCCGTACTGCCAGAATCCGGCGCGCGCACGCGAGGAGCGCCGGGATACGCTGGTCATGGTGGGCGTCTGTACCCACCTGGGATGCTCCCCGTCCTATTTCCCGGAACCGGGCGGTGAGCTCGGTTCCGACTGGCTTGGCGGTTTCTTCTGCCCCTGTCACGGGTCGAAGTACGATATCGCGGGGCGCGTCTATGCGGGGCAGCCGGCGCCGACGAATATGCCGGTTCCGCCGTATATGTATGCCAGCGAGAATATCCTGGTGATCGGCGAAGACGAGAGGGGCTAAGGGGATGGGCAAGGTTCTGGCCTGGGTGGATGACCGCTTCCCGCTCACGAAGATGATGCGGGAGCATCTCACCGAGTACTACGCACCGAAGAACTTCAACTTCTGGTACTACTTCGGTTCGCTCGCGCTGCTGGTTCTGGTCCTGCAGATCGTGACCGGGATCTTCCTGACGATGCACTACCAGCCGTCGGCGGAGGAGGCCTTCGCCTCCGTCGAGTACATCATGCGCGATGTCGAGTGGGGCTGGCTCATCCGGTACATGCACTCGACCGGTGCGTCGATGTTCTTCATCGTGATCTATCTGCACATGTTCCGGGCGCTGCTCTACGGATCGTACAAAAAGCCCCGCGAGCTCATCTGGATTTTCGGCGTGCTCATCCTGCTCGTGCTGATGGGCGAGGCCTTCATGGGCTATCTGCTGCCGTGGGGGCAGATGTCGTTCTGGGGCGCGCAGGTCATCATCTCGCTGTTCTCGACCATTCCGTGGATCGGACCGGATCTCGCCCAATGGATCCGCGGCGACTACGTGATCTCGGGCGCGACGCTGAATCGCTTCTTCGCGCTTCACGTGATCGCGATGCCGCTGATCCTGCTCGGCCTCGTCGTCGCGCACATCCTCGCGCTGCACGAGGTCGGCTCGAACAATCCCGATGGCGTCGAGATCAAGAAGAACAAGGACGAGAGTGGCAAGCCGAAAGACGGCATCCCGTTCCACCCCTACTACACGGTCAAGGATCTGGTCGGTATTGCGGTGTTCCTGATCGTCTTCTTCACGATCGTGTTCTTCATGCCGACGATGGGTGGTTACTTCATCGAGCCGCCGAACTTCAAGCCCGCGGATCCGTTGAGCACACCCGCGCACATCGCGCCGGTCTGGTATTTCACGCCCTTCTATTCGATCCTGCGGTCCGTGCCATCGATGTACGGATCGGCATTCCCCGGCGTGATCGCGATGGGGCTGTCGATCGTGCTGCTGTTCTTCCTGCCGTGGCTCGACCGCGTGGAGAACAATCCGGTGAAATCGACCCGGTACCGCTCGATCTGGCACAAGCTGTTGCTGGCTTCGTTCGTCGTCGCCCTGTTCGTGCTCGGCTGGCTGGGTACGCAGCCGGTGACCGAGCTGAACAAGATCCTGGGGCGGACATTCACCGTCGTGTACTTCGGGTTCTTCGTCGGTCTATACCTCGTCAGCCGTTTCGAGAAGACCAAGCCCGTGCCGGAAAGGGTGACGCACTGATGATCAAGCGAATCGCACTGATCGCGGCGCTCCTGTTCCCATTGAGTGGATTCGCCGCCGGCGGCGGCGCGCAGGGCGCTTACTGGGAGCAGCCGAACGTCAATCTCGGCAACGAGGCCTCGCTGCAGCGTGGCGCGCAGTTGTTCGTGAACTACTGCATGGGCTGCCATACGGCGAAGTACCACCGCTGGATGCATGTATCCGAGGATCTGGATATTCCGGCGGATGTGGTCGAGGAGAATCTGATCTGGACGACCGACAAGACGGGCAAGAAGGATGGGGTCGGGAGTCTGATGACCAACGCCATGACCAAAGAGTATGGCGAGGACGTATTCGGCAAACAGCCGCCGGATCTGACGCTCACGGCGCGTTCGCGTGGCCCCGGGTGGATCTACAATTACCTGCGGACATTCTATGTCGAGGAATCGTCGCCGACCGGCGTGAACAATGTCGTGCTCGCAGGTGCATCGATGCCGCATGTCCTGTGGGAACTGCAGGGGTTCCAGCGCCCCGTCTACGCCGAGGACGAGCATGGCGGCAAGCACATCGAGTCGTTCGAACTCGTCCAGGAGGGCTCCATGTCGCCGGACGAGTTCGATCGCGCCATGAACGATCTCGTGAATTTCATGGTCTATCTCGGCGAGCCGGCCCGAATGGATCGCACGGCCATCGGCGGCTGGGTGCTCCTGTTCCTGGTGGTCTTCCTCGGCTTTGCCTACGTCCTGAAAAAGGAATACTGGAAGGACGTACACTGACAGCACCGAAATCCTCCGGTACGGCCCGAAGGGCCGACCGGGGGGTACTACATTCGCGTCTTCGAGTCGGAAAATCCGCATGACGGTAACGCACCGCAGCGTAATGACGCTGTTCTCTTCGCCCGATTCGGTCTACAGCCACCGTGCACGCATCGTCCTGGCCGAAAAAGATATCCAGGCGGTGATCCAGCAGATCAATGGCGGGCAGGAGGCCGAGGATCTCTACGACCTGAATCCGTACGGATCGCTGCCCACCCTGGTGGATCGGGATCTCGCCCTGTATGACTCGCGCGTGATCGTCGAGTACCTGGATGAGCGTTTCCCGCATCCGCCCATGATGCCGGTCGATCCCGTCTCCCGGGCCCATGCCCGGTTAGCGCTGTATCGGGTGGAAACCGACTGGTATACGCTCCTCGGTGACCTCGAAACCGGTGAGAAATCCCGCCGCGACAAGGCGCGGACCGCCTTGCGGGACAGTATCAGCGCGGCCGCGGATGTCTTCGCGGCCCGGCCGTTTTTCCTCAGCGAGGAATTCAGCATGGCCGATGCATGGATCGCCCCGATCCTGTGGCGGCTGCCGCACTGGGGAGTAAAGCTGCCCAAACAGGCCGCCGCCGTGGAGGCCTACGCGGAGCGGATCTTCGCGCGCGAGGGATTTCGCCGCAGCCTGAGTGAGGACGAACGCGCACTGCGCTGAAGCGGAATATCGCGCGACGGCCGGGCTCCGGTGGGAATCCGGATGCCCTGACGTGCGGTGCTGGCCGTAGCGGGGGCCGTGCGCGTATCATATAGGGTCTGCGTTACGCGGAGCCGCTCCATGAACTCCAGTCGACCCTATCTCCTTCGGGCGATCTACCAGTGGATCGTCGACAACGACTGTACCCCGCATCTGCTGGTGAATGCCTGGGCGCCCGGCGTCCAGGTCCCGATGGATTACGTCGAAAACGACAAAATCGTGCTGAATGTCGGTCCGTCGGCCGCGCATGGTATTGAACTGGGTGACGAGGCGGTAACCTTCGATGCCCGCTTCGGTGGCCGGCCGATGTCGGTCGTCGCGCCGATTCCGGCGGTGCTGGCGATCTACGCCCGGGAGAACGGGCAGGGCATGCTCTTTACCGAGGACGATGGCAGCGATGCCGAGGCCCCGGATACCGAGGCCGCGCCGGCTGACGAAGAGCCGCAGGACGCCAGCGATTCCGGTGGCGCGAAGAAACCGAACCTGCGGGTGATCAAGTAGTTCCGCCGAACAGCTGGCGGTCGACCATATCGCACAGGCAGTGGATCACCAGCAGGTGGACCTCCTGGATGCGCGCGGTCGACTCCGACGGGACCCTGATCTCGACGTCGGATGGCCCCATCAGGGCGGCGATATCGCCGCCATCCTTGCCGGACAGTGCGATCACGTCGAGGCCGCGGTCATGGGCGGCGTTGATGGCGGCGACGATGCTGGCTGAGCGCCCGCTGGTCGTAATCGCGAGCAGGACATCCCCCGCCGATCCCAGCGCCTGAATCTGGCGCGCGAAAACCTGGGTGTAGTCGTAATCGTTCGCGATGGCCGTCATCGTCGGCGTGTCGGCAGTCAGGGCGATCGCCGGCAGTGCCGGACGCTCGAGTTCGAACCGGTTCACCAGTTCCGCCGCGATGTGCATCGCGTCGCCCGCCGAGCCGCCATTGCCGCAAGCTGAGCAGTTTGCCGTCGCCGAGCAGGCACCGCGTGATGGCCTCGCCAGCGGCGACGATCGTAGCCGGGAGCTGTTCACGCGCGGTGCGCTTGGTCTCGATGCTTGCTTCGAAGAGATCCTCTACGCGTTCAACGGGGTCCATCTTCAGTCCAGTGTGCTGATGGTTGGTCGATTGGAAACATCACCCTGCACCGTCCGCATCGAATGCGGCTTCGATCCATTGGATCCGGTCACAGCCGTCGACCGCGACGACGTCGAACCGGGCCGGACGCTCGTGCAGTCCGTGGCAGTGGAGGTACGCACGGGCGGCGTGGATCAGCCGCTGGCGTTTGCGGGCGTCGACGCTGGCGATACCGCCACCGTAGTCACGCCGGGAGCGATAGCGGACCTCGACGAACACGATCTGACCATCGAGTGCCTCCATGACGAGATCGATCTCGCCGCGCCGGGCGCGGAAGTTCGCATGCCGAAGCCTCAGGCCGGCCGCCTCCAGTCGACGCCGTGCGAGGGTTTCCGCGGCTTCGCCGACCGCGGCGCGCGAGTTCGCGCGCAGACTCACGAATCGCCGGCCCGCGTGCGCACATCCTCGCCGAGTTCCTCCTCATCGGGTGTTGCCTCGGGCCGGTTGACCGGAACCGGACGTCCCTTGATGAAAGTCCCCCAGCGCGGCTGTCGGTGGATCCGCCCGTCCGTGTCCAGTGTGAGCCGACCCGTGCGTCCATTCAGGACGGCCTGATCGCTTTCACCGAGGCGTCCCAGGTGTGGCAGGACTGCGAATGCATCGATGCCGAGGGCGTAGAGCCGCGGATACTGCCCGCGGGCACCCGGCCAGTGCTCGGTAACCGATCGGTAGAGCGGATCCGGGTCGTCGAGATTGTCGAGAATCCACGGCAGATCGGTAAAGAACAGGCCGTTGAGATCCCAGTCCGAATCCGGGTCCGGTACGCCCGAGAACACGTGCGACGTCGCGTACACCGGCAGGTCGCCGGCGCGGTGGAATTCGAGTTGTGGTTCGAGCAGGCGCGCCTGCCGGGGCATCGCGGCCATGAAGATCACCTCGATGTCCTGTCGGCGTCGTGGTTCGAAACGCACGTCCCTGCCAATGGTGTTCTGGAGCCGGCGTTCGCGCGCGTAGCTGCTGTCCAGATTCAGCAGGGCCTGGATGGGGCGCCCGTAGTCACTCGCTTCGCTGTTGTAGCGTGAGCTCTCTACGACGACACCGCCCAGTGTTTCGTAGCGTGACTGGAAGCCGTCGCTCATGCGCCCACCCCAGTTGCCGGCGGGGACCAGGGTCACCGCGTTGAAGTGCTCGTTCTGGATCGCGGCGTCGGCGGCCTGGCGCGCTTCGTCTTCGGGCAGCAGGCCGAACTGGTAAAGGTCTTGCGGGCGTTCGTCGGCGTCGCCGGGCAGGTAATTGAGGCTCAGGACGGGCGTCTCCAGCGATCCGCGCCCCGCGAGTTCCAGCGACCGCGTCCTTGGCCAGAGGACCGATCACGAAGTCGGCGCCGGCGTCGACCGCGCGCTCGTAAGCGGCTGTGACGCCAGGACCTTCGGTGCCGGTATCGTAGACCTCGATCCGCGGCCGTTCCACATACTCCGGCTGGTCATAGTAGGCCGCCATGAGGCCATCGCGGATCGCCTGCCCGGCGTTGGCAAGCCGACCACTGAGCGGGAGCAGCAGGGCGATCTGCCGCGGCCAGCTCATTTCAGCCGTTACCCGATCGCGCAGATTGGCGGCGAAGCGGGCACTCGCCGGGTGGCCCGAATAGTCGTCACGCCAGGCATCGAGCGCCGCCGGCACCGGTTTTTCGCCCATACGGGCACGCTGGACGGCCAGCGCGAGTTCCGCCCAGCCGTTGAGCACGGGGGCATCCTCCTGCTCGCCGAGTTCGCGCAGACGGTCCGCCGGCAGCCCCTGCAACAGGGACCAGATCGCCTCATGATTCGCGTCGATGGCCGCATCATCGGAGAGCAGTTCTTCGCGCTCGATCCGGATGCTCAGCGCCCGCCCCGGTTGTCCGGTAATCCCGTAGGCGTCGGCCCGCACCGCGAGGATGCGTGCCCGCAGAGCGTCATCCATGTCGGGGGCGATCGGGGGTAGCAGCCGCAGGGCACGCACGCCCTGACGCTGGACGATCGCCGCGCGTGCGTCGATGATCGCCTTGCGGGTGTTCAGGTCGGCGGGGACCGCCCGGGCGTCGAGTTCGCGCTGCCATTCGAGCGCCAGTTCCGGATAGCCCGCGTCGAACAGGACCTCGACGATCAGCAGCCGCAGGCGCTGGGCCTGCTCGGGCTCGGCTTCGGCGGCAAGGTCGCGGTAGATGCGCACGGCGGCCAGGGGCTCACCCGCGTCGATCAGGTCCTCGGCTTCGGCTCGGGCCTGCGCCGTGGCCTGTTCTTCGGCGGATGGTTCCTCCGCCGGGGGGCGGGTCGCGCAGCCGGCGATCAGGGCCAGCAGCAGGGCCGGGATTGTGACGGCGCGAAGCGCTTTGAACCGCATGATGGTTTCCACAGGTGTGGGCGTGCCGATAGCAGCGCGCGAACATCGTCGCGCGGCAGGGTCCGTGTTCGGCCATTCAGTGACGGGGCCGTACTGCGCCATGCCCGGGCAGTCGGCCGCATGACCATTGCCAGCCGGTCGCGACGGCGCAGGGGTGCCAGTGGGCCATGCGGGCATTGCGGTAATGCTCTGCGGCGCGGTGGCAGTATCGGGAGCACTCCTCCGCCTGTCAACGGCGGTGTGCCGGGCCGTACGCCGCGGCCACTTGTTTCCATCGAAGCGGGGCGGCACAGTCGCGCTCATGTCCCCATCCTCGCCCTCTGAATCCGCTTCCGGGTTCCTGTACGTCGTTGCTACACCGATCGGCAATCTGGCCGATCTGAGTGAGCGCGCCCGGACGGTACTGGCCACCGCCGACCTCGTCGCTGCCGAGGATACGCGCCACACGGGGCGTCTTCTGGCTACCTTCGATGGCCGGGCGGAACTCGTCTCGCTGCATGAACACAACGAGAAGGACCGGATTCCGGCACTGATCCGGCGTCTGGAGGCGGGCGCGTCGATCGCGCTGGTCAGCGATGCCGGCACGCCCGGCGTCAGCGATCCCGGTTATCGGCTTGTGGTGGCCGCCCATGAGGCGGGCTGTCGCGTGGTCCCGATCCCGGGGGCCTCGGCCGCGATCGCGGCATTGTCGGCCGCCGGCCAGCCCACCGATCGTTTCGTGTTCGAGGGCTTCCTGCCGGCCCGTGCCAATGCCCGACGTGAGCGCCTGAAGACGCTGGCGGCCGAGGGGCGGACGCTCGTGCTGTACGAGTCCTCGCACCGGATCGGGGCGGCGCTGACGGATCTGGCGGCGGTATTCGGTTCACAGCGGCCGGCGACCCTCGCGCGGGAACTCACCAAGACCTACGAAACGGTGCATCGGGCGACGCTGGGCGAACTGGCGACCTGGGTCGATGCCGACCCGAATCAGCGCCGCGGCGAGATCGTACTCGTGGTCGCCGGGGCCAGCGAGGCACCGGCCGGCAGTACCGGTATTACGCTCAGCGATGCGCTGGATGCCCTCCTGCCGGAGCTCCCGCCGGCGCGGGCGGCGGCCGTGGCCGCCCGCCTGACGGGCACGAAACGCCGCGACGCCTACCAGGCTGCACTGGCCCACGGGAGCAGTGGCGCGAAGGGCGATTGACGCTGTCTGGCCCACGATCCCCCACGCGTCGACCCACTTTGTACCACCCGGAGCGGCGCGGGCGGGTGCGGGCTGCGCGCGCGGCTCGTGCCTATGGCGTCCGGCTGCCCGAACGCAGTATATTGCGGCCTGGAGTCGGCCAGGCAGCCGCTCCCGCCTGCGGGCGGGGGAGGAAAGTCCGGGCTCCACAGGGCAGGGTGCCAGGTAACGCCTGGGCGGCGTGAGCCGACGGAAAGTGCAGCAGAGAGCAGACCGCCATTCTTCGGAATGGTAAGGGTGAAAGGGTGCGGTAAGAGCGCACCGCGTCGGTGGCAACATCGACGGCACGGCAAACCCCACCCGGAGCAAGGCCAAATAGGGGAACGCTCACGTGGCCCGCGTGGTTCCCGGGTAGGCTGCTTGAGGCGGGCGGCGACGCCCGTCCGAGATGGATGGCTGCCCACGACAGAACCCGGCTTATGGCCGGCTCCATTTTTTTGGATCGAACAGGCGGCGGCATTCCCTCGGGATGCCGCCGCTTTCATGTCCGGGATCAGGTTGCGTTCGCAACTCCATGATTCGATGGGCGCAAATCCCGATCCACTCCCACCGTAATTCGTAAGTCCCTGTCGCTGCTGGACTTTCGGCATTCCACAAAGTGGGTTTCGCCTTGACAGGGGGTTTTGCCCCTACCTATAGTGTCTTCTAGTGGGGAATAGTGGGTAATCGTGGTTCCCCGTGGCGAGGGCCGATCGTGTTTCGAGGCGTTACCAATCTCAGTCTGGATACCAAGGGCCGCATGGCGGTCCCTGCGCGCTATCGCGAGCGCCTCCAGGCGGAGTCGGATGGTCGCGTCGTCATCACGGTCGACCGCGATGGCTGCCTGCTGCTGTACCCGATGCGCGAATGGGAGGCGATCGAGCGCGAACTCGTGCGCCTGCCCAGTCTCAACAAACAGGCCCGGCGCCTGCAGCGCCTTTTGATCGGTCACGCGACGGAATGCGAGTTCGACGGTCAGGGCCGGATTCTCGTGCCCGGGCCGCTGCGCGAGTTCGCCGGCATCGACCGGCGGGTCGTGCTGATCGGACAGGGCAACAAGTTCGAGCTCTGGGACGAGCAGACCTGGAACGAGCGTCGTGCGGCCTGGCTGGCCGCCGACGATGACGAGGAGGGGCTCGAGCTGCCGGAAGCGCTCGAGTCCCTGTCGATCTGACCGGGTGGCGGAGCCATCCGATCACCGGCCGGTACTCCTCGAGGAAGTACTGACCGGGTTGGCGATACGTCCGGATGGGGCGTACGTCGACGCGACGTTCGGACGCGGTGGCCATGCCGCCGCGATCCTGGAGCGCCTCGGCAGGGAGGGTCGATTGCTGGCGGTGGATCGCGATCCGGATGCGGTCGCCGCCGCCGCGGAACGATTCGGAGACGATCCGCGGTTTCGGGTAGCGCAGGGAGATTTCGCCATGCTGCGCGCGATTGCAGGCAACAATGCGCCGACCGCCGGTTACGACGGGATCCTGCTGGATCTGGGCGTGTCGTCGCCGCAACTCGATCGGCCCGAGCGCGGCTTCAGTTTCCGCCACGACGGTCCGCTCGACATGCGCATGGATACGACCACCGGTGAAACGGCCGCCGAGTGGCTGGCCCGGATCGAAGTGGCCGAACTCGAGCGGGTGATCCGGACCCTGGGCGAGGAGCGGTTCGCGCGCCGGATCGCCCGCGCGATCGACACCGCTCGCGCCGAAGCGCCGATCGATACCACTGCCCGGCTCGCCGCGATCGTCGATGCCGCCGTGCCGCGCCGCGAGCGCGACAAGCATCCGGCGACCCGGACCTTCCAGGCGATCCGCATGGCCGTCAATACCGAGCTGGAGGCGCTGGACGCCGCGCTCGAGGCGGTGCCGGACCTGCTGGCCCCCGGCGGGCGGCTCGCCGTGATCAGTTTCCACTCGCTCGAGGATCGCCGCGTCAAGCGCTTCATCCGCGCTGCTGCCGGTGAGCGGCCCGCGGTCGTGCGCGACAGCCGCGGCCGTCTGCCGCCGGTGGAGGCCGAGCGGCCGGTGGCCCGGCTGCGTCCGGTCGGTAAGCCGGTCACGCCCGGGGATGACGAAACCCGACGCAATCCGCGCGCCCGCAGCGCGCGGCTGCGCATCGCGGAGCGGCCGGCATGAAGGGACAGAACGCCATCGCGCTGGGGCTGACGCTGGCGGTGACGGCGAGCGCGCTCGCGGTCGTCTACAGCCAGCATCGATCGCGCGCGCTGTTCGTGGAACTCCAGCGGCTCGAGCAGGAGCAGGCGGAACTGGACACCCAGTGGGGGCGCCTCGAACTGGAGCAGAGCACCTGGGCGACACAGGGGCGCATCGAGCGCCTGGCGCGGGAACAGCTCGATATGCGGCTGCCCGATTTTGAACGCGAGGAGATCGTGATTCTGCAATGAAACGCGCACCGGCCAATACGGTATCGAACTGGCGGCGCCACGTCGTCACGGGTGCCTGTGTGCTTGCCGGTCTCGTGCTGGTCGTCCGGGCGTTCGATCTGCAGGTCGTCCGCCGGGATTTCCTGCAGGGGCAGGGCGATGTGCGCCACGTGCGTACGGTCCCGGTCCCGGCCCATCGCGGCATGCTGGTCGATCGCAACGGTGAACCGCTCGCGATCAGCACGCCCGTGTGGTCGGTCTGGGCCGATCCCGCGCCACTGATGGAGGCGCGTGAGCGCTGGGCCGCACTGGCGTCGGCCCTGGATATGCCGGTACAGACGCTCGCCGAGCGCATCAGCGCCAGGGCCGATCGCGAATTCGTCTGGCTGCGGCGTCATATGCGCCCCGAGCGGGCGGAAGCGGTCGCCGAACTCGACGTGCCCGGCGTCGGGCGGCGACGCGAGTATGAACGCTACTATCCGACCGGCGAGGTGTCCGGGCATGTGCTCGGTTTCACAAACGTGGACGATCGCGGCCAGGAAGGTCTCGAACTGGCGTACGATGATTGGCTGTCCGGCCGCCCCGGGCGCAAACGCGTCGTCCAGGATCGGCTCGGCCACGTCATCGAGGACCTTGAACTCCTGCGTCCCGCCGAACACGGCCGGGATCTGCGGGTCAGTCTCGATCGCCGACTGCAGTATCTCGCCTACCGCGAACTGAAGTCGGCGGTCTCCCGTTCCGGCTCGAAGGCCGGCTCACTCGTGATGCTCGACGTCCATACCGGTGAAGTGCTGGCGATGGTCAACCAGCCGGCGTTCAATCCCAATCCGTCCGGTGACCGGTCGAGTCGGAGCGTGCGTAATCGGGCGGTCACCGATGTGTTCGAGCCCGGCTCGACGATGAAGGCCCTGACGATCGCCGCTGCCCTGGAGACCGGCCGCTTCGAGCCGGACACGCGGATCCAGACGGCACCGGGAACCCTGCGTGTCGGCGGTCACAGCATTTCCGATTACAAGGATCTGGGCGAGCTCGATGTCGGCGGCGTGATCCGCATGTCGAGCAACGTCGGCGCGACCCGGATCGCGATGTCACTGGAGCCGGAGACGCTGTGGCGTACCTACGCACGGTTCGGGATTGGCGAGGATACGGGCAGTGGTTTCCCCGGTGAGGCGAGCGGCAAACTGATGCCGGCCCGCTCCTGGGGACCGGTCGAGCAGGCGACGATGTCGTTCGGTTACGGCGTGTCCGTGACGCCGCTGCAGTTGACCCGGGCTTACGCGGCGATCGCGGCCGACGGCATGCTCCCGCCCGTCCATTTCCGCGCCGTTCCGGGACGCGATGCCGTCAACGATGAACGTCGCCGCGTGCTGAGCCCGGAGACCGCGCGCGAGCTCCAGGGCATGCTGCAGTCCGTCGTCGATGCCGGTACCGGGCAGCGCGCATCGATATCCGGTTACCGCGTCGCGGGCAAGACCGGGACCGTGCACAAGGTGTCCGCCAATGGCTACGCCCGCGATCGCTATCGGGCGCTGTTCGCCGGCTTCGCGCCGGCGAGCGATCCGCGTCTGGCGGCCGTGGTGGTGCTCGACGAGCCCCAGGGCGAGAACTACTACGGCGGCCAGGTCGCCGCACCGGTATTCGGTCGCGTGATGGCCGGGGCGTTGCGGCTCCTCGATATCCATCCGGACGCGGGCGACGGCCGGATGCTCGCGCGGCGCGGAGACGACTCATGATGGCCGCCGCTGTCGAAACCGATCCGCGCACCCTCGCGACGCTCTGCGCCGGGCTGACCGACGAGGCGTCCATCGCCGATGCCACGGTGACCGATCTGACGCTGGACAGCCGGCGCGTCACGCCGGGTGCCGGGTTTATCGCGCTGGCCGGAACGCGGGCCCACGGCCTCGACTTCCTTGATGCCGCACTGAGCGCGCGGGCCGGCGTCGTATTCTTCGACGCCAACGATCCGCGCTGGACCACGGACGCAGCCGAGCGCTGCCGCGCGGCCGGCGTGCCGGCGATCGGTATTCCGGCGCTCGCGCGGCAAGTCGGGACGATCGCGGCCCGCTTCCGGCGACAACCGGCCGCAGCGCTCGACGCGGTGATCGCGGTGACCGGCACCGATGGCAAGACCTCGGTCTCGCATTTCGTCGCGGCGATGCTGGATGAACCCGACGCGCCCGCCGCCGTGCTCGGCACGCTCGGGCGCGGGCGCATCGGTCAGGTTGCGGACGCCGGGCTCACGACGCCCGACGCCGTCGGCGTCCAGGCGGCGCTGGCCGCACTCGTCGGCGAAGGCGTACGCCGGCTGGCACTGGAGGCGTCCTCGCACGGACTCGCCCAGTATCGCCTCGACGGGACGCGCATCGATGTGGCCGTCCTGACGCAACTCGGCCGCGACCATCTCGACTATCACGCCGACGAGACGGCCTATGCCGCCGCGAAGGCGCGCCTGTTCGCCTGGCCGGGTCTCAAGGCGGCGGTGCTCAACGGTGACGACCGTTTCGGTCAGGCGCTCCTGGGGGATCTCGATCCTTCGGTCCGGGCGATTGCCTGGGGCCGCACGGGCGGCGATCTGTACGCGCGGAACGTCGTCGCGGAGCCGGGTGGCCTGCGTTTTGAACTGGTGGTGGCGGATGAGGCCGTGCCGGTGAGCGCGCCGCTGCTCGGGGCCTTCAATGTCGACAACCTGCTGGCCGCGTGCGGGGCGCTGGTGGCCCTCGGCCATGGTCCCGCTGAAATCGCCCGCCGGGTCCGGCAGGTGCGGCCGGTCGCCGGTCGGATGGAGGCTTTCCGGGGCTCGGCTCACGCCACGGTGGTGGTCGATTACGCGCACAACGCCGGTTCACTGACGGCCGCGCTCGCGGCCCTGCGTGAGCACTTCAGCGGTCGGATCTGGTGCATTTTCGGGGCCGGCGGCGACCGTGATCGGGGCAAACGCCCGCTCATGGCGGCCGCCGCGGCTGCCGGTGCTGACCGGATCGTCGTCACCGATGACAATCCGCGCCACGAGGACCCGGATTCGATCGTCGCCGGGATCCTGGCCGGGATGCCCGCCGATCAGGCCGTTACGGTCGAGCGCGACCGTGAGCGGGCGCTCGCGCTGGCGCTGCGCGAGGCCGATCCGGCGGATGCGATCCTGCTTGCCGGCAAGGGTCATGAATCGGTCCAGATCCGGGGCGACGAAGTCCTGGCCTGGAGTGACCGCGAGGCCGCACGGCGCCAGCTCGGCCTGACCGACGGGGAGGCGCCATGATCGCCGCGGATCTGGGCAAAGTGGCCGAGTGGATCGGCGGGCGGCTCACGCGCGGGGGCGCCCATGCCGCATTCCGTGGTGTATCCACCGACAGTCGTTCGCTCGAGCCCGGGAATCTCTTCGTCGCCCTCTCCGGGCCGCGGTTCGACGGTCGCGAATTCCTGGATGACGCGATCGCGCGCGGGGCGTCCGCCGCGATCGTCGAACGCGATGCACCGGACGACTTCCCGTGCCTCGTGGTCGACGACGCGCGCCGGGCACTGGGGCAACTGGGCCATGCCTGGCGCATGCGCTTCGGGGCGCCCGTGATCGCCCTGACCGGCAGCAACGGCAAGACCACGGTCAAGGAATGCATCGCCGCGATCCTGCGCCAGCGCGGCGACGCCCTTGCGACCCGCGGCAATCTGAACAACGAGATCGGTGTCCCCATCATGCTCTGCGAACTGGACGCGGCGCACGGGGCGGCCGTGTTCGAGATGGGCGCCAATCATCCTGGCGAGATCGATTATCTGACGCGCCTGGTGGAGCCCGATGTCGGACTGGTGACCAACGCCGCGGCGGCGCACCTGGAGGGATTCGGCTCGATCGAGGGGGTCGCGCGCGCCGAGGGCGGGGAACTGTTTGCGGCACTGCCCGAGGATGCGATCGCCGTGATCCCGACCGACGAGCCGTGGTGCGATCTGTGGCGCGACTTCGCGGGCGCACGCCGCTGCCTGACCTTTGGCCGTGCTGACGACGCGGATATCCGCATCGTGAGCGAGGATCCGTTTGAACTCGCGCTCGCCGGCCGGATCGAGCGCATCGATTTCCCGCTGCCGGGTGCCCACAATCGGGCGAACGCGGCCGGGGCGGCCGCCGCGGCCCGCGCGGCCGGCATCGACGCGGACACCATCGTCGCCGGACTGGCCGCGGTGCGCCCCATCGGCGGCCGCCTCTGTCGTTGCCTCGGCCCGCGGGGAAGCACCGTCTTCGACGACAGCTACAACGCCAATCCGGGCTCGTTCGCGGCGGCGTTCGCCGTTCTTGCGGAAGAGGCGCCGCGGCGCTGGGCCGTGGTCGGCGAGATGGGCGAACTGGGCGATGAGACCGAGTCGGCCCATCGGGCGCTCGGCGAACGGGCGCGCGCGGCCGGGCTTGAGCGGCTCTGGGCCTTTGGGCCCAGCCGTGAAGTCACCTGTCAGGCATTTGGTCCCGGCGCCGAGCCCGTCGAAGATCTCGATACGCTCGCCGCCTCGCTGCGTGAGCTGCTGAATGCGGATATCGCGCTGCTCGTGAAGGGTTCGCGCAGCAACCGCCTCGAACGCCTGGTGGCCGCCTTGGTCGACGGGGCGGAGGAGGGTCGCGATGCTGTATGACCTGACCCAGTGGCTGGCGCAGTATCACTCCGGCTTCGACGTGTTCCGCTATCTCACGCTGCGCGCGATTCTGGGCGTGTTGACCGCGCTCGTACTGGCGCTTCTGGTCGGGCCCCTGGTGATCCGTTACCTCACCGTGGCGAAGGTCGGCCAGCACGTGCGCAGCGATGGCCCGCAGACGCATCTGACCAAGACCGGTACGCCGACCATGGGCGGGGTCCTCATCCTCGTGTCGATGGCGCTGGGGACCCTGGCCTGGTGTGACCTGGGCAATCACCGCGTCTGGGTCGCGCTGCTGACGACACTCGCGTTCGGTCTCGTGGGCGGTATCGACGACTGGCGCAAGCTGCGCTACGGCAACTCGAAGGGTCTGCCGGCGGCCCTCAAATACAGCGCGCAGTCGGTGATCGCCCTTGCGGTGGCCATCTATCTGTATGTGGCGGCCGAGATCCCGGCGGAAACCGAGCTGATCGTGCCGTTCTTCAAGGACATCGCCATCCCGATGGGGATCGCCTTTATTCCGTTCGTGTATTTCGTGGTGGTCGGCAGCAGCAATGCGGTCAACCTGACCGACGGTCTCGACGGGCTCGCGATCCTGCCGACGGTCATGGTCGCCGGTGCGCTGGGCGTGATCGTGTACGCCGCGGGTCACACGGAATTCTCGGCGTATCTGCAGATTCCCTATGTACCCGGTGTCGGTGAACTGGTGGTGTTCGCCGGCACCATGGTCGGCGCCGGCCTCGGATTCCTGTGGTTCAACACCTACCCGGCCCAGGTGTTCATGGGCGATGTCGGCTCGCTGTCGCTCGGCGCCGCGCTGGGTCTGCTCGCGGTGATCGCGCGCCATGAACTGGTGCTGGTGATCATGGGCGGCGTGTTCGTGGTCGAGACGCTGTCGGTCATCGTCCAGGTGGCCAGCTACAAGCTGACCGGGCGGCGCGTATTCCGCATGGCGCCGCTGCACCATCACTTCGAACTGAGTGGCTGGCCGGAACCGCGCGTGATCGTGCGGTTCTGGATCGTGACCGTGATTCTTGTCCTGATCGGCCTTGCGACGCTGAAGATCCGATGACTGCCGCGACCCGCAAAACCGAACCCGTACTGATCGTCGGCCTCGGCGCGACCGGGCTCTCGTGCGCGCGCTTCTTCGATCGTGCGGGCGAGCCGTTCGAGGTGGTCGATAACCGCACGGATCCGCCGGGTCTTGCCGCGTTCCAGCAACGCTGGCCGGATGTGCGGATCAGTCTGGGCCCGTTCGACAACCGCCGTTTCGCGCGCGCCCGCCGCATCGTGATGAGCCCGGGCGTGTCACCCCACGAGCCGGCCATCGCGGCGGCGGCCCAGGCCGGTGTCGAATGCATCGGCGATATCGAACTGTTCGCCCGCGCGGCCGATGCGCCCGTGATCGCCATCACCGGATCGAACGGCAAAAGCACGGTGACCACCATGGTCGGCACGCTGCTGGAGGCCGCCGGCTACCGGGTCCGAGTGGGCGGTAATCTCGGTCCGCCGGCGCTCGATCTGCTGGCGGATGGTGCCGAGGCCCCCGACTTCTACGTGCTGGAGCTGTCGAGTTTTCAGCTCGAGACGACCTTCAGTCTGCAGGCCGCGGCGGCGACCGTGCTCAACGTCAGTGCGGACCATATGGACCGGTACCGCTCGCTGGCCGAATACGCGGCGGCGAAAGGCCGGATCTACAACGGGACCCATACGGCCGTCGTCAATCGTGACGATCCCGGTGCGGCCCGGTTGGCGAGTCGTGTGACCCATCAGATCGGTTTCACGGCCGGCGAGCCGACCGATGACGACTTCGGTGTTATCGAGCGTGACGGTGAGCTGTGGCTCGCCCGTGGCAACGCGCGACTGTTGGAGGCCGGGCGGCTGCCGCTGGCAGGGGGCCATAACCGCTCCAACGCGCTGGCGGCGCTTGCCCTGGTGAGTGCGGTCGGTGCCGATCCGGCTCGCGTGGCGCCGGCGCTGGCCGACTTCGAAGGCCTGCCGCATCGCACGCGCCTCGTGGCCGAACTCGATGGTGTCCTCTGGTACGACGATTCGAAGGGTACGAACGTCGGCGCGACGGCGGCCGCCCTCGACGGTATGGATCGCCCGGTCGTCCTGATCGCGGGGGGCGACGCCAAGGACGCCGATTTTTCGCCTTTGCGTGGGGCAGTGGAACGTCGTGCCCGCGCGGTGCTCCTGATCGGCCGCGATGCGCCGCTGCTGGCGGCGGCGCTGGAAGGCGCCGCACCGATCGAGCACGCGGCCGATCTGGACACCGCCGTCACGCGCGCCGCCGCGCTCGCGCGGCGGGGAGACGCGGTCCTGCTGTCACCGGCATGTGCCAGCTTCGACATGTTCCGTGATTATCACGAGCGCGGGGACGTGTTCGCCGCCGCGGTCCGCAAGCGGGGGGCTGCATGACTGCCGTCGCCGCAGCCGGTAATGGCCGTACCGCCTCACGCTGGACCGTGCGACCGGATGAGCTCGATCCCGTTGTGCTCGTGAGCGCCGGTGTACTGCTGGTGCTGGGACTGGTCATGGTGGCGTCCGCTTCGATCACGGTCGCGGCACGCGAGTTCGGCGACCCCTGGCATTTCCTGGTGAAGCAGGGGGCGTTCGTCGGGCTCGGTATCGTGACCGCGTGGACGGTGGTCCAGTTGCCGCTGGCACGCTGGCAACAACTGGCGCGTCCGCTGCTGATCGTCAGTCTCTTTCTGCTGGCCCTCGTGCTGGTGCCGGGCTTCGGTCGCACGGTGAACGGCAGCACCCGCTGGCTCGAACTGGGGGCAATGGGTTTCCAGGTCTCGGAAGCGGCGAAAGTGGCGGTGATCGTCTACCTGGCGGACTACGTGGTTCGCCGCGCCACGGCACTGCAGTCGACCTGGAGCGGATTCCTGAGCCCGCTGGCGCTGATCGCCGTGGCCGCGTTCCTGCTGTTGATGGAGCCCGATTTCGGCGCCGCGGTCGTGCTGTCCGCCTGCGCGCTGACGGTCCTGTTCCTCGGTGGGGTACCCCTGGCTCGCTTTGGCCTGCTCGTGGGCGCCGCGGCCGCGACGCTGGCCGCCCTGGCTTTCTCGTCCCCGTATCGCATGGAGCGGATCACCGCATTCCTCGATCCATGGGCGGATCCCGTTCAACAGCGGTTTTCAGTTGACCCAGTCGCTGATCGCGATCGGCAGTGGCGCATGGACCGGTGTCGGTCTCGGCGGCAGCGTGCAGAAGCTGTTCTATCTGCCGGAGGCCCACACCGATTTCCTGTTCGCGATCTTCGCGGAAGAGACGGGGCTGCTGGGCGTGCTCGCGGTCATCGCCCTGTATTTCGTGCTGGTCGGGCGGGCATTCGATATCGCCGGGCGCGCGCATCGCGCCTCCATGGCTTTCGCGGGCCATCTGGCGACCGGTCTGGGGATCTGGATCGCGCTGCAGGCGTTCATCAATATCGGCGTGAATATGGGACTGTTGCCCACCAAGGGCCTGACCCTGCCGCTCATGAGCTATGGCGGCTCCAGTACGCTGACCATGTGTGCCGCGATCGGATTGCTGCTGCGCGTCCAGTACGAGGTCGCCGCGGCGCAGCGCCAGGCCAAACCGCGCGGGGGCAAACGATGATGGGGCCCGTGCTCATCGCGGCCGGCGGCACCGGCGGCCATGTATTCCCGGCGCTCGCGGTCGCCCAGGAACTGCGTGCGCGTTCCGTGCCCGTGGTGTGGCTGGGCACCCGGGCGGGTCTGGAGGCGCGCGTGGTGCCGGCGGCCGGCATCGAGATGGAATGGCTCGATGTCGGCGGCGTCCGCGGCAAGGGCCTCGCCACGCGCCTGCGCGCGCCGTTCGCCCTCGCCCATGCCTGCTGGCAGGCATGGCGGGTGCTGCGTCGGCACCGGCCACGCACCCTGCTCGGGATGGGCGGGTTCGTGGCGGGTCCGGGCGGCCTTGTCGCACCGCTCGCGCGGGTGCCGCTGGTCGTGCACGAGCAGAACGCGGTCGCCGGCCTGACCAACCGGATCCTCGCGCGGATCGCCCGGCGCGTGCTCGAGGCGATGCCCGGTACATTCCCGCCCAGCCGCGAGGCGGTCCATACGGGCAATCCGGTGCGCGCGGACATCGCCGCGCTGCCGGAACCCGCGGAACGATTCAGCGGCCGGACCGGCGCCGCGCGGCTGCTGGTGCTCGGCGGCAGTCAGGGCGCGCGCGCCCTGAACGAACGTCTGCCGGAGGCGCTGTCGCACCTGCCCGATGCACTGCGACCGGTGGTGCACCATCAATGCGGTGCGCGTCATATCGAAGCGGCCCGGGCCGCGTACGCCGCTGCCGGGGTCGAGGCCGAGATCACGCCTTTCATCGAGGATATGGCCAGCGCGTACGGCGCGGCCGACCTGGTGATCGGCCGTGCCGGTGCCATGAGCGTCTGGGAACTCGCGGCCGCCGGCGTCGGTGCGCTGCTCGTCCCCTATCCGCATGCGGTCGACGACCACCAGACCGTGAATGCCCGCTGGCTGGCCGACGCGGGTGCCGCGGTCGTGGTGCAGGAGCATGACCTTGACGTCGAGCGGCTCACGCGCGAACTGAAAACCCTGCTGGGCGATCGGGCCGGGCTGGCCGACCGTGCCGTACGCGCGCGGGCACTTGCACGGCCCGATGCGGCCGGCACGGTCGCCGATATCGTCGAGGAGGTGGCGCGATGAGCGGCGAGATGCATCTGCAACCGACACCGCCGGCCACCATGCGCCGGATCCGCCGGATCCATTTCGTCGGGATCGGCGGTGTCGGCATGGGTGGCATCGCCGAAGTGCTGCTCAATCTCGGCTATGCGGTGAGCGGCTCGGATCGTCAGGAGAATGCCCTGATCGAGCGGCTGCGCGGTCTCGGGGCCGATATCCAGATCGGGCACGATCCCGATCGGGTCACTCATGCGGATGTGGTAGTGGCCTCCGCCGCGATCGCCGCCGACAATCCGGAACTGGTCGCGGCGCGCGGTCACCGCATCCCGGTCATCCCGCGCGCCGAGATGCTCGCGGAACTGATGCGGTTCCGCCACGGCATCGCCGTCGCGGGCACCCACGGGAAGACCACCACCACGAGTCTGGTCGCCAGCCTGCTCGCGGAGGGTGGTCTCGATCCGACCTACGTGATCGGCGGGCAGCTCAATCGCTCGGCGAGCAACGCGCGCCTCGGGACCGGCGACTATCTGGTCGCGGAAGCGGATGAGAGCGACGCCTCGTTCCTGTATCTGCAGCCCGTCATCGCGATCGTGACGAATATCGACGCCGATCACCTCGAGACCTACGAGGGCGACTTCGGGCGGCTCAGCGATACCTTCGCCGAGTTCCTGCATCACCTGCCGTTCTACGGACTGGCGGTGGTCTGCAATGACGACGCCAACGTGCGGGCCCTGTTGCCGCGCATCACGCGCCCGGTCCTGAGCTACGGCATCGAGGCGCCCGCCGATGTCATGGCGCACAACCTGCGCGCCGATGGGCCACGCACCCGGTTCGACGTCCAACTGCCCGAAGGCGAGGGCATCGATGACGTCACCCTGAACCTGCCGGGGCGGCACAACGTACACAACGCGCTCGCCGCCATCGCGGTGGCGTGGGAACTCGGTGTCACGCCGCAGGCGATCCGTTCGGGACTGGCCGGCTTCGAAGGCATCGGCCGTCGCCTGCAGCGCAACGGCGAGGTCGGCGTTGACGGCGGCGATGTCCTGCTGGTGGACGACTACGGTCACCATCCGACGGAACTCGCGGCGACCTTCGAGGCCGTGCGCTCGAGCTGGCCGGAGCGTCGCCTGGTGGTGGCGTTCCAGCCGCACCGTTACAGCCGCACCCGCGATCTGTTCGACGACTTCGCCCGCATCCTGGCCGCGGGACCGGACGTGCTGCTCGTGGCCGAGGTCTATGCCGCGGGCGAAACGCCGATCGCCGGCGCCGATGCCCGCTCGCTCTGCCGCGCCATCCGCGCCCGCGGCGGCGTCGATCCGGTCCTGGTCCCGGACATCCACGAACTGCCGGCCGCCCTGCGCGCCGTCATCGCCCCGGGCGACCTCGTCCTCACCCTCGGCGCCGGCAACATCGGCGCCGTGGCGCGCGAACTGCCGACGGAACTCGCCAGTGCCGGAACAGGAGGAAACCGCGAATGAGTGCGGCCGAGCACACAACGGTGTTGCGCGGCGAGTGGCGCGAGAACGAGCCGCTGGCGCGCTACACCTCGTGGCAGATCGGCGGGCCCGCGGATCGGCTGTATGTGCCCGCGGACGTCGACGATCTCGCGGCCGTGCTGGCGAGCCTGCCCGCGGAGGAGCCCGTGTTCTGGCTGGGTCTCGGGAGCAATCTCCTGATCCGCGACGGCGGTATCCGCGGCACGGTGATCTCGACGCGCCAGGCCCTCGGCGGCCTTGAGGCGCTTGGCCGGGGCCGCGTGTACGCAGGAGCGGGCGTCGCCTGCGCGAAAGCGGCCCGGTTCTGCACGCGCAACGAGCTGGTCGGCGCCGAATTCCTCGCCGGGATCCCGGGCACGATCGGCGGTGCGCTGGCCATGAATGCCGGCGCGTGGGGCGGTGAGACCTGGCCGCATGTCGAGGCGGTCGCGACCGTCGATCGCCACGGCGTGCAGCGCGAGCGCCCGCGCGAGGATTACCGGATCGGTTACCGCTCGGTCGAGGGGCCGGGCGACGAGTGGTTCACCGGCGCCCGTTTCGTCTTCGAGGAAGGCGACGGCGGCGCGGCGCGGGAGCGGATCCGCGCGCTGCTGGAAGAGCGGGCGCGAAGCCAGCCGACCGGGACGAAGAGCTGCGGGTCGGTGTTCCGCAATCCGCCCGGCGATCACGCGGCGCGCCTGATCGAGGCGGCCGGCCTGAAGGGCACCAGCATCGGCGGTGCCGCGGTGTCGGAAAAACACGCGAATTTCATCCTCAACCGCGGCGATGCGCGGGCCGCGGACGTCGAGGCGCTGATCGAACGGATCCGCGCCCAGGTGGAGCGCCGCTTCGGTGTCCGCCTGCAGCAGGAGGTACAGATCGTGGGAGAAGCGGCATGAGCGGCATCGGCGATCCGACGCGTTTCGGCCGCGTGGCCGTCGTCTACGGCGGCTGGTCGGCGGAGCGCGAGGTCTCGCTGCGCAGCGGCGGCGAGGTGCTCGCGGGTCTGCAGCGCGCCGGTGTGGACGCGGTGGGGATTGATGCCGATCGCGACATCCTGCGGGTGCTCGCCGACGGCGGCTTCGACCGGGTCTTCCTGATCCTGCATGGCCGTGGCGGCGAGGACGGCCAGATCCAGGGTGGTCTGGAGATCCTGGGCCTGCCGTATACGGGCAGTGGCGTGCTCGGATCGGCGCTGGCCATGGACAAGCTCGGTACCAAACGCTTCTGGGCCGGCGCGGGTTTCCCGACGCCGCTGTGGCGCACGCTGGATACGCTCGCGGACGCGGAGGCCTGTGTCGACACGATCGGCCTGCCATTGATGGTCAAGCCGACGCTGGAGGGCTCGAGTATCGGCATGACCAAGGTCACCGAGCGCGATCAGATCGAGACCGCGTGGCGTACGGCCATCGAGTTCGGCCCGGCGATCGCCGAGCGTTTCATTGATGGGCCGGAAGTGACCGTCGCCCTGGTCGGCGATCAGGCGCTGCCCGCCATCCGTCTGGAGACGCCGCGCACGTTCTACGACTACGAGGCCAAGTACGAGGCCGATTCGACCCGCTACCACCTCCCGAGCGGTCTGTCGGCGACGACGGAAAAGCGGTGCCAGGAACTGTCGCTCGCGGCCTTCCGCGCGCTGGGCGGCGCCGGCTGGGGCCGGGTCGACCTGATGATCGATCCGGTCGGCGAGCCGTGGCTGATCGAGGCGAACACGGCGCCCGGCATGACGGATCACAGCCTGGTGCCGATGGCCGCCGCCCATGCCGGGATCGGTTTCGATGAACTCGTGGTGCGGATCCTCGCGCAGACGCTGCCCGCGGAGGCGGCGCAATGATGGCGGCGACACTGCCACTGGAGATCATGCCCATGGCGCATGCGGGCACCTGGAAAACACTGATCGGCGTGCTGACGCTCGCCATGCTGGCCGGGGGCCTTGTGTGGTGGGCGCGCGCGGTCGACTGGCCGATCGAGGTGGTGCGTATCGACGGCCCCGTGCGCCATACGGACCGCGAACGCATGAAATCGATCATGGCGCGTCACGCGGAGGCCGGTTTCGCTGCCATGGACCTGACCGCGCTGCGGCGCGAACTGGTCGATCTGCCCTGGGTCCGCGAGGCGTCGCTGCGGCGCGTGTGGCCGGACACGCTGCGCGTCGAGGTGCGCGAGCACGAGCCGGTCGCCGTCTGGAACGACGATGCACTGGTCAGCGACGAAGGCGTGGTATTCCGGCCCGCGGAGTTCAGCGCCGATGACCTCGCGCGGCTCGAGGGCCCGAAAGGACAGGGTGGCGAGATGCTCGAACGGCTGCGCGCTTTCGAGCAGCGCCTCGCGCCGCTGGGCCTGAAGATCGCGGGGCTTGAGCAGGATGCGCGCCGTGCCTGGCGGCTGACGCTCGGCAACGGGATCGTCCTGCGGCTCGGGCGCGATCGGGTCGCGGAACGGCTCGCACGCTTTCGGGCTGTCTGGTCCGGCGTGCTGAAGCCGCGGGCCGAACGGATCGCCGCAGTCGATCTGCGTTACACGAATGGATTTGCCGTTGCCTGGCGCGACGGCGAGCAACCGCAAGCGCCTGGAGGGGAGGCTTGATGTCGAAGAAATCCGACCGTCGGATGATCGTGGGCCTGGATATCGGTACGTCCAAGGTCGTGTCCATCGTGGGCGAACTGGGACCCGATGGAGACATCGAGATCATCGGTATCGGCTCGCATCCTTCGCGCGGTCTCAAGAAGGGCGTGGTGGTGAACATCGAATCCACCGTGCAGTCCATCCAGCGCGCGATCGAGGAGGCCGAGCTGATGGCCGGCTGCCAGATCCAGGCGGTCTATGCCGGTATCGCGGGCAGCCACGTGAAGAGCCTGAATTCGCACGGCATCGTCGCCATCAAGGAGCGCGAGGTCGGGCCGGGCGAGGTCGAACGGGTGATCGACGCCGCCAAGGCGGTCGCGATCCCCGCGGACCAGCGGATCCTCCACGTACTGCCGCAGGAATTCATCATCGACGACCAGGAGGGCATCAAGGAGCCCATCGGTATGTCGGGGGTGCGCCTGGAGGCGAAGGTCCATCTCGTGACCGGCGCGGTGTCGGCGGCCCAGAACATCATCAAGTGCGTGCGCCGCTGCGGGCTCGATGTCGACGACATCATCCTCGAGCAGCTCGCGTCGAGCTACGCGGTGCTGACCGAGGACGAGAAGGAACTGGGCGTCTGCCTGGTCGATATCGGCGGCGGTACGACCGATATCGCCGTGTTCACGGAGGGTTCGATCCGCCACACGTCGGTCATCCCGATCGCCGGCGACCAGGTCACCAACGACATCGCCGTGGCCCTGCGGACACCGACCCAGAACGCCGAAGAGATCAAGGTCAAGTACGCCTGCGCGCTGCGCACGCTGACCAACGCCGAGGAAACCATCGAGGTCCCCGGCGTCGGCGACCGGCCATCGCGGCGGCTCGCCCGGCAGACCCTCGCCGAGGTGGTCGAGCCCCGCTACGAGGAACTGCTCGGGCTGGTACAGGCGGAACTGCGCCGGACCGGGTTCGAGGACATGGTCGCCGCCGGCGTCGTCCTGACCGGCGGCAGCGCCAAGATGGAGGGCGTCGGCGAACTGGCCGAGGAGGTTTTTCACATGCCGGTGCGCATCGGGATGCCCCAGGGCATTTCCGGTCTCGCCGACGTGGTCCGCAATCCGATCCATTCGACCGGTGTCGGATTGCTCCTGTTTGGACGGGAACACCAGGCCGGCGGCGGCGCGAGGCTGTCGTCGGATGACAACGGGCAGGGCCTCTGGGCCCGGATGAAGGCCTGGTTCAATGGGCAGTTCTGATTGGAGGGGTGGCCGCATGGGGCGATGTGGCGTGCAGGCAGAAAACGGGGAATACCGCAGTTCAGCAGTGGCGATGAGCCACGCGAGGAGACGGCAATGTTCGAGTTGATGGATTCATACAATCAGCAGGCGACAATCAAACTGATCGGCATCGGTGGCGGCGGCGGCAATGCCGTCGATCACATGGTCCGGTCGGGTATCGAGGGCGTGGATTTCATCTGTGCGAATACCGACGCACAGGCACTGAACAACGTCCAGTCCAAGACGACGCTCCAGCTCGGGGCGAACATGACCAAGGGCCTCGGTGCCGGTGCCAACCCGGATATCGGGCGTCAGGCCGCGCTCGAGGACCGCGAGCGGATCCAGGAGGTGATCGAGGGCACCGACATGCTGTTCCTCACCGCCGGCATGGGCGGTGGTACCGGGACCGGGGCCGCACCGGTGGTCGCCCAGCTCGCACGCGAGATGGGCATTCTCACGGTCGCGGTGGTGACCAAGCCGTTCCCGTTCGAGGGCAAGCGGCGCATGAAGGTCGCCACCGACGGGATCGCGGAACTGCAGGAGCACGTGGATTCGCTGATCACGATCCCGAACGAGAAGCTGCTGACCGTGCTCGGCAAGAACATGTCCCTGCTCGACGCGTTCAAGTCGGCCAATGATGTCCTTCAGGGGGCGGTACAGGGGATCGCCGAGCTGATCACCCGGCCGGGCCTGATCAACGTCGACTTCGCGGACGTGAAGACCGTGATGTCCGAGATGGGCATGGCGATGATGGGCTCGGGTGTCGGTACCGGCGAGGAGCGCGCCCGCGAGGCCGCCGAGGCCGCGATCAACAGCCCGCTGCTCGAGGACGTCCATCTCTCGGGCGCCCGCGGCATCCTGGTCAACGTCTCCGCCGGCATGAACATGGCGATCGGCGAATTCGAGGAAGTCGGGACGACCATCCGGCAGTTCTCCTCGGAGGACGCGCAGGTGGTCGTCGGCACCGTGATCGACCCGGAACTCGAGGACGAACTCCGCGTGACCGTGGTCGCCACCGGACTCGGTCAACCACAACAGCAGCAGGCACAGCGCCCGCGTGCGGTGGCTCGCACGGCCGATGGTCAGGTCGATTACGGCGAGATGGACCGTCCGACGGTGATGCGGACCGCCCGCAAAGCGGCCGGCGACGGCCTCAGCAGCGGTGGGCGCGAGGAGGATATCGAATACCTCGATATCCCGGCTTTCCTGCGCCGTCAGGCCGACTGACGGCGCGGGTTTCCGGTCGCGGTGTGAACCGGTTCACGGCCCTGTCCATGACAGGATGATAAAGTAATCCGCATCGATCAGGGATTTGCGGGCTGTGAATCGCGGATGACTGTTCTATAATGCGCCGTTTGACAAATGCCGGCGCATGTTGTCCGGTTACGAAACAAGCGAGGGAGTAGCGGTCGAGTGATCCGCCAGCGAACACTGAAAAACGCCATCCGCGCCACCGGCGTGGGCCTGCACACCGGTGACAAGGTCTATCTGACCCTGCGTCCGGCCGCCGTCGACACCGGTATCGTTTTCCGGCGGGTGGATTTCGACGAACCGCGCATCATCCCGGCGGATCCGTACAACGTCGGCGAGACCGTCCTGAATACGACCCTGCTGGTCGATGGCGTCCGCGTCTCCACGGTTGAACACCTGCTGTCGGCCATGGCCGGGCTCGGCATCGACAACGCCTACGTCGACCTGAGCGCGCCCGAAGTGCCGATCATGGATGGCAGCGCGGGCCCGTTCGTCTTCCTGATCCAGTCGGCGGGCATCGTCGAGCAGAAGGCGGCGAAGAAGTTCATTCGCATCCGCAAGCCGGTGCAGGTCGACGGTGAGGAGGGCAAGTACGCCCGTTTCTCGCCGTATAACGGTTTCAAGGTCGGGTTCACCGTGGAGTTCGACCATCCCCTGTTCAACGGATCCAGTCAGAGCGCGGCGATCGATTTCTCGACGACCTCATTCGTCAAGGAGATCAGTCGCGCCCGCACGTTCGGCTTCATGAAGGATATCGAGGCGATGCGCGCGCGCAATCTGGCGCTGGGCGGCAGCCTGGACAACGCGATCGTGGTCGACGATTACCGGGTCCTGAATGAAGACGGTCTCCGCTACGAAGACGAATTCGTGAAACACAAGATCCTGGACGTGATCGGCGATCTTTACCTGCTCGGGCACAGCCTGATCGGGGCGTTCGAAGGATACAAGTCCGGTCACGCCCTCAATAATCAGCTCCTGCGGGCACTGCTCGCCGATGAGTCCGCGTGGGAGGCGGTGACCTTCGACGACGCCGCGACGGCCCCTATTTCTTACGCCGAGACCGCCGAAGTCCTTTCGTAACTCTGCTGTCAGGGGCGTCGGCCGTGCCCGTCCGGCCTGCCGCGTCTCAGGAACCGCGCGAATGCGAGGCAAGGCGTTCCAGTGCCTTGCGCAGGTCGCGGTCCTCCGTGTCACGGGCGAGCGAGGCGAACCCTTGCGCCGCTTCGGCCGGTAAACGCAGTGGCGGATCGCAACGCGAAGCCGGCGGCTGAATGCCGGTCCCGGCGGCAACACGGATCCGTACCCGATGGACCGGTGATTTGCCCAGGTGACTGAAATGGCTGATAATCCGGTCCGAATAAAAATGCAGGCGCGAGCGCCAGGCCGGGGAATCGGCCACGAGAAGAAGCGTTTCGCCGAAAATACCCGCCACCCGGCAGTGGTTGCAGCATTCCGCCGGGAGGCAGTCCCGCAGCGCATCCTCCAGAACGCGCAGTTGCGTGACCTGCTGGCGGATGTGTGCGGGGATGGTGCCGCGGATACTCTTCATGACAGGGGGCCGCGCATCGGGATGATCTCAGGATACACGATCCGCGGGCGACGTACCGGCGCTGTCGGGCGTCGCCTGTTGCGGGCGGAGTAACGTCGATGTTCAACCTGATCTTTATTCGTCATGATGCCCATGGCCGTTCAGTCCGCCGGTCGCTCCACGCGCGGTGGCATTTCGTAGCGCTCGGAACCCTTGCCGCCGTGACGCTCGGCGGTGCCGGGGCCATCGGTTACCTGACCGGTCGGACCGCGGTCGGTGGCGGGACCGATGTCACGGCCGCCGCACTGCAGACACGCCTTGCGGCGCAGCAGGAGGAGCTCGAGGCCGTGCGGCAACAGGCGTCTTCCGAAGTCAAGGCGATGACGCGTCGGTTGGCGCGCCTGAAGAGCCACGTCACTCGCCTGGACGCACTCGGCCGGAAACTCATCGACGTCTCGAACATCGATGCGGACGAGTTCGATTTCGGCAGTGAGCCGGGGATCGGCGGTCCGGAGACCAGCGCGGGTCGACGGCTCGAGTCGGGCGAACTCGGAGACGAGGTCGCGTCGCTCGCGCGCGTGCTCGAGGATCGCGAGCGGCAGCTCTCGGTACTCGACGATGTGCTCGCGGAGCGCCGTCTCGACGCGGCCTCGACGCCGGCCGGTGAGCCGATCGTCAAAGGCTGGATGTCGTCCTCTTACGGCTACCGCGAGGATCCCTTTACCGGTGAGCGCGCGTGGCATGGCGGCGTGGATTTCGCCGGGCGCGAAGGATCGCCGGTCAATGCCGTCGGTGCCGGTGTCGTGACCTATGCGGGCGAGCGCTGGGGCTACGGCAATCTCGTGGAGGTTACACACGGAGACGGCTATGTGACCCGCTATGGTCACAACGCCAATATCCTGGTCAAGGAGGGCGAGGTCGTCCGCCGCGGCGACCAGTTGGCGGAAATGGGCTCCACCGGCCGCTCGACGGGCCCGCATGTCCACCTCGAAGTGCTCAAGGACGGCGAGTCCGTCAATCCCTGGAAGTACGTCAAGGCGGAACGCTGACAGCGGCTGGATTGCCGCCGACCTCCCCTGCAGTTGGATTCCTCCCGCGCTGCCTTTACCATAGCGCGTCGATCCGCCTTGCGGGCGCCTCGCGCTCCGCTTCGATGACCCGAATCGCCATCCCGCCGCGTACCACGGGGCGGGGCCATGCTCGCTCTGCAGGAACCGCTCCATGCTCGGCTCACTTACCCGCAAGGTCTTTGGTACCCGCAACGACCGTGTCCTCAAGCAATTGCGTCGCCGGATCGGCGATGTCCATCGTCAGGCCGAGCGCATCGCCGCCATGGATGACGCGGAACTCGCCGCGCAGACCGAGCGGTTCCGTGAGCGCCTCGGTGGCGGCGAGACGCTCGACGACCTGTTGCCCGAGGCCTTCGCGGTCGTCCAGGAGGCGAGTGAGCGCGTGCTCGGGTTGCGCCCGTTCGACGTGCAGTTGATTGGCGCAATGGTGCTGCACGAGGGCCGCATCGCCGAGATGAAGACCGGCGAGGGCAAGACGCTGGTCGCGACGCTGCCGGTCTACCTCAATGCCCTGACCGGGCGCGGAGTCCACGTCGTCACGGTCAACGACTACCTCGCGCGGCGTGATGCGGAGTGGATGGGCCGGATCTATCGCTTTCTCGGGCTCTCGGTCGGGGTGATCGTCAACGGGCTTTCGACCGAGGAACGCCGAGCCGCCTATGCGGCCGATGTCACCTACGGCACGAACAACGAACTCGGCTTCGATTACCTGCGCGACAACATGGCCTTCTCGCTGGACCAGAAAGTCCAGCGGGACCTGCACTACGCGATCGTCGACGAGGTCGATTCGATCCTGATCGACGAGGCGCGTACCCCGCTGGTGATCTCCGGTCCAACGGATTCGAATTCGGATCTCTATCAGCGGATGATTCCGCTCGTCCGGCAGCTCACGCAGCAGGAAGATCCGGAGGATCCGGAAGACACGGGCGATTACTCCCTCGACGAGAAGAGCAAGCAGGCGCACCTGACGGAGGCCGGGCATGAGCGCGTCGAGCGCATGCTCGTCGACGAGGGTCTGCTGGCGGAGGGGGCGACGCTCTACGATGCCTCCAACATCGCGCTGGTACACCATTTCACCGCCGCGCTGCGCGCCTGCACGCTGTACCAGAAGGATGTCGACTACATCGTCCGCAACGGCGAGATCGTCATCATCGACCAGTTCACGGGGCGTTCCATGCCCGGACGCCGCTGGTCGGACGGGACCCATCAGGCGATCGAGGCCAAGGAAGGGGTCGAGGTCCGGAATGAAAACCAGACGCTGGCGTCGATCACCTTCCAGAATTTCTTCCGCCTGTACGACAAGCTGGCCGGGATGACCGGCACGGCCGATACCGAGGCGGCCGAGTTCCACGAGATCTACGGCCTGGAGGTCGTCCAGGTACCCACGCACCGGCCGATGGTCCGCGAGGACCGCCCCGACCTCGTCTTCCTGAAGCAGCCTGAGAAATATGAGGCGGTGGTGGAGGATATCGTCGACTGCGTGGAGCGGGGCCAGCCGGTGCTGGTCGGCACGACCTCGATCGAGAGCTCCGAACACCTCTCGGATACGCTCAAAAAGCGGGACATACCGCACGACGTGCTCAACGCGAAACAGCACGAGCGCGAGGCCGAGATCATCGCCAACGCGGGTCGGCCGGGCAAGGTGACGATCGCGACCAACATGGCGGGCCGCGGCACCGACATCGTGCTCGGCGGCAATCTCGACAGCGAACTCGCGGCGCTGGGCGAGGATGCTTCGGAGGAACAGCGCGAGCGGGTGCGGGCCGACTGGCAGCAACGCCACGATGCGGTCATCGAGGCGGGTGGCCTGCATATCATCGGCACCGAGCGCCACGAATCGCGGCGGATCGACAACCAGCTGCGCGGACGCTCGGGCCGTCAGGGCGATCCCGGTTCCAGCCGCTTCTATCTCTCGCTGGAAGACCCGCTGATGCGGATCTTCGCGTCCGAGCGCGTATCGACCCTGATGCAGCGTCTGGGCATGCAGGACGGCGAGGCGATCGAGCACAACTGGGTGTCGCGGGCGATCGAGAACGCCCAGCGCAAGGTCGAGGGCCACAACTTCGATATGCGCAAGCAGCTGCTCCAGTACGACGACGTCGCCAACGATCAGCGCACGGAGGTCTACAAGCAGCGCGACGAACTGCTGGCCGCCGACGACATCAGCGAGACGGTGCGCTCGATCCGTCACGACGTCATCAATGACCTGATCGAGCAGTACATCCCGTCGGGCTCGCTCGAGGAGCAATGGGACGTCGCCGGTCTGGAAGAGGCGCTCAGCAGCGAATATGGACTGGACCTGCCGCTGCGCCAGTGGCTGGAAGAGGAGGAGGATCTGCACGAAGAGCCGCTGCGCGAGCGCATCCTGGAGCGCTTCGAGGCCGATCATGCGGCCAAGGAGGAACTCGCCGGCGCGAGCGCGATGCGCCGGTTCGAGAAGGCCGTGATGCTGCAGGTGCTGGACAACAACTGGAAGGAACACCTGGCGGCGATGGACTACCTCCGGCAGAGCGTGGGCCTGCGCGGCTATGCCCAGAAGAATCCGAAGCAGGAGTTCAAGCGCGAGGCGTTCGAGATGTTCGCCGAGATGCTGGAACGGGTGAAGACCCAGGTGGTGCAGATGATCGCCCGCGTCCAGGTCCGCACGGAAGCCGACGCCGAAGCCGTCGAGGCCGGGAACCGGCCGTCGCAGGAATCGGTCGAGTACCGTCACGCGGAGGCCGGCGATGCGGTGCGCGATGCGGAGGCGGCGGCCCCGGCGCAGGCGCGTGGCAGCGCCGAGACCGCGGAACAGCCTGCGGAGACGGACGAAAACGCCGAGCCCTACGTCCGCGACGGTCGCAAGATGGGTCGCAACGAGCCGTGCTGGTGCGGCTCCGGGCGCAAGTACAAGCACTGCCACGGCAAACTGCAGTGACGGAGATGATGGACGTCGATACCGCGCCCGCACCGGTCGCCGGTGTGGAACTCGCCGCCGCGACCGCCGGGATCAAGGCATCCGGCCGCCCGGATGTCGCGCTCATACGGTTCGCTGAAGGCAGCCGGACGGCCGCGGTGTTCACCCGCAACGCCTTTCGTGCCGCGCCGGTCCATGTGGCGCAGCGTCATATGGCGGCTGCGCCGACGCGCGCACTCTTGATCAATTCCGGCTGCGCCAACGCCGGCACGGGCCGGGCGGGCGATACCGACGCGGTCGCCAGCTGCGGGCATGCCGCCAGTGCCTGTGGTGTCGCGGCGGAGGCCGTGCTGCCGTTCTCGACCGGAGTTATCGGGCAGCCGTTACCGGTCGATCGGCTCTGTCACGGGATCGACGATTGCGCGGCCGCGCTGTCGGCGACCGGCTGGGCGGCGGCCGCCGATGCCATCCGGACGACGGACACCGTGAGCAAGACCGCCAGTGTGCGGGTGTCGCTCGGCGGCGGTCCGGTAACCGTCACCGGCATGGCGAAGGGCTCGGGCATGATCCGCCCCGACATGGCGACCATGCTGGCGTTCGTGGCGACGGACGCGGGCGTCGCCTCCGATGAAGCGCTCGACAGCATCCTGCGGACCGCGGTCGACACGTCGTTCCACTGCATTACGGTGGACGGCGATACGTCCACCAACGACGCCGTGACGCTGACGGCGACCGGCGCATCGGGGATCGTCGCCGAGGGTGATGAGGATCTGCGTGCGCTGCAGAAGGCGGTCAGCAGCGTCTGCGGAGCGCTCGCACGGGCGATCGTGCGTGATGCCGAGGGTGCCACGCGTCTGATCGAAATCGCCGTCACAGGCGCCGAGACGCACGCTGAGGCGCGTGCCGTGGCTTTCACCGTGGCGCACTCGCCGCTGGTGAAGACCGCCGCCTTCGGTGGCGATCCGAACTGGGGCCGCATCCTGGCCGCCGTCGGCCGCGCGCCGGTCACGGATCTTGACGTCCATCGGGTCGATATCACGCTCGGCGATATCGCGCTGGTCGCCGCCGGCGAGCCGGTGCACTTCGACGAGCAGGCCGCCGCCGCGGCGATGGGTGGTGACGAGATCCGGATCGGCATCGGTCTCGGACGCGGCATGGTGGCGGAGACCGTCTGGACCAGCGACCTGTCCTGCGACTACGTCCGGATCAACGCCGACTACCGTACCTGAGGGCACGCCATGCCTGAATCGGCGCCGGAGGAAGTGCTGCGGGTCGCGGTGGGCGTGCTCCGGCGTCCGGATGGCCGGGTGCTCGTGGCCGAGCGGGATTCGCGCCGCCACCAGGGTGGCCGGCTCGAGTTCCCCGGCGGCAAATGCGACCCCGACGAGACCGGCCTTTCCGCGCTGGCGCGGGAACTGCGCGAGGAAATCGGCATCGAGGTAACCGCCTCGGAACCGCTGATCCGCGTTCGCCACGACTACGGCGACCGCCGGGTTGAGCTGGAGACGTTCCTGGTGACCGGATGGCGGGACGACCCGCATGGCGCCGAAGGTCAGGCGGTCGAATGGGCCGATCCCCAACGCCTCACCGCCGACCGCTTCCCGGAGGCCAATCGACCGATACTCGCCGCCCTGAACCGTCCCGCTCTGTGTCTGATCACCCCCGACGTCGATGTCGTGCCGAGCGCCGATGAGCTGTTGTCGGGCCTGGATCGCGCGCTGTCTGCGCGGGAGGTCGGGCTGGTCCAGTTGCGGCGGCATGATCGCGGATCGCCGGAATGGCGGACCCTGGCGAACAAGGTCGCGGAACTCTGTACCGCGCGCGGGGCGACGCTGATGGTCAATGGCACGCCGGATCTGCTCGAGGGCCTGCCACAGGACGTTGGCCTGCATCTGCCCGCGGCCGTGCTCCGGGATCTGTCGTCACGGCCGCCGGGCGTCACCGGCCGGCTCCTCGGCTGCGCCTGCCATGACGCGGATGAGATTGCGCGCGCCGAACGCGTCGGCGCCGATCAGATCCTGATCGGTCCCGTCCTGCCGACACGAACCCATCCCGGTGCAGAAACCCTCGGCTGGGAAGGACTCGCAGCCCTGACGGCGCGGACAACACTGCCCGTGTATGCACTCGGCGGCTTGCAACCGGGAGATCTGGCAGCCGCGCGCGATGCCGGGGCGATCGGGATCGCCGGAATCCGCGGCTTCTGGCCAGTGACGGAGACGGCGCAAAGAGGGTAAATCGACCGGGACGAGTTTCAGGGTTCCTGCGTCGCACTCCGCGTAGGTTGGGTTGACGAAGGAAACCCAACGTGTCGAGCGACCCGCCAGAACCAACCTGAATCGTGTCTATGGATTACACGTCGACCCGTTGGGTATCGCTGCGCTCAACCCAACCTACGGAATTCCTGCCGGCTGCCGCATTCGCGCCGCTTTGTACCGGTTACAACCCGCAGCAGGCCAGATCGAACTCGATATCGTCGTCCATCTGCACCGCCCTGGCGGCGGGACTGTCCTGGTGGTAGAAACGGATCGTGAAACGCTGCCGCCCGGCGCTGATCTCCGGGAAACGGTGTCCGGGCGCGTCGAGCGTCAGGCGCAGCAGCTGGATGGGCGAGGTCTGTTTCAGCGGCTGTTCGTAAAAACCGCCCGCGGCCGTCACGTGATTCCACTCACCCGCGTCGCGCACCATCGCCAGAGCCCGCTCGATCGCGCCCCGGGCGGCCGCCATCGGTTCGAGCCATGAGCGGATCGCATCATGGCGCTCGGATGCAGGGCGTTGCAGCCACTCCTGGTAGGACGGCAGCTCCAGCATGCCCGGCCGACCACCGGCCGTCGCCCGCTGCTGGAGCTGCGCGAGCAGATCGTTGTCGCGCAGTTCTTCCCCGAGTGCACCGGTGCCGCCGTGCAGCGCGTTGACCAGGCGTTCATGCTCTGCCAGCAGCGCGGTCAGCCGATCGCGATCGACCGCCGGCCGTTCATCGAACCGGTTCAGCGCAGAGCGCTGGCGGTCGAGTTCCTTGATGAGTTCGCGCTTGGAATCGCCGCGGGATACGGTCTGGAGCAGTTCGAGCACCGCCTGCAGCGCGGCGTGCGTCTGCCAGACGTCGTCGTGCGAGAGATGGGCGTCGATCCGCTCGAACAACTGTTCGAGACGCAGCATCAGGCGGAAACGCTCGTTCAGCGGCTGCTCGAATGTCTGGATGTCACCCACGCGTGCCTTGCTCCTCGTCTGACCGGTGACGGCTATCGGTGCGCCGTGCGCCCGGGATTCTCCGGCAAGCGCGGTGGCGATTCAAATCCCGATTGCGGACAAAAGGCGGAATTTCCGGTCCAGCGCGAGAGTCTGGCACGCGATGGCGGTTTGCGGTGTGACGGAGTCGCCATTGGCGACCACGTCGTGCGCCGCCTGCAGCCGCCGCCAGCGGTCGGCCTGCGCCGCCAGCATCGCGTCCGCGGCCTGCATATCGACGCTGTCACGCTGGCACAGGCGAGCGCGCTGGACTTCCTCGGGGGCATCCACCACCACGACGCGGTCGTAACGGGCCGTCTGATCGGTCTCGACCAGCAGGGGAATGACGCAGAGCAGGTACGCATGGCCTTCCCGGGCCAGCGCCGCGCATGCGGCGTCCATGGATGCCCGGATCCGGGGATGCAGGATCTCCTCGAGGGTGCGGCGCGCCTCGTCCTGCTGGAATACGCGCTTGCGGAGGGCGGCCCGATCGAGCGTCCCGTCCGCGGCCAGGACGCCCTCCCCGAACGCCTCGACGATCGCCGCCAGACCGTCGGTGCCGGGGCGGACCACCTCGCGCGAGACGACGTCGGCGTCGATCACCGGAATACCCAGTGCTTCGAAATGGCGCGCGACCAGGCTCTTGCCGGAGGCCGCACCGCCCGTCAGGCCGATCCGGAGCATCAGGTCACCGACGCGAGATACGCGCGCGTCAGTTCATCGCCCCAGAACAGCGCCACCCAGCCACCGGCGGCCAGGTACGGACCGAACGGAATCGGGATATTCCGGTCCCGTCCCAGGATCGCGATCAGGCCGATCCCGACCGCCGCGCCGACCACGGACGAGAGCAGGATCGTGACGGGCAGCCCCTGCCAGCCGGTCCAGGCTCCGAGCGCGGCCAGCAGCTTGAAGTCCCCGTAGCCCATGCCCTCCTTGCCCGTCAGCAGCCGGAATGCGTGGTACAGGCCCCAGAGGATCAGATAGCCCACGGCAGCGCCGATGATGGCATCCACGGGCGTCACTCCCGTCACGCCGAGCGCCGCGCCAACGAGACCGAGCCAGAGCAGGGGCAGTGTCAGATCGTCCGGCAGCAGCGTCGTGTGCAGGTCGATGACCGCCGCGGTCAGCAGTATCCAGCTGAATACGACCGCGAAAAGCCCCATCCAGCCGAGCCCGAAATGCCAGACCGCGACCACGGCGAGCGCGGCACTCGCGATCTCCACGATCGGGTACTCGACGCTGATCCGCTGACCGCAGCCACGGCAGCGTCCGCGGAGGAACAGCCAACTGACAACCGGGATATTGTCGACGGCGCGGACCGGAGTCGCGCATTGCGGGCATCGCGAGCGGGGGCTGACGAGGTCGAAACGCTCCTCGCTCACGGCTCCCTCGCTCAACTCGCCGTCCTCCGCCAGCAGTGCCTGACACTCGCTGCGCCACTGCCGCTCGAGCATCACCGGCAACCGCCGGATCACGACGTTCAGGAAGCTGCCGACGACCAGCCCGAACAGGACGAGGGCGAGGACGGCCAGCCAGTCTGGTCCGGTGACACTCAGCATCCCGGGCGTCAGAATGCCTGGCCCATCTGGAAGATGGGCAGATACATCGCGATCACGAGGCCACCGATGACGACGCCGAGGAACGACATGATCAGCGGTTCCATCAGGCTGGTCAGGCTGTCGACGGCGTTGTCGACCTCGTCTTCATAGAAGTCCGCCACTTTCGCGAGCATCCCGTCCAGCGAACCGGATTCCTCGCCGATCGCCGTCATCTGCACGACCATGTTCGGGAACAGGTTGGTCTGTGCCATGGCCGCCTGGAGCTGCTGTCCGGAAGATGCGTCATCGCGCATCTGGTAGACGCCGCGGCGGAAGACCGCGTTGCCGACGGTCTCGGCGACCGACTCCATCGCTTCCACGAGCGGGACGCCGGCGGCCGACATGGTGGAGAGCGTGCGGGCGAACCGGGCGATCGCCGCCTTTTTGGCCATGTCCCCGATAATCGGAAGCTTGAGCAGAATCACGTCTACACGATCCCGGAACTTTCGGGATTTCTTGTGTGCCTGCAGAAAGGCGATTACGACACCAGCGATTCCACCAAAAATCAGATACCAGTAACTCTGGAAAAATTCAGAAAGGTTGACAACGAACTGCGTGAACGCGGGCAGTGATCCGCCCATTCCGGAGAAAAGCGACTCGAACATCGGGATGACGTAGATCAGCAGGATCGTCGTCACGACGAACGCGACGATCAGTACCGCCGCCGGATAGTACATCGCCTTCTTGATCTTGGCCTTGAGCGCTTCCGTCTTTTCCTTGTAGGTCGCGATCTTGTCCAGCAGGGTTTCCAGCGTGCCGGACTGCTCGCCGGCCGCGACCAGGTTGACGAACAGATCGTCGAAGTGATTCGGGTGCTGGGCGAGGGCCTGGCTGAGATTGCTGCCGCCCTCGATATCGGTCTTGATGCGCAGGATCAGGTCGCGCATCGACGGGTTTTCATGCCCGTTGCCGACGATATCGAAGGACTGTACCAGCGGCACGCCGGCGCTCAGCATCGTCGCGAGCTGGCGGGCGAAGATCGCGATATCCTCGGTCCTGATCTTCTTCCCGCCGCCCGAGAACAGGGGCTTCGCCTGTTTGCGGACCTTGACGGGCGTGGTCCCCTTGCGCCGGATCTGGGCCTTGACCCAGTCCACGTTCGGGCCTTCCATCTGGCCCTTGACGCGATTGCCCTTGGCGTCCTTGCCTTCCCAGTCGAATACCGTTTTCTTGCTGGAAGCTGCCTGTGCCATTGGTTCAGTCCACCGTGATGCGGTTGGCTTCCTCGAGACTCATGACGCCGGCCCGGACCTTCTTCAGGGCCGAGGCGCGCAGGTCGGCGACGCCTTCCTTCGCCGCCTGATCCTCGATATCCATGGAGTTGCCGCCTTCCATCATGATCCGCCCGATCGCGTCGGTCACCGGCATGACCTGGTAGATCCCGACGCGGCCCTTGTAGCCCGTCTCGTTGCACTGACTGCAACCGACCGCCTTGTATACTTTCAGGTCATCGACCTCGTCGTCCGTGAACCCTTCCTCAATCAGGGCTTCCCGCGGGATATCGTCGAGTGCCTTGCATTGCTCGCAGAGGCGCCGGCCGAGGCGCTGGGCGATGATCAGCGACACCGCCGTTGCCACGTTGAAGGGCGGCACCCCCATGTTGATCATGCGCGAGAGCGTCTGCGGCGCATCGTTGGTGTGCAGGGTCGAGAGGACCATGTGCCCGGTCTGGGCGGCCTTGATCGCGATCTCGGCCGTCTCCAGATCCCGGATCTCGCCGACCATGATCACGTCCGGATCCTGGCGGAGGAAGGAGCGCAGGGCCTCCGCGAAGGTCAGGCCCACCTTGTTGTTGACGTTGACCTGATTGATCCCGGCCAGGTTGATCTCCGCCGGATCCTCGGCCGTCGAGATATTCCGGTCCGCCGTATTGAGGATATTCAGCCCCGTATAGAGCGACACGGTCTTGCCCGAGCCGGTGGGGCCGGTGACAAGGATCATCCCGTACGGCTTACTCAGGGCGTCCGTGTAGAGTTTCTCCTGATCGGGCTCGTAACCCAGTTTCTCGATCCCCATCTGCGCGCTGCTCGGGTCGAGGATCCGCAGGACGACCTTCTCTCCGAACAGGGTGGGGCAGGTGTTGACCCGGAAATCGATCGCCCGCTGGCGCGAGATCTTCATCTTGATCCGGCCGTCCTGCGGCAGCCGGCGCTCGGAGATGTCCATGCGCGACATCACCTTGACGCGGGCGATCAGGCGGTGAGACATCGCCAGCGGGGGTTTGGCGATCTCGAGCAGGACGCCGTCGATGCGGTAGCGCACCCGCATGTATTTCTCGTAGGGCTCGATGTGGATGTCCGAGGCGCCGCGATTGATCGCGTCCAGCAGGATCTTGTTGACATAGCGGACGACCGGCGTGTCGTCGGCATCGGCCCGGGTGACATCGCCACCCTCCGCCTCATCGTCCTCGCCGCCGACATCCAGATTCTCGAGGTCCTCGTCGAGATCCTCGACGCCGGAGCCCATCTCCTGGGCGCTGAGAATCTGGTCGATCCGGCGGGTGAGCTTGTCGTCCTCGACAAGCACGGGCTCGGCCGTCAGCCCGGTCGCGAACTTGAACTCGTCCAGCGCGACCATGTTGGTCGGGTCGGCGATCGCCAGGTAGAGCCGATTGCCCCGCTTGTGCAGCGGAACCGCGCGGTGTTTCTCGATCAGCTTGTTGTCGACGAGGCTGGTCGGCTGGACTTCCGGGTCCAGGGTATCGAGGTCGACAAGGGCGAGACCGAACTCCTGCATCGCAGCCGCGGCGGCTTGGCGGCCCGTTGCGTAATTGTTCCCGACAAGGTACCGCACTACTGGCTGTTTCTCTTTCTGGGCGCCATCGGTTGCAGCGCGTGCATCGTCGTCCGTAAGGATGCCCTCATGCACGAGGCGACGCACAATACCGCCCAGTGCCATTTTCGGGTTCGGAGTCGCCATTCAGCTTACGCCATCGTCGAGTCGGGGTGCACTGAGATTACCTACTCCGGCGAGCGGTTGTCCACAAGCCGCCGCGATCGCGGCTCGAGTGTCACGCGAATCGCGTCGACCGAAGGTTTCAGGCGTCCACGGCGCTTTGGCGAATTCGACGGTGTGTTCAAGTACCGGTGTCTAATAGTAGCGTGACCGCGTTTCGTCGCTATCCGGCGCAGGCAGAGGCGCTGCTCCCGGCGCGGTATCATTGATCCGGGACTCGAGCGCTTCAATTTGGCGGTGTAGGGGAGCGATGTTGACTCCGGATCTGTACTCGATTGCCAGCCCTTCCTTGACAAGTTGCAGGGCCGATCGCAGATCGCCATTCCGTGCGATGACCTGGGAGAGTGCGTACCGGGCTTCGATGTTTCTCGGGTCGAGGCGAAGGGCTCGTCGGAGCGACGCCTCCGCGGTTCCGTCGGTGAGATCCGGATGGTCCGCACGCAGGAGTCCGCGAATCAGTGGGGTAGTAGCGCGATGCGGGTTGCGTTCCTCGGCGCGGTCCAGCAGGTGATTGGCCTGTCGTACGAGTTCGCGCCGGTTTGAGTCACTGGCGTCCGGGTTCGAGCGCAGTGCTTCAACGATGACATTCGCATGCATGTACCAAGCGCCGTCTGGTTGGCTCCACACCAGGCGTGATCGCGAAAATGCCGTTGCGGCGTTCGAGTATGCGTCACGTGCCATGTATTGGGACCCGCTGTCGATGTATTCCAATGCAACGGCCGTTCGCGCGAAATGAACGACGGGGACCAGCAGCAGCAACGCCACGCCTGCTGCAGGGAGAAGGCGCGTGGGTCGACGAGGAACGCGCAGGGAGACGACGGGTGAAACGCTGGAGGCCCGTTCCAGGGCGGCCACGAGCAGCGCGGCGACGAGTACAAAGGGCATAAGCTGCAGGTTGAAGGTAACAGCGCTATGCACAGCCACACCGAGAATGCCCGTGAAACACGCGAGCGCTACGTGGAATCGGGGTCGATCGATCGTGCCCTGGCGATAATCCCGCAGAGACCGAACGAAGAGGTAGAGGCAGGCGACGCCGAGGAAGACGACGATCGCGAGCAGCGGCACTCCGCCTTCAATCCAGAATTCCAGATAGTCGTTGTGCACGAAATACCCCGAACTCTGGTCGCTGGCGCTCCGGAAAGCGGGATAGGCAATCCAGAAAACACCGGGCCCGAATCCCAGCCACGGATGCTGCCGGATCATCTCCCAGGCCGAACTCCAGATGTCCAACCGGCTTGCGCCGGCGAGCGCCGGGTTACGCATGGAGTCGATGCCGGCGGTAACCAGCCCACCTCCGATCCAGTCGGCGAGCACGAAAGCGGCGCAGACCAGTAGCGCAAGTCCGAAGGCCGCCCTGCGCTGTTTGAATACGGCGGCCGCAATGAACGCGATGACGCACAGGCTGGCAATGGCGCCGAGCATCGCTCCCCGGGATCCGCCGATGGCGAGCGCGATCATCATGAAGAACAGCACGACGCAGGCGATGGACCGCGTGCGGGCTCCGACATCGGGGCGCAGCGCCGCGAGCGCCGCGATCGGCCAGGCAAAATTGAGGAAACCGGCCGCAGAGTTCGGATTGAGAAGCATCGCGCGCGGCGTGAAGCCGAGGGCCGCCTGTACAAGAATCGCCAGGGCGATCAGCGCGCTTACGCCGAACACGAAGCCGCAAACCGGGAAATTCGATGCCTGAGGACCGGAGGCACGGCAGATCGCATAAAGGGCGAGGGCGGATGCGGCGACGCCGAGTTCGATCACCGACATGTACGGTGCGGCACTCCAGGCGATCCCCAGCGCCGTCCAGGCCGTGAACAGCACGAGCGCCAGGCCAGCAGGGCCCAGGTCCAGGCGCGACTTGCGCTGGCCCATGACCGCAACGGCGAACGCGAGGACACTGGCGATGCCGGCCGTGGCGTACATCCACGGATGACGCCCGTTATAGAAAAGAGCGGCCGCAAGGCCCAGGGTGACCAGGAAAAGGACGAGTAGATCGGCTACCCGGAATTGCCTGAACGATCAGGGAACAGGTGGCATCAGCAACGCAACGTTGGTGCGGATAGTATCGGGATCAAGTCGTTCTCCGATCGTCTATCGTGGAAAGGGGTACGTACTGTGTCGAGGGGGAGCAGTATTTAATGGGCAGCCTGCTCCATCTGGGCATGGACCTGTATCGTAAAGATGCTGCCAGATCGATGAAAGCTATTCATGTTATCCGCGAGTAGATATCGAAATGTGGCTGCACCAGATAATCGCGGTGCTGTCCATAAAAGATAGCGGTTCGAGAGGGGCCGCGTGGCCCTTTGGTGGATCCGCTGCTACTCGGATAGAGGCCGGGTCACCAGAGCGGCGTCGTGCTGCTGCCTCTGCAAGGGCAACGAAGCCGCTTCTTGGTCGTGTTTTAAGGCGGTTTCCGACCAATTCCGGCCGATTCCATCGGGGTCGATCTGGTCGGGGAATGCGAACGAAAAGGCCCTGCCGCGATGACGACAGGGCCCTATCTCCTCCATGAGGCAAGTGCTCACCGCATCAGGAGCAGCCGTCCGGGAGGAGGCTTTTGTCACCGACACCGCTGGTGACGCAGTTCCAGGCTCCGGTGCCGGTGCGATTCATTGAAACTACGGCGGAATTGACGGTCGGGTTGCCTTTAACCGCGCACTGGATTTCGGCGTTACCGGCACCCGTCGCAGTACTTGAGTACGCCGTCACCGTGATGTCGCACCGCGCCGTCGATCCTGCAGCCCGATGCACCGCGGCCAGTATTGCTGCCGGTCTCGCCGCGCTGCAGTTTGTTTTCATAGCCGGTCTTGCCACCCGAAACCTCGGCGAGCGCCGACGTCAACTGCGATTGGGCGACGTAGTCGTTGTACTGCGGAATCGCGATGGCGGCCAGGATGCCGATGATCGCGATCACGATCATCAGTTCGATGAGCGTAAAGCCTTGCTGGATGGTTTTCATTGCGGAACTCCTTCCACGTGTAGTGTTGTGGTCAATCCACGGACGCCGGTCGCCGCTCCCCTCCACGGACAAGCCGACTGTTCGGCGTTGCCTGATTGGAAGCAGGTACCGTGCCAAAAATGCAGCTTGCGGCGCTGTGGCGTTTCCGGGGCGATGGACGGAGGGTTCGTCGCCAGCGCGGTGTCAAAATGTGACGCAGGTCGTCGCGGGTCGCCGTGAGTGTCAGTCGATACCCAGTTTCTTGAGGCGGTAGCGCAGTTGCCGGTAGGTGAGGCCCAGTTCCTGCGCGGAGGCGGTGCGGTTCCAGCGGTTGCGCTCGAGGCTCTCGGTGAGCAGGCGGCGCTGGTTGTCTTCGATCTGGTCGTCGATGGAGGCGGCCCGGCCGGTCTGCGGGGGCGAATCCGAGGATGACACATTCCGTTCGCTGGGCTCGGGGTTGCCGTTGAGCGGTGCAAGCTGGAGGTCGTCCGCGCTGATCCGGTTGCCGTCGACGAGCGTAAGGGCGCGTTCCAGGACGTTCTCGAGTTCGCGCACGTTGCCGGGGAATGGATAGGCGCCCAGCGCTGCATAGGCGTCGGTGGTGAGCGTGACCGTGCCGGTCTGATATTCCTCCGCCAGCCGCGCGACGATGTGGTCGGCTATGGTGGCGATGTCGTCACCGCGCTCGCGCAGCGGCGGGACCCGGAGCGCGATGACGTGGATGCGGTAGAACAGGTCTTCGCGGAAGTTGCCGTCCCGGACGGCCTGTTCGAGGTCGGTGTGGGTGGCGCAGACGATCCGGGTATCGACGGGCTGCTCGCTGGTCGCGCCGACCGGGCGGATGCGTTTCTCCTGGATGGCGCGCAGCAGCTTGACCTGCATGTCGGGTGGCAGTTCCGCGATCTCGTCGAGGAACAGCGTGCCGCCCTGGGCGGCGGCGAACAGGCCGTCGCGGTCGCTGTTGGCGCCGGTGAAGGCGCCGCGGCGGTGGCCGAAGAACTCGCTTTCCATGAGTTCCCGCGGGATCGCGCCGCAGTTGACCGGTACGAAGGGGCGCTCGGCGCGCGGGCCCTGTTCATGGATCAGTTTCGCGACGAGTTCCTTGCCCGAGCCCGATTCACCGGTGATCACCACCGGGGCCTGGCTGCGGGCGACCTTCGCGATGCGTGATCGCAGGGTTTCGATCGCCGACGACTGCCCGATCAGGCGCGTGGTGGTCTCATCGGTCGCGGGGGCGCTGGTCGGCTCCAGGCGCAGGGCCTGGGTTACGAGATTGCGCAGATCCTCGAGTTCGACCGGTTTGGCCACGAAGTCGAAGGCGCCGGATTTGAGCGCCCGGACCGCGGCGTCCATGTTGCCGTGGGCCGTGATGACGGCGACCGGGGTGCCGGGATATTCGCGATTGATATGGTCGACGAGATCGAGGCCGTCGCCATCCGGCAGGCGCATGTCCGTCAGGCACAGCTGGTAGTCGTGTTCGGCGAGGGTGTCTCGGGCGGCCTCCAGCGTCCCGACGGCGACCGTTTCGAGGCCCATTCGCCCGAGCGTGATCTCCAGCAGTTCGCGGATGTCGGGTTCGTCGTCGACGATCAGGACGGTCTGTTCAGCCATGTTGCCTCGGTCGGTCGTCGATGGCCCGCAGGGTCAGGCGGAAGCAGTTGCCCGCCTCGGACGGCACGAAATGCAGTCGGGCGCGGTTGGCCTCGCAGAGTTCACGGGCGAGGAACAGGCCGAGCCCCGTCCCGGAATGGCTGGTCGTGAAAAACGGTTCGAAGATCTCATCGACCTGCCGCTTCTCGATCGGGATACCATTGTCGCGGACGTCGAGCTGCGGGCGTCCATCCCCGTCGGTTCCGGCGCGGAGCGTAACCATAACCGATTCGCCGTCGTTCCGTCGTCCGTGGAGCAGGCTGTTGTCGCAGAGGTTGCGCACGATCTGTTCGAGCTGACCCGGATCGAAATGAACCTGCAACTCGGTCGCCGGCGCTTCGTGGCGGATCCGGTGCGATCCGAGGTCGTGTTCCTGCGCGTATCGATGGGCGAAATCCTCTACCCATGAGGACAGTTCGACGCGCGTGCCGTCGCCGCCGCGCTGGCGGGACAGCTCGAGCACGCTCTCGACGATGTCGTTCACGCGCTTGCAGTGGGTGAGCATGATGCCGGTCAGGCGTCGATCGGCGCCCGGCAGCGACTCCGATTCATCCAGCAACTGCGCGGAGTGGCTGATCGCCCCGAGTGGATTGCGGATCTCGTGGGCGATGCTGGCGGTGAGGCGGCCCAGCGAGGCCAGTTTGAGCTGCTGGACCTGCTCTTCGATAAAGCGGGCATCCTCGATCGACAGCAGGGTGCCCGGTTCGCCGAGCGGCGTGAACTGGACCTGTAACCGACGGTCGGAATCGGGCCTGGGCGTCAGCGGTTCCGGGCTCGTCCGGCCGTCGCGGCTCCAGATATCGAGGGCCCCGACGAGGCCGGGGGCGACTGCCTCCAGATGGCGGCCGGCGAGCGTGTCGGGCTCGTCCAGCAGGACGCCCGCGCTCGCATTCGCGAGCGAGATCCGTCCGGTCCGGTCGACGACGAGGATGCCGGCCTCCATGTGCTGGACGATGCGCTCGTTCAGGGCCGAGAGGCGCTGGACATCGGCCGAGCGGCGCCGGGCGATCTCGGCGCTCTCCGACGAACGCCGGGCCAGCGCGGCGGCGAGGAGGGCAGCGGCGAAGAGGGTAATGCCGAGCAGCGCCGCCTGCGGATAGGCGGCGGCGCCCTCGTCGATCCGGATCGCGCGCACGGACTCGATGGCGAGTACGAGCAGCGTGCCGAGCGCGGCCGCCAGCAGCGCGTGCCGCGCGACCAGCAGGGTGCCGGCCCCGGCGATGGGGACGACGAGCAGGGTGCCGAGGCCGCTGGCGACGCCGCCGGATGCATAGGTTACGACCGCCAGCAGGATGAGATCGGTGTAGAGGTGGAGCCAGGTCTGGATCCGGGCGCTCGGCGACCGGTGTCGGATGGTCCAGGCGAACGCCACGGCCGCGACGAGGTAGAGCGCGCTCGCGGTGTAGAAAAGCAGCGGGGCCGTCGCGCCGAAGTCGACCGTGGGCACGTCCGCGAGGAACGCGGCGAGGAGCGCGATCGCGATGAACAGCCGGTAGCTGTTCAGGATGCGGATGGATTCCCAGTCTTCCCTCGACAGCGGGTCGGCGGGCCGGTCGCCCGGCTCATCGGGCATCAGTTGTATGCGTTGCGCGGTCATTGCGCCGGTAGTCTCGGGATTTCCCGCCGATCAGGCAAGACCGGAGCTTGGCCGGGCGGGCGCGGGGGCGCACAATCCGCACCGGCATGGTTCCAGCGGAGGCAGTTCGTGCAGCAGACAGATGGTTCCCTGAAGATCGGCCTGGCGCAGGTCGATGCCGTGGTCGGCGATATCGAGGGCAACGCGCGTCGCGTGATCTCTGGAGCGCAAAGCCTGGAGGCCCGTTACGGCGCGCGCCTGGTGGTGTTCCCGGAACTCTGCCTGCTGGGCTATCCGCCGGACGACCTCCTGCTGCGTCCGGATCTGCCCGGGCGCATCGACGCGGCGGTCGATCGGATCGCCGTCGAACTGGAGGGGAGCGGGGTCGCGGTGCTGGTCGGTCTGCCGCTGTTCGAGGACGGGACCTGTTACAACGCCGCCGTGCTGCTGGATGGCGGTGAGCGGGTCAGCGTGGTCCGCAAGCGTTGCCTTCCCAACTACGGCGTGTTCGACGAGAAGCGGTATTTCAGCGCGGGGGACCGTGCCGTGACCGCCACGATCGACGGTCATACCGTGGGCCTCATGATCTGTGAGGATATCTGGCAGCCGGAGCCGGCCGGCGATCTCGCGGCCGCCGGGGCGGAGCTGATTGTCTGCCCCAACGCCTCTCCATACCACTGCGACAAGCCCGCCGAGCGGCTCGCCGTGGCCGGCCGACGGGTCAGTGAAACGGGCTGTCCACTGGTCTATGTGAACCAGGTCGGCGGTCAGGACGACCTCGTGTTCGATGGCGATTCGTTCGCGATCGACGCCGGGGGACATGAGACGGTCCATCTGCCTTCGTTCGTCGAGGCCGATGCGGCGGTCGCATGGAGCAGCTCCACGGGGTTGTGTCCGGTCGAACCGTTGCCCGCCTCGCCGGAGCCGTACGTCCAGGCCGGGTCGATCTACCGCGCCCTCACGCTCGCCCTGCGCGATTACGTGACCAAGAATGGCTTCGAGGGCGTTTTCGTGGGGCTGTCCGGCGGTATCGATTCGGCGCTCGTGCTGGCGGTCGCCGCCGATGCCCTCGGACCGGAGCGCGTGACCGCGGTCCGCATGCCCTCGCGGCACACGGCGCAAATGAGCCTTGATGACGCCGCCGAGGAAGCGGAGCTGCTGGGCGTGCGCTGCGAGACGCTCTCCATCGAACCGGCCTACGAGGCCTTTCTCGATATCCTGGCCGAGCCGTTCGCCGGCATGGCGGCGGACACGACCGAGGAGAACATCCAGGCACGCTCGCGCGGACTCCTGCTGATGGCGCTGGCGAACAAGCACAACGCCATCGTGCTGGCGACCGGGAACAAGAGCGAGATGGCGGTGGGCTACGCGACCCTGTACGGCGATATGGCGGGCGGTTTCGCGCCGCTCAAGGACGTGAGCAAGACCCGCGTGTATGCGCTGGCCCGCTGGCGCAACGAACAGTCCCCCGCGATCCCCGAACGGGTGCTGACGCGCGAGCCGTCGGCCGAGCTGGCCCCGGACCAGGCCGATTCCGACAGCCTGCCGCCGTACGAGGTGCTTGACGCGATTCTGGAGGCCCTGGTCGAGCGCGATGAGTCGGTGGAGGATATCGCCGCGGCCGGTTTCGAGCCGGAGACGGTGCGCCGCGTGGCGCGGATGCTGGTGAAAAGCGAGTACAAGCGCCGCCAGGCGGCGCCGGGTCCCAAGGTCTCGCCACGGGCCTTTGGTCGCGAGCGGCGATACCCGATTACCTCGCGCTACACGATGTAGTGGCGGGGGCGCTCACCGGTGCCGTGACCGGGTGGGCGCCGTTCAGGACTCGCTTGCCCCCTCGGCCTCGGGAACCGGGTGGTCCGGCCAGTTGTGACGCAGGATGCGGCGTGAATCGGCCGCGAGGTCGTCCAGCCCCATGCGATCGTAGGCTTGGGCCTGAAGGACGAGTGCATCCGGCACGGCGGGTGCGCCATCGTAGTTGGACAGCAGATACTCGATCCGGTTGACGGCCGCGGTGTAGGCGCTGCGTCCGAAATAGAAGCGGGCGGTCTCCAGTTCGTGCCGCGCCATCTCGTTGCGCAGGTAGATCATCCGCTGACGCGCATCACCCGCGTAACGGGTTTCCGGGTGCTGCTCCACGACCCGGCGGAAATCGGCGAAGGCCTGCTGCAGGCGCTCCTGATCCATCTGCGCCATCTCGCGGGGGAACAGGTCGTTGACGAAGGTTCGTCCCCGGTTGTAGCGGATAAGACCGCGCAGATAATAGGCGTAGGCGACGCCCTCGTGGGTCGGGTGCAGCTTGATGAAGCGGTCGAGCGCCGCGATCGCCGACTGCTCCTCGCCGAACTGGTAATAGGAATAGGCGATATCGAGCTGGGCCTGCAGCGCCAGCGGGCCGAAGGGGTAGCGGGCTTCCAGCTTCTCGAAGTAATCGATCGCGTCCTGGAACGAGCCGGCCTCCATCGATCGTTTGGCCTCTTCGTAGAGGCGTTCCTTCGACCACTCGGCGGTCGGATCGTGGTCCGTGGAGGCGCAGCCGCCGGCGAAAACGACCAGGAGGAACGCGAGGATCGGGGCGAGGCGGCGCATGGTGGCACTCATTTTCGACATGACCTTCCCATTATACCCGACAACAGGCTACGCTTCCGAGGCTATGGATACCCAGGAACCCGACATTCGTCATATCCCGCCGGGGCAGGCCGGCGAGCGCCTGGACCGCGCGCTCGCGCGCCTGTTCCCCGAATATTCGCGCACCCGGTTGCAGGAGTGGCTGAAGGCCGGCCATCTGCACGTCAATGGCATGAGTCCCGCGCCGCGCACGCTGGTACTCGGCGGCGAATCGGTCGTCCTCGATGCCGGTATCGCCGAGGCGGTCGACCCGACCCTCGAGGCCGAGGCCGAGGACGTCGACTTCGAGATTATCTACGAGGATGAAGCTATCCTGGTCGTCAACAAGCCGGCCGGTCTGGTTGTTCATCCGGCGGCGGGCCACCGTGGCGGAACGCTGCAGAACGGCCTGCTGCACTACGATCCGTCGCTCGCGGCCGTGCCGCGGGCCGGGATCGTGCATCGCCTCGACAAGGACACGACCGGCCTGATGGTGGTGGCCCGCACGCTGGCGGCGCACAATCGTCTGGTCACCCAGCTCCACGATCGCGCGATCGTGCGCGAGTATCGGGCGATCGTGACTGGTGTTCCCGTGGCCGGCGACACCATCGACGCGCCGCTCGGGCGCCATCCGCGCGACCGCCAGCGCCAGGCCGTCGTTCGCACCGGCGGCCGGCCGGCGGTGACGCATTACCGGATCGAGCGCAAGTATCGCGCACACGCCTATATCCGCGTGCGGCTCGAGACCGGGCGGACGCATCAGATCCGCGTGCACATGCAGCACGTTGGCCTGCCGCTGGTCGGCGATCCGCAGTACGGCGGCCGTCCGCAGCTGCCGCGTTCCCCGGCGCCGGCGCTGCGCGATGCCCTGCAGGCCCTCCATCGCCAGGCGCTGCATGCCGCCCGGCTCGAGATGTCGCATCCGGAACGCGGCGACTGGTGTACCTGGGAGGCCCCGGTGCCGGCCGATTTCCAGGCCGTGCTCGACGGGCTGGAGGCCGATCTCAAGGCCCATGTCTGACCTCGCGGGCACCTGGGTCGGTCCGGGCGCGATCGCCGGCTCGTCGGCGCGCGTGCTGTCGACGACACGGCGCGGCGGCGTCGGGACCGGCACCTGGTCGACATTCACCCTGGGCGCGCCGGCCGATGTGGACGATGCCGGTCTGTCGATCAACCGATCCCGGCTGCGGCGTCTGCTCGGCCTGCCGGGCGAACCGGTCTGGTTGCGTCAGGTGCATGGCGATCGCTGCGTCGAACTCGACGGAGGCGAACGCCCGGATTCGATCGAGGCCGATGCGGCGTGGACCGCCCGGGCCGGCGTCGTCTGCGCCGTACTCACCGCCGATTGCCTCCCGGTTGTCGTCGCCGATCGCCACGGCCGCGCCGTAGGCGTAGCGCACGCCGGCTGGCGTGGCCTCGCCGGCGGCGTGATCGAGGCGCTGGTCACGGCGATTCCGATCACTCCCGCCGATCTGGTCGCATGGCTGGGCCCGGCCATCGGTCCGGCGGCATTCGAGATCGGTCCGGAGGTCCGCGATGCGTTCATGGACGCGGATCCCGGCGCGGCATCGGCCTTTCACCCAGGCACCGGCGACCGCTGGCATGCCGACCTCTACGAACTCGCCCGACGCCGACTGCACGCCCTCGGGGTGCAATCGATCGAAGGCGGCGGCTTCTGCACCTACAGCGATCCCGAACGATTCTTCTCCCACCGGCGCGCAGGCGGCCCCACCGGCCGCATGGCAACGCTCGCCTGGCTGGACTCCGCCTGAACCCTCACCCTCACCATCCTTGGCCCTTGGCCCTTGGCCCTTGGCCCTTGGCCCTGCCGCCTCTCACCTTCCCCCGCATCTTGAAAATCCCCCCAAGGGCCGCACTTAACAGGTATCAACGCAATACCCGAGGGAGTCGAACCCATGCGGATGGATAAACTGACCAGCAAGTTCCAGATGGCGCTGGCCGACGCGCAGTCGCTCGCGGTCGGACGCGATCACCAGTTCATCGAGCCCGTTCACCTGATGGTGGCGATGCTCGATCAGGAGGGCGGGAGTACCCGTCATCTGCTTTCCCACGCCGGCGTGAACGTCAATGGCCTGCGTTCGGCGCTCGGCGCCGAAATGGACCGCCTGCCGAAGGTCTCCGGGACCGAGGGCGAGGTCCATGTCTCCAACGACCTGTCGAAGCTCCTGAATCAGTGCGACAAGCTCGCCCAGAAGCGTGGCGACCAGTACATCTCGAGTGAGCTGTTCGCGCTGGCGGCGGTCGAGGACAAGGGTCGGATCGGCGAAGTCATGCGCGAGCATGGCGCGGTCAAGGGCGCGCTCGAGAAATCGATCGATGCCGTGCGCGGCGGCGAGAACGTCAACGACCCGAACGCCGAGGAACAGCGCCAGGCGCTGGAGAAGTACTGCAGTGACGTCACGGAGCGCGCCGAACAGGGCAAGCTCGACCCGGTGATCGGCCGTGACGAGGAGATCCGTCGGGCCGTGCAGGTCCTGCAGCGGCGCACCAAGAACAACCCCGTGCTGATCGGCGAGCCCGGTGTCGGCAAGACCGCCATCGTCGAAGGGCTGGCGCAGCGCATCGTCAATGGCGAGGTGCCCGAGGGCCTGAAGGACAAGCGCCTGCTGTCGCTCGATCTCGGTTCCCTGCTCTCCGGTGCCAAATACCGGGGCGAGTTCGAGGAGCGCCTGAAATCGGTCCTCAATGAGATCGGCAAGGAAGAAGGCCGGATCATCCTGTTCATCGACGAGATGCACATGGTCGTCGGCGCCGGCAAGGCCGAGGGCGCGATGGACGCGGGCAACATGCTCAAGCCGGCACTCGCCCGCGGCGAACTGCACTGCATCGGCGCGACCACGCTCGATGAATACCGCAAGCACATCGAGAAGGATGCGGCGCTGGAGCGTCGGTTCCAGAAGGTGCTGGTCGACGAGCCCAACGTGGAAGACACGATCGCGATCCTGCGTGGCCTCAAGGAGCGCTACGAGGTCCATCACGGCGTGCAGATCACCGACCCCGCGATCATCGCCGCGGCACAACTGTCCACGCGCTACATCACCGACCGCCAGCAGCCGGACAAGGCGATCGACCTCATCGATGAGGCCGCCTCGCGCATCCGCATGGAGATCGACTCCAAGCCGGAGGAGATGGACCGCCTCGAGCGGCGCCTGATCCAGCTCAAGATCGAGCGCGAGGCCATGAACAAGGAGTCCGACGAGGCCTCGAAGAAACGGCGGAAGAATCTGGACGAGGAGATCCAGCGCCTGGAGAAGGAGTACGCGGATCTGGACGAGATCTGGAAGGCCGAGAAGTCGGCCGTGCAGGGCGAGACCCACATCAAGGAAGAACTCGAACGCGCCCGCCAGGAACTGGAGACCGCGCGCCGCGCCGGCAATCTCGGTCGGATGTCGGAACTCCAGTACGGCCGTATCCCGGAACTGGAGAAGCAGCTCGAACAGGTCCAGGCGCAGGAAGAGGACCAGGGCGAATCACGCCTGCTGCGCAACAAGGTCACGGAGGAAGAGGTCGCCGAGGTGGTCTCGCGCTGGACCGGTATCCCGGTCTCGAAGATGCTCGAGGGCGAGCGCGAGAAGCTGAACCGGCTCGAGGAAGTGCTGGCCGAGCGCGTGGTGGGCCAGGACGAAGCGGTGCATGCGGTCGCCTCGGCGATCCGTCGCTCGCGGGCCGGCCTGTCCGATCCGAATCGGCCCAACGGCTCGTTCCTGTTCCTCGGCCCGACCGGCGTCGGCAAGACCGAGCTGTCGAAGGCGCTGGCGCATTTCCTGTTCGATACCGAAGACTCGATGGTGCGCATCGACATGTCGGAGTTCATGGAGCAGCACTCCGTGGCCCGCCTGATCGGCGCGCCGCCCGGCTATGTCGGCTACGAGGAAGGCGGCTACCTGACCGAGGCCGTCCGTCGCAAGCCGTACTCGGTCATCCTGATGGATGAGATCGAGAAGGCGCATCGGGACGTGTTCAACATCCTGCTGCAGGTGCTGGATGACGGCCGGCTGACCGACGGGCACGGGCGCACGGTGGACTTCCGCAACACCGTGGTGATCATGACCTCGAATCTCGGCAGCGACGTCATCCAGGAGATGACCGGGCAGGGCGATTACGACGCCCTCAAGTCATCGGTCATGGAGATCGTCGGCAAGTCGTTCCGGCCGGAATTCATCAACCGGATCGACGATCTGGTCGTGTTTCACGCGCTGGGCCGCGAACAGATCCGCGAGATCACCGGCATCCAGATGGGTCATCTCCACCAGCGCCTGGCGGAACGCGACATGGCGATCGAACTCAGCGCCGCGGCGCTGGATCACCTCGGCGAGGCCGGTTTCGATCCGGTCTACGGCGCCCGGCCGCTCAAGCGGGCCATCCAGCAGCAGCTGGAGAACCCGCTGGCCCAGGAGATCCTGGGTGGCCGCTTCGGCCCGGGCGACACCATCCACGTGGATGCGGGGCCCGACGGCCTGGTGTTCGAACGGCACTCGGCAACCGCCGAGGCCGCGACCGCCTGACCACGCAAAGTGGGGTGACTCCCTCGATTACGGGCGCCTTCGGGCGCCCGTTTTTTTGGATCCATCGAAGTTCAGTGGAAAGCGCATGGCCCGCTGGACGGCGCGGAATAAGTCGAAGCAGCAGAGCGATGACACCGCCGTCGTTCCGAGCGCCTCGGTGTGATGACACGAACGCTCGAATCCGTACCCAAGCCTTGAACGGGTGTAGGTCGGACTTCCAGTCCGACACGTCGAAGCCTTCGACTGTCGGACTGGAAGTCCGACCTACGCCAGTATCATGGCCGGGCTCGCCGCGTTTCCGTGAGGACCGTTTTCCCGGTAGAGCGCGAAGAACCTTTCTCTACTGGTCCAGAAAATCATTCAGAACAGCTCGAGAAAGGCCTCGGGCGCATCGACATGGACCCAGTGGGCGGCGTCGGGGATGGTTTCGATGCGGGCGTCGGGGAAGCGTTCGCGGATGGCGGGTTCCGCTTCCTCCGGGAGGTAGTCGGAGTTGCCGCCGCGGATGAACAGGGCGGGGCCGTTGTAGGGGCCTTGTGACGGCGGTGCCGCGGCGATTTCCGCGTACCCGGCGTAGATCGTCTCGAGCGGGATGCGCCAGGTGAAGCCATTGTCCGTGCGACTGAGGTTCTTGAGCAGGAACTGGCGGATCGCCGGATTCGGGATCCGATCGGCGAGGGCGGCATCGGCATCACCGCGTGAACGGATGGCGCTCAGGTCGAGTTCGTGCAGTGCCTCGAGTTCCTGGTCGTGGCGCCGGTCGTAGGCGATCGGGGCGATATCGACGACGACCAGACCACTGACGCGTTCCGGCGCGGACAGGGCGAGTTCCATCGCCGTCTTGCCGCCGAGGGAGTGGCCGAGCACCGTGGCCGCATCCAGTCCGTGCGCATCCAGCGTGTCGCGTACATCCGCGGCCATGTCGGCGTAATCCATCGAGTCGGCGTGCGGCGAGCGTCCGTGGTTGCGCAGGTCCATGCCGTAGATGGTGAAGCGGTCCGCCAATGCCCGGGCGACTCCGCCCAGATTCTCGTTCGATCCGAACAGGCCGTGCAGCAGCACCAGTGGCGGTCCGTTGCCAGCTACGCGGGTATGGAGTTCCATCGCGGTCAAATCCTCCGGGCGTGATATCGTTTCGCGGTCGTCCGAACCTGGCAGAGGAGCGAAGCATGTACGTACCTGATCCCGCGGCCGAGCGTGAGGCACTGATGAATCCCGACACCCACAGCCTGTGGCGTCAGGACATCATCCGTTTCGGCGACCTCGACGTGCTCGGGCACGTGAACAACGTGGCCTACATGGTTTTCTTCGAGACGGGACGGGTGGCCTTCCTCGAGCAGCTCGGTCGCCCGCCGGCGGACCGCGAACACGGCCCGGTGTTCGTCCTCGCCCATATCGCGGCCGACTACATCGAGGAACTCTACTACCCCGGCACCGTCGATATCGGCACCGCCGTGCGCCATATTGGCGGCAGCTCTTTCCACCTGGGCCATGCCATCTTCGCCAACGGCGAATGCAAGGCCACCGCCACCTCCGTCATCGTCCAGGTCCAGGGACGGCCGCTCCGTTCGGTACCACTGACGGACGACCAGAAAGCGCTCGTGCGACGGATCGGGGAGATCGATTGAGCCGCGAATGGCTCAATCCCAGCGCGGATCGCGGACCTGGATCCAGCCTTCGTCGTTGACGCGAACGGGGAAGGTCTCGGTCGGTTCGTAGGCGGGCGGGGTGAGGGCCTCGCCGGTCTTGATGCAGAACTTCGCGCCGTGGCGGGGGCAGACGATGCAGTCGTCCTCGACTTCGCCGCCGGAGAGTTCCGCGCCGTCGTGGGTGCAGACGTCCTCGAGGGCGTAGAACTCGCCCTCGATGTTGAACACCACGATATCGACGTCGTCGACGTCGATCACGCGGTATTCACCGGGCAGCAGTTCGTCCTTTTTCGCGACATCCGTCCAGTCAGACATCGGATCGCTCCCGCCGGTTGGTGTTGTCGTTGCGTGCTCGCGCTGTCCGCGCCAGAGATCGACCGGGCGCCGGCCGCCGTACGTGCGGCGCTTACCCATGACGGTATTTCACGGTTGGTTCGCCGGCACTACATCATGCCCGTCTGGAGACGGGCGGCCTCGGACATCATGTCGGGGCCCCACGGCGGCTCGAATACGAGTTCGACATCGCATTGTTCGACGCCGGGGATCAGTTCGACGCTGTAGCGGACGTCGTCGGCGATGACGTCGCCCATGCCGCAGCCGGGCGCCGTCAGGGTCATGCGGATCTCGACGTACCAGCTCGTGTCCGTGGCACGCCGGACATCGCAGTCGTAGACGAGTCCGAGATCGACGATATTGATCGGGATCTCCGGGTCGTAACAGGTCTCGAGCTGGCGATAGACCGCGGCCTGGATGTCCTCGTCGCTGGGGTTCTCGGGAACCGCGGGACCCTCCATCGGTTCACGACCGATGGCATCGGCGTCCTCGTTCGCGATCCGCGCGAGATTGCCGCCGATATTGACGGTGAAGCTGCCCCCCAGCGCCTGGGTGATGATCACCTGCATGCCCTTGGGCAGGATGATGCGGTCGCCCGATGGCACGCGGATGGCCTGGACGCCGCGCGAGAGCGTGATCGGTTCGTAACCCTGCATCATGGTCATCAGTCCTTCAGGCGAGCATCGCGCGGACGTTCGCGATGCCTTCGATCAAACGGTCGACGTCCGCGCGGGTATTGTAAAACGCGAACGATGCGCGCGCAGTCCCCGCGAGCCCGAAATGCTCCATCGCCGGCATGGCGCAGTGATGGCCGGTGCGGATCGCCACGCCTTCCTGGTCGATCAGCATGCCGAGGTCGTTCGGATGTACGCCGTCGATGACGAAGGACAGCACGCCGGCCTTTTCCGGGGCGGTTCCGATGATCCGGAGGCCCTCGATCTCCCGGGCCCGCTCGTGCGCGTAGGCGAGTACATCGGCCTCCTGGGCTGCCATGCGCTCGATGCCGATCCCCTGGATATAATCGACCGCCGCCCCGAGCCCGATCGCTCCGGCGATATTCGGGGTGCCCGCCTCGAAACGGTGCGGGATCACCTGGAACTCGCTGCCGGAGAAACTGACCTTCGTGATCATCTCGCCGCCGCCCTGCCAGGGCGGCATCGCCTCCAGGATGTCCGCCTTCGCGTAGAGCACGCCGATCCCGGTGGGGCCGAACATCTTGTGGCCGGAGAAGCAGTAGAAGTCGGCGTCGAGCGCCTGCACATCGACCGCGAAATGGGGTACGGACTGCGCCCCGTCGACGAGTACCGGCACCCCGTGCGCATGGGCGGTCGCGATCATGTCGGCCACCGGGTTGACGGTCCCGAGGGCATTGGAGACATGACCGATCGCCAGCAGCTTCGTCCGCGCTCCGATGAGGCGTTCGAACTCGTCGAGTTGCAGTACCCCGTCATCATCGAACGGAATGACCCGGAGCGTCGCGCCGGTCTGCTCGGCGATGAGCTGCCACGGCACGATATTGGAGTGGTGCTCCATCTCCGAGACGAGGATCTCGTCGCCGGGCTCCAGGCGCGGCCGCAGGTAGGCCTGGGCCACGAGATTGACGGATTCGGTGGTGCCGCGCGTGAATACGATCTCACGTGATTCCGCGGCATTGATGAACCCGGCGATCTTCGCCCTCGCGTCCTCGTACTGGGCCGTGGCGCGCTCGGCGAGCGTGTGGACTCCGCGATGGATGTTCGCGTTGGTCTCGCGGTAATAGCGGTCGATCGCCTCGATCACGGCCTCCGGTTTCTGCGAGGTCGCCGCATTGTCGAGGTACACGAGCGGGTGGCCGCCGACCTCCTGCCGGAGGATCGGGAACTGGTCCCGCAGCCGCTCGATATCGAGCGGCCCGGCGGCTGTGGTGTCGGTGACGGCGCTCATACGAATTCCTGCAGACGCTCCGCGTGCGGCAGCTCGTCGATGACGAAACCCTGCAGCCAGTCGCGCAGCGGCTCGATGCTCATGCGCTCGATGGCCGCTTCGGCGAAGGCGTACAGCAGCAGCCCGCGCGCGGTTTCGAGGTCGACGCCGCGTGAGCGCAGGTAGAACAGGGCCTGCGTGTCGAGCTGCCCGACCGTCGCCCCGTGGGTGCAGACCACGTCGTCGGCGTAGATCTCGAGTTCCGGCTTGGTATCGATCTCGGCCTTGCCGGAGAGCAGCAGGTTGTCGTTCGACTGGTAGGCCGCCGTCTTCTGCGCATGCGGCGCCACGTAGACGCGGCCGTTGAACACGCCGCGGGCATGGCCGTCGAGGATGCCGCGATAGGCCTCTTCGCTGGTCGTGTTCGGCTTGTTGTGGTTGATCCGCGTGTGCGTGTCGACGTGCTGGCGGCCGTTGACGAGGTAGAGGCCGTTGTACAGCGTCTCCGCGCCCTCGGCGTTCAGGGCCGTGTTGATGTCGGTCCGGCACAGCGCCGCGCCGATCTGCACGTTGTGCTGCTCCAGCCGGCTGTTGCCCGCCTGGTTCACGTGCAGGCTGCCGATATGGAAGCCCTTGCGGCTCTCGCGCTGGACCCGGTAATGCGCGATCCGGGCGCCTTCCGCGAGGCGGGCCTCGGTGACGGCATTGGTCAGGTTCTGCGGATCGTCCATGCCGACATAGTGCTCGATGATCGTCGCCTCGCCGTGATGGGCGGCGTCGATCAGGACGCGCGGATGGGCGGCGACCGGTTCGTCCCGCGCCATCGACACGAACAGCAGCTCGATCGGGCGTTCGACCCGGCGATCGGCCGCGATCTCGATCACGGCGCCGTCTTCGGCGAAGGCCGTGTTGAGCGCGGTGAAGCCGCTGAAGTCGGTCGGCGCCGCGTCGGCGAGCCGGTTCTTCAGGGCGTCCGGATCCTCGGCCAGTACCTGCGCGAGGCTGCGGACGCGCACGGCGTCATCGGCCATCTCGCCGTCGGACAGGGCCGCGGCGTAGTGGCCGTTGATGAACACCAGTCGGTGCGCATCGAGGCCCGGGATGCGCAGGGCCTCGATCCGGTCGGCGTCGGCGGTGGCGCCGGCGGCGTCCGGGCGGGCGAAATCGCGCTTGGCGATGGCCTTGGTGCTGGTGTATTTCCAGTCCTCGATGCGCTGATTCGGCAGGCCCATCTCGGCGAAACGCGCCGTCGCGTCGCGCCGCAGGCCGGCGATCCAGTCGCTCGCGTCGCCCGGGCGCTCGCCCTGGAAGCGTTCGAGCAGTCGGGTTGCGGTGTCGTCGACGGCCTTCATGCGGACTCGGCCTCCTCGTAGCGGATCCAGTCGTAACCGTGCTCTTCGAGTTCATGCGCCAGTTGCTTGTCACCGGACTTCAGTACCTGCCCGCGCGCCAGCACGTGGACGCGGTCGGGCTGGATGTGATCCAGCAGGCGCTGGTAGTGGGTAACCAGCACGATCGCGCGGTCCGGGCTGCGCATCTGCTCGACGCCTTTGGCGACGATCTTGAGCGCGTCGATGTCGAGGCCCGAATCGGTCTCGTCCATCACGCAGAGCTCGGGCTCCAGCACCATCATCTGGAACACCTCGTTGCGCTTCTTCTCGCCGCCCGAGAAGCCCTCGTTGACGGAGCGCTTGAGGAAGCTCTCGTCCATGCCCATGAGCTTCATCTTCTGCTTGACGTCGGTCAGGAAATCGACCGAGTCGATCTCGTCCAGCCCCTGGTGTTTGCGCTTGGCGTTCAGAGCCGACTTGAGCAGATAGACGTTGTTCACGCCCGGGATTTCCACGGGATACTGGAACGCGAGGAACACGCCCTCGTGCGCCCGCTCCTCCGGTTCCATCTCCAGCAGGTCCTGGCCCTTGTAGGTCACCGAGCCCTCGGTCACCTCGTAGTCGTCCCGCCCGGCGAGGATATGCGCCAGCGTCGACTTGCCGGAGCCGTTCGGCCCCATGATCGCGTGCACCTCGCCGGCGTTGACCTCGAGGTTCAGGCCGCGAAGGATCTCGGCGTCCTCGACCCTCGCGTGCAGGTTGGTAATCTTCAGCATCGGTTCAGTCATTGATCGATATCCTGTTGCATTGTCCGGTCCCCGGGCCGTCGTTACGACCCGGTCTGTTGGTCATCTGTAGGAGCGGGCTTGCCCGCGAATGAAGTAACCGCGGCGGCAAATCAGCCCGGTTCGCGGGCAAGCCCGCTCCTACGACGGGCGCCGTCAGCCGACCGCACCCTCGAGCGTCACGCCGAGCAGCGCCTGCGCCTCGACCGCGAATTCCATCGGCAGCTCGCGGAAGACGTCCTTGCAGAAGCCGTTGACGATCAGGTTGACCGCGTCTTCCTCGGAGATGCCGCGCTGGCGGCAGTAGAACAGCTGCTCGTCGCTGACCTTGGAGGTCGAGGCCTCGTGCTCGACCACGGCGCCGGGCTCCTTCACCTCGATATACGGGAAGGTATGCGCGCCGCATTTGTCACCGATGAGCATCGAGTCGCACTGCGTGTAGTTGCGGGCGCCGGTGGCGCTCGGCAGGATCTTCACCAGCCCGCGGTACGACTGCTCGCCGTGCATCGCGGAGATGCCCTTGGCGACGACCGTGCTGCGCGTGTTGCGCCCGACATGGATCATCTTGGTGCCGGTGTCGGCCTGCTGGTAGTTGCTGGTGACGGCGACCGAGTAGAACTCGCCGACGGAGTCGTTGCCGGTCAGCACGCAGCTCGGATACTTCATCGTGATCGCCGACCCGGTCTCGACCTGGGTCCAGGTGATCTTCGAGCGGTCGCCGCGGGCGTCGCCGCGCTTGGTCACGAAGTTGTAGATGCCGCCTTTGCCTTCTTCGTCGCCCGGATACCAGTTCTGGACCGTCGAGTACTTGATGGTCGCGTCCTCGTGCGCGATCAGCTCGACCACGGCGGCGTGGAGCTGGTTCTCGTCGCGCTGGGGCGCGGTACAGCCCTCGAGGTAGCTCACATAGGAGCCCTTCTCGGCGATGATCAGCGTGCGCTCGAACTGGCCGGTCTTCGCCTCGTTGATGCGGAAGTAGGTCGACAGTTCCATCGGGCAGGTCACGCCCTCCGGCACGTACACGAAGGACCCGTCGGTGAAGACGGCCGAGTTGAGCCCCGCGTAGAAGTTGTCCGTGTGCGGCACGACGCTGCCGATGTACTGCTCGACGAGTTCCGGGTGTTCCTGCAGCGCTTCGGACATCGAGCAGAAGATGACCCCCGCCTCGGCGAGTTTCGCCTTGAAGGTCGTGGTCACGGACACACTGTCGAAGACCGCATCGACGGCCACGCCCGCCAGCTTCTCCTGCTCATGCAGCGGGATGCCGAGCTTCTCGTAGGTCTCCAGCAGCTTCGGATCGACCTCGTCCAGGCTCTGCGGCGCCTCGGCGTTCTGCTGTTCGCGCGACTTGGGCGCCGAGTAGTAGGAGATATCCTGGAAATCGATCCGCGGATAGTGCACGTGCGCCCAGGTCGGTTCCGTCATCGTGAGCCAGTGCCGGTACGCCTTGAGGCGCCAGTCCAGCATGAACTCGGGTTCGCCCTTCTTGTGCGAGATCAGCCGGATGACGTCTTCATTGAGGCCCGGCGGGACCGTGTCCGTCTCGATATCGGTGATGAAACCCTGCTTGTACCGCTGGGTGACGAATTCTTCGACATTTGCCGCCATGATCGATCGACTCCGCTGCTAGTGGTTGATCCCGAGTTCGCCGGTGACCGCGCGCCGCAGGTCGAAACGCTGCAGCGGCACCGTGGTCGGCGCCGCGAGATCCGCCAGGCTGATTTCTTCCAGGGCCGCCCGGATGGCCCGATTGATCCGCTGCCAGTGATGGCCGACGGCACATACGTCTTCGAGTTCGCAGTGCCGGTCACTGAGCCCGCACTCGGTCATCGCCATCGGCCCTTCGACCAGGTCGATGATGCGGGTGGCGCTGATGTCCTCCGGCGCCTCGGCCAGGACGTAGCCGCCGTGCGCGCCGCGGTAGGACTGGAGCAGGCCGGCGCGCGCGAACTGCTTCAGCAGTTTGCTCACCGTGGGCCGTCCCAGCCGGGTCTGCTCGGACAGATCCGCGGCGGTGTATACCCGCTCCGGATCGCGGGCCATCGCCGCCAGCACGACCGTCGCGTAATCCGTGAGCTTGCTGACCCTGAGCATGCGCCCCCTTTTGACCGAGTCTTAGACCGCGTCTAATTGGGTACGATTCTAGTACTATTTAAGCCACGGGGGAAGGGGAACGCGCGCCGCGATTCCGCAATGGCGGGCGTTTACGTTGACACCCGGGCGTCCGTCCGCCAAGAATGGCGAGCCACCAAAAACAACACTGTGGAGGTCCACGATGTCGATCAGCACCCCCCATCGCCGGCGCGCCGTTCGCCGCACGGCGACGATCGCGGCTACCGCAGCCGTCATGATCGCCGGCGGCACGGCCGTACAGGCGGACGACGGCCCCCTCAAGCTGGGCGCGCTCATGCCGATGACGGGCGATCTTCAGGCCTATGGCCAGACCTCGCTCAACGGTATCGAACTGGCCGCGAAGGAGATCAACGACGCGGGCGGCGTGCTCGGGCAGGATATGGAGATCGAACTCGGCGACACCCAGACCAACCCGCAGTCCGGAATCGATGCCGCGAAGCAGCTGGTCTCCATCGATGGCGTCTCCGGCATCGTGGGCGCGCTGTCGTCGGGCGTCACGATCCCGGTTTCCCAGAGCGTGACCAGCAAGGAAGGGATCCCGCAGATCTCGGGCGCCTCGACCTCGCCGGTCATCACGGGCCTCGACGACAACGATTTCATGTTCCGGACCGTGCCGTCGGACGCCTTCCAGGGGCGGGCGCTGGCTGAGGTCGTGGCCGAGAACGGCCTGTCGAACGTCTCGATCCTGTACGTCAACAACGACTACGGCGAGGGACTCGCGGACAGCTTCGAAGCCGCCTTTGAAGAGCACGGCGGCAGCGTCGAGCAGCGCAACGCCTTCGAGCAGGGCAATGCCTCGTACCGCGGTGAGGTCTCCGGGGCCGCCGACGGCGATCCGGAGGCCCTGGTCGTCATCGGTTATCCGGAGAGCGGCATCACGATCCTCCGCCAGGCGCTCGAGGGCGGTCACTTCGACCGTTTCGTGTTCACGGACGGCCTGAAGGCGCCCGAGATCATCGACTCCCTCGGTGCCGAGGTACTCGAGGGCAGTTTCGGCACGGCACCGCAGGCGCTGACCGACACCGATTCCGCGGAGCATTTCCGCAGCGCCTACGAAGGCGAATACGGTGAGGTACCGCCGAAGCCGTTCATCGACACCGCGTACGATGCGACCTGGGTGCTCGCGCTGGCGGCGCAGGCGGCCGGCAGCACCGACGGCGAGGCGGTGCGCGATGCACTGCGCGATGTCGCCAACCCGCCCGGTGAGCAGATCCTGCCCGGTGAATGGAGCAAGGCGATGGAACTGCTCGCCGACGGCGAGGACATCAACTACACCGGTGCTTCGGGGTCCGTGGACTTCGATGACAACGGCGATGTCAGTGGCACCTTCGCCCATTGGGTGATCCGCGACGGGGAAATCACGACCGAAAAGGTCTTCGAGCCGAGCAACTGAGGCGATTTCCCCGACCCGGTACCGCCGGGTCGGAACCGTGACAACGGCCCGGCTCCGCATAGTGCGGGGCCGGGCCGTTTCGTTACCGGATGTCCGCCGTATCGATCGCGAAGGGCGACCTGGATGGATCAATCGACAACCCGTTCATGCCCGGCGGTGCTGGTCACTGCACCGGCCTCGGGGCAGGGCAAGACCACGGTCACCGCCGCGCTTGCGCGTGCCTGGCGCAACCGGGGCCTGCGCGTGCAGGCGTTCAAGACGGGGCCGGATTTCATCGATCCGACCATCCTCGAATGCGCGACCGGGCGGCCGGTCTATCAGCTCGATCTGTGGATGGGTGGCGAGGACGACTGTCGCCGACGCCTGCATGCAGCGGCGGGCGAAGCGGACCTGATCGTGATCGAGGGCGTGATGGGGTTGTTCGACGGCAACCCGTCGAGCGCCGATCTCGCCGAACGTTTCGGTGTGCCCATCCTCGCCGTGATCGACGCCTCGGCGATGGCCCAGACGTTCGGCGCCATCGTCCATGGACTCGATCGATTCCGCGACGGTGTCCGCCTGGCGGGCGTAATCGCCAACCGTACCGGCAGTGCGGGCCACGGCGATTTCCTCGCGGAGTCGATGCCGGCTGGTATTCCGCTCTGGGGGGCGCTGCGGCGCGATCAGGCCGTCGAATTGCCCTCACGGCATCTCGGCCTCGTTCTGGCCAGTGAACTCGACGATCTCGATCGGCGCCTGGAGCGGGCCGCCGGGCAACTCGAGCCGTTACTGCCGGAACAGTTGGCGTCCGGCGTGTTCCCGGCCGCCGGAGACCCGCCACCCGAGTCCGCGACGCGCCTGGACGGCGTCCGCATTGCCGTCGCCCGGGACGCCGCTTTCTGCTTCGTATACCGTGCCAATCTCGATCTGCTCGAGTCGCTGGGAGCGGAACTCGAGTTCTTCTCGCCGCTTGCCGACGGCGATCTGCCGGCGAACGTGGACTCGCTGTATCTGCCGGGCGGCTATCCGGAACTCCATGCCGCCGGACTGGCGGCCAACGAATCGCTGAAGGGCGCGGTGCGGGCTTTTCACGACGGTGGGGGAGCGATCGTTGCCGAATGCGGCGGCATGCTCTGGCTGCTCGATCGGCTGACGCCGCTGGAGGAGGGACCGTACCCGATGGTCGGACTGCTCGCCGGCGAAGCGCATATGGAGCCGCGGTTGACCGCTCTGGGCATGCAGGAATTCGAACTGCCCGGCGGGAGCGCTGCGCGGCCACACATTCCATCACGCGCGACTCGATTCCGCCCCGGAGGCCGTCGGCCACGCGACCAACCCGCGCGGCCGCGGCGCTGCCGAGGCCGTATTCCGCGACGGCTCGCTGGTCGCTTCTTTTCTTCACTGGTATTTCCCGTCGAACCCGGAAGCGGTGGCGCAGCTCTTCCGCGGCTGACGGCGCCGCCGTCTCCGTGCGTGCGGACTTCAGGGGATACGCTGGTCGATCGTGATCGTGGTGCGCGCATCCGCGGACACTTCGATCGCGCCGCTTTCCCCCTGGAGATCGCCGCTCTGTGGCATTACGCCGCCCTGCAGGGATGCGCGTGCGGTGACCCGGACCCGATCGGCCTGGGATAGCGACTGATTCGGGGTCATCGCGTTGGCGTCGGTGAGCGTGATTTCGGCTGGCAACGCATCGACGGTCGTGCGCTGCACGGCGAGTGGCGCGCCGCCGCCGTTGGCATCGGCCGGGCGGGCGAAAATGAACACCGTGGTTCCAGCCGGGGCGGCATCCGCCAGCGACGATGCCAGTGAAACGCGTACCGTAACGGCGGCGTCACCACCATCGTCGGGCGTATTGCCGTTGGACCCGGTCGACGGTGTCGACGCCGATGCCGAGGTTGCGTCCTCGCCCTGCGCCTGGGCGATCAGGCGCTCGAGCATTGCCCGGTTCTCGCTGTCGGCGGGCATATCCTCGGCGAGCCGGCGCCAGTGCCCGACCGCCTGCTCGTCATCGCCGCGCGCCATGGCGGCATGGCCGGCGAGCATCAGTGCCAGAGGGTTACTGTCGTCGAGGTCCAGTGCGCGTTGCACCAGGCGCTCGACGCTGCTCGTGAACCGCCGTCCGTTCGCCAGCAGGAGCGCCTCGGCCTGGCGTGCCATGAGCCACGGGTCGGGTTCCCCCTGTGACTGCACGCGCGCATAGGCACTGACGGCATCGCCATAGCGCTCGGTGGCGCGGTAGGCCTGCGCAAGCAGGATCCAGGCGCGGGTGGCCTGCGGCTGCCGCTCCACCACCGGTTCGAGCTCGGCTATACGACGCTCCGGACCCATGCTGCGGAACCGTTCGACCTGCGCGGGCGAGAGCCCTCCGGATTGACCGCCATCGGTCAGGCCCGGGCTGCCGGTCGCGAGGTAGGCGGCGACCGCGACCGCCGGCACCGTGGCGGCGACGCCCAGCAGGGTCGGCAGCGACCGGTCGTGACCCGTGGCGGCGCCGCCAGCGGTCTGCTCCGGGGTGACGGCGAGCAGTTCGCGTTCCAGTTCCTCGCGGGCCTCGGCGAACTCGGCGTCGTTCAGATTACCGCGCTCGTGTTCGCGTACGAGTTCGGCATCGCGCTCGCGGTAGATATCCAGTCCGGCGTCGTCATCCCGGCGTCTCCGCGCGCGTCTTGTCCGCAGGGGCCAGACGACCGCGCCGATCGCCAGCAGCGTCATCATCAGCGCGAGCAGGATAAATGCGGTCATCGGGCCTCCGGGCCGTCATCATCGGAGTTGAGCAGGTGCCGGGCGCGCTCGTGCTCCTCGGCGGTAAGCGGGCGGGATTCCTTGCGCTGGCGAACGATCATGGCCGCAATGCCGCCCCCCAGAACCAGCAGGATCGCCGGCCCGAACCAGAGCAGCCAGGTCGAGGGCTGCATCGGTGGGCGGTAGAGCACGAAATCGCCGTAGCGCTGCGTCAGGAAATCGACCGCCTCCTCGCGGGATCGGTCCTCGACCACCACGAGGCGATAGACCTCGTTGCGCAGATCCTGCGCGAGTTCGGCGTCGGAACTCTCCAGCGACTGGTTCTGGCAGACGAGGCAGCGCACCTCCTCCAGCAGATCGCGGTAGCGATTCTCCTCGGCCGCATTGTCGAATTCACGGATCGAGTCGCCCGCGATCAGCGGTCCGGCCATGCCGGCGGCCAGAGCGCCGGCGATGATGGTGCGCCATGCCGCCCTCATGAGTCCGAGCCCTTCTGCAGGCGCCGGACGAGCGGCAGGATTTCCTGTTTCAGGTCCTCCATCGACACCGGGCCGATCGTTTTGTGGCGGATGATCCCGTCGGCATCGATGACGTAGGTCTCGGGCACGCCATAGACGCCGAGATCGATCCCGACCCGTCCCTCCGGATCGAATGCGCTGGCGAAATAGGGGTCCCCGCGCTGATCCAGCCATCGCAATGCCGCGCCGCGCTCGTCCTTGTAGTCGAGCCCGAGGATACGGACGCCATCGCGCGAAGCCGCTTCCATGAGTACATGGTGTTCCTCGCGGCAGCCGACACACCAGGTCGCCCAGATATTCAGCAGCCAGACTTCGCCCTGCATGGCGTCGGGGCCGATGCGTCCCGCGTCCGCGTCGAGTCGGGGCAGTTCGAAGTCCGGGACGGGCTTGCCGATCAGGGGCGACGGAACCCGAGAGGGATCTTTCGTGAGCCCGACCGCGAGGAAGACGGCAATCACGAGGAAAAGTACCAGCGGGATGAGATACCGTGCGCGCAGCATGGCTCAGGCCCTGGCCGGCTGCGTTGCGGTCATTCCGGCCTCGCGGCGCCGCCGGGAGCGATAGCGCCGGTCGGTGACGGCGATCAGTCCCCCGAGCGCCATCAGTGCGGCGCCGAGCCAGATCCAGCGCACGAACGGCTTGTGATACAGCCGCACGCTCCAGGCGCCGCTGTCGTCGAGCTGACTCGCCCAGCGAGGCATACAGATCGCGCGTGAACCCGGGATCGATGCCCGCCTCGGTCATGGGCTGGCCGCCCGACGCGTAGAAGCGCTTTTCCGGGCTGAGTGTGGTGACCGTATTGCCGTCGCGGGCGACGACGAAGGTGCCGCTGGCGGAGCGGTAATTCGGCCCCCGCACCTGCTCAACGCCCTCGAAACGGATCGTGTAGTCGGCAATCTCCGCGGTGTTGCCGGGTTCCATCCGCAGCCGCGACTCGATGCTGTAGGCGCTCGAGATCGTGATACCCACCACGGTGACCGCGAGGCCGATATGCGCGAGCGTCATCCCGTATACGCCCGCCGGCAGACGCCGCAGTGCCGAGAACGTGTCGCGTTGGCCCGAGAGCTGTGTCCGGACCGCCTGGATGTTGCCGAGGACGACCCACACGGCCAGTCCGAGGCCGAGCACGACGCCCCATTCGATACTGCCGCCACCGACCATAGCGGCCATGGCGATGCCGAGCACGACGCTGGCGGCAAGCGCGTAGCGCAGGTGGGCCCACAGGCGTGCAAAGCTGTCCCGCTTCCAGCGCACCATCGAACCGATCCCCACGAGTGCGAGCAGCAGGACCATCAACGGCACGAACACCAGATTGAAGTACGGCGGCCCGACCGAGAGCTTGCCGAAGCCGAGCGTCTCCACGACCAGCGGGTAGAGCGTGCCCAGCAGGACCGTGAGCATGCTGACGATCAGGATGACGTTATTGCCGAGCAGGAAGGTCTCGCGCGAGACGCCCTCGAAACGGCTGCCGCCCAGCGTCTGCGGGCCGCGCAGCGCGTACAGGAGCAGGCTGCCGCCGACGACGACGCCGAGGAATCCAAGGATGAACACGCCCCGCGTCGGATCCGTGGCGAATGCGTGCACGGATGTCAGCACGCCGGATCGCACGATGAACGTCCCCAGCAGTGACAGCGCGAAGGCGGTGATCGCCAGCAGCACGGTCCAGCTCTTGAACGCCCCGCGTTTCTCCGTGACGGCCAGCGAATGGATGAGGGCCGTACCGACGAGCCAGGGCATGAAGGAGGCGTTCTCGACCGGATCCCAGAACCACCAGCCGCCCCAGCCGAGTTCGTAATAGGCCCACCAGCTGCCGAGCGCGACACCGGCGGTGAGAAACACCCATGCGACACCGACCCAGGGCCGTGCCCAGCGCGCCCATGCCGCGTCGAGGCGACCGCCGATCAGGGCCGCGATCGCGAAGCCGAACGCGACCGACATGCCGACATAGCCCATGTAGAGCATCGGCGGATGGATGATCATGCCGATATCCTGCAGCAGCGGATTCAGGTCCGCACCGTCCATGGGCGCGGGATTCAGCCGAGCGAAGGGGTTGGAGGTCAGCAGCATGAACAGCAGGAAGCCGATGCTGATCAGGCCCATCACCGCGAGCACGCGCGCGCTCAGCACCTGCGGCAGGCTGCGCGAGGACAGCGCCACGGCCGCGGTCCAGCCGGCCAGTACCAGTGTCCACAGCAGCATCGAGCCCTCGTGGCCGCCCCACACCGCCGTCAGGCGGTAGTACCACGGCAGGATCCGGTTGGAGTTCTCGGCGACGTAGGCGACGGAGAAATCGCTGACGTAGAAGCTCCACGACAGGGCGGCGAACGCGAAGGCGACGAAGGCGAACTGGGCACAGGCCGCCGGGCCGGCGAGGTTCATCCACGCCACGTTGCCGCGCTGCGCCCCGATCAGCGGGAACGCGGCCTGGACCAGCGCGAGCCCCAGCGCGAGGGCGAGGGCGATATTACCGAGTTCGGGGATCATTACTGCTCCGCGATGGTGCCCGATTCCGGGGCGTAGCCGGTTTTCGCCTTCTCCAGAGCCTCGGCGGCCTCCGGCGGCATGTAGTTCTCGTCGTGCTTGGCCAGCACACGCTCCGCCTGGAAGACGTTGTCGGCGGTCAGTCGCCCATCGGCGACGACGCCCTGCCCCTCACGGAACAGGTCCGGGAGTACGCCCTCGTAGTGGACCGTGACCGCCCGGGCGGTGTCCGTGATGCGAAACCGCACGCCGAGCGAGTCGTCATCGCGCCGCACGCTGTCCTCGGCCACGAGCCCGCCGATACGGAACTTGCGGTCCGCGGGCGCCTTGCCCTGCGCCACCTCGGTCGGCGTATGGAAATACACCAGATTCTCGCTGAACGCCGCGAGCAGCAGGGCGACCGCACCTCCGACACCGAGTACCAGCAGTCCGACGAGTGTCAGTCGTTTCTTTCGGCGTGGGGTCATCAACGGTTTCCGGTGGCGCGGCGGGCGATCCGTTCACGCAGCGCCCGTTCGCGCCGGTGAGGGATGACCGCGTTGGCGATCAGCACGATCAGCACGAGCGCGTACGAAGGCCAGACGAAGGCCGCGTAGCCGCCCATGGCGAGGAAGCTCTGCCAGTCCATCAGGGATTCCGGGGTTCGGTTGCGGTCCGGGTGGCCCACTCACGCACCCACCCACTGGCCGCTTCGGCCTCCAGGATATCGCAGCGGGCGCGTTTCAGCACGACCGTGGCGAAGTATGTCATGAAGCCCGCTGCGCTCACCAGCAGGGGCAACAGCATCTCGACCGGCATGGACGGGCTGTCGAATTTCGTGACCGTCGCGCCCTGGTGGAGCGTATTCCACCACTCCACCGAGTAGTGAATGATCGGGATGTTGATCACGCCGACCAGCGCGAGCACGGCGCCGGCGCGACCGGCCGCCTCGCGCTGCTCGATCGCCGACTGCAGCGCGATGAAGCCCAGATACAGGAACAGCAGGATCAGTTCGGAGGTCAGACGCGCGTCCCACACCCAGTACGCGCCCCACATCGGCTTGCCCCAGAGCGAGCCGGTCACCAGGGCCAGAAAGGTGAAACTGGCGCCCAGCGGGGCCGCCGCGCGCATCAGCGACGCCGCCACTTTCATGCGCCAGACGAGCACCAGCAGACCGCAGACGGCCATGAACATCCAGGTGAACATCGACATCCAGGCGGATGGCACGTGCACGAAAATGATGCGGTAGCTCTCGCCCTGCTGGTAGTCGGGCGGCGCGATGACCAGCCCCCAGTAGAGCCCTGTCGCGAGGAGGGCGAACGACAGGGCGCCGAGCCATGGCGTCAGCCGCAGCGCGAGCGCATGGAAGTATTTCGGCGAACCGAGTTTGTGGAACCAGACCAGATTCATCAGCGCTTCAGTTTCCCCATTCCGCTTACGACAGCGAAATCCGCAGTGAGGCCGCGATCGCCATCGGCGCCAGCGTCAGCGCGAGCACCAGCATCGCCGCCAGCAGGTAGATCGGTCCGGCGACCGGGAATCCGGCCGCCGCCCGATCGACCGCGCCGGCGGCGAAAATCAGCACGGGCACATACAGCGGCAGCAGCAGCAGTGCCAGCAACGGACCGCCCGCCCGCAGGCTTACCGTGAGCGCGACCCCGATCGCTCCGATCAGCGACAGCAGCGGGGTACCGAGCGCCAGCGTCGCGAGCAGTACTGGCAGGGCCTCCATCGGCAACTGCAGAAACAGCGCGATCAGCGGTGCCAGCAGGATCACCGGCACGCCGGTCGTCAGCCAGTGTGCCACAACCTTCGCCAGTGCCAGCACACTCGCGGGATGCGGCGACAGCAGCATCTGCTCGAGCGTCCCGTCCTCGTAGTCGGGGCGGAACATGCGGTCCATGGGCAGCAGGGCCGCCAGCAGCGCCGCCACCCAGATGATGCCCGGCGCGATCCGTTCCAGCAGCGCGGGCTCCGGGCCGAGCGCGAGCGGGAACAACGTGGCCACGGCGGCGAAGAATACCAGTGGTTGCGCCAGTTCGCCGCGTTGGCGTATCGCGAGGCGGATATCCCGCCCCAGCATCGCGCAGAACGCCTGCCCGAGTCGCATCCGTCAATCCCCCAGCCGGATCCGCTGTGCCCCGGTGTCGGCCAGGTCGAGCGGGTGGTGGGTCGAGATCAGGATCATGCCGCCGGCCGCGGCGTGGTCGGCGAGCAATCGTTCCAGCACCCGTTTCCCGTCCGCGTCGAGCGCGGTGAGCGGCTCGTCCAGCAGCCAGAGTGGCGTCGGGGCCACGAGCAGACGGGCCAGCGCGGCCCGCCGGACCTGCCCCGCTGACAGACGCCGCAACGGCGTATCGGCCAGGCCGTCGAGCCCGACCCGGTCGAACGCGGTGTCGGCGGGCATTGCCGGTTCCATCGTCGTGAGTGCCAGGCTGGTGGCGAGGTTTTCGCGCGGGGTCAGATCGCGCTTCACGCCGGGGACGTGGCCCACGTAGGTGAGGGCGGCAAGGAACTCGTCGAGCACTTCGTCTCGCGGCGTGCCGCACCAGGAAACGTGGCCGCCCTCGATCGGCGCCAGGCCACAGATCGCGCGCAGCAGGGTCGTCTTGCCACTGCCGTTGGGGCCCTCGAGCTGAATGATGCCGCCCGGCGTGAGCGTAAAACCGATCGCCTCGAACAGCACGCGGTCGTCGCGCATGCAGCACAGGGCCTCAACGACCAGCCGCGGGTCGCTGTCCTTTTCAGTCGATTCTGCCGAGGGCGGGTTCACGGCGCGCGAGGGTACCACGGCTGACGGATCGGGGGTGCCTGGATGACTGCGGGGCGGGCGGTTCGATCCGCCCGCACGGCCGTCAGTGCTCCGGGTCCTCGCTGACGAACCACGGATCGCCCGCGTCGTCGAGGTAGAGTTCCCGCATCTCCTGCTGGTTGAACGGCCGTGAGCCGATGCGACCGAAAACGGCGATCTGGTGACCCGTTTCGTCAACGGCGCGGTCGCGTTCAAGGGGGCGCGAGAGCGCCGTGGCCGGTTGCTCCATCGGATACCCCGCGATCCACTTCGGTTCCGGTTCGGGGCTGTACCCGTAGAACCCGGGCGTCCGCCGCGGCGAGGTGAGCTGGACCACCTGCAGGCCGTTGCGACCATCGGCGATGTACGCGAAGACCGAGGCGTAGCTGGCGCCGACGACGACGTCCCGGGCATCCCCGATGCGGCCGTTGGCGGTGAAACGCTGGTACATCTCCGGCTGCTCGGGGCGGGTCACGTCGACGATCGCAAGGCCGCCGCTGCCGTCGGCGACGTAGGCGTACGTGCGGGCGACGACCAGGTTGCGGGGATCGGTCAGTTTGACCGTCGCACCCGCGACCCTGCTTGCTTCCGGTGGATGCGTGATATCGATCACTTCGAGGCCGTTGGCAGTCGTAACGAACAGATAGCGGAACTGGACCACGCTGGCCCGCGGATCATCGAGCGGTACGCGCCGCGCGATGGCTGGTTCAGCGGGGTTGTCCAGATCCACGATCACGAGCGCGTCCGGCGTCGTGATGTAGGCGAAATGCCCGCCGAAAACGATATGGCGGGCGCCGTCGAGAGCGCCATCCGGGTTGAAGGTGACCGTCCGTTCGAGGAAGTTGTTGCGCGGCTCGCCGTCGGCGAGCGTGTTCACATCGGTCAGGATGAGGCCTTCGCTGCGATCCGTGATCGCGGCGTAGTCGTAGACCGGATGGAACGGCTGTTCCATATTGGTCTCACGCATCAATTCGCCTTCGTTTCGGTCCGGATGGATGGGCTGCGTGGTCGGCAGCGCGACGCAGGATGCATCGCGGCTGTCGATATGCGTGTCGTGGCCGAGCGGCGAGAACGGCTGCGTGATCAGGCGCTGGGAGAAACCCTTGTTGCCGATGGCCTGGGCATCGTAGACGCGCATGCCGCCAGCGCCTTCCGCGGCGTACACGTACTCGCCGCGAAGCTGGAGACAGCCGACCGTCCCATCCGCCCCGTGGTCGTAGGCCTGATCGAGCTGCCGGTCGTTGTCCACATGCCGCTCGAACCAGTCGGGGAAGGCGTGCTCGTGGAGGTAACTGCCGATGACGGCCTGAGGTTCCTCCCATTCGGTTACGCGAACCGCCGAAATCCCCTCCTGCTGGCCGACCCAGGCGTTGTAGCCGACGAAATCGACGAAATCGGTTCCCTGCAGCAGGAGCTGCGACATGATCGCGTTGTTGTCGCCGGCCTCGGAGAGATGGCAGTCATCGCAGGTTTTCGTCTCGTTCTTGCGCACCGTGTGCGCGAAGTGGGGCGCGAATGCCTGGGATGAATAGCCGGAGGATGCGACCGGCGGCTGCTGCGTGTAGATCAGCTGGCGGTTCGCGTCGCGTGAGGAGAGGACCAGTGCCGACGAGGACCGCACCGGCGCCACGCGGTTGCCCTTGGCGGGGCCGTGGAGGCCGAGCTGGAAGATCTGGTCGCGCACGACCTGCGGGTTGTAGGTTGCGTAGTTGCGCGCCTCACCGCCTTCGTAATGCTTGCGCTCCGACTTCCAGTTGGCCTCGATGGGCAGATGGCAGCCGGCACAGCTCGTGGTCCAGGAGGTGTGACAGGTCGTGCACATCATCTCCGATTCCTGGTGTGCCCGCTCCTCCCGGGGTACGTCCTGCCCCCAGTCCTGCTGATGGACGTCGCTGGAAACGAGCTTTGCCCGCGCCGCCTTCCGGTTGTACGAGTCGCTGCCCTCGGTCACGGTGTCCTTTACAAGGCTGACCTCCCATTCCTTTTCGGGGTCGAGCTGCGAGCGTTGGTAGAGGTTGCCGTTGCGCCACTGAAACCGCTTGCGGCCGTCCGGGACGCGCATGGCGGACAGATCGCGTCCGCCGGGTTTCGCGGCCGGGCCACTGGTGACCAGTTCGGGGTAGCTGTCCGCGCTGCCGTGGCAGTCCGAGCATTCGATCTCGATCGCCTGCGCGACCTCGCCGTAGATGTGGCCGTTGCCATGCGTGTCCTGACCAAAGTGGCAGTCGACGCAGTGCATCCCCTTGTCCGCGTGGATCGACGCCATGTGCACGGCCTTGTCGAACCGGTCGGGGTCGTCGTGCGGGACGACGTCCCCCTCGTCATCCAGCAGTTGTCCTTTGCGATCTTTCTTGAACACCGCGCGGAAGTTCCATCCGTGGCCGTGGTAATCGGCGAACTGCGTATGCTCCATTTCCGGGTTGAGGTCGGCGACGCGCGCGAGGAAATCGACGTCGCCCCATTTACCGCGCGGGGCGGCGCCTTCGGGATTGCGCTCATTGATCCGGCGTTGTTCCTCGTGTGACGGATACTTCTGCTCTTCCGGCCACATGCGCGGCGCGTCGGATTCGTAATCCCACATGGTGTACCCGAGGAACGAATTCACGAACGAGTTCGGCTGGTGCATGTGACAGATCATGCACTGGCTGGTCGGGATCGCTCGGGTGAATTCGTGCCGCAGCGGATGGCCGCGTTCGTCGTTGGGGATCATCGGGTCGGTGGTGATGCTCTCGCCCCAGTGACCGTGTTGCGCATACGGCCCGGCCGATTTCTCGCTGCGGTCGTTGGCGTAGACGACATGGCAGGACGTGCAGCCGGAGGAACGGAAGTCGCCCGGCTGATCGTTCGTGCCCATGAACCAGGCGTTGGGACCGTTCAGGCGTGTCTTGTGCAGATTGAGTACGGGCACGCCGATGCGCGCGCCGGTCCCCGGCCCGCGGTTCGACTGGCGGATATCCGGGCGCCCCGGTTCCTCCAGTAACTGGATATCGAACACCGGATTGGGCAGACCGGTCTCGGGGAACAGGTTGACCTTGTTGCGGCCGCCCCGCTCGAACACGCGGAATACGTCCGCCGGGGGTACGGTCTCCCAGGCCGGCAGGGGCCAGAGCTCGTCGATAATGCCGGCCCGCTTCATCGGCGGCGTCGGTTCGACCGGGTTCTGGATGCGGGCCGGCTCGCCCTCGCGCGTGTACGCCTCGCCGAGCAGGTAGCGCTTGTTGGGCAGAATGCCGTTGTTGTACGCGGCGCCGCCCCAGAACATGGCATTCGTCGCCATCAGGCTCCGTTTCGCGGCCTGGACGATCGACCCGTGACAGGCGCCGCAGGATGCCTCGGCAACGCGATAGTCGCCGGGATTGACGAAGCGGATGTACTCGGGTGCCTCCTTGTTGAGCAGCGTGTAGGTGCGTTCGGGCGTCGCGCTGTCATCGCCGTTCCACGCCTCGGGATAACGCGGCTGCACATGGGCGGCGCGCATGGCCTCTTCGAATGCCGCGGTGTCGCGTTGCAGGCCATCCGGGCGCGTCACCGTCTGATCGCCGCCGTGGCAGTCAACGCAGCCGAGATTCACGCCCGGATTGGCGTGCATCGTCTTTTCATCGGTCTCACTGTGGCAGGAAACGCAGCCCGCGCTCTTGCGCTCCATTGCCGCCTCCGTCTGCTGATACGGAGCCGGCGGTTGCGTCGCGTATTCGATCTCACGGGCCTCCTCTCCCGCTGCAGCGCTCAGGGCGGCTGGAAACTGGCACGCGAGGATCAGCAGCAGGGCGCGCGGAATCGTTCGGGGTATGTCCGTGACGTTCATTCGCATTCTTCCCTGCCCTCGGGCCCGGTCATCAATAGGTGAGTACCAGGTTGAAGAGGACGGAATAAGGTTCTTTGTCATCGTCGAACAGTTGGCTGTAGCCGTCGCCGGGCACGAGCGTGGCGGCCGAGGCGCGGAATACGATGTTCTGGCTGAAAAGCGGGCGATAGATCGATGCGATCGAGATGTCCGTCCCGATCTCGGGATCGATATCGGCCTGCTGTCGTGCGACTTCGAGCACCGCCGTCTCGTCGAACCAGAGCTGGTTGATGTTCGTGGAAACGCGCCACTGCGGTGTCAGGTCGTGATCCGTGCCGATGCCGAGCAGGATCGTGCCGGGGTTGTCGAAATTCGACTGACCTTCCTCTTTCGAGCTGCGCAGCGAGTTGAGTATGCCGTTACGGCCCGAGAGGTTGACGCGACCGCCGCCGATCAGCGGTACCGGCTGGCGGATCCAGAAACTGGTATCGGCGCCGGCGAACAGCGGATTCTCGAAGATGGCGTCGAAGCCCGTGGAGACATCATCGAACGGGTCGTCGTCGCCGCTGGCGTAGAGCCCGGAGAGGCGGACGCGGGTCCAGTCGAAGTCGACCGAGGCCTCGGCCGCGGCGAAGCCGGCGCGGATATCGGTCGGCTGGTCGAGGAAGACGCCACGATCCTGCTCGCCGAACGCGTAGTACATCGAGCCGGTGAGGTTGAGGCGACCGAAGTGGCCATCGCCCGACAGCCCGAGGTACGTGACGTCGTAATTGCGTGGCTTCTCGAGACCGAGCGATGCCGGGCGCTCGATGAAGTCGTTGGTGTTGTAGTGCGGGTTCTCGTCGCCTTCGCGGTTGCGGTTGTGAACCACCGTCGCCTGCGTGAAGAAACCGAGCGTCGGGAAATCCTGCCAATACAGGTTCGCCGCGAATACGTCATCCGCGCGCAGGCCCTCTTCGATGTCGTTGAGGCCGCTGTTGGTGTCTTTCTCGATCCGGCGGAACCACGCCAGGTTGTACTGGAAGATGTTGTTGTCGCGGGTGCCAAACAGGCGCGCGCCGAACTGTTCGTCCTGGAAGAGAAAGCCGCGGAAATCGGCATTGAATGGCTGGATGCCGAAACGAACGGAGTCGAAGTCATAGCGCGGCGAGACGTCACGCAGATGGATATCGACGAAGGCCTCCTGCACGCCGATATGATCGTCCGTGCGATCCGTTCCCTCGCCGGGATCGGCCCGCAGCAGGCGGGCCTGCTCCGTTTCCACACGGTTGTACTGGCCGGCGAGGGTCAGGCGGTACTCGTAATCCGGCGGCCGGAAGACGGTATCGCCCTTGTAGTACACCAGGCCCGCGATCAGCGTCTCGGCGAATACCTCCTGGCGTCCGTCGCCGATGAGATCGAGTTCGCCCGAGCGGGTGGTGGCCTGAGGCGAGACGGGCACCGGGAACCGGCGCGGCTCATAGATCGTGTCGGAAGTCAGCGACACGTCGAGGAACCAGTCGTCGTGCAGTGGCTTGTCGGCCTTGTACGTGTTCTGACTGTACGGGTCCCACCAGTTCTGCTCCGTCACGCCAAGCGAATTCAGGATTCGCCAGCGGTCGGGTACCGGCAGCGATCTCCCTTCCGCGTCCTCTGGCGGGCGGATCGGGTCGATCCGCTCGATGCCGCTCGCCCGGTTCGGATCCGGTTGTTCGGGGATTCTCGGTTCCGGCCGGTCACGACCGGGGCGACGCTGGAGATCGCTGTCGGCCACGGCGGACCAGGATCCGAGCGCCAGCGCACACGTCAGCACGGATGACGCGAGTCGATGTGGGGCGTTATTTGCCACTGCAGGCCCGCTGCTCATCGCTGTCGAGGAAGGGTTTCTGCGGGCACTGGACGTAGCGCAGTCGCTCATCGAAACCGGGGATGGCGATGCGGTCCGCGCGCATGTCGACGGGCGCGTTGCCGACTCCCGTACCCAGGATCTCGCCGGCGTTGTGCAGGCCGAGGAACGAAATCAGGTCGTCCTGCTCGATGCCGTCGCCGGAAACGCCGATCCCGCCGATGAGTTCGCGATCACGATAGATCGGAACGCTGCCGGGAAAAATCTGGATACCGTTGCGGACCGTGTCGATCGGCGAGCCCGGCGCGAAGCCGGCACTCAGACCGCCGACTCCGGTGCAGTTCAGCGGTGCATCCGCGCCGATGAGGCCGGCGGCGAAAGCGACGTGCTGGATCAGCGCGTTGTAGGCGAGGTCCAGTTGCAGGCCGACCGAGAACGGACTCCATTCGGTCGGTGCATCATGGCCGCCGGGTTTGCTGAACGGGCCGGGCGGGTTGCCGTCGATGCCGTCCGGGTAGAACGGGCGCGAAAGATTGCCGCCGGAACGATCGGCGAACGCGAAAGCGCCATCCGCGAGCGCAGTCGGCAGTCCAAGGAAATCGCGCACGGCGGTGACGTACTGGCCGATCGGTTCCGCGCGTTTGACGGTGGGAAGACCGCTGCCCGGGTCGAGGGTGGGATTCAGGTACTCCGCATCCGGGACGCCGTTGAGCCCGGATGCCGCACCGGTGCCGGAGAAAAACGCCGCGGTCCGGGCCTTTTGCAGCGACACATCGATCCCGAACACGGGCGCATCGCGGCCGCGCACGATCCCGAGGATCTCGCCACGGGTATCGACGACGGAGATCGTCACGCGCGCCCGGCTGCCCAGCGGTCGCCGGATCTGGGCGCGCGCGCGATTGGCCACGGCGAGCGCCGCCGAGAGGATTGTTTCCACCTCGTTTGCCGAGAGTTCGGCGACGGAGAGGCTGGCGCCGTCGGTGCCGGCGCGCGGCGGGAAGCGCGGATTATTGGCGTTGTCGACGAGGACGAAGGCGTCCTGGCCGGCGAATGCGGGATTCGTGCTGGCGCGGACGCCGGAGCCGGGTTTCGAAAACGCACTGCCCGCGAGCGCCCCGGCCGCCGCGCGGTAGTAGGCCTGGTTCGGGCCATCGTCGACCAGACTGCCGGCGACACCGCCGTCGATGGCGCCGAAAGCCGCTGCATTGCGGGGATTCGAGGCCAGCCCGGAGGGGCCGATCTCCGTGAAGCGCAGCGTCTTGCCCTCGACGGTGATCCGGTCGCCGCGCCGGTCGAGCGGTGCGGAGAATCCGAACGATCCGGCCACGGCGATCGCCTCATCGATGATCGAGGCGTTGGCGGGATCCCCGCCGCCGAGCGACTTCGGCGCGAGGCCGTAGATCCCGTCGGCGATCACGCCGATACCGCCGACCACGGTGCCGTTGCGATACAGCGGTACACCGCCGGGGTCGGCCGACAGGCCGAGCGGGGAACGGCGTGGGCCGACGCCATCGGCGGCGCCGCCCGACTCGAAACGGGTGACCAGGTCGGAGCAGGGCAACTGGCTGAACTGCACACCGAAAAGCGGGCCGCCGGCCGTCCTGAATTCGCCCGGATTGAAATGCGCCTGAACGATCTGGCTGGCCGTGCGCGTCGTGAACGCGTTGCCCTCGGAGGACAGGTAGGCCGCCGTTTTGGCCTTGGCGATCGCCGCCAGCGTGGCCGGTATGAATTCGATGTCCTCGAGACCGCCGTCGACGCCGTCGCGCGAGGTGATGGTCACGAAGTCGTCGGCGCCGTTCATGCGGAACAGGGCGAGCACGTTGCCGACGCGGTCGACGACGGCGATCGTCGCCGCGGCATTGCGCGCCTGGGCCTCGGCCACCGCCTGGGCCAGCACGTCCTCGACGTGGCTGCTCTCGAGCCGGGTTGCGGTGTTCTGGCATGAACCCCTGCAGTCGCCCGCAGCGGCCGTGCCGGTTCCGGCCTCGTCCGGGCGCGAGCCACCGCCACACCCCGTCAGCAGGAGTATCGACGCGATGATCACGGCGATGCGGCCGGACCGGGCTCGATCAGTCCTGCGCGGCATCCCGCCTCCCCATGGTGAATTTGCGTCCGGTGTGGAAACCGTGGCAATCGATACAGCGCGAGGCGACGCGTGCTTCGGAGTGGGCGTCGCCGTGGCACTGCTGACAGGTTTCCGCATCGGGCATCAGCACGTCCGCGCTCTCGCCGGATTTGTCGGCCGCATGGCAGTCAGTGCAGGCCATGCCGGTATGCGGGTCGTGGCTGAAACGCGCTTTCGGATACCACTCCGCCGTCAGCGCCACTGGCGGAATCGACCACCGGGGGCCATCCCCGCCACCATCCGTGCGCTCGACTTCGTGGCAGGTCGTGCAGGTCCGGTACTCGACCACTTCCTCGGCGACCTCGACCGCCTTGGCATCGGCCCAGCGCAATGCGGCACGGCGTTGTTCGCGATCGAGTTCGGTGGCCGCCGGCCGGCTGCGGCGCACCACTTCGGGGGCATCGCCCGTATCGGCGCGATAACCTCCGGCCAGGGCGACCCGGGCGTAGTAGTCCTCGAGTATCGGCAGTATCCGCTCCGGCGCCGCGTGCGGGAGTTCCCGGTCCGGTTCCGTCGGTTCGAAGTTCAGACGGTGGCAGGACTGGCAGTCGGACTCGAACCGGATCGGCTGCATGGCGTTACCGCCAGCATCCGGGCGGTGGCAGCTGGCGCAGTCGAGGACCCGTTTACCCGCGGGGCTCTCGATCCCGTCCGCGGCCAGATGGATGTCATGCGGGAAGCGCAGCCCGTTATCCTCGCGCAGCGTCTGGTCGCCGCGGACCCGGCTCCAGTCAAAAGGTTCGTCAGCGTCCGGCGTCGACGCGACAACGCGAACCCGGAACTCGGGATGCGACGACCCGCCGAATCCGGAGACACTGCGAATGTTCGAGCCCGGGATATTCTTCCCCGGCTTCTGGTGGCAGTCGGTACACAGGGCGGATTCCGTTGTCACCAGGCCGTCCGTACCGTTGTGCTCCAGGTGACAGCTCGCGCAACGCTGCTCGGCAAGCCCGGACACATGCAGGAGATCCGCATCCTCCGCATGATGCGGCTGGTCGGCGTGGCAGCCGACGCAGGCGTCGTTGGTCACGCGCTGAAAGGGTTTCCGGTGGCAGGCGCGACACTCCTGACCGAAAAACCGGTGCGGGCGGCTCATGGGGCCGCTGTCCCACAGGTGATCGCCACCGGCGAGGCGCCAGGGCATACCGCCCGTGGCCGGCACCTGGAAGCGTTTCATGTCGATATCGGGCGGTGGTGACTGATGGATCTGGGCGAGCGGCACGCCGAGACCAAGGCCGCCGACCAGGAGGAACAGGAACCACGCCCAGCGACGTTTCCCGAGTCCGGCCGCCCGGAGCGACGTGGGCCCGGCCCCCGGCGGCTGGCCCCGTTCGGCGCGCGCCTCTTCGATCTCGATTGCGAGGGCAAAGCCGGCCGGGGCACGGACGAGCCGGAGCGTCGACATGCCGATCGAAATCGTATCCCCGACCTTGACCACTCCGGCCTGAACGGTGCGGCCGTTGATCTGGATACCGCTCGGGGTGCGCGCCTGGAGCGCGAAACCGTCATCGGAGGCGGGGCGGAGCACCGCGTGATGCAGGGCGACATGGAGATCGGAAAGGAATACATCCTGGTCGGTTGCGCGTCCGATCGACAGGACCTCGCTCTCGATCTCCCTGGCGGTATGTCCGGTACCCGCCTTCGATTTACGGGTAACGCGTCGGATCAGACAGCGCATGCGTCATGCCCTCCGAAGTTCCCGTCGCATGATGTAATCCGATGCATGGGTCTGGGCCCTTACCAGTAAGCGAACACGGCGACGATATGCGCGCTCAGGGCCGCCAGCAGCGCAATCGAAAGCGGCACGTGGAAGTAGAGCCAGATCTGCAGCAGGGCGCGGTGCTGGATATCCTGGTTCAGGCGCTGAACAAGTTTCCGGCGACGGCCAAGCAGATCCATCAGTTCGCGGATTCGGGCCACCTGCTGGCCGGGCTGCGCCTCGGAGAGCTGGCCGGCCACGAAGCGCATGGTCGACTCCGCCCGCATGATGCGGTCGGCCTCCCGTTGCTTGATCTCATCGAGACTCGCGACCAGCGTACGGTTCTTTTCCTCGAGCATGGCCTCCGTCCTGGCCTCCGCCTTTTCGGATTTTTTCGGGCGACCGCCACGCAACTGCGCGAGCACGCCGCCGCCGATCGCCGAATTGCGCAGCGAACGCAGCACGATCTGGTGGGTGGAATCGTCGATCCGGTCGGCGAGTTCCACGGCCTGCTGCTCAAGCGATCCGATCTCCTCGAGCATTGCCTGCGGACTCACGCCCGTTCGGTTCGCGGTCATCTGCACCGGATAACGCCGATAGGCGTACACGCCATAAAGACCGCTCAGCACAACGGCGATCATGAGCGCATAGGCGACGGTGTGGATGTTCCAGCCGAACTGGAAACCGGTATGCAGGGTCGCGATGACGATCAGGGCAAGCCCAAGGTAGACATGCGCCGAAAGCCAGCCCCGGACGGTTCCCGCATTCGAGGCAAAACGCCGTTTGCGCACGCCGTACCACAGCAGCAGCAGGATGATCGCCGCACCCAGACCGCCGAGACCGTAACCGACCCAGGTGCCACCATTGGGACCGCCGATCGGATCGTGCCAGGCATAGACCGCGACAGCGCCGGCGGTGACCAGCAGAGCGATCCTGAGCCAGCGGAAATTCATGTGGGTGAGAAAAGATGTGTGCATCGGCTCAGTCGTCCTTGCCGGACATTTCGAAGAATGCCTCGGGGCTGACCCGCAGTGCCGCTCCGGTCGGACAGGCACGCACGCAGGCCGGACCGCCGTCCAGTTCCCTGCACATATCGCACTTCACCGCCTTCTTCCGATCCCCTTCCTTTTTCTTCGGCTTGAGTTCGGCGCCGGGCTCGGGGCCCAGGCCGGTCAAAAGCCAGGTCCAGAGGCTTGGCCTGCGTTTCGTTTCGGTCCCCATGCGGATCACGCCGTAAGGGCAGTTCTTCTCGCAGTTGCCGCAGCCGATACAGGTGTCGTCGATGTAGACCTCGCCGTTCGCGTTGCGGTGGATCGCGTCCGGGGGGCATTCCTTCATGCAGTGGGGGTGCTCACAGTGCCGGCAGGAGGTCGGCACGTGGACGTTCGCGAAGGTCGGCCCGGCCTCGCGGTTGAGGCGGGATACACCGCCGTGGGTCGACGCGCAGGCGCTTTCGCAGTAGTCGCAGCGTATGCACAGCGATTCATCGATCAGCAGTACGTCGGTCGCTTCGCCGACTCCCTGCTCGACGAGGAAGGAGATGATGTTGCCGGACTGCGTCCGGTTCGCCATATCCATATCTTCGGTCAGGCGTTCCTTGTAGACCTCGCGTACCCGGCGGCGCACATCGGGGTGCTGCTCCATCAGCCGTTTGAATGCCGTCCCTTCCAGGCGCACGGTTTCCGTCGCGACGGCCGCGCGTACCGTCGCGCTGCGGGGGGAGTCGGAGACCAGTGCCATCTCGCCCACATACTGGCCCGCGGGGACATAAGCGAGCACGATCTCGCGGCCCCCGATCTCGCGCGAAATCGTGACCGAACCGCGACGGATGAGCTGCAGGCAGTCACCGGTATCGCCTTCACGGAAAACGGTATCCCCGGCCGCGAATTTCTCGACCGTGGCGGTACCGACCACCTCGGACAGGTCGTCTGTACTGCAGCCGGGCGCGATCTGCGACTGAATGGCGCGCAACAGGAACGATTCCTCGACGACACGCCGGACGCCTTCCACCGAATACATCAGGGTGAGCAGGGAGCGGCGCGAGCTCTCGATCACGATGCAGTTGCGGCCCGCCACGACCGTCGCCGAGCGACGTCGGCCCGAGATCAGGCTCATCTCGCCGAAAAACTGTCCCTGGCCAAGGGGGATCGAAGTCCGTGGCGTTTTCGGATCGTCCGGATTTCCCGGCTGAATCTCGACCTCGCCCTCGAGGATCGAGTAAATCGAGTTCGAATAGTCCTTGTAGCGGAAGAGTACTTCGCCCTCGGCGGGGGCATGGACCTCGCTGTCGAGCAGGAATTCACGCAGCTGCAGCTGCGTGATCGGCGCGAGCATCGGCACGCGTTGCTGGATCAGAGCCAGCGTGGCCGGCACATCGTCACCGCCCGGGATCGCGGCGAATTTCTGACGGAGCAATGGCGTATCGGCCGGCTCGACCTCGCGGCCCTCGATATACTCGATGACCTCGTAGCCCTGGTTCATCGCCTGTTTGATCAGCGGGTATCCGGCCAGCGCGCCAACGATGTACAGCCCCGGGACGTTGGATTCGTACTCCGCGGTCACCTCCGGGACAGCCGCGGATTCGTCGCTCGGGAACCGGACGCCGCAGGATTCGACGAAGGCGCGCGGGGGAATCGCACCGATCCGCGCGATCAGCCGGTGGATCGGTACCTCGGCCTTGCCATCCTTCGTGTCGAGCGTGAGCTGGCCCGAGTAGTCGCTGCCATCCTCCAGTGCGTCGATGCGATCGACCGTGCTTTCGTAAAAGCATTCCAGATCGACATTGTCATCGTCGATCGCCTGCAGAATCGCCTGGCTGTTGGCGTCTTTGGCCCGGGTGAACTCATCGCGGGTGTTCACGATGATGACCCGGTTCTGTTCCACCAGCCCAAGGGCATTCTCGATCGCGGCGTCCCCCGCGCCGACGACCACGATCGTCTCGTCGCTGTAGGCCTCGGGGTCGTCGAGCTGGTACTGGACGAAGGGCAGGTCCTCGCCCGGTCGACCGAGCTTGCGAAGATTGCCCTGGACACCGATCCCCAGCACGACGTGCTCGGCCGCGACCGTCGCCCCGTCGGCCAGGGTCAGCGTGAAATCGCCACGCTCACCGGCGATCGACTGGACCGTGGCGTTGAACCGGATGTTGGTACGGTGATCGTTCACCGCCTGATCCCAGGCGGTGAGTATTTCCTCGCGCCGGCCGGCGTCGAACGGAAGGGGGGCGCGCAGTGGCAGCACGGCCGGCTCGGCCATGACGTGCTTACCGCGTTGATAGCGGTAGATGGTATTGGCGCAGTGGGGGGCGCTCTCGAGCAGGACGTGCGAGACGCCCAGCTCGGCGGCGTGACAGGCGGCGCTGAGGCCGGCCGGTCCAGAGCCGACGATCGCGACCCGGTATCGTTCCATTGTTCCCCCTCGTGGCACCCTGCGCGTGGCCGTATGGCTGCGCCGACAGGGGCCGCGACCGCAATCCCGATCTCCCATCGCTGCCAGTCCGGGCAGCCACCGGGGTCGCGGTGCTACGCTCGTATTGTTGTCCAGACTGGGAATGCGGCGCTGGAGCCGCTACCCTGCCTGCGGTGCGGTTTCTTCTTGACCGCGTGCATGACCGGTATGGGAGTCGCGTGCGTATGAACGGACACACACACTCCAGCCATCACGCGCAGCCTAGCAAATCCCGCCCGCGGAGCAAGCGAATCGCCCGCGGGTGCGCCGCGGCCATGCTCGCCGCGGCCGCTACGGGGGCCTTGGCGGCGGGGTCACCGACGCTGCCGCAGCAGGGTGGCGGGGACCATCTCGGCGTCGCGACCTGCGCCGGCAGTACCTGTCACGGCTCGGCCGAGCCCCTCGATGCCGCCCCCGTCCTGCAGAACGAATACCTGACATGGCACCGCCGGGATGCCCACGCCCGCGCATACGAGACCCTGCACAGCGACCGATCCGAACGGATCGCGCGGCAACTTGGTCTCGGACCGGCCCACGAGGCCGATACCTGTCTCGACTGCCATGCCGATAACGTGCCCGAGGATCGGCGTGGCCGGGGGTTCCAGATCGCCGATGGCATCGGCTGCGAGGCGTGTCACGGCGGCGCGGAGAACTGGATCCGTTCCCACGTCAGCGGGGAGGCATCGCACGCCGACAACATCGCGCGCGGCATGTATCCCACCGATCAGCCTGGCCCCCGCGCCGACCTCTGTCTGTCGTGCCACTACAGTCATCCCGATACCGAAATGACCCATCGGATCATGGCCGCCGGCCACCCGCCGCTGCAGTTCGAGCTCGCCACGTTCAGTCGCATCCAGCCGCCTCACTACGCGGTCGACGAGGACTATCGTGCCCGCAAAGCCGCCCCGAGCGCGGCGCGTATCTGGGCCGTCGGGCAATTGCGCGATGCACGAACGGTCCTCGGGAAACTGCGTGATGATCTGTACCGGGCGGGTCTGTTTCCGGAACTCTACTATTTCGACTGCAACGCCTGTCACCACGATCTCGGGTCAACCGACTGGGTGAGCCGGCCGGTCGCAAACCTCGAGCCGGGCAGCGTGCGACTCGAGGACGCATCGCTGCGTATGGCGAGCCACCTGCTCGCGGTGCTCGACCCGGATCTCGCGCGCCGCTGGGCAGTGGGCCTCGACGATCTTCACGACGCGACAGCGGAGGATGCCGCAGCCGTGCGTGCCGCCGCCGATCGACTCTATGCCGTCACTGATGCGGCGGGCGCGCGCCTGGAGGCGGACGGTCTGGCGGACCGATCGATCGTTCGGGCCATGGATCGCATCGTGGCGGCGGGGCGTCGGGATGGCTTCGGTGACCGGACTTCTTCCGACCAGACGGCAATGGCGCTGGCGGCGCTGATGACGACGGCGCGGGAGGATGCGCTCCTGCCACCCGGACGGCTCGACCGGCTCGAAAACGCGCTGGATAGAATCTATGCGGCCCTGGACGACCCCCGCGACTATTCACCGTGGCGCTATCGCGACGCCCTGCGCTCGTTCGCCGAGGGGCTGCCCTGATACAGGGACTGCCGGTGCGCGTTTCGCGACAGCGGGGCGGCTGTCGGGGGCGAGCGTGTTCAGTCCGCCCGGTCGATCGCCTTGGGCGGGCGTTCCGGCAGCAGACCCTCGCGGCGGGTGAGCAGGATGATCTCGAGCAGGAGCCCGATCAGGAAGATCCGCAGGGTCGATGCCTGGGTGGCCAGCTGGTCCGGGAGCAGTCCGGTGTCGGCCAACACATCGATCATCGACGAACTCATCGTCCATACGGCCCAGATGACCACCGCCCCGAGCAGGGCGCCGCGGTTGTTGCCGCTGCCGCCGGCGATCAGCATCACCCAGACCACGAACGTGGCGAACATCGGATCGAACGCGCTGGGGCTGATGAACCCGACGAAGTGCGCATACAGTGCGCCGCCGAGGCCCATGAACATCGACCCCAGTACGAACGCCTCGACGCGGAACAGCAGGACGTTCTTGCCGGCCGCCCGCACGGCGTCCTCGTTGGCGCGGATCGCCCGCAGGACGCGTGCCCACGGCGAACGGAACAGGCGCTGGCAGGTCCAGTACACGCCGCCGACGAACACGAGCAGGATCGCGAGATAGGCCATCCCTTCGGCGATGCCGCTGAGTTCATCGAACGGGCTCGGGATCGAGGAAATACCGCGCACGCCGTTGGTCAGCCAGGCCTCGTTCTTGAGAACAAGGCGCACGATCTCCGCGATGCCGATGGTCGCGATAGCGAGATAATCGGAGCGCAGATTGACCGTGATCAGACCGATCACCAGTGCCAGCAGGCCGGCGACCACCATCGCCAGGAGCAGTCCGACCAGGAACGGCAGGCCGAAGCCGCCGAGATAGTTGTCGCTGGCCGGGCCGGTGACGATCGCCGTGGTATAGGCGCCGACGGCGAAAAAGGCCGCGACACCGATGTTCAGCTGGCCGTTGTAGCCCCACTGGATGTTCAGGCCGAGGACGAGTACCGCGTACACCGACGCCATCGACAGGAAGAAAACGAAATAGCTGAACAGGCCCGAGAGTTCCATCAGAGAACCTTCCCGCTGAAGATGCCGGTCGGCCGCCAGACCAGGATAATCACCATCAGTGCGAAGGCTACCGCCGGCTTATAGGCAGCCGGGAGAACCAGTGTCGACATCTCCTGCGCCAGGCCGATCACCAGCGCACCGGCCACGGCACCATACGGCTTGCCGATGCCCCCGAAGATGGCCGCCGCGAATACCGGCAGCAGCAGTTTCCAGCCCATGATGGGATGCAGGCGCGTGTCCATGCCGAGGAAAATGCCGGCCGCGGCCGCGAGCACGCCGGCGATGATCCAGGTCAGGATCACGACCCGCTCGGTGTTGATGCCGGACAGGCGTGCGAGATCGGGATTGTCCGACATTGCCCGCATCGCCTTGCCGAAGCGCGTGTGCTGCAGGAACAGGTGCAGCAGCAGCATGAGGCCGGCCGCGCCGCCGACGATCATTACCTGGGTGGGCTGGATGCGCAGGCCCCCGGCGAACACCCAGGGCATCGTGATGCCCTGCTCATAAACCTGATTGTCCGGTCCCCAGATCATCTGGACGAGGCTGCGCAGCATCAGTGCCACGCCGACCGAACTGATCAGGAGGATGATCGGGGACACCTGCTGCAGCCGGCTGTACAGAGCCCGGTCGATGCCGATAGCGACCAGCGCTGTTGCGGCCAGTGCCAGACCGAACGCGGCGAACATGGGCATGCTCATGCCGGCCACGCCCGCCAGCGCGAAATAGGCGCCCAGTGTCATGAGGTCGCCGTGGGCGAAATGCGCGAAGCGCAGGATGCCGAAGATCAGCGACACGCCGATCGCGCCGAGGGCGATGATGCTCCCGAGGACGATGCCGTAGATGACGATCTGGAGGAAGTCGATCATCGTATCAGCCTCCCAGGAACATCTCGGCGACCTCGCGGTCGGCCAGCAGGTTCGGACCGGTATCCTCGTGCCGGTTGGCGCCGAGCACGAGCACATAACCCCGATCCGCCAGCGAGAGGGCGTGACGGGCGTTCTGCTCGACCATGAGAATACTCACCCCGGACGCGTTGACCTCCTGGATCCGCTCGAAAATCAGGTCGATGAATTTGGGCGACAGCCCGGCGGTCGGCTCGTCGAGCATGAGCACACTCGGGTCGAGCATCAGCGCGCGCCCGATCGCCACCATCTGGCGCTGGCCGCCGGAGAGCGTCCCGGCCGCCTGGCCGCGTTTCTCTTTCAGCGGCGGGAACAGCTCGAACACGCGCTCGATCTGGGCGCTGTAGTCGTCCTTGCGGATAAAGGCGCCCATCTCCAGGTTCTCGAGCACGCTCAGCGACGGGAACACGTTCGCTTCCTGCGGCACGTAGCACACGCCGCGACCGACGATCCGGTCGGGCGACAGGCGGGTGATGTCCTCGTCACGGAAAGTGACCCGACCCGAGCGGACATTCACCAGGCCGAACAGGGCCTTCATGGCGGTCGATTTGCCGGCGCCGTTGGGGCCGACGATAACCACGATTTCGCCCGCGTCGACATGCATGGACACGCCATTGAGGATGTCGCCGCCGCCGTAGCCGCCGTACAGTTCTTCCGCCGTCAACAGGCTCATGCGTCCTCGGCCTCCTTTGCGGCGCCACCGCCGAGATAGGCCTCGAGCACCGCCTCGTTGTGACGGATCTCGTCCATCGTGCCCTGCGTGAGCACGCTGCCCTGGGCCATTACGACCACGGGGTCGCAGAGTTCGGCGATCAGGTCCATATCGTGTTCGATGATGCAGAAGGTGTAACCGCGTTCGCGGTTGAGACGGCGGATGTCCTCCGCCAGGTGGCCGAGCAGGGTACGGTTCACGCCGGCACCGGGTTCGTCCAGCAGCACGACCCGGGCGTCGGTCATCATCGTGCGTCCGAGCTCGAGGAGCTTTTTCTGGCCACCCGAGAGGCTCCCGGCGAGTTCATTGGCGACATGCGTCAGCTGCAGGAACTCCAGCACGTCCTGGGCGCGCTCGCGGACCTCGCGCTCTTCCCGACGCACCCGTGCAAACCGGAACAGCGTATTCGGGACCCGTTCACCGGACTGGCCGGCGGGCACCAGCATCAGGTTCTCGATGACCGTCATCTTGCCGAATTCGTGCGGGATCTGGAATGTACGCACGAGGCCGCGATGGAAGCGTTGATGCGCGGGGAGGGAGGTGATGTCCTCGCCATCGAGCAGGACCCGGCCGGAATCCGGCGCGAGGGAACCCGCGGCGATATTGAACAGGGTCGATTTGCCGGCGCCGTTCGGGCCGATCAGGCCGGTGATCGAGCCGCGCGGCACGCTGAACGAGCAGCCATCCACGGCGCGCAGGCCGCCGAACGTCTTGACGATGTTCTCGACCTCGATCATGACGGGCCGTCTGGTCGGGGAAACAGTCGGCGGACGATACACACAGGCTCTCGAAACCTCAAGCCAGGAACGCTTTCGTGCAATCGGTTTTTGGCGCTATTCTCACGGGATTGCGGGTGTCGTTGCCGGAATCCCCGGCGTCGCATCCGGACCGCAGCCCTGTTGGCAGCACGCATACCATGTGCGGGTTTGCCGATCCGGCGGTGGTGCAGCAGGAGGAGAGATCTATGGCCGAGAGCCCGAAAGTCGACGCGGTGGCGAAGCCGATCCGCAAACGGGCGAAGCCCAAAGGGCGCGCGGTCGATCCCGATGCCCTCGTCGACATCCAGCAGCTGCTGGGGGATCGATCCCGCCAGTCGGATCTGCTGATCGAGCACCTGCACCTCATCCAGGACCACTACGGCTGTATCTCCGCCGATCATCTGGTCGCACTCGCCCGCGAAATGAAGCTCGCGCCGGCCGAGGTCTACGAGGTCGCCACGTTCTATCACCACTTTGACGTCGTCAAAGAAGGCGAGGCCCGCCCGGCCGAAATCACCGTCCGCGTCTGCGATTCGATCACCTGCGAGATGTGCGGCTGCGACGATCTCGTCAGCTCGCTCGAGCAGGGGCTCGGCGACCATGTCCGCATCCAGCGCGTGCCCTGCGTGGGCCGCTGTTATGACGCGCCGGTCGCCGTCGTCGGCCGCAATCAGATCGGCCACGCCACGTTCGAGAATGTGCGCACCGCGGTGGACGCGCGGGACACGCTGCCGGCGGTGCCGGAAGAGACCGTTCATTTCGAAGGCTATCGCGCCGGCGGCGGTTACCGTGTGCTGGCGGAATGCGTCAACGGCGAGCGCGATCCCGAGGACGTCGTCACGACCCTGGAGAACGCGAAGCTGCGCGGGCTGGGTGGCGCCGGCTTCCCCGCCGGGCGCAAGTGGCGCGCCCTGCGCAACGAGCCCGAACCGCGTTATGTCGCGATCAATATCGACGAGGGCGAGCCGGGCACGTTCAAGGACCGGTATTTCCTCGAGCGCGATCCGCACCGTTTTATCGAGGGCACGCTGATCGGTGCGTGGGCCGTGAACGCGGCGGATGTCTATCTCTATCTGCGCGATGAATATGCCGCGGCGGAGCGCGTCCTGCATCGGGCGGTGCAGGAACTGACCGAAGATCCGCCCTGTCGCCTGCCGCGGATCCATATTCGCCGTGGTGCCGGCGCCTACATCTGCGGCGAGGAATCCGGCATGATCGAGTCGATCGAGGGCAAGCGCGGCATGCCGCGCCTGCGTCCGCCGCTGGTCGCCCAGATCGGCATCTTCGGCCGCCCGACCCTGGAGCAGAATCTCGAGACGATGCACTGGGTGCGCGATGTCCTCGAGAACGGCCCCGAGTGGTTCTCCCGCCATGGCCGCAACGGCCGTACCGGCTTCCGCTCGTTCTCGGTCAGCGGCCGCGTGAAGCAGCCGGGTGTCCACATCGCGCCCGCCGGCATCACGCTGCGTGAACTGATCGACGAGTACTGCGGCGGCATGGAGGACGGGCACAGCCTCTACGGCTATTTCCCGGGCGGCGCCTCCGGCGGCATCCTGCCGGCCTCGAAGGCGGATATCCCGCTCGACTTCGATACGCTGCAGGATGCCGACCCCAACTGTTTCATCGGCTCAGCGGCCGTCATCGTGCTGTCCGACAAAGACAGCGCGAAGCAGGCGGCGCTGAACACGATGCGCTTCTTCCACCATGAGTCCTGCGGGCAGTGCACGCCCTGCCGCGTGGGCACGGCCAAGGCCGCGCACCTGATGGAGTCCGAGCACTGGGACACGGCCCTGCTCGATGAACTGGCCACCTGCATGGTCGATGCCTCGATCTGCGGCCTCGGCCAGGCGGCGCCGAATCCGATGCGCTGCGTAATCAAGCATTTTCCGGAGGAATTGTCCTGATGGCTGCGCAACCCGAGGAAGTCGTCCAAACCGTCACCTTCACCCTGGATGGCGAGCAGATCACCGCCTTCGAGGGCGAGACGATCCTCCAGGCGGCCGATCGCGAGGGCCTGGGTACCGAGGTGCCGCGCCTTTGCTACACGGAGGGCCAGCGGCCGGTCGGCAACTGCCGTTCCTGCATGGTCGAGATCGATGGCGAGCGCGCCCTCGCGCCTTCGTGCTGGCGGCTGCCGAAAGAGGGCATGATCGTGCGCAGCGGCAGCGAGCGTGCCCGCACCTCGCAGAAGATGGTGCTGGAACTGCTCCAGTCCGATATGCCGGAGACGAGCTACACGCCGGACAGCGAACTCGAGTACTGGGTCCAGGAATTCCGGATCGGCACGCCGCGTTTCGAGTCGCGGAAGCAACCGACCGCCGACCTCAGCCACCCCGCGATGGCCGTCAACCTGGACGCCTGCATCCAGTGCACCCGCTGCGTGCGGGCCTGCCGCGAGGAACAGGTCAACGACGTCATCGGTTTCGCGTTCCGCGGTGACCAGTCCGAGATCGTGTTCGATCTGGGCGACCCGATGGGCGGGTCCTCCTGCGTCGCCTGCGGCGAATGCGTGCAGGCCTGCCCGACCGGCGCGCTGATGCCGGCCAATGGCGTCGGCCTGATCGAAGAAGAGAAAAAGGTCGATTCGGTGTGTCCGTATTGCGGCGTCGGCTGCCATCTGCAGTACAACGTCAAGGACAACCGGATCCTGCATATCGAGGGCCGGGACGGCCCGTCGAACCACGAGCGCCTGTGCGTGAAAGGCCGTTACGGGTTCGATTACGTCAATCATCCGAACCGGCTGACGAAGCCGCTGATCCGCAAGGAAGGCGTAAAGAAAGAACTGCGGAGCGATTTCGATCCGGGCCGGCCCGAGGAGATCTTCCGCGAGGCGACCTGGGAGGAGGCGCTGGAACACGCCGCGAAGGGACTGCTGCGGATCCGCGACGAGAGCGGCCCGCAGGCCCTCGCCGGCTTCGGCTCCGCCAAGGGGTCGAACGAGGAGGCGTACCTGTTCCAGAAACTGGTGCGCACCGGCTTCCGCACGAACAACGTCGATCACTGCACCCGCCTGTGCCACGCGTCCTCGGTCGCGGCCCTGATCGAGGGCATCGGCTCCGGCGGCGTGTCCAACCAGGTCCGTGACGTCGAGGATGCCGACACGATGGTCGTCATCGGCGCCAACCCGACCTCGAACCATCCGGTCGCGGCCACGTTCATGAAGAACGAGGCCAAGCGCGGCAAGAATATGATCGTGATGGATCCGCGCCGCATCGAACTCGCGCGCCATGCGACGCATACGCTGCAGTTCAAGCCGGATACCGACGTCGCGCTGCTCAACGCGATGATGTACACCATCATCGAGGAAGGGCTCACCAACGAGGACTTCATCGAGGCGCGGACCGAGGGCTTCGACGAACTCAAGCGGGTCGTCATGGCCGAGTACAGCCCGGAAGCCATGGAACCGGTCTGTGGCATCTCCGCCGCCACCATCCGCGAAGTGGCCCGCATCTACGCCACGACGAAGTCGATCATCTTCTGGGGCATGGGCATCTCCCAGCACATCCATGGCACGGATAACTCCCGCTGCCTGATCGCGCTGGCCCTGATGACGGGCAACGTCGGCAAGCCGGGCGTCGGCCTGCATCCCCTGCGCGGGCAGAACAACGTCCAGGGCGCCTCCGATGCCGGTCTGATCCCGATGGTCTATCCGGACTACCAGCCGGTGAGCGACGAAAACGTCCGCCGCAAGTTCGAGCAGTTCTGGGGCGTGAGCGATCTGGACCCGAACCCGGGCCTCACCGTCGTCGAGATCATGAACACGATCCACGCCGGCAAGCTCCACGGGATGTACATCATGGGCGAGAACCCCGCGATGTCGGATCCCAACCTGAACCATGCCCGCGAGTCGCTCGCGATGCTGGATCACCTCGTCGTCCAGGATCTGTTCCTGACCGAGACCGCCGCCTATGCGGATGTGGTCCTGCCGGCCTCCGGATTCCCGGAGAAGACCGGTACGTTCACCAACACCGACCGCCGCGTCCAGCTTGGGCGCAAGGCGCTCGATATGCCGGACGGCGTGCGCCAGGACTGGGAGCTGGTCCAGGCGATCGCCCAGCGCATGGGTCTGGACTGGGCCTACGAGGGCGTCGACGAAGTCTACGAGGAAATGCGTCAGGCGATGCCATCGATCACCGGCATCACCTGGGAGCGCCTGCAGGCGCAGGATTCGGTGACGTATCCCTGCGAATCGCTGGACGATCCGGGGCAGGGCGTCGTCTTCCGCGAGCGGTTCCCGACCGCGAACGGGCGGGCGAAGTTCGTCCCGGCGCATCTGATCAGTGCCGACGAGACGCCGGACCACGAATATCCCTACGTGCTCATCACGGGGCGTCAGCTCGAGCACTGGCATACCGGCTCCATGACGCGGCGCGCGAGCGTGCTCAACGCCATCGAGCCCGAGCCCGTGGTGAGCATGCATCCGCTGGATATGTACGAACTGGGCGTCACGCAGGGCGATCCGCTGCGCATCTGGTCACGCCGGGGTGAGGTCAACGCCTTCGCCCGCGGTGATGATGGCATGCAGCGCGGCGAGGTCTACCTGCCGTTCGCCTACCACGAGGCCGCGGCGAACCTGCTCACGAACGAGGCGATCGATCCCTTCGGCAAGATCCCCGAGTTCAAGTACTGCGCCGTTCAGGTGGGCCTCGGCGAAGCCGTAACCGCCGCGCAGTACTGAGGCCTCGCAGGCGACCGTACCGTAGGTTGGGTTGAGCGCCAGCGATACCCAACGGGTCGAGCCTGATTCGATCGGCACGGTGTAACGTGGTGCTGGCGGATCGCTCGTCGCGTTGGGTTTCCTTCGTCAACCCAACCTACGCGTGATGCCGTTGTCAGCGCGTAACTGTTCGCTCTCGGCCCGTGCGCCATGTGATAACCTGATTCTCCTCCACGCAACCGATTCAACCCATCATGCAGCAGGCCGTAACCGACCTCCCCGCCGGTATCGATGCACAGGTCACCCCCGAAGGGCGACTCGAACTGCTTTCCCAGGAAGAGGTCAATCGCCTCCGCGATGCCAGCCGCACCCGGATGTACGATCTGCTGTGGCGCTGCTCGTTCGCGGTGCTCAACTCCGGCACCGATATCGACGATACGAAGGTGCTGCTGGAGCGCGCGCGGGATTACGACATCCAGGTCCTGCAGCGCGAACGCGGGATCAAGCTGGAACTGACCAACGCGCCGCCGCAGGCCTTCGTCGATGGCGAGATGATCCGCGGCATCCGCGATCACCTGTTCGCCGTGCTGCGCGACATCGTCTACGTATCCACGGAAATCGAAGGCAGCGATCGCTTCAGCCTCGATGAGCCGCGCGGCGTCACCAACGCGGTGTTCCACATCCTGCGCAACGCCCAGGTACTGCGGCCGCAACTGCATCCCGATCTGGTCGTCTGCTGGGGCGGACACTCGATCGGTCGCGAGGAATACGATTACACGAAAGAGATCGGCTACGCCCTCGGCCTGCGCGAACTGAACATCTGCACGGGCTGCGGGCCCGGTGCGATGAAGGGGCCGATGAAGGGCGCGACCATCGCCCACGCCAAGCAGCGGATCGCCGAAGGCCGTTATCTCGGGATCACCGAACCCGGCATCATCGCCGCCGAGGCCCCGAATCCGATCGTCAACGATCTGGTCATCATGCCGGATATCGAGAAACGGCTGGAGGCATTCGCGCGGACCGGTCACGGGTTCATCGTGTTCCCCGGGGGCGTCGGGACCGCCGAAGAGATCCTCTACCTGCTCGGCATCCTGCTGCATCCCGAGAATGCCGACATGCCGTTCCCGCTCGTGTTCACCGGGCCGACCGAGAGCGCCGAGTATTTCCACCGGATCGACCGGTTCATCGGCAGCGCCCTGGGCGAAGAGGCCCGCCAGCGCTACCGCATCATCATCGACGAACCGGAAACGGTCGCCCGCGAGATGCGCGACGGCATGGTCGCGGTGCGCGACTACCGCAAGGCCCACCAGGACGCCTACTACTTCAACTGGCGCCTGCACATCGAACCCGAGTTCCAGGAAACCTTCACGCCGAACCACGAGAACATGGCCGCGCTGGCCCTGCATCGCGACCAGCCGGCGCACCAGCTCGCCGCGAACCTGCGGCGCGCGTTTTCCGGCATCGTCGCGGGCAACGTCAAGGAAGAGGGTCTGCGTGCGATCGAGGAACACGGGCACTTCGAGATCCACGGCGATCCCGAAATCATGGCCCTGCTCGACGAACTCCTCGCCTCCTTCGCCGACCAGGGCCGCATGAAACTGCCAGGGACCGAGTACGTGCCCTGCTATCGGATCGTCTCGTAAGGCGGTATGACGATACGGATTCGGAGGATCTACGAGCCGGTCAGTCCCGATGACGGTACGCGGGTGCTGGTGGATCGCGTCTGGCCGCGGGGCGTGCGCAAGGCGGATGCGGCGCTGGATCGGTGGGCGAAGGACGTGACGCCGAGCACGGATCTGCGCAAGTGGTTCGGTCACGACCCGGCGCGGTTCGACGAATTCGCCGCCGCCTATCGCCACGAGCTCGATGGTCGGCCCGAGGCGGTGGCGGAGCTGGTCGAACTGGCGCGCGATGGTGACCTTACCCTCCTGTATGCAGCCCGCGATCCCGACTGCAACCACGCGCGGATACTGGCCGAATACCTCCGGGAACGACTGGCGTCGGGAACCTGAACGGCGCTTTGTGTTCCAAGTCCGTGTCCCCCGACACGCTGGAGAGGCAATAATGATGGCGCGACGCGGTTTTCTTGCCGGCCTTGCAGGCCTTGCCGGCGGCCTGGTTTTCGCCCGCCACGGCTTTGCGGCCGCGGTGGATGCTCCGGCGCGGCCCGATTCGATCGAACCGATCAAACTGTCCGCGGACGAGTGGAAGCAACGCCTGACCTCGGCGCAATACCGGATTCTCCGCGAGGAGGGCACGGAGCGCGCGGGTACGAGCGAGCTGAACGCGGAAAAGCGCGATGGCGACTATCTGTGCGCCGGCTGCGGGCTCGTCCTGTTCGATTCGAAATGGAAGTACGACAGCCGCACCGGATGGCCGAGCTTCTACGACGTCCACAGCGAGCACATCGGCACGAGAGTCGACAAGAAGCTGTTCTACGAGCGCACGGAGTACCACTGCGCCCGGTGCGGCGGGCATCAAGGGCATGTGTTCGACGATGGACCGGACCCGACCGGCCTGCGTTACTGCAACAACGGCCTCGCCCTGGAATTCCGTCCACGGCAGGGCTGATGGTCACGCCGTAGGCGTGCAGGCAGGATCCTGCGCTTCGGGCGTGCCGCGCGCATTCGACCGGTGCGGTGGCCCGGTCGAAGACGCGCCTACGAAAGCTTCGCGACACGTAGGCGCGTTTTCGCCGAAGGCGAACGCGCGCATCGCCGCTCCCCCGAGGCAGGGAGCGGGATACGACCCGTACTCAGCCCAACGCCTTCTGCGGGGCCTCCGTCTGCTCCTCGTCCTCCATATCCAGCTCATCGAGCGACATCAGCGCGGCGTTGCCGCCCTGGGCCGTCGTATCGATGCACAGCGCCCGCTCGGTGGCGAAGCGGTACAGGTAGCGCGGCCCGCCGGCCTTCGGTCCGGTGCCCGACAGCCCTTCGCCGCCGAAGGGCTGCTGGCCGACCATGGCGCCGATCTGGTCGCGATTGACGTAGGTGTTGCCGACCTTCAGGCGCTCGTGGATGTACTCGATGGTCTCCTCGATGCGCGAATGAATGCCGAGCGTCAGGCCGTAGCCGGTCGCGTTGACGTTCTCGATGACCTGATCGAGCTCGCTCTCGCGGAAGCGCACGACATGCAGGATCGGCCCGAAGACCTCGCGCTCGAGCTGTGAGAGGCTGTCGAGTTCGTACGCGCGCGGGGTGAAGAACGTACCGTTCTCGGTGCCGGGCTCCAGCCTGGCGCTGGCGATGACCCGGCCCTCGCGTTCCATGCGGGCGGCGTGCGCCTCGAGCATGTTGCGCGAGTCCTCGTCGATGACCGGGCCGATGTCATGCCTGATCAGCGCGGGGTCGCCGATGCGCAGTTCTTCCATCGCCCCGGCGAGCATCTTCAGCACCTTGTCGGCGATATCGGTCTGGATGAACAGCACGCGCAGTGCCGAGCAGCGCTGACCGGCGCTCTGGAAGGCCGACTCGATGATGTCGCTCACCACCTGTTCGGGCAGGGCGGAAGAGTCCACCAGCATCGCGTTCTGGCCGCCGGTCTCGGCGATCAGCGGCAGGATCGGGCCCGCGCGGTTGGCGAGCTGCTGGTTGATCAGTTTGGCCGTATCGGTGCCGCCGGTGAAGGCGACGCCGGCCAGCGCCTCGTGATTGATCAGCGGCGGCCCGACATCCTCGCCGCGGCCCGGGATCAGGTGCAGCACATCGCCGGGGATGCCCGCCTCGTGGAACGCCTGCACGGCCGCGAACGCCATCAGTGGCGTCTGCTCGGCGGGCTTCGCGATGACGCTGTTGCCGGCTACCAGCGCCGCGGCGATCTGGCCGGTGAAAATGGCCAGCGGGAAGTTCCATGGGCTGATGCAGACGAACACGCCGCGGCCATGGAGTGCGATCTGGTTCAGTTCGCCGGTCGGGCCCGGCAGGCGCATCGGTTCCGAGAAATCCGCCCGCGCCCGGGCGGCGTAGTAGCGGCAGAAATCGGCCGCCTCGCGCACCTCGGCGACGCCATCGATCAGATTCTTGCCGGCCTCGCGCGTGGCGATGGCCATGAAGCGGGCCATATCGCGCTCGAGGATGTCGGCGGTGCGGTCGAGCATGGCCGCGCGGTCGTCGGCCGGCGTCGCGTCCCAGCCTGGCTGCGCCTTGCCGGCGATCGCCATCGCCTTGTCGCACTGCTCGGTGGTGGCGTTGACCAGCGTGCCGACCTGGCGGCGGTGATCGGAGGGGTCGAGGACCGGCTGGGCCTCACCCGGTTGCACTTTGCCACCGATGATCGGCGCGCAGTGCCAGCCGTCTTTCGCGGCCGCGTCCATGCCGGCATCGATATCGCGCAGGACCGTGATGTCGGAGAGATCGATGCCGCGCGAGTTCACCCGTTCGCTGCCGAGCAGGTCCTTCGGCAGCGGGATCCGGGCGTGGCGCTTACTGGCCAGTGACCGGACCTGGTCGATCGGATCGCGGACGATCTCATCGATCGGCGCGCGGTCGTCGACGAGGCGATTCACGAAGGAACTGTTGGCGCCGTTCTCCAGCAGTCGCCGGACCAGATAGGGCAGCAGGTCCTCGTGGCTGCCGACGGGCGCGTAGATCCGCACGGGAATACCCGCGCCCTCCGAGCCGAGCACCTGGTTGTACAGGGCCTCGCCCATGCCATGCAGGCGCTGGAACTCGAAGCCGTCGCGGTCGCCGGCGAAGGAACAGACGGCCGCGACCGTATGGGCGTTGTGGGTCGCGAACTGCGGGTAGAACACATCGCGGTTCGCCAGCAGACGCCGGGCGCAGGCGAGGTACGAGACGTCCGTGTTCGCTTTGCGCGTGAATACCGGGTAGTCCTCGAGCCCCTTCTGCTGCGCGAGCTTGACCTCCGTATCCCAGTACGCGCCCTTGACCAGACGCACGAGGAACCGGCGGCGCGCCCGGCGCCCGAGATCGGCCATCCAGTCGATCATCGGCAGCGTGCGTTTCTGATAGGCCTGGATGGCGATGCCGAGGCCGTCCCAGCCGGAGAGATCCGGGTCGGTCGCCAGGGCCTCGAGGACATCCATCGTCGGTTCCAGGCGCTCGGCCTCCTCGGCGTCGATGTTGAAGCCGATGTTGTACTGCTTCGCCATCAGCGCCAGTTCTTTCGTGCGCGGCAGGAGCTTCGACTCGATCTGGTCCTTCTGGGCGAACTCGAAGCGCGGGTGCAGGGCGGTCAGCTTGACCGAGATGCCGGGCGCTTCCAGCAGACCCCGCTCGCCGACCTGGGCGCCGATCCGTTTGATCGCATTGGCGTAGGAGTCGTAGTAGCGCTTTGCGTCGGCCTCCGTGCGCGCCCCTTCGCCCAGCATGTCATAGGAGTAGCGGTAGCCGAGCTTCTCCATGCCGCGGGCGCGTTTCTGCCCCTCGTCGATATCGCGCCCCAGCACGAACTGGCGGCCCATGATGTTCATCGCCTGGCGCACGGCCTGGCGGATGAACGGCTCGCCGCTGCGCGACACCAGACGGCCCAGCACGGTGCGCAGATTGCGTTCCTTGCCGGTGCCGAACTTGATCACCCGCCCGGTCAGCATCAGGCCCCAGGTGGAGGCGTTGACGAACGGCGAGTTCGAGTGGCCGAGGTGTTCCTCCCAGTCGGCGCTGCCGAGTTTGTCGCGGATCAGTTTGTCGATGGTCTCCGAGTCGGGTACGCGCAGCAGCGCCTCGGCGAGGCACATCAGCGCGATGCCTTCCTCACTGGAGAGTTCGTATTCGAGCATGAAGGCGTCGATGCCGCCTTTGCCGACGCGCCCGGCGCGAACGGCCTCGACCAGACGGCGCGCGTGCGCCTCGATTTCATCGTGCTGTTCGCGCGGCAGCTCCAGCTGGTCGAGCAGGGCGTCGACACAGGTCTCCTCGTCGATACGGTAATGGCGCTGCACTTCCGCACGCAGCGGATCCGGGCTCTTCGGGGGCTGCTCGAAAATCATCTTGCTCACCTCTGGCATATTTCGCGAGAATATAGGCAAATAGCCGTCGCATGTTTTGCTGTTCTGGGAAAGAGTCCAGTATAATATACTGCTCGAACGCCACATAATTGGTCGGAATAATGTCTAAACGCGCTCCACGCAAATCATCCGACCACCGGCTCGACCGTACTGACAAGCGCATCCTGCGCGAACTGCAGTCCAACGGGCGCATCTCCAACGTCGAACTCGCCCGGCGCGTCAACCTGAGCGCCACGCCCTGTCTCGAACGCGTCCGGCGACTGGAGCAGGCGGGATTCATCCGCGACTACGTCGCGATCCTCGATCCGCAGCGTATCGAGGCCTCGCTGTTACTGTACGTCGAAGTGACCCTGGATCGCACCACCCCGGAGGTCTTCGATCGCTTCAAGGAGGCGATCATCGATCGCCCCGAGGTGCAGGAATGCCACATGGTCGCCGGCGGTTTCGACTACCTGGTCAAGGTGCGGGTCCCGGATATGCAGGCCTATCGCCATTTCCTCGGTGAGGGGCTGACCGCCGCCCCCGGTGTACGCGAGACCCACACCTACGTCGTCATGGAAGAGATCAAGGAAACCACCGCGATCGAGATCCGGGACTGACGGCGCCTCGATGGGACCTTCCGCATGAGCCCCGGTCACGGCGTCACCGGCCTGCTGCTGGCGGGCGGCCGGGCCACCCGCATGGGCGGCCAGGACAAGGGCCTGATCGATCTCGCCGGCCGACCGCTCGCCGCGCACGTGCTCGCGGCGCTGAGTCCCCAGGTGGATACGGTCCTCATCAATGCCAACCGCCACGGTGACGAGTACGCGGCCCTCGGAGCGGCGGTGGTGCCCGATCCGCTGGAGGGTTTCCTCGGGCCCCTGGCCGGTGTCCTCGCCGGCCTCGAGAACGCCTCCGGCGGACTGGTCGCGACGCTGCCCTGCGATTCGCCGTTCATCCCCGCCGATTATGTGGCCCGCATGCGCGCCGCTCTCGACGCGGCGGATGCCGGGATCGCCGTTGCCACCGACGGCGAACGGCGCCAGCCGGTCTTCATGCTCCTGCGCACGGAACTCGCCGCCGATCTGCGGGCCTGGCTGGAGCAGGGCGGACGCAAGATCGACGCCTGGTACGAGGGCCATCGCGTTGTCGATGCCGACTTCAGCGATGTCCCGGACACCTTCATCAACATCAATACGCCGGAAGAACGCGATGCCGCCGCGGAGCGGCTGGCCGGCGCGGGTGACAACCCATGAGTGCACCGAACTGCGACGACCCGCATAACCCGGGCGCGATCGATATCGACAGCGCGCACGCGCGTATCGCCACTGCGATCGAGCCGGTCGCGGGCGAGGAGCGCGTCGGCCTGCGCGACGCGCTCGGCCGCGTGCTCGCCGAGGATCTGCATACCTCTTTCGATATCCCGCCCGACACCAACGCCGCCATGGACGGCTACGCCCTGCGCGGCGCCGATCTCGACGCCAGCGGTCATGCCGAGCTGACCATGGTCGGGACGGCCTGGGCCGGCCACCCGCTGGACCGCACGATCGGGGCCGGCGAGTGCGCGCGCATCATGACCGGCGCGCCCGTGCCCGCCGGCGCCGATACCGTCGTGATGCAGGAGCGCACGCGCGCCGATGGCGCGACCATCACCATCGACGGCGGCGAACCGGGCTCGAACGTGCGCGCGGCCGGTGAGGATCTGCCGGCCGGCGGCATGGCACTGGAGCGCGGTGCCCGCATCCGGCCGGCCGAGCTGGGTGTCATCGCCTCGCTCGGCCTGACCTCGGTGCCGGTGCGGCGCCGCCCCCGCGTCGCGCTGTTCGCCACCGGCGATGAGCTCTACGAGCCGGGGCAGACGCTGAAGCCCGGCGGCCTCTACGACAGCAACCGCCACACGGTCTGGGGCATGCTGACCCGCCTCGGCATGGAGATCGACGATCGCGGCCACCTGCCGGACGATCGCGCGGCGGTCGAGGCATCGCTGCTGGCGGCCGCGGCCGAGAACGATGCGATCATCACCACCGGTGGCGTCTCCGTGGGCGCCGCCGATCACGTCGCGATCGTGCTGCGCGAGCACGGCGACGTCGGCTTCTGGCAGATCCTGATGAAACCCGGCCGCCCGCTGAACTTCGGCTTCTTCGGGCGGGCGCTCATGTTCGGCCTGCCGGGCAATCCCGTCTCGGCGATGGTGACGTTCTACCAGTTCGTGCAGCCGGCGCTGGGCGCGCTGGCCGGGGCCGGGTACCACCGCATGCCGACCCTGCGCGCGCGCACCGCCGAGGCGTTCCCGAAAAAGCCCGGCCGCACCGAATTCCAGCGCGGGCGGCGCAGCGTCGCGGCCGACGGCACGCCGGAAGTGGAGCGGGTCGGTCCGCAGGGTTCCGGTCGCCTGAGTTCCATGGCGCGGGCCGACTGCTTCGTTGTCATCCCGGCCGACAGCGAAGGCCTCGCCGCCGGCGAATGGGTCGACGTCCAGCCCTTCGAGGGGCTGGTGTGATGCGGGTGTCGGCCTCCACGCCGCGCCGCGCGGGGAACCGCCGTGCGTGAGCTGATCCTCGGCGGCGCCCGCTCGGGCAAGAGCACGCTGGCGGAACAGCGCGCGCGCGACAGCGGTCTCGACGTCACCTACATCGCGACCGCCGAGGCCGGCGACGACGAGATGCGCGAGCGCATCGAGCATCACCGCGAGCGCCGTCCCGACCACTGGCGCACGATCGAGGCCCCGCACGCGCTCGCCGCCACGCTCACCCGGGAGGCCGCAGCCGACCGTCTGCTGCTGGTGGATTGCCTGACCCTGTGGCTCGGCAACTGGATCGACGATGCCGATGGTCTGGCGCGCGAACGCGCGGCGTTGCTGGAGGCCCTGCCGTCGCTGCCGGGCACGATCGTGCTGGTCAGCAACGAAGTCGGCCTCGGCATCGTCCCCGCCCACGCGCTGGCCCGCCGCTTCCGCGACGAGGCGGGGCGTCTCAACCAGGACGTCGCCGCGGCCTGCGAACGCGTGACCTTCGTCGCCGCCGGCCTGCCGCTCACGCCTGAAGGCACCCGCGAGCGAGTGATACCGGACGCTGTGCCAGGGCGGCGGAACCGGTAGAATCCCGCCGCCGTTCGCAATTCCCCTTCGCCCCTTGCCGGGGCCAGCGCGGAGATCTTCATGACCGAGCCCTGGTGGCGCACACCGTTCCCCGCACCCGACGAAAGCGCGGCCGCGGCCGCCGCGACCCGACAGGGGGAACTCACCAAACCCCCGGGCTCGCTCGGTCGCCTCGAGCGCATCGCCATCGATCTCGCCGGCCTGCAGGGTGTCGAACGGCCGGCGCTCGACCATATCCACATCGCCGTGTTCGCCGCCGACCACGGCATCGCCGCCGAGGGCGTCTCCGCGTTCCCGCAGGCCGTGACCCTGGAGATGGTGCGCAACTTCGCCCGCGGCGGCGCCGCGATCAGCGTGCTCGCGCGCGAGCTGGGCGCCCGGCTCGAAGTGGTCGACATGGGTACCGCCATCGACGGCGGCGCGCTCGACGGCGTCCGCCGTGTGCGCATCGGCGCCGGCACGGCCAACTTCCGCAATGGCCCGGCGATGAGCCCCGTGGATCGCGATCGGGCGCTGGACGCGGGCCGCGAGGTCGCCAGCGAGGCCGCCGACGGCGGTGCTCAGGCCTTCCTCGGTGGCGAGATGGGCATCGCCAACACCACCGCGGCCACGGCGCTGGCCTGCGCGCTGCTCGGCGCCGAACCGCGCACGCTGGCCGGCCCCGGCACCGGCCTCGATACGCCCGGCCTGGCGCACAAGGTCGCCGTTATCGAGCAGGCCCTCGAACACCACGGATGGCCGACGGACCCCATGACAGCGCTGGCCGCACTGGGCGGCTTCGAGATCGCGGGCCTGACCGGCGCCTTCATCGCCAGTGCCCAGCGCGGCGTGCCGGTACTCGTCGACGGCTTCATCGCCAGCGTCGCGGCGCTGGTCGCCGTCCGCGCCTGTCCGGCGCTCGGGCGCTGGCTGATCGCCACCCATCGCTCGGCCGAGCCGGGCCACGACCGCATCCTCGCCGAACTGGAACTGGAGCCCGTGCTGGATCTCGGCATGCGTCTGGGGGAGGGCAGCGGGGCGGCCGTCGCGGTGCCCATCCTGCGCTCCGCCTGCGCGGTCCACGCCGGCATGGCCACGTTCGCGGAGGCCGGGGTCTCCCGGGGCTGAGCCCATGCCGACCGAGACGGTCATCGATCTCCTGCGCCACGGCGAACCGGCCGGCGGCGCGCGCCTGCGCGGCGCCCGGACCGACGACCCGCTGACGGAGGCGGGCTGGTCCGGCCTGCAGCGGGCGGTTGGCACGTGGCACGACTGGGATATCGTGGCGACATCGCCGCTCGCGCGCTGCCACGCCTTCGCGGCTCATCTGGCGGCGGAGCCGGGCGTTGAACTGGTCGTCGATGCCCGCCTGAGCGAGTACGATTTCGGCGCGTGGGACGGCCTCCCGTTCGACCGGCTCTGGGCCGAGTCCGGCGATGCCGTGGCCGCGTTCTTCGGCGACCCGGACAGCGCGCCACCGCCCGATGGCGAGGCGGCCGCGGACTTCCGCGCCCGCGTGCGGGCCGCCTGGGCGGATCTGCTGGAACGGGCGGCCGGCGGGCGCGTACTCATCGTCGGCCACGGCGGCGTGCTGCGCCAGTACGTCGCGGATACGCTGGGCGTACCCGGCAATCCGCACGCGGCGCTGGAATGGCCGCACGCCGCCATGAGCCGCATCCGGGTGTTCGACGAGCCCCCGTATCCGCAGGCCCGGTCGCTGGTGTTCCACGGCCGGGTGGTGCCATCCGAAGGGGAACCGGGAGGAGAGACATGACGCGCCTGCTCATGAACCTGCGCGGCGTCCCCGAGGACGAGGCCGCCGACGTCCGCGAACTGCTCGACGAGCACGCGCTGGAGTACTACGAGACCCCGCCCAACCGCTGGGGCATCAGCATGGGCGGCATCTGGATCAAGGACGAAGAGGACTACGAACAGGCCCGCCGCCTGCTCGACGACTACCAGGCCGAACGCCTGGAAGCTGCCCGCGCCGCCGAGGCCGAACGCCGCCGCACCGGCACCCAGGACACCTTCGCCCAGGTCGTGCGCCGCAACCCGGCCCGCGTCATCCTCTACATCGCCATCGTCAGCGTCCTGCTCTACTTCAGCATCCGCCCCTTCTTCGACCTCGCCCAGGGCGGCTGATCACGGCCCACGGGTCGGGCTTCAATCGACATCGTAGGCCGGCCTTGCGCGGCCCACCGCGACCAATACCCGCCAACGCATGTGACCGCGCAATGCCGGCATTCCCCGGCGGCATATCGCGTCGCATGCCTGAAACATGTCCCGCGCCGGGGAAGGCCCGGCCTACGGCCGAGGTGGCCCCCCGTAGGCCGGCCTTGTGCGGTCCACGGTGATGGATACCGGCCAACGCACATCACCGCGCAATGCCGGCGCGCTCCCGGCGAACGAAATCACTCACGCACGCCCGTACGCTGCACATCCACCGCAATCGACCGCGGAATCACCGGCGGCCCGAACTGGTTGTACACCGGCACATCCGCCCCATCCCTGCCAAGCGCCAGCATCACGCGACCACCATCGAGGCTCGTCTGCGTCGGATCGAACGTATACCAGCGATCGCCCACATACGCCTCGAACCACGCATGCAGATCCATCGGCTCCAGCCCCTCGAGATAGCCGACCACCATCCGCGCCGGGATCACCAAAGCGCGGCACAGGGAGATGCACAGATGCGTCAGGTCCCGACACACACCCGCCCCGCGCGTCTTGACCTCCATCGCCGAGACCAGCGTATTGCTGGACCCCGGTATATACGCCACCTCCTGCTGCACCCATTCCACGATCCGCTGCACCTGGTCGTAACCCGGGCGCGCATTACCGACGATTCGCTGCGCCTCGCTACCGAGGCGGTCCGACTCGCAATAACGGCTCGGCAGAAGCCAGGTCAGCACCTCGGGCGGCAACTGCTGGACCAGCACGAAGGGCGCACCGGGCGCCCGCTCCGCCGCCCCCGCCGTCAGCACGGTGGAACGCGTGGTGATCGTGAATGGACCGGACGGAGCAGTCAGCCGCTGACCCCGGTTACCGTAGGGATCGACGTATTCGCTCACCGTCACGACCGGATCGAGATCGAACCGGTTCTCCGCGACCCACTGATGCGCGTTGCTCTGCGGGCGCAGTACCAGAACCATGGGCGCGTTCATCGCGTCGTCGAACGCGATCTCACATTGCGTTTGCAGCCAGACGTCGATAACAGTTACTCCGGTTGGGGGCAGGGCGCGGTCGCGCGAACCACCGACGGTAGCCGAGCACACCCCGCTCTGCCAAGCGCAATCCGCCGCCCGAGAACGGGTCACCCTCTACGCCGCAACGCCGCCCCGGCATCCCCCAGCAAATCCGCCAACCCCTCCAGATCCAACGCCTCCGCACAGGCATCCGCCAACCGCTCAAACCCTTCCTCACGCATCCCCTCATAATCCGGCGCCGCCCCCGGCTCGGCCAGCCCGGCCCACCGCAGCAAGGCATCACGCGCCTCACCCTCATCGAACAACCCATGCAGATACGTCCCCAGCACGGCCTCATCCGCGGACCGCGCCCCGTCCATACCGTGCTCAAGCTCGGCCACCGCCCCGGCCAGCCCGTCCCCGCGCGTCACGCCGGCATGGATCTCATACCCCGTGACCGCCGCATCGGCGAAAGCCAACCGACCCGTCACCCGCCGAAGCTGTTTGTCCGGCGCCAGCGTCGTCTCGATATCCAGTAGTCCGAATCCGGGCGTGGAGCCGGCCTCGCCCTCGACGGCCTCCGGATCGTGCACCGCATGCCCGAGCATCTGGAACCCGCCGCAGATCCCGATCACGCGCCCGCCATAGCGCAGATGCCGCTGCAGATACGGCCCCCAGCCGCGCTCCATCAGCCACGCGAGATCCCCGCGCGTATTCTTCGAACCCGGCAGGATCACCAGATCGCAGGGCGGGATCGCATCGCCCGGGCCGATATAGCGGAACTCGACCCGCGGGTGCAGCCGCAGCGGATCGAAATCGGTGTGGTTACTGATACGCGGCGTCGCCGGCACGATCACCCGCAGCGCCGTCTCCGTCCCGTCATCCGCGGTCGCCACCTCGCGCGCCAGCGAATCCTCGGCCTCGAGATAGAGCCCGTGCAGGTAGGGCAGCACCCCGTACACCTTCTTGCCGGTGTACTCCTCCAGCCAGTCCAGCCCCGGCTGCAGCAGCGACACATCGCCCCGAAAGCGATTGACGAGGAACCCCGCCGTGCGCGCCTGCTCACTCTCGGAAAGCAATGCCAGCGTACCGACGAACTGCGCGAATACCCCGCCACGGTCGATATCGCCGACGATGATCACCGCACAGTCCACCGCCTCGGCGAACCCCATGTTGGCGATATCGTTCTCGCGCAGATTGATCTCGGCCGGACTGCCCGCGCCCTCCACCAGCACGACGTCATACTCCGCCGCCAGCCGCTCATGCGCCGCCAGCGTCGCCGAACGCGCGACCCGCTTGTAGGCGTGGTAATCGCGCGCATCCAGATCCGCCGCCGGCCGGCCGTTCACGATCACCTGCGCATGGCGATCGCCGGTCGGTTTCAGCAGCACCGGATTCATGTCCGTCACCGGCTCCAGCCCGGCCGCCGCCGCCTGCACCGCCTGCGCCCGCCCGATCTCGCCACCGTCCGCCGCCACCGCACTGTTCAGCGCCATGTTCTGCGGCTTGAACGGCGCCACGCGGATCCCGTACCGCGACAGCAACCGGCACAGCCCCGTCACGACGGCACTCTTGCCGGCATCCGAGGTGGTGCCCTGGATCATCAACGTAACGGCGGGGCGGGGCACGGCAATCTCCGGTAGATTCAGCGCGCGCGGAGCCTACCGGAACGCAGGGGTGAAAGCCACTCGGGAACCAGTCGCGGGTGGACGGCAAAATCCGGCTGCCGGGCGAGGCTGTACAGGCGTGGGCGCGCCTGGTAGTTTCGAACCCGATCGGGGATACGCGGCCTTCCGCCGTCTATCCCCCGGCCCGCAGCGGATGGAATCGACATGCAGCCAACGCAATGGAGTGCTCCCCGCCTCGGCGTGGGCCGGGATCCGCGCCGAAAGCACCGATCTTCCTCGCGCGCCCCAGGAGCGGGATTCACGATAGGTGGCGATTTGCCGTGTTTAACTACGGCGAATCGCCGCTCAACAATGTCGGTCATGAATACTGACGAAACAGGCCTGGCTAAAGCCTTGATGGCGTCCATGAAATCCGGGCGTGTGCAGTTCCTCGGCTTAGTGGAGGCATCCACCCAACGAAGCCGAAAAGTCGGATGGAACAGCTGGCCTTCCTTCAGTGTGGACTCGGATATGAATACAGCATCAAGAAGGGGAAAGCCATATGCACTGGTCTCCTGAAAGTAAAATTGTCTGCGGCATATTGCTCATAGCGGTTCCCAGTATCATGTATGGCGGCATCACTTTGCTCGGCATTCTGACTGACGGCGGCGCCGGGATGAAGCCGGGATCCCTGGTTCTTGATGAAAAACAGTGGGCCTTATGGCGTGCGGGGCATGCCCATGCAGGGGTATATGTAATATTGGCGCTTATCCTGCAGCCACTCGTTGATCAAACCGCTTTTTCTGGGTCGGTTAAATGGGTGGCTCGTCTTGGGGCCCCAATTGCTTCAGTAGTCGTGCCCGGCGCATTTTTCGGGTTAGCGTTTGTGCCTGGATTTCGCTGGGTAATGTATATCGGCATTGTCTGCCTCGCAGTGTCAATGCTGCTGACCGGCATTGGCTTGCTTCGGAATCTGAGACCGCTGGCGTAGGCAGGCGGGTACCGGGCCAATTGTTGCAGATGACGTGGATCCGCAGCCCATTGTTACGGTGGCCATAATGGTCCCTGTTTCAAAAGCTGCTGAACTCGTGCGGTATGACGGTGCAAAAACTGCAAAACGGGCCGGGCCGACGGTATGACGCTTGAGCGTAGAGTCGCCTCGGTATTTCGGATGGACGAGGAAACATGGAAGCGCCACGCCAATCCCTTGAGCGTGTGGACGCGTGTGAGCGTCCTGCCGTTGCTTGTTTTGGCGTTTTGGAGTCGAGCGTGGGTAGGGTGGTGGTCACTTCTTTTGATCCTCGCGGCGCTGGTGTGGACGTGGCTGAATCCTCGATTATTCACGCCGCCGACGACCATGGACAGTTGGGCCGCGAAAGGGGTGCTTGGCGAGCGCGTATGGTTGAACAGAGACAATGTCGCGGTACCCATACATCATAGAAAAGTCCCAAATATTCTATCGGTGCTTTCTGCATGCGGAATCGTATTCGTCGTCTGGGGCGTGGTGGCGCTATCGGCCTGGCCAGTGGTATTCGGTGTTTTTACGGTAATTGTGTGCAAGCTGTGGTTCGTTGACCGGATGGTATGGCTATATCATGACATAAGGGATGCCACAGAAGAATAGAGGGCTTACGGCATTACGGCGAGCGATAGCGCGGCTTAACAGCACGCTTGTGCGTAATCTACTGTATCCGCTTCGCGCTTCCGGCACGGCTGAGGGTTACGGTGAGAGGCCGTGGTCTACGTTCGAATTTTGCAGGCCGATTCGAGTAGCGGGTGAAAATCATCAGCATTCGGTGCTGCGTTTTTGTATGAGGTCTGATTCCACGAGCAGCACGGGCGTGGTGAGTATCCTGAGCGGCTGATACTCGCCGCTTGCCGGAGCGGACACGTTGACCCAGTATTCGGGGTACGCCAGCACAGGAAAAGCCGCGATGAAGAAAATCGACTCCGCGAAGCTCGACCGCATCGTCGGCGACGCCCGCCGCGACGCCGACGCCCGCAGCCAGGGCTACCGCGAGCGCGCCCTGAAGATGTTTCCCTGGATCTGCGGCCGCTGCACCCGCGAGTTCACGCGGGCCAATGTGCGGGAGCTTACGGTCCACCACCGTGACCATGATCACGATAATAATCCGGCCGATGGGAGCAACTGGGAACTGCTCTGCATCTACTGCCACGACAACGAGCACCAGCGTGAGCTCGAGGCGGGTAATCATTCCGGTTCGGCCGAAGATCGGCGTCAGACGGCGACGCATTCCCCGTTCGCCGACCTGAAATCATTGATGGAGAAGGGCGAGGAGTAGGAGAGCCGCGTGCCGTGTGCGGGCCCGACTTCTCTGGTCGGCCGGGTGTCATTTGTCGTGGGGTCGGGCCGTCGATGGCCGACGCGGTCAGTCTGATCACTCGTGTATCAGGTTGTCCGGCCACCCGTGTTGGTCGATGTATTCCTTGAGGTTCGGCGGGCGATAGTTCCGGTCCGCGTCCCAGCGGCGTTTGACGGATTCGTGGATCAGTACCGCGCCTTTCCCGTGGTCCAGTTCGCGGTAGTGCCTGTCCTTGAGGCGATAGAAGCTGCGTCTTGAATCGTGGAGGGTCGCGGTGGGGTTGGGGCGTACCCGGGCGGGCAGGTGGTCTTCTACGGTGAGGTTCGCCTCGTTGGCCTGCCGGATCATCCACTTGAGGGTGTTGTCGGACAGGGCCGTGCCGTCTTTGTCGGGCGGGTAGCTGCCGCCTACGTTGCTGTGGGCGCCGGCGAACCAGACCTGTTGCATGTCCATGCCTTCGCGCGGTTCCCAGATGGTCGGTCTGAAATCGCTGCGGTGTTCATCGATGGCCATGGCGTGGCGGGCGATGCGGACGTTGCGGCCGATCTTCGTGTCATAGAACTCGTCGCTGTCCTCGAACAGCCCGAGGAAGGAGATGGGGATCCCCATCGCGCCGACCGTGTCCCAGACGCCGACGAACCGGACTTCGCGCGAGGGGTGGGCATGGCGTTCGCGGAAGGCGATGGCCTTGTCGCCGTCGGGTGCCCAGGGCTTGCTGCTCTTCTTGTAGTTGTCGAAGGCCTGCTGGATCAGTTCCGCGTCGGGGCGGGTGACGATGCCGCAGTTGTTGATCAGGCCGCACAGGCAGCGGACGGTGTAGGCGCCGCGGCTGAAGCCGAACAGGTGGATCTCGTCGCCCGGTGAGTAGTTCTGCACGATGTAGCGGTAGTCGTCCATGATGTTCTTGTGCAGGCCGCGGCCGGTCGCGCCGGCGATGACTTCATCGTGGTAGGAGCCGATGCCCCAGTCGTAGAAGACCTGCTGCGGGACGCCGTCCTGGCCCACGGGGGCGATGGCGCGGGCGAGTTTGAGGACGTTGGTGGGGAAGTCCTTTTTCGGATTCTTCTCGGGGCGGTTCCAGGTGCCGTCCGCGCAGATGACGATCCGTTTCATCGGGCTGCTCCGTTTGTACCCTCGTAGTGATCATACAACGCATCACGGGGGTTGCGCCGTTCCTTTGGCGCGGGTATCGGATGGTCAGCCGCGTTTGTAGACGTCCTTGCGGTGGCCGATCTTCACGACGGTGACGATGAGCAGTTGGTCCGTGATTTCGTAAATGATGCGGTATACGCCCTGCCGGATACGGTAGCGCTCCTGGCCTGAGAGTTTTTCGCTGTCGGCCGGGCGGGGATTCTCCTGCAGGGCTTCGATGCGCTGAAGAATGCGGGCGACATCCTTGTTGGGGATGGGTCGAAGGTCCTTCGAGACGGACTTCCTGAAGACAAGCTTATAACTTGCCATGGGCCTTCAGGTCGTCCAGCAGGGCCTCGTAGCTCATGGTGGGTTCCGAAACGCGCTCTTCGAACGCCGCCAGATCCTCCTGGTCTTCCGCCAATGCGGCGCGAACCGCATCGTTGACGATGTCGGACAGGGAGCGGTGGGTGTGGGCGGCCTTGAGCCGTAGCGCGGCGTGCAGCTGCGGGTCAAAATAGATCGTGGAGCGTTTCGATGTGTCGCTCATGGTTGTCTCCGGGGCTTGCTGATTCCCGGCATCTTAGCATCAAGACGTTATGACGTCCTGACGTCAACCGGTTGGAGACGGCACCGTCGGGTCAGGGAGGTTCTGATTATCGGGAGTCCTGTGGGTCGGGCTTCCAGCCAGACACTCGTAAGCCACTGATCTGTCGGGCTGGAAGCCCGACCTACATCGTTTCCTGGCGCGCTACCGGCAGGTAATCAGTGTTTCCCTGGTAATCACGTATTCCGGGTGCGCAGGAATCGGATAGTCGATGGTGGGGTGGTCGTTCATGCTTGGGGGGATCAGAGCGGGTGGGGTGTCCCATGAAGCGGGAGCAGGCACGGGAAGCGATGGCGGCGCGGATGCAGGATCTGTGCGCGTTCATCGAGGCGCATCCGGAGCGGGCGACGCTGGCGGAGCTGTCTCGTCGGGCGCATCTGAGTCCGTCGTATCTGCAGCGGCGGTTTCGGGCGATCGTCGGGGTGTCGCCGCGGCGGTATGCCGAGGCGTGCCGGCTGCAGGCGCTGCGCGGGCGGCTGCGCCTGGGCGAGGCGGTGACGGATGCGGTGTACGCCGCGGGGTTCGGTTCGCCGAGTCGGGTCTACGAGCGGGTATCGGAGCGTATGGGCATGACGCCGGGGCAATACCGTACGGGCGGTGACGGGCTCGCGATTTCGTACGCGACGGCGTCGACGCCGGTGGGACTGCTGTTGATGGCGGCGACCGATCGCGGGCTCTGCGATGTGCGCTTCGGGGACGATGAGGAGTCGTTGCGCGAGGGGCTGGAAGCGGAATTCCCGGCGGCGACGATCACGCCACGTCCGGCCGGGACGGATGCGGCCTTCGATGCGTGGATGCGGGCGCTGCGGGAGGAGCTGGACGGGGCCGGGGCTGGCCTCGACATGCCGCTCGATATCCGCGGCTCGGCGTTCCGGATGCGGGTGTGGGATTGCCTGCAGCGGATCCCGCGGGGGAGACGCGGACTTATCGCGAGGTGGCCGAGGCGATTGGCCGGCCGGATGCCGTGCGTGCGGTGGCCGGGGCGTGTGCGGCCAATCGGGTTGCGCTGGTGGTTCCCTGTCATCGGGTGATTCGGGGAGACGGGGGCTTGGGTGGTTACCGCTGGGGCGTTGAGCGCAAGCGGCAACTGTTGGAGCGGGAGGGGGCGTTGCCGGAGGGGTAGACCGGGCTTCGCCTCGACCTGTTGGGTTTCGCTGGCGCTCAACCCAACCTACGGTGCTGCCGCCTGCCGCCTGCCGCCTGTATCGTTGCGTTCAGATCGGCGAGTCGCCGGGTAGCTGTGGCAGCTTCGCCAGGGCGCGCGTGTAGCCGGCGCGGTCGAACTCGCGTTCATCCTTCATGATGCCGAACATCTCGACCGCGAGGACGTGGCCGATCATCGTGATGGCCTCGTGGCGCGGGTGTCCCTCACCCATGAGTCGGTCCAGCGTCTCGGCCGTTTCCGGTGGTTCGCCGTCTGCGATCTGTTGCTCGACGGCGCGAAGCACCGCCTGGCGCAGTTCCGCCGCGTCGTTCTCGTCCATGGCTGCTCTCCGCGTTCGGTTGGCTGCGACCGTACATGGGTGGATGCGCTCGATCCAGTCGCGATGAGCGCCTCTGTGGGCGCGGCGCTGGTATGATGCGCCCCCTTTGGGTCGGCGGGTGGTTGCTCGATGCAGATCGGTCTCGTGATCGCGGCGGCGTTGCTTGCCGATGCGCTTCTGGGCGAGATGCGCCGGGGTCACCCGCTGGTCGGGTTCGGGGTATTGGCCGCCCGGCTCGAGCGCGCACTCAATCGCCGGGATTTCCCCGCCTGGTTGCGCCGAATCCTCGGCGTGATCGGGCTTGCGCTGGTGGTCGTCCCGTTCGTGGTGGCGGCGGTCCTGCTGGCGGCGGCCGAGTACGGCTGGGCCTTCGAGATCCTGGCGCTGTATCTCGCCCTGGGGCTGCGCAGTCTCGGCGAGCATGCGCGGCGGGTGCAGCGCGCGCTGGCGGCGGACGATGTGGAGAGCGCGCGCGCCGCGGTGGGCATGATGGTGAGTCGGGACGTGCGCGCGCTGGATCGACGCGGGGTCGCGGCCGCTACCGTCGAGTCGGTACTGGAGAACGGCAACGACGCCGTGTTCGGTACGCTGTTCTGGTTCGCGGTCGCCGGCGCGCCGGGGGCGGTCGCCTATCGACTCGTGAACACCCTGGATGCCATGTGGGGCTATCGCACGGAGCGGCTCGCGGCCTTCGGCTGGGCGGCCGCTCGGCTCGATGATGTGCTCAACTGGCCGGCCGCGCGTCTGGCGGTGTTGACCTATGGCCTGGTGGGGCTGGCGCCGCTGCGCGCGCTGCGCTGCGCCTGGGTCCAGGGCGGACGCACGGACAGCCCGAATGCCGGTGTCGTGATGGCGGCCGGCGCGGGCGCGCTCGGTGTGCGCATCGGCGGTCCGGGCGTATATCATGGCCGCCGGGTCTGGCGCCCGCGCTTCGGTGTCGGTCGGCGCCCGGATGGCGCGGCGATCGGGGCCGCGGTCGGACTGGTGATCAACGGCGCCCTCCTGTGGACCGCCATCGCCTGTATCGCGGGCTGGTGGTTTGCGTAAGTGGTTGTGCCGCGCATGGCCCACCAAGCGGCCCGAGGCGCGGATTAAGAGGTAGTGAGGCATGCGGCGCAGACACGGCGGTAATCTCGGCGAGATGGTCCGGGCGATGGGGCGGCCGGAGTCGGACTGGCTCGATCTGTCGACCGGAATCAATCCGCACCCGTGGGAGGCGCCGACACCGCCACCGGCCGCCTGGTATCAACTCCCGGACCCGCACGATGGTCTGGTCGAAGCGGCCGCCGCGTACTACGGCAGCGAGGCCATCCTGCCGGTGCCCGGTTCGCAGTCGGCGCTGGCGATGCTGCCGTATCTGCGCGCGCGCTCCCGGGTGGCGGTCATCGATCCCGGCTATTCCGAACACGCCGCGGCCTGGTCGCGCGCGGGTCACGATGTGGTGCCGCTGTCTTCGCCGCAGCTCGCCGGCGGCGCGGGTACGGCCTTCGACGTGCTGGTGGTGATCAATCCGAACAACCCGGACGGTACGTACTTCGAGCCCGAGACCCTGCTCGACTGGCGGACCCGGATCGCGAGCCGTGGCGGTTGGATGATCGTCGATGAGGCCTTTGTCGATACGAACCCCGAATACAGCCTTGCCCCGCGGGCGCCGCTGCCGGGCCTGCTGATCCTGCGCTCGGTCGGCAAGTTCTTCGGTCTGGCCGGGATGCGGGCGGGTTTCGCGCTTGGTCCGGACGATATGCTGCACCGCCTCGACGAGGCGCTCGGGCCGTGGTCGGTCAACGGGCCCGCACGCTGGATCGCCCGCAATGCGCTGGGCGACCGTTGCTGGCAGGCGGCCATGCGCGATCGTCTGCAGGCCGAAGGCGAGCGGCTCGGGGAACTGCTTACGCGTTATTTCTCCCGGCGCGTGGTCGGCACGCCGCTGTTCCGAACGGTGCTGACCCCGCATGCCGCCACGATCCACGAGGCATTGGCGGAGCAGGGCATTCTCGTGCGCCTGCTCGATCGCCAGGATGGCCTGCGCTTCGGGCTGCCGCCGGACGAGGACGGCTGGCGTCGGCTGGAGGGCGGGCTCGCCGATGTGACCGCAGGAGTGGCGAGCCGCGCATGATTCTACGTATGTTGTTGGCCGGTCTGCTGTTCGTCGTGATGGCGCCCGTTGCCGTCGCGGAGATCGTCGTGACCGACGACACAGGCCATGAAGTGCGCCTGGATGGTCCGGCACAGCGGATCGTGAGTCTCGCGCCGCACGTGACCGAGACGCTGTTCGAGGCGGGGGCCGGCGACCGGATCGTCGCGACCGTGAATCACAGTGATCACCCGCCGGCGGCGGAGGATATACCGCGGATCGGGGGCTACGATCGGGTGAATGTGGAGCGCATTCTCGCTCTGGCCCCGGACCTCGTTATCGGCTGGGAGAGCGGCAATGCGCAGGGGCAGCTCGAGCGGCTGCGCGAACTCGGACTGACGCTGTATGTCAGCGAGCCGCGCGATCTGGCCACCATCGCCAGGAGCGTCGAACGGTTCGGCCGCCTCGCGGGTACCGAAGACACCGCCCGCGAAGCGGCAACCGCGTATCGCGAGCGACTGGCCGCTCTGCGCGATCGCTATGCCGACCGGGAGCGCATCGAGGTGTTCTACCAGATCTGGAACGACCCCCTGATGACGATCAACGGCGAGCACCTGATCAGCGACGTGATCCGCGGCTGCGGTGGCGCCAACGCATTCGCGGACCTCGCGAATATCGCCCCGCGCATCAGCACGGAGTCCGTGGTGATGCGTGATCCCGAGGTCATCATCGCCAGCGGTATGGGCGAGGAGCGACCCGAATGGCTCGACGACTGGAAGCAGTGGTCCGAGGTGCGCGCCGTGGCCAACGGCGACCTCTATTTCATCCCGCCGCAGTATCTGCAGCGGCACACCCCGCGAATCCTCATCGGTATGGAGCGCATGTGCTTGCAGGTGCGCAGGAATCGGATAGTCGTCCGCGGGGTGGCGGTGCATGCTCGGGGCGGTCAGAGCGGGTGAGGTGTCCCATGAAGCGGGAGCAGGCACGGGAAGCGATGGCGGCGCGGATGCAGGATCTGTGCGCGTTCATCGAGGCGCATCCGGAGCGGGCGACGCTGGCGGAGCTGTCGCGTCGGGCGCATCTGAGTCCGTCGTATCTGCAGCGGCGGTTTCGGGCGATCGTCGGGGTGTCGCCGCGGCGGTATGCCGAGGCGTGCCGGCTGCAGGCGCTGCGCGGGCGGTTGCGCTCGGGCGAGGCGGTGACGGATGCGGTGTACGCGGCGGGGTTCGGTTCGCCGAGTCGGGTCTACGAGCGGGTATCGGAGCGTATGGGCATGACGCCGGGGCAATACCGTACGGGCGGTGACGGGCTCGCGATTTCGTACGCGACGGCGTCGACGCCGGTGGGACTGCTGTTGATGGCGGCGACCGATCGCGGGCTCTGCGATGTGCGCTTCGGGGACGATGAGGAGTCGTTGCGCGAGGGGCTGGAAGCGGAATTCCCGGCGGCGACGATCACGCCACGCCCGGCGGGGACGGATGCGGCCTTCGATGCGTGGATGCGGGCGCTGCGGGAGGAGCTGGACGGGGCCGGGGCTGGCCTCGACATGCCGCTCGATATCCGCGGCTCGGCGTTCCGGATGCGGGTGTGGGATTGCCTGCAGCGGATCCCGCGGGGGGAGACGCGGACTTATCGCGAGGTGGCCGAGGCGATTGGCCGGCCGGATGCCGTGCGTGCGGTGGCCGGGGCGTGTGCGGCCAATCGGGTTGCGCTGGCGGTTCCCTGTCATCGGGTGATTCGGGGTGATGGCGGTTTGGGTGGTTACCGTTGGGGCGTGGAGCGCAAGCGGCGACTGCTGGAGCGGGAGGGGGCGTTGCCGGAGGGGAATAACGCGTGGGGTGGGTTGGCCATCCCGGTGAAGCCCCGCATCGTAGGTCGGCTTGCGACCGGAGGGAGCCAGCCGGCGGTCGAGGTTACGGCGCTGTACACAGGGCTTGCCGGCTGTTGCCTTGCGGCAAAAGCCGGCCTACGCCGCCTGCCGCCTGCCTGACCTGCCGCCTGTATCGTTGCGTTCAGATCGGCGAGTCGCCGGGTAGCTGTGGCAGCTTCGCCAGGGCGCGCGTGTAGCCGGCGCGGTCGAACTCGCGTTCATCCTTCATGATGCCGAACATCTCGACCGCGAGGACGTGGCCGATCATCGTGATGGCCTCGTGGCGCGGGTGTCCCTCACCCATGAGTCGGTCCAGCGTCTCGGCCGTTTCCGGTGGTTCGCCGTCCGCGATCTGTTGCTCGACGGCGCGAAGCACCGCCTGGCGCAGTTCCGCCGCGTCGTTCTCGTCCATGGCTGCTCTCCGCGTTCTGTTGGCTGCGACCGTACATGGGTGGATGCGCTCGATCCAGTCGCGATGAACGCCTGCACGGGGCCCGCGCTGGTATGATGCGCCCCCTTTGGGTCGGCGGGTGGGTGCTCGATGCAGATCGGTCTCGTGATCGCGGCGGCGTTGCTTGCCGATGCGCTTCTGGGCGAGATGCGCCGGGGCCATCCGCTGGTCGGGTTCGGGGTAGTGGCCGCGCGGCTCGAACGCGCGCTCAATCGCCGGGATTTCCCCGCCTGGTTGCGCCGGATCCTCGGCGTGATCGGGCTTGCGCTGGTGGTCGTCCCGTTCGTGGTGGCGGCGGTCCTGCTGGCGGCGGCCGAGTACGGCTGGGCCTTCGAGATCCTGGCGCTGTATCTCGCCCTGGGGCTGCGCAGTCTCGGCGAGCATGCGCGGCGGGTGCAGCGCGCGCTGGCGGCGGACGATGTGGAGAGCGCGCGGGCCGCCGTGGGCATGATGGTGAGCCGGGACGTGCGGGCGCTGGATCGGCGCGGTGTCGCGGCCGCTACCGTCGAGTCGGTACTGGAGAACGGCAACGACGCCGTGTTCGGTACGCTGTTCTGGTTCGCGGTCGCCGGCGCGCCGGGGGCGGTCGCCTATCGACTGGTGAACACCCTGGATGCCATGTGGGGCTATCGCACGGAGCGGCTCGCGGCCTTCGGCTGGGCGGCCGCGCGGCTCGACGATGTGCTCAACTGGCCGGCCGCGCGTCTGGCGGCGTTGACCTATGGCCTGGTGGGGCTGGCGCCGCTGCGCGCGTTGCGCTGCGCCTGGCTCCAGGGCGGGCGCACGGACAGCCCGAATGCCGGTGTCGTGATGGCGGCCGGCGCGGGCGCGCTCGGTGTGCGCATCGGCGGTCCGGGCGTATATCATGGCCGCCGGGTCTGGCGCCCGCGCTTCGGTGTCGGTCGGCGCCCGGATGGCGCGGCGATCGGGGCCGCGGTCGGACTGGTGATCAACGGCGCCCTCCTGTGGACCGCCATCGCCTGCATCGCGGGCTGGTGGTTTGCGTAAGTGGTTGTACCGCTCATGGGGGGGCCTGCGGCGCGGATTAAGAGGTAGTGAGGCATGCGGCGCAGACACGGCGGTAATCTCGGCGAGATGGTCCGGGCGATGGGGCGGCCGGAGTCGGACTGGCTCGACCTGTCGACCGGAATCAATCCGCACCCGTGGGAGGCGCCGACACCGCCGCCGGCCACCTGGTATCAACTCCCGGACCCGCACGATGGTCTGGTCGAAGCGGCCGCCGCGTACTACGGCAGCGAGGCCATCCTGCCGGTGCCCGGTTCGCAGTCCGCGCTGGCGATGCTGCCGTATCTGCGCGCGCGCTCCCGGGTGGCGGTCATCGATCCCGGCTATTCCGAACACGCCGCGGCCTGGTCGCGCGCGGGTCACGATGTGGTGCCGCTGTCGTCGCCGCAGCTCGCCGGCGGCGCGGGTACGGCCTTCGACGTGCTGGTGGTGATCAACCCGAACAACCCGGACGGTACGTACTTCGAGCCCGAGACCCTGCTCGACTGGCGGACCCGGATCGCGAGCCGCGGCGGCTGGATGATCGTCGACGAGGCCTTTGTCGATACGAACCCCGAATACAGCCTTGCCCCGCGGGCGCCGCTGCCGGGCCTGCTGATCCTGCGCTCGGTCGGCAAGTTCTTCGGTCTGGCCGGGATGCGGGCCGGGTTCGCGCTCGGTCCGGACGATATGCTGCACCGCCTCGACGAGGCGCTCGGGCCGTGGTCGGTCAACGGGCCCGCACGCTGGATCGCCCGCAATGCGCTGGGCGACCGTTGCTGGCAGGCGGCCATGCGCGATCGCCTGCAGGCCGAAGGCGAGCGGCTCGGGGAACTGCTGACGCGGTATTTCTCCCGGCGCGTGGTCGGCACGCCGCTGTTCCGCACGGTGCTGACCCCGCATGCCGCCACGATCCACGAGGCATTGGCGGAGCAGGGCATTCTCGTGCGCCTGCTCGATCGCCAGGATGGCCTGCGCTTCGGGCTGCCGCCGGACGAGGACGGCTGGCGTCGGCTGGAGGCCGGGCTCGCCGATGTGACGGCCGGGGTCGCGAGCCGCGCATGATGCTACGTACGTTGTTGGCCGGTCTGCTGTTCGTCGTGATGGCACCCGTTGCCATCGCCGATATCGTCGTGACCGACGACACCGGCCATGAAGTGCGCCTCGATGGCCCGGCACAGCGGATCGTGAGCCTCGCGCCGCACGTGACCGAGACGCTGTTCGAGGCGGGTGCCGGCGACCGGATCGTCGCGACCGTGAATCACAGCGATCACCCGCCGGCGGCGGAGGATATACCGCGGATCGGGGGCTACGATCGGGTCAACGTCGAGCGCATTCTCGATCTCGACCCGGACCTCGTCATCGGCTGGGAGAGCGGCAATGCGCAGGGGCAGCTCGAGCGGCTGCGCGAACTCGGGCTGACGCTGTATGTCAGCGAGCCGCGCGATCTGGCCACCATCGCCGAGAGTCTCGAACGGTTCGGCCGCCTCGCGGGTACCGAGGACACCGCCCGCGAAGCGGCAACCGCGTATCGCGAGCGACTGGCCGCTCTGCGCGATCGCTATGCCGATCGGGAACGCATCGAGGTGTTCTACCAGATCTGGAACGACCCCCTGATGACGATCAACGGCGAGCACCTGATCAGCGACGTGATCCGCGGCTGCGGTGGCGCCAACGCATTCGGCGACCTCGCGAATATCGCCCCGCGCATCAGCACGGAGTCCGTGGTGATGCGCGATCCCGAGGTCATCATCGCCAGCGGTATGGGCGAGGAGCGCCCCGAATGGCTCGACGACTGGAAGCAGTGGTCCGAGGTGCGCGCGGTGGCCAACGGCGACCTCTATTTCATCCCGCCGCAGTATCTGCAGCGGCACACCCCGCGAATCCTCATCGGTATGGAGCGCATGTGCGAACAGTTGGATCAGGCGCGCGGTTAGCGTTTTACTGCTTCCTGGCCGCCATTGTCCTGGCTGCGGGACCGGCGGTCGCGCAGGAGGAGGAAGAAGAAGGAACGGGACTCCGCGAAAGCGGACCTCGACCTGGCGACGATCACCTTCCCGCGAGGACTCTCGCTGTACCGCCCGAATTACGCGCTGCCGCTCACCTGGAGCGATGACGCCAGTGGCTCGGCGGATGTGGAGTTCAAATATCAGTTGAGTCTCCAGTACCAGGTCGTGCGCACCCCGGTCTACGTGGCCTACACGCAGACGGCGTATCTCCGCTGGCTGGACGACGAGAACTCGCGCCCCTTCCGCGAGACCAACTACAACCCCGAGGTCTGGTATCGGTTTCGGCCCGGGAGGCTGCCGCTGGACTGGCTCGGACTCGATATCGGCTACGAGCACGAGTCCAACGGCGAGGATCTGCCGCAATCGCGCAGCTGGGACCGGGGGTATGCGCGGGCCTGGTTCGATCAGGGTCCCTGGTACGGCTCGCTCAAGGTCTGGGACCGCATACCGGAAGATGAGAAATCCACACCGGAAGATCCGGATGGCGACGACAACCCGGATATCCTCGAGTACTACGGACACCATCAATTGCAGGTCGAGTACACCTTCGAGGACGGCGATCGTCTGTCGGCGACCAGCCGCTACGCGTTCTCGGATGGCCACGGCGCGCTGCGCCTCGACTACGCCACGCCAACCGGTACGGGCAGCGGTTACTGGTACGTGCAGCTGTTCACCGGGTACGGCGAGAGCCTGGAGACGTTCCGCGAGAATCGGACGCGGATCGGGATCGGGTTTGCGTTGTTGAATTGAGAAAGGGCCAAGGGCCGAGGGCGAGCGTGGATCGTAGGCCGGCCTTTCCCGGCGCCCGTCACATCTCGGGTGTGCGATGCGACACGCCGCCGGGGAATGCCGGCATTGCGCGGTGACATGCCCGCGCCGGTATCGACCGCGACGCACCGCGCAAAACCGGCCTACGATTCTTGATCCGGCAAAAGCCGATCTATAATCCTGCCGCCTGCCGCCTGCCGCCTGCCGCCTGCCGCCTGCCGCCTGCCGCCTGCCGCCTGCCGCCTCCGATTCAACCGCTCCATGGCGCATGGCCTTTACCGATCGCAATCACCGTTGACGCTTGTCAAATCCCGACGTCCTTCGATACGCCAAGCTGAATTCGGGCCGGGTGTGCCGGCGCATGGGCGGCGGCAGGGTTGCTCAGGCCCGGTGGTGTACTTGTGAGAGGTTCAGGTAATGGCAGTCAGGAAAGAAGATGTGGCGAAGGACGTTCCGGTCCGGCGGACCGGCGGTGGTTTGACCGCGATGCGCGACGAGATGAATCGTCTGTTCGACCGATTCTCGGGTAGCCATTGGCCGCACGTGGGGCGCCGACGCGCGGAAACCTGGCCGGATGTACTGGGCCAGGATCCGTTCGCGGGTCTCGATTGGCCGGCGACCCGGAGCACACTGGGCGAACTGGGCCGTGCCGATCTGAGCGAGACCGACAGCGGCTACGAACTCGAGGTCGATCTCCCCGGCATGAGCAGGGACGATATCTCGGTGGATTTCTCGGATGGCATGGTCTCGATCAGCGGCGAACGCAGTGACGAGCGCGAGGATCAGCGCAAGGGGTATTATCTGAGCGAGCGATCCTACGGTTCGGTCAAGCGGATGTTCCGGGTACCGGAGAGCGTGAAGACCGACGAGATCAAGGCCGAGTTCCGGGACGGCGTGTTGACGCTGCGGATGCCGAAAACCGAGGAAGCGCAGAAGAGTACCCGCCGAATCGATATCGAGTAGCGGCGGGCGGATGGTCCGGACTACGGGACAGGGATGTCCCGTGTCCGATCCGGTTTACGTGTGCCTGGGCATGCCGGCATTGCGCGGTGATATGCCCCGGCCGGGATCCATCGCCGCCGATACGCGCAAGGCCGGCCTACGTATCAGCGTTCGACGAACGCCCGCTCGATGACGTAATCGCCCTGTTCGCCGCGGCGGGGGCTGATGGTCATGCCGTGGGCGTCGAGCAGGCTGCAGGTGTCGCTGAGCATGGCGGGATTGCCGCAGACCATCGCGCGGTCGGTGGCGGGGTCGAGCGGTTCGATGCCGAGATCCTCGAACAACTGGCCACTGCGGATCAGGTCGGTCACGCGGCCCTGGTGTTCGAACGGCTCGCGCGTGACCGTCGGGTAATAACGCAGCTGGCCCCGCACCATCTCACCAAAGATTTCATCGTTCGGGAGCGTCTGCGTGATGTACTCGCGGTAGGCGAGTTCGCTCACGTAGCGTACGCCGTGGAGCAGGATGACCTCGTCGAACTGCTCGTAGGTGTCGAAATCCTTGATCAGGCTGAGGAACGGCGCGAGTCCGGTGCCGGTCGCGATCAGGAACAGGCGGCGGCCCGGACGCAGGTCGTCCAGCACCAGCGTGCCGGTGGGTTTGCGGCTGACCAGGACCTCGTCGCCGGGCTGCACGTGCTGCAGGCGTGACGTGAGCTGGCCGTCGGGCACCTTGATGCTGAGGAATTCGAGTTCTTCCTCGTAATTCGTGCTGGCGATGCTGTACGCGCGGACGACCGGTTTCTTCTCGCCTTCCAGGCCCAGCATGACGAATTCGCCGTTGCGGAACCGGAAACCCGGATCGCGGGTCGTGCGGAAGCTGAACAGCTTGTCGTTCCAGTGGTACACGCTGGTGACGGTTTCCGCCGCGTAATTCGCCATCGGTGGTCGAGGCCTCCGTGAGTCGGTCTGCCCGTTCCCGGGCTATGGGTTGTCGTACTGGCGTGTGCTCGCGTCCGCAGTCTCGACCCCGTGCGCGGGGGTCGGCGGACTCCGCGGGCGCGATTCTACAACAGATCGGGTGCCCGGCGTTGACGCAGGTCAAGCACCCGCGTCGGGCCAGCCGTCTTCGCCGACCAGGTCCTCGAGCGGAATCCGCCGGGCCCAGTCCTCGGTCTCCAGCATGGGCTTGTCGTAGAACGCATCGACATGCCCCAGGCAGAGGATGGCGATCGGTTTCGCGCCCTCGGGCATGGCGAGCAGCCCGGCCACCGCGGTCGGATCGAACAGCGAGACCCAGCCCATGCCGAGGCCCTCGGCGCGCGCCGCCAGCCACAGGTTCTGGATCGCGCAGGCGGCGGAGGCCAGGTCCATCTCCGGCATCGTGCGCCGGCCGAATACATGCCGTTCGCGGCCGTCGCAGAGCGCGACCACGAGCAGCTCGCCGCAGTCGCGCATGCCCTCGACCTTGAGCTGCATGAATTCGTTGCCCCGCTCGCCGAGCGCGTCCGCGGTGCGCTCGCGTTCTTCCTCGACCAGCGCGTGCAGGCGTGTCCGCAGTTCCGTCGAGGCGATGCGGATGAATCGCCAGGGCTGCATGTAACCGACGCTCGGCCCCATGTGGGCCGCGCGCAGCAGCCGTGCCAGTGTCTCCGGCTCGACCGGATCCGGCCGGAAGTGGCGCATATCGCGCCGCTCGGCGATCGCGCGGTAGAGCGCGTCGATCTCGGGCTGGCTGTAGCGGTGCTCGCTCATGGCGCGCGCCGGTTCAGAATTCGACACCGGGCTGCGCCTTGATGCCCTGCTCGAAGGCGTGCTTCACCTTGCGCACCTCGCTGACCGTGTCCGCCAGTTCGATCAGCTCGTCCTGCGCGTTGCGGCCGGTGACGATCACCGTCTGGTGTCGCGGGCGGAACTCCAGCGCTTCGACCACGCGTTCGACCGGGATATGGCCGTATTTGATGACGTAGGTGAGCTCGTCGAGCACGATCAGCTTCAGGTCCTCGTTCTCCAGCAGCCGCTCGGCGTGCTCCCATGCGGCGATGGCCGCCTGGCGGTCTTTCTCGCGGTCGCGGGTCTCCCAGGTGAAGCCGGTGCCCATCACGTGGTACTCGACGTTCGGCTGCTCGGAGAAGAAGCGGTGATCGCCGGAGTCCCAGGTCCCCTTGATGAACTGGACGACGCCGCCGCTGTAGCCGTGACCGAGCGCCCGGGCGAGGGTGCCGAAGGCCGAGGAGGATTTGCCCTTGCCGTCGCCGGTGAGGACGATGAATATGCCCCGGTTCTCCTTCGCCTGCGCGACCTTCTCGTCGATCGCGGCCTTCTTCTGTTCCATCCGGGCGCGGTATTCCGCGTCGGTTTCTTCGTGTTCGCTCATCGCTGTGTACCTGTCGTGTAGCCCGGATGGGGCGCAGCGGGTTCCGGGGTTTATGTGCGCTTTCCCGGATTCCGTTTCACTCCATCCGGGCTACGGTGCGTTCAACCGGGGTGCAGACCGTACGTCACCGGCACGGCGAGTTCCAGTGGGGGCGCTCGGCATGGCATCAGTCCGTCGAGTTCGGGTGCCAGGCGATCTCGGCCATAACGGTGCGTCCGCGCGTGTTGTAGGTGTCGGCCAGGGTGTAGTCCGTATCCGCGAGGTTCTCGATCTTCAGCCGCGCCGTCCAGTCGCGGGCCAGGTCCCAACGCGCGCGGAGATCGATCAGCGCGTACGCGTCGAGCGGCGTGGTGTTGGCCGTGTCGTCGAAACGCTCCCCCTGGACGGTGACGTCCGAGCCGACCGACCACGCGCCGAAGTCGCGGGTCAGACCGCCCTTGATCCCGATCCCGGCGCGCCGGGGCAGTTCGTTGCCGGTCTCCGTGTTCTCGGCGTCCTTGAGATCGAGGCTTATATTGCCGTCCCACTCGTCGGTGGTGACGCCCACTATTACCTCGATACCCTGGATCCGCGCTTCTTCGATGTTGTCGGGGAAAAACCGGCCGCCGGCGGACGTCGTGGCGATCAACTGGTCGACTTCCGTCCGGTAAACGGTGGTCTCCCAGCGCAGTGCCTCATGGCGGCCACGCAGTCCGGCCTCGATCGTGCGCGACTCTTCCGGCTCGAGATCGGCGTTGCCGAAACCGGGGAAGTACAGCTCGTTGAACGTGGGTGCGCGGAACGCGGTAGCGTACGACGCGAACGCCTGCAGTCCGCCGGTGAAGCGATAGCCCACGGCAAAGCTGCCGGTGGTCGGGTCCTCGAAATCGTCGTAGTCCTCGCCGCGCAGACTGATCTCGGTATTCCAGTCGCCGCCGGTCCATTGGTGCTGGGCATAGGCGCCGACCGTATCGCGCTCGTCCTCGGCGAACGCAAGGTTGCTGTCAATGTTCGTGGATTTGGCATCGACTCCGAGGGAAACGATCTGCGTGGACCCGAGGGTGACAGTGTTCTGCCAACTGAACGCATCGCGGGTCGTATCGAAGGTATTGGCCCGTTGCCGGTCGAGGAAGTTGTCGCTGTTGTCTTCCGAGCGGCTCACCTGGAAGCGGGCGTCCCAGTTGTCGGTCGGTCGTGCGTCGACTTGCGCGGCGTAGACGCGTTGTTCGCCTTCGGTCCGATTCTGGAAGTTGCCGTCGTACTCGACTTCCGAGTCGGCGGCCAGGAGGCTGCCCGAGATCGTGACCGCATCGCTGATGTCCTGGCTTGCGCGGACGTTGACGCTCTGGTTCTCGTAACCGTCGTCGTCCGGCTCGTCCGCGCAGAATGTGCAGTCGTTCTCGCGGGCGTCGATGCCGTCGGTTTCTTCCGCGGCCACGTTGACACTGAAACTCGTGCCGCCGCTTTTGATGCCATAACCGGCCGATCCATTGCGGCGGTCGTTGCTGCCGATACCCGCGCTGGCATGGGGGCCTTCGCCTCCGCGGGTGAAGATCTGAATGACGCCGCCGATTGCGCCCGAGCCGTACAGGCTCGACCGGGGACCGCGGACGATCTCGATGCGTTCCACGTTGGCAAGGGGCAGGTCTTCGAATGCCGCGGTACCGGTCGTCGCCGAGCCGATCTCGACGCCATCGATGAGGACGAGCACGTGGTCGCTCTCCGTTCCGCGCAGGAAGATGCTGGCGTTCGTGCCGCGACCGCCGTTGCGCGTGAACTCGACACCGGGCTGACGGCCCAGCAGCTCCGTCATGCCGGTGCTCTGGCTGCGCTCGATTTCCTCGCGGTCGATGACGGTGACGGACGCCAGTGACTCGTCGGCGGTCTGTGCAGTGCGCGTCGCTGTCACGGTGATGGGAGCGATGCGCTCGGCCAGCGCCGCGGGCGTGGCACCAAGGGATACGGTGGCGGCGGCGAGACCGCCGATCAGGCGACTCCGGTACATGTTGTTCGCTCTCCAGGCGCTCACCCGCGCCTCTTGATGTCGAGGTACGGACGGAACGGGAGAACGGAATACGGGTGCGACCGGAGCGGTGGCACGCGCATGGCGCCCCCCGCGCCATCCTGCGTCATGCTCCAGGCCGGTCTCCGGGCTCGCGAGGGGGCCGATGGCCCGCGGTTCGATGCCTTCCCGGGCCGGAAACCCAGTGGCGTGATATCGAACCGCAACTCGCCTACCGTTGCGGGGGCAGCGCCGGACTTGTGCACGTTGGATGCGGCACGCACCGGCTTCCCGTTTCTTCCGCTGCGCGATGGGCAGCGGATCACCTGAAGCTGGCACTCAGATTACGCCGTTGTCAGGCCCGCCTCAATCGATCGACGCGACCGGATCGGTCCCTCATGCGTCAGCCTGGACGCGGGCCGTGGATCGCGGTTGAATTCACCGGGGAGGTCTGTAATGCTCGCGCGCCGCGCCGGACGAGCGCGGGTTGCCGTGCGCCGGTGTCCGGTTGGAGCAGGGGCGATGACATTCGAAACGCCGCGTGCCGCCGCGGGCGATCTGCGCCGCGGCTGGTGCCCCACGGCGACCGAGCCGATGGCCGCGGCCGACGGTCTGTTGCTGCGCGTGCGGCCGCCCGCCGGCCGCCTGGGCGCCGCGGCGCTGCGGCAACTGGCGCGCATCTGTCGCGAATACGGCAATGGCGCCGTGGTGCTCACGCGCCGGGGCAAGCTTGAACTGCGCGGTATCCGCGATGCCGACGTCGCCGTCTCCGCGCTGGTCGAGGCCGGCCTCGTGCCGGTGGCCGAGGCGGGGTTGCCGGATCGGATCATCTCGCCGGCGACGGACCTGGATCCCACCGCGATCAGCGATGTGCGACCGGTGCTCGCGGCGCTGGACGATGCGTTGCGCCAGCGGGGTTACGCCGACGCGCTCCCCGCCAAGTGTCGCCCTGGTGCTCGATGGCGGTGGCCGGGCTCACGTCGCCGGTACGGTCGCCGATCTACGTTTCGATGCCATCCCCGGCACGTCGGGCGGGTATCGCGTCGCGCTGGCGGGCAGCTTCGCCACGGCGACGTCGATCGGCCGCTGTGCGGCCACCGATGTGCCTGCGGTCGCCATTGCGTTGCTCGATCGCTTTTGCCACTTGCGCCGGGATCAGGCGGCGGCAATCCGGCGGGTCCAGCACGCCGTGGCGGCATGGGGCACGACGCCCTTCCGCGAAGCGGCCGGGCACCTGATCGAGGCGGGCGGGGATCCGGGCGAACGCCCGGCTGATCCGGTAATCGGTCATCAACCGGGGGCCTGGTACGGCGCGGCCTTCGCCTTCGGGCGCCTGGATGCGGATACGCTCCAGGTGCTGGCGGATGCCGCCGAGCGCCACGGCGACGGCGACCTGCGCATCCTGCCCACGCGCGCGGTGCTGTTGAGCCGGGCGCATGCCGACGCCGGCCCGATGCTGCGCGCGGCGGGCGCGATCGAGGAGCCGGGGGATCCGCATCTGCGCGCGGAGACCTGCAGCGGCTGCGGTGGCTGCGAGCGGGGGACGACCGCGACGCTGAGCGATACCCGGACGCTGGTCGCCAGTGCGCCGACCCTGCTGGCGGCCGGCACGGGCGCGGTGCTGCATGTATCGGGCTGCGCCAAGGGCTGCGCGCATTCCGGAGCGGCCGCGGTGACGCTCACCGGCCGGGCGGGGCGCTACGATCTTTCCATCGGCGGCGCGGCGGGGAGTGCCCCGCTGTGGCGGGACCTCGATGTCGCCGCCGCCGCGTCGCGACTGACTGCACTGGAACGCGAGTTTCTGCGGCAGCGCAGCGGTGACGAGGACCCGGCGGCGACGCTGGGACGCCTCGATCCGGACTGGCTGCGGAACCGCATCGACGAGGAGGTGGCGGGTGCCTGAGCAGGGCGAGACCTACGACTACATCCGCGACGGCATGGCGATCTATCGTCAGTCGTTCGCGATCATCGAGGCCGAGGTGGACCTCGACGCGGTGCCCGACGATCTGCGCGACGTCGTGGTGCGCATGACCCATGCCTGCGGCATGACCGATCTCGTGCCGCTGCTGCGCTACTCCGCCGGGGTCGGCGCCCGTGCCCGCGCGGCCCTGCAGGCCGGGGCGCCGATCCTGTGCGACAGCGAGATGGTCGCGCACGGCGTCACGCGCAAACGCCTGCCGGCGGACAACCCGGTCATCTGCACGCTCCGGGACGAACGGACGCCGGAGCTGGCGCGGCGCATCGGCAACACCCGCTCGGCGGCCGCGGTCGATCTCTGGGACGAACACCTCGAGGGGGCGGTCGTGGCCATCGGCAACGCGCCGACCGCGCTGTTCCGGCTGCTCGAACGGGTCGCCAACGGCGCACCGCGGCCGGCGGCCGTACTCGGTCTGCCGGTGGGCTTCGTCGGCGCGATCGAGAGCAAGGAGGCGCTGGCCGGGCAGGACCTCGGCCTCGAATACCTCACCGTGACCGGGCGCCGCGGCGGCAGCGCGCTGGCCGCGTCGGCGGTGAACGCCCTGGCGAGCGACGCGCTGTGAGCATGGTCGACGACGAGCGCGATACGGCGATCGGCCGCCTGTACGGCGTCGGCACGGGCCCGGGCGATCCGGAACTGATGACGCTGAAGGCCGTGCGCATCCTCTCCGAATGCCCCGTGGTGGCGTACTTCTGCAAGCGCAGCGGCAGCGGCAACGCGCTGCGCACCGCCAGCGGCCACCTGCGCGATGACCACATCATGGTGCCGATGCCGTACCCGGTGACGACCGAGCTGCCGCACGACTCGCCGGAATACCAGCAGCGCATCGACGCGTTCTTCGACGAGTCCGCGGAGGCGGTCGCGGAGCACCTGAACGCCGGCCGCTCCGTCGCCGTGCTGAGCGAGGGCGACCCGTTCTTCTACGGCTCGTTCATGCACATCTTCCTGCGCCTGCGCGAGCGCTTCCGCAGCGATGTCATCCCGGGCGTCCCGGCGATGCTCGCCGGTGCGGCGCAACTGCCGCGCCCGTTGACCATGCGCGACGACGTGCTGTCGGTCATCCCCGGGACGCTGCCCGACGACGAGCTCGATGCCGCGATCGCGGGCGCCGAGGCGGCGGTCATCATGAAGGTCGGGCGCAATCTGCCGCGCATCCGCCGCGCACTGCACGCCGCCGGGGTCGCGGAGCGCGCCTGGTACGTCGAGCGTGCGTCGATGGAGCGTCAGGAGGTCATGCCGTTCCCCGAGGCCCCGGCGGACGGCGCGCCGTACTTCTCGCTCATCGTCGTGCCGGGTTCGGGGGCGCGTTCATGAACGCCGCGGACGGCTGGCTCGCGGTCGTCGGCACGGGCCCGGGCGGCAGCCACTGGCTGACGCCGGAGACGGAGGGCATTCTCGCCGCGGCGACGGACCTGGTCGGTTATGGCCCCTACGTCGATCGCGTGCCCGATCATGGCCAGCGGCGCCACGGTTCCGACAACCGCCAGGAGATGGAGCGGGCCCGGATGGCACTGGACCTCGCGGCCGAGGGGCGGCGGGTCGCCGTGGTGTCCGGCGGCGATCCCGGCATCTTCGCCATGGCGGCGGCCATCTGGGAGGCGATCGACACGGATGGCGCCGGGCGCTGGGCGGGCGTGTCCGTGCAGGTGGCCCCGGCCGTCTCGGCCATGCAGGCCGTGGCCGCGCGCGCCGGCGCGCCGCTGGGCAATGATTTCTGCGTGATGTCGCTGTCGGACAACCTCAAGCCCTGGTCGCTGATCCTGCGGCGCATCCGCCTGGCGACCGAGGCCGATTTCGCGCTGGCCTTCTACAACCCGGTGTCCCGGGCGCGCCCGTGGCAGCTCGGCGAGGCCCTGGACGCCATCCGCGAACGGCGCGGCGGCGACACGCCGGTCGTCGTCGGCACCGCCGTCGGTCGCCCGGACGAGCGCGTGCAACTGCTGACGCTGGCCGAGGTGGCGCCGGAGCACGCCGATATGCGCACCCTGCTGATCGTGGGCGCCTCGACCACGCGGCGCATCGACGGGCCCGACGGGGCGCCGCGCGTGTACACGCCGCGCTACTACCCCGCGGAGGAGTGATGCGCGGTCGGCGCGCGGTCGAGCCAGGCAAGCACGTCGGCCGGATCGTGGAACACCGCGTCCACCGGCGGCAGCTCGGGGCGGTCGATGATCACGACCGGGCGGGCGAGTGCGCGCGCGGCGTCGAGCTTGGCGCGGGTGGCGTCGCCGCCGCTGTTCTTGGTGACGAGCGCGTCGATGCGGTGCGTGCGCAGCAGCTCGAGTTCGTCCTCGAAGCGGAACGGGCCGCGTGCACGCACCAGGGTCCAGTCGCTGAAGCCCGGCTCGGGTTCGGGGGGATCGATGCTGCGCACGAGCCAGTGTTTGCCGGGTACGCTCGCGAACGGACCGAGGCTGCGGCCGCCGACGCTCAGGAAGATGCGGGGGCCCAGGTCGGCGACGGCGCGCGCCGCGGCGTCGGGATCGGCGACGTGGATCCAGCGGTCGCCCGGCCCGGGTTGCCAGGGCGCACGCGACAGCCGGGCCAGCGGCACGCCCGCCGCGCGACAGGCATGGGCGGCGTTGGCCGACATTTGCGCGGCGAAGGGATGGGTCGCGTCGACCACGCGGTCGATCCCTTCGGAGCGCAGGTGCGCCACCAGACCCTCGACGCCGCCGAAACCGCCGCTGCGTGTGGGAACGGCGGCCTGACCCGGGTGCCGCGTGCGGCCCGCGAGCGACAGGGTGGTGTGGATGTCCGCGCGCGTGCCGAGGCGCCGGGCGAGTTCGGTGGCCTCGGTCGTGCCGCCGAGCAGGAGCAGTCGCATGGGCGCATCCGTCGGATCGAAAGGGGAGCGTAATGTGCAGCGAGCACAGGCCTGACGTCCAGTCGCCGTGGCTCTCGATCGTCGGCCTGGGCGCCGATGGCTGGGACGGTCTGTCGCCGCGTGCGCGCGAGCGTGTCCGGTCGGCGCGTCTGCTCGCCGGCGGTCGCCGCCATCTCGAACTGGTGCCGGCGGTCGACGGCCAGCAGCATCTGGCCTGGCCGTCGCCCCTGCAGGCCGGCATCGACGAACTCCTCGCCTGGCGCGGCGAGCCGGTCTGCGTCCTTGGCAGCGGCGATCCGTCCTGGTACGGCATCGGCGCCACGCTCGCCCGACGGGTGGATCCGGCCGAGATGGAGATCGTGCCGCATCCCGTCGGCGTTCTCGCTCGCCGCCGCCCGCATGGGCTGGCCGCTGCAGGAAACGGCCTGCGTGTCCGTCCACGGGCGCGCGCTCGAACACGTGATCCCGGCGCTGCACGACGGGGCCCGCGTGCTCCTGCTGAGCTGGGACGGCACGACGCCGGCCGCGCTCGCCGCGCTGCTGCGCGCGCGCGGCTTCGGCCGCTCGCGCATGACCGTGCTCGAGCATCTCGGCGGGCCGGAGGAGGCGCGCCATGCGGGCGTCGCGCGGACCTGGGGCGATGCGCGGACCGCCGATCTGAACACGATCGCGATCGATTGCGTCGCCGACGACGATGCCCTGGTCGTCGCTTCCGTGGCCGGGCGCCCCGACGGGCTGTTCGCCCACGAGGGGCCGATCACGAAACGCGAGGTCCGGGCAGTGGCACTGGCGCTGCTGGCGCCGGGGCGCGACGAGCGCCTCTGGGATATCGGCGCCGGTTCCGGCTCGATCGGCATCGAGTGGATGCTGAGCCACCCGGGCAACCGGGCCGTCGCGATCGAACCACGGCCGGAGCGCGCCGACGAGGTCGAGGCCAATGCGCGCGCCCTCGGGGTGCCGGAACTGGCCTGCGTGCGCGGACGTGCGCCGGAGGCCCTGGAGGGCCTGGAGACCCCCGATGCCGTATTCATCGGCGGCGGGCTGACGAGTGAGGGGCTGGTCGATCACTGCTGGCGGGCGCTGCAGCCGGGCGGGCGTCTGGTGGCGAGCAGCGTTACGGTCGAGGGTGACGCCGTGCTGGCCGCCGCGCGCGAGCGCCTGGGTGGCGAGCTGACCCGGATCGCGGTCGATCGGGCCGAGCCGCTCGGGCGCTTCCAGGGGTGGCATCCGCTGCGGCCGGTGACCCTCTGGCGCGCCGTGCGGCCCGGGCCGGAATGAATCGTTACGGGGCCGCGTCCGCGGGTGCCGCCCCATTCACGTGGAGGATTGCATGACCGTTCACTTCATCGGCGCCGGGCCCGGCGCGGCCGATCTGCTCACCCTGCGCGGGCGGGATCTGATCGCGTCCTGCCCGGTGTGCCTGTACGCCGGCTCGCTCATCCCCGACGGGGTGCTCGAGCATGTACCGGCCGACGCGCGCCGCGTCGATACCGCGCGCATGGCGCTCGACGACATCATCGAGGAGATGCGGGCGGCGACCGCGGCCGGCAAGGACGTCGCACGCCTGCAGTCGGGCGATCTGGCGGTCTACAGCGCGCTTGGCGAGCAATTGCGCCGCCTGCAGGCACTCGACATCCCCTACACGATGACGCCGGGCGTCCCGGCGTTCTCGGCCTGCGCCGCCACCCTCGGCCAGGAACTGACACTGCCGGAGGTCGGGCAGTCGCTCGTGCTGACGCGCACCCAGGGCCGGGCGTCGAGCATGCCGCCGACCGAGACGCTCGAGAACTTCGCCTGTTCGCGCGCCACGCTGGCGATCCACCTCTCGCTGCACGCGATCGACGACGTGGTCGCGCGCCTGACGCCGCATTACGGGTCGGACTGCCCGGCCGCCATCGTCCTGCGCGCCTCCTGGCCGGAGGAGCAGGTCCTGCGCGGGACACTCGCCGACATCGCCGAACAGGCGCATGCACTGCCCGAGCGCCGCAGCGCGCTGATCCTGGTCGGAAGGGTGCTGGCGAGCGCGGATTTCCGCGAGAGCGCGCTCTACGACCCGAAGCATGTCGGGCGGATCTACATGACGGACGCGGAGTGAGCGCGGGCGGGACGGGTGGGCGCGGTTATTCGGCCCGCTGCAGTACCGGCGTATCCGGTCCGGATTCGAGTGAGCCCGCGCGGGCGATCACGTTGCCCGGCTTGTCGATCACCCAGAGCTCGAGCGCGGTCTCCGGGGCGAGGTAGCTCGCCGCCACGTCCCACGCACGGCGGCACACGCGGTCGGCGAGGTCGATGCCGTGGTCGCGGCACAGGGCCAGGGCCTCCAGGCTCGTGTTGCTGGCGCGTACGGCATCCTGCAGCGCGGGACCGCCGTCCGCCGCCTCGCGCGCGAGGAACTCGAAATCGACCCCGCCCTTGCGGCTGTGCAGGTCCAGCCGGCCGCAGGCCAGCTTGGTGAACTTGCCGAAGCCGCCCACCATGGTGACTTGCGGTACCGGATGACGGCGCAGGTACTTCACGACCGCGCCGACGAAATCCCCCATCTCGACCATCGCCATCTCGGGCAGCGCGTAGTGCGTCTGCGCCGCCTTCTCGCTGGTCGATCCGGTACAGGCCGCGATGTGCGTGATGCCGTTGGTCCGCGCGACATCGATCCCCTGGTGGATCGAGGCGATGAACGCCGCGCAGGAGAACGGGCGCACGATGCCCGTCGTGCCGAGGATGGAGATGCCGCCCTCGATGCCGAGCCTCGGGTTCATCGTGTTGTGCGGCGATGCGTGCGCCGTCGTCGACGCCGATGGTCACGTCGAAGCCGCCCGCGAACCCGAAGCGCTCGGCGACCTCGGCCAGGTGCTCGCGCAGCATCTGGCGCGGCACGGGATTGATGGCGGGTTCGCCGATATCCAGTGCGAGGCCGGCGCGGGTGACGGTGCCGACCCCCTCGCCGGCATGAAACGCGACGCCCGGCTCGGGCCGGGTGTGCAGGCGCACCCAGACACGGGCGCCATGGGTCGCGTCCGGATCGTCGCCGGCGTCCTTGATCAGCGCGGCCTCGGCGCCGCCGTCGAGCCCGCGCGCGTCGTGCACCGGCAGGTCCACCTCGCGTCCCTTCGGCAGCGTGAGATGGACCTGCGCGGGCGCGGTCCCCGTGAACAGCCGCTCGGCCGCGGCGACGGCGGCCGCGGTGGCGCAGGCCCCCGTCGTCCAGCCGGTGCGCAGCGGGCGCTCGCCTTCAGGGGTCTCCTCGCGCATCCCGATTCCCCCGTTCAGGCCTGAGCCGCGGCGGGCTCGGCGGCGGCGACGGCCCGCAGCGCTTCGAGCCGCTCGCGCACGCGCACGACCTCGCCGACGATCAATACGGCGGGTGACTGGAGATCCTCCTGTTGCGCGCGTTCCGGCAGGGAGGTCACCGTCCCGGTCAGTACGCGCTGGTCCGGGGTCGTACCGCGCTCGATCAGCGCGGCCGGTGTATCCGCGGGCAGCCCGTGGTCGACCAGTTTCGGGCACAGGTCGCGCAGCGCCGCCAGCCCCATGTAGACCACCAGCGTGTGGCGCGAGCGCACGAGGGCCGCCCAGTCGTGGTCGCTCTCACCGTCCTTGCCGTAGGCCGTGATGAACTGGCAGCTGTGGGCGTGATCGCGATGCGTCAGGGGGATGTCGGCGTAGGTCGCGCAGCCCGAGCCCGCGGTGATGCCGGGGATCGCGTGGCAGGCGATCCCCGCCGCGGTGAGCTCCGTGAGCTCCTCGCCGCCGCGGCCGAAGACGAACGGGTCGCCGCCCTTGAGGCGCACCACGCGCCGCCCGGCGCGGGCCAGCTCGATCATGCGGGCGTTGATCGCCTCCTGGGGGCAATGGTGCCGGTTGCGCTGCTTGCCGACGAAGATCCGCTCGGCCGTCGGTGGCGCGAGGGCGAGCGTTTCGTCCGATACGAGGCGGTCATACAGCACGACCTCGGCCGTGCGCAGGGCGCGGTCGCCGACGCGGGTCAGCAGGCCGGGATCGCCCGGCCCGGCGCCGACCAGACAGACGCGGGCGTGTCGCCAGGGATCGAGATCCGGATCGTGCGCCCGGGATTCCGCCGGATCGGGCAGGAGCGAGAAGTCTCCGGTGTCGCCGTGGACCTCGTTGCAGAGCCGGCGGTGACGCGCGGCCGCTTCCCGGACCTCGCGGTTCACCGCCGGGTCATCGCTGGCGGCGAGCACCAGTACGGCGCCGATCACGTCATCCGGATCGAATCCGCGCGCACGCCAGCCGATACGTCCGCTCTCGGCGTGCCGGCGCAGCGCGTCGTCCAGCTCGGGGGCGACCACCGTCACGTTCACGCCGGCCCGCAGCAGCGTCGCCACGCGATCGGCCGCCGGCGGGGCGCTGCCCACGATCAGCGCGTCGTTCGCCGGGGCGTTGAGCTGGATGTTGAGTCCGGGCATCCGCGGATCGTCTCATTCAACGAAAGTGGAACGCGCCGCCATCGCCGCGCCGACAGGCGATCGCCACCGTGGCCCGCGCGCTGGACCGCCGGGGCAGGGCCAGCACGGTATGCGGATCGCCCGGATCGCCGCGACTGGCCTCCGCCAATGCCGCCGCCTCGGCCACACTGGCTGACCCGGTCGCCTCGAGCGCCATCGGCGAGCGGGTGGCGATCCGGTCTTCATACTGCTGCAGGATAACGCTGGGCCAACAGGAGAGCGAGAGGCCGAGCGCTTCCGCCGCTTCGGCGAGGCCGCGCTCGTGCGCCTTGTGTTCGACCGTCGCGATTCGCGCCAGGGCCTTCGCCGTGAGCCCGCATTCCGCGAGCGCCGCATCGAGCAGCGCGACGATCTCGTCCGCCGGGCAGGCGCGTCGACAGCCGATACCCGCGACCCAGACGGTGGTGTCGGGTGCAGTGGCCGTCACGGGGCGACACCTTCGCGGCGGGTGAGCGGCGAGCGGCCGGGGCGGGGTCCGGCCGCCACGCGGGAGACGCGACCTGGCGACCGGGGCACGACCGCGGCACGCCGCGGCCGTGCCCCGCGGCGACCTCAGGCGAGGCCCGCCACGGCGAGGATGGCGCCCTCGAGCATCTCGAGCGAGAGGAACATCCCGATACCGGCCACCGCGGCGCCCGCGAGGCGCGGCTGCACGGCGCTGGCGTCCTGCGCGTGCCAGACGTTGCGCGTGACCCAGCCGGCCAGCAGGGCAATCGCGTACTGGGTGACGCCGAGGCCGATCAGGTAGCCGGTCAGCACCGCCGTGGTGCTGCCCGCCTCGGCCGCGGCCATGGCCCCGCCGAAGGCCGAGCCGTGGAACAGGCCGGCGACGGCGAACAGGGCCACGGTCGTGCCGACGCCGAGCGTGCGACCGGCCAGCAGGACGCCGCCGAGTACCAGCAGGGACAGGCCGATCATCAGCTCGATGCCGGGCAGGGTCACGCCGGCGGCCATCAGGGCGCAGCCGGCCAGCATCGCGCCGATATAGCCCAGGGGCGCGCTGTAGCGGCGCTGTGTCAGGGCGGCGGCGATACCGACCAGGAGCACGAAAAACAGGTGGTCGAATCCGAGCACCGGGTGGCCGAAACCGGACAGCAGGCCGTGGGAGAAGGTCGTCATCTCCATGCCGCCGAGCGGGTGGTGCGCGAGTGCGACGGGCGCAAACGCGAGGGCCGCGGTGCCCACAAGAGCGCGCTGGATGGTTGTCACGTTGATGATCTCCCTCATTATGGTGGTTGTCTGGTGTCCGGCTGGACCATGAATCCAAGGCGCTCTGCCCCGATCAGCGTGAGCAACTCGGGGAAAAACCGGCGATGCGCTGCGGGGTGACCCGACGACGCCCCTCTCGGAGCACGATGCCTCGCGAATGGGGGTGAAATTGCCGAATGCGTGGCCTCGCGTCAAGTAGATTGAAGCGGTTTCGGGCCGTTCGGTCGAACGTTTTCGCAGCGGCTCGACGCCCCCGGCGAGCAGCGGCGCTTGTGTTTGACCGGAGGGCCCACGCTCAATAGACTCGATCCGCTCTGGCGGGCGTGCCCCATGCCCGCCGAATCCCGCTGCACGCATCGCCACGATGGCTGCCCCTGGTTGCGCCGATGAGTAGACCCCGTTTCCCGTTCAGCGCCGTCGTCGGCCAGGAGCGGCTCAAGACCGCGCTGATCCTCGCCGCCATCCATCCGGGCGTCGGCGGGGTGCTGATCAGCGGCCCGCGGGGCTCGGCCAAGTCCACGCTGGCGCGCGGGCTGGCGGATCTCGACGGCGTCGCGCGCGATCGCTTCGTCACGCTGCCGCTCGGCGCGACCGAGGATCAGGTCGTCGGCACGCTCGATCTGCAGCAGGCGCTCGAGGGGCAGAAGGCGGAGTTCCAGCCCGGCCTGCTCGCACGCGCCCACGGCGGCGTGCTCTATATCGACGAGGTCAACCTGCTCGCCGATCCGCTGGTCGACGTGCTGCTCGACGTGGCCGCCTCGGGCGTGAATCACGTCGAGCGCGACGGCGTCAGCCACTCGCACGCCGCCGAATTCCTGCTCATCGGTACCATGAACCCGGACGAGGGCGATCTGCGGCCGCAGCTCAAGGATCGTTTCGGCCTGGCCGTCGAACTCGGGGAGCGCTACAGCGTCGCCGAGCGCCGGGCGATCGTCGAGCAGCGCCTCGCGTTCGATCGGGATCCCGAGGCGTTCGTCGCGGCCCACGGCGACGCCCAGCGCGAACTCGAGCGGCGGATCCGGGACGCGCGCGCGGCCGTGGGCTCCGTGCGAGTGCCCCGAATCCATCCAGGAGGCCATCGCGCAGCGCTGCATCGACGCCGATGTCGAGGGCGTCCGCGCCGATCTGCATTGGCGCCAGGCGGCGAGCGCGCACGCGGCATGGGCCGGTCGGGGCAGGTGACCGAGGCCGATGTCGAGGCCGTCGCCGAGTTCGTGCTCTGCCATCGCCGCGGCGAAGCCGCCGAGCCGGGCGGCGGCGCGAGCGGCAATCCCCCGGCCGGCGGGGCCGGCGAGTCGAACGACGGGGGCAGCGATGCCGGCGACTGGGGCGCGATGCCCCCGCGCGAGGTCAGCGCCCTGCGCCGGCAGGCGCTCGAACCGGATCGGCTCGCCGCCGCGAGCGATGCCTCCGGGGCGGCGCATGGGGGCGACGCACCGATTCGCAGCGGCGAGCGCACACCGGGGGGCGTATCCGGCGATCACCGTCCCGGCCGGCGACGCGTCGCGGTGAGCGAGCATCGGGTGGACTGGTTCCGCACCCTGCTGGCGCCGGAAAACCGGGAAGGCAGGGGGATCCGGACGCTGCGCCACCAGCCCGCGCGCACCGGTCGCGTCACGCTCAACTGCGTCCTGCTCGATACCTCCGCCTCGACCCTGAGCCGGGAGGCGCTCGCGCATGCCAAGGCGGGCGTGCTGGGCATCGCGCGGGCCGCGTATCTCGCGCGCGAGCAGTTGGCCGTGCTCGCGTTCGGCAACGACCGGGTCGAGTGGATCGTCAACCCGCGCCGGGCCCCGAAGGACTGCCGGGCGCAGCTCGAGCGGCTGCCGGCGGGTGGCGGTACGCCGCTGCGCCGGGCGCTGCTGACGGCCCGCGAGCGCCTCGAGCGCCTGGGCCGCCGCCAGCCGGGACTGCACACGCGCACGCTGCTGCTGACCGACGGCCGCAGCCGCGATCACGTGGCCGATATCCGCTGGCCGGGCGAGATGTGCGTACTCGACATGGAGCGGGCGCGGGTGCCGCTCGGGCCGCTGCCGGCACGCTGGCGCGGCAGCTCGGCGGGCACTGTGTGCCGCTCGGCGCGGCCACGCCCGGGGCGGGGTCATGAACGACGCATCCGCACGGCACGCCCGCTGCCCGGCGCTGCTGGTCGGTGCCGCCGCCTCCGGGCACGGCAAGACGACCGTCACCGCGGCGCTGGCGCGTCATCATCGGCGCGCAGGGCCGGCGCGTGCGCGTATTCAAGACCGGGCCGGATTACCTCGATCCGCAGATCCTCGCGGCCGCTTCCGGGGCCGCGGTCGAGCCGCTGGACCTCTGGATGGCGGGCGCGGACTACTGCGCCCAGCGCCTGCACGAGGCGGCGCGCGAGGCCGACCTCATCCTCGTCGAGGGGGCCATGGGCCTCTACGACGGCGATCCCAGCAGCGCCGATTTCGCCGAGCGGTTCGGGCTGCCGGTCGCCATCGTGCTCGACTGCAAGGGCATGGCCCAGACCGCCGCCGCGGTCGCGCAGGGGCTCGCCGGCGCCCGCCCGGGTCTGACCTGTGCCGGGCTCGTCGCCAACGGTGTCGGCAGCGAGCGGCACACGGGGCTGATCCGGGATGCGCTGCCGGAAGATCTGCGCCTGCTCGCCAGCCTGCCCCGCGAGGCGGCCATGCAACTGCCCGAGCGCCATCTCGGCCTCGTGCAACCGGGCGAGCAGGGTGAAGATCTGCAGGCGCGCCTGGATGCCTGTGCCGATCGCCTGGCCGAGACGCCACTGGTGGCGCTGCCGGCCCCGGTCGCGTTCCCCGCGCGACCGGACGCGGTCCCCGGGCGCCATCTCCAGGGGCGCCGCATCGGCGTCGCGTGCGACGAGGCCTTCAGCTTCATCTACGCCGCGAACGAACGCCTGCTCGAGGCGATGGGTGCCGAACTGGTGCCGTTTTCGCCCCTGCGCGACAGTGCGCTGCCGGCGGTGGATGCACTCTGGCTGCCGGGCGGGTATCCGGAGCTCCATGCGGAGCGCCTGGCCGCGAACGAGCCCATGAAGGCGGCGCTGCGCGAATTCCATGCGGCCGGGCGGCCGATCATGGCGGAGTGCGGCGGCATGCTCTACGTGCAGCAGACGCTGACCGACGTCGACGGCCATTGCCACGCGATGGCCGGGGTGATCCCCGGGCATGGCATCATGCGCACGAAGGGCGGCTGTCAGGGCATGCAGACGCTGCCGCTGCCCGAGGGCGAGATCCGCGGCCACGCCCATCACCGCACCCGCAGCGAGGGGACGCTCGAACCGCTGGCCCACGGGCGCCGCCAGCGCCATCCGGCGCCGGGCGAGCCGATCATGCGCGACGGCGCGCTGACCGCGACCTATCTGCACCTGTTTTTCCCTTCCAACCCCGAGGCCATCGCCCGGGTGTTCGGGGGCGCCGCGTCGACGGCGACCGCCGGCGCGGCCGCCGCCGGGGAACACGCCTGACATCACCGCAACGGATTCACCGGGGTAATCGCACCATGCAACTGCAGAAGATCCACGCCACCGTCGTCACCGGCTTCCTCGGCAGCGGCAAGACGACCCTGCTGTCGAACCTGATCAACCAGGCGCAGGGCAAGCGCATCGCCGTGATCGTCAACGAGTTCGGCGAGCTCGACATCGATGCCGAGCTGCTGCGCGGTTGCCCGCTCGCCTGTGGCGATGAGGGCGGCGAAGATACCGGCGACGGCATCTATGAGCTCGCCAACGGCTGCATCTGCTGCACGGTGGAAGAGGAGTTCGTGCCGGTCATGCGCAAGCTGATCGAGCAGCGCGACCGCATCGACCACATCCTGATCGAGACCTCCGGGCTGGCCCTGCCGAAGCCGCTCGTCCAGGCCTTCAACTGGCCCGAGATCAAGCGGCACTTCACCGTGGACTCGGTCATCTCGGTGCTCGACGGGCCGGCGATCGCGGCCGGGCGCTACGCGGACGATCCGGAGCGCGTCGAGCAGAGCCGGCTGGCGGACGAGAACCTCGACCACGATCCGACCCTGGCCGAGCTGCTGGCCGATCAGCTCGCGTCCGCCGACCTCGCGGTGGTCAGCAAGAGCGACCAGATGGACGACGCGGCGCGCGCCGCGGTCGCGGACTACATCGGCGAGCAGTTGCCGGCGCGCGTGAAGACGCTGTTCATCGAGCACGGCCAGGCCGATCCGGAGGTGCTGATGGGCGTGGGCGCCGCGACGGAGGACCGCATCGAGGATGTGCACACCCACCACGACGCGCACCACGCGGAGGGCGAGGACCACGAGCACGCGCACGATCACTTCGAGTCCTGCGTGATCACCCTCGGCCCGGTCGACAGCGACCGCCTCATCGACGCGGTGCGGCAACTGGTCGCCGAGCAGACGATCTACCGGGTCAAGGGGTTCGTCGCCGCCGGCGACAAGCCCATGCGTCAGGTCGTCCAGGCCGTCGGCGAGCGCATCGCGCATTACTTCGACCGCATGTGGAACGCCGACGAGAAGCGCCAGACCCGCCTCGTCTTCATCGGCCACGACCTCGACCGCGAACGCCTGCACGAGGTACTGGCGGCGGCCGAGGTCGAGCACGCCGTCGCCGCGGGCTGACGCGGATCCCCGCGGCGAGGAACGGGCATGCATCTGCTGGCGGCGCAGCCGGGCGGGTTCTCGGATGAGGAGGGTATTGTCGATCTCGGCCAGTCGCCGGCCGACATCGTCATCCTCAGCGCCGCCGACGACGTGCTCGGTATGCTCGCCGACTGCGCCGAGCGACTGCCCGCGGACTATCCCTCGCTGCGGCTCGCCAATTCGCTGAATCTGGCCAAACCGGCCGCGCTGGACCTCTACCGCGATCGCGTGATCGACCACGCGCGCCTGGTCGTCGTGTCGCTCATCGGCGGCCGCGGCTACTGGCCGTATGGGATCGAGCAACTCGAGGAATGGGCGGCCGAGCGCCCTGATCGGCAACTGATCGTGGTCTCCGGCGAGGACTACGACGACACCAGTCTGCTGGAGACCGGCACGGTCGCGGTCGAGCAGGGGCGGCGGGTCTGGCGCTACCTGCGCCAGGGCGGACCGGGCAATGCCGAGGCCCTGCTGCGCTATCTCGCCGCCGAGTTCCTCGGCTACGACTTCGAGTGGAGCGAGCCGCGCACACTGCCGCGCACGCTGATCCATCATCCCTGTCGTGATGCACCGACGCTGGCCGACTGGCAGGGCGACTGGGTCGCCGATCGGCCGGTCGCCGTGCTGCTGTTCTATCGCAGCCACGTGCAGACCGGCAACACGGCGATGTTCAACGACCTCATCTCGCTGCTCGTCGAGCACGGCATCAACCCCTTGCCGGTGGCCGTCGCGTCGCTCAAGGAGCGCGCCTGCCTCGATACCGTCAACGATCTCGCGCAGGAGGCCGGTGCCTCGATCGTGCTCAACACGACCGGTTTCGCCCTGATGGCGGCGGGCAACGCCGCCGGCGCGTCCGATCCGGGCTCCGGCTCCAGCCCGTTCCCGTCGCATATGCCGGTGCTGCAGCTGATCGTCTCGCAATCGTCGGAGGCCGACTGGCAGCGTCAGTATCAGGGACTGCGCACCCGCGACATGGCCATGCAGGTGGTGTTGCCGGAACTCGACGGCCGCATCATCACGCGGGCGATCAGCTTCAAGGCCCTGGCGCGCTACAGCGAGCGCTGCCAGCTCGACATCGTGCGGTACCAGTTGCAGGCGGAGCGGGCCGGTTTCGTCGCCGAACTGGCGCGCCGCTGGTGCCTGCTGCAGCGCCGCCCCAACGCGGACAAGCGGATCGCGCTGGTGCTGGCCAACTATCCCTCGCGGGACGGGCGCATCGGCAATGCCGTCGGCCTCGACACGCCGCGCTCGACGATGACCCTGCTCCACGCGCTCGCGGATGCCGGGTACCGCGTCGGCGAGATGCCGGAGGATTCGACGGCGCTGATGCGCGAACTGCAGGCGGCGCTGACGAACGATCCCGAGACGATCGATCTCAGTCCCTGCCTGCAGAGCCTGGATCTCGCGACCTACGAGGCCTGGTTCGCGCGCCTGCCCGAGAGCAGCCGGGCCGCGGTGCGCGAGCGCTGGGGCGAGCCGTCGGAAGACCCGAAATACCGCCATGGCCGCCTGATGGTCGCCGGCATGCGCCTGGGCAACGTGTTCGTCGGTCCCCAGCCGGCGCGCGGCTACGGCATCGATCAGTCCGCCTACTACCACGACGGCGAACTGGTGCCGCCGCATGGCTACCTCGCGTTTTACTGCTGGCTGCGCGAGGTCTACGGCATCGATGCCGTGATCAATGTCGGCAAGCACGGCAACCTCGAATGGCTGCCGGGCAAGGGCGCGGCCCTGTCGGCGACCTGCTGGCCCGACATCGCGCTGGGTCCGATGCCGACGCTGTATCCGTTCATCGTCAACGACCCGGGCGAGGGCGCCCAGGCGAAGCGCCGCAGCCAGGCCGTCATCATCGATCACATGACGCCGCCGATCGTGCGCGCCGAGACGCATGGCACGCTGGCCGAACTCGAGGGCCTGGTCGATGAGTATTTCGAGGCGATGGGCATGGACGAGCGGCGCGAGCGGCATCTGCGCGAGCAGATCCTCGACCTCGCCCGCCGCAGTCATGTCGCCGATGAACTGCCGGTGCCGCCCGAGGAGAACGGCTGCGATTACACCCTGCTGAAGGCCCTCGATGCCTATATCTGCGACCTCAAGGAGGCGCAGATCCGCGGCGGGCTGCACTGCCTGGGCGAACTGCCGGACCGGAGAAAGCTCGCCGAGACGCTGGTATCCCTCGTGCGCCTGCCGCGCGGCGATCGGCCCGAGGACGCGGGTATCCTGCACGCGCTCGCCGCGGACCTCGAACTGGGCGACGGCTTCGATCCGCTGCGGGCCGATGCCGAGCCCTGGGAAGGGCCGCGGCCCGAGGCGCTGGCGGCACAGTCCGCGGATGCCTGGCGCAGCGGCAACGACACGCGCGAGCGCCTGGAGCAGTACGCGCTCGATCTCCTGGAGCGCACGATCGTCGGCGGCGAGCCGGGGCCGACGGCGGCGGACGGCTTCGCCCGCACCGCGGCGCTGCTGGCGTATCTGCGAAATACGTTGATGCCGGCGCTGGATCGGGGTGTCGGCGACGAGATCCGGCACACGCTGGCGGGCCTCGATGGCCGCTTCGTGCCGCCGGGGCCGAGCGGGGCGCCGACCCGCGGCCGGCTCGACACGCTGCCGACCGGGCGCAACTTCTACACCGTCGACAGCCGCGCCATCCCGACGCCGACCGCCTGGGAACTCGGCCAGGCCTCGGCCGAGCAGATGATCGCGCGCCATCTCCAGGATCATGGCGACTACCCGCGCCAGATCGGCCTGTCCGTCTGGGGCACTTCGACCATGCGGACCGGCGGCGATGACATCGCCCAGGCCTTCGCCCTGCTCGGCGTACGCCCGATCTGGGCGGCGGGCTCCAGCCGCGTGGTCGACTTCGAGATCATGCCCGGCTTCCAGCTCGGCCGTCCCCGGGTCGACGTCACGCTGCGCGTGTCCGGGTTCTTCCGTGACGCCTTCCCGAACGTCATGCGCCTGTTCGACGCCGCCGTGCAGAGCCTGGCCGACTTCGAGGAGCCGGGCGACACGAACACCATCCGCGGCCACGTCCAGGCGCGCGCGGAGGTGCTGGAGGAGGCCGGCGCGAGCGCCGACGAGGCCCGGCGCCAGGCGGGCTTCCGCGTCTTCGGCGCCCAGCCCGGCGCGTACGGTTCCGGCATGCAGGGCGCGATCGAGGAGGGCGACTGGGATACGCGCGACGACCTGGCCCGGCAATACGTCGACGGCGGCGGCTACGCCTACGGCCAGGAGACCTTCGGCGAGGCCGCGTTCGAGGCCTTCAGCGATCGCCTGGGCCAGCTCGAGGCCGTGGTCCAGAACCAGGACAACCGCGAGCACGACATCCTGGATTCCAATGACTACTTCCAGTTCCAGGGCGGGATGGCGAACGCGGTGCGCCATCTCGGCGGGTCCGCGCCCGCGATCTACCACGGCGATCACAGCAATCCGGCCGCGCCCCGGATGCGCACGCTCAAGGAGGAACTCAACCGCGTCGTGCGCAGCCGGGTGACCAATCCCAAATGGATCGAGGCGATGCGCGAGCACGGCTACAAGGGCGCGTTCGAGATGGCCGCCAGCGTGGACTACCTGTTCGCCTACGACGCCACCACCGGTCTCGTCGACGACTACCAGTACGAATCGGTGTCCGAGGCGCTGGTCCACGACACGGACAACCAGCAATTCCTGCGCGAACACAACCCGCGCGCCCTGCAGGAGATGTCCGAACGCCTGGTCGAGGCCATGCAGCGCGGGCTGTGGGCGGATCCGGGCGACCATCGCGAGCGCACCGAATCGCTGCTGCTCGAGCTGGATGAGGGGCGGGAGCGGGGTGAGTGAGCCTTGTTGGACGGGGTGGTGTCGTGTTGGCTATCGGTGGCGCGTACTGAAGGGGTTCTCGCCAAGGCGCCAAGCGCGCCAAGAGGAGGCAACGAAAGGAATGGTGAAGACCTTCGTCAGTGGCCGCTGAATCGTCCGAATCTGGATCGGGCTGTCGGCTGGACTTCGGTCGATACCCCGCAGCGCGGACTGTAGTCACGGTGCCTCACCCATCCAGGCCTTACTGCCATTCACCACTCTTTTTTTCGCATTCCTTGGCGCGCTTGGCGTCTTGGCGAGAACCCTGTCAGTACACCCTGTCAGCGGCCAAAAAGATCCCACTTCGTCCAGAAGCGGTGAGCGCAACGGGCCCCTGAATCACCCCGGCAGAAACGCCCGCCGTCCGGCGCTTTCGACCGCCTCGATGGGGTGGTGGTACAGGCAGCTCAGGTGATCGGGCCGCAGGAGTTCTTCCGCCGGCCCGTGCGAGACCTGGCCGTCGTGGAAGATCAGCACGGCGTGATCGCAGAAGCGGGCGGCGAGGTTGACGTCGTGCAGGGCCATCACGAGCGTGCCGCCGCGGTTGCGCGCGCGCTCGCGCAGGTGGCCCAGCAGGCGGATCTGGTGATGCAGGTCGAGATGGTTGCTGGGCTCGTCCAGCAGATAGACGGCCGGGTCCTGGGTGAGCAGGGTCGCGAGCGCGAGGCGTCGCCGTTCGCCGCCGGACAGCGTATCGATCGGGCGGTCGGCCAGCGTGTCCATCTCCACTTCCGCCAGGGCCTCGCGCGCCTTGCGGTAGTCCTCCGGGCCCTCCTGGCGCCACGCGCCGATGTGGGGGTGGCGGCCGATCAGGGCGGTCTCCAGGACGGTGGCCGGGAACGGGTCTTCGCTCGCCTGCAGGAGGATGCCGAGGCGGTTGGCGATGGCGCGGCGCCGCATGCCGGCGAGCGGCTGCCCATCGAGCAGCACGCGACCTTCGGTGGGCGGGCGCAGGCCCGCGAGCGTGTGCAGCAGGGTCGTCTTGCCGGCGCCGTTGGCGCCGAGTACCGCCCAGCTCTCGCCGGCGTTGAAGCCGAGATCGAGTTCGCCGCCGATGCGCTTGCCGCCGATCTCGATGGCGAGGCGTTCGCTTGCGAGCAGGCTCATGGCAGCCCCCGGCGCGGACCGCGATGCAGCAGAAACAGGAAGACGGGGACCCCGATCATTGCCGTCAATACGCCGACCGGCAACTGCTGCGGGGCGATCACGATGCGCGCGAGCGCATCCGCGAAGACCAGCAGCGTGCCTCCGGCCAGTACCGCCGCCGGCAACAGCGTGCGGTGATCCGCGCCGGCGACGAGGCGCACCGCGTGCGGGATGATGAGGCCCACGAAGCCGATGGTGCCGCCGACGGTGACGGCCGCCGCCGTCAGCAGCGAGCCGATGAAATAGATCCCCAGACGCAGCGGTCCCACGGAGACCCCGAGTGCCCGCGCCTGCAGATCGCCCCGGGCCATCAGGTTGAGGGGGCGGGCGAGGGCCATTGCCGCGGCCAGCCCGGCCGCCAGCGCCAGCGCGCTCCAGATCGGCATCCCGGCGTGCGCGAGATCACCCATCAGCCAGAACAGCATGCCGCGCAGATTGCGCTCCGGGCTGACCGCGAGCATGAAGCTGATCAACGCGCCCCAGCCGGCGGCGAGGACCACGCCGGTCAGCAGCAGCCGGGTCGGGGTCCAGCCACCGCGGCCGTGCGCCAGCGCGAACACCAGCAGCATCGACACGAGCGCCCCGGCGAAGGCATCGACCGATACCCAGAACGCGCCGAAGCCGGCCACCATCGTGGCCAGCGCCGCCACGGCGGCGCCGCCGGAGATGCCGAGGACGTACGGGTCGGCCAGCGGGTTGCGCAGCAGGACCTGCATCAGGGCCCCGGCCAGGGCCAGCAGGCCACCGACGACGAAGGCCGCCAGCGCGCGCGGCAGCCGCAGTTCGGCGACGATCCGGGTCGGCGTGTCCTGCGGGGTGCCGGTCAACGCGTGCCAGACGGCGCTCGCCGGGACCTCGACCGCACCCGCCATGAGGGCGAAGACGAGGCTCGCGAGCGCCAGCACGGCGAGGATCGGCAGCAGCAGGCGGGGAGACATGGCGCGGGATTATGACACCGCGGCGGCACACGGCCAGCGCTGGATCCGGCAATCGGCTTTTCATGGGCGACCCGGGGCGCGCAAATGGCCGACAATCGGTCCCCGCTCCGCTACAATGCGCGCTTTTGCGATACATGGGGTCCCGGAAGCCGATGGCGGCCACGAAGAAGGAGCAGCGTCCCTCGCTGATCATCCGCAACGCGCATGCGTCGGACGCACCGGCGATCGCGCGCCTGTCCGGCAAGGTCTACTCGGAGGAGGAGGCCTACTCCCCGGCCATGATCCGCGGCCAGGTGACGAGCTTCCCGGACGGGCAGTTCGTGGCCGAGTACGAAGGCCAGATCGTCGGCTACTGCGCCACCTTCCTCGCCCGCGAGGCGCTGGCGCTCGGGCCGCACCGGTGGGATGAGATCACGGGCCATGGGTTCGCCTCGCGGCACGATCCGAACGGTGACTGGCTGTACGGCATGGAGGTCTTCATCGACCCCGACTTCCGCGGTCTGCGGATCGGCCAGCGCCTGTACAACGAGCGCAAGAAGCTGTGCCAGTACCTGCGTCTCAAGGGCGTGGCGTTCGGCGGGCGCCTGCCGGGGCTGGCGAAGCGGCGCCGGCGTGTCGGCACCCCCGAGGAATACGTCGAGCAGGTCCAGAACAAGAAGCTCCGCGATCCGGTCCTGTCGTTCCAGCTCCGCAACGGGTTCGAGTTCATCGGCATCCTGCATGATTACCTGCCCGACGACACCGCCTCGCTCGGGCATGCCGCCCATCTCGTGTGGCGCAATCCGCAGGTGCCGCAGACGGACGAGCAGGAGCAGGGCGAGGGCGGCGCGCGCCTGCCGGATGCCATCCGGGTCGCGACCGTCCAGTACGAGCTGCGCCGGGTCAATTCGTTCGAGCAGTTCCAGCAGTACATCGAGTACTTCGTCGATGTGGTGGCCGACTACGGGGCCGATTTCGTGACCTTCCCCGAGCTGTTCACCCTGCAGCTGCTGTCGCTGGAGGAGCATCCGCTGGGGCCGGCCGAGTCGATCGACTATCTGACCGGTTACACCGAGCGCTTCAAGGAGGTCATGTCGCACCTCGCGGTGCGCTACAACGTCAATATCATCGGCGGCTCGCACCCCACGAAGGTGGCCTCCGGCGAGACCCAGAATATCTGCTACGTGTTCCTGCGCGACGGCTCGATCCACGAGCAGTCGAAGATCCACCCGACGCCGAACGAGCGCTACTGGTGGAATATCACCGGCGGTTCGGAGGTCACCAGCATCATGACCGACTGCGGCGTGATCGGCGTGATGATCTGCTACGACGCGGAATTCCCGGAGATGGCGCGCCACCTGACCAACCAGGGCGCGCAGATCCTGTTCGTGCCGTCGTGCACCGATGAGCGCCAGAGTTTCCTGCGCGTGCGCTATTGCGCCCAGGCGCGGGCGGTCGAGAACCAGTCGTACGTCGTGGTGTCGGGCAACTGCGGCAACCTGCCCGGCGTCGAGAACATGGATATCCAGTATGCCCAGAGCTGCATCCTGACGCCCTGCGATTTCGGGTTCGACCGCGACGGGATCGCCGCCGATACGACGCCGAATACCGAGATGGTGGCGATCGCCGATCTGCGGCTCGAGGCGCTGACGACCGCGCGCAATCAGGGCACCGTGCAGAATCTCAACGATCGGCGCTTCGATCTGTATTCGGTGCGCTGGAAGAACCGCTGAGGGAGTCGAATCGATGAATACGTCACCGGAGCAACTGTGGGCCGAATTCGGTCCCCTTGTCACCGATCTGTCCGTGAACGTGATCAGTGCGCTGATCCTGATCATCATCGGCTGGAGCGTCGCCGGCTGGGCGCAGCGCGGCGTCCGGCGCGGGCTGGGCCGGTTCAGGGATCTGGATCGGACGCTGATCAGCGTCGTGGCGGGCGTGACGCGCTACTTCATCCTGATCACGGTGCTGGTCATGGTGCTCGGGCGCTTCGGCGTCCAGACGGCCTCGATCCTCGCGGCCCTCGGCGCCATCGGCCTGGCCGTCGGCCTGGCCCTGCAGGGAACGCTCGCGAATATCGCCGCCGGCGTGATGCTGCTGGTCCTGCGCCCGTTCCGGATCGGCGACTACGTCGACGCCAACGGCAACGAGGGCACGGTCGAGGAGGTCGGGTTGTTCGCCACCGAGTTCACGACCTACGACGGGCTCTATGTCTCCGTGCCGAACTCAGGCATCTGGGGTGGCCGCATCCTGAATTACTCGCGCAACCCGAATCGCCGGCACGACATCGTCGTCGGCATCTCCTACCGCGACGACATCGATCGGGCCCAGGAGATCCTGCTCGGCGTGATCCGCAACGACTCCAGGGTCCTGTCGGAGCCGGCGGAACCGCAGGTGCTGGTGCGCGAACTCGCGGACTCGTCCGTCAATCTCGGTATGCGCTTCTGGACCACCGGCGATGACTTCTGGCCGGCGAGTTTCGAGCTCCGCAAGGCCGCCAAGAAGGCGCTGGACGAAGCGGGTATCACGATCCCGTTCCCGCAGCGGGACGTACACCACTTCGATCATCGCGAAGTCGCCTGAAGCGTGGGGTCCACGCTCGCCGCGGCGTCCGCTCGACGTCGCGGTAATCCGGTTCCGGTCCGTGTCGCCCGGGGCCGGGACGGCGGCGATTCCCGTGCTAGAATGCGCGGTTTGATCGCTTCGATCCGCAGCGAGGATGGCAATCGCCCATGACCGAGTTCGCACGCGAAATCTTCCCGGTCAATCTCGAAGAAGAGATGCGCCAGTCGTATCTCGATTACGCCATGAGCGTGATCGTCGGCCGGGCGCTGCCCGATGCGCGGGATGGCCTCAAGCCCGTGCACCGGCGCGTGCTCTACGCGATGCACGAACTGGGCGTCGACTGGAACAAGGCCTACAAGAAATCCGCCCGCATCGTCGGTGACGTCATCGGTAAGTACCACCCCCATGGCGACTCCGCGGTCTACGACGCGATCGTGCGCATGGCGCAGGATTTCTCGATGCGCTACCCGCTGGTGGACGGCCAGGGCAACTTCGGTTCCATCGACGGCGATGCCGCCGCGGCGATGCGCTATACCGAGGTCCGCATGGCCAAGGTCGCGCATGAGCTGCTGGCCGATATCGACAAGGAAACCGTCGATTTCATCCTCAACTACGACGAGACCGAGCGCGAGCCGGCCGTGCTGCCGACCCGGGTGCCGAACCTGCTGGTCAACGGCTCCTCCGGCATCGCGGTGGGGATGGCGACGAACATCCCGCCGCACAACCTGCGCGAGATCGTGAACGCGTGCATCGCGCTGATCGACGATCCGACGATCGACATCGCCCAGTTGATGGAATACGTGCCGGGCCCGGATTTCCCGACCGCGGGCCTGATCAACGGCTCGCGCGGTATCCGCGAGGCCTATCGGACCGGCCGCGGCCGGATCGAGATGCGGGCGCGCACGCATGTCGAGGAGATCGATCGCGGCAAGCGCGAGCAGATCGTCGTGACCCAGCTGCCGTATCAGGTCAACAAGGCCCGGCTGCTGGAGAAGATCGCCGCGCTGGTGAAGGAAAAGCGCGTCGAGGGGATCTCCGAGCTGCGCGACGAGTCGGACAAGGACGGCCTGCGCGTCGTGATCGAACTCAAGCGCGGCGAATACACCGACGTCGTCCTGAACAACCTGTTCAAGCACACGCAGCTGGCGACGGTGTTCGGCATCAACATGGTCGCGCTGACCGAGGGTCAGCCACGCCAGATGACGCTCAAGGAGGTGCTGGAGGCGTTCGTCCGCCACCGGCGCGAGGTCGTCACCCGGCGTTCGGTCTACGAGCTGCGCAAGGCGCGCGAGCGGGCCCACGTGCTGGAAGGCCTCGCCGTGGCGCTGGCCAACATCGATCCGGTCATCGAGCTGATCAAGGCCTCGCCCAGCCCGTCCGAGGCGAAGCAGGGCCTGGTCGAGCGGGTGTGGGATCCCGGCGTCGTGTCGGACATGCTCGACCGCGCCGGCGCCCATGCGTCGCGGCCGGAACACCTCGGCCCCGATTTCGGGCTCGGCGAGCAGGGCTACCGCCTGACGCCCGAGCAGGCGCAGGCGATCCTCGATCTGCGGTTGCACCGCCTCACCGGCCTCGAGCAGGACAAGGTGGTCGAGGAGTACAGCGGGATCCTCGACCGGATCGCCGAACTGATCGAGATCCTCGAGAACCCCGACCGCCTGATGGAGGTCATCCGCGAGGAGCTGGAAGCGGTCCGGGACGAGTACGGCGACGATCGCCAGACCGAGATCCAGGAGCGCCAGGACGAACTCACGGTCGAGGACCTGATCTCGGACGAGGATGTCGTCGTCACGATCTCGCACGAGGGCTATGCCAAGGCGCAGCCGCTCGGCGATTACAGCACCCAGCGCCGGGGCGGCCGCGGCAAGGCGGCCACGCGCATGAAGGACGACGACTTCGTCGACCGCATGTTCGTCGCCTCCACGCACGACACGCTCCTGTGCTTCTCCAGCCACGGCAAGGTCTACTGGAAGAAGGTCTGGGAACTGCCGGCGGCCGGCCGCGGCGCGCGTGGCAAGCCGATCGTGAATCTCCTGCCGCTGGAGCCGGACGAGCGCATCAACGCCGTCCTGCCCGTGCGCGAGTTCCCGGAGGATCAGTACGTCTTCATGGCGACCCGCTCGGGCATCGTCAAGAAGACGCCGCTGTCGCATTTCTCGCGCCCGCGCTCGAGCGGCATCATCGCGGTCGATCTGCGCATCGACGACTGGCTCATCGACGTCAAGCTCACCGACGGCGACTGCGAGATCATGCTGTTCTCCTCCGGCGGCAAGGCGATCCGCTTCAACGAGCCCGAGGTCCGGCCGATGGGGCGCGTATCGACCGGCGTGCGCGGCATGCGCCTGCCGGAGGGCGATTACCTGATCGCGCTGATCATCGTCGGCGAGGGCAATATCCTGACCGCGACGACCAACGGCTATGGCAAGCGCACGCCGGCCGATCAGTACCGCAAGACGGGCCGCGGCGGCCAGGGCGTGCGCTCGATCCAGACCACCGAGCGCAACGGCTCGGTGGTCGGCGCGGTCCAGGTCGGGGATGACGATGAACTCATGCTGATCTCCGATGGCGGTACGCTGGTCCGCACCGCCGCCGCCGAGGTCTCGATCGTCGGCCGCGACGCCCAGGGCGTGCGCCTGATCCGGCTCGGTGAGGGCGAGCGCCTGGTCCAGGTGGCGCGGATCGAGAAGCTGGCGAGCGTCGAGGAAACGGACGCCGGCGACGACGCCGCGACCGGGACCGACCCCGACGATGCGGAAGGGGGCGAGGCGCCCGCCGCCGGGGACGACGAGACGTGAACACGGGCCATCGCGCGTGGCCCATGGACCGGTGAACGGCGACCGATGAACGATTCCGAAGTTTCCCGCGACCGGCTCGAGACGATCCGCGACCGCATCGACGATCTCGATCAACGGATCCTGCAGCTCATCAACGAGCGTGCGGGCTGTGCGCTCGAGGTGGCCGATATCAAGCGCGCCGCCGGCGAGGCGATGAACTTCTCGCGCCCGGAACGCGAGGCCCAGGTCCTGCGGGCGCTGGCCCAGGGCAATGGCGGGCCGCTGGACGGCGAGGCCGTTACGCGCGTCTTCCGCGAGATCATCTCGGCGTGCCTGGCGCTGGAACAGCCGCTCTCGATCGCCTATCTGGGCCCCTCCGGGACCTTCACCGAGGCCGCCGCGTACAAGCATTTCGGGCGCTCGATCGATGCCCGGCCGCTGGCGGCGATCGACGAGATCTTTCGCGAGGTCGCGGCCGGTTCCGCGCATTTCGGCGTGGTGCCGGTGGAGAACTCGACCGAGGGCATGGTCACGCACACGCTGGACGTGTTCGTGAACTCGAGCCTGCGGATCTGCGGCGAGATCCTGTTGCCGGTGCATCAGCACCTGATCACGCGCGAGCAGGAACTGGTCGATATCCACACCGTGTACTCGCACCAGCAGTCGCTGGCGCAGTGCCGCGAGTGGCTCGACGCGAACCTGCCCAATGCCAGGCGCATTTCCGTTACCAGTAATGGCGAGGCCGCGCGGCGCTCGGCGGAGGATCTGGGCACGGCCGCGATCGGTCCCCGCATGGCCGCCGAGATCTACGAGCTCGACCTGCTGGTCGAGCGCATCGAGGACGAGCCCGACAACACCACCCGCTTTCTGGTCATCGGCGACCACGACGTGCCGCCGTCGGGCGACGACAAGACCTCGCTGCTGCTGTCGGCCCGCAACCGGCCGGGCGCGCTGTTCCATCTGATCAAGCCGCTGGCCGACCATGGCATCGACATGACGCGCCTCGAATCGCGCCCGACCCGCGGACGGCTCTGGGAGTACATGTTCTTCGTCGACATCATCGGCCACGCCGACAGCGAAGAGCTCCGCCCCGCGCTGGAGGCACTCAGGGACGAAGCCGCCCTGTGCCGGGTGCTCGGCTCGTATCCGCGCGCCGTCTCCTGAGCAGCGAAGGCATGAACCACGAAATCCACACGAATGATCCCGTCGATCTGGCCGTTCCCGGTGTGCGGGGGCTGGCGCCGTATGAGCCCGGGAAGCCGATCGAGGCGTTGGCGCGGGAATACGGGCTTTCGGACATCATCAAGCTGGCCTCGAACGAGAATCCACGCGGCCCGAGTCCGCGCGCGGTCGAGGCCGCGCGGGTCGCGCTGGAGTCGGTGCATCGATATCCCGACGGGGCGGCGACGGAACTGCGGGCGCGGCTGGCGGATCGCCATGGCGTGAGCGCGTCCGCGATCACGGTCGGCAACGGCTCCAATGACGTGCTCGACATGATCGCGCGCGTGTTCCTCGGACCGGGTACCAACGCCGTGTTCTCGCGGCACGCATTCGCGGTGTACCCGATCGCCACCCGGGCGGCGGGGGCGGCGGCGAACGTCGCACCGGCGCGGCCGGCCGACGATCCCGAGGCGCCGTACGGGCACGATCTCGAGGCCATGGCGGCCGCCGTCGACGCGGACACCCGACTCGTGTTCGTCGCGAATCCGAACAACCCGACCGGGACCTGGATCGACGGCGATGCCCTCCAGGATTTCCTGCGCGGCCTGCCGGAGCATCTCGTCGCCGTGGTCGACGAGGCCTACTTCGAATGCGCCGACGTGCCCGGTTATCCCGATGCGACGCGCTGGCTCGACGCGTTCCCGAACCTGGTGGTCACGCGCACCTTCTCCAAGGTCCACGGCCTCGCCGGGCTGCGCTGCGGCTACTGCCTGTCGTCGCCGGCGATCGCCGATCTGCTGAACCGGGTGCGCCACCCGTTCAACGTCAACTCGGCGGCGCTGGCGGCGGCGGCCGCGGCGCTGGACGATGAGGCGTTCCTCGCCGAGAGCGTCGCGAACAACACCCGCGGCCGCGATCGCCTGACCACCGGTCTGCGCGAACTCGGTCTCGATGTGATCCCCTCGGCGGCGAATTTCGTCGCCGTCGATGTCGGCCGCGATGCCGCCGCCGTCTACGAAGCCCTGCTGCGCGAGGGCGTCATCGTGCGCCCGGTCGGCGGCTACGAGATGCCGAACCATCTGCGCATCAGCGTCGGCGTCGACAGCGAGAACGAGCGCCTGCTCGATGCCCTTGGGAGGGTGCTGCGGGCATGACGGAACGGGTCGTGATCGCCGGCGTCGGCCTGATCGGCGGGTCCTTCGGGTTGGCGCTGCGTGCGGCCGGTTTTGAGGGCGAGCTGGTGGGCCTCGGGCGCGACCCGGCCCGGCTCGATGCCGCCCTGGAGTGTGGCGCGATCGATCGCGCCGAGACGGAAGCGGCCGCGGCGACCGCGGATGCCGACGTGATCCTGCTGGCGGTGCCGATGGGGGCGATGGCCTCCGTGCTGGCCGCGATCGCACCGACGCTCGGGCCGGATACGATCGTGACCGATGCCGGCAGCGTCAAAGGCAGTTTCGTGACCGATGCCCAGCGTATCCTCGGCTCGCTTGCGCGGGTCGTGCCGGGGCATCCCATCGCCGGTACCGAGCGTTCCGGGGTCGATGCCGCGTTCGCCGAGCTGTACCGGGGCCGCCGCGTCATCCTGACCCCCACCGGGGAGACCGAACCCGGGGCGACCGACACGGTCGAGCGGCTGTGGTCGCTGACCGGGGCCAACGTCGAGCGCCTGTCGGTAGAGGCCCACGACCGCCTGCTGGCGGCGACCAGCCACCTGCCGCATATGCTGGCGTTCGGTCTGGTCGATGCGCTCGCACGCGGTGACGATCCGGGCGCGGTCTTCCGTTACGCCGCGGGCGGTTTCCGCGATTTCACGCGCATCGCCTCCAGCGATCCGGTGATGTGGCGGGACATCTGCCTCGCGAACCGGGACGCGCTGCTGGAAGCGCTGGAGGCCTACCGCGATGACCTTGAACAATTGACCGCCGAGGTGCGCGACGGTGACGGCGATGGTCTGCTGTCGCGTTTCCGGCGGGCCAAGACGGCACGGGATCGGTTCTGCGGATGAAGACGCTCGTTTTCCAGGTCGAACCCGGTGGATCGCTGCAGGGCCGGGCGCGGGTGCCGGGCGACAAGTCGATCTCGCACCGCGCGATCATGCTGGGCGCGCTCGCCGACGGCGTGACCGAGATCGATGGCTTCCTCGAGGGCGCGGATGCGCTCGGGACGCTGCATGCCTTCCGCGCCATGGGCGTACGGATCGACGGGCCGACCGCCGGCCGCGTGGTCATTCACGGCGCGGGGCTCGACGGTTTGACCGCCCCGGACGGCCCGCTCGATCTGGGTAATTCGGGGACCTCGATGCGCCTGCTGGCGGGTCTGCTGGCCGCCCAGCGATTCGACAGCACACTGATCGGCGACGAATCGTTATCCGGACGACCGATGCGCCGCGTGACCGAACCGCTGGGCCGCATGGGCGCGCTGATCGAGACGGCGGAGAACGGTACGCCGCCGCTCGTGATCCGTGGCGGACAGGCACTCCGCGGCATCGATTACGAGTCGCCGGTCGCCAGCGCACAGGTCAAATCGGCGATCCTGCTGGCCGGGCTGTATGCCGAGGGCCGCACCTGCGTGCGCGAGCCCGCGGAGAGCCGCGATCACACGGAACGCATGCTGAGCGGATTCGGTTGGCCGGTCACGCGTACCGGCCTGACCAGCTGCGTCGAGGGCGGTGGTCGCCTGAAGGCGCGCGCGATCGATGTGCCGGCCGATATCTCCTCGGCGGCGTTCTTCCTGGTCGGCGCCACGATCGCACCGGGCTCCGACCTCGTGCTCGAGCATGTCGGCTGGAATCCCACCCGCACCGGCGTGGTCGAGATCCTGCGCCTGATGGGCGCGGATATCGAGGTGCTGGCCGAGCGCGAGGCCGGCGGTGAGCCGGTGGCCGACCTGCGGGTGCGCAGCGCGCCGCTGCAGGGGATCGATATACCCGAGGCGCTCGTGCCGCGCGCGATCGACGAATTCCCGGTATTGTTCGTGGCCGCCGCCTGCGCGCAGGGGCGCACGCGACTGACCGGCGCGGGCGAGCTCCGCGTCAAGGAATCCGACCGGATCCAGGTGATGGCCGACGGGTTGGCGGCGCTGGGCGTCGACGCGCGGCCGACCGACGACGGCATCGTGATCGAGGGCGGCCCGATCGGCGGCGGCCGGGTCGACAGCCACGGCGATCACCGTATCGCCATGAGCTTCGCGGTCGCCGGGCTGCGCGCCACGGGACCGATCCGTATCGATGACTGCCGCAACGTAAACACCTCGTTTCCCGGTTTCGCCGCGCTGGCGCGTGGGCTGGGGCTCGGACTGCATGAGGCGGGCGATAATGACTGAGCACGGTGGGGGCGGCGTTCCGGTGGTATGTATCGACGGGCCGAGCGGCTCGGGCAAGGGCACGCTCGCCCGCCGGGTGGCCGAGGCATTGGGTTACCACCTGCTGGACTCCGGCGCCCTGTATCGCCTGACCGCGCTCGCCGCGACCCGACGGGGCGTGGATCTGGACGATGAAGCGGCCGTCGCCGAGGTGGCCGCGACCATGCAGCCCCGCTTCGAACCCACCGCGGACGGCTGGACCTGCACCTGGCTGGATGGCGACGACGTGACCCGTGAAATCCGTGCGGAGGCCGTCGGTATGGACGCTTCCCGCGTCGCGGCGCTGCCCGCGGTGCGCGAGGCATTGCTCGCTCTGCAGCGTGGATTCCGGCAGCCACCGGGGCTGGTCGCGGACGGCCGCGACATGGGCAGCGTCGTATTCCCGGACGCGCCGCTCAAGATTTTCCTGACGGCGTCGGCCGAGGAGCGCGCGCGCAGACGCCATAAGCAGTTGATGGACAAGGGGATTGGTGCTAATCTCCCGGCCCTTCTGAAAGACATCGAGGCGCGCGACGAGCAGGATGCGCAACGGGCGGCTTCACCCATGAAGCCCGCCGACGACGCGATCGTGATCGATTCCACCAGCCTCGCGATCGAGGAAGTGACGCGGCAGGTACTCACGCGTGCGCGTGATTGTCTGCAGGCGGAGTAAAGAATTCGCCGGCATGGCCGGCAGGCGCCGGCTCCACTGGAGTGTGGAGCGGCATTTTCTGAACCGACCCGTGGGTCCAGGGGATGGGCGACGGGAAAGCGCGCGAGCGTGGTTAATTCAAGGTACTTGACTGAATGTCTGAAAGTTTCGCGGAACTGTTCGAGGAGAGCCTGGCAAAAACGAACATGCGGCCCGGCTCGCTGCTCATGGCGACCGTGGTCGACGTACGTGACGACCTGGTCATCGTCAACGCTGGTCTCAAGTCGGAAGGCGTAATCCCGGCGAACCAGTTCACCGATGAAAACGGTGACCTGCATATCGGCGTCGGCGATACGGTGGAAGTCGCACTCGATGCGGTCGAGGACGGCTTCGGCGAGACCCGCGTCTCGCGCGAGAAAGCGCGGCGTGTGCGCGCCTGGGCGGAACTGGAATCGGCCTTCGAGGCGAGCGAGACCGTCAAGGGTCACATCACCGGCAAGGTCAAGGGCGGCTTCACCGTCGACCTCAACGGTATCCGCGCGTTCCTGCCCGGTTCGCTGGTCGATGTCCGCCCCGTGCGCGACACCAGCTATCTCGAGGGCAAGGAACTCGAATTCAAGGTCATCAAGCTCGATCAGCGCCGCAACAACGTGGTCGTTTCCCGTCGCGCCGTGGTCGAGAGCGAGTACAGCGCCGAGCGCGAGGAGCTCCTCAAGAACCTGCAGGAAGGTCAGACCGTCAAGGGCGTGGTCAAGAACCTCACCGACTACGGTGCGTTCCTGGATCTCGGCGGTATCGATGGCCTGCTGCATATCACCGACATGGCATGGAAGCGGGTCAAGCATCCGTCCGAAGTGGTCGAAGTCGGCCAGGAACTGGAGATCAAGGTCCTCAAGTTCGACCGCGAGCGCAATCGCGTGTCGCTCGGCCTCAAGCAGCTCGGCGAGGACCCGTGGGTCGATATCGCGCGCCGCTATCCGACCGGGTCGCGCCTGTTCGGCAAGGTCACCAACATCGCCGACTACGGCTGCTTCGTGGAGATCGAAGAGGGCGTCGAGGGCCTGGTCCACGTGTCCGAGATGGACTGGACCAACCGCAACGTGAGCCCCTCGAAGGTCGTCGCGATCGGCGACGAGGTCGAGGTCATGATCCTCGACATCGACGAGGAGCGCCGCCGGATTTCGCTCGGCATCAAGCAGTGCCAGCCGAATCCGTGGGACGAATTCGCGGCCACGCACAACAAGGGCGACCGCGTCGTCGGCAAGATCAAGTCGATCACCGACTTCGGTGTCTTCATCGGCCTGGACGGCGGCATCGACGGCCTCATCCATCTGTCCGACCTGTCCTGGAACGAGGCCGGCGAGGAAGCGGTGCACAAGTACCGCAAGGGCGAGGAGATCGAGGCGGTCGTGCTGTCGGTCGATCCCGAGCGCGAGCGCATCTCGCTCGGCATCAAGCAGCTCGACAAGGATCCGTTCGCGAACTTCGTCGCCGACAATCCCAAGGGCAGCTTCGTCAAGGGTACGGTGGTCGAGGTGGAACCGAAGGCCGCGACCATCGACCTCGGTGACAGTATCGAGGGCGTTCTGCGCGCGACCGAGCTGTCCCGTGACCGGGTCGAGGATGCCCGTTCCGTGCTGTCGGTGGGCGATGAGGTCGAGTGCAAGTTCATCGGGCTTGACCGCAAGAGCCGCACGGTCAATCTGTCGATCAAGGCGAAGGACGAAGCGGAAGAGCGCGCCGTGGTCAATGATTACCAGCGCGGCGAGAGCGGCGGCGGTACCACCCTCGGCGATCTGCTGAAGGAGCAGATCGATGCGGGGGGTGACAAGCAGTAGCATTGCCGGCACGGCCCGGCATGGGGGATGCCGGGCCGTTCGGTTCCTTCCGGACGATCCGCCGGAGTTGTCTGATGACCAAGTCCGAATTGATCGATGCGCTTGCGCGCAAGCAGAGCCATCTCGCCTACAAGGATGTCGAGCTGGCGGTAAAGAGCCTGCTCGAGACGATGAGCCAGTCGCTCTCCGATGGTGAACGCATCGAGATTCGGGGCTTTGGCAGTTTCAGCCTGCATTTTCGCCCACCGCGCATGGGACGTAATCCGAAATCGGGTGATGCCGTGGTCCTGCGTGGCAAGTACGTTCCCCATTTCAAACCGGGAAAGGCGCTGCGGGAACGGGTCAACACGCTCCCGCTCGAAAGCGGCGAACGCAGGAGCCGTACCGGGTAAATCCCGGCGTATCCTTTTTCCGCCCGCCTGTCCGGGAAGGTTCGCGCGGGCCTGGGATCATTGATCGCAGCCGCTACTTTCCGACATCGCCCGACTCCCATACGATCTGCCGGTATAATCCAGACTGTGCAGGCGCTGGTCATCAGGACACGATCGTTCAGACGTGTACGCGATCCGGCGGGGGCTCTTGTTCCATACCATGAATCCTGAAGTGCTTTTGCAACGGTCGCGGTCTTGCGGGAGGCTACGGCGACGGGGCGTGTTGCGCCCGAATCCGGGCGTGGTGTGCACCGGGGTGAGCGATCGTGCTTGAACTGCTCTGGCTCCTGTTGCCGGTGGCCGCCGCGAGCGGCTGGTGGGCGGGACGTCGCGGTGCCAGCAATCCCGACCGCCGATCCGGCGATTCGAACCGGCCGCCCAGCGAATATTTCCGCGGCCTGAATTACCTGCTGAACGAGCAGCAGGATGAGGCCATCGAAGTCTTTATCCGCCTCGTCGAGGTGGACTCCGATACCATCGAGACCCATCTGGCCCTCGGGAGCCTGTTCCGGCGCCGCGGCGAGGTCGATCGGGCGATCCGGCTGCACCAGAATCTGATCGCCCGCCCCAATCTGTCGAGGAATAATCGTTCTTTCGCCCTGCTGGAGCTGGCGCGCGATTACATGCGCGCGGGTGTGCTCGATCGGGCGGAAGGGCTCTTCACGGAACTCCTGCGCAAGCGGACCCATGTCGTAGAGGCCTCGAGGCAGCTCCTGCGGATTTACGAACGCGAACGCGAGTGGCACGCCGCCATCGAGACCGCGCAGAAGCTCCAGCGCCGTGGCGGTCAATCGATGGGCGCCGTGATCGCGCATTACTGGTGCGAACTCGCGGACGCGGAGCGTCGCGCGGGCAATCCCAGGGCGGCGCGCAATTTCGCGTCGAAGGCGCTTGCGGCCGATCCGCGCAGTGTCCGCGCGAGTATCCTCGAGGGCGATCTGGCCATGGAGGAGGGACGCTACCGGCAGGCGTTGCGTTCGTATCGTCGCGTCGAGTCGCAGGATCCCGCGTTTTTGCCCGAAGTGATCGACCGCCTGCTCGATGCACTGGAGCGGGCGGAGAATCCGGCCGCGTTGGCTGCATACATCGATCAGCTGCGGGGGCGCTACAACGGCTTCTCGGTCATCCAGGCGGCGACGCGGCTGATCCGCGAACGCGAGGGCGAGCAGGCGGCGCGTGAATTCCTGCGCGAACAGATGGTCCGGCGGCCGTCACTCAGGGGGTTGCGCGAATGGGTCGCCTGGGAACTGGAGAATGCCAGCGACCGCAACCGGGCCGGCACGCAGGTGGTGCTGGACATGCTCGATCAACTGCTGGAGACGAAACCGATTTACCACTGCCAGCAGTGCGGGCATGAAGGCAAGGTGCTGCATTGGCAGTGTCCGAGCTGCCGGGAATGGAATACGGTCAAGCCGATTATCGGGATCGAGGGCGAATGATGGGGCAGCCAGGAAGTGATCAGCGCCGGATCATCGTCGCGCTCGACTTTCCCGACGTCGAGACGGCCGAGCACCTCGTGGCGCAGCTCGACCCCACGCTCTGCCGTCTCAAGGTCGGCAATGAGCTGTTCACCCGCGCGGGACCGGCACTCATCGAGCGCCTCCACGCGCGTGGCTTCGAGGTGTTTCTCGATCTCAAGTACCACGACATCCCGAACACGGTGGCCGCGGCCTGTCGGGCAGCCGCGGAGCTCGGTGTGTGGATGGTGAATGTGCACGCCCTGGGTGGGCGCCGCATGCTGGAGGCGGCCCGTGGCGCGCTGGATGCATATGCCAGCCCGCCATTGCTGATCGCCGTCACCGTTCTGACCAGCCTCGAGAGCCGCGATCTCGGCGAGATCGGTTTCGATACCGAGCCGGGCAGACTGGCCTCTCGCCTGGCCGTGCTCGCGGACGACAGTGGCTGTGACGGCGTCGTCTGTTCCGCCCGCGAGGCCGGAGCGATGCGCAATGCCCATGGTGCGGATTTCCGGCTTGTCACGCCGGGCATCCGGCCCGTTGGCGGTCGCCCCGACGATCAGCGGCGCACGCTCACGCCGGAGGAGGCGGTCACTGCCGGCGCGGATTATCTGGTCATGGGGCGGCCGATCACGGCCGCATCGGATCCGCTCACGGCACTTCAGGATGCTCTCGGAGAGGTCAGCGCGGCGTCGGGTATGTGACAGGCGTCACAGCCGCCATCCATTGCGGGCAGTGCTCCCGTGCTAGGATGCCGATTCCCCGTCGGAAATCGCTCGCGGGGGATTCCGCGGTGCGGCGCGTGGGGGCGCGTGCGCTCGACGCGGAATCAGGGACGAAGGAGGGGCTGATCGATGCAGGTGCGGGTATTGGGGTGTAGTGGAGGAATCGGCGCCGGACTGCTGACAACCGCATTCCTTGTCGATGACGATGTCCTGATAGACGCCGGGACCGGCGTCGGCGATCTCTCGTATGAGGACATGAAGGACATCCGTCATGTCTTCGTCACGCACTCGCATCTCGACCACGTCGCCAGTATCCCGCTGCTTGTCGATTCGCTGTTCGATGACCTGACCGAGCCGCTCGTGGTGCATGCGCAACAGGTCACGATCGACGCGCTGCGCCGCCATATCTTCAATTGGGAGATCTGGCCGGACTTTACCTGTCTGCCGGATGCCGAACAACCGGTGCTGCGGTTCGAACCGATCGAGGCCGGGGAGGTCTGCCGCATCGGATCGCGCACATTCGAGGCGATCGAGGTCGCGCATACGGTTCCGGCCGTCGGTTACCTGTGTTCGAACGGGACCTCCGCGTTCTGTTTCTCCGGCGATACCACGACCAACGATACGCTCTGGCCCGCGCTCAACCGGTCCGAGCACCTCGATCTCCTGATCGTGGAGGTCGGCTTCCCGGACCGGCAGGCCGAACTCGCCCATCTCTCGCGGCATTACAGCCCGCAGTCGCTGGCGGCCGATCTGGCCAAACTCGACCGGCGTCCGCGCATCGCCGTAACCCACATCAAGCCCGGCGACGAGGACCTGATCATGGACGAACTGATCGCCGCGTTGCCCGGATATGACATCCACCGGCTTCAGGGCGACGACGCGTTCACGCTATAATCCCGCGTTGGCCGCTCAAGCCCCGTGATCGGGCAGGATATCGCCTTGTTTGACAGTCTCACCGAACGCCTTGGAAAAACCCTCAAGAACGTCCGCGGTCAGGGGCGCCTGACCGAGGACAATATCCGCGACACCATGCGCGAGATCCGCATGGCCCTGCTCGAAGCGGACGTCGCGCTGCCGGTCGTCAAGCAGTTCGTCGAGCGGGCACGGCAACGGTCGCTGGGGCGCGAGGTCGTGCGCAGCGTGTCGCCCGGCCAGGCGCTGATCAAGGTCGTCAACGACGAGCTCGTGGCGGTCATGGGCGGCGAGCAGACCGAACTCAATCTGCGCACGCGCCCGCCGGCCGTCATTCTCGTGGCGGGCCTGCAGGGTGCCGGCAAGACGACGACGGTCGCCAAGCTCGCGCGGCGCCTGAGCGAGCGCGACCGGAAACGGGTCGCCGTCGCCAGCGCGGATATTCACCGCCCGGCCGCACGCGATCAGCTCGAGACGCTGGCCGGCGAGGTCGGCGTTCAGTACCTGGGCGTGGAGGGCGCGAGCGATGCCGTCGGTATCGCGCGTGGCGCGCTCGAAGAGGCGCGCCGGTCCGCGCATGACGTCCTGATCGTGGATACGGCCGGGCGCCTCGCGATCGACGAGGCGATGATGGCCGAGGTCCGGGATGTCCATGCGGCGCTCGAGCCGGCGGAGACCCTGTTCGTGGTCGACAGCCTCAGCGGGCAGGATGCCGCCCAGACCGCGAAGGCCTTCGACGAGGCGCTGCCCTTGACGGGCGTCGTCCTGACCAAGACGGATGGCGACGCCCGGGGCGGCGCCGCGCTGTCGGTGCGCATGGTGACCGGCAAGCCGATCAAGTTCCTCGGGGCGGGTGAGAAGACCGATGCCCTGGAGGTGTTCCACCCGGATCGCGTGGCCTCGCGCATCCTCGGCAAGGGCGATGTCGTCAGCCTGGTCGAAGAGGCGCAGCAGAATGTCGATACCGACAAGGCCGACAAGCTCGCGAAGAAGCTGAAGAAGGGCAAGGGCTTCGATCTGTCCGACCTGCGCGAGCAGCTTGATCAGATGAACCAGATGGGCGGTGTCAGCGCCATGATGGACAAGCTGCCCGGGATGGGTGGCATGTCGAAGGCGCAGATGCAGCAGGCCGCCGGCGCGGCCGGCCAGACGACGCACATGATCGCGATCATCGATTCCATGACGCCCACGGAACGGCGCCGGCCCGACAGCATCAATGGCTCGCGCAAACGGCGTATCGCCAACGGTTCCGGGACCCGCGTGCAGGACGTCAATCGCCTGCTCAAGCAGCATACCCAGATGGCGAAGATGATGAAGAAGGCCTCGAAGAAGGGCGGCATGCAGAACATGCTGCGGGGCATGGGTGGCGGCGGCCAGATGCCGCCGGGCATGGGCGGCTGATCGGGCCTTCGGCGACCGCGCAGCAGGCCCGCAATCCTTCACATTCCTGAATTTTCCGGTACAATCGCGCGTTTACGTCCGGCGGGTCGGTGGCTCGCCGCATACGAATCGCGTACGGAGGTAGCCAGTTCGATGGTTTCGATTCGACTCAGCCGCGGGGGCGCCAAGAAGCGTCCGTTTTACGAAATTGTCGTCGCCGACAGCCGGAGCCCGCGTTCGGGCCGCATCATCGAACGCCTGGGCCAGTTCAACCCGGTGGCGCGTGGCCAGTCGCCGCGTCTGCGGCTTGATCTCGAACGCCTCGACAAATGGGTGGCCGACGGCGCGCAGATGAGCGACCGTGTCGTCAGCCTCGCGAAGGAGCAGCGGCGCGCGGATCAGAAGTCCGCCTGAGCCGGCAATCCGCCGCTGACGGTTCGGTCCGTTGTCGCGTCCAGAGCCGGTAACGATCGGTCGAATCGGTTCCCCGCGCGGTGTGCGCGGGGAAATCCGCGTTCAGTCATTCGCCCGGCCGCCGGAATCGATACTCGATTTCCCGACCTGGTGGGTGGAGACGGGCGACGGCTGGCAGGAGCGTGCCGTCGAATCCAGCCGCATACAGTCGAACGGAATCGTGGTGGCGCTGGACGGCTGCAGGGACCGGGAATCCGCGGAGGCTTTACGCCATGCCGCGGTGGCCGTGCCGCGGTCCGCACTGCCCGAGCCGGCGCCCGATGAATACTACTGGCACGACCTGATCGGTCTGTCGGTGGCGACGACCGAGGGCGTTGAACTCGGGCGCGTCGACCATCTGCTGGAGACGGGCGCCAACGACGTACTGGTCGTGTATGGCGATCGGGAACGCCTGATCCCATGGGTACAGGGTCAGGTCGTGCAGAGCGTGGATCTGGTGGACGGCCGCCTGGTCGTGGACTGGGATCCGACGTTCTGAGACCGCATCGGGAGCGGTTGGCATGCGCTTCGATGTCGTGACGCTGTTCCCCGAATTCGTCGAGTCGGTCGCCGACTACGGCGTTGTTTCGCGGGCGCGGGAGCGCGGGGTCTACTCGCTGCATACCTGGAACCCGCGCGACGAAACGAGCGATCCGCATCGAACGGTCGATGATCGTCCGTTCGGTGGCGGGCCCGGTATGCTGATGAAGGTCCAGCCGCTGCGCGATGCGCTGGCTCGGGCCACGGCGGCGGCGCCGCGCGGTGCACTGCGGGTCCATCTCGGACCTCAGGGGCGGCCGCTGACGCAGCGCGCACTCGCGCGCTTCGCGGCGCTCCCGGGACTGATTCTGCTCGCCGGACGTTACGAGGGTATCGACGAGCGGTTGCTGGAAGAATTCACGGACGAGGAGTGGTCGCTGGGCGACTTCGTCCTCTCCGGCGGCGAGGTCGCCGCGATGGCGGTGATCGATGGCGTGGTCCGGCAGTTGCCGGGCGCGCTCGGCAGGAGCGAGTCGGCCGCGGCCGATTCGTTCAGCGACGGTCTGCTGGAAGGGCCGCAGTACACGCGGCCGGAAGAGATCGCCGGGCGCCGCGTGCCGGCGGTGTTGCGTTCGGGCGACCATCGCGCGATTGCCGAATGGCGTCGACGGCAGGCGCTCGGGCGGACCTGGCTGCGGCGGCCCGACCTGCTGGAAGGGCGGGAGCTGGGGCCGGAAGACCGCCGACTGCTGGAACAGTTTATCGCCGACTGGCGGGCGGGTGTCCCGGAAGCGGCGAAATCAGAGATGTAATCGGAGCGGGCAATGAGCGACATCATCAAAGAGATCGAAAACGAACAGATGACGAAGACGGTTCCGGAGTTCGGTTCCGGCGATACCGTCAATGTCTCGGTCCGTGTGAAAGAGGGCAGCCGCGAACGCCTGCAGGCGTTCGAGGGCGTTGTCATCGGGAAGCGGAACCGGGGCATCAACTCGTCATTCACGGTGCGCAAGACGACGCACGGCGAAGGCGTCGAGCGTGTCTTCCAGACCTACAGCCCGCAGATCGCCGAGATCAAGGTCAAGCGGCGCGGCAAGGTCCATCAGGCCAAGCTCTACCACCTGCGCGGTCTGACCGGCAAGGCGGCCCGAATCAAGGAAAAGCTCGCCAAGAAGTAAGTGGCGGGTTCCTCGTGAACCGGGCTCGGAAGGCTGATTCCGCCTGGCGTTCGGCCCGGCCGCCGGCCGGGGCCGAACGCACCGGCAGTAATACCAGCAGGCGGCCTGCCCACGCAGGCCGCCTGCTTGCGTGTGCGTGCCTGGTGCTCGCCAGCGTTTCCGTCCCGGGCGTCCATGCCGCTGACGAACCCGGTTATCGACTGGGTGCCCTGCGTGAGATGGCGGCGGCCGGCGCCCCCGGACTCGCGCTCGTGCGTCTCGACAAGGCGCAACCGGATGCCTCCCGCGTTCCGGAGATCTGGGCTCGCTGGGAGCGTTCCCGCATCGATATCCTCGTCGATGCCGGCGCACGCCGCGACGCCCTTGCCCGCCTCTCGGATCTCCCCGCAGCCGCACCGGAGCCATTCCGGCGTTGGGCGCTCGCCCGGCGCAGCGACCTCCATCTCGATCTCGGTGAGGCCGAAGAGTCGCGCGCACTCGCGCGTGAACTGCTGTGGAGTGCCGGCGCCGGGGCGACGGAGGATGAACTCCGCGCCTGGCGCCGCCTTGTGGTCCGTTCCTACCTGGTCGGCGGTCGGGTCGGCGACGCGGTGACCGCGCTGCGCCGGTTCGATCAGGACTACGACGACGATTCCAATGCGTGGGCCATTCTCCGGACCCGGGTCCTGTTGCGTTCCGAACGGGCGGAAGAGGCCGTCGATCGGCTTCCGGAAGACCCGGAAGGCGAGTTGGCCGCCCTGGGCCTGCTTGCGCATCTGCGTGCGGAAACGATGGAGCCAGCGGCTGTCGGCGAGCGCGCCCGCAAAGCGGCGAGCGCCGATTCGACCGGGCCGGCAGAGGCCGCCCGCTACTGGTATGTCGTCGCCGAGGCCGCCGCCCAGCGGTCGGCGTATGGCGTCCGGGCGCTCGCGACGGAACAGGCGGCCGTGCGCGCCGGGGCGCTGCCGCGCGGTGATACCGTTTTCCGGATGGGGGGCGATGCGCTCTGGGGCGCCTGGCTGGATCGGGCGCTGACCTGGGGCAATGAGCGGCAGCTCCTGATCGGCGACGACGAGGCGTGGTTCCAGGCGGCCGCCGAGTCATTGCCGGACTACCCGGTGCGCGCGCGCAGTCTGTTGGCCGTCGTCGCGCTGCGCGGCACGGGCGATGCGGCGACGGCCGCGCATCGGCGTCTGCTGGATCTGCTCGCCGATGACGGCCCCGGCCTGATCGTGGCCCGCGAAGCCTACCTCAACAGTCAACGCTTCCCGTCGCTGGAACAGGTGCCGGAGATCGTCCGTTATCGCCTGGTCGACGATGCGCTGGCGCGCGATGATCTGGATCTCGCGACCCGCCTGATGGAGGAGCTGCCCGCGGCGCCGGCGGATGTCAGCGCCTACGCGTGGCGCCTGCTGCGCGCCCGTATCCTCATCCTCGGCGGGCGCCGCGAGGCCGGTGTCGAGGCGCTGCACGGGATCCTGGACGATTACCCGGATCTGGCCGAGGCCGGCGTCGACCGCTTTCTGCAGGTGGTATTCGATCTGCAGGGTGCCCAGGCCCACGAGATCGCCCTGGGTCTGCTGCAGCGGCTGGGCGAACGCGATCTGCCGGGGCAGCGGCGGCGGGAGCTGCTCTACTGGCGGGCCGAGTCCGAGGACGCGCTCGACAATCCGCAGCGGGCAGCGGAACTATACCTGCGCTCGGCCACGCTGCTCGATGGCCGCGGCGGCGATCCGTGGGGACAGACCGCGCGTTACCAGGCGGCCGGCATGCTGGCCGAGGCCGGTCTGGTCAGTGACGCCCGCCGCATCTACACGCAACTCCTGCGCACGACCAGCGACAGCGATCGGCGCTCGACCCTGCGCCGACGGCTGCAGAAGCTGGGCCTGCGTGAGCCGGGATCGGATGACCTGCCCATGGCCACGGAAGAGCGTTGAGTGCCTTCGATGCGATCTGGTCGGGGCCGATCGGCCGCTTCGGCGTGGCCATCGCCGACGATTTCGTTACCCGGATCGATCGCCTCGAACCGGGGCCGGAACAGCCCGCGCAACACCCGCTCGCCATCGAGACCGTCCGCCAACTGAGCGCCTGGAGCGACGATCCACGGCATCGTTTCGACCTCCCGCTGGCGCCCGCGCCCACCCCGTTCCAGCGCCGTTTCCGCGCGGCGCTGTGCGCCGTCCCGGTCGGCGAGACCGTCACCTACGGCGAACTCGCCCGCCAACTCGCATCCGCGCCCCGCGCCGTCGGCAACGCCTGCGGCGCCAACCCGCTCGCGATCGTCGTCCCCTGCCACCGCGTGGTCGCCGCCAATGGCATCGGCGGCTACGGCCGCGATCCCGAGGGCGGCCCGGCCGTCGAATACAAACGCTGGCTGCTCGACCGCGAACGGGAATGGGCCGGCGCTTCGGGCTGAACGGGGCGGAAGTCAAAACCGGTATCTCGCAGAGACGCCAAGCGCGCCAAGAAAGGCGATAGGCGATGTAAACACGGATCATGCGGGAAAACTGGGCCGGGATCTGAACGAGTTTGCACTGCTAAAGCGGGGGCGAATTCGCGGCATATATTCGACACGCCGGTTTACCCATTCTTTGAGAATTTGACCTTCCTTGGCGCGCTTGGCGTCTTGGCGAGAGATCGCTTTTGACTTTCGCTGGCGCCTTGGCGAGATACCGGTTTTGACCTCCCTGAACACGCTCTACGCCCGCTCGGAGGGGTTGAAAAGTGTCGGCCCGCCCCCACATGAGCGCCGTTGAGCAACCAATAAGGGAGAGGGACCGCATGTCCACCGGCGAAGCCCAGACCGAGACGTATCAGTTTCAGGCGGAGGTCAATCAGCTCCTCAAGCTGGTGATCCATTCGCTGTATTCGAACCGCGATATTTTCCTGCGCGAGTTGATCTCCAACGCCTCCGACGCGTGCGACAAGCTGCGCTTCGAGGCGCTGACCGATGAGTCGATCTCGGAGCACAGTTCCGATCTGAACGTGACGGTCGACTACGATGCCGATGCGGGGACCGTCACGGTCAGCGATAACGGTATCGGCATGACCCGCGATGACGTGATCAGCAACATCGGCACGATCGCGAAGTCGGGCACGCAGCAGTTCCTCGAACAGATGACGGGCGATCAGAAGAAGGACGCCCAGCTGATCGGCCAGTTCGGCGTCGGCTTCTATTCGGCATTCGTGGTCGCGGACCGGGTCGATCTCGTCACGCGCCACGCACGCGAAGGCGCCGATGCGGCGGTGCGCTGGTCCTCGGACGGCAGCGGCACGTTCACCCTGGAGTCGACCACGCGCGATGAACCGGGTACGGACGTGATCCTGCATCTCAACGAGGACTGCGCGGAATTCGCCGACCAGTGGCGGCTGCGCTCGATCATCCGCAAGTATTCGGATCACATCTCGTTCCCGATCCGGATGCCGAAGCAGGACGAGGAAGGCAATCGCACGGACGAATTCGAGACCGTCAACAGCGCCTCCGCGCTGTGGAAGCGCGCCCGCAAGGACATCTCCGAGGAAGAGTACAAGGAGTTCTACAAGCACGTCGCGCACGACTTCGAGGACCCGCTGGCCTGGACGCACTCGCAGACCGAGGGCAAGTACGAATACACGACCCTGTTCTATCTCCCGAAGCGGGCGCCGTTCGATCTGTTCGATCGCGAGCGGGCGAAGCAGGGCATCAAGCTCTACGTCCAGCGCGTGTTCATCATGGACGACGCCGAGCACCTGATGCCGAACTATCTGCGCTTCGTGCGCGGCCTGGTCGACTCCAACGACCTGCCGCTCAACGTCTCGCGCGAGATCCTGCAGTCGAACCGGGTGATCGACCACATCCGCAGCGCCTCCGTGAAGAAGATCCTCGATCTGCTCGAGGACAAGGCGCAGAACGATCCGGAGCTGTACGCACAGTTCTGGGGCGAGTTCGGCCAGGTGCTGAAGGAGGGCCCGGTCGAGGACTTCGCCAACCGCGACCGCCTGCTCGGGCTGCTGCGCTTCGCGTCCACGCATGAGGACACGCCGGAGCAGAAGGTCAGCCTCGACCAGTACATCGAGCGCATGGCCGAGGGCCAGGAGAAGATCTGGTACGTCACCGCCGACAGCTTCGCGGCGGCGCAGAAGAGCCCGCATCTCGAGGTGTTCCGCAAGAAGGGCATCGAGGTGCTGCTGCTGCACGACCGCGTCGATGAGTGGCTGATGTCGCAGGTCGCCGAGTACAACGGCACGAAGTTCGCTTCCGTCGCCAAGGGCGAGCTGGATTTCGAGCCCGAGTCCGAAGAAGAAACCGATACGGAAGGCGCCGATGATCTGGCCGGCCGGATCGGCAAGGCGCTCGGTGATCAGGTCGGCGAGGTCCGCGTGTCGCGCCGCCTGACGAGTTCACCGGCCTGCCTCGTGCTGGGCGAGGGCGATCTGGCGCTCCACATGCAGCACCTGCTGCGCCAGGCGGGTCATCACGTCCCGGACAGCCAGCCGACGCTGGAGATCAATCCGGGCCATCCGCTGCTCAAGCGCATGGCCGGCCTCGAGGACGGCGATCGGTTCGGCGAGTGGAGCCGGGTGCTGTTCGATCAGGCGGTCCTTGCCGAGGGCGGTCAGCTGGGCGACCCGGCGGCGTTCGTCAATCGCCTCAACGACCTGCTCGTGGCGTGGCCGGAGCCGTCGGCCGAGCCCGACGCGGAAAGCAGCGGCCACGAGACCTCGGACGAAGAGGGCGACGAACGCACCGGCACGGCCTGACGGCCGTGCCGGCGGTTCACGGACCGCAGCCGGTCAAAAAAGCCCGCGGGTTCGGGATGCAGCGTCCCGTCCCCGCGGGCTTTTTTGGGTGTTTCGCAGATCAGCGAGACGCGAGCGAGCAGTCGGCAACGTCCGGCACTTCGATGCGGGCTGTATCGTCGGATCGCGAGCTTGCTCGCGATCAACGCCTGATGGGGCGTAGTCGGTGCATCGCGAGAATGACGGTTCCGGCCAGCAGGCCGCCGACCGCGCCGTACAGGTGCGCCTCGGTGATGACCGAACCGCCGGCGAGCGCGGCGGTCCCGGGCATGGCGCCACTCCATTGCTCCCAGCCGAGTTTGGCGGTGATCGCCGCGAGTATGGCGGCGGCAAAGAGCCGCTCCCGGTAATCGCCCAGCCCGGTGACGGCTCCGGCCACGATGAGGCCGTGCAGGACCCCGGACATCCCGACGTACCAGCCGACTTCCGGTTGCAGCCACCAGAGGCCGCCACTCACGCTGAGTGCGCACGCCAGCCATACCCACGCCCAGGCGAGTGGCCGCAGCTGCGCGCCGACCAGTGCGGCCGCCAGGACCGTGCCCATGGCGTTGAGCGCGAAATGGGCCGCGCCGAGGTGCAGGAAGTGTGCGGTGATCAGGCGCCATATCTCGCCGGCGGCGATGGCGTCGCGCGAATAGCGCAGCACCGGGGCCAGGCCGCTGAACTGCAGTATGGCCGCGAGCAGCAGTAACGCCGTGACCGCCGACCAGAGGCGGGCCGTCGGGCTCACGTGGACTCGTAGTCCCGGTCGGGCATCTGCAGGTAGTAGCCGTCGCGCTCGATGTGCTCGATGACCGCGCGCCCGTCGGTGCGCGCCAGCTGGCGCTCCGGTGTCAGCGCGAACTCGAACGAGAACTCGAGGTGCCCGAGATGCTGCAGCAACTCGGCCGGGATGTGATCGAAGGTCTCACCCCGATCCGTGAGCAGATAAGTGTCGTCACGCCGTGTGCTACGGTACACGAAACATTGCATGGGTGAATCCCGTGGACGTTCTCCGGCTGCGGTGCCGGGCGCTATTGTAGCGACCGGGCGGGGACGATACACGGATGCGATCCGCTCGGGAACTCATGCGCCATTCCGCGATCGAACGCAGGGAATGGCGGTCCGCGGCACAGAGCCGATGATCGCGCAGTGAATCGCGTGGCCGGTTACGTGCGGTAACCGCGCCAGCCACCCAACCGATCCAGCCGCGCGCGGGTGCGTGGTACCGCGGCGACCGCGATGCCCGACGTGGATGGCCAGACAGCGGCAGTCGTCCGGTCCCCGGGGCCGGATCGGCGCGCGCACGGAGAATAATCAATGCATGCAACGCTCCCGCACCTGAATACACACCACTTTCCGGCGCTGACCCGGCGTTCGGTCAGCACGCTGCAGGTGAACATCGGCTACTACTGCAATCAGGCCTGTCTTCACTGCCATGTGAATGCCGGACCGACGCGCAAGGAAATGATGGATCATGAGACCGCGTGCCAGGTGGTGGATTTTCTCGACGCGAGCGATGTCGGCACCCTCGATATCACCGGAGGCGCGCCCGAACTCCATGCCGAATTCCGCTTCCTCGTCAAGGAAGCGCGACGGCGCGGCATCCATGTCATGGATCGCTGCAATCTGACCGTGCTCGAACTCCCGGAGATGAAAGGGCTGGCGGAATTCCTCGCCGAGAATCAGGTGGAGATCGTCGCCTCGCTGCCGTGCTACTCGAGCGAGAATGTCGACAAGCAGCGCGGCAGCGGGGTCTTCGACGCCTCGATCCGCGGTCTCCAGCGCCTGAATGCGCTCGGTTACGGCAAGGCGGATGGTGCACTGCCGCTGCATCTCGTGTTCAATCCGATCGGTCCCGGCCCTGCCGCCGGATCAGGAGGCGCTGAGCGCGGACTACCGTGAGCGTCTCTGGGCCGATTTCGGGATCGAATTCACCGACCTGTTCTGCATGGCCAATCTGCCGATCCACCGTTTTGGCAGCACCCTGATCTCGCGCCGGCAGTTCGACGACTACATGGAACTGCTCAAGTCCGCCCACAAGGACGAAAACCTCGATCAGGTCATGTGCCGGGATCTGATCAGCGTGGACTGGCGCGGTTATGTCTATGACTGCGACTTCAATCAGATGCTGGATCTGCCCCTCGGCGGCCACGACCAGCCGAAACGCCACATCACCGATCTCCACGCCGAGGCCCTGGCCGGCGCACCGATCAGCGTCTGCGGCCACTGTTACGGCTGCACGGCGGGGCAGGGTTCGTCCTGCGGCGGCGCGCTCGCCTGAGCCGTCGCGGGGCCGCCGTGCGGGTGTCCATCATCGTGCCCACCCTGGACGAGGGTGGCGAGATCGCCGCAACGCTGCGCACGCTGGCGCCGGTGCGCGCGCGCGGTGGCGAGGTCATTCTGGTCGACGGTGGCAGTCGTGATGACACGGTCGCGCGGGCGCGGCCATTCGTCGATGCGGTGGTCGAGTCCGCTCCGGGGCGGGCAGTGCAGATGAATGCGGGTGCGGCCGTCGCCCGCGGTGACTGGCTCTGGTTCGTGCATGCGGACTCCCGCGTCGATGCGGCGGCCATCGACGACCTCGAGGTCACGGCCGCGCGGTCGCGACATCGCTGGGCACGCTTCGGTGTCCGCCTTTCGGGACGCCGATTCCTGTTCCGCACCATCGGGTTCCTCATGAATGCACGCTCCCGCCTGACCGGGATCGCCACGGGCGACCAGGGGATCGCCGTGGAGCGCGCGCTGTTCGAGTCGGTCGGCGGTTATCCGGAACAGCCCCTGATGGAGGACATCGCCCTGTCGCGGATGCTGCGGGCGCACACGTGGCCCGCGTGCCTGCCGGTGCGGATTACCACGTCCAGCCGGCGCTGGGAGCGGCGCGGGGCGTGGCGCACGATCTGGTTGATGTGGTCGCTGCGGTTCGCGTACTGGCGCGGGGTCGATCCGGCGGCACTCGCGCGACGCTACCGGGGCGGAGAGGCGGCGTGAACGCGCGCATCCTGGTGTTCGCCAAAGCGCCGGTGGCAGGGCGGGCGAAGACCCGCCTGATACCGGCCCTCGGGGCAGAGGGCGCCGCGCGACTGCAGGCCGCGTTGCTCGAGGATGCCCTGCAGCGAGCGCGCGCCGCAGGTCCGATTGGACTGGAACTCTGGGGAACCGGCGAGGATCCCGAGGAGTGGTTGCCGCAGGCGGCGGCCCGCTACGGCGCATCACTGCATGAACAGTGCGACGGGGATCTGGGCGCGCGCATGCAGGGCGCGCTGGCGCGGGCGACCGCCGATGGCACGCCGGCCCTGATCATGGGCACCGATGCGCCCGGGCTGAGCGCCGCGAGTATCGAGCAGGCGGGCGCGAGCCTCGCGCGGCATGACGCCGTCCTGGTGCCGGCGCTCGACGGCGGCTATGTACTGTTTGGCATGCACACGGCCCCGGCCGCGCTGTTCAGCGGCATCGACTGGGGGACGGATCGCGTGCTGGCGGCCACGCGCGAGCGGCTGCGCGCGCTGGACTGGCGCGTCGATGAACGCCCGCCGACCTGGGATGTCGATCGCCCGGAAGATCTGGAACAAGTCCGCGCACTCGGTGGGCGTTGGCCGGCCTACGTGGATGCATCAGCGATCTGATCGGCGCTATGCCGTCACCCGTCTTCTCAGACCCGAGCGATCCCGCTCAGGCCGTCGTGATCGAGTTCCTTGGCCCGATACACGCCGAGATCGAGTCGTTTGAGCAGGGAGCGGCGCTGCTCGCCGGGCTCGAAGCCGGTGAGTGCGAACGCCGCCCCGACCGGGCCCAGCGGTGAGGCCATGGTGGTCGCCAGCCCGTTTGCCAGTTTCGTGCACAGCTGCCAGGCCCCATCGGGATCGGTCTGCGGGGCCAGGATCATGAATTCGTCACCACCCCAGCGGGCGAACAGATCGGTATCGCGGAGATACGAGGCGATCGTGCTGGCGACGGTCTGCAGGGCGCGGTCGCCGGCATCATGGCCGAGGGAGTCGTTGACGCGCTTGAACCCGTTGAGATCGAACATGATCAGGCTGACCGGCTGTCTGTAACGGGTGGCCTCGCGCAGTTCGTGGTCCAGATGCTGCTCGAAATGCGGCCGGTTGTGGATGCCGGTCAGTTGATCGGTGCTGGCCAGTCGCCGCAGTTCGGCCTCGACCTCCTTGCGGCGGGTGATATCGCTCATCACGATCTGCCAGGCCGGTGACTCGTTGTATGTGATCGGCATCGCCCGGAGTTCGACGTCGATGCCGTGTCCATCCAGACGGATGAACCGCTCCTCGGTCGGCTGGCTGCGGACCTCGCGCTCCAGGCCCACCAGGCGGTCGGTTACGGCATCCATGTCCGAGTCCGCCAGGAACTCCTCGAACGAGGCGCCCAGCACCTCGCTGGCGGATTCGGCGCCCAGCAGTCGTATACCGGCGGGGTTGATGAACAGGATGCGTCGATCGCGGTGGACGGCGATCGCGTCCGGCGATGCCTCCACGAGTGAGCGATAGCGTTCCTCGCTCGCCCGGAGGGCGGACTCGCGCTCGCGCAGGGCGACCTCGAGTTCCTCGACGTAGCCGTACTCGATCGTCTGCATGATCTCGGCGAACCCGATCAGACCGGTGAGATTTCCGCCCCGATCGACTACGCCGAGGTGGCGGAATGATCCAGCCAGCATGAGGTTGCGGGCGTGGAAGAGGCTGTCGTCCTCGGCGACCGTTTCCATGGGGCGCGTCGCGGCATCGAGGCAGCGGGTGTCGACGCCCGCATTGGCCACGTGGCGCAGGACGTCGCGCTCCGTCAGGATCGCGAAATCGCCGGCTTCGGTGGCCATGGCGACGGCATCACGGCCGTCCTGGCGCATGCGGGCCGTGGCTGCCGATAGCGGATCGTCCGGGGAGACCATCGGCGGCGGTTCCCCGAGCACGCTCGCCACCCGCTGCAGTCGCATGAACCATTCGACGCCGTGGTTGAGCACTACGTCGCTCTGGGAGATCACGCCGATCGGCCGCTCGTCGGCATCGACGACCAGGAAGTGACGGATTCCGTGCTGCTTGAAGCGGGTGGCGGCATCGCCGATCGACGTACCACCGGGCAGGGTGAGAACGGGCGCCTTCATCACGTCCCGGATCGGGACCGCCGCTCCGCCGTCGGTCATGCAGTCTTCCGCGAGGGCGTCGCGCTCGGTCCAGATGCCGACGACCTCGTTCGCCTCGCGAACGACGATCGACGAACAGCGGGCCGCGCTCATGAGCCGCGCGGCGTCGGCCACCGGCGTGTCCGGCGTGCAGGTCAGCATGTCCGCCGACATCACATCGGCGACGGTGAGTTCGGTCCCGGCTTCGCGGCGCGACGGTGCGCTCGGGTCAACACGGCTCATTCCAACCCTCCCCTCGAACAGCCTGCGGTGCGCGCATCGACGCACTGCGCGGCTGCCCCTTGGCGACACTATGCCATTGACGGCGCCGCTGCGCCCGCCTGTCGTCTGCCGGTCAACGCCATGCCGACGCGCACCCGCTCACCGGGGGCCGGTACGTTGTCGAGCGGCACGCCGGATGGCGTGAGGACGATCACCGTTGACCCCATGTTGAAGCGCCCCATTTCGCTGCCGCGTTTGATCCGCGGTCCGTTGTCGCCATATTCGGTATGGATCACGCTGCGCCCGCGTGGCGGTGTCACCAGCCCCGCCCAGACGGTCTCGATGGCGGCGACATTGATCGCCCCGACGAGCACGAGACCGAGCGGACCCTGGTCCGTATCGAACAGGGCGACCACACGCTCGTTGCGGGCGAACAGACCGGGAACGCTGCGCACCGTCCAGGGCGCGACCGACCACAGGCGCCCGGGCACATGGCACATCCGCCGCAGCGTCCCCGTGAGCGGCATATGAATCCGGTGATAATCACCGGGCGCCAGATACAGGGTCGCGAAGGAGCCGTCCAGGAATGGCTCCGCGTCGCGCGGATCACCGCCGAGCAGATCGACCAGGCCGTAATCGATGCCTTTCGCCTGGAACAGTCGGCCCGTCTCGATCCGCCCGGCCTGCGAGACGCGGCCGTCGACCGGGCTGACCGGCGTCGCCTCGTCGCCCGCGATCGGACGGGCGTCCGGGCGCAGCGGGCGCGTGAAGAACGCGTTGAACGACGGGTACGCCGCCGGGTCGGGTTCAGCGGCCTCGGTCATATCGGCGCCGTAGGCGCGGACAAACCAGCGCACGATGGGATTCTTGAGTCGGGTCCGCAGGCGCGTCAGGCGCAGGGTCAGGCGGGAGACCGCATGCTGCGGCAGGCAGGCGAGCAGCAGGACCCGGAGGCGATCCAGCAGCGATGGCGTCGGGCGTGATCCGTTCGTCATGTCAGTGGATCCGGGTCAGTGAGCTGACGGCGGCGGGCGTAATGAGTGCGTTCCAGGGCACGGTATACATCTCCGGTCGGGGGTGGAGGTCAGTGGGCGTGAGCCCGGGATTGCAGGGGGCCGTATAATCGCGATTCGCTACGGATCCGTGCTGGATCCGCGCTCGACGGTCCGACATCATTCCCTCTGACTGGATTGCAGGCAAGCCCATGAAGATACCGCAGGCGCCGGCTACTTTGCTCGCACTCGTCGACTGGGCCGAGGCGCGTCTCGCGGCGGCGCCGCTGGCCTATGGCCACGGTACCGACAACCCGCGCGACGAAGCGGCGTGGCTCGTCCTCGCGGGCGCGGGCTATGCGCCCGACGATCCGTCCATCGATCCCGAGGTGACGGTCGATGCCGCCGCGCTTGATGCCATCGACACGCTGGTGCGGCGACGGATCGACGAACGCAGGCCGACCGCCTACCTGACCGGTCGCGCCTGGTTCGCTGGACTGCCCTTCCGGGTCAATGAGCACGTCCTGGTGCCACGTTCGCCCCTGGCGGAGCCGATCGCGGCGCGGTTCGCCCCGTGGATCGGCGAGCGGCCGCTGCAACGGATTCTCGAGATCGGTACCGGCTGTGGCTGTATCGCGGCCGCCTGCGCGCAGGCGTTTCCGGAAGCGCGCGTCGACGCGACCGACATCGACGCCGAGGCGCTCGCCCTGGCCGCGGCCAATCTGGCCGAGCTCGGGCTGAATGATCGGGTCGTGCTGCACAAGGCGGACCTGTTCGACGGTCTGCCCCCGGCACGTTACGACCTCATCGTGACCAATCCGCCTTATGTCGACCATGCCGCGATGGAGGCTTTGCCCGCCGAATACCGGCATGAACCCGGATCCGCGCTCGCGGCGGGGGCGGACGGACTGGACGTGATCCGGCCCCTGCTGATGGCTGCTGGCGACTGGCTCGCCGAGGACGGTCTGCTGGTCGTGGAGACCGGTCGCGCCGGCGTGTCGCTGACCCGTTACTGGCCGCGGTTGCCGGTGACCTGGCTGGAATTCGATCATGGCGGTGACGGCGTGTTCGCGATCGAGGCCGAGGCGCTGCGCGAGCACGATTTCACGAATGATCGGACGAATGAATAATCGAGCCAGGCGCATGACCCGGCGAGCGATCTGTGCTGGAATGGCGGCTCTTGTCATGACATGGAGGCGGACATGAAACTGGATGGCACCTGGCTGATTGGTCGTGCGACGGGCGCGGCGGCGTCCGGCACCGGCTTTCTGGCGCTCGATCATCCCACCGTCAGCCAGCGTCATGCCGAGCTGCTGGTGCTGTCCGGTACGTATTACCTGACCGACCTTGGATCGCGGAATGGCATCTGGCGTCAGCGTAATGGCCGGACCGAGCGTTTCTCCGAGGGCTATGTGGAACCCCATGAGCCGCTGTCGTTCGGGCGCTGCGAAGTGCGCCTCGGAGATCTCCTGGCTTCTGCCTGGACCCGCCCGGAATAGATTCGTATCAATAGATCCGTATCAGCCGACAAGCCGGGCCAGGATTGCCGCCACGGCGGACTCGGCGGCCGGCATTTCCTCGGGTAGCGCGCCCGGGAACGCCTGGCGGCGCATCGACGTGCGCATGGGACCGGGATCGCAGTACTCGACGCGGACGCCCGCATTGCCCCCGAGTTCGTCGCGGAAGATCTCCGCCAGGGCGTTCAGGCCGGCCTTGGATACCCCGTAGGCGCCCCAGTAGGCGCTCTTGCGTTCCTCGCCCACGAACAGCACGACCGCGTCCCGGCTGTTCCGCAACAACGGGATCACGGCCTGTGTCAGCAGCATGGGCGCGGTCAGATTGACCTGCAGCACGCGGGCCCATTCGAGCGGCTCATAGTGTTCGAGCGGCGTCTGTGAGCCGAGCATCGCGGCGTTGTGAATGACGGCGTCCAGATGCCCGCACTGATCGCCGATACGGTCCGCCAGTTCGGCGTAGTCGGCGGGTGTCGCGCCCTCCAGGTCGAGCGGATAGATCGCCGGCTGCGGGCCGCCGTCGGCGAGGATCGCGTCGTAGACGGTCTCGAGCTTGTGGACGGTGCGCCCGAGCAGGATCACTTCCGCACCGGCCGCTCCGGCGGCGCGGGCGAGGGCGGCGCCGAGGCCATCGCCCGCGCCGGTGATGAGGATCGTGCGCCCCTGCAGATCGGGTGTCGCCGGTGCCATGGTGTCACTCACTGTCTGTTACTCCTTTCGTTGATGGCGGCGGCGCAGAGCCGCCCGGCCCGGACCGCGCCCTCGATGGTGGCCGGCAACCCCGTGTCCACGTGGTCGCCGGCATACCACAGCCCCGGTCGCGGTCCCTCGGTTGCGAGGCGCAACGACTCGATCCCGGGGCGGGGATCGAAGGTGGCGCGCTTCTCGCGAACCACTCCGAGTATGCGTGGCGCCGGTCCGCTTTGCCGCTCCGTCGCCAGCTGCTCGATCACGGCCTGAGCGAGCGCCTGCCGCGTCATCCGCTCGTGCGGACCATGCCCACTGATCACGACCGCCAGCACGCCGGGTGATCCGGTCAGGTGACGGTCGAACACCCATTGCCCCGGTCCATCGAGGCGCCCGGCCATCGGTGCTCCGGGCGGGCGGTCTGGACCATAGTCCAGGTACACGGTGGCGATCGGTGCGGCACCGAGCGCCCGCAGCCGCCGGGCATGGTCGCGGCTGGCGTCGTCGTCTGGCAGCAGGCGGGCGGCCGCCGCCGGATCCGTTGCCAGCACGACCTCATCGAAGATCGTATCCGTGCGATCGAGCCGCCAGCCGTCGTTCTCGGGTATCAGTGCGCGCACCCTGGTGCCCGTGTGGACGCTTTGGCCGCGTTCGAGCAGCCAGTCGCGGGCGGGGCGCGGGAAGAGCGCACCCAGGTCCGTGGCCGGGAACAGCAGGTCGCCGGCCCGCGGCGTGCGGAACGCCTCCTGCAGCACGCGGGCCAGCAACCGCGCGGAGGCGCGTTCGGGCGGGGCGTTCAGTGCCGCCAGACACAGCGGCCCCCAGAGGCGTTCGATCACGACGCGCGGCTGCCCGCAGGCGGTCAGCCAGTCCGTCGCCGACTGGTCCTGGACCGGGAGCCGGCGCAGCGCATGCGCGTGCAGCAGCGAGCGCCATCGATCGCTGACACGCGCGCCCTGCATGGTCGCGAGCGCCCAGGCCAGCGCGACGGGCCCGCCGTAGCGCGGCACCCGCAGATCGAAGGCCGCATCCGCGGAAGTGAGCCGCAGGGCGAGCGGCTCGCGTCGCAGCACGCGTTCCGGGTCCACGCCCACGGTGCGCATCGCTTCGAGGGTTGCGTGATACGCGCCCAGCAGCAGGTGCTGGCCGTTGTCGAGCGTGTGCCCGTCGAGCGTGAGTCGTCGCGCGCGGCCACCGGGTTCCCCGCCCGCCTCGAAGACGCTGACCTCGCACCCGTGCAGGGTCAGATCCACGGCGGTGGTCAGACCGGACCAGCCGCCGCCGATGATGGCGACCCGCCGGCCGCCCGTGCTCATGCCGCGCGCGCGTTCCGGCGCCGATGGCGGGCTTCGGCGCGGGCCGTGCGCCAGGCGATCCAGAGCTTGCGCAACGGGGTCAGGGCGACCCGGTGTTCCAGTACCCGGTAGCCGTCGCGCTCGATCTCGTCCAGCAGCGTGAGGTAGATCCGCGCCATGATGATCCCGCTGCGCTGCGCGTGGCGGTCGCCGGCGGGCAGGGCGGCGAACGCCCGGTCGTAATACATGCGCGCGCGCTGGGCCTGGGTCTCGAACAGGCGCCGGACATGGTCCGGCGTCGATGGCTGCAGCAGTTCGCCCGGCTTTACGCCGTGGGCATCCAGCTCCTCGCCCGGTATATAGATCCGCCCCCGCATCGCGTCCTCGCGCACATCGCGGAGGATATTGGTGAGCTGAAAGGCCATGCCGAGGTCGCGGGCATAATCGCGTGTGCCCGCGTCTTCATAGCCGAAAATCTCGGCCGAGAGCAGGCCGACGACCGAGGCCACGCGCCAGCAATACGTCTCGAGGTCGTCGAAGGTCGCGTAGCCGGCATGGTCGATGTCCATCTCCATGCCGTTGATGATTTCGTGGAAGTGTTCCCGGGGCAGGTCGAACGATTCCAGCATCGGGGTGAGCGCCCGGGCCACGGGATGACTCGCCTGGCCGGCGAACAGCCGCTCGACCTCGGCGCGCCACCACGCCATTTTCATGCGCGCCGCCTCGGTCTCCGAGACCTCGTCGACGACGTCATCCACTTCCCGGCAGAACGCATACAGCGCCGTGATCGCGCGGCGCCGCCGTTCGGGCAGGAACAGGAAGCTGTAGTAGAAGCTCGAGCCGCTCGCTGCGGCTTTCTGTTGGCAGTACTGATCGGGATCCATGGCGCCGTGACTCGATGGGCGACCGCGAATTCTAGCAGCCTGTCGGACCTGGTCGGCATCGGCGTAGGCGGGTCGGCATCGAGGCAGATGTTCGATCATCCGGGGCAGCATGGTGGCGACATGTGACGAGGCCGATGCGGCGCTCCGCGACCGAGGTCGCCACGCGCCGGGCGACGGGTCGAGCCGACGGGCTGCGGGCACGCCTGCCGAGGTCGGTGCGTCGTGATACAATGCAAGCCAAGCCATGCGGCGCCAGATCGGCGCCCGTTGTCCGGGGGTCCCGTGCGGACCATGCAGCATCCTCCGGCCGCCCCGGTTGGGCGGCCTGCCCCGATCCCGACACATCCCGGTGCCGGTCGCGGGCAGCTTCGGGCCACGTCCGCCGCGCAATCCAGACCGGGGAAACCCCAGGGAATCGAACCGTCATGAACAGTCCGATCGTCCACGACAAGCACACCCGTCCGGATCAGGTCGAGGTGCACATGCAGAACGTCAAATCCCGCAGCATCCGGCGCCTCGGCTACAACCCGGAAACGCAGCAGCTCGTGATCCAGTTCTACGACTCCCTGCCGGGGCTGAGGACCGTGTACTCGCCGGTTCCCCAGGAGGTCTTCGACGGCCTGATGAACGCGAAATCGATGATGCAGTATCTGGAAGAGCACATCCGCTATACCTACGATTTCGCGCTTGTCGACGAGGACGGTCTCGTCGACCCGGAGAAGACCCGGCAGAGCAGGAACGGCGAAATCTGAACCGCGCCCGCGTTGACAGACGCGCCCGGCTTACGTACATTTCGCGCGGTTCGCGCAAGGCCAGCGCGCCCGGCCCGTCCATACCGCGCCAGCCCGAACCACACAAAAGACATGTCCCCATCGTCTAACGGTTAGGACACTGCCCTTTCACGGCAGTAATAGGGGTTCGAATCCCCTTGGGGACGCCATACAAACAAAGCCCGGCTGACTAGCCGGGCTTTTTTTGTATGGGGTTTTCGAGGGTGCAGCAGAACCCCTCCGGGTTCGACCAATTCGCCGGGAGCGACGCGATCCGATCACGCAGAGCCGCGGAGCGCGAGGGACCCGGGAAGGCATGCGCGATTCCGACGTTGGCCGGGACGCCGACAAGCTAGGCCGGTGCGATAGCCCGATTTCCGTATCGGGCCTCAGCGGCTCTGCGTGATCCCGGTTTTTGGCCTATCCCGACTTTCCTGGCAGGCCTGTAGCCCGGATGAAGTGAAACGGAATCCGGGGTGGCGTGTCCCGGTGGACACCAGCGATAACCTGCAGGCTGCCCCGGATTCCGGCTTCGCCTCCATCCGGGCTACGCGGGGATCCGCCGTTGTACGGGCCATGTCGATTCCGCTCAGAACGACAGACTCAACCTGACCCCACCGATCGAGCGGCTCGCATCCCGGACCTGGACTTCGGTGCCGCCAACCGTGGTCTCGTCGGAATCGGCCGGCGCCATGTACTGGAGGTAAGGCTCGATGGCCACGCCGGTGGCGTCGTTGCGAAAGTGGATGGAGAATTCGCCACCATAGCCGCCGGTGCTGTCGAACTCGGCGTCGCCGGCGCCGGGGATGCCGTCGATCTCTTCCCGGCCGGCGACCAGGAAGCGGCCCTCGATCGAGACCAGCGCGCGCCAGCCCGGGGTGAGTTGGCCCGAGCCCGCGACACCGATCGGGACGTAGATGGAGGTCCGGGTGGCGTCGCCGCTGCCGAATGGCGATTCCGTGGACAACCGGTCTACGCCCAGGCCGGCGTACCAGCGCTGCTGCGGCCCTGGCGACGTGCCCCATGTCGCGCGGGCATCGAACAGCGAGGCCGTGCCGGTGTCCCGTTGCCCGTTGCCCCTGGAGTCGATCGAGCCGCCGAGCAGGCGCCCTTCGGCACGGAAGACATCGCCGCGTTGCACGAATGCGTGGATACCGCCGAGGGTGCCGTCCGCGTTCGCTTCCATGCTGTTCACGTCGAGCGAGCGGTCGACGCGCAGGACTTCGAAGCCGAAGCCCGCGTCAGAACCCGCCGCGGTCATTGCGTTGTCCGCGCTGATGCTCAGCGGCGTCACCAGCAGGGCGGCGGCGATGAGGTGCGCTCGGGAACGGGGTGGCATGGACGGCTCCTTCCTGTTGTCGGCGGAGCGCGCACCCTACCGCACCATGCAGCGCGCGTGCACTCAGGCGCTTTTGCGCAGCCCCAGCGCCTCGAGGCTCTCGGCGGTCGCGTGTTCCGGATCTTCCAGTTTGCGCATGGCCTGTTTCTCGGCCTCGACGACCTCGGCCATGGTGACACCCATCAGTTCCGCGATCTGCTCCGGTGTCCGGGCGCGGCGGGTGCAATAGCGCTCGCGCAGAACGGCGCGTTCGAGTCGAGTCAGTTCGAGCCGGGCGAGGCCGGCCTCATCGAGGTGGTCGGGGTCGTCGAGTCGGCGCAGCGCGGTCTTTTCGGCCTCGCGGATTTCCCCCAGCGTGACGCCTTCGCGCTCGGCGAGCTGCTCGGGGGTGCATACGGCGTGGGCCTCGTAATGCTCGCGCAGTATGGCGCGTTCGAGATCGGTCAGTTTCATCGTGTCCTCCTCTTGGGTTACCCCTATCGTGGGGGCGCGGGCGCGGAAAACGTCTGCGCCTGGCGTCATAGCTTGTTCTGTCTGCGACGTTCCCGGCAGTGCCTGCCACGGCGGGGCGTGGATCGGGCGTTACTCCTCATGCTCGCCGCGATCGCGGCGTGCCCCGGGCACGGGATCGTATCCACCGGGGCAGAAAGGATGGCAGCGCAGGATACGGCGCAGGCTGAGCCAGCCGCCACGCAGCGTGCCGTGGCGGCGGATGGCCTCTTCGGCGTATTCGGAACAGCTCGGGAAAAAGCGGCAGCTGGGTGCGGTGAACGGGCTGATATACCGCGCATAGCCACGGACCAGGCCGATCAGGACGCGTTTCATGCCTGCTGGCCAGCGGCCTCCGTCCGGGCGGATCGCCGCCAGGTCGTACCCTCGGGGCCGTCTTCGAGCGTGACCCCGCGGGCGGCGAGGTCGTCGCGGATGGCGTCGGCGCGGGCGAAGTCGCGTCGGGCGCGGGCCTCGCGGCGTTCGGCGATCAGGGCGTCGATTTCCTCGGCCGACGGACCGGCACTGTCGCCGGGGCCACGGAACCAGTCCTCGACCGGGGTGGCCAGCAGCCCCAGCAACCCGGCGCCGCCCAGCAGTTCCGCCTTCAGGCGATGTCGCTCCGCGGCATCCGTCGCCTTGTTCAGCGCCGTAGCGGTCGCGTGCAGGTGCCGCAGGGCGAGCGGGGTATTGAGGTCGTCTTCCAGCGCTGCGCGGATCGCGTCCGGGACCACGCGCTCGCCGTCCGCGACCTGTGTGTCGGCGGTATTGCGCAGGCTCTGGTAGAAACGGTCGAGGGCCGCGCGGGCCTGCTCGACGGTAGCCGGCGACCAGTCCAGCGGTTGCCGGTAGTGTCCGGATAGCAGGGCGAGGCGGATGACTTCGCCATGGTACTGCTGCAGCAGATCGCGCAGGGTGAAGAAGTTGCCCTCGGACTTGGACATCTTCTCGCCGTCGACCGTGATGTAGCCGTTGTGCAGCCAGTAGCGGGCGAACTCGGCGCCGTGGTGGGCGCAGGTGCTCTGCGCGATCTCGTTTTCGTGATGCGGGAAGATCAGATCCTGCCCGCCGCCGTGGATGTCGATGGTCTCGCCGAGGTGGGTCTCGGCCATGACCGAGCATTCCAGATGCCAGCCGGGCCGGCCGCGGCCCCAGGGGCTGTCCCAGCCGGGCAGTTCGTCGGTCGAGGGTTTCCAGAGCACGAAATCGGCGGCGTCTTTCTTGTACGCCTCGACGTCGACCCGGGCGCCGGCGAGCAGGTCCTCGAGTTGCCGTCCGGAGAGGCGCCCGTAATTTTCCATCGAGTTCACGTCGAACAGCACGTGACCGTCCGCCTCGTACGCATGGCCCGAGTCGATCAGCGTCCGGATCATGCGGATCATGCCCTCGATATGATCGGTAGCACGGGGTTCGACGGTCGGCGGCAGTGTATTCAGCGATGCCACATCCGTATGAAAGGCTTCCGTATACCGCGCCGTGAGGGCGCCGATGGACTCGCCGTTGGCCTGGGCCGCCGCGTTGATCTTGTCATCGACGTCGGTGATGTTGCGCGCATAGACGACCTGCGGCCACGTGTCGCGCAGCAGGCGGTAGAGCACGTCGAACACGACGATCGGGCGCGCGTTGCCGATATGGATGAAGTTGTAAACGGTCGGGCCGCAGACGTACATCGTGACCCGCTCGGGGTCGCGCGGTTCGAACGCTTCGCGGCTGCGCGTGAGGGTGTTGTACAGCGTCAGGGGCATGGTTGCGTCTTTGGTTCGCTGGAATTGCCGGCGCTTCAGGCGCCGGACGGTCCATACAGGCTGGCTGGATCGACCAGCGGCGCGGATACGATCTCGACCGTGTCGCCATCGATCCGGTGATAGAAACAGCTCCGCCGGCCCGTGTGGCATGCGGGGCCGGTCTGGTCCACGCGCAGGAGCAGGGCGTCGCCGTCGCAGTCGATGCGGACGTCGATGAGTCGCTGGATCTGGCCCGAGGATTCGCCCTTGCGCCAGAGTTTCCCCCGCGAGCGCGACCAGTACACGACCCGTTCGCTGGTCAGGGTTTCATCGAGCGCCGCCGCGTTCATCCAGGCCAGCATCAGCACCTCGCCGGTGTCGTGCTGCTGGGCGATCGCCGGGATCAGTCCGTTCGCGTCGAACCGCAGGGCCGCGCGGACATCGGACCACGCGAGGCGCGTGCCCTCGGCGAGGGTTTCCGTTTCCTTGATGGTTTTCATCCGCACGATGATACCGCGCCGCCGTGGTCACCGCCCAGTCCACTGCGGTGATCAGTCGCCGTTTTCGGGCATGGGGCCAACAAGCTGGCGCGGGTCCAGGCGGCGCTGGAACCAGTTGATGCGCCAGTCGAGATGCGCGCCGGTAGAGCGGCCGCCGGCGCCGACGGTGCCGATCGTGTCGCCCTGTTCCACGCGGTCACCGACATCGACGGCGAGCGACTGCAGGTGCAGGAACGCCGATGAGAGTCCGTGGCCATGATCGAGCAGCAGCGTGCCCCCGGAGAAATACATGTCCTCGTGGGCCACCGTTACGATACCGCCGGCCGGTGCCCGGACCTCCGTGCCGGCGGCCGCGGCGATATCGATCCCGTAGTGGGGGCGGCGCGGCTCGCCGTTGTAGACCCGTTGGCTGCCGTAGACCCCGGTGATCCGCCCGGTCACGGGCCAGATGAAATCTCCCAGAAAATCGGTCCGCGGATCGTCGCGGCGCCGGGCCTCGCGCACCAGTTCCACTTCTTCCCGGATGCGCTCCCAGGCCTCTTCCGGCGGCGAGACGGTTTCCGGGGGTACGCCGTCGATCCGCTGGATGTCGTAGTCGCGACGCGCGATCTCGAGGGAGCGTTCGATCCGCTCGCCATCCGGTCCCTCTACCACCAGTCGCTGAGGTCGACTCGGCGTCGCGTCCGAAGCCGATCACGAACACGCCCTCCGGTGAGACGCGGACCTCGCGATCGGCGAAGTGGACGCTCGCGCCCGGGTCCGTGCGCCCGAATACCACGGATCCCTGGGCGAAGCGCCCTTCCAGTTCCAGCCGCGGCGCCGCCGCCAGGGGCAGGGCGAGGGCGGCCAGCAGGACGGCGGCGACGAGCCGGATTGCAATCTGGGTCATGGATTCACCGTGCGAAATGGAGCCGTTGTCCGGCGATGGTGCCGGTGAGTTGCCCATCCAGCCAGACCGGCTCGCCCGAGACGATCGTGGCCGCGACGCTGCCGCTGAGCGTGCGGCCTTCGAACGGGGACCAGCCGCATTTCGACAGCACGCGATCGGCGTCGATCCGTGTCGGCGTCTCGGGATCGGCCAGCACCAGATCGGCCCAGTAGCCCTCGCGGATGAAGCCGCGGTCGGCGACGTCGAAGCGCTGTGCCACGTTGTGGCTGGACTTGCGCACGACCTGCTCGATCGACAGTTCCCCGCGACTCACCAGATCAAGCAGCGCCGGCAGGAAATCCTGTGCCAGCGGCAGCCCGGCCGCCGCGTCGAGATAGGACTGGTCCTTTTCCGCGATCGCATGGGGGGCATGATCGGTCGCGAGGATGTCGATGCGGTCCTCGCGCAGTGCCGTCAGCAGCGCGGTCCGGTCTTCGGCGGTCTTGATGGCCGGATTGCATTTGATCCGGCTGCCGAGCGCCTCGTAATCGGCGTCGCTGAACATCAGGTGATGGATGCAGGCCTCGGCGGTGATGCGCTTGCCCTCGATGGGGCCGGGCTCGAACAGGGCCATCTCGCGGGCCGTGGTCAGATGGAGGACATGCAGATTGGTCCCGTGGCGGCGCGCCAGGTCCACCGCGAAGGAACTCGAGCGCCAGCAGGCCTCGGCGGTCCGGATCGACGGGGTGGTGCCGCGGCTCGACTGCACCGCCCAGCCGTTCGCGCATGGCCGCTTCATTGGCCTCGATGGTGGGCGTGTCTTCGCAGTGGGTGACCACCGGCACCGTCGCGGTGGCGAAGATCCGGTCGAGGATCTCGGGGTCGTCCACCAGCAGATTGCCGGTCGACGCGCCCATGAAGATCTTGATCCCGGGCGTGGTGCGCGGATCCAGCTGCATCAGGGCGTCGAGGTTGTCGCGCCCCGCGCCGAAGAAAAAACCGTAGTTCGCGCGTGCGCGCCCCTCGGCGCGGCGGTACTTGTCCTCGAGGGCCTCGGCCGACAGCGTCGGCGGCTTCGTGTTCGGCATCTCGAAAAAACTGGTCACACCGCCTGCGACCGCGGCCGCCGATTCGGTGGCGATGTCGGCCTTGTGCTCCATTCCGGGCTCGCGGAAGTGGACCTGGTCGTCGATCAGGCCCGGCAGCAGCCAGCGGCCGTTTCCCTCGATGACCCGGTCGGCACCGCGACTCGCGAGGTCGCCGCCGATCGTGTCGATGCGGCCATCCTTTACCAGCAGATCGCCCTCGATCACGGTTTCTTCATTGACGATGCGGACGTCCGTGAGCAACAGTCCGGGCATGATTCCTCCCTTGATTGATGGGCGAGTATAGCGACCGTCCGCCCGCTCTCGCGAATCAATCGATCCTGATCCCCGTGAGGCCCTGAATGACCGCGATCCAGGTTCTGAATCGACCGCCGGCGCCCGAATGGCTGCGCACCCGTGTCTATGCCGGGGATCTGCTGATCGTCCGCGGAACGGAGGCGGCCGCGCGGCTGGTCGAGTTTTTCGACAATGAATTGCGGGCCGCCTTCGCCTGCGACACGCCGGCGATGGCCCAGTTCTCGATGGCAGGCGAAGACTGGCAGCGCCTTGCCGCGCGCCTGCGGGCGGACTACAAGCGTGATCGGCGGGCCGCGGAGCTGATGCGCGATTTCCTGACCGGATTCGGACTGGAAGCCGCCCGCACGGCCGTCGATGTGCTCAACCTGCGCGCCCAGCCGCATGATGACGACCCCGGTCCCGACGCACGCCACACGCTGGGCGTGCACCGTGACACCTGGGCGTCCAACGTCTACCAACAGATCAACTGGTGGCTGCCGGTCTATCCGATTACTCCGGGGCGGACGATCGCATTCTTCCCGGCCTTCTGGGACCAGCCGATCGCGAATGACAGCGCGGACTGGGATCTGGAAGCGATCGGGGCCGAGGTCCGGGCGGCTCGGCATGAGGGGCGCGATCCGGTTATCCGGAATACGCCCGATCCAATCGAAACCCTCGATCCCTCCGGGGCAATGCCGGTCGTCGTGGAGCCCGGGGACGTGTTGATCTTCTCGGGGGCGCATCTGCATGCGAGTGTGCCCAATGCCTCGGGCGCGAGCCGGTTCAGTCTGGAGATGCGCTCGGTCGATGTAGCCGATGCCGTAGCAGGTCGCGGAGCCCCGAACGTCGACGGCGCGGCTCCACGTACCGCCTGGCGCTGGTTTCGCCGGCTCGATACGGGCGATCGGTTGCCGGCGACAGGCCCGCTGGCCCCGTGACACCGGGGACCGCCGTGAATCGAATACGGATTGGGCGGGTCCGCCGCGGCTGGCGGGTGCACCAGTGGCGCCGTCAGACCCGGGCTGAGTCGAAGGCCGTGATGCCGACAGCCAATCGTCGCCGTAAGGCAAAGGCGCGTCGTGGCCGAACAAGTCACGGGCGGACGGCGCTGTAAGCTGCCGGTTCTGACTCGTATAATGGCGCGTTCGCAAACGGCCGGGTCAGGTCGGCGTCGGAGCGCTTCGTTGCGCCCGACGATGTACCGAGGAAACGGATCCGGATGTCGCCAGGCCCATGGCCCGGGCGGCGCCCGCTGATGTTTCGGTGAATGGTTGCGGGCGCCGCCGCGCCCGCTGGTTCCGGGAGAGATGCATGTTCAGCAGCAATGACACGATTGCCGGTTTCGACGACGAACTCGACGCCGCGATCAATGCCGAGCGCACGCGCCAGGAGCAGCATATCGAGCTGATCGCCTCCGAGAACTACGCGTCGCCGCGGGTACTCGAGGCCCAGGGTTCCGTCCTCACCAACAAGTATGCCGAAGGTTATCCCGGGCGCCGCTACTACGGCGGCTGCGAGCACGTCGATGTCGCCGAGCAACTGGCGATCGACCGCGTCAAGGAACTCTACGGCGCCGCTTACGCCAACGTGCAGCCGCATTCCGGCGCCCAGGCGAACGCCGCCGTCTTCACGGCGCTGCTGAAGCCCGGCGACACCATCCTCGGGATGAGCCTCGCCCATGGCGGTCATCTCACGCATGGGGCGTCCGTGAACTTCTCCGGCAAGAACTACCATGCCGTGCAGTACGGGATCGACGACGAGACCGGCGAGATCCGTTATGACGAGGTGGCCGAGCTTGCGCGCGAGCACAAGCCGAAGCTGATCATCGCCGGCTTCTCGGCCTACTCGCGCGTGATCGACTGGCAGCGTTTCCGCGAGATCGCCGATGAGGTCGGTGCGCTGTTCATGGTGGACATGGCGCACGTTTCCGGACTGATCGCGACCGGCCACTACCCGAACCCCGTCCCGATCGCCGACGTCGTCACCTCCACGACCCACAAGACGCTGCGCGGTCCCCGCGGCGGCATCATCCTGTCGCGCGACACGGATCTCGGGAAGAAATTCAACTCCAGCGTCTTCCCGGGCATGCAGGGTGGCCCGCTGATGCACGTGATCGCCGCCAAGGCGGTGGCGTTCAAGGAGGCACTGCAGCCGGAGTTCCGCGACTACCAGCAGCGCGTGATCGACAACGCGCGCGTGATGGCCGGGGTCTTCCAGGAGCGCGGGCTGAAGATCGTTTCGGGCGGCACCGATGACCATCTCTTCCTGCTGGATCTGACGCCGAAGGGCGTGACCGGCAAGGATGCGGACGCGGCGCTCGGCCGCGCGCATATCACGGTCAACAAGAATGCCGTGCCGAACGACCCGCAGCCGCCCTTCGTGACCAGCGGCCTGCGCATCGGTACGCCGGCCGGAACGACGCGCGGCTTCGGCGAGCAGGAGTTCGCCGATATCGCGCACTGGATCTCGGACGTGCTCGATGACATCGACAATGAAGACGTCATCGATCAGGTCCGCTCGAAGGTCCACGAGCTGTGCCAGCGCTTCCCGGTATACGGGGGCTGAGGCCGTAGCGAATCGCGACGACGCGGACCGCGGTGCGGTCCGCGCTTGTCTGTGCCCGAAGGCAGGCGGTCAGCCGTCTCGCCATAAGCCGAACAGGGGGCATGTCCGGCATGAGAAAGTACTCGATTTTCAGTCTGGCGCGGAACGCGCTCAGTCACCACGAAAACTGGTGGCAGGCGTGGCGCAGTCCGGAGCCGAAGAAACGCTACGACGCCGTGATCATCGGCGGTGGCGGGCACGGCCTGTCGACGGCTTATTACCTGGCCAAAGAGCACGGCATGACGAACATCGCCGTGATCGAGAAGGGCTGGCTCGGTGGCGGTAACACCGGCCGCAATACGACCATCATCCGGTCGAACTACCTCTGGACCGCCTCGGCCGGCATCTACGAGAAGGGCCTCAAGCTCTGGGAAGGGATTACCCAGGAGGTCAACTTCAACATGATGCTGAGCCAGCGCGGCGTGCTGAACCTCGGGCACAACCTGCAGGACATGCGCACGATCGAGCGGCGCGTGAACGCCAATCGCCTCAACGGTGTCGATGGCGTCGTGCTCAACGCGCAGCAGGTCAAGGAGATGGTGCCGATCATCAATACCTCCGAGACCAACACGCGCTTCCCGGTGCTGGGGTCTTCGTACCAGCCGCGCGGCGGCATCGCCCGCCATGACGCGCTCGCGTGGGGCATGGCCCGGGCGTGCGACAGCCTCGGGATCGACGTGATCCAGCAGTGCGAGGTCACCGGCATCCGCCGTGACGGCGGACAGGTAACCGGTGTCGATACCACGAAGGGCTTCATCGAAACGAACAAGGTGGGTGCCGTGACCGCCGGCAACTCCGGCGTCATCGCCGATATGGCCGGCATCCGCCTGCCGGTCCAGTCGCGCCCGCTGCAGGCGCTGGTGTCGGAGCCGATCAAGCCGGTCATCGATACGGTCGTCATGTCCGGCGCCGTGCACGTCTACATCAGCCAGTCGGACAAGGGCGAGCTGGTGATCGGCGCCGGTGTCGACAAGTACAACGGCTACGGCCACAAGGGGTCGATCTCGGTCATCGAGGAACAGCTCGCCGCACTGGTCGAGCTGTATCCGATCGTCAGCCGGCTGCGCCTGCTGCGCCACTGGGCCGGCTGCGTGGACGTCTGCCCGGATGCCTCGCCGCTGGTTACGAAGACGCCGGTCGATGGCCTGTACTTCAACTGCGGCTGGGGCACCGGCGGCTGGAAGGCCACGCTCGGATCCGGCTGGTGCTTCGCGCACACGATGGCCAACGACGAGCCGCATCCGCTCAACGAGGCCTTCAGCCTGAAGCGTTTCGAGACCGGTGCGGTGATCGACGAGCACGGCGCCGCCGGCGTGGCTCACTGAGGGGGTAGAACATGCTTTATATCCAGTGTCCCTGGTGCGGCTGGCGCGACGAATCGGAATTCGGTTACGGCGGCGAGGCGCACATCGAGCGGCCCAAGGATCCGGATTCGGTATCGGACGCGGAGTGGGCCGACTATCTGTTTTTCGGCAGCAATACGCGTGGCGAATTCCGCGAGCGCTGGGTGCACTCGGCGGGTTGCCGGCGCTGGTTCAATGCCGTGCGCGATACCACGACCTACGAATTCAAGGCGTTCTACAGGATGGGCGAAGAACCGCCGGGAGGTGAACAGTGAGCCAGACGAACCGTCTGCAGTCCGGTGGGCGCATCGACCGCAGCAAGCCGCTGACGTTCACCTTCAACGGTCAGTCGCTGCAGGGCTATGAGGGCGATACGCTGGCCTCGGCGCTGCTCGCCAACGGCATCTCCCTGGTCGGGCGCAGCTTCAAGCTGCATCGCCCGCGCGGGATCATGGGCGCGGGCGCGGAATGCCCGAACTCGCTCGTGCAGGTCGGGCGCGGCGCCGGCACCATCCCGAATCTGCGCGCGACGCAGACCGAGCTGTACCAGGGGCTCGAGGCGAACAGCGTCAATTGCTGGCCGAGCGTGAAGTTCGACGTCAACGCGGTGACCGGGCTGTTCTCGCCGCTGCTGCCGGCCGGGTTCTATTACAAGACCTTCAAATGGCCGAAATCCTGGTGGGATAAGGTCTACGAGCCGCGTATCCGCAAGGCGGCCGGTTTCGGCAAGGCGCCGACGGCACCGGATCCCGATCGCTACGAGAAGAAGAATCGCCATTGCGATGTCCTGGTCGTGGGCGGTGGTCCGGCCGGTATCGCGGCGGCCCTGGAAGCGGGCCGCCGCGGTGCCCGCGTGATCCTCTGTGACGAACAGAACGAGTTCGGCGGCAGCCTGCTGGCGAACCGCCAGTTCCTCGACGGCAAGCCGGGCGTCGAGTGGGCGCAGGAGGCGGTGGCCGAACTGGAATCGCTGGAAGAGGTGACGCTGCTCCCGCGGACGACGGCATTCGGCCATTACCATCACGGTTTCGTGTCGCTGCTGGAGCGGGTGACCGACCATGTCGGTCTGACGTCCCCCGACCGGCGTCCGCGGCAGCGCCAGTGGCGTGTACGCGCGAACCAGGTCGTACTCGCCACCGGCGCGATCGAGCGGCCGCTCGTTTTCTGCAATAACGACCGGCCGGGCATCATGCCGGCGTCGGCGGTATCGACGTACATCAACCGCTATGGGGTGCGTCCGGGGCAGCGCGCGGTCGTGTTCACGAACAACGACAGCGCGTATCAGACGGCGCTGGATCTCGGTGATCACGGGATCGACGTCGCCGCCATCGTCGACGTGCGGCCGGCGAGCGAAGAAGGCGTACTCGTCGACCGCGCCCGCAAGGAAGAGATCCCGATCTACAGCGGCTATGCCGTGGTGGACACGCGCGGCGGACAGCACGTCAGCGGCGTCAAGGTCATGCGCCTGAACGGCCGCGGCGACGGGGTTTACGGCGAGATCCATCATTTCGACTGCGACCTCGTCGCGAGTTCGGGCGGCTGGAACCCCGTGATCCATCTGCACTCGCACCCCGGTGGCACGATGCGTTACGACGAATCGATCGCTTCGTTCGTGCCCGATCAGGCCGTCGGTAACACCTACAACGCCGGTGCCTGCAACGGCAATTTCGCGCTTGGCGGCTGTATCACCGAGGGGCTGTCCGCAGGGGCGACGGCAGCGGCCGGTGCCGGGTTCGGCAGCGAGGACATCGAAGGTGCCGCGCCGGCGACCGGCAAGCAGAAGGAATCGCCGCTGCGCCCGATGTGGCGGGTTCCGTCGCGCAAGCCGATCTCGCGTGCGCCGAAGCAGTTCATCGACGTGCAGAACGACCAGACCAGTGCCGACGTGTACCTCGCCGTGCGCGAGGGCTACCGCTCTATCGAGCACATCAAGCGCTACACGGCGATGGGCTTCGGCACCGATCAGGGCAAGCTCGGCAATATCAACGGTGCCGGTATCGCCGCCGAGGCGCTGGGCGAGGATATCGCGAAGGTCGGCACGACCACGTTCCGCCCGGCCTATACGCCGGTGACCATGGGCGCGTTCGCGGGCCGCGATTTCGGTCCGGAACGATTCCATGCCGTGCGCAAGACACCGATGCACAAATGGCACGTCGAGCACGGCGCCCTGTTCGAGAACGTCGGTGACTGGAAGCGCCCGTGGTATTACCCGAAGCCGGGTGAGTCGATGCGCGAGGCGCTCGACCGCGAGTCGTACCAGGCCCGCCATGCGGTGGGTGTCCTCGACGCCTCGACGCTGGGCAAGATCGATGTGCGCGGTCCGGACGCCGCGGAATTCCTGAACCGGGTCTACACGAGCGGCTGGAAGACCATGGAAGTCGGCAAGGCCCGGTACGGGATCATGCTCGGCGAGGACGGCATGATCATGGACGACGGCGTCTCCGCGCGGATTGCCGAAGACCATTACCACATGACCACGACGACGGGCGGCGCGGCCCGCGTGCTGGGGCATCTGGAAGAGTACCTCCAGACCGAGTGGCCCGAGCTGCAGGTCTACCTGACCTCGACCACGGATCAGTGGGCGGCGATCTCGCTTGCGGGACCGCATGCGCGCGACGTGGTTGAGAAGGTCGTCAGTGGCATCGACCTGTCCTCCGAGGCGTTCCCGTTCATGACCTGGCGGGACGGCGAGGCGGCCGGTGTGCCCGCGCGCGTGTTCCGCATCAGCTTCAGCGGTGAACTCGGCTTCGAGATCAACGTGCAGGCCAATTACGGCCAGTATGTGTGGGACGCCGTGTGGGAGGCGGGCCAGGAGTACGGCATCACGCCGTACGGCACCGAGACCATGCACATCCTGCGCGCCGAGAAGGGCTTCATCATCGCCGGCCAGGATACCGACGGTTCCGTCAATCCGATGGACTTCGGGATGCACGGGCTGCTGTCGAAGAAGAAGGATTTCATCGGCCGTCGCTCGCTGAGCCGGCCCGATGCGATCCGCGAGGACCGCGAGCAGTTCGTCGGACTGGTAACGGTCGACGACCCGAAGGAGATCATTCCCGAGGGCGCGCAGCTGGTCGAGGACCGCAACGCCAACGAGGCGCCGAAACCGGTGCCGCTGCACGGGTACGTCACGTCCAGCTATTACTCGTCGACGCTCGGCCATTCGATCGCGCTCGCGATGGTGAAGCGCGGCCGTGAACGGATGGACGAGGTGCTCTATGCGCCACAGGCGGATGGCCGCGTGATCCAGTGCCGGATTACGAGCCCCGTGTTCTACGATCCGAAGGGGGAACGGCAGAATGTCTGAAGCCATTCGTCAGGAATCGCCGCTGGTCGAGCGGATCACGCCCGAACGCAAGGCGGCCTCGCCGGCGGACGCCGGGGTCACGCTGCGTGAACGCCCGTTCCTCGGCTGCGTCAATCTGCGCGGGAATCCGGAAGACGCGAGTTTCACCGACGCCGTCCAGGGCGTTCTGGGTGTCGCGCTGCCGACCGAGCCGAATACGGTGGTCGAGAGCGGTGATATCACGGTGTTCTGGCTGGCGCCGACCGAGTGGTTCGTGCGCACCGTGGCGGACGGCGAGCGTGATCTGATCGCGCGCCTCGAAGAAGCACTCGCGGGGCAACACATCGCCACGAACGATGTCACCGGCAATTTCACGACGATCGAACTCGCCGGACCGCACGCGCGCGATGTGCTCGAGAAGGGCTGTACGCTGGATCTGCATCCACGCGCATTCGCGCCGGGACAGTGCGCGCAGACCCTGCTGAGTCATGCCGGCATCCTGATCCGACCGGTTCACGACGGACAGGCGTTCGAACTGGTGGTCCGCCGCAGTTTCGCCGACTACACCTTTATCTGGCTGGAAGACGCCGCGGTCGAATACGGCGGCGTGGCGATCAGCGACTGAACGTACCGCCTCCGGCTCTTGAAAGCCTGAGGCGTACGGGGAACCGATCGCGGAATCGCGTTCTCCAATGGGACGGCCATGTCCGGAAAAAGGAATGGCCGTTCAGGTATTGCGGGGGTGCCCGCGGATAATCGACAGCAAGACCGGGAGCAGGCCGATGGGCAACGAGCAGCATCAGAATCCGAAGAGCGACATCGAGATCGCGCGTGGCGCGACCCTCCGTAACATTACCGAGATTTCCGACAAGCTGGGGATTCCCGGCCATGGCCTGCTGCCGTACGGCCATGTCAAGGCCAAGGTGGACCCGGAATACGCGGAAACCCTGAAGGACAAGCCGAACGGCAAGCTGATCCTCGTGGCCGGTATCACGCCGACGCCCGCGGGTGAGGGCAAAACGACCACCAGCGTCGGTCTCGGCGATGCCCTCAATCACACCGGCCGCAATGCCTCGATCTGCCTGCGCGAGCCCTCGCTCGGCCCGTGTTTCGGCGTCAAGGGCGGTGCCGCCGGCGGTGGTTTCGCCCAGGTCGTGCCGATGGAGGAGATCAACCTCCACTTCACGGGCGATTTCCACGCGATCACCTCGGCGCATAATCTGTTGTCGGCGATGATCGATAACCATATCCACTGGGGCAACGAGCTCGGCATCGATGCCCGTCGCATCACCTGGAAGCGCGTGCTCGACATGAACGATCGCGCGCTGCGCAACATCACCAACAGTCTCGGTGGTGTCGGCAACGGGTTCCCGCGCGAGGACGGCTTCGACATCACCGTCGCGTCCGAGGTCATGGCGATCTTCTGTCTCGCCAATGATCTCGAAGATCTGCAGGAGCGCCTCGGCAATATCGTCGTCGCCTACACCCGGCAGCGCGAGCCGATCCGGGCGCGCGATCTGCAGGCCGAGGGCGCGATGACCGTGCTGCTGAAGAACGCACTCGGGCCGAACCTCGTGCAGACGCTCGAGGGTACCCCGGCATTCGTGCATGGCGGGCCGTTCGCCAATATCGCCCATGGCTGCAACAGCGTCAGCGCGACGCGTACCGCGCTCAAGCTGTCGGACTATGTCGTTACCGAAGCGGGCTTCGGCGCCGATCTCGGTGCCGAGAAGTTCTTCGACATCAAGTGCCGCAAGTCCGGACTGACCCCGGATGCCTGCGTCATCGTCGCCACCATCCGCGCCGTCAAGATGCACGGTGGCGTCGCCAAGGAAGAGCTGAAGAAAGAGAACGTCGAGGCCGTTCGCAAGGGTGCCGAGAACGTCATCCGCCACGTGCGCAACGTCAAGAAATTCGGCGTTCCGCCGGTCGTCGCGGTCAACAAGTTCTCGGCCGATACCGAGGCGGAGATCGAAGCGCTGCGCGAGCGCATCGCCGAGGAAGAGGTCGACCTGGTGCTCTCCGATCACTGGGCGAACGGCGGCCCCGGTGCGAGCGAACTGGCGGACACCGTCGTGCGCACGATCGAGGAGAAGCCGAGCCGGTTCAACGTCCTGTACCCGGACGAGATGCCGCTGTGGGACAAGGTCAAGACCATAGCGACCGAACTCTATGGTGCGGCGGACATCAATGCCGAAGACAAGATCCACAATCAGCTTCGCCAGCTCGAGGAACAGGGCTACGGGCATTATCCCGTGTGCATCGCCAAGACCCCGCTGTCGTTCTCGACCGACCCGGGCATGAAGGGCGCCCCGAGCGGCCATACCGTAACGATCCGCGAAGTCCGGCTGTCCGCCGGTGCGGAGTTCCTGGTGATCGTCTGCGGCGACGTCATGACGCGTGCCGGGCCTGCCCAAGGTCCCCGCCGCGGCCCAGCTACCGCATGGCGAGGGCCACGTCGAGGGGCTGTTCGAGCGCGGACCTCACGTGCCGTGCGACGAGAGGCGCCTGCGGGCGCCTTTCGTCCTTGCGGGAACCGTGATCATGGAACCGCGAATGGACGCGAATGTTCGCGAATGGCGCCGCGGGCTGCTCGCGCCGCGGGAGCTGTCGCTGATGCGAGGAGAACCACAGATGAACACAGATCAACACAGATAGGGCGCCTCGGCACCATTACCGCGGCAAGAGCTTCGCTGGTCGCGCCACGCACACGATGGTGATCAGCGAAGCTCCGACCCCGGTCCGCGCATCGACGCGGCCCATCTGTGTCTATCTGTGTTCATCTGTGGTCCTTGCAAGTCCCGTCAGCAAAGCTCCACCCTCGCCCGGCGGACCGCGGCGCCAATCGCGACCGACTCGCTCGGCGCATCCCTGCGCCTCGCCCCTTGGGCCGGCGCTGCGCGCAGTCCCGATCTGCTCTGCCGGCCAGATCGGGTCGCCTGTCCAGTTCGCGGTTCCCGGCTGGCGGTTCCCGGTTCCTGGTCGGCCGGGTCGGCATCCCCGATGCCCATGTCCGCCATGCGCGCGTTCGCCTGCGGCGAAAACGCGCCTACGGCTGTGGTTCTTCAATCCCGTCAGCAAAGCTCCACCCTCGCCCGGCGGACCGCGGCGCCATTCGCGACCATTGCTCGGCGCATCCCTGCGCCTCGCCCCTTCGGGGCCTGCGCTGCGCGCAGTCCCGATCTGCTCCCGGCAGATCGGTCGCGTCCATTCGCGGTTCCCGGTTGGCGGTTCCCGGTTCCTGGTTGGTCGGGTCGGCATCCCCGATGCCCATGTCCGCCATGCGCGCGTTCGCCTGCGGCGAAAACGCGCCTACCGGGCGGACCCACAGCCACAGCCACCCTCAAACCACTGCGGGCTCCGTGGGTCCGGCTTCAGCCGAGACGCGCACGGCGTGTCCAGCCGCGCCGCACGGTCATGCGCCCGGCGCCGTGAACGCCACGCGCACGCGGCCGGCGAGGTAGACCGACCCGGTCGCGACGACCAGCGTCTCGCCCGGCTGGTCGTCGCACGCCCGCGCGAGCGCCGCCTCGGTCGCGGCGACGGTGGCGAGCGCCAGGTCCGGGGCGCGCTCGTGCACGGCGCGCGCGAGCGCTTCGGCCGCGAGCGAGTAATCCGGATCGGCGCAGGTCACCGTGACGCGCGAGGCCAGTGGCAGCAACGGATCGAGCACGCCGGTGACGTCCTTGCCTTGCGACAGCGACAGCAGCAGGTGCACGCGTGCCGGCTGCAGCGCCGTCACCGTCTCGGCCAGGGCGCGGGCGGAGGCCGCCGTGTGCGCGCCGTCGACCAGCACCCAGGGCAGGCGCGAGACGATCTCGCCGCGCCCGGGCAGGGCCACCTCGCCGAGCACGGCGGCGGCGCGCTGCAGGCGCTCGGCGGCGCAGCCCAGGCGCGCCACGGCCGCCAGCGCGAGCGCGGCGTTGGCGGCCACGTGTGCGCCCGGCGCGGGCAGCGGCGCGCGCACCGCCCAGCCCGGGCCGGCGGCGCTCAGGCGCGCGCCGTCGCGGTGCCAGGCGACGCGCGCCGGCCCGGGCCCGGATGCCACCGGGCGCGCGGCCGGCGTCGCCCGTGACGAGCTCGCTGCCGGCGCGCGCGGCGGCCGCGCGCACGATGGCAGCGGTGTCCTCGTCCAGGCCGGCCGCGATGGCGGGCGCGCCCGGCTTGATGATGCCGGCCTTCTCGCGCGCGATGTCGGCCAGCGTCGGCCCGAGCCGGTCGGTGTGCTCGAGCTCGAACCCCGTGCAGCACGGCGAGTGCCGGCGTGACCACGTTGGTCGCATCGGCGCGCCCGCCGACGCCCGCCTCGACGATCGCCCAGTCGACCTCGGCGCGTGCCGCGAGCAGCAGGCCGGTGGCCGTCAGCGCCTCGAAGAAGCCGGGCACGATGCCGCTGCGCCCGGCGGCGGCGCGCACGGCCTCGAGGGCATCCTGCGCGCGCCGGGCGTCCGCCTCGCGGGCGTCGATGCGCAGGCGCTCGGTCCAGCGCGCCAGGTGCGGCGAGGTGTAGGTCAGGGTGCGCTGGCCCAGGCGTTGCAGCAGGGCCTCGCAGAGCAGGGCCGTCGAGCCCTTGCCCTTGGACCCGGCGATGTGGATCACGCGCAGGTCCCGGTGCGGGTCGCCGAGCGCGGCGAGCAGGCCGCGCATGGCCGCCTGCGGGTCCGCGCCACGCTCGGCGTGCGCGCTGGCGGCGCGCGGCAGGGTCGCGAGCCAGGCCCAGCCCGCCGCGCGGGCATCGTCGGCGGCCGGCCCCGCGGCCGCCGGGGGCGGCTCAGGCCCGCGGTACGTCGACACCGCGCTGCATGCAGGTCGCCTCGACCGTGTTGCTGAGCAGGCAGGCGATGGTCATCGGGCCGACGCCGCCGGGGACGGGCGTGATGGCGCCGGCGACCGGCTCGGCGGAGGCGAAGTCGACGTCGCCGACGAGGCGGGTCTTGCCGTCCTCGCCCTCGATCCGGTTGATGCCGACGTCGATCACGGCGGCGCCCTCCTTGAGCCAGTCGCCGGTGATCATCTCGCGGCGACCCACGGCCGCGACCACGATGTCCGCCCGGCGTACCTCGGCAGGCAGGTCACGGGTGCGCGAGTGCGCGATCTCCACGGTGCAGTTCTCGCGCAGCAGCAGCGCGGCGAGCGGCTTGCCGACGATGTTCGAGCGTCCCACGATCACCGCGTGGTGCCCGGAGAGGTCGCCGAGACGATCCTTGAGCAGCATGCGGCACCCGAGCGGGGTACAGGGCACGAGGCCGGGCAGGCCGGTCCACAGGCGCCCGACGTTGACCGTGTGGAAGCCGTCCACGTCCTTGTCCGGATCGATCGCGGCGAGCACCTTGTCCGGGTCGATGTGCTCGGGCAGCGGCAGCTGCACGAGGATGCCGTTGACCGCGGGGTCGTCGTTGAGCGCGGCCACGAGGTCGAGCAGCTCCTGCTCCCCGATGCCGGCGTCGCGCCGGTACTCGAAGGACTCCATGCCCGCCTCGACGGTCTGCTTGCCCTTGTTGCGCACGTAGACCTCGCTCGCGGGGTTCTCGCCGACGAGCACTACCGCCAGCCCGGGCGTGATGCCGTGCTGCGTGCGCAGCGCCTCCACCTGGCGCGCGACGCGCTGGCGCAGGTCGGCCGCGAAGGCCTTGCCATCGATGATCTCGGCCATCGGTCGTGTCTCCGTTGCGGGCGTGGGGGTGAGCGCGTCCGGCACGGTCCGGAAACGGCAGCATAACGTGTCACGGTGGACGGGCTTGCGCGCGGGCGACGCCCGCGTTGCCGCTCACGACGGTCGCCCGTGACGGCGCGGGGTCCCGCCAGTTGCGGCCCCGCGGCGCGGGCTCTACCGTATGCGCGCCCGGCAGCGGCCGGGCCCCATCCTGCCCGAGCGAGGAGCGCGCCATGGAGAGCGGCAGCCATGCCCACGCCGCGGATCCGCGCAACGCGGACGTCCTGATCCACGTCAACGGGCGCCTGGTGCCCCGTCCCGAGGCGACGGTGTCGGTGTTCGACTCCGGCTTCCTGCTCGGCGACGGGGTCTGGGAGGGGATCCGGCTGCACAACGGCCAGCTCGTGTTCATCGACGAGCACATGGACCGGCTCTACGAGGCCGCGAAGGCGATCGATCTCGACATCGGGCTCGCGCGCGACGAGCTCGTCGCGGCGATCGAGGACACCTGCCGCGCGAACGCCATGGACAGCGGGGTGCACATCCGCCTGGTGGTCTCGCGCGGCGAGAAGTCCACGCCCTACCAGAGCCCGGCGGCCAATCTCGGCGGGCCGACGATCGTGATCATCCCCGAGTGGAAGGAGCCCGATCCGGGCGTGCTCGAGCGCGGCATGACGCTGTTCACCGTGCACGTCCACCGGGGGCCGCCGGACGTGCAGGACCCGATGCTGGAACTCGCTGTCGAAGCTCAACTGCATCGCGGCCTGCATCCAGGCGCGCAAGGCCGGCGCGGACGAGGCCCTCATGCTGGACCCGCACGGCTTCGTCGCCACCTGCAACTCGACCCACTTCTTCGTCGTGCGCGGCCACGAGCTCTGGACCTCGAGCGCTCGACTACTGCCTGCGACCGGCATCACCCGCCGGCGCAGTGCTCGATGCTCGCGGCGGCCAGCCGGGCTACACCGTGCGCGAGAAGGACTTCTCGCTGACCGAGGTCTATGGCGCCGACGAGGCCTTCGTGACCGGCACCTTCGCGGGCGTCATCCCGGCGATCGTCATCGACGGGCGCACGATCGGCGATGGCGGCCGCGGCCCGGTCACCGCGCGCCTGCAGCGCGCACTACCGCCGATCACGTCGTAGCGCCGCTACATCGACGGCCCAGGCCGGCAGGCAGGGGCTGATGACACGCGACGCGCTGCGCATCGCCATGTGGTCCGGGCCGCGCAACATCTCGACGGCCATGCTGCGCTCGTTCGGCAATCGCCCCGATTGCTTCGTCACCGACGAGCCGCTCTATGCCTACTACCTGGCGACCAGCGGCTCGCCCCACCCGATGCGCGACGAGGTGCTGGCCTCGCAGTCGAGCGACTGGCGCGAGGTCGTCGACTGGCTGACCGGCCCCGTCCCCGGGGGCAAGGCGGTACTGGTACCAGAAGCACATGACGCACCACCTGCTCGACGGCGTCGGCCGCGAGTGGCTCGACCACCATGACCAGCTGCTTCCTGCTGCGCGACCCGCGCGCGGTGCTCGCCTCCTACGCGAAGAAGCGCAGCGAGGCGGTGCTGCTCGAGGACGTCGGGATGGTCCAGCAGGCGGCGATCTTCGACGAGGTGGTGGCGCGCAACGACGGTCGCATCCCGCCCGTGATCGACGCCGCCGACGTGCTCACCGACGCGCGCGGCACGCTCACGCGGCTGTGCGGGGCCGTCGGCATCGACTTCGACGCGCGCATGCTGTCGTGGCCGCCGGGGCGGCGCGAGACCGACGGCGTCTGGGCGGCGCACTGGTACCAGGCCGTGGAGCGCTCGACCGGGTTCGAGGCGTACCGGGCGCCGCCGCGGGCGCTGCCCGCCGACCTCGAGGCGCTCGCCGAGCAATGCCGGCCGGCCTACGAGCGCCTGCGGGCACACGCGCTGCGGCCGCCGGGGGCGGACCGGGGAGGCGCAGTCCCCATAGGCTGTGCGCGCAGGGAACGGGGAGACGATCATGGCCAGCGACAGCTGCGACGTGTGCATCGCCGGCGGCGGGATCGTGGGCAGCGCCACCGCCTATTTCCTCGCCGCCGACCCGGCGTTCGACGGCCGCGTGGTCGTGCTCGAGCCCGATCCCGGCTACCGGCTGGCGGCGACCGCGCGCTCCGCGGGCTCGGTGCGCCAGCAGTTCTCGACCCCGCTCAACATCGCGATCTCGCAGTTCGCGGTGCGCTTCCTGCGCAATATCGAGCGCTACCTCGCGGTCGACGGCGAGGTCCCGGCGATCGGCTTCCACGAGGGCGGTTACCTGTTCCTCGCCGACGAGGAGGGCGTCGAGGCGCGCCGCGCCGAGTACGCGACCGCCGTGGGCTGCGGCGCGGAGGTGACCTGGCTCACGCCCGCCGAGCTGGGCGAGCGTTTCCCCTGGCTCGACACGGTCGGCCTCGAGGGCGGCACGCTCGGGCTGTCGGGCGAGGGCTGGCTCGACCCCTGGGCGCTGCTGCAGGCGTTCCGCGCGAAGGCGCGTGCGCTGGGCGTGGAGTACCGCCGCGAGCGCGTGGCCGCGGTCGAGGTCGAGGCCGGCCGCGTGGCCGGCGTGCGCGGCGGCGACGGCGCCCGGCTCGCCTGCGGCTGGCTGGTCGACGCCGCCGGCATCGGCTCGCGCGAGGTGGCCGCGCTCGCGGGTGTCGACCTGCCGGTGTACCCGCGCAAGCGCTTCGTGTTCGTGTTCGACGCGCAGGAGCCGGCGCCCGGCCTGCCGCTCACGGTCCTGCCCGAGGGGGTGTACGTGCGCCCCGAGGGGTCGCACTACATCACCGGCTGCTCGCCCGCGCCGGAGGCCGACCGCGACTGCGATGACCTCGAGGTGGACTACACGGTGTTCGACGAGGTCCTGTGGCCGGCACTCGCCGCGCGCATGCGCCCGTTCGAGGGCATCCGCATGATCAACGCGTGGGCCGGGCACTACGACGTCCACCCGCTGGACCACAACGCCATCCTGGGACCGCACCCGCAGCGCCCCAACCTGCTGCTGGCGTCGGGCTTCTCCGGCCACGGGCTGCAGCAGGCGCCGGCCGTGGGGCGCGGCCTCGCCGAGCAGGTGGTCCACGGCGGCTGGCGCTCGCTCGACCTGTCGCCGCTGGGCTACGAGCGCGTGCTCGCCGGGCGGCCGCTGTCCGAGGGCAAGGTCGTGTGATGTCCCCGGGGCGCGGCCCGACCGGCTGGCCTGCGGCGCGCGCTGCGACTATCCTCGGGGGCAGGCTCGACCACGAGACGCCCGACGCCTTGCGCCTGCTTCGCATCCTGCGGCTGGACGATTCCGACACCGAGGTCTACTTCCCCGCCGCGCGCGCCGGGGAGCCGGCCGTGCCGGGGACGTTCATGTTCACCTTCAACGACGTCGACCCCGAGCGCCTCGGGGGCAGCGAGGCCGAGGCGTTCCGGCGCGGCTTCCTGGGCCTGGAGACGCTCGGCTGGGGCACGCTGGTCACCGTGGCGGAGGTGAGCGAGGCGGAGCGCCGGGCCGCCGTCGACCGCCTGACGGCCGTGTTCATCGACCGCTTCGGGGCCCCCGACGAGGCCGCGGCGCGGGCCCAGGCGGAGGAGGAGCTCGCCTTCGTCGACAGCCTCTGCGAGCAGCCCGTGAACACCATCCTGTCGCTGCAGCGCTCGGTCGGCGAGGAGGAGGTCGAGGAGCAGTTCCACACGCACACCCAGCAGGCCGACTGGGAGGCGCCCCAGTACCCCGTGTTCCGCATCACGCCGGAGGGCGAGGGATGAGCGGCGCGCGCGGCCAGGGGCAGCGATGACGACGCGTACCGGTCGCGGCCGGCCGGTGACGATCTGGTCGGTGCGCGTGCTCATGCGCCGCAGCGAGGACCCGGGCTCGCGCTGGGGCATCCCGCGCTGGGAGCTGCTCGCCGTCCTGCCCGACGGCGATCCGCCCGCGGCGCCCGAGCGCAAGCTGGTGCACGAGGCGTCCGGCCAGCACGACTTCGAGTGGCGCGGCCTGTCGATGCCGCTGTTCCGCGACGCCGCCGAGAGCTACTGGTACAACCTCGTCGGCCGCGAGCCGTCGCTGTGCGTGATCTGCCGGGCCGGCGAGGACATCGACCTCGAGCCGTTCGCGGTGACCGCGAACTACGACGAGGCAGGGGCGTTCATGGAGGCCGACGACACGGTCTACAAGGCGCCGCTGCCCGCCGAGCTGCTGCCCGAGCTCGAGGAGTTCGTGATGACCCATTACAAGCCCGCGGAGCCGCGCAAGCGGCGCCGGCGGAACTGGAGCGCGGAGGCCGCCGATGGCGGACGGAAAGGATCGGACCCGGCCGGCGAGTGAGGACGAGGACCCGTTCCTCGCGCGCTGGTCGCGGCGCAAGCAGGCCGCGCGCGAGAGCCGGCGGCGGCGCCACGCGGCGGCGGCCGATGAAGGCGCGCGCCGGGGCGGCGGCCGACGAGCCCGCGGACGCGCCGCAGGCGGACACCGGGGACGACCGGGGACGCCGCGCCGCGGAGCCGGTCGACCGACGTCCGAGCTGGCGCCGCCGGAGACGCTCGAGCCCGGACAGCGACTTCAGCGCCTACCTGTCGCGGCGCGTCTCCAGCGGCATGCGCCGCGCCGCGCTGCGGCAAGCTGTTCTCGCTGCCCGGCTTCAACGTGCGCGACGGCCTCGACGACTATGACGACGACTACACCAGTTTCGCGCCGCTCGGCGACACGGTGACGGCCGACATGCGCTACCACGAGGAGCGCCTGCGGGCGCGTGACGAGGCCGCGGCGGCCGAGCGCGGCGAGGCGCCGGCCGAGCCCGCACCGGACGACGAGCCCGGGCCGCGCCGCACGGCGGCACGCCGGCGGGACGAGCGCCGATGCCGACGCGGATGCGCCGGCGACGCAGCCGAGCGCGGACGCGCCGGCGGCGACGCCGGACGACGCCGACCCGGATGCGCCCGAGGAGGATCCCGATGGCAGGGCATGACCGCGCACGCCGGCCCTGCCGCAGCGCGGGCCGCGACGGCGCCGCGCGCGCCGCAGGCGCTGGCAGACGCTGCCGGGCGCCGGCGCGCCGGCGCCCGAGGGCGCTGGTCACCTACGCGCTCGCGCGGGCGCGTGCTCGTGCTCGTGGGCGCCCGAGCCCGCGACCGAGGCGGCGCGCCGGCTCGACGACGACGCTCGAGGTGCTGCGTGCTGGCGACCGACGACGCCGGCGAGCGCCTGGGCCATCCGACGTCGCCGACGTTCGGGCCGCGCCTGCTGCGCGGCCGCGTGGCCGCCGTCGAGGGCTACCTCGGGGCCTTCCGCGTGACGGTGCTCGACGGCGGCGCCCCGGTGGACCTGGCGGCCCGTTTCGGGGCGGGCGAGGACGCGCCCTTCGACCTGGTGCTCGACGTCGGCGCCACCCCGGCCCTGCAGCGCGGGAAGCTCCCGCCGGGCTACTACGCGGCCGCGGACGAGGCGGCCCTGGCGTCGGCGCTGGAGGCGCTGCCGGGCCTCGTCGGCGAGTTCGACAAGCCGCGCTACTTCGACTACGACCCCGGTATCTGCGTCCACGGCAGCCGTGGCCAGACCGGCTGCACGCGCTGCCTGGACCATTGCGCCACCGAGGCGATCCGCTCGGTGGGCGAGCGCATCGAGGTCGATCCCTACCTGTGCCAGGGCTGCGGCAGCTGCGCCACGGTCTGCCCGACGGGCGCGATCAGCTACACCGCGCCCTCGGGCGAGGCGCTCGTGGACACGCTGCGCGGCGTGTTGCGGCGCTACCGCGAGGCCGGCGGCGCCAACCCGGTGGTGCTGTTCCACGACGGCGAGGCCGGCGCCGAGGCCGTGGCCGCGTGGGCGGACGCCATGCCCGAGTCGGTGCTGCCGTTCGAGGTCGAGGACACCGGCGGCGTCGGCCCGGACGCCTGGCTCGCGGCGCTGGCCTTCGGGGCCGGGCGTCGTGCTGGTCGCGGCGCCGCCCGGCACGCCGGCGTCGGAACGCGCGGCCACGGCGGCGCGAGCTCACCTTCGCGCGCGAGGTGCTCACCGGGCTGGGCTGGCCCGCCGACCGGCTCGCCGTGCTCGACATCGGCGGCGACGAGACGCCGCTCGCCGAGGCCCCCGGGCCGCTGGTCGCGGAGCCGGCCACGTTCGCCGGCCTCGGCGGCAAGCGCGCGCGCCTGCGCCAGGCGATCACGCACCTCTACCGCCAGGCCGGGGGCGACGCCCCGGCCCACGCGCTCACGCCCGGCGCCCCGCTCGGCGCGATCGAGGTGGACGGCGACGCCTGCACGCTGTGCATGGCCTGCGTCTCGGTGTGCCCGACGCAGGCGGTCGTCGGCGGCGGCGAGAGCCCGCAGCTGCGGTTCCACGAGGAGCGCTGCACGCAGTGCGGCCTGTGCGAGCGGACCTGCCCGGAGGACGCGATCACGCTCGCCCCGCAAGTCGACTACGCGGCCCAGGCGGAGCCGGGCGAGCGCGTGCTGCACGAGGAGCCGATGCACCACTGCCCCGGCTGCGGCAAGGCCTTCGCCACGCGCAAGCTGATCGAGCGCATGGAGCAGCGCCTGGCGGGCCACTGGATGTTCGCCGACGACACCGCGCGCCGCCGGCTGCAGCTCTGCGAGGACTGCCGCGTCGAGGCCGTGATGCGCGACGAGGGGTCGCTCCACCCGTACAAATGAGGCGAGTCGCTGATCCTGTCTGCTACTGCTGGTTCGTCAATAAGCGGTTTCGTCTGGTGCACACCAAGATGGGCATGAGATCGCAGGCCGGCACGACGGCGGAAATCCCCGCTGGCCAAGTACTTGAGTGCAACCGCGTTGCACGCGACCGCTGCCAGGGTGCTATAGATTACAGTAACGCGAGTCAGGCGCAGCGCCCAGGGAGCAGTCGGAGTGGCCGTGTCGCCAACGCAGTGGCACGCCGAGGCGGCGTCCGAATCCATCGAGGCCAGCGTACCCGCGTTCCGCTCGCGCGCCTGGCTCGCTCGCTCGCCGGCCTGCTTCCGCGACACGCCGGATCGCGCGCCTTGCTCGAGCAGCTGGCCGGCAGTGGCGCGGTCGCCGGCGACGGCGAGCTCGGCGCGGCCTGGGCCGCGCTGGCGAGCACGCTGGGCGCCGGCCGCGGCGGCCGGCACCGAGCGCCCGGGCGCTCGACGACGAGTTCCACGACCTGTTCATCGGGCTCGGCCGCGGCGAGGTGGTGCCCTATGCGTCGTGGTACCGCACCGGGTTTCCTCATGGACCGCCCGCTGGTGGCGCTGCGCCGCGACCTGCGCGCTGCTCGGCTTCGAGCGCCAGGCGGACGTGCGCGAGCCGGAGGACCACGCCGGCGCCCTGGCCGAGGTCATGGGCCTGCTCGCGGACCCTGCCGAGGGCCAGGACGAGTCCACGCAGCGCCTGTTCTTCAGCGAGCACATCGATTCCTGGATGCCGGCACCTGTTCGCCGACCTGCAGGCGGCGAAGAGCGCGGATTTCTATCGTAGTCGTCGGGCCTCGGGTGCGGCCTTCATCGAGTTCGAGCGACGGCTGGCTGGAGGCGCCGAGCGTTAGCCCGCGCACGCGGCGGATCGCACTGACGGGAGACCGCAGCTCATCGAAGGAGTGAGCAGCGAGAAGTCAGCGGCCCGCGTACAAGCCGCCGCCGCTTCTCTCGGCAGTGTCGCCGGCCTCGGTATCGCCGGCGGCGCCGGGCGCCGATGCATCCTGCGCGGCGAGGAGGCGCCCCGTGCACGGGCGCCCGCGGCGCAGGAGAGCCCGCAGGCGAGCGGCTACCGCGAAACCGATCACATCCGCAAGTACTACGAGACGGCGCGCGACTGAGCGCCGACCGGAGAGGTCAGCCATGAAACTGATCCGCAAGCGTAGCGGGGTCCCGTCGAGCGAGGGCATGCCGGCCACCGTGGGGGCCCGCGCGGGCATGGACCGGCGCGAGTTCCTGCGCCGCTCGGGCCTGTCACCGTCGGCGGGGCCGCCCTGGCCGCCGGCCTGCCCCCCGCCATGATGCGTCGCGCCGAGGCCGCGCGCATGGACATGGCGCCCAAGGCCGGGGTCGAGACCGAGGTGCGGCGTTCCGTCTGCACCCACTGCTCGGTCGGCTGTGGCGTCATGGCCGAAGTGCAGAACGGCGTCTGGACCGGCCAGGAACCGGATTTCGACTCGCCGCTCAACCTCGGCGCCCACTGCGCCAAGGGCGCCTCGGTGCGCGAGCACGGCCACGGCGAGAAGCGGGTCAAGTACCCGATGAAGCTCGTCGACGGCAAGTGGAAGCGCCTGTCCTGGGAGCAGGCGATCGACGAGATCGGCGACAAGCTGCTGCGACATCCGCGCGAAGTCGGGTCCCGACGCGCGTGTTCTGGTGTGGCTTCGTCGAAGGCCAGCAACGAGCAGGCTCGTACCTGCAGCGCAAGTTCGCCGGGTTCTGGGGCACGAACAACATCGACCACCAGGCGCGCATCTGCCACTCGACCACGGTCGCCGGCGTTGCCAACACCTGGGGCTACGGCGCGATGACCAACTCGTTACAACGACATGCACGTCGCCAAGTCGATGCTGTTCATCGGCTCGAACCCGGCCGAGGCGCACCCGATCGCCATGCAGCACATCCTGCGCGGCAAGGAAAACGGTGCCAAAATGATCGTCGTCGACCCGCGCTTCACACGCACCGCCGCGCATGCCGACAAGTACGTGTCGCTGCGTCCCGGTACCGACGTCGCCTTCGTCTGGGGCCTGCTCTGGCACATCTTCGAGAACGGCTGGGAAGACAACGAATACATCCGCCAGCGCGTCTGGGCCATGGACGAAATCCGCAAGGAAGTCGCCAACTGGACGCCGGACGAGGTCGAGCGTGTTACCGGCGTGCGCCGAGGCCGACGTGCGCGAGGTCGCCGAGACCATGGCGAAGAACCGGCCGGCACGCTCGTCTGGTGCATGGGCGGCACCCAGCACCACATCGGCAACAACAATACCCGCGCCTACTGCGTGCTCCAGCTCGCGCTGGGCAACATCGGCAAGCAGGGCGGCGGCGCCAACATCTTCCGCGGCCACGACAACGTCCAGGGCGCGACCGACGTCGGCCCGAACTGCCACACGCTGCCGGGCTACTACGGCCTGTCCGAGGGCGCGTGGAGCCACTGGGCGCGGGTCTGGGACGTCGATCCCGACTGGCTCAAGAAGCGCTTCGATAGTGAATCGCCAGCAGTACGACACCGGCGATGTGCAGCATGGCCTACACCATGAACATCCCGGGCATTCCGGTGTCGCGCTGGATCGACGGCGTCCTCGAGGACCAGGCTAACCTGTCGCAGAAGGACAATTTCCACGCCGTCTTCTTCCAGGGCCACGCCGTGAACAGCCAGACGCGCGGGCCGGAGATGAAGAAGGCGCTGGAGCAGCTGGACATGGTGGTCGGTCTCGGATCCGTATCCGACCCATCTGGCGGTGACTGCAGCGAGCGCCAGCGACGGCGTCTACCTGCTGCCGACCTGCGAGCCAGTTCGAGACCTACGGCTCGGTGACCGCGTCGAACCGCTCGCTGCAGTGGCGCGAGCAAGGTCATCGAGCCGATGTTCGAGTCGAAGCCGGATCGCCGAGATCCTCTACCTGCTGGCGCGCAGAAGTTCGGCTTCGCCGACCAGATGTTCAAGCACATCAGCCATCGAGAACGGCGATGCCGAGCATCGAGGACACGCTGCGCGAGATCAACCGCGGCAGCTGGACCATCGGCTACACCGGCCAGAGCCCGGAGCGGCTCAAGCTGCCACGCCGAGCACCGCGCGCACGTTCAACACCACCACGCTGCGAGCCGAGGGCGGTCCCTGCGACGGCGAATATCTACGGCCTGCCGTGGCCCTGCTGGGGCACGCCGGAGATGGGCCACCCCGGCACGCCGGTGCTCTATGACACCTCGCGTGCGGTGTCGAGGGCGGCCTGACCTTCCGCGCCCGCTTCGGTACCGAGCGCGACGGCGAGAGCCTGCTGGCCGAGGGCTCGTACTCGCAGAACTCCGAGCTCGACGACGGCTATCCGGAGTTCACCTTCGGCATGCTGCGCCGCCTCGCTGGCATGCGACCGCCGACGAGTTCGCCGCGATCAAGAGCGTGGCGGCGTGACGACGGTCCACGAGGACATGAGCTTCGCCGGCTCGAACAGCGCCAGGCTCGACGGCGTCAACTGGAAGACCGATCTCTCCGGCGGCATCCAGCGCGTGGCGATCGCCCACGAGCTGCGCGCCGTTCGGCAACGCCAAGGCGCGCTGCATCGTCTGGCAGTTCCCCGACCCGGTGCCGGTGCACCGCGAGCCGCTGTACACGCAGCGCTACGACCTCGTGTCGAAATACCCGACCTACGAGGATCGCAAGGCCTTCTGGCGCCTGCCGACGCGCTACGCGTCGATCCAGGATCAGGACTACTCCGGCGACTACCCGCTGGCGTTCATCAGCGGCCGCCTGACCGAGTACGAGGGCGGCGGCGAGGAGACCCGATCGAACGTGTGGCTGGCGGAGCTGCAGCAGGAGATGTTCGTCGAGATCAATCCGGCCGACGCGAACGACCGCGGCATCCGGGACGGCCAGTGGGTCTGGCTCGAAGGTCCCGAGGGCGGTCGCATCAAGGTGGTGGCGATGGTCACCCCGCGCGTCGGCCGCGGTGTCATCTGGACCCCGTTCCACTTCGGTGGCTGGTTCCAGGGCCAGGACCTGGTCGACCGCTACCCGGAGGGCACGGCGCCGATCGTCCGCGGCGAGGCCTGCAACACCGCCACGACCTACGGTTACGACTCGGTGACGCAGATGCAGGAGACCAAGGCCACGCTCTGCCAGATCACCCCGGCCTAACCGCTTACGGGGAGGAGAATCGACATGGCACGAATGAAGTTTCTCTGCGACGCGGAGCGCTGCATCGAGTGCAACGCCTGCGTCACCGCGTGCAAGAACGAGAACGAGGTGCCCTGGGGCGTGAATCGCCGGCGCGTGATCACGCTCAATGACGGGGAGCCCGGCGAGAAGTCGATCTCCGTGGCGTGCATGCACTGCACCGACGCGCCCTGCGCGGCGGTGTGCCCGGTGGACTGCTTCTACACCACGACCGACGGACTCGTGCTCCACGACAAGGACCTCTGCATCGGTTGCGGCTACTGCTTCTACGCCTGCCCCTTCGGTGCGCCGCAGTTCCCGGAGGAGACGGCGTTCGGGGTGCGCGGCAAGATGGACAAGTGCACCTTCTGCGCCGGCGGCCCGCTCGAGGACAACTCGAACGCGGAGTACGAGAAGTACGGCGCCAACCGCATCGCCCAGGGCAAGCTGCCCGCCTGCGCCGAGATGTGCGCGACCAAGGCGCTGCTGGCCGGCGACGGCGACCTCGTCGCCGACATCTACCGCAAGCGCGTCATGCAGCGCTCCGGCCGGCCGCAGACCTGGGGCTGGCAGAAGGCCTACGGGGCCGGCGTCTCATGAGTTGGCGGCGCGATCCAGGACCGGCCATGAGGCGATATTGCGTGCTCGCGCTGGCGGCCGTTGCCGCGGCCGGCCTCGGCGGGTGCTACGAGACCGCGACCCCGAAGATGTACGAGCCCGGGGTCTACAAGGGCTCGCAGGATTCGCTGGGGAACAAGCTCGACAACGAGGAGCTGGACCAGCAGCTCAGCGAGCGGTTCCGCACCGCGGCGCAGGACCGCTAGAAAGAACACGAACAACGGGAGTCGCGACCACGATGGCACGGCTGAATGCAATGTTGGCGCCGCTGGCGCTGACTGCCCTGCTGCTCGCGGGCTGCGAGCCGGTCCAGGAACCCTGGGTATCGGGCAATCAGGCGGACGCGCTCGAGCAGGAGCGCACGCGATCGGCGCAACGGTCGCAGGAGTTGCGTGGCCGCCTGCAGCGGTACGGCGGCGCCTACCAGTAATGGGAGGATAGTCATGGCCACTGCATCGGCCTCTCGCAGGAGCCGCGCCGGCTCCGCGCATCGGCGCGCGATGGCCTGGAGCCTCGCGCTGATCGTCGGCGGCGCGATGATTGCCCCGCTCGCGCGCGGTAGCGTCTACGTCGCCTACGCCCAGGACGCCACGGCGCAGCCGACGTGGGAGCAGCAGAATCCCCGCGGCGAGACGTGGACCGGCGTGCGCCGGGGGAACGAGGGCTATACCTCGGCCTCGGGTCCCTACACCACGGACAACCTCATCGCGCCGGGTGGTGAGAACTGGCGCAACCTGCGCAACGGTCCGGTGGCCTGGATCATGCCCTGGTTCATGGCCGTGGCGTTGCTCGCTCTCGGGTTGTTCCACATCGTGCACGGGCGCAACCGGCTCGAGGGGCCGCTCTCGGGACGCAAGGTCCTGCGCTGGCGCGCCTGGGAGCGGGCGCTGCACTGGTTCACCGCCATATCGTTCATCCTGATGTCGATTACCGGTCTGAGCCTGCTGTTCGGCCGCGCCGTGCTGATCCCGCTGCTCGGGCCGACCGGGTTCTCGGCCTGGGCCAGCTTCTCGAAGACGCTGCACAACTTCCTCGGACCGCTGTTCACCGTGGGGGTGCTCCTGCTGATCCGCATCAGCCTGGATCGCCTACGACGTCCCAAGCGGGTGGACATCGAGTGGTTCAAGAAGGCGGGCGGCATGGGCAAGCAGCATGCCTCGGCCGGCCGCATGAATGGCGGCGAGAAGGCCTGGTTCTGGTTCATCGTCATCGGCGGCGGCGCGGTGTGCATCACGGGCCTCATCCTGGACTTCCCGGGCTTCGGCCAGACGCGCGAGACGATGCAGCTGTCGAACCTGATCCACGCGGTGGTCGGCATCATCTGGATCGCGATCGCCTTCAGGCCACCGTGCTGTCGGCACCGCCGGCACCGAGGGCGCGTTCGAGGGGATGGCGACCGGATACGTCAGCGAGGAGTGGGCGCGCGAGCACCACGACCTCTGGCTCGAGGAGCTGCGTGCCTCGGGTCGAGCACGGGCCGAGGAGGCGCCGCAACCGCCCCCCGGCCGGCGGACCGGCACCACGGGCCCGCCCGTCGGAGGCCCCTGAGCAGGGGCGCCCGGCAGCCGCCGGCGGGCGCGCGACCCCCGCCCGTCCCCGGACGGGGGGGTCGTTGCGTTTCAGAAGTCCTGCACGAAGGTGAACGTGTCCTCGCGTCGATCGAGCGCGAAGCGATGCAGGTCGAGGCAGAGCTGGATCAGCCCCCCCTCGAAATCGAAGCTGTAGGCGTCGGCGAGGACCTTGAGCTCGCGGATCTCCTCCGCGCGCAGCTCGATTCGCTCTGGACCATCCGGGTCACTGGCGACCCGACCGACCTGGAACAGCTCGGGTATGTCCTCGAGACCGTAGTCTCCTCCCTCGTAGCGGTGCACCAGCGGCTCGCCGCAGTCCGGCTGGACACAGCGCACGCCCGGCTCGCTCGTCATGTCCGGTCCTCCGGCAGGCCGAAGAAGCGCGCGAGCGTCACCCGGTGGGTGCTGGCGTCGGCGCGTATCGTGAGCGCCCCCTCGGCATCGACCGACTCCGAGATCCCGGCGAACGTCGTGCCGTCGGCGCCGGCGACGTGGATCGCCGCGCCGAGGGCCAGGCGCCCGCGCCAGCTGCTGAGCACGGGCTCGAAGCCGGACTCGTCCCAGGTCGCGATCGCCGCGACGAGCTGGCGCGCGACCGACTGCAGCAGCTCCCCGGCGTCCACCGGCGCGGCGGCGCCCTCGCGCTCCAGCGCCGCGGCGTCGAAGCCCATGCGCTCGGGGGCGGTGGCGGTGTTCACCGCCCAGGAGAGCACCAGCCAGTCGATGCGTTGCGGCGCGCCTTCGCCATCGAGCCAGAGGCCGGCGGCCTTGCCGCCGTCGAGCAGGACATCGTTCGGCCAGCGGTAGTGCAGCTCGGTCATCGGCTGCACGCCAGGCGCCGAACGCGCGCGCCCGGGCGACCGCCGCCACCGGCCCGAGCTGGGCGCGTTCCGCGGCCAGGGCCGGCCCGGCACAGCACCAGCCCGGCGTGCAGGCCGGGGCTCGTCGCCGAGCAGCCACTCGTGCCCGCCCCGCCCGCGTGGCCGTTCGGGGTGCTCGACCCAGACCAGCGTGCCCTCGGGCGCGCCTGCGCGGGCGCGCTCCGCGGTGGCCTCGCGGGCGCTGCTCGCCCGCTCGAGGCGCTCGAGCCGGAGATCGGCCGGGAGCGCGGGTTCGGCCGCCATGCGTGCCCTCCAGTCGGGGATGCCCGGCCCCGATTCTGCGCTACCCTGCGCACCGCCGCGTCCGGTGGTGAGCGCGATTTCAGCAGCTTCGACGGCAGGGGCGGCCGGGCTTCGTGGCCTACGGCGAGGCTGAGCGGAACCAAGCCGGTCCGGCCGCCGGTGCCGGGACGGCTCGCCGTTGCCGCGGATCGAGGCGCGCCGCCAGCCTGACCGCCCGCACCCGCGGCGACCGCGAGAACGACCGGAGGGGCTATGTCGGACGCGCGGATCAGGCACCTGCGCGGAGGCGTACCAACCCGCCCGTATTCCTGATCTCGGTGGTCCTGCTGGTGCTGTTCCTGCTCTGGGGCATCATCTCGCCGGCCAACCTCGGCAACGTCTCGTCGGCGGTGTTCTCGTGGATCAACAGCTACATGGGCTGGTGGTACCTGGCATCGGTGTTCGGCTTCCTGGTGTTCGTGATCATCGTGCTGTTCAGTCCATACGGGCGTCTCAAGCTCGGCAAGGACGACGAGCAGCCGGAATGGAACACCTGGTCGTGGTTCTCGATGCTGTTCACCGCCGGCATGGGCATCGGCCTGGTCTTCTTCGGCGTGGCCGAGCCGATCTTCCACTTCAACACGCCGCCCGGCGGCATGGCCGAGGCGAGGACCGGCGAGGCGGCCGTGCTGGCGATGCACACGACCTATTTCCACTGGGGCCTGCACCCCTGGGCCGTGTACATCATCATCGGCATGTCGATGGGCTATTTCTGCTTCCGCCACGACCTGCCGCTGCGGCCCGCGTCGGCCTTCTATCCGCTGATCGGCCGCGGCATCTATGGCTGGGTCGGCAACCTGATCGACATCCTGGCCGTGTTCGGCACGCTGTTCGGACTGGCGACCTCGCTCGGGCTCGGCGCCACGCAGATCAACTCCGGGCTGAATCCAGGTGTTCGGCATGCCGGTCGGATGGCAGTCCCAGGTGGTGATCATCGCCGTGGTGACCGCGATCGCCGTGACCTCGCTGATGCTCGGCCTGGACGAGGGCATCCGCCGGCTGTCGGTGTTCAACATGTACGGCGCCATGCGCGCTGGCGATCGTCGTGTTCATCGCCGGGCCGACGCCTGTTCATCCTCAAGTACATGGTGCAGAGCCACCGGCGACTACTTCCAGCACCTGCCGGCCACCAGCCTGCGGCATCGTGCGCCTTCAACGAGGAAGGCGCAGGACTGGCTCGACGGCGTGGACGCTGTTCTACTGGGGCTGGTGGATCGCCTGGTCGCCGTTCGTGGGCATGTTCATCGCCCGTGTCTCGCGCGGCCGCACCATTCGCGAGTTCATCGCTCGGCACGCCTGCTGGCACCGGTCGGCGCATCGATCGTCTGGTTCTGCATCTTCGGCGGCACGCGCCATCCGCTGAGATCACGCAAGGACGGCAACGCAGCTCGATGGCCATGCCGGCACGACCGACGCCATGTTCGTTCTGCTCGGTGCGAGCTGCCCCTGGCCGGACCGACCGTGGGGCTCGATCATCGTCGGCGGGCACTCGCTGCTGGGCGTTCTGGTCGTCGCGATCTTCTTCGCCACCTCGTCCGACTCCGGCTCGCTGGTGGTCGACATGCTGACCAACGGCGGCGACCCGAACCCGGTCTGGCAGCAGCGGTTCTTCTGGGCCGTGACCGAGGGCGCCGTGGCGGCGATCCTGCTGATCGCGGGCGCGCACCGCGGCCGTAGGCGGCAACCCGCTGTCGGCCCTGCAGACGGCGTCGGTGACCTCCGGCCTGCCGTTCTCCGTGGTCCTGGCCCTGATGTGCTGGGGTCTGGTGCGGCAGTTCCGGCAGGACATCGTGCCCGCCCCGATGGGCGCCGCGACGGAGTCGTTCCGCTAGGGCCCGCCCGACGGTCCGTTCCGGGACAGCTGGCCCGCGAGGGCTGCCCGCCATCGGCGAGCAGCCTTTCGCTGCGCGCCATCGCCGCGTGCCGTGCCGATCCACCTCGTCGCCGTCCGGTCCCTCCGGGGCCTTGTCGGTGGTGCTGGGTGAAGAGGGAGCAGGAGGGCGTGCATCGCCACTTCGGGGCAATCCGCGCGTCCCTTGACCCAGATCAGCGACGGCACGGTGCGCATCGACGAAGCTGCGCAGCAGCCAGCGCGACAACCCGGCCCGGGAGGGCGCCATCCACATGAGCACCGCAAGCAACATCGACACCCTCGTGTTCCGTTTCGCCGGCACGATGATCCTGGCCAGCCTGCTGCTGGGTTACCTGCACAGCCCCTACTGGCTGTGGCTGACGGCCTTCGTGGGCGCGAACATGCTCCAGGCCTCGTTCACCGGCTTCTGCCCGCTGGCGCGGATCCTCCGGCGCCTGCAGGTGCCCACCGGCCCGGCATTCCGCGACCACGCGCAGCCGCTGAGCCGGGGCCACGGAGATCCGCCATGCGCATCATCGCCGCCGTGCTCCCGATGCTGCTCGCCGCCGCCGTCGCGGCGGCCGAGCTGCCGACGGCCCCTGCGCGCCTGGCGCCGGTAACCGACGAGCAGTTGCTCGACGGTGTGGTCGAGGCAGTGAACCGCTCGACGGTGTCGGCCCAGACCACGGGCCGCGTGGTCGCGTTGCCTTTCGACGTCGACGATTACGTCGAGCAGGGCGAGGTGATCGTGCGCCTGCGCGACAACGAGCAGCAGGCGCGGCTCGAGCGCGCCCGGGCCAACCTCGAGGAGGCGCGGGCACGGCTGGCGCAGGCGCGGGCGGAATACGAGCGTATCCGCGAGGTCTTCGAGCAGGATCTCGTGTCACGCTCGGAGATGGACCGCGCGCGCGCCGAGTACGAATCGGCCCGCGCACGCGTCGAGGCGGCGCGCGCCGCGCTCGAGGAGGCGCGCCAGCAGCTCGAGCACACCGTGGTGCGGGCACCGTACGCCGGCATCGTGGTCGAGCGTCATATCGAGCTCGGCGAGACGGCGAGCGTCGGCCAGCCCCTGATGACCGGCCTGTCGCTGGAGCACCTGCGCGTCCTGGTGCAGGTGCCGCAGCAGCACATCACCGCGCTGCGTGAGCACCAGGCGGCACGGGTCCTGCTGCCCGGCGGGGCCTCGATCGAGGCGCAATCGCTGCGGATCTTCCCCTATGCCGACGAGGCCACGCATACCTTCCGCGTTCGCGTGACGCTGCCCGAGGGCCGTCACGGCATCTATCCCGGCATGCTGGTCAAGACGGCGTTCGTGCGCGGACAAACCGAGCGCCTGCTCGTGCCGGGCTCGGCCGTGGTGCACCGCAGCGAGGTCACGGCCGTCTACGTCCGCGGTGACGACGGCCGCCTCGAGTTCCGCCAGGTGCGCGTCGGCACGCCGCTCGCCGACGGGCGCGTGCCCGTGCTCGCCGGGCTCGATGCCGGCGAGACGGTCGTCACGGACCCGGTCGCAGCGGCCGTCGCGCTCAAGGAGCGCCCGACGGGGAACCGGCGGTGACCGACGAGCGTCTCGGTATCTCCGGCGCGCTTGCGCGCAAGTTCCTGGTCTCCGAGATCACGCCCCTGCTGGCGCTGGTCGGGCTGCTCATGGGGCTGTTCGCCGTGGCGGTCACGCCGCGCGAGGAAGAGCCCCAGATCGACGTGACCTTCGCGAACGTCTTCATCCCGTACCCGGGCGCGTCCGCGCGCGAGGTGGAGAGCCTGGTGACGGCGTCCGCCGAGCAGATGCTCTCGGAGATCGAGGGCGTCGAGCACATCTATTCCGTGTCGGCCCCCGGCATGTCCACGCTCACGGTCCAGTTCGAGGTCGGGGAGCCGCGCACCGACGCCATCGTCCGGCTCTACAACGCCGTCTACGAGAACCGCGACTGGATGCCGCGCGACATCGGCGTCGGCACGCCCCTGGTGAAGCCGCGCGGGATCGACGACGTGCCCATCGTCGCCGGCACGCTGTGGACCGAGGATCCGGAGCGCGGCGCCCACGAGCTCGCCCGCGTCGCGCACGCCATCGAGACCGAGCTCAAGCGCGTGCCCGGCACGCGCGATATCTACACGCTGGGGGCGCCGGATCGGGTCGTGCAGGTGCGCCTCGATCCGCAGAGGCTCGCCGGCTACGGCATCGCGCTCGCCGACCTGCGTGACGCCCTCGGGGCCACGAACGCCTCGGTGGACGCGGGCACGATCGTGCGCCGACGAGGCGGTCCGGGTGCAGGCGGGAACGTACATGACCCGGCCCGCGGAGGTCGCCGATCTCGTGGTGGGCATGAACGAGGGCGCGCCGGTATTCCTGCGCGACGTCGCGGACGTGAGCCTCGGGCCCGACCAGCCCGAGGAGTACGCTGCGGCTCGGCGTGCAGCGCTTCGCCGGCGCGGCGGCCGGCCGGCGGCCGCAGCATCCGGCCGTGACGGTCGCGGTCGCCAAGAAGCCGGGCGAGAACGCGGTCACCGTGGCCGAGGCCGTCATCGAGCGCTTCGACGAGCTGCGGGGCACCTTCGTGCCCGAGGGCGTGCGCGCGACCGTGACCCGCGATTATGGCAAGACCGCCAGCGACAAGGCGCAGACGCTGATCAAGAAGCTGGTGTTCGCGACCACCGCGGTCGTCGTGCTGGTGCTGATCGCCCTGGGCTGGCGCGAGGCCGTCATCGTCGGTGCCGCGGTCGTCATCACCCTGACGGTGACCCTGTTCGCGTCCTGGGCCTGGGGTTTCACGCTCAACCGGGTGTCGCTGTTCGCCCTGATCTTCTCGATCGGCATCCTGGTCGACGACGCCATCGTGGTCGTCGAGAACATCCACCGCCACATGCACATGGGCGGCCGGCGGCTCGTGGAGGCGATCCCGCTGGCAGTCGACGAGGTCGGCGGCCCCACGATCCTCGCCACGTTCACCGTGATCGCGGCGCTGCTGCCGATGGCGTTCGTATCGGGTCTCATGGGTCCATACATGAGCCCGATCCCGATCAACGCCAGCATGGGCATGCTGATCTCGCTGATCGTGGCGTTCGTGTTCACCCCCTGGCTCTTTCTCAAGGTGTTCAGCCGTCGGGCCGCGTGGCCGCGCGGCGACGGGCAGCGCGACGCCGAGCGGCACGCCATGGAGGATCGCCGTCTGACCGGCTCCGTCGCATCGCGCGTCTCCAGGCGTTCCTGGCGCCGTTCCTGAACGGGCGCCGTGGCCGTCCCTGGCGCCTCGCCATGCTGGCCGCGCTGCTCGTGCTGATCACGGGCTCGGTGAGCCTGGCGGGCTTCCAGCTCGTGGTGATGAAGATGCTGCCCTTCGACAACAAGTCGGAATTCCAGGTGGTCGTCGACATGCCCGAGGGCACGCCGGTGGAGCAGACCGGCCGCGGTGCCGCAGCGCGCTGGCCGACTCACCTGGCCCGGTGCCGATGGTCAGCCGACGTGCAGACCTACGCCGGCACCTCGGCCCCGATCAACTTCAACGGCCTGGTGCGCCAGTACTATCTGCGCCGTGGGGCCCACGGTGGCCGACGTGCAGGTGAACCTGGTGGACAAGCATGCGCGCGAGCGCCAGAGCCACGAGATCGCGCTCGCGGCTGCGACCCGGCTGCAGGCGATCGGCGCGCGCCTACGGCGCCAACGTCAAGGTGGTCGAGGTGCCGCCGGACCGCCGGTGCTCGCCGCCTGATCGGCGAGGTCTACGGCCTGGAGGACTGTCCGGGCCGAGCGCGAGGTGGCGACGGCGCGTCGCAGAGCCTGTTCGCGCGCGACGGACGAGGTCGTCGACGTCGATACCACGCTCGAGGCGCCGCGCACGTCACTGCTGCTCGACGGTGGATCGCCAGCGTGCCGCGCGCCTCGGCGTGGCCAGTCCGACGCGGCCCAGCAGATCGCCACCGTCCGTGGCGCCGTGCGGAGGATGCCCGGTAGGGCTCCTGCACGACGAAGACGCGACGGAGCCCGGTGCCGGTGCCGCCTGCAGCTGGCCGATCCGGCTGCGGCAAGGTCCGGATGGAGGGCGCTGCCGCACGTCGCGGTCCGCCCGCGGACCCGGCGCGCCTGGTGCCGCTCGGCGAGCGCTGACGACGAGCGCACGCGCGCGCGCGGCCGATCCACCACAAGGACCTGCGGCCGGTGGTCTACGTCACGGCTGATGTGGCCGGGTGCGATGGACAGCCCCGCTGCTACGCCATGCTCGGGATGCGATCGCCCGCTGACGCGACGCCCGTCACGGACGCGCGAGCCGCTCGCGCAGTACTTCATCGACCAGCCCGAGGATCCGTACCGCTGGAGCCTGAAGTGGGACGGCGAGTGGCAGATCACCTACGAGACCTTCCGCGACATGGGCATCGCCTATCGCCGTCGGTGCTGATGCTGATCTACCTGCTGGTGGTGGCCCAGTTCCGCTCCTATGGCTTGCCGCTGATCATCATGGCGCCCATCCCGCTGACCCTGATCGGCATACTGCCGGGCCATGCGCTGCTCGACAAACAGTTCACCGCCACCTCCATGATCGGCATGATCGCCCTGGCGGGCATCATCGTGCGCAACTCGATCCTGCTGGTGGACTTCATCCAGCCAGCAGGTCGAGCGAAGGCGGTGCCGCTGCGAGCGAGGCCGTGATCCACGCGGGCGGCCGTGCGCGCCAAGCCGATCGCGCTGACGGCGCTCGCGGCCATGGTCGGCGCGACGTTCATCCTCGACGATCCGATCTTCAGCGGCCTGGCCGTGTCGCTGATCTTCGGCATCCTGGTGTCCACGCTGCTGACGCTGGTGGCCCGGGTGGTGTCCTTCGCGTATACCTATCGCCGCCACGAGGCGGCGGCAAGCGACTGATCAGGCCTTGCCCAGCTCGCCCAGCCCGAGTGGCCCGCCGTCGAACTCGGCCATCGCGTCGAGCAGCACGTCCCAGAACCAGATCGCCGAGGCGCTGTCGGCGAGCAGGAGATAGCCGCGGCCGTCGCTGTCGGGCGGCCGGCACACGACCGCCGCGCTCCGCGCCACCGAGGTCTGGGCGATCGCGGCGGCCGGAAAGGCGGTGGGTCGCAGGTCCACGCCGCAGAGCTTGTGGCGGTCCACCGCCGCGTCGCCGCGCAGCGTGAAGGCGCAGTGGCTGTCGCGGCGCGGCACGGGCCAGGCACCGGCGCCCGGGATCGCCACGTCGAGCGCACGCACCGCCTCGCCGTCACTGCCCGGCGCGGTCATCACCAGCAGCTCGCGATCGCTCAGGCGCAGCACCAGGTCGCCGGCGGCGGTCGCCGCCGAGGCGTTGCGCATGTCGCGCGGCCAGCGTTTCCGCCGCCGTTGCGCGCGCCGCCTGGCGCCGATGGCGCGCGGCAGCGGCGACAGGTCGACGAGCCCGAGCGGCGGCGGCTCCCTGCCCGGGAAGGCGGTGGCCACCGCGGCGTCGCCGATGTCGGCGAACTCAGCATCGCCGCCAGTCGGCGGTAGACGAAGCTGCGCCGGTGGTACTGGTCGGGCTGGATGGACACGGACAGCCTCCTATGCGTTCTGGCGCTCGTTCGCGGGGTCGACGAACGGCGTTGCGACGACCTCGGCCTCGACGAACCGCCCGCCCTGGGCCTTGATCGTGAACGGCGTGCCGGGCTCGGCTCGATCCGGTGCGCGCTGAACGCCATGCCCATCCGCGTGCCCGAGCGTCGGCGACCAGGCGATCGAGGTCACGCGGCCGGTGATGCGCTCGCCGTCGACCACCAGGTGACTCTCCTCGGGCAGCGGCTCGGCGTCCGTCGGCCGGGCGGAACGCCGATCAGACGCGCGTGCAGCGTCGCGCCGTCCGCGTGCCGGATCGCCGGCGCGCCGACGTGAATGGCTTCTCGCGCGCGATCGCCCAGCCCATCGATGCCTCCTCCGGGTGGGTGAGGTTGTCGCTGTCCTGGCCCACGATGATGTGCCCCTTCTCGAGCCGCAGGGTGCGCTGCGCCTCGACCCCGAAGGGCCGTATGCCGTACTCGTGGCCGGCGTCCAGCAGCAGGTCCCAGAGCGCCTCGCCGCAGGCGGCGGGGCAGTGCAGCTCGTAGCCGAGCTCACCGACGAAGCCGACCCGCAGGGCGCGGACGGGGATGCCCTCGATCCGCCCGCGGCGGGCCTCGATGTACGGGAACGCCTCGGCCGAGAAGTCGATGTCGGTGTTCCAGCTTGTTGACGCACATGCGCGCGAGTTCGGCCCGGCGAGGTCGATCCCCGCCCAGGCGGCCGTGACGTTCGGCCACGTCCACGTCGAGGCGCCACTCGCGCATTCCACCAGGCATGCGCTGATAGACGTTTTCCACGCCGCCGCTGGTGGCGGTTACGTAGTAGTGGTCCTCGGCGAACCGGGCCGCGACACCGTCGTCGACCACGCTGCCGGTATCGTCGGTCATCAGCAGGTAGCGGGTGCGCCCGATCGGCTGCTTCGTGTAACCGAAGGTATACATCCGGTTCATGAACTCGGCCGCATCGCGGCCGCGAACCTCGATGCCGCCCAGGGTCGAGACATCGATCAGGCCGACGTTCTCGCGCACGGCCCGCGACCTCGGCGTCGATCGCCGGTCCGCGTGTCACGACCGGTAGTGCTGCGGCCGCAGCCACGTGCCCGGCCACGATCATCTGCGCGCCCGGCCGTCGAGGTGGCGCCGATGCATCGCGGTGTGACGCACCGGATCGAAGCCGCGGCCAGCGAGGTGGCCGAATTTCTCGGGCACGGCCGGGGGACGGTTGGTCGATGCACGCGCGCCCTCGACCGGCGTGCCGAGCGCGTCGGCGACGATGCGCACGGCGTTGACCGCGGCCGTGCGGCCCTGGCTCGGGCCCATGCCTACGGTAGAGAAACGCTTGACCAGCTCGATCGAGCCGAAGCCCTCCGGCCACCGAGTTGCGCAGGTCGGCGACGGTCAAATCCTCGTCGAAGTCGACGAAGTCCTTGCCCTGCGGATCGGGAATATCGGCCACGGCGCGTTGCGCCGGGCCGTCGCGCTCCGCGCGGAATCGCGGATCGCCGCTTCGTCGCCGCTGGCCGCGGCGCGACCCGCCGCCTCGCCCTCGTGCGCGGGCGCTTGTCAGCGCTGCAGGGCCCGGCGACGGAGCCCGGCAACATGCATCCCGGGCGGCAGCGCCGCGCACGGTCAGCCGTGCGATCGTGTCGCTGTAGCTGACGTCGCCGCCCGCGTGCGCGACCAGCGAGATCGCGGGCGTAGCGCCCACGTCGAGCGTCACCAGATCGCAGTCGAGATCGATGCCCGACGCCCGGCGCCGATCGCTCGCGGTCGACGATGCGTACCCCCGCGACGTGCTGGTCGCGCTCGCGCGCATGCATGACCGCGGCGCCCGCGTGCACCGCGATCGCCCTCTTGTGGACGGCCTCGACGCGCGGGTCGGTCTCGGGATGGCGGCGGGTGTCGATCACGGCGGCGACCTCGACCCCGGCATCGGCGAGCTCGAGCGCCACCCCGTATCCCTCGGCATTGGAGGTCACGCAGACCGCGCGCTGGCCGGGCCGCACGCCGTACAGGCGCATCAGGCGCTGTACGCCGCTGCCGGCACAGATCCCGGGCAGGTCGTTGTAGCGGAACACGGCGGGCTGCGCGATGGCGCCGGTGGCGACCACGACACGCCCGGCGCGCAGCTTGGTCATGCGGTTGCCGTGGACCAGCGGCGAGCAGGTTGTCGCCGAAGCGCCCGGTACACTGCGGTGCCGGTCCGCGACGCGGACGCGGGCGTGCGGCCTCGACGCTGCGCACCAGGTCTCGCGCGCGCCTGCCCTCCGGCGGTGGCCTCGGCATCGAAGCGATGCGTGGTTCAGGGCGCCGCCGAGCAGGATGGACTCGCGCTCGATCAGCACCGTGTCGGCGCCGCCGTCGGCCGCCGCCAGCGCAGCGGCGAGGCCGGCCGCACCGGCGCCGACGACGGCGACGTCGCAGAAGTCGTACTGCTTGTCGTAGTAGGCGATGCGCGGCCTCGGGATCGACGCGGCCCAGGCCCGCGGCGCGGCGGATGAGCTTCTCCCAGGCGTTCCAGATCCCGCGCGGCCGATAGAAGGCGCGGTAGTAGAAGCCGACGAACAGGAAGCGCGAGAAGCGTCTCGCTGATGCGCGCGCGGTCGCGCTCGCAGGCTGCCGCTGCAGCGCTGGCCGGTCGCGCGGAGCCCGTCAGGTCGCGCGCGGCACGTGCTCGCCGGCAGGTAGTTCGGCTCCGTCGGGCAGCTGCACCAGCGTGTTCGGCGATCGTCGCCGGTGAGCGTGAACGGCCCGCGCGGGCGGTGGTACTTGCAGCGAGCGGCCCTGCAGCAGCCATGTGCCACGCGCGAGCAGGGCCGAGCCCACCGTGTCGCCGACGTAGCCGTCGACGGTCTCGCCCTCGAACGAAAAGCGCACCGGCTGCTCGCGGTCGATCAGGCGGCCCCATGGTGCAGGCAGGCGCGCGCTCATGTGGTCCCGGCCCCCTTGTCGTGCTCGACGCGCTCGGTGAAGACCTCGTCCGGCGGGTAGCTGCGCAGGACCTGGTCGCGCACCGTGTCTCGCTCGGCGATGAACCAGTAGCTCGACGGCGCGTGCAGCCACCACTCGCGCACCACGCCGGCGGTGTTGTTCTCCATGAACACCCAGTCGGCCCATTCCTCCGTCGGCGCATCGTGCGCCGGCGCCGGCACGACCTCGCCGCCATAGACGAACTCGCCGATGTTGCGCCAGCCGTTGAGCGGACAATTCATCAGTTTCATGGGTTGACTCATCGCCTTGGCGTTGATCTCCATGCGGCTTTGCGTTGGTCAGTGCCCGACCGAGGCGGCGCCGCGCTCGCCGACCTGGTCGAAGCGGCTGAAACGCCCCATGTCGAAGGCGTGCAGGATCTCGGGCACGCGGCCGGTGGCGACGGTCTCGGCCATGCGTCGGCCGCACACGGGCGTCGCCTTGAAGCCCCAGGTGCCCCAGCCCGCGTCGATGTAGTAGTTGTCGAGGTGGGTCTTGCCCATGATCGGCGAGAAGTCGGGCGTCATGTCGGTCATGCCGGCCCACTGGCGCATCAGGCGCACCTCGGCCAGGAACGGGAACAGCTCGAGCAGGTGGGCAATCAGGCCTTCCTTGAAGTCGAGCGTCGAGCGCGTCGTGTAGCCGGGGTAGGGGTCGCTCGAGCCGCCCATGACGAGCTCGCCGCGCGCGGTCTGCCAGACGTAGGTATGCAGCGTGCCCGACACGATGATCGGGTCGAGGAACGGCATCAGCGGGATCGAGACGCAGGCCTGCAGCGGGACCGTGCGGATCGGCAGGCGCAGCCCGGCCATGTCGCCGACCACGCTGGAGGCGCCGGCCACGGCCTGCAGGACGCGCCCGCAGCGCACCGTGCCGCGATCGGTCTCGACCGCGGTCACGCGTTGGCCATCGCGCTGCAGGCCGGTCACCTCGGTATGCTCGTGGATCTCGACGCCGCGCTTGCTGGCGCCGTGGGCATAACCCCAGGCGACCGCGTCGTGCCGCGCGGTCGAACCCGGCGGGTGATACAGCGCACCCAGGATCGGCCAGCGCACGTCCTCGGACAGGTCGAGGTGAGGGCACAGCCGGCGGATGTCGTCGGGGTAGACGAGGTCGGAATCGACGTCGAGGTGCTTGTTGACCTCGGCGCGCCAGCGCATCGTGCGCAGGGTCGAGTCCGCGTGCGCCAGGGTCAGGTGACCGCGGTTCGAGAGCTGAATGTTGAAGTCGAGCTCGTTGGACAGCCCGCCCCAGAGCTTCATCGACTCGTCATAGAACGAGACGCCCTCCGGGGTAAGGTAGTTGGAGCGCACGATCGCCGTGTTGCGTGCCGTGTTGCCGCCGGCGAGATAGCCCTTGTCGAGCACGGCGATGTCGGTGATGCCGTGCTCCTTCGCGAGATAATACGCCGCCGCGAGCCCATGGCCGCCGGCGCCGATGATCACGACGTCGTAGCTGTCCTTCAGCGCCTGCCGCCGCGGCAGGAGCCCCCGCGGCAGGTACGACTTCCTGAGTCCCTGTTTCAGAAGACCCCAGGGCATTGGGTACTCCGATACCTGGTCATCGAACCGCGAATGAACGCGAATGATCGCGAATGGCGCCGCGGCACCGGCGGGGCTGCAGGAGCTGCGCTGAAACGGGAAGAACCACAGATGAACACAGATGAACACAGATGTAGCTCGGGTGGGGCATCGAGCCTGGGGCGGCTACGCAGCCACCGTTCCACCGTGTCAGCGCAGCTCCAGCACGCGATTCCCGCGCAATGGGCAACTCTGTGTTCATCTGTGGTTCGAACGCGGTCAGCGAAGCCCCACGGAGCGCGACAGACCACCAACGCCATTTGCGTACATTCGCGTTCATTCGCGGTTCCCGGCGAGCGCTTGGTGCAAGCCGCGGCCTCAGCTCCAGGGGAACGGGCTGTGCGAGGTCGGGTGCAGCTCGCCCTTCGCGTAGCGCTCGAAGCGAAACGGCTGCAGCAGCCGGCTCTGCTCGCCCATGATCTCCTGCGCCACCAGGGCGCCCACCCCGAGCATCTTGTAGCCGTGGTTCGAGTCGGCGATGAAGTAGCAGTTCTGCCGGAAGACGTCGAACACGGGGAAATTGTCCGGCGTGAAGCAGCCGAGTCCGCCACTCGGCTCGCGCTTGTACTGCCCCAGCGTGCCCGAGAAGCGCCGCTGGCAGAACGCCAGCGCCGATACCCACATGTGCGCGAACTCGGGCCCAATCGCGAAGTCCGGCGACTGCGTTCCGTATGGATCGACCTGCACCTGGTCGGGGTCCTGGTCGACCTTCACGGGCGCGGCGCCCCCCTGGATACCACCGAAGTTGAGATCGGGCTTGTAGTAGATGCCCCACATCTCGTCGGTGATCAGCGAGCCGTCCTCGTCCGAGTACAGCGGCTGGTCGCTGTCCACGTGGATCACTGGGGGGGCTTCGCCGGCGTTGGTCTTCTGGGTCTCGGGGTCCACGCCGAGGGTGCCTTCCTGCAGGCTCCAGTAGGTCCACATGCGCACGTCCTCGTGATCCTGGCCATCCCGGCCCCGGATGGTGATGTGCGAGGGCAGCTCCAGCATGTCCCAGACGTGCTTGACCCACGGGCCGACGCCGACCACGACGTAGTCGGTCTCGATGGTGCCCCGATCGGTCTCGACCGCGGTGACCGCCTGCCCGTCGGTACGCAGCCCGGTGACCCGTACGCCCGTGACGATGCGCACGCCCTCGGCCTCGGCCTTGCCGGCCAGGCCGTACATCGACGCGGTGTTGTTGGCGTAGCCGCCCTTCTTCTCGTGCAGCACCGAGGTCGTTCCGGGCGCCCGCCAGTCATCGAACATGCGCCGCATGTAGTCGTGGGACTCCTTCTCCCCCTCGATGAACTCCGAGGTGTAGCCGATCTCGCGCTGCTGCTGCGCGATCTGGGCGACGTCCGCGTGCATGCACTCCGGGCTGATCTGCATGTAGCCGACGGGGTGGTAGTGGAACGCTGCCGGGTCGCTCTCCCAGACCTCGACGCTGTGCGCCATGAGCTCGCGCATGGCCGGCTGGAAGTAGTTGTTGCGCACCACGCCGCAGGCGATGCCCGAGGCGCCGGAGGCGATGCCCGACTTGTCGAGCACGACGATGTCGCCGCCGTCACCCCGGCCGCGCGCGCGCAGCTCGCGCGCCAGGTGCCAGGCCGTGCTCAGGCCGTGGATGCCGGCGCCGATGATCACGTAGGGGGAGCGGTCGGGGAACGCCATGGTCGTGCCTGCGGGGTCGGGTGTCGCGGCCCAAGGTGCGCCGTGTCCGAGGCCGGCTCAAGCGATATAATTTCGCCTTGAGGTGAATCGAATTCACCCGGGAGGGGCGACCGCGGGGACCCGATGGAGCGCCGATTGCCGACCATGTCCGCGCTGCGCTCGTTCGAGGCGGCGGCGCAGCTGCTGAGCTTCAAGGAGGCGGCGGCCCAGCTGCACCGCACCCCGTCCGCGATCAGCCACCAGGTGCGCGGGCTCGAGGCGGAGCTCGGCACCGCGCTGTTCCACCGCGACCGCCACGGCCTGCGCCTGACCGAGGCCGGACGGGCCTACCTGGAGGCGGTCAGCGATGCGCTCGACGGCCTGGTCGACGCCACGGCGCGGCTGCGGCGAGCCCGCGGCGCCAGCGGCGTCACGCTGAGCCTGTTCCCGAGCCTGGCCGTGCGCTGGCTGATCCCGCGCCTGAACGACTTCCGTGCACGCTGGCCCGGCGTGGAGATCGAGCTGGTCAGCTCGGTGCGCCGCGCCGACTTCGAGGGCGGGGCCATCGACGCCGCCATCCGCTTCGGGCCGGGAGACTGGCCGGGCCTGCGCTGCGACCCGCTGATGGTGGAGGAGCGCTTTCCCGTGTGCAGCGCAGCCGTCGCAGCGGGGCCGCCCCGCCTGCGTACGCCGGCAGACCTCGCCGGCGCGATCCTGCTGCACAACGGTGCCCATCCCGGGGAATGGATCGACTGGCTCGCCGACGCCGGTGCCGAAGGCGTGCCCGCCGACCGGGGCCCGGTGTTCGATGCCTCCAACGAGGTGCTCGCGGCGGCCGTCAACGGCATGGGCGTGGCGCTGGGGCGCAGCCCGCTGGTCGAGCCCGACCTGGAGGCGGGGCGACTGGTCGAGCCGTTCGCGCAGCGCATGCGCTCGCCCGGGCGCTACTGGCTGGTGGCCCCCGAGGCGACCGCGGAGCGCGACGCGCTGGTGGCACTGCGCGCCTGGCTGCAGGAGCAGTGCCCGCCCGACGCGTCGCAATGACGAGAGCTTGGGTCGAATCCGCGAGAGAGTGCCGCGGGATCGCTGGGAGATTCTGACCGCCGGCGGCTGGCAATGCGTCGCGGATCGGCCCAGACTCCACGACAAGACCGACAATACCGGGGGAGAAGGCCTTGACTGCACGGTTTTTCGCATCCGCCGGCGCGCCGGCATGACCTGGCGCTGAGATGGAAACGCTCAGCTACGCCTTCGCGAACATCGACCAGATTGCCGTGCTCACGGTCGAGCACATCTCGATCGTGAGCGTGGCCGTCGGTCTGGCGATCCTCACCGGTGTCCCCATCGGCATCGCCATCACCCAGAACCAGCGTGTCGCCGAGAACGTGCTCTACGTCGCGGCGATGGTCATGACCATCCCTTCGATCGCGCTGTTCGGCATCATGATCCCGATCCTCTCGGTGATCGGGCAGGGGATCGGCTATCTCCCGGCGGTGATCGCCGTGCTGCTCTACTCGCAGCTGCCGATCATCCGCAACACCTATACGGCGATCAACAACGTCGACCCCGCCCTGCGCGAGGCGGCCAAGGGCATGGGCATGACACCGTTCCAGCGGCTGCGCGCGGTCGAGATCCCGATCGCCGTCCCCGTCATCATGGCCGGCGTACGCACCGCCGTGGTGCTCAATATCGGCGTGACGGCGATCGCCGCCTACATCGGTGCCGGGGGGCTCGGTGAGCTCATCTCGCGCGGCATCTCGCAGACCGATCCGCGCAAGCTGGTCACCGGGGCCATTGCCGTGAGTATCCTCGCCATCGTCGCCGATTACGCCCTGCTCTGGCTCCAGAAGAGACTGACGCCGCGCGGGCTGCAGCTCCAGGAGGAGACATGATCCGGCTCGAAGAACTGACCAAGACCTTCCAGACCGACCGGGGCGGCGTGACGGCCGTGGATCACATCAACCTCGAGGTACCGGAGGGCGAGATCTGCGTGCTGCTCGGGCCATCCGGCTGCGGCAAGACGACCACCATGAAGATGGTCAACCGGCTGATCACGCCGACCTCGGGCAAGATCTACATCGACAACAAGGACACCGACGAGTACGACCCGGTCCAGCTGCGGCGCAACATCGGCTACGCGATCCAGCAGATCGGCCTGTTCCCGAACATGACCGTGGAGCAGAACATCTCGGTGGTGCCTTCGCTGCTCGGGTGGGACAAGAAGAAGTGCCACGAGCGGGCGCGCGAGCTGCTCGAGATGGTCGCCATGGAGCCGGACGCATTCATGGATCGCTATCCGAACGAGCTCTCCGGCGGGCAACAGCAGCGGATCGGGGTGATCCGGGCGCTGGCCGCGGATGCGCCGGTGCTGCTGATGGACGAGCCGTTCGGCGCCATCGACCCGATCAACCGCGAGGTGATCCAGGACGAGTTCCTGAAGATGCAGGAGAAGATCCGCAAGACGATCATGTTCGTCAGTCACGACATCGACGAGGCGGTCGAGATGGGCGACAAGATCGCGATCTTCCGCGAGGGGCGCATCGAGCAGTACGCCGCGCCGGACGAGCTGCTCGCGTACCCGGTGAACGAGTTCATCGCGGACTTCGTGGGCGGCGACCGCACGCTCAAGCGCCTGCGACTCGCGCGCGTAGAGGACGCGATGAACACCGACGTCAAGACCGTCAAGCGCGATGACGATATCGAGCGCGCGCGCGAGATCCTCGAGTCCAGCGGGCAGGCAGGCGTGCCGGTAGTGGATGGGAGCGGTCATCCGCGCGGCTACATCAACCGCCGGGTGGCCGAGGGCTCGTCGGGCAAGGCGGGCGACCTGGCGTTGCCACTGACGTTCACCGTGCGGCGGCGTGACGACCTGCGCACCGCGGTCTCCGAGATGTTCGCGCACGACGTCAACTGGACGGCCGTGCTCGACGACAGCGGCCGCCTGATCGGTTACGTCGGTCAGCGCGACATCACGGATCTGCTCAGCACCGCGCGTGGCGAGAAGAGGGCGGCCTGATCATGGCGACGGCGAGCGCCACGCTGCGTGCCGCGGCGCCCGGGCGCCGGGGGATGCGCAACCTCGTCCTGGCGGCGATGTTCGCCTTTGGCGCGTGGGCGCAGGCGAGCGGGCTGATCGGCGATGTCCTCTACCTGTGGCCCGACATCCGCTTCCTGACACGGCAGCATCTGCTGCTGGTGGGCATCTCGTGGGGACTCGCGATCGCCGCCGGTATCCCGCTCGGAGTTCTGCTGACGCGCCCGTGGATGCGCAAGTACTCCGAGTCCGTGCTCCAGGTCGTCAACACGGGCCAGACGATCCCGACGCTGGCCGTGCTGGCGCTCGCGATGAGCATCCTCGGCATCGGCTTCTGGCCGTCGATCTTCGGCCTCTGGATCTACTCGCTGCTGCCGATCGTGCGCAATACCTACCAGGGCATCCTCGCGGTCCCCGGTCACCTGATGGAGGCCGCCGTCGGCATGGGGATGACCCGCAGGCAGATCCTCTGGCGAGTCGAGCTGCCCAACTCCCTGTTCGTGATCTTCGCCGGCCTGCGCACCGCGCTGGCGATCAACGTGGGTACGGCGCCGCTCGCCTTCCTGATCGGCGGCGGCGGCCTCGGCGAGCTCATCTTCACCGGCATCGCGCTCGACCGCACGACGATGATGCTCGCGGGCGCGGTCCCCACGGCGCTGCTCGCCGTGATTCTCGACTTCCTCATTGGCCAGCTGCAGTTCTGGCTGGTCCCCAAGGGCGTCAATCCACTACGCCTGAACCGCTGATCACTACCACCAGGGGATGATGACATGATGCATTACCTCAACAGGCTGCTTAGCGCACTCGCAGTGCTCGTACTCACGGTGTCCACCGCCTCGGCGGCGATCACCGTGGGCGGCAAGAACTTCACCGAGCAGCTCCTGATGGCCGAAATGACCACGCAGCTGCTCGAGGCCAACGGCTTCGATGTCGACAAGGCCGATGGCATGGGGTCCACGGTCCTGCGCAAGGCCCAGCTCAATGGCCAGGTCGACGTGTACTGGGAGTACACGGGGACTTCGCTGGTAACCTACAACAAGAAATCCTCGAAGGGCCTGTCCGCGGAGGAAACGGTCAAGAAGGTGCGCCAGCTCGACAAGAAGCAGGGCCTGACCTGGCTCGAGTGCTCGGATGCGAACAACACCTACGCGCTGGCCGTCAAGGAAGGGCGTTCGGACACGGAGGGGCTCGAGACCCTGAGCGACCTTGCACAGGCCTACAACGAGGGTCGCGAGCTCACGATGGCCGTCAATGCCGAGTTCCCGCACCGCGAGGACGGGCTCATCGGCCTCGAGAAGATGTATGATTTCCGCGTACCGCGGGCCCAGCGCGCGCCGATGGACAGCGGCCTGACCTACCAGGCGCTCAACGAGGACCAGGCCGATATCGCGCTGGTGTTCGCGACGGACGGCCGCATCGAGGCGTTCGACTTCCGGGTGCTCAAGGACGACAAGGGGTTCTTCCCGAACTACGCGCTGTGCCCCGTCGTGCGCACCGAGACGCTCGAGGCGAATCCGGGGCTGCGCGCACCGCTGGAGCATCTGGCCTCGAAGCTGGACGACGAGACCATGCAGCGCCTCAATGCGCGTGTCGACGTCGACAAGGTGGCCATTCGCAAGGTGGCCGAGGAGTTCCTGAAGAGCGAGGGGCTCATCTGAGGCGGGCCCGCACGCCGGTCCCGGGCCGGCGCACGGCTCGCGCGAACGGGCGCGGCGCCTTTACCGGGCGATCGCGCGCCGTTTCCATGATGCCAGCGCCCAGCGCCCAGCGCCCAGCGCCCAGCTACCGGGATTCCCGCGATGAACCGTGACAGCAGCCTCACCGTGGCGGCGGCCCAGGTCGAGAGCCACCTGGGCGACCTGGAGTCGAACCTCGAGAAGCACCTCGCGGTGATCGACGAGGCCCGCGCGGCCGGCGTCGACGTCCTCCTGTTCCCCGAGATGTCGCTGACCGGGCACGGGGCCGGAACCGAGGTGCTGAGCCTGGCGCTCGAGCGCGACCACCCGATGCTCAAGCGCCTCGCCGACGCGGCCGGCGACATGGTGGCGATCGTCGGCATCATGGAGGAGGGCCCGGCGGCGCAGTTCTACAACACCGCGATCGCGCTCACGGCGACGGGGCAGCCCTTCCTCCACCGCAAGATCAACCTCGCGACCTACGGGCGCCTCGAGGAAGGCAAGCACTTCGCCTCGGGGCGCTACGTCGACACCTGGGAGATCGGGGGTCCGTGGCGCTCTTCGGTGCTGATCTGCGCGGATCTGTGGAACCCGGGCCTGGCCAACCTCGTGGCGCTGCACGGCTGCACCGTGCTCTTCTCGCCGATCAGCTCGGCGATCGAGGCCGTCGGGGGCGAGTTCGACAATCCCTCGGGGTGGCATCTCACCGTGCGGTTCTACGGCATGGTCTACGGCATGCCGCTGGTGATGGCGAATCGCGTCGGGATGGAGGGTGACCTGCGCTTCTGGGGCGGATCCTGCGTCGTCGACGCCTTCGGGCGCATGACCGCGCAGGCGGACGGCGACGAGGAGACCCTGGTCCGCGCCACGCTCGACTACGAGACCCTGCGCCGCGCGCGTTACCTCCTGCCCACGGTGCGCGACTCGAATCTCGGCCTGGTCGTGCGCGAGGCACAGCGTCTCGAGGGCATGATCGGTGTGCCCGAGTCCGTGCGCCATACCGGCGAGCCCCCGGCGCGAAACTGAGTTCCATTCGCGAGCTTGCTCGGGAACGCCGTTGCCGTACGCAGGTCCTTGTCGCGTTCGCAGCCGCAGGCCGCTCCTACGCGGTGTGGTCGGCCCGCGGCGCGTCGGCGGGCTCGTGCCGGGCATGGCTGCGCTCGGCGCCCGGGGTGTGTCCGAAGTACTGCCGGTAGCACGCGCCGAAATGTGACTGCGAGACGAATCCGGAGGCGAGGGCGACGTTGAGGATCGAGAGCCCGGTCTCGAGCAGGAGCACGCGGGCGTGCTCGAGGCGCAGGCGCATGTAGTAGTCGCGCGGTGTGCAGCCGCGGTGGTGCTGGAACAGGCGCTCGAGCTGGCGCCGCGATACACCGATGCGCGCCGCGATGGCGGCGGTCGACAACGGCTGCTCGACGTGGCCCTGCATCAGGTCGATCGCGGCCGCGAGCTTGGGCGCGCGCGCCCGCAGCCGGATCTGCTCGCTCATCGGCTGCCGGTCGGCCGAGGCCCGGATGCGGCCGTGGATGAAATTGTTCGACACGGCCTCGGCGAGCTCGTTGCCGTGTTCACGCGCGATCAGGTGCAGCATCAGGTCCATGGCTGCGGTTCCGCCCGCGCTCGTGGCGCGGTCGCGGTCGATCTCGAACAGGCTGCCGCTGACCTCCAGCTCCGGGAAGGCCTCGGTCAGCGCCGGCAGCGCCTCCCAGTGGGTCGTGCAGCGGTAGCCGTCGAGCAGGCCCGCGCGCGCCAGCACGAAGGTGCCGGTGCTCAGGGCGCCGATGGCGGTGCCGGACTGGGCCCGATCGCGCAGCCAGGCCAGGGCCCGCGGGTCGTCGAAGCCCTGCGGGCGCAGGCCGCCGCACACGTACACGGTGTCGAGCGCGGGCGCGCTCTCGAGGCCGCCGTCGGGCAGGACCCCGATGCCGCTGCTCGCCTGGACCGGGTTGCCGTCGCACGACAGCAGGTGCCAGCGGTAGAGCGGCGTGCCGGAGATCAGGTTGGCGGCGCGCAGCGGCTCGATGGCCGAGGAGAAGGCCATGAGCGGGAAGTCCGGGACCAGCAGCAGGCCCAGGTGGCGGGTCCGCGGGGCCGGTGTGTCGGGCGCGGTCTCCATGCCGGCAGCATACCCGCGGAATGTCGCAATGGCGATACGCCGCGCGACGACCCGTCGGTCCGTCCGGGCGGGGACTGCGGCCGGCGGACGGGCATCCGGGACGCGCGCGCGGAATACGGGATGTCGAACATGGGAGAATGCCGCCGGCGCTCGTGTGCTTTGATGCATGGTCGGGGACCGCAAGGTCCGGTGTCTGGAGAGCCGCATGACACGTGAACGGCGCCGACGCGCGGGAGGCCGCCGCCGCGCGGCGGGAACCGTGCACCAGTTGCCCTGGCGGCGGGTCGAGAACCACTTCGCGCCGATCGAGCCGCTGCGGGGTGAGCAGCTCGAGGCGATCCACGACGCCTCGCTGCGCATCCTCGAGGAGCTCGGCGTCGAGATGATGAACGCGGAGGCGCGCGGGATCCTCGAGCAGGCCGGCGCCAGCGTCGATCACGCCAGCGGGGTCGTGCGCCTCGGGCGCGAGATCGTGGAGGCGCAACGGGCGCGGGCGCCCGCGAGCGTGACCCTGACGCCGCGCAATGCGGAGCGCGCGATCGATGTCGGGGGGCGCTCGCTGGCGTTCACGACGGTGGGCGGGCCGCCCAGCGTCCACGACTGCGAGCGGGGCCGGCGCACCGGCAACTTCCAGGACTACTGCGACCTGCTGCGCCTGGCCCAGAGCCTGAACATCATCCACATGGTCGGCAACCAGCCGACGTCGCCGCAGGACCTGCCGGCGAACACGCGTCACCTCGACGCCTACCACGCGAATCTCACGCTGACGGATCGGCCGTTCATGACCACCGCGGTGGGCGAGCAGCGCGCGCTCGACAGCATCCGCATGGCCGCGATCGCCCGCGGCGAGACGGTGGAGGCGCTGGCGCAGCGGCCCGCCTGCATGACGATCATCAACGTGAATTCCCCGCGGCGCTTCGATGACGCGCTCACGGCGGGGCTGATGACCATGGCGCGCCATGGCCAGGCCGTCGCGATCACGCCGTTCACGCTGATGGGGGCGATGACGCCGGTGACCCTGCCCGCGGCGCTCGCACAGCAGAACGCGGAGGCGCTGTTCGGGATCACCCTGACGCAGCTGGTCCAGCCCGGCGCGCCGGTCGTGTACGGCTCGTTCACGTCGAACGTCGACATGCGCAGCGGTGCCCCCGCCTTCGGCACGCCGGAGAACACCAAGGCGAACCTGGCGAGCGGCCAGCTGGCACGGCGCTACGGTCTGCCCTATCGCACGACCAATGCGAACGCCAGCAACTGCGTGGATGCGCAGGCGGCCTACGAGACCGAGATGGCCCTGTGGGGTGCCGTGATGGGCGGTGCCAACCTCGTCTACCACGCGGCCGGCTGGCTCGAGGGCGGACTGACGGCCTCGTTCGAGAAGATGGTGCTCGATGCCGAGCTGCTGCAGGCGATCGCCGAGACACTCGTGCCGATCGAGGTCGACGAGGCCAGCCTGGCGTTCGAGGCGATGCGCGAGGTCGGGCCCGGCGGCCACTTCTTCGGTACCGGGCACACCATGGAACGCTACGAGGACGCGTTCTACCAGCCGCTGCTGTCGGACTGGCGCAACCACGATGCCTGGGTGTCCGAGGGCTCGAAGGACGCGACCCAGCGTGCCACGGAGATCTGGAAGCAGCTGCTGGCCGAATACGAGCAGCCGGCGATGGACCCGGCGGTGCGCGCCGAGCTCGATGCGTATGTCGAGCGCCGGCGCGCCGATCGGGATCCGAAGGGCTCGGCACGGAATAGCCGGGATCCCTTGACATGCGGGGCCTCGCAGGCTTTGTACACATGGAGTATACAGATGGTCGGGGCCTCCGGCCGGCCATGGCAGGGCCGTCGAGGCCGGTGTCGTTGTCAGGCAACCTCGGGTCGCCGGCACGCCAGCAGGGGGTGGGGCCCGGGCCTACGCTTCTGGGCTGTTGCGCGCCCATGGCGCGTGGCGGTCCATGGCGACGTCCGCAACACAGGAGATTGGGCCGATGTCCGACGATCAAGACGAAATCGATCTCAGCTCCCTGTCGGACGACGAGCTGGTCGAGCAGATGCACGACGACCTGTACGACGGCCTGCAGGAAGAGGTCATCGAGGGCACGCACATCCTGCTCGATCGTGGCTGGGGCCCCGACAAGGTGCTCAACGAGGCCCTCGTGGCCGGCATGACCATCGTCGGTGTCGATTTCCGCGACGGCATCCTGTTCGTGCCCGAGGTGCTGATGGCCGCCAACGCCATGAAGGGCGGCATGGGGATCCTGCGCCCCCTGCTGGCGGAGACGGGGGCGCCGCCGATCGGCAAGGCGGTGATCGGGACGGTCAAGGGCGACATCCACGACATCGGCAAGAACCTCGTGGCCATGATGTGGGAAGGCGCCGGATTCGAGGTCGTCGACATCGGCATCAACAAGCCGGTCGACGCGTTCGTCGCGGCGCTCGAGCAGCACAAGCCCGACATCCTCGGCATGTCCGCGCTGCTGACCACGACGATGCCCTACATGAAGGTCGTCATCGACGACATGGTGGAGAAGGGCATCCGCAACGACTACATCGTGCTGGTCGGGGGTGCCCCGCTCAACGAGGAGTTCGGCCAGGCCATCGGCGCCGATGCCTACTGCCGCGATGCCGCCGTGGCGGTGGAGACCGCCAAGGAGATGATCCAGAAGCGGCGGACGGCGGCCGGCTGAGCCGTCCCGCCCGGGAGCCGTCCGATGGCGGCCGCGGCACGCACCCTGATCCTGGCCTGCGGAGCGCTGTCGCACGAGATCATCGCGCTGATCCGTGCCAATGGCTGGGAGCACATGGCCGTGCAATGCCTGCCGGCGGACCTGCACAACCGTCCGGCCGAGATCCCGGGGGCGGTGCGCGAGAAGCTGCGTGCCGCGCGCGCGCACTACGACCACGTGTTCGTGGCCTACGCGGACTGCGGCACGGGCGGTCGCCTTGACGACGTGCTGGCGGAAGAGGGCGTCGAGCGGTTGCCGGGCGCCCACTGCTACGAGTTCTACGCCGGCGCGCAGGCATTCCGGGCGCTGGCCGAGGAGGAGCCCGGGACGTTCTACCTGACCGACTTCCTGGCGCGCCACTTCGACCGGCTGATCATCCGTGGCATGGGGCTCGATCGGCACCCGGAGCTGTTGTCGATGCTGTTCGGCAATTACCGGCGGGTCGTCTACCTCGCCCAGCGCGACGACGCGGACCTGCAGGCGCGCGCGCGGGCCGCGGCCGATCGCCTCGGTCTCGAGTACGAGTTGCGGCACACGGGTTACGGCGAGCTGGGCACCGCCCTGGACGCCGTGGCACACGAGCAGGTGGTGCAATGGCGGCCAAGCTGATCACGGTCTACTGGCGCGACATCCCGGCCCAGGTCATCGCGAAGAAGGGCCGCGCGTCGACCAAGGCGATGCTCTCGGCGCGATTCCAGGAGGCGATCGACCGCGCTGCCATGCGGGCGGGACGCGGCGGCTCGGACGCGTACCTGGCGGAGTGGCGGCGCGAGTCGCGTGCCTGCGGCGAGGACCTCCAGGCAGAGGTGGACGCGGCGGCCGCGGAGCTCGAGCGCGGCTACTCGGACGCCGACCTGCAGGCGCTGGCGAAGGCCAGGGGCGTGCGCGAGGGCGGCCACGAGGAGTGATCGGGTGGCGGCGGGGCCAGTGGCGCCCGCCGTTCACCGGGCTTTCGACGAGCCGGGGCCCACCCCGGTACTGAGAGGCAAATCATGTACGCAGTGCGCCGCTGGTCCGTGCGACATGCCCGTGGGCTCGAGGCCTTCTACAACGGTTTCGAGCGCGTGCTGCTGTCCCTCGAGCCCCTGATCCGGCGGATCGGCTACGATCGCCTCGAGCGGCCCACGGCCTGGCTCGAGGAAAAGATCAAGGGCTTCCTCTTCGACTGCCAGATGTGTGGCCAGTGCGCGCTCTCGCGTACCGGCATGTCCTGTCCGATGAACTGCCCCAAGCAGCTGCGCAACGGACCGTGCGGCGGTGTCCGCGCGAACGGCATGTGCGAGGTCAAGCCGGACATGAAATGCGTCTGGCTCGAGGCGTGGGAAGGGTCGCAGCGCATGCAGGGCGGCTCCACCATCCAGATCGTCGATCACCCGGTCGATCTCACCCTCAAGGGGCGTTCCTCGTGGCTGCGCGTCGTGCGCCTGCGCACGGAGGAGAAGCGCCGCGCACGGGCACATGAAGGGGAGCACGCGGCATGAGGTTCGACGATGAGCCGGTCCCCGGCTTCCAGCTGCCCATCCTGCCCGGCCATTCCTCGCCGGGGCGCCTGGAGCGCGTGCTGCGGGCCGGGCGTTTCGCGGTGACCGCCGAGATCGCGCCGCCGGACTCGGCCGATCCCAACGAGGTCTATCTCCGCGCGCGCATCTTCGACGGCTACGTCGACGCGATCAACGCGACCGACGGCTCGGGCGCGAACTGCCACATGTCCTCGGTCGGCGTGTGCTCGCTGCTCACGCGCGAGGGCTACGCCACGATCATGCAGGTCTCCTGCCGCGACAAGAATCGCATCGCGATGCAGGGTGACGTGCTCGGCGCGGCCGCGATGGGCGTGGCCAACGTGCTCTGCCTGACGGGCGACGGCGTCCAGGCCGGCGACCAGCCCGAGGCGAAGCCGGTCTTCGACCTCGACTGCATGTCGCTGCTCGAGGCCGTGACCACCATGCGCGACGAGGGACGACTGCTCAGCGGGCGCCGGCTGAGCGCCACCCCGAAGCTCTTCCTCGGTGGCGCGGCCAATCCGTTCGCGCCGCCGTACGACTTCCGGCCCGAGCGGCTGGCGAAGAAGATCGCCGCGGGCGCCCAGTTCGTGCAGACCCAGTACTGTTTCGATATCGAGATGCTCAAGCAGTACATGCAGCGCGTGCGTGACCTGGGTCTGCACGAGAAAGTGTTCATCCTCGTCGGCGTCGGGCCGCTGGCGTCCGCCAACGCCGCGCGCTGGATCCGCACGCACGTTCCCGGCATCCACATCCCGGACGAGATCATCGACCGCCTCGCGGGCGCCCAGAAGCCGAAGCTCGAGGGCCGCAAGATCTGCGTCGAGCTCATCGAGCAGATCCGCGAGATCGAGGGTGTGCACGGCGTGCACGTGATGGCGTACCGCCAGGAGGAGGCGGTGGCGGAGATCATCGACGCGTCCGGCGTCCTCGAGGGCCGTACCCCCTGGCATCCGCACCGCGATACACAAACCGAACCGCAGAGGGCCGTATCATGACCGAGACCGTCGTCAGCTCCGCCAAGAAGGAATGGGTGATCGGCTTCGAGCGACCGTTTACCGTCATCGGTGAGCGCATCAACCCGACGGGACGCAAGCTCCTGGCGCAGGAAATGGCGGCGGGCGACTACTCGCGCGTGAAGCAGGACGCCCTCGAGCAGGTCCGGGCCGGGGCCCACATGCTCGACGTGAATGCCGGCATCCCGCTCGCGGACGAGCCGGCGATCCTCGCGGAGACCATCCAGCTGGTGCAGTCGCTCGTCGACGTGCCGCTGTGCATCGACTCCTCGATCATCAAGGCACTCGAGCGCGGCCTCGAGGTCTACCGCGGCAAGGCCCTGGTCAACTCGGTGACCGGCGAGGACGAGAACATGGAGGCCGTGCTGCCGCTGATCAAGAAGCATGACGCGGCAGTGGTTGCCATCTCCAACGACGAGACGGGCATCTCGTCCGATCCGAACGTGCGCTATGACGTGGCCAGGAAGATCGTCGAGCGCGCCGCCGACCACGGCATCTCGAAGGACAACATCGTGGTGGATCCGCTGGTGATGCCGGTCGGCGCGGTGAACACGGCGGGGCGCCAGGTCCAGCAGCTCGTCGAGCGGCTGCGGCGCGAGCTCAAGGTCAATACGACCTGCGGTGCCTCCAATGTCAGCTTCGGCCTGCCCAACCGCCACGGCCTGACGGCCTCGTTCATCAGCATGGCCATTGCCTCCGGCATGACCTCGGCGATCATGAGCCCGCTGCACGCCGAGGTGATGCAGGCGGTGCGGGGTGCCGACGTCATGATGGGCCACGACAAGGACTGCATGCGCTGGATGCGCGCCTACCGCGATCCCGCGCAGCAGGCCGCGGAGGACGCCTCCAGCAGCGGCGGTCGGCGGCGAGGCGGCCGGCGGCGCCGTGGCTGACGCGGACGCGCTGGTCGTCTTCACGCCCTCGGGGCGGCGCGGGCGTTTCCCCGTCGGCACGCCGGTGCTGCAGGCGGCGCGCTCGCTCGGCGTCGATATCGACTCGGTCTGCGGCGGCCGCGGCCTGTGCGGGCGCTGCCAGGTGCTGCTCGCCGAGGGCGAGTTCGCCAAGCACGCGGTCGAGTCGCGCCCCGAGCACCTGACCCCCTTTTCCGAGACCGAGCGCGATTACCAGGCGCAGGTCGGCAAGCTGGCGGCCGGCCGCCGGCTCTCCTGCTCGACGCAGATCCTGGGCGACTGCGTCATCGACGTGCCCCCCGACAGCCAGGTGCACAAGCAGATCGTGCGCAAGGATCCGGGCTCCTACGACATCGAGCTCGATCCGGTCGTGCGCATGTATTACACGGAGGTGCAGGAGCCCTCCATGCACGACCCTTCGGGCGACCTGCGGCGCCTGCTGGAGGCGCTCGAGTTCGAATGGCGCCTCGAGCACATCACGCGCTGTGACCTGCGCGTCCTCCAGGATCTGCAGCCGGCGCTGCGCAGGGAGGACTGGTCGGTATCGGTCGCCGTGCACAACGACAACGAGATCATCGCGGTCTGGCCCGGGTTCTTCGACAAGGTCTACGGCCTCGCGGTCGACATCGGCTCGACGACCGTCGCCGCCCATCTGTGCGACCTCTCGAGCGGCGAGGTGATCGCCTCTGCCGGGGTGATGAACCCGCAGATCCGGTTCGGCGAGGACCTGATGAGCCGGGTCTCCTACGTGATGATGAACCCCGGTGGCGAGGCCGAGCTCACGGGTGCCGTGCGCGAGGCGCTCAACGACCTCGTAACCACGGTGTGCGACGAGGCGGGTGTCGATCGCGGTCAGGTGATGGAGATCACCTTCGTCGGCAACCCGGTGATGCACCACCTGCTGCTCGGCATCAACCCCGTGGAGCTGGGTGGGGCGCCGTTCGCCCTGGCCACGGACGAGGCCACGACCCTCTGGGCCTCGGAGCTCGAGCTCGACGTGCACAAGAATGCGCGCGCCTATGTCCTGCCCTGCATCGCCGGACACGTGGGCGCGGACACCGCCGGTGTCGTGCTCTCCGAGAAGCCGCACCTGCGCGACGAGATGACCCTGCTCGTCGACGTGGGTACGAATGCCGAGATCGTGCTCGGCAACCGCCGGCACCTCATGGCGGCGTCGAGCCCGACGGGACCCGCGTTCGAGGGCGCGCAGATCTCCAGCGGCCAGCGCGCCGCCAATGGCGCCATCGAGCGCGTGCGCATCGATCCCCAGACCCTGGAGCCGCGCTTCAAGGTGATCGGCTGCGACCTGTGGTCGAACGAGGAGGGCTTCGACGAGCAATCGGCGGCGGTCGGGGTCAACGGCATCTGCGGCTCGGGCATCATCGAGGTCATCGCCGAGATGTACCTCGCGCGCGTCATCAACCAGGACGGCGTGGTCGACGGGCGGCTCGCCGAGCGCAGCGACCGGGTCGTGCCCGAGGGCCGCACGTGGTCGTACGTGCTCCACCGCGGCGCGAACACCATCCGGGTCACGCAGAACGACGTGCGCGCGATCCAGCTGGCCAAGGCCGCGCTGTATGCCGGCGTGCGGCTGCTGATGGACCGGATGCACGTCGAGCGCATCGATCGCATCCGGCTCGCGGGTGCATTCGGCAACCACATCGATGTCACCTACGCGATGGTCCTCGGGCTGATCCCGGACTGCGAGCTCGAGCACGTGTCCTCCGCCGGCAACGCGGCGGGCGTGGGCGCGCGCATCGCGCTGCTCGATCGCAAGGGGCGGCGCGAGATCGAGGAGGTCGTGCGTCGCATCGAGAAGGTCGAGACGGCGATCGAGCCCAGGTTCCAGGAGCATTTCGTCGAGGCGATGGCGATCCCGCACAAGACCGCCGCGTACCCGAACCTGGCGCGCGTGGTCGAGCTGCCCGCCGTGGATCACGCGGCCCAGGGCGAGGTCGACGACGGCGGCCGCTCGCCGGGCACGCGCCGCCGCCGGCGCCGCCGCCGCGGTTGAGCCCGGTGGCTCATTTGTCAGAAAAGCGACGCAAGGCGACGAATTCAAGATAAGATCCGTCGGACCCTGCCGGTCAAGCCGCCCCCGGCAGGCCGCACCATGGGGGACACACTTCGACCCGGGAGGGAGACCCCCGACGCCCATGTGCGGAATCGCCGCCATCTGGGGCCGCACCGACCCCACCACCATCGACACCATCCTCGACCGCCTCGCCCACCGCGGCCCCGACGGCCGCGGCACCCACGAGATCCCCGCCGGCGAGGGCCCGCCCGCCACCCTCGGGCACGCCCGGCTCGCGATCATCGATCCGGCCGGGGGACGCCAGCCCCTCGTCGATGACGACGGCAGCGCGCTGGTGTGCAACGGCATGCTCTACAACGACCGCGGGCTGCGCGAGGCGCTCGCCGCACGCGCATTCCGCACCGCCAGCGACAGCGAGAGCGCGCTGCAGGGCTTCCTCGAGTGGGGCCCCGACGTCGCGCGCCGGCTCGATGGCATGTTCGCCTTCGTGCTCGTCGGCGCCGACGGCACGGCATTCGCGGCGCGTGATCCTCTCGGGATCAAGCCGCTCTACTGGGGCCGGGTGGATGGCGGCCTGGCCTTCGCCTCCGAGATCAAGGCGCTGGCCGGCGCCGCCCGGGACATCGAGGAGTTCCCGCCGGGGTGCACCTGGGACAGCCGCAGCGGACTGCAGCGGTTCTACGAGGTGCCGTCGCCGCATGCGCTCGAGCGTGACACGGAGGCGACCTGCAGCGTGCTGCGCGACACGCTGGAGCAGGCCGTGCGCAAGCGGCTGCGCTCCGACGTCCCGCTGGGGGCATTCCTCTCCGGCGGCCTCGACTCGTCGATCATCGCCGCGCTCGCGCGCCGCCACGTCGACGAGCTGCATACCTTCGCGGTCGGCCTGGAGGGCTCGAGCGATCTGGCGGCGGCGCGCCGCGTGGCGGCGCACCTGGGCACGGTGCATCACGAGTACGTGATCGGCCCGCGGGAGGTCGTGACGGAGTTGCCCGCCGTGCTGCACCACCTCGAGAGCCACGACCGCGACCTGGTGCGCAGCGCGGTGCCGACGTGGTTCGTCTCCCGCCTGGCGGCGACCCGCGTCAAGGCAGTCCTTACGGGCGAGGGCGCCGATGAGCTCTTCGCCGGCTACGCCTATCACGCCGACTACGACGACGGCGATGCGCTGCAGGCCGAGACCCGGCGTTCGCTGCAGGCGATGCACGACGTCAACCTGCAGCGGGTGGACCGCATGACCATGGCGCACGCGCTCGAGGCGCGCGTCCCGTTCCTCGACACCGCGGTGGTGGCGCTCGCGATGGGCATCCCCGCGCACCACAAGCGCCGCCGGGGCGCGCCGGACCGCGGTTCGAAATGGATCCTGCGCCGGGCCTTCGAGGACCTGCTGCCCGAGGACATCGTCTGGCGCGGCAAGCTGCAGTTCGACGAGGGCAGCGGCTTCTCCGATCACCTCGCGGCGCACGCGCGGCGCGAGGCGGCAGCGGGCCGCGCCGGCCCGCGCGGGACGGCGGGGACCGAGGAAGGCCTCTATCGCCGGCTGCTCGTCGACGGCCTGCCCGAGCCGGGGCCGGTGCTGGCGCTGACGCGCCACTGGAACGAGGACCGGGTCGCCGCCTGATCCTCGCCAGCCCGCATGGCCTCCTACCCGCGGCCGCTCGCGGCCGCGGAGCCCTCGTCCTGCGCATCGCCGATGTCGTCTTCGAGCCCGTCGCCGGGGCCGCCCTGCGAGCGCACCTGGCGGGCGAGCGCCTCGGCGCCCTCGGCCGGCAGCTCGGGCTCGGCGCCGGCATGCACGGCCTCGTCGGCGGGCGCGGCCGCGCCGCGCAGGCGTCGCTCCTCGCGCGGGGGGATGCCGTAGTAGTCGCGGTAGCACTTCGAGAAGTGCGGTGCCGACACGAAGCCGCAGGCGAAGGCGACATCGACGATCGAGATCGAGGTCTGCAACAGCAGCTGGCGCGCACGGGCCAGGCGCAGCTCCAGGTAGTAGCGCGTCGGCACGCAGTGCAGGTGCTTCTGGAACAGGCGCTCGAGCTGGCGCCGCGAGACGCCGACGTGGCGTGCCAGCTCATCGAGGCTGATGGGCTCCTCGATGTTCGACTCCATGATCGAGACCGTCTCGATGAGCTTGGGCTGGCTCGTGCCGAGGCGCAGCTGCAGCGGAATGCGCTGGCGATCGTGGCGCCCGCGGATGCGCTCGCATGCGAATGCCTCCGATATGGCCGTCGCCGTATCCGCGCCGACCTGCTGCGTGATGAGGTTGAGCATCATGTCGAGCGGCGCGGTGCCGCCGGCGCTCGTGTAGCGGTCCCGGTCGATCTCGAACAGCTCGTAGGAGACGACCACGCGCGGGAATGCCTCGCGCATGCTCGCGATGTTCTCCCAGTGGATGGTGCAGCGGTACCCGTCGAGCAGGCCCGCCTGCGCCAGCAGGTAGCTGCCCGTGCACAGTCCGCCGAAGTTCATGCGCTGCTGGCCGAACTTCTTGAGCCATGACAGCGTCGCGCGATCCGAGGTACGCTCGACGTCGACGCCCGAGCAGACGAACAGGGTGTTGAGGCCCTGCGCCTCGGAGATCGGGCCGTCCGGGCGCAGCTCGAGGCCGTTACTGGCCTCGACGGGGTTGCCGTCGACCGTGTAGGTCTTCCACTGGTAGAGTTCCTTGCCACTGAGCCGATTGGCCATGCGCAGCGGCTCGATCGCGGACGAGAACGCGATCATCGAGTAGTGCGGGACCAGCAGAAAACCGAGCCGGATCGGTTTCTGCATGCCCTCGGCGTTGGTATCGGCCATGCGCCTGTCCCGTGCGGCCCGTATCGACTCGGGCAAGGTCGCGTTCTGGGCCGATCAATGTATGCCTAAAGCGCCGTCAGCCGCAACTCGCGCACCCGGATCATCGCCGTGAGCCCGCGGCTGCGCGCGGTCCACCGCGGGCGCCTCGCCGCGCTCGGCTCGGCCGCGTCGTTCGGTATCGTGGCCCCGCTCGCCGGGCTCGCGTACGGCGGCGGCGCCTCCCCCGGTGCCGTCGTCACGGCGCGCCTGCTGTTCGGGCTTGTCGGGGCCGCCGCCGCGGTCGCGCTGCTCAACCGCCCGTGGCCCATGCCGCGCCGGGAATGGACGGCCACGCTGGCCGTGTCGGTTGCCTGGATGGTCGTCACGGTCTGCTACATGGCGTCGTTCTACTACATCCCGGTGAGCCTGGCGGTGCTCATCTTCTTCACCTTCCGGTCCTGATCGCGTTGGTGTCCCCCCTGGTCGATCGTCGCCGGCCGGAGTTGATCACGCTCGCCGCGGCGCTGCTCGCCTTCCTCGGCCTCGTGCTGGCGCTCGGTCCGGACCTGGGCGGGCTCGACTGGCGCGGCTGCGCGCTCGCGTTCGCGGCCGCGATCGGCGCGATGAGCACCTTTATCCTGAGCCGCCGGCTCGTGGCCGAGCAGGACATGTTCGCGTTCAGCTTCCACCTGCACCTGGTGTGCGTCGCCGCGGTGGCGCTCGCCCTGCTGGTTCTGGGCGCGCCCGCGTTGCCGGTGGCCGCCGGGGCGTGGCTGGGCCTGGTCGGCGTGGGCGTGTTCTACCTGTCGGCGGTGCTGCTGCAGTTCGCCGCCATCCGGCTGGCGGGTCCCTCGCGCGCGTCGATCGTGTTCAACGCCGAGCCCATCATCACCATGGTCGGGGCGGGGCTCATCCTCGGCGAGCAGCTCGGCCTCTGGCAGGTCGGGGGCGCCGCCCTGGTGATCGTCGCCGTGCTGCTGTCCACCCGTGCCGACCGGCCGTCCGGAGACTGAGCCCATGGGCGTTCATTTCACCACCGAGGAGCTGGCCGAGCGTCGCGCCAGCGTCGCCCGGCGGCTCGACGCGCAAGGTCTCGATGCGCTGCTGTGCTTCCGTCAGGAGTCGATGTACTGGCTGTCGGGGTACGATACCTTCGGCTACTGCTTCTTCCAGTGCCTGGTGCTCGATGCCGACGGCGGCATGGCGCTGCTGACGCGAGAACCGGACCGGCGCCAGGCGGCGCACACCTCCGTGATCGAGGATGTCCGCATCTGGGTCGACCGCGAGGGCGTGAACCCCGCCGAGGACCTGCGCGCGCTGCTCGCGGAGCTGGGCCTCGAGGGCCGGCGTGTCGGCGTCGAGTACGAGGCCTATGGCCTCACGGGACGCAACGCGCGCCGCCTCGATGCGGTCCTGGCCGGCTTCTGCGAGACGGCGGACGCCTCGGAGATCGTGAGCCGCGAGCGCGCGGTCAAGAGTCCGTCCGAGATGGCCTGCATCCGGCGTGCGGCCGGTCTCGCGGACGACGCCCTCGACGGCGCGCTCGCGCTGGCGGGCGAGGGCGCCTGGGAGGGCGACATCCTCGCCGACATGCAGGGCGCGGTCTTTCGCGGCGGCGGTGACTACCCGGGCAACGAGTTCATCATCGGCTCGGGGCCCGACGCGCTGCTGTGCCGCTACTTCTCGGGGCGGCGCCACCTCGAGGCCGGCGACCAGCTGACGCTCGAGTGGGCCGGTGTCTACCACCGCTACCATGCCGCGATGATGCGCACGCTGCTCGTGGGCGAGCCGCACCGCGAGCACCGCGATATGCACGCGGTCGCGGCGGACGCCATGGCGGCCTGCATCGAGGCCTGCGCGCCCGGGCGCACGGCCGGCGACGTGTTCGACGCGCACGCGCGCACGGTCGATGCCGCCGGCCTGGGCCCGCACCGGCTCAATGCATGCGGCTACGGCATGGGTGCCACGTTCGCGCCGATGTGGATGGACTGGCCCATGTTCTACGGCGGCAACCCCGTCGAGCTGGTGCCGGGCATGGCGTTGTTCATCCACATCATCCTGATGAACTCCGACAGCGGCCGCGCGATGACCCTGGGCCAGACCGTCGAGGTCACCGAGGCCGGCGCCATCGCGCTGCACCGCCACGGCACGGAGCTGCTCGTGGTCTGATCGGGGCAGGGCGCTTTACTGGAACCGCGAATGGACGCGAATGTTCGCGAATGGCTCCGCAGTTCATATCGGTCAGTGGAGCTGTCGCTGACAGTACCGTGCGACGACTTCGCGATTGAAGAATCACAGATGAACACAGATAGACACAGATGGGCGCTCCCGGCCCACTAAGGCAGCAAGAGCTGCGCTGGCCTGCATCCCCGGAGACGATCAGCGTCGCTCCTACCGAACCGGAATGCTGGCGGCGCCGTGCTACTCCTGCTGTTCATCTGTAGCCCATCTGTCGTTCCAATCCATGACAGCGAAGCTCCTGCCGCGTGTCGCACTGCCGCCGGAGCCCATTCGCGAACGTTCGGCGTCCATTCGCGGTTCATATCGGTCAGTGGAGCTGTCGCTGACGGTGCCGTGCGACGACTTCGCGATTGAAGAATCACAGATGGACGCGGATCGACACAGATGGGCGCTCCCGGCCCACTAAGGCGGCCAGAGCTGCGCTCGCCTGCATCCCCGGAGACGATCCAGCGTAGCTCCTACCGAACCGGAATATATCGACGCTGCTACTCTGTGTTCATCTGTGTCCATCTGTGGTTCCAATCCATGAGACAGCGAAGCTCCTGCCGCGTGTCGCGCTGCCGCAAGACCCATTCGCGAACATTCGCATCCGGTCGCGGTTCATCTCGGTCGGTGGAGCTGTCGCTGACGGTACCGTGCGACGACTTCGCGATTGAAGATACCGCAGATGAACACAGATAGACACAGATGGGCGCTCCCGGCCCACTAAGGCAGCAAGAGCTGCGCTGGCCTGCATCCCCGGAGACGATCAGCGTAGCTCCTACCGAATCGGAATATATCGACGCTGCTACTCTGTGTTCATCTGTGTCCATCTGTGGTTCCAATGCCCATGAGCAGCGAAGCTCCTGCCGCGTGTCGCACTGCCCGCGGAGCCATGCGCGAACGTTGCGCGTCCATTCGCGGTTCATATCGGTTGTATCGGTGGAGCTGTCGCTGACAGTCCCGTGCGACGACTTCGCGATTGAAGAACCACAGATGAACACGGATGAGACACAGATGGGCGCTCCCCGGCCCACTAAGGCAGCAAGAGCTGCAGCTGGCCCGCCATCCCGGAGGACGATCAGCGTAGCTCCTACCGAATCGGAATATATCGACGCTGCTACTCTGTGTCCATCTGTGGTTCCAATCCATGACAGCGAAGCTCCTGCCGCGTGTCGCACTGCCGCGGAGCCATTCGCGAACATTCGCGTCCATTCGCGGTTCCCTGCAGGCGGTGGCCGGCTCATCCACGTGGTACCGGCTCGGCCGGCGGCGTCACGCGGCGCGGCAGCGTCGGGCCCGGCAGCAGGCCGCGGGCGATCCAGCGGCGGTCGGCGGCGTCGAGACGCGGGCGCGCGAACGGCTCGCCGGGTTTCTGCGCGCGCAGGTGCTCGACGATGCGCCAGCCGCCGCGGATGATCAGGCGGATCTCGAGGCGCAAGCGCCCGCGCAGCGCGCGCGGCAGCCCGTGGCCCTGGTAGAGCCACCAGGCGGCGCGCTCGACCTGCTCGGCCAGCAGCGCGCGCACCGGTGGCGGGGCCGCGCCCGTGGCGAGCACGGCCTCGGTCACCCCGTGGCGCGCGAGGTCGCGCCGGGGGATGTAGAGACGGTCGCGCGCGACGAAATCTTGGTGCAGGTCCTGGAGGAAATTGATCAGCTGCAGGCCCGTGCAGACCGCGTCGGCGGCGGCCAGGTTGGGTCCGGAGGCGGCACCGGCCAGGTGCAGCAGCAGGCGCCCGACCGGGTTCGCCGAGTGCTCGCAGTAGGCCAGCACGTCCTCGAACGAGTCGTAGCGCGATTGCGTCACGTCCTGGCGAAAGGCGACCAGCAGGGCGCGCAGCTCGTGCTCGGGCAGGCCGAAGCGCGCGACGGCATCGCCGAGCGCGGGCCACAGCGGATCATCCGCCGGCGCGTGCCCGGCGAGCGTGTCGCCCAGCGTGGCCTCCATCGCGTCCAGCGCCGCCAGGCGCTCGGCGGCGGGGCGCGTGCCCTCGTCGGCGTGGTCGTCGGCGCGCCGGGCGAACACGTAGATCGCGGCCACCGGCCCGCGCAGGCGGCGCGGCAGCAGCCGCGAGGCCACCGGGAAGTTCTCGTAGTGCGCGTGTGCCTGGCGCAGGCACGCGGCGTAGGCGTCGGGCGCGTTCATGGCGCTGTGCTAGGATGAATGACGGCATCGGTGCGGCAGCGGGAAGCGACCATGAAGAGGGTACTCCGTTCGTTCGCCGTGGGCCTGCTTCTCGGCGGGCTCGTCGGCCTGTGGTTCGGCATGAACATCGGCAAGGATCAGCCACTGCTGTCCAACCCGTTCGCCGAGGTCCCGCTCGCCCAGAAGGCCGGCCGCGCCGCCGCGGGCGCCGTCGAGGGCGCGAAGCAGGGCGCCGAGAAGGCCGGCCGGGCCGCGAAGAGCGCCACCGAGGCGGCGAAGAAGGAGCTCCAGTCCGACGGGCAGCAGTAGTGGCATTCCGACCGGCCCTGCATTGCCACGGGCCATCCTGGAACCGCGAATGAACGCGAATATGCGCGAATGGCCGCGTCGATATGCGGATTCCTCCGGAGCTTCGCTGAATGGAACGAAACCACAGATGAACACAGATGTGGTCCGCGCGAGGTAGGGTGTCCCGTGGATCTGCGCTGACCGGCCAGTTCCGTCCCAGCGCAGCTCCGCTACGCTCCGGAATTCCCCACGGCCAACTCTGTGTTCATCCGTGGTTCATTACGGTATCCACTGACCGCTCGCGTTGCAGCGCAGCTCCGCCATCCTGAAACGTACCGCGGAGCCATTCGCGAACATTCGCGTTCATTCGCGGTCATTCGCGGTTCTCGTCGGCGCCTGACTCCGTCGCCTCCCCGTGCTCGTCGTCCTCTCCGTCCCCGTGGTCGCTGTCCGGCCGCGGCACGGCGCGGGTGGTGACGTCGACCTGCTCGGGCTCGGCCAGCGTCTTCTTCGGCTGGATGCCCATCTCGGTGAACTTGCGCGCACCGGGCAGGAGCTGGTGCTCGAGCGAGCCGACCGCGCTGTTGAAGCTGTCGACGCTGCGGCGCAGGTGCGTGCCGAGCTTGCTCAGGTGCTCGGTGAAGTTGACCACGCGCTCGTAGAGGCGCGTGCCCTCCTGGCGCATCTTCTCCGCGTTCTCGGCGACCGCCTGCTGGCGCCAGCCGAAGGCGATCGTCTTGAGCAGCGCGACGAGGTTGTTCGGCGTGGCCAGGATCACCTTCTGGCGCAATGCCTCCTCCTGCAGGTCGGGATGCACATCGAGCGCTGCGCCCAGGAACTGCTCCCCGGGGATGAACAGGACCACGAACTCGGGCGAGCGGCTGAACTGTGACCAGTAGGCCTTGCCCGCGAGCTCGCGGACCTTCTCGCGCACGTGGCGCCCGAAGCGTTCCATCTCGCGCTTGCGCTCGGCCGTGTCGGACGACTGCGTCCCACTGATGTAGGCGTCGAGCGGCGTCTTGGCATCGACGACGATCTCGCGCGCGTCCGGCATGCGCACGATCATGTCGGGCCGCGTGGTCGTGCCCTCGCCGCCGGCGGATTCCTGCTCGTAGAAATCGCAGTGCTCGACCATGCCGGCGAGCTCGACCACGCGCCGCAGCGTGAGCTCGCCCCACTGGCCGCGCACCTCGGGGCGGCGCAGGGCCTGCACGAGGTTGCTGGTCTCGGTCTGCAGGCTGCTCTGCGTCTCGGCCATCGAGCGCAGTTGCGCGACCAGCGAGCCGAAGGCCTCCTTGCGCTCCTTCTCGATGTTCTGGATCTGCTGCTCGGTGCGGGTGAGGGCCTCGCGGATCGGGCGGACCATGCCCTCGATCGCCTGCTCGCGCTTGGAGAGCTCGGCCTTCGCGCCCTCGTGGTACTGCTTGAGGTTCTGCTCGGCGAGCTGGAGGAACTGGCGGTTGTTGCGCTCGAGCGCCTCGCCCGAGAGGTGGGAGAACTGCTCGGCGAGCTGCTTCTTGAGCTCCTCCTTCTCCTGCACCACGTTCATGCGCACCTCGATCTCGCCCTGCAGGCGGCTGTTCTCCTGCTCCAGGGCGCGGATGCGACGGCGCAGCGTGAAGTAGGTGATCGCCCACGAGATCACCGCGACCACGACGAACGTGAGCACTACCGCGAGCGCGAAGGTCTCGTTCAAGATGCCTCCGCGGATGCGGCCGGGCGCAGGTGGGGCCAGAGATCCGCCGGTGTGGCGACCAGCGCCGTGGCGCCCCAGTCCCCGGGCCGGCTGCCGTCGCCGAGGTAGCCGAACAGCGCAACGTAGGTGCGCATGCCGGCACGCCGCCCGGCGATGACGTCGCGCTCGTCGTCGCCGACGTATACCGCCCGCCGGGGCCGCGTGCCGGCGCGCTCGCAGGCGTGCAGCAGCGGCGCGGGATCGGGCTTGCGTCGCTCGAGCGTGTCGCCCGCGACGATGCAGGCCGCGCGTGCGGCGAGCCCGAGCTCGTCGAGCAGCGGCACCGTGAGCCAGCCCGGCTTGTTGGTGACCACGCCCCAGGCCATGCCGGCGCCCTCGATGCGCGCGAGCAGCTCGGGCATGCCGGGGAACGGGCGCGAGGCCGTCGCCAGCTGCTCGCGGTAATAGCGCAGGAAGTCGGCGCGCAGGCGTTCGCGCTCGGCCTCGGCCAGGGTGTCGCCGAAGGCGAGCGCGAGCAGCCCGGCCGCGCCCCGCGACACGTGCGGGCGCACGAGCTCGGCGGGCAGCGGCGGGCGGCCCGCGTCGGCGAGCACCCGGTCGAGCGCGCGCGTCATGTCCGGCGCGGTGTCCACGAGGGTGCCGTCGAGGTCGAACAGCACGGTGTCGACCTCACTCATCGTCGTCCCCGCGCGGCGCGTGGCACGCCAGCATGTAGTTGACGTCGATGTCGCCCGTGAGGCGGTAGCGCCGGGTCAGCGGGTTGTAGGTCAGCCCCGAGCTGTCGGTGACGTCGAGGCCGGCGGCGCGCGCCCAGCGCGCGAGCTCGGACGGGCGCACGAGGCGCGCGTACTCGTGCGTGCCCCGGGGCAGCAGGCCGAGCAGGTACTCGGCGCCGACGATCGCCTGCACCCAGGCCTTCGGCGTGCGGTTGATGGTCGCGAACACCACCGTGCCGCCGGGGCGGGCGAGGCGGGCGCAGGCGGCGACGATGGCAGCCGGGTCGGGCACGTGCTCGAGCAGCTCCATGCAGGTCACCACGTCGAAGCCACCCGCCAGCGTCGCGGCCAGGTCCTCGGCGGCGGCCACGCGGTAGTCGACCTCGACCCCGGCCTGCGCGGCGTGGCCGCGCGCGGCCTCGATCGCATCGGCGGCCAGGTCGATGCCGGTCACGCGCGCGCCGCGCTGGGCCATCGACTCGCTCAGGATGCCGCCGCCGCAGCCGATGTCGACGACCGCGCGTCCGCGCAGGCCGCCCGCCTGGCGCTCGATCCAGCCCAGGCGCAGCGGGTTGATGGCGTGCAGCGGGGCGCACTCGCCGTCGGGGTCCCACCAGTCGGCCGCGAGGCGGTCGAACTTGTCGATCTCGCCCGGGTCCGCGTTGTGGTGCTCGGCGTTCACCGCATGTCGCCGGCATCAGCCTGCTGTCGCGATGCGCTCGCGCCAGGCCGCGGCGCGCGCGCCGACGTCATCGCCAGCGAGCGTGACCAGGCGGCGGTCGCGGACGTGCTGGTGCCCGGCCACCCAGACGTCGGTCACGTGCTGGCGGCCCGCGGCGTGACGACCAGCTGCGAGACGGGCTCGTACACCGGCTGCGTGTGGGGCCGTCGCAGGTCGACGGCCACGAGATCGGCTGCCTTGCCCGGCTCGAGCGAGCCGGTGACGTCGCCGAGACCGAGCGCGCGCGCGCCGTTGATCGTCGCCATGCGCAGCGCCGTCGCGGCCGGCAGGGCCGCGGCATTGCCGGAAACCGCCTTGGCGAGCAGGGCGGCGGTGCGCATCTCCGCGAAGCAGGTCGAGGTCGTTGTTCGAGGCGGCGCCGTCCGTGCCGATCGCGACGTTGACGCCGGCCTCGTGCAGTGCCTGCGCCGGGCAGAAGCCGCTGGCGAGCTTGAGGTTGGATTCCGGGCAGTGCACGACGTGGGCGCCACTGCGTGCCAGCCGCTCGATCTCGGCGTCGTCGAGATGCACGGCGTGCACCGCGGCCAGCGCCGGCGACAGGAGCCCGAGGCGCTCGAGGCGCGCGAGCGGCCGCTCGCCGTGCCTTGCGAGCGCCGACTCGGTCTCGTCGCGCGTCTCGTGGACGTGCATCTGGATCGGGACCTCGAGCTCGTCCGCGTACGTGCGCACGCGCTCGAGCGGGCCATCCGATACCGTGTAGGGGGCGTGCGGCGCGAACGCCGTGCGCACCAGCGGGTGGCTGCGATAGCGGTCGTGCAGCGCCAGGCCCTTCTCGAAGTACTGGTCCGGCCCATCCGCGTACTGGGTCGGGAAGTCGAGCAGGATCATGCCGACGACCGCGCGCATGCCGAGATCGGCGCACAGGCGTGCGGTGACCTCGGGGAAGAAGTACATGTCGTTGAAGCAGGTCGTGCCGCCGGCGAGCATCTCGGCCAGCGCGAGCTCGGTGCCGTCGGCGATGAACTGCTCGTCGACCCAGCGCCCCTCGGCCGGCCAGATGTGGCCCTCCAGCCACTGCATCAGCGGCAGGTCGTCGGCGAGGCCGCGCAGCAGGCTCATCGCGGCGTGCGTGTGCGCGTTGACCAGCCCCGGGATCAGCGCGTGCCCCGGGTAGCTGCGCAGCTCGGCGTCGGGCCAGCGTCCCCGGGCCGTCTCGAGCGCCTCGAGCGCGACGATGCGGCCATCGCCGACGGCCAGCGCGTGCCCCTCGAGCACGCGGTCGTCGGCATCCACGGTCACGATCCACCGCGGCGCGATCAGCAGGTCGACGGGGGCGCTCATGGCAGTGCACGATACCGGCGGGCCGGGGTAGCGACACGGCGCCACGCGGCGCACGGCGCCGGGCCGTGGCGCCCGCCGCGCGGTCGACACGCCGGGGCCCGCGCCGTAGTATCCGCGCCAGCCACGCGGAGAGAACGATGGCCGCACGCAAGAGCCTCCTGATCCAGGTCTTCACGCGCGACACGCCCGGCCTGGTCGCCTCCATCTCGGGCTGCCTGTTCGAGCTCGGCCTGAACCTGGGTGATACCACGTTCGCCGTGCTCGGCACCGGTGCCGAGTTCACCGTCGTCGTCGAGGAGCCCGTGCCGGTCGGTGTCGCCGAGATCCGCCAGCGCCTGGGGGACCTGCCCGAGCTCGACGACGCGGAGATCCACGTCCAGGAGTTCGACATCGAGCCCACGCACGCGCCGGAGGCCCGGATCACCCACCGCATCGTGATCCGGGGCGACGACCAGCCCGGGCTCGTGGCCCGCCTGTCCGAGGTGTTCGGCGACTACGGCGCCAACATCGTGCGGCTCAATGCCGAGCGCGAGATCGAGGGCGGGCGCCACAGCTACGTCCTGCGCATCGCCGCGTGGATCCCCGAGGGCCGGGCGGACGCCTGCATCGCCGCGGTCACGAACACCGCCAGCCAGCTGCAGCTGTTCTCGCAGTGGTATCGCGCCTGATGCAGCCGGCACGCGCGGGCTTCGGGCTGGCGGCGGCCGCGTGCTTCGGTGCGATCGCGTGGGCGATCCTGTGGCTGCAGCAGGGTCTCGGGCTCGAGCCGTGCCCGCTGTGCGTGCTCGACCGGGTGGCGTTCGCGCTCGCCGGCGTGGTGCTCCTGCTCGCCGCGCTGCACGGCCCGGCACGGACGGGCAGGCGCGTGTACGCGGCGCTCGCGCTGCTGCCGCTCGCGTTCGGGCTGGCGGTCGCGGGCCGCCACGTCTGGCTGCAGCACCTGCCCGAGGAGCAGGTGCCGGCGTGCGGGCCCAGCCTGGACTACATCCTCGAGAACTTCCCCCTGCAGCGGGCGCTGGACCTGGTGCTGCGTGGGTCGGGCTCGTGCGCGCAGGTCCAGTGGCGTTTCCTCGGCCTGTCGATCCCGGAATGGACGCTGGCCCTGTTCGCGCTGCTGGCGCTGTTCGCCGTCGCGGTGATCGTGCGCCCCGGGCGCGATTGAGGCGCATCCGTGGCATCGAAGAGCGTCAATCGTTTCCGCGCGTCGCTGCAGGCGGCCGGCCTGGCCGACACCGTCGTGACGCTCGAGCAGAGCGCGCGCACGGCCCGGGAGGCGGCGGACGCGCTCGGCTGCGAGGTCGGCCAGATCGTGAAGTCGCTGGTGTTCGCCGACAGCGCGCGCGAGCCGCTGCTGGTGCTCGCCGCGGGCGACGTGCGCGTCGACGAGGCCCGCGTGGCCACGCTCCATGGCCGGACCGTGTCGCTGGGCGATGCCGCCTTCGTGCGGGCCGTGGCCGGGTTCGCGATCGGGGGCGTGCCGCCGTTCGGTCACCCGGCGCCGCTCGCGACCCTGGTCGACGCCTCGCTCCTGCGCTGGGGCATCGTCTGGGCGGCGGCGGGCACGCCGCACAGCGTGTTCTCGCTCACCACCGAGGAGCTGTTGCGGGTCACGGGGGGCAGCACCGCCGAGGTCGGCTGAGCCCGCGGGTCAGCCGCTGGTGTCCGGGTGGTGGCGTCGCAGCAGGCGCTCGCGCTCCGCCTCCAGCGCATCGCTGACCGTTACCGGGTAGGGCTCCGTCGGCGGCTCCGGCCGGCGCAGGTGCGCCGGCAGGGCCGCGCGCTGGCCCTCGGCCCGCGCGCGGATGTCCGCCAGTCGCGGCGCCGGGGCGAGCCGCTCGCCATCACGCATCACGGGCACCAGCTGGGGCTCACCCCGAGCGCCTCGTCGTGCCCGCCGATCGTGTCGCCGACCATGCGCTCGCCCTCGTGGCGCCGGAACACCTGCTTGGCGCCCGGCAGCGTCGCCTTCCCGGTCGACCCCTTGAGCCGCGGCTCGCCCGCGTAGGCCACCAGCTTGTAGGCGAAATCGAGGGTCGGGACGTCGCTCGAGACCACCAGGTCCGTGCCGACGCCGAAGCCGTCGATGGGGGCGTCGGCCGCGACCAGCTCGGCGATGCGGTGCTCGTCGAGACCCCCGGAGGCGACGATGCGCACGCCGTGGAGGCCGGCCTCGTCCAGCAGGGCGCGCGCCTGGTGCGCGAGGTCCCCGAGATCGCCGGAGTCCAGGCGCACGGCGCCTACGCGGAAGGCCGACCCGAGCTCCCGCGCCAGGCGGATGACATTGCGTACCCCGCCGGGCGTGTCGTAGGTGTCCACCAGCAGCGTCGTCTCGGGGTAGTGCGCCGTGAACGCCCGGAACGCGGCCAGCTCGTCGGGGTACGCCTCGATGTAGGAGTGTGCCATGGTGCCGACGACCGGCAGGGCGAAGCGCTGGCCCGCGACCATGTTCGAGGTGCCGCCGCAGCCCGCGATCCAGGCCGCGCGGGCGGCGGCCAGCGCGGCATCGGTGCCGTGGGCGCGGCGGGCGCCGAAGTCGACCACGCCGCGCCCGCCGGCCGCATCGACGATGCGCGCGGCCTTGGTCAGTACCAGCGACTCGTAGTGCAGCGCATTGAGCACGCGTGTCTCGAGCAGCTGGGCCAGCGGCAGCGGCGCGCGGATCCGCAGCATTGGCTCGTGCGGGAACACCGCCGTGCCCTCGGGCATGGCGTCGACGTCCCCGCTGAAGCGGGCGCGCGCGAGCCAGTCGAGGAAGTCGGGGCCGAACTGCCCCAGCGAGTCGAGGTAGTCGAGCTCGGCGGTGTCGAGGCGGAAGCGCTCGAGCCAGGCGAGCACGGTCTCGAGGCCGGCGGCGAGCGCGTAGCCGCGCCGCGGCCCGAGGTTGCGGAAGAAGACCTCGAACTCGGCGGGCTCGTCGACGCCGTCGGCGACGAACGCCGCGGCCATCGAGAGCTCGTAGAGATCGGTGAACAGGGCGCTGTCGCACGCCCCGCCGTGTGCGCTGCCCACGCTCACGCCGCCTCGTCGATGCGGGCACCGGCCGCACGCATGGCCTCGAGGGCCCGCTGGCCGTCCCCGGGCCGGTGGTCGACGGGGCGTGTCGCGGCCACGATCAGGTGGGTCTCGAAGCCGGCCTCGCAGGCATCGATCACCGAGGCGTACACGGTGGTGTCCTGGGCGAGACCGCCGATCCAGATGCGCTCGATCCCGCGCTCGTGCAGCAGGCCGGCGAGCCCGGTGTCATCGAAGGCCGAGACGTTGTCGCGATCGCGCACGGTTCCCTTGTCCACGACGATCGGCTCCGTGGGCAGCTCGAGTCCCGCCACGAATGCCGCCCCCGGCGTCTCGCGCACGCAGTGTGGCGGCCAGTCGCCGCCGTGACCGCGGAAGCTGCAATGATCGGCCGGGTGCCAGTCGCGTACGGCAACGACGGGGAGATCGGCCGCGCGCGCCGCCCGGATCCAGGCGTTCAGCACGGGCAGGACAGCGTCGCCGTCGGGCACGGGGCTGGCGCCACCCGGGCACAGGTCGTTCTGAACATCGACCAGGACCAGGCAGTCGTTCGGACCGAGATTGTCCCCCATATACAGCAGGTTATGACACCGTCCGGGGGGCGTCAATCTGGCCCCGCCCGGGCTCGGCGACGCTCGCGTCGGCGCCATCGCGGGCCATCGCCGGCTGCGCCAGGATGCAATCGCGCAGCGCGCGTGCGGCCGGGGCCAGCGTGTGCCGCGTCGGCGTCAGGACGCCGAGCTGGCGCTCCACGGTCGGGCCGGACAGGGGCAGGAAGCACAGGTCCGGGTCCGACTCGTCCAAAGCCAGCCATGGCAGGGCCGTGATGCCGAGCCCGGCGCGCAGCATCGCCAGCAGCGAGATCACGTTCGATACCGACAGCCGCGCACGGCTCATGACCTGCTGCGCATGGGTGCCGTCGAGCAGGCGCACCGTGCCGTTGGTGATCAGCGCATGCCCCTCGAGGTCGGCCCACTCGAGCGCCCGCTCCGCGCGCGCGAGGGGGTGGTCGCGGCGGCACACCAGGCCCATCTCGTCGCGCATGAGCGGCTCGAACTGGAGGCCCGGATCCCGGTTCCAGAGGCTGGCCACGCCGAAGTCGACGCGGCGCTGCAGGACCCGCTGCTGGACGTTGTAGGCGGTGTCGTCCTCGACGCTGATCTCGACGTCGGGGTGGTCGCGCGCGAAGACCTCCATGATGCGCGGCAGCATCTGGCTCGCGAACGAGGGCACGCAGGCGAACGCCACCTGGCCGGTGCGCTTGTCCGCGGCCATCGCGATCTGGTCGACGACCCGCCCGTAGTGCTCGAGCAGCGCCCTGGCCTGCGGGTAGCAGTGGCGCCCGAAGGGCGTGAGCTCGGTCTTGTTGCCGCGCTCGAACAGGGCCTCCCCCAGGCGGTGCTCGAGCTCGCGGATGGCGAGCGAGATCGCGGGCTGCGTGCGCGACGCGCGCTCGGCCGCGGCGTGGTAGCTCTTGAGCTCGGCGACCAGGGCGAAGTAGCGCAGTTGCTGGAGCTTGATGTCGGGGATCATCGGACGGCCCGCCTGCGTGATAAGAATTTCTTACTAATGAATTGTATTAATTAATTATGCTTACTGCACGTGGCACCCTAGCATGGCCGCCATACGACCGGGAGGCAGCATGACCGCAGAGACGTTCCCCAACTACATCAACGGCCAGTGGATCGCGGGCGAGTCGAGCGTTGCCAACGTCAACCCGTCCGACACCTCGGACCTCGTCGGCCACTTCGCGCAGGCCTCCGAGGCCCAGGCACGCGAGGCGGTCGCGGCGGCACGCGCGGCCCAGCCGGCCTGGCACGCGGGTGGCCTCGAGCACCGCTACGGGGTGCTCCTGTCGATCGGGTCCGAGCTCATGGCGCGGGCCGAGGAGCTGGGACGCGAGCTCGCGCGCGAGGAAGGCAAGCCGCTCGCCGAGGGCAAGGCCGAGGTGTATCGCGCCGGCCAGTTCTTCCACTACTACGCGGCCGAGGTGCATCGCCAGGTCGGCGATGCCATCGATTCCGTCCGCCCCGGGATCGAGGTGGAGACCTGGCGTGAGCCGATGGGCGTGGTCGGGATCATCTCGCCGTGGAACTTCCCGCTCGCAACCCCCGTGTGGAAGATCGCCCCGGCGCTGGCGTTCGGCAACGCCGTCGTCTGGAAGCCCGCGAACCTCGTGCCGGCGAGCGCCTGTGCGCTCGCCGAGATCGTCAGCCGCCACGACTTGCCCGCCGGCACGTTCAACCTGGTGATGGGCGCCGGGCGCACCGTCGGCAACGCCCTGGTCGGGTCCCCCGAGCTCGACGCGCTCACCTTTACCGGCTCGGTCGAGACCGGCAAGCAGGTGGGAGCCAGGGCGATGCAGAACCTGACCAAGGTCCAGATGGAGATGGGGTCCAAGAACGCGCTCGTCGTGCTCGACGACGCGGACATCGAGACCGCGGTGCAGTGCGCCTTCGCCGGGGGCTACTCGGTACCGGGCAGAAGTGCACGGCCTCGTCACGGATCATCGTCACCGAGGGGATCCATGACCGCTTCGTCGAGGCGCTGGTGGAGCGCCTCGGACGCGCCAGGGTGGGGCACGCGCTGGAGCCGGATACCGAGATCGGCCCGGTCGTCGATTCCGGCCAGCTCGAGCAGGACCTGCAGTGGATCGAGGAGGCGAAACGCGAGGGCGCCACGCTGGCCTTCGGGGGCGAGCGGGTGAGCGCCGCCACCGAGGGCTACTTCCTGCAGCCGACCCTGTTCACCGGCACGCACAACCGCATGACCGTGAACCAGGAGGAGATGTTCGCGCCGATCTGCTGCGTGCAGAAGGTCACCGACTACGAGGCCGCCCTGGAGGCCGTCAACGACACGCGCTTCGGACTGACCTGCGGGGTGGTGACCCGTTCGCTCGGGCCGGCCATGCATTTCAAGCGCAACGCGAAGTTCGGCTGCGTGATGATCAACCTGCCGACCGCGGGCACCGATTACCACGTCCCCTTCGGCGGACGCAACGAGTCGAGCTATGGCCCGCGCGAGCAGGGCCAGTACGCGCGCGAGTTCTACACCGAGGTCAAGACATCCTACCTGCGGGCGATGTGAGGCATGTGATGACCGCGGATACGGCAGTGATCGACGGGCTCCAGTATTCCAACTGGAGCCGGCGCACGTTCGAGGAGATGCGCGCGGGCGGCCTGGACGCGGTCCATGTCACGGCGACCTACTGGGAGAACGCGCGCGAGCTGCTGTCCAATCTCGGCCGCTGGAACCGCCGCTTCGAGGCACACGCCGACCTCATTCGGCCGGTGGAGACCGCGGACGACATCCGGGCCGCCCGCCGGGAGGGGCGCACCGCCATCATCTTCGGGCTGCAGAACTGCTCGCCGATCGAGGACGACATCGACCTGGTCGCGCTCTTCAAGCGGCTCAACGTCCACGTGATGCAGCTCTCCTACAACAACCAGTCGCTGGTGTGCGCCGGCTGCTTCGAGGAGACCGATCCCGGGATCACGCGTTTCGGACGCCAGGTGATCCGGGAGATGAATCGCGTCGGCATGGTGATCGACATGTCGCACAGCGCGGAGTTCTCCACGCTCGAGGCCATTCGCCTGTCCGAGCGTCCCGTCGTCGTGTCGCACGCCAACCCGCAGTTCTACCACGCGACCAGCCGCAACAAGTCCGAAATGGTCATGCGCGCGCTCGCCGAGAGCGGCGGACTGATGGGGTTCTCCTGCTATCCGTTCCACCTGGACAACGGTTCGCAGACGAGCATCGACGAGTTCACGGGCATGATTGCGCGCAGCGCCGAGGTCATGGGTGTCGAGTGCCTCGGGATCGGTACGGACCTGTGCCAGGATCAGCCCGTCTCGGTTCTCCAGTGGATGCGCAACGGTCGCTGGTCGAAGGTCATGGACTATGGCGAGGGCTCGGCCGAACGGCCCTCGTGGCCGGAGCCGCTGCCCTGGTTCCGGACCGCGGCGGATTTCCCGAATATCGCGGCCGCGCTGCGTGAGCGTGGCTTTGATGCAACCGAAGTCGATCGAATCATGGGCGGCAACTGGCTGCGTTTCCTCGATCACGCGCTCGAGCCGGCCGCCTGAACGGCCGGCGAGAAAACAACCCTACAGGGGGGCAAACCATGAGCAACAACGTAACCACCGCGACGGACGGGATCCGGGATCACCGGGCCGGCATGAATGCCACGCTCGGGGACCCATGGGTGCTGGGGATCAGCGCCGGGTTCATTGTCCTGTTCATCGCACTGTCGATCTACGACGTCGAGCTCGTCTCGACGGCGGTGGGCACGGGATTCACCTGGACTGCCAAGTACCTGGGCTCGTACTTCCAGCTGTTGCTGCTGCTGACGTTCTTCATCGCGCTCGCGGTGGCGATCTCGCCGGCGGGCAGCGCGGTCATGGGGGATCTCGCCGAGCCCGAGATGAGCACGTTCAAGTGGATCTCGATCATCCTCTGCACGCTGCTCGCGGGCGGTGGCGTATTCTTCGCCGCCGGCGAGCCCGTCTACCACTTCATCGCCACGACGCCACCGGCGTTCGCGACCGAGGCCGGGACCGCCGCGGCGATCCGGGGCGCCCTGGCGCAGTCGTTCATGCACTGGGGCTTCCTGGCATGGGCGATCCTCGGGTCGCTGACGAGCCTGGTGCTGATGCACGCGCACTACGTCCAGGGCAAGCCGCTGCAGCCGCGTACGCTGCTCTACCCGGTGTTCGGCGAGCGCGTGATGAAAGGCGCCTTCGGCGGTGTCGTGGACGCCGTGTGCGTGATCGCGGTCGTCGCCGGAACGGTGGGCCCGATCGGGTTCCTGGCGACCCAGGTCGCCTATGGCGCCAACGTGCTCTTCGGCCTGCCCGACAACTATGCCACGCAGCTCAGCGTGCTGGTCGCGCTCGGCGTCATCTACGTGACCTCGGCGATCACGGGAATCCATCGCGGCATCCAGCTCCTGAGCCGATTCAACGTGTTCCTCGCGCTCGGTATCGCGGCCTTCATCCTCGTGTTCGGCCCGACCCTGTTCCTGATCAATGCCTACACGCAGGGCTTCGGGGAATATCTGACGTCATTCTTCGCGATGGCGACGATGACCTCGCAGACGGCGCCGGACTGGTGGATGAAGTGGTGGACAGTGTTCTTCTTCGCCTGGTTCCTCGGCTACGGGCCGTTGATGGCGCTGTTCGTGGCGCGTATCTCGCGCGGGCGCACGGTGCGCCAGATGATCCTGGCCGTGGCCGTGGCGGCCCCGATCGCGACCACGATCTGGTTCACGCTGCTCGGCGGCTCGGGCATCCATTACCAGCTGGCCGGCGCCATCGACCTGAAGGAGGCCCTGACCAACTTCAGGTTCGACGTCGCCACGCTCACGGTCGCGCAGGCGCTGCCGCTCGGCGGGCTGATGGCATTCCTGATCCTGATCCTGACGACGATCTTCGTGGCGACGACCGGTGACTCGATGAGCTACACCATCTCGATGGTGGCGTCGGGCCACGACGAGCCGAACACGGCGGTCCGGGCCTTCTGGGGTATCGCGCTGGCCGTGATGGCGGCGATCCTGCTCTACATGGGGGCCGGGCAGATCAGCGCCCTGCAGCAGTTCATCGTGATCACCGCCATCCCGGTGTCGCTGGTGCTCCTGCCGTCGCTGTGGACGGGGCCGAGGGCCGCGTACCGGATGGCCCGCGAGCAGGGTATCGTCCGGTAGACTGCAGCGGGGCGCGGGCGTGATCCCGCGCCCCGTCATTGTTCTGCGCCCTCACCGGCGCTCGCCGGCGCCGGTGAGGGCGCTGGGAGGACAGATGGTCGAGGGCGCGCATGCAGTCGACGCGCAGGGGCCGGCGCCTCATGCCGGCCGCGTGCCCCTGCGTCCGGCCGCCGAGGTGATGGATCTCGAGCGCCTCGGGCGCCTGCACGCCAGCCGTATCAGCTTCATCCGCACGATCGTGCGCAAGTTCATGAACGAGCGCTGGCAGATCGAGTGCCTGCGCTTCGACCTCGATCGGGACGGCTACGGGACGGCGATCTACCGCGTCCGCACGAGCGAGCACACCTACAACTTCGTCCTGTTCTCGCAGTATCTCGACGACAGCCAGCGTACGGATCGCGTGATCGCGAACGCCTGGGACTGCGCCTTTGCGCTGGTCCAGGGCGATGTCGACGAGGAGAGGCTGCAGTGGCTGCGCGAGAACGTGCCGAAGCAGGAAGAGGGGCGCTGCGATCCGAGCGTGCTCGTGCTCTCGCGTGCCAACCGCAGCGTGCGCAATTTCGAGTCGATCGTGCAGGCGCTGTCCGAGGGGCGCCAGCCCGATCCCCTCCAGATCGCGAAGGTGGGCTATCTCTACCGCACGACCGCGGTCTACGGCAACGGCAAGTTCGGCCTGGCGGACTATCCCAAGATCCGCAATTGGGGCGACTTCGGGCTGCCGTTCTCCGCGCAGATGTTCACGGTGTACCTGCTGCGCCATTTCAGCATCCGCCAGGTCGAGCACATTGCCGCGGCGCGGGCGCCGCAGTCGGCGGTGGCCATGGATCGGCGCCTGCAACGCTATCTCGGGATCGGCAATTCGACCGGCCTGGGCATGGCGCCGTTCCTGATCAACCACCCCAAGCTGATCAACCAGTGGCTGCTGATGCGCGAGACGGCGCTGGCGCGCGCGCTCGGCCAGCCCGCGGATGCCGGGCGCCGGGCCCGGCTGCGCGCACTCGTCGAGCGCGCCGAGCAGCACACACGCGAGACCTGGGTCGACGACGAGCGCCAGGCACGCGAGAACGAGACCCTGGTCGAGCAGCTGGGTGCCGCGCGGGAGTGGCTCGCAGGCCAGGACGCCGATGCCGGGCGCTACCTGTGGCAGGAGCTCTCGGAGCACGCGCGCGCACACTGGTCCTACGAGACCCAGGAGCTGCTGCACTCGCTGATCATCGAGCTCTACCCTGGCGAGGTAGACGAGCTCGAGCTCTCGATGGGCGCGGCCGAGCAGTACGACCTGGTCCCCGAGATGACGCTGGCCGAGCTCATCGAGATCATCGAGCGGCACTACGGCTGGGCGCTCGCGATCGACTTCGACGATCCCGATGCCCAGTACTACTTCTGGTATCGCTCGGCCGAGAAGGAAGAGCCCCGTATCGGCGTGCGCGCGGAGGAGCCCGGTGCCGACCGCGAGATGCCGCTCGACGTGGCACGCCAGGCGCGGCGCTGCTACGACGCGCTGCAGGCTTGCCGCGCCGAGCTCGGCGAGCGGGGCAGCGTGGTCGAGTTCCTGCTCGAGCACCCGGAGCTCAAGGGGATCACGCGGCGGATCCAGTCGATGTCGCGGACCACGTACGGCGACATCCGCGCCAACCTGCTCGACCGCGACCTGCTCCCGATGCACCTGCTGCGCTGCAAGCTGTCGTTCTTCGGTGTCACCAAGTTCGACCCGCGCTCCAGCCGCTGGGTCCGCATCACGCTGTTCCAGGGCGCGCCGCTGCTCGAGGACATCGGCGGGCCGTTCGATGACGACTGGTTGCTGCCCGCGATGCCGGTGCTCGAGCGATCGGGGCAGGGGTCATGAAGGTCTCCCACAACGAGCTGACCGGGCTCTGCCGGCGCGCGTTCGAGGGGCTGGGCTTTCCCTCCGGCGAGCACGAGGATGCCGCTGACATGGTCGTCTGGCTCGAGCAGCACGGCCTGCACGGCGTCGAGGCGCTGCGCCGCGGCATGGACCGCCTCGCGGACGGCGCACCGGCGAAGCTGGCCAAGCAGTTCGAGGACTCCTCGGTGGCGGTGATCGACGGTGGCGGCAACTCGGCCCTGCTCATGGGCAGCCTGGCCGTCGACCTCGTGTACGCGAAGGCGCGGCGCAAGGGCCTCGCGGTGGTCAAGATCCAGGACTGCCATGATCGCCGGCTGATGCTGGGGTATCTCGCGCGCTGCGCCCGCCGTGGCATGAATCTGCTCGCCTTCTGGCGCAACAGCGAGGACCCGGTGGTCGTGGAGCAGGTGGTCTCCATGCGCGCCTGGGAGGAGTTCCCCACGCTGCTGCTCTACCAGATCGACGATCGCGACGACAACCTGCGGCGCAACCGCTCCGTCACCCTGGTCGCCTCGCCCCATTTCTCCATGCTGCAGTCGCTGCATCCCGATCCCGAGGAGGCGACCCTGCTCGAGGCGCTCGGGCCGGCGGACTTCGAGGGCAAGTCCCGCAAGGTCTGGGAGTCGGGCCTGGAGGTCGACGACGACGTCTGGGCGCGGCTCAAGGGGCTCGCGGCACGCACGCTGGTGGCGGCGAGCGAGTCCTCGCGCCGGCGCGGCGCGGGCGAAGGCGCGCCCTGACGAGGGCGCGCCCTGCGCCCTGGGGGGGGCGGCCGTCGACGGGCCGCCCGCGGGATCCTGCCTTTCCCCCGGCGCGCGCAATTGACGCGCGTGACCGGGCCCACTATGTTGAGTACGGGATCGTGCCGCGCCACGGGGCAGCTTGCAGGGCGAGGCACGCGCGGCAGCGGCATGGCATCCGGAGCGTGACGTGAACGCCGCGCGCGGCCGTTCCTGCGCCGCCGCCGAAGCCCGCCGGGAGGCGGCGTCCAGATCCTGGACGGGCCGGGCGGCACGACCGCCGGACGACATAACCCGAGACCAAGGAGGCGACCATGATTTCCCTTCGCAACCTCACCGCCGCGGCGGCTGCGCTCGCGGCCTGCGCCAGTGTACCGGTGGCCTCCGCCCAGGAGACCTTCGTCACGATCGGTACCGGCGGCCAGACCGGCGTCTATTACCAGGTAGGCGGCGCCGTGTGCAGCCTGGTCAACCGCGGCACCGACGATCACGGCATCAAGTGCACGCACACGACCGGCGGTTCGGTCGACAACATCAACGGCATCAAGAGCGGCAACCTGGACTTCGGTGTCGCCCAGTCCGACTGGCAGTACCACGCCTACCACGGCTCGGCCCCAGAGGTGTTCCCGGAGCCCTTCGAGGAGCTGCGCGCCGTGTTCTCCGTGCATCCCGAGCCGTTCACCGTCGTGGCCCGGGCCGACACGGACATCCGCGAGTTCGATGACCTCGTGGGCAATCGCGTCAACATCGGCAACCCCGGCTCCGGCCAGCGCGCCACGATGGAAGTGGTCATGGAGGCGAAGGGCTGGACGAAAGACGATTTCGCGCTCGCCTCCGAGCTGAAGTCGGCCGAGCAGGCGCAGGCGCTCTGTGACGACAAGATCGATGCGTTCGTGTTCGTCGTGGGCCATCCGGCCGGCTCGTTCGAGGAGGCCGCGAGCACCTGCGACATCCGCTTCATCCCGGTCGAGGGCCCGGCCATCGACAAGCTCGTCAACGAGAACCCGTACTACGCCAAGGCCACGATCCCGGCCGGCATGTACCCGGGCCAGGACGAGGACGTGCCGGTCTTCGGTGTCGGTGCCACCTTCGTGAGCTCGACGAAGACCTCCGAGGACACCGTCTATCACGTCGTCAAGACGGTGTTCGAAAACTTCGACCGCTTCCGGCGCCTGCACCCGGCGTTCAACAATCTGCAGAAGCAGAAGATGATCACCGACAACCTGTCGGCGCCGCTGCACGATGGCGCAGTGAAGTACTACAAGGAGGCCGGCCTGATGTAGCCGGCCCGTGGCGGGGCCGGGCCGGTGACGGCCCGGCCCCGTGCGTTGCGGTGGTTCCGTATGGGGCGTGCGGTCCCGGCAGCTGCCGCAGCAGCCACTTCACCACGCCACGTGCAGGCGCGTGCCGGCGATCCGCGCACGCGCGAGCGGTGGCCGCACGCGGCCATCGCGGCGCGGCCGGCGCGGCGTAGCCGCTGCGTGCCGGCCACGGCTCGAAGGGGGTCTGGGCAATGACGGATACGAACGGCTCGGGCAAATCGGCCGGCAGGAGCGAGCTCGACGCGCTGGTGGCCGCTGCCGACACCGGCGCGCGCGCGCCGGACAATCGCGCGATCAGCCTTTTCATCGCCGCGGTCGCGCTCGCCTGGTCCCTGTTCCAGCTCTGGTACGCGTCGCCGATCAGCTACTCGATCGGCGTCGGCGTATTCAACAGCACCGAGGCGCGCGCCATCCACCTGGCGTTCGCGCTGTTCCTCGGCTACCTGCTCTACCCGGCGACGAAGCGCTCGCCGCGCGACCACATCCCGATACAGGACTGGGTGCTGGCGACCGTCGCGGCGGCCGCCTCGGCCTATCTGTTCGTCTTCTATCAGGAGCTGGCGAACCGCCCGAGCGATCCGACGACGACGGATATCATCGTCGCCTGCGTGGGTGTCGTGCTGCTGCTCGAGGCGACGCGCCGGGCGCTGGGTCCGCCACTGATGGTCGTGGCGATGGTGTTCCTGGGCTACACGTTCCTCGGCCAGTACGCCCCGGGGATCCTGGCCTGGAAGGGCGCGACCTTCGGGGCCGTCGCGTATCACCAGTGGATCTCGACCTCGGGCGTGTTCGGCATCGCGCTCGGCGTCTCGACCGACCTGGTGTTCCTGTTCGTGCTCTTCGGCGCGCTGCTGGAGAAGGCCGGCGCGGGCAATTACTTCATCAAGGTCGCGTTCGCGCTGATGGGCCACATGCGCGGGGGGCCGGCGAAGGCCGCGGTGGTCGCCTCGGCCTCGACCGGCGTGATCTCGGGCTCGTCCATCGCCAACGTGGTGACCACGGGCACGTTCACCATCCCGATGATGAAGCGCGTCGGCTTCCGCGCCGAGAAGGCCGGCGCGGTCGAGGTGGCCTCATCGGTGAACGGCCAGCTCATGCCGCCGGTCATGGGCGCCGCGGCGTTCCTGATGGTGGAGTACACCAATACCCCGTACGTCGACGTCGTCAAGCACGCCATCCTCCCGGCCGTGATCAGCTACATCGCGCTGGTCTACATCGTCCACCTCGAGGCGATGAAACAGGACATCAAGCCCCTTTCACGCTCGACGCCGCCGAAGCCGATCCGCTGGGCGCTGCTCTCGCCGCTGCTGACGCTCGCGGTGATCGCCGTGATCGCCGGCGGCCTCTACGCCCTCTCCGAGCTCTGGCTCGCGCTCGAGACCGACGCGGCGCGCTTCGCCGTGGTGCTCGCGGCGATCGCGCTGCAGGTCGCGGCGTACTTCGGCTTCTCGCGGTTCGCCTCCGGGGAGGCCCGTCGCCATGGCCTCTCGATCGGCGCGGCGGTGCTGGGGAACCTCGTCATCGGTGCATTCGGCCTGTTCTTCCTGACCGACCTGATCGGCCAGCTCGCCGGCGAGGCGACGATCTACGTCATCGCATTGCTGCTGGTCGCTGCATACGCGGGACTGGTCGCGTTCGGCGCACGCTACCCCGATCTCGAAATGGATGACCCGGATTCACCGGTAGTCAAGCTGCCGGAGCCGGGTCCCACGATCAAGTCGGGGCTGCACTTCCTGCTCCCCGTGCTGCTGCTGATCTGGTGCCTGATGGTCGAGCGGCTCTCGCCGAGCCTGGCGGCGTTCTACGCCACCGCGTTCATGATCTTCATCCTGGTGACCCAGCGCTCGCTGTTCGCCCTGTTCCGGCGCCAGGGCCTGGGCGGGACCGTGGAGCGCGGCTCCATGGAGCTCCTGCGGGGCCTGATCGCGGGTGCACGCAACATGATCGGCATCGGCATCGCGACGGCGACCGCGGGCATCATCGTCGGCGCCGTGTCGCAGACCGGGGTCGGCCTGGTGCTCGCGGAGCTGGTCGAGCTGCTGTCGATGGGCAACCTGCTGCTGATCCTGCTGCTCACGGCCGTCCTGAGCCTGATCCTCGGGATGGGGCTTCCGACGACGGCGAACTACATCGTGGTGTCGGCGCTGCTCGCGCCCGTGATCGTCACGCTGGGCCAGCAGAACGGGCTCATCGTGCCGCTGATCGCGGTGCACCTGTTCGTCTTCTACTTCGGTATCATGGCCGACGTGACCCCGCCGGTGGGGCTGGCGTCGTTCGCCGCGGCGGCGGTTTCCGGCGGCGACCCGATCCGGACCGGCCTGGTGGCGTTCTTCTATTCGCTGCGCACGGCGGTGCTGCCGTTCCTGTTCATCTTCAATACGCAGCTGTTGCTGATCGACGTCACCTGGTTCGAAGGCATCGTCGTGTTCGTGGTGTCGACGGTCGCGATACTCGTGTTCACCGCCGGCATACAGGGCTTCTTCTTCGCCCGCTCGCGCGCGTGGGAGACGGTGGCGATGCTGCTGATCGCCTTCACCCTGTTCCGCCCCGGGTTCTGGATGGACCGGATCTCGCCGCCGTTCGAGTGGCTCGAGCCGGCGCGGTTCGTCGAGGTGCTCGGCGAGGCGGAGCCGGGTGAGACGCTGCGCGTGCGCATCGACGGACTCGACCAGTACGGCGAGCCGATCAGCTTCTCCGCGCAGGTGCCCGTGATGGAAGGCGCCAGCGGCGAGGAGCGCCTCGACGAGTTCGGGCTGTTCGTGGTCGAGGAGGACGGCAAGGTGATCATCGACGGCACCGCCTATAACTCGCCGGCATCGGAGAGCGTCTTCGACTTCGACCAGCGCATCACGAGCGTCGGCAGGCCGCTCGACCAGCCGCCGAAGGAGCTCCTGTGGATCCCGGCGCTGGCGCTGCTCGGCTACATCGGCTGGCGCCAGCGCCGGCGCTTCGCGCACGAGCAGCAGCCGGCGGAGGCCGCTGCATAGATCCCCGTCCGGGATCATGGAGCAATCGCAATGTACCGAGACATCCTGCTGGCGATCGACCTGGCCTACGAGAACTCGTGGGCCGCCGCGCTGCCCGCGGCCGTTGACAATGCGCGCGAACACGGTGCGACCCTGCACCTGATGATGGTGGTACCCGAGTTCGGCATGTCGATCGTCGGCTCGTTCTTTCCCGAGGGCTACGAGCAGCAGGCGATCGACAAGACGCGGGAGCGCCTGCAGGCCTTCGCCGACGAGCACGTGCCCGAGGACGTCGAGGTCGAGGTCCACGTGGGCCACGGTCGTCCCTACGAGGTGATCCTCGCGGATGCGAAGCGCATCGGCGCCGACCTGATCGTCATCGGCCCGCACCAGCCCGGCACCGAGGACTATTTCCTCGGCTCGACCGCCTCGCGGGTCGTGCGCTTCGCGAAGTGCTCCGTGCTGGTGGTGCGCGACGCCCACCGGCGCCGCGGCCGCCTAGTGGGCCGTCGCCGGCGCGCGCGCCGGTGTGCTCGTCTGGCCGCCGCGCGGCGGCCGCGTCGCATGCCGACGCTGCCCGCGCGCCATCCAGCGGCGCAACGGTGAGCCGCCGCCCCATGAGCCACGTCTTCCATCGCCTGCCCCGCCACCGCCTGCCGGTGGCGGTAGGCGGCGACGGCCCCTGGGTCATCGACGCGGACGGGCGCCGCTACCTCGATGCGTCCGGCGGCGCCGCGGTCTCCTGCCTCGGTCACGATCACCCGGACGTGGTGCGCGCGATCGAGCAGCAGCTGCGGCAGCTGCCGTACGCCCACACCGCGTTCTTCACCAACGAGCCGCTGGAGACGCTCGGCGAGGAGCTGACCGCCGCTGCCCCGGGCAGCCTCGACTGGGCCTGGTTCGTCTCGGGCGGGTCCGAGGCGGTCGAGGCGGCGCTGAAGCTGGCGCGCCAGTACTGGCTCGAGCGCGGGCAGCCGGAGCGCCGGCGCTTCGTCGCGCGCCGCCAGAGCTACCACGGCAACACGCTCGGGGCGCTGGCGGTCGGGGGCAACCAGTGGCGCCGGCAGCCCTTCGAGCCGCTGCTGGCGGAGAGCCACCACATCGCGCCGTGCTACGCGTACCGCGAGCAGCGGGCGGACGAGAGCGACGCGGACTACGGCCGCCGCGCCGCCGACGAGCTCGAGACCATGCTGCTCGAGCTCGGCCCGGACACCGTCGCGGCGTTCGTCGCCGAGACCGTGGTCGGCGCCACCGCCGGCGCGGTGCCGCCGGCGCCGGGCTACTTCCGCCGCATCCGCGAGATCTGCGACCGCTACGGCATCCTGCTGATCCTCGACGAGGTCATGTGCGGCATGGGGCGTACGGGGACGCTGTTCGCCTGCGAGCAGGAGGGCGTCGTGCCGGACATGATCACCGTGGCCAAGGGTCTCGGCGCGGGCTACCAGCCGATCGGCGCGCTGCTCGTCTCCGATGCCATCTACGGCGCCGTACCGCGACGGCTCGGGCTTCTTCCAGCACGGGCACACCTACATGGGGCACGCGAGCGCCTGCGCCGGCGCGCTCGCCGTGCTGCGCGCCATCCGCGAGCCGCGGATGCTCGGGCGCATCGCGGAGCTCGGGGCGTCGCTGGCCCAGCGCCTGCACGCGCGCTTCGACGGCCACCCCACACGTGGGCGACATCCGCGGCCGCGGGCTCTTCGCGCCCTGGAGCTGGTCGCGGAGCGCGACGCGAAGACGCCGTTCCCGCCGCAGCGCGACATCCCCGGCCGGGTCAAGCGCGCGGCCATGGAGCACGGGCTGATGTGCTACCCGGCGGGCGGCACGATCGACGGGCGCAACGGCGCGCACGTGCTGCTCGCGCCGCCGTTCATCGTCTCCGAGGACGACCTCGACCTCGTCGTCGAGCGCCTGGGCGAGGCCCTCGACGCGGCCGTCGCCGATGACTGAGCCCGCCGGGTCCGGCACCGCTTGTCCTCACCGTCGCGCCGAACGGCGCCCGCGCGGGCCGCCATGATCACCCCGCGCTGCCGCTGGACCCCGCCACGATCGCCGGTACCGCCCGTGCCTGCCTAGACGCCGGCGCGGCCGTCCTGCACCTGCACGTCCGCGACGCGCGACGACCGCCACTCGCTCGACGCCGGGCGCTACCGCGAGGCGCTGGCCGCCGTGCGCGCGGCGGTGGGCGACGGCATGGTGCTGCAGGTGACCACCGAGGCGGCGGGCCGCTACCACCCGGCCGAGCAGATGGCGGTGGTGCGCGCGCTGCAGCCGGAGGCGGTCTCGCTGGCGGTGGCGGAGCTGGTGCCGGACGCGGGCGCCGAGGCCGAGGCGCGCGCGTTCTTCGCCTGGCTGGCCGGGCAGTCCATCCAGCCGCAGCTGATCCTCTATTCCGCCGCCGATCTCGAGCGCTACCAGGCGCTGCGCGCCGGCGGGGTGATCCCCGCCATGCCCCACTGGCTGCTGTTCGTGCTCGGGCGCTACGTGGCCGCGCGCACGGCCGACCCGCTCGAGCTGCTGCCGTTGCTCGAGCGCCACGAGGCCGGCGTGCCCTGGGCGGCCTGCGCCTTCGGCCCGCGCGAGCACGCCTGCACCGTCGCCGCCGCCGCCCTGGGCGGCCACGTCCGTGTCGGCTTCGAGAACAACTTCGTGTTGAAGGATGCCACCACCGCCCCCGACAACGCCGCCCTGGTCGCCCAGGCCGCCGAGGCGGCAGCCGCCCTGGGCCGGCCGCTGGCCACCGCCGAAGACGTGCGGGGGATGCTGGGCCCGTCACGGAACCGCGAATGAAGAACCGCGAATGGACGCGAATCTGCGCGAATGGTTCAGCGGTACGCATTCAGGGAAGCGGAGCTTCGCTGTGCCGATCAGAACCACAGATGGACACAGATGAACACAGATGGCGCCCGTGTGGGGTGAACCGGCAGTGGAGCTGCGCTGATCGACCGGTTGCGTGACGGCGCAGCTTCGACTCTCTCAACGACCCTCAGGCGCGCCCTCTGTGTTCATCTGTGTCCAGTCTGTGGTTCCAGTCAGTCTTCAGCGCAGCTCCACCGGCAATGGTGCGCCATCGGCGCCATTCGCGAACATTGGCGTCCATCGCGCGGTTCTGTCACGCGATCGAGCTGCCGCTGCGCGCGTTCGCAATGCGCGCGTTCGCCTTCGGCGAAAACGCGCCTACGCGAAAACGCGCCTACTGGATGATCTGGATGACGCCGACGATGATCAGGTAGCCGCCGATGATGTACTTCATCGAGCGCGGCACGGCGAGGATGGCGATGCCGGCGGCGATGGAGAGGATGGGGACGAGCTCGAGGTGCAGGGTCACGGCTGCCTCCCTTGGTCGCGGTGGTGAGTCGTGGATGCGTCGTCGACGAGCAGCTCCCCCGGCTCGGCGTGGCGCAGGCGGTCGAGGGCGTACTCGAGCGCGCCCTCGGCGCACAGGCCCAGGGTGCCCGCCTCCTCGTACGCCTGTGCGACCAGCCGGGCCGCGGCGTCGCGCACGCGCCGGGCCGTTTCCGCGTCGGCCTCAGCCGGCGGCACAGAAGCGCTCGTAATCGATGTAGCCCGGGAAATCGGCCCCGCTGCGGCAGTAGGCGCAGTCGGGGTCGGGGCGCACGCCGAGCTCGCGGAACTCGCCGGCGAGGCCGTCGAAGCACAGCAGGCGGCCGCTCAGCGGCCGGCCGACGCCGAGCACGATCTTGAGCGTCTCCAGCGCCTGCAGCATGCCGATGATGCCGGGCAGCACGCCGAGCACGCCGCCCTCGGCGCACGACGGCGCCTGCTCGGGCGGCGGCGGCTCCGGGTAGATGCAGCGGTAGCACGGCCCGCCGTCGGGCCGCGACGGCCAGAACACCGAGTCGCCTGGCCCTCGAAGCGGTACACGGCGCCATGGACGTTGGGCAGGCCGAGCTTCACGCAGGCGTCGTTGACCAGGTAGCGCGTGGCGAAGTTGTCCGAGCCGTCGACGACGACGTCCCAGCCCCCGAGGATGCGCTCGACGTTCTCCGACGACAGCCGCTCCTCGTAGCCGGCGATCTCGACCGCCGGGTTGAGCGCCTCGAGGATGGCCTGGCGCGCCGACTCGACCTTGCTCGTGCCGACGCGGGCATCGGCGTGCAGCACCTGGCGCTGCAGGTTGCTGCGGTCCACGGTGTCGTGGTCGACGATGCCCGAGCCGGCCGACGCCGGCCGCGGCCAGGTAGAGCGCCGCCGGCGATCCGAGCCCGCCGGCGCCGATCAGCAGCACCTTCGCGTCCGCGAGCCGGCCCTGGCCGGCCTCGCCGACCTCGGGCAGCGAGATCTGGCGCGCGTAGCGGGCGCGCGCGTCGGCGTCGAGCACGCGCGGATCTCGAACGGCAGGCCCTCGTCCTTCCAGCGGTTGAAGCCGCCGGCCACCGAGCGCACGTCGCGGTAGCCCATCCGCCGCAGGCTCGTCGGCGGCGAACAGCGAGCGGCGTGCCGCCACCGCACAGGCAGATCACGGTGCGATCGGTGTCGGGGACGGCCTCCTCGACGCGCAGCTCGAGGTAGCCGCGCCCGAGCCGGTGCGCACCGCTCGGGCTGCCCTGGGCGATCTCGTCGGGCTCGCGCACGTCGACCAGCGCGGCGCCGGCACTGCGCCAGGCGCTCGGCCTCGGCCGGGGGGATCTCCGGGATCTCGTCGCGGAGCTGCTCGAGTCGGCGGTCGCGTGCGCTCATCGGGGTCGGCGGTGGCCGGCGGTGACGATCGCCTGCGCGGCGAGCGCGTCCGCCTCCAGCCACCAGGCTCGCAGGTCGGTCATCACCCCGTTTGTAACACCCGCGATCAGGTAACTCCAGTCGGGCCAGGCCTCGGCGCGATCCGTTTCGGATGGCGGCGGCGTCGCCGTGCGGATGCGAGTGCCACGCGCCGACGATGCGTGCGCCCGCGCGTCGCGGGCCGCGTGCTCGGCGCGCAGGAAGACCTCGCGGGTCGATCTCGTAGCGCCGGGCCGGGTCGGCGTGGCCGTTGACGCAGGGCAGGGCCCGCGCGGCGCGTACCGGGCCCGTGGCCGGCGGCCCCTCGAGCAGGCCGCAGGCCTCCAGCGGCCAGGCGGCCTCGGCGAGCTCGCGCACGCGGCGCAGCGTCACCGGGGCGAGCCACAGGCGCGGCGGTGCCACCGGCGGCTCAGCCGCCGGCGACCGACGGCATGACGATGACCTCGTCGCCCGGGTCCAGTGGCGGTCGCGAGGCCGTCGAGCTGGCGGATGTCGGTGCTGCCGCACGAACACGTTCACGTACGGGCGCAGCGCGCCGTCGCGGGTGCGGATGCGCTGGACCAGCGGCGGGTACTGCTGCGCCACCCGGTCGAGCAGCGCGCCCACGCTGTCCGCCTCGGCGGCGAGATCGCTCGTGGCCGCCGGCGAAGCCCTGCAGCGGCGTCGGCAGGCGCAGGGTCACCGGTGGCCATCGATCCTGTGGTCGTTCGTTCCGGGGTCGTCTCGTGCTCGCGTGACGCCGTTCATTGTGCGGCGGCAACGGGCGGCTTTCCAGCGTGGCTCAGCGCTCGATGATGGCGACCAGAGGATCGGTGCGCGACTTGTGGTGGCAGGTGAGCACGACGCGATCGAAGCGCGCGCTCGCCGCGAGCGCCAGTCGCCGCCTCGGTGGCCGCCGCGCTCGGCGCGTCGCGGCGTCGTCGACCGCGTTGATGACCGGGACCACGCGTGCGGCCGCCGGCACGCCCTGCAGCGCGCCCTCCGGCGACGCCAGCAGGCTGCGCCACCGCCGCCGGCCGTGATCGGCTCGCCGGCGCGACAGGCCGGTCACCGCCGCGACCCGCTCGGGCCGGTGCGCCGCGGTCTCGTCGAGCGGGCGGCCGATCACCGTCGCCGCCACGATCGGGCAGCACCGGTGGTGGCGCTCCGCCGGGAGCGCGGGCTCGTCGGCGCGCGGCGCCTTGATGCCGCGCATGCGCGCGCCGTCGGCCTTGACGTAGGTGACGTCGAAGCCCCCCGCGGCGTGGCAGGGCGCGACCTCGTCGACGCCGATGCCGGCAACGCGGCCCGACTTCTCCGTCGGCCGCGCCCAGGCCACCATGCGCTCGCGCCCCGCTGCGGCCTGGACCTCGCTGCTCAGGTCGGCGGCGTCGCTGATGATCTCGGCGTGCGGCCCGAGCCGGCGCGAGAACCTGGTCGGTGAACACGGTGGCGGTGAGGCCCACGCGCCCGCCGTGCGCGGCGGCGAGCGCGTAGAGCGTGCTCTTCTTGCCGCCGGCGCCGACCGCGCAGACGATGCCCGTGCGCGCCGCCAGCGCGTCGACCAGGCCCTCAGCGATCGTCGCTCCGCCGTCGCGCTTCACGCTCAGGATGGCCGGCAGGAACTCGGCCACGCGGAACCAGGCGTCGCCGCGGTCGCGGCTGGCGAAGACGTGGCCGCCGGAGGTGCCGCAGTACAGCCCCAGCGGCTCGAGGCCGTCGCTGTCGAGGCCGTCGCGCAGCACCGTGACAGTAGACGTGCTCCTGCGGCAGGCCCTCGGTCAGCGCCTCCCAGCTGGCGCCGGCGTCCTCGCTGCGGTAGACGCGCAGTCGGCCGTCGACCGGGAAGCGCATCTGCGTGCCGGCCTCCGGGATGCAGAACAGCGTATCCGGGCGCCGCGGCATCGGTGGCCAGGCCGTAGCCGAAGTCGCTGGGCAGGCCCTCGGTGATCTCGCTCCAGGTGTCGCCGGCGTCGTCGCTGACCCAGGTGCCTGTGTGGCTCTGGCGGTAGAGGCGCTGCGGGCGCGCGCGGGTGCATCAGCAGGCCGATGCTCGTTGTGCCCGGCGACCGGGTACGGGTCGGGCAGGTAGTGGTGCATGCACGCCGGCGTTGATCGGTGTCCAGCTGGCGCCGCCGTCGGTGCTGCGGTAGCAGCCGCCCGCGCGCGAGCGCGCAGTAGATGCGCTCGCCGTCGGCCGGGGGCCACGTGCGACCGAGTGCAGCGCGGTGCCGCCCTTGGCCGGGTGCCAGCGCGCGGCCGTCTCGTGGTTGTCGAGCGCCGGCAGCCGGGTCCAGGTCGCGCCCGCGTCCGGGCTGGTGAACAGCGCCGGTGGCTCGATCGCCGCGAGCACGGTATCGGGCGCCGCGTCCGCCCCGGGCGCGAGGCACCAGATCGTCCGGAGGCTGTCGGGCCCCTCGTGCTCGTGGTGGCGGGGCACCTCGGCCAGCGGCTCCCAGGAGGCGCCCGCATCCGCGCTGCGATGGACGTGGATGCCCCAGACCGGGTGATGCGCCGCGGCGAAGCCGCGCCGCGGGTCGCGCGGGTCCAGCCACGCGCTCTGGATCTCGTAGCCCGCCAGGTGGGGGCCGTCGAGCACCCAGTCGCGGCGATCCGCGCCGGCGCGCGCCACGAACAGGCCCTTGCGCGTGCCGATGACGAGCGCGACGCGCGCGCTCACGGCAGCGTCACCGCCGCGGGCGGCGCCCAGCCGTCGGCGCGGTGCTCGGCGACGACGCTGGTCCAGATGCCGCCGCGCACGTTGAAGCGCCCCGTCAGGCGCAGGAACCGCGGCCGGCAGGCGGCCACCAGGTCGTCGGCGATGCGATTGGTGACGTCCTCGTGGAAGTGGCCCTGGTCGCGGAAGGACCAGATGTAGAGCTTGAGCGCCTTGAGCTCGATGCATAGCGCGTCGGGCACGTACTCGAGCTCGAGCGTGGCGAAATCGGGCTGCCCGGTCTTCGGGCACAGGCAGGTGAACTCCGGGATGCTCATCCGGATGGTGTAGTCGCGACCCGGCCTCGGGTTGTCGAAGGTCTCGAGGGTCGCTCTGGGCTCGCTGGGCATCGACGCCGGTCCGGGGGTTGGGGGCGGCCCATCTTGCCGCGCGCTCCGGCGCGCGGGCGATAATGCCGGGTTAGTTCCGTCGCCCGCGCCGATGGCGCCCGCCGCCAGCGTCCGGTGCGCGGCCATCGCCATGCGGACTCCGCCGCCCGCATGCGACTGAGCAAGATCAAGCTCGCCGGCTTCAAGTCCTTCGTCGACCCGACCACGGTCGATTTCCCCAGCAACCTGGTCGGCGTCGTCGGCCCCAACGGCTGCGGCAAGTCCAACATCATCGACGCCGTGCGCTGGGTCATGGGCGAGTCCTCGGCCAAGCACCTGCGCGGCGGCTCCATGGCGGACGTCATCTTCAACGGCTCGTCGGCGCGCAAGCCGGTCGGCCAGGCCTCGCATCGAGCTGGTCTTCGACAACAGCCGACGGCTCGCTCGGCGGCGAGTACGCCGGCTACAACGAGATCTCGACCAAGCGCGTGGTCAACCGCGAGGGCGCGTCGGTCTATTACCTCAACGGCACCCGCTGCCGCCGCCGCGACATCACCGACATCTTCCTCGGCACCGGCCTGGGCCCGCGCAGCTACGCCATCATCGAGCAGGGCATGATCTCGCGCCTGATCGAGGCCAAGCCCGAGGACATGCGCGTCTACCTCGAGGAGGCGGCCGGCATCTCCAAGTACAAGGAGCGCCGGCGCGAGACCGAGAACCGCATCCGCCACACGCGCGAGAATCTCGATCGCCTCAACGACCTGCGCGACGAGGTCGACAAGCATCTCGAGCACCTCGGCCGCCAGAAACGCACCGCGGAGAGCGCTACAAGGAGCTGCGCGAGCAGGAGCGCCGCCACCAGGCCGAGCTGCTCGCGCTGCGCTGGCGCGAGCTGGCGCGCGAGCTCGAGCAGCGCGAGCGGGCGCTCTCGGGCGAGGAGACGCGCCTCGAGGAGGTCGTGGCCGAGCAGCGCCGCGCGGAGTCCGACCTGGAGTCGGCGCGCGAGGCCCACCACCAGGCCAGCGAGTCGTTCAACGAGGTCCAGGGGCGCTACTACCGCGTCGGCGCCGAGATCTCGAGCACCGAGCAGCAGATCCAGCACGCCAAGGAGCAGCAGCAGCGCTCGCGCGACGAGCTCGCGCAGGTCGAGCGCGAGCACGGCGAGACCACCGAGCACATCCGCGCCGACCGCGAGCGCCTGGAGCAGCTCGACGCGACGCTGGCCTCGGACCGGCCGCAGCACGAGCAGCTCAAGGAGAGCCAGGACGCCTCGGCCGCGGCGCTGCAGGCCGCCGAGGAGGCGATGGCGCAGTGGCAGCGCGAGTGGGACGACTTCAACGCGCGCGCCAACGAGCCGGCCCAGACGGCGCAGGTGCAGCGCTCGCGCATGGAGCAGCTCGAGCGCCACATCGAGCAGGCACGCCAGCGGCTCCAGCGCGTCGAGCAGGAGCGCGGCCAGCTCGATACCGCCGCCGTCGAGGGCGAGATCGAGCAGCTGGTGAGCGCCGAGGAGCACGCGTCGGCCGAGACCGCGCGCCTGCAGGGGGAGCTCAACGCGAACGCCGACGCCCTGGAGCAGGCGCGCGCGGCCGCCGAGGACGCCCGCGCGCGGCTCGACGCCGCCCGCGGCGAGCAGCAGAGCGCTCGGCGGCGCGCGTGACCTCGCTCGAGGCCCTGCAGCAGGCCGCGCTGGGCCAGGCCGACGAGCGCGTCGGTCGACTGGCTCGAGCGCCAGGGGCTGTCCGAGCGCCCGCGCCTGGCGCAGCAGATCTCGGTGGACAGCGGCTGGGAGCGCGCGGTCGAGGTGGTGCTCGGCCCCGGCCTGGAGGCCGTGTGTGTCGACGACGTCGATCCGGTGGCCGGCGCGCTGGGCTCGCTCGAGTCCGGCGGCCTCGGCCTGGTCGACCGCAGCGGGGCGGGCGCGGGCGGTGATGACGGCGGTGAGCGCCTGCTCGAGCGCGTCGGCGGCGACATCCCGCTCGAGGCGCTGCTCGCCGGCGTGCACACGCGCGCGGATCTCGCGGGCGCGCTGGCGCTGCGCCCGCAGCTGGCGCCGGGCGAGTCCGTGGTCACGCCCGATGGCGTCTGGCTCGGGCGCAACTGGCTGCGGGTCGCGCGCCCGGCGGAGGACGACGACAGCGTGCTCGCGCGCGAGCAGGCGCTGGCCGAGGCGCGCGCGGCCCTGCAGGAGGCCGACGAGCGCGCCGCCCGGCTCGAGGGCGAGCTCGCGGAGGTGACCGAGCGCGTGCGCACGCTCGAGGGCCAGCGCGAGGAGGCCCAGCAGGCGCTGAACCGGGCACACCGCGAGCACGGCGACCTGACCTCGAAGCTCGAGGGCCGGCGCATGCGCCTCGAGCAGATCGCGCATCGACGCGACAAGCTGGCCGAGGAGGCGCGCGAGCTCGGCGAGCAGATCGAGCGCGAGACGGCGGAGCGCGAGGCGGCCGCGGCCGAGCGCAACCGAGGCCCTGGAGCAGTCCGAGGCGCTGGAGGCGGAGCGCCGGGCGCTGCAGGAGCGCCGCGAGTACCTCGCGGGCGAGCTCGAGCGCGCCCGCGAGCGCGCCCGCGCCGACCGCGACGAGGGCCACCGCGTCGAGCTGCGCGTGGAGTCGACCAAGAGCTCACGCGACGCCACGGCGCAGAACCTCGAGCGCATGGAGGCCCGCCTGCAGCAGCTCGAGCAGCGCCGCAGCGACCTGCAGGAGAGCCTCGACGGCAGCGACGAGCCCATCCGCGAGCTCGAGGCGACGCTCAACAGCCGCCTCGAGCAGCGCGTCGCCATCGAGAACGAGATGGGCGAGGCGCGCAAGCAGGTCGAGGAGATCGAGCAGCGCATGCGCAGCCTGGAGCAGGCCCGGGCGGACGCCGAGCGCCGCGCGGGCGAGATCCGCGAGACCCTGCAGCAACACCGCATGCAGGCGCAGGAGATCCGGGTGCGGCGCGAGACGCTGGAGGAGCAGCTCGCCGAGGGTGGCCACGAGGCCGGGCCGCTGCTCGAGGGGTTGCCGGAGGACGCGGGCGCGGAGGCGTGGTCCGAGCACGTCGCCCAGCTCACGCGCAGGATCGAGCGCCTCGGGCCGGTCAACCTGGCCGCGATCGACGAGTACGACGAGCAGGTCCAGCGCAAGGAGTACCTGGACAACCAGCACGCCGACGTGACCCAGGCGCTGGAGACGCTCGAGAACGCGATCGCCAGGATCGACCGCGAGACGCGTTCACGCTTCAAGGCGACCTTCGAGGCCGTGAACCAGAAGCTGCAGGCGCTGTTCCCGCGCCTGTTCGGCGGCGGCCAGGCCCACCTCGAGATGACCGGCGACGACCTGCTGTCGACCGGCGTGTCGATCATGGCGCGCCCGCCGGGCAAGCGCGTCGCCAACATCCACCTGCTCTCCGGTGGCGAGAAGGCGCTGACCGCGGTGGCGCTGGTGTTCGCCTTCTTCGAGCTCAACCCGGCGCCGTTCTGCATGCTCGACGAGGTGGATGCCCCGCTGGACGACGCCAACGTCGGGCGCTACTGCGAGCTGGTCCGCGAGATGTCCGAGCGGGTGCAGTTCATCTTCATCACGCACAACAAGCAGACCATGGAACTGACCTACCAGCTGCATGGCGTGACGATGCGCGAGGCGGGTGTGTCGCGCATGGTGGCCGTGGACGTCGATGAAGCGACCGAGCTGGCCGAAGCCTGACCCGATGGCATGGAATGGCTCCGCTGGATCCTGCTGCTCCTCGGCATCGTCCTGATCGCGGCGATCTACTGGTCGCGGGCGCCGCGGCGAGCGCGAGCGCGGCGAGAGCCTGTTGGAGCGCGCCCGCCGCGTTCGCGACCGGCGCGCGCACGGGGCGGGGACAGCGCGCACCCCCGGGGCGACGCGACCGACGTCGGTGACGTCGCCGCCGGCGCCGAGCCCGATCTCGATGCGGAGCGACCTCGACATCGGCGGCGGCCGGCCGGGCGATCCCGCGGCCGACCTGGCGGCCGCCGAGCGCCCGCGCACGGACACCGGCGACGCGCCCGCCGCGGACCCCGCCCGGCGGCGTCGCACCGACCCGGTGCCCGGCGACGACCCGGCCGCGCCCGCGCCCGACCCCGCCCGCCCGGGTCGACGCCGAGCCCGCGCCCGGCGGCGAGGACGCGCGCCCGGCCGCGCCGGACGCCCCGGCGCGGCGCGCCGCGAGGCGCCGGCGGGCGAACGCGGGCAGCGACACGGCGACGGGCGGCGACGAGCGCCTGATCGTGCTCTACGTGGTGGCCCCGCGCGGCGAGCGCCTGGTCGGGGCGCGCATCGCCGAGGCCTTCGCGCGCCACGGGCTCGAGCACGGCACGCTCGACATCTTCCACGCCGGCGAACAGCGAGGGCCAGGTACCGTGTTCAGCGTCGCCAACGCGGTCGAGCCGGGCACCTTCGACCCATCCACCATGGACACGCTGTCGACACCGGGCCTGGCGCTGTTCATGCGCCTGCCGGGGCCGCAGGCGGGCGAGACGGCGTTCGACCGCATGGTGCGCACCGCGCGCGCGCTCGCCGACGAGCTCGGTGCCCAGGTGCTCGACGGCGACCACAGCACGCTCACGCGCCAGACCGAGCAGCACCTGCGCGACGACCTGCGGGATTTCGACCACCGCCGGAGCCGTGGCCGGACATGAGTGCCCGCGCGACGGATCCGGCGGCGCGCGCCGCCGAGCTGCGCGAGCAGCTCCACCACCACAATTACCGCTACTACGTGCTCGACGACCCGGAGATCCCGGATGCCGAGTACGATCGCCTGCTGCGCGAGCTCCAGGGGCTCGAGTCCGAGCATCCCGAGCTGCGTACCGCGGACTCGCCCACGCAGCGCGTCGGCGCGCCACCGCTGGAGAAGTTCGGCACCGGGCGGCACGTGGTGCCGATGCTGTCGCTGGAGAACGCCTTCGACGCCGACGAGATGGCGGAGTTCGACCGCCGCGTGCGCGAGCGCCTCGGCGTGGACGGCCCGATCGACTACTGCGCCGAGCCCAAGATGGATGGCCTCGCGGTCAGCCTGCTGTACGAGGATGGCGTGTTCACGCGCGGGCTGACCCGCGGCGACGGCACGATCGGCGAGGACGTCACGGTCAACCTGCGCACGGTCGGCGTCGTTGCCGCTGGCGCTGCGCGGGGAGGGGCGCCCGCGCCGCCTGGAGGTGCGCGGCGAGGTGTTCATGCCCCGGGCGGGTTTCGAGGCGGTGAACGCCCAGCACCGCGAGCAGGGGGTCAGGGAGTTCGCCAACCCGCGCAACGCCGCCGCCGGCAGCCTGCGCCAGCTCGACTCGCGCATCACCGCGCGGCGTCCGCTGCGCCTGTATTGCTACTCGGCTGGGCACGATCGAGGGCGCCGCGCTGGCGGCCACGCAGTTCGGGGTCCTGGCGCAGCTGCGCGACTGGGGCCTGCCGGTGCAGCCGGAACGCCGTCGCGTGAGCGGGCTCGACGACGCGCGCGCGTGCCACGACGACCTGGCGGGGCGACGGGCCGAGCTGCCCTACGAGATCGACGGCGTGGTGTTCAAGGTCGACGACCTCGAGGCCCAGCAACGCCTCGGGTTCGTGGCGCGCGCGCCGCGCTGGGCGATCGCCTGGAAGTTCCCCGCCGAGGAGCAGCTCACGGTGCTGCGTGACGTCGAGTTCCAGGTCGGGCGCACCGGCGCCATCACCCCGGTGGCGAAGCTCGAGCCGGTCACGGTCGGCGGCGCGCGCGTGTCCAACGCCACGCTGCACAACATGGACGAGATCCGGCGCAAGGACGTGCACCTGGGCGACACGGTCGTCATCCGCCGCGCCGGCGACGTCATACCCGAGGTCGTGCGGGTGCTGCCCGACAAGCGCCCGAAGGGCGCGCGCATGCCGCGGATGCCGGCGCACTGCCCCGTGTGCGGGTCGGACATCGTGCGCGCGGAGGGCGAGGTCGCGCACCGCTGCACGGGCGGCCTCTACTGCCGCGCCCAGCGCAAGCAGGCGATCGGGCACTTCGCCTCGCGCCGCGCGCTCGACATCGACGGCCTCGGCGAGAAGATCATCGACCAGCTGGTCGAGCGCGACCTGGTCGAGCACGTCGACCAGCTGTTCGCGCTCACGAAGGAGGATCTCGTCGGCCTCGAGCGCATGGCCGACAAGAGCGCGCAGAACCTGCTCGACGCCCTCGAGGCGGCGAAGCACACGACGCTCGCGCGCTTCGTCTACGCGCTCGGCATCCGCGACGTGGGCGAGGCCACGGCGCGGGCGCTGGCGGCCCACTTCGGCCGCCTGCACGACCTGATGGACGCGAGCGAGGGCGAGCTCGAGGAGGTGCCCGACGTCGGCCCGGTGGTGGCGCGCTCGATCCGCACGTTCTTCGACCAGTCGCACAACCGCGAGGTGATCGATGCGCTGGTGCGCGCCGGCGTGACCTGGGAGGAGGGCGAGCCCGGGCGCGGGGGGCCGCGGCCGCTCGCCGGGCACACCTACGTCCTGACCGGCGCGCTCGCGGGCATGACGCGCGAGCAGGCGAGCGAGCGCCTCCAGGCCCTGGGGGCGAAGGTCACCTCGAGCGTGTCGAAGAAGACCACTGCGGTGATCGCGGGCGAGGACCCCGGCTCGAAGGTGGACAAGGCGCGCGGCCTCGACGTGCCCGTGCTCGGCGAGGACGAGCTCGACGAGCTCCTGGGATCGGGCTGATGGCAGCGGTGCCGCGCAACCGGGGCGCGCGATGAGCTGGTGGGGCAAGGTCGTCGGTGGCGCCTTCGGCTTCATGGTCGGCGGGCCCCTGGGCGCGCTGCTGGGGGCGGCGCTCGGCCACTCGTTCGACCGCGGCCTGCACGGCATCCCCGGCGCCGGCGGCGCCGCGCGCCAGGAGCGCGTGCAGGCCGCCTTCTTCACCGCGACCTTCTCGGTCATGGGACACCTGGCGAAGGCGGACGGGCGCGTCTCGGCGAACGAGATCGGCCTGGCCGAGGCCGTCATGCGCCAGATGAACCTCAACGCCGAGCAGCGCCGGGCCGCGATCCGCCTGTTCAACCAGGGCAAGGCCGCGGACTTCGACCTCGACGGGGTCGTGCGCCAGTTGCGCTCGGAGTGCGGGCGCAACACCAACCTGGTGCAGATGTTCGTCGAGATCCAGCTGCAGGCGGCGTACGCCGACGGGCGCATGGACGCCCCCGAGGAACGCCTGATGCTGCACATGTGCGAGCTGCTCGGGTTCCCCGAGGAGCGTTTCCGCCTGCTCGAGCGCATGCTGCTGGGCGAGCACCGTGCGCACCGCCAGCGCGGCGCCGGGCCCCCGGCCGACCAGGGCCTGTCGCTCGACGACGCCTATGCCATCCTCGGGGTGTCACGTGATGCCAGCAACGACGAGGTGAAGAAGGCGTATCGCCGGCTGATGAGCCAGCATCACCCGGACAAGCTCGTCTCCAAGGGGCTGCCGGACGAGATGATCCAGATGGCCAAGACCAAGAGCCAGGACATCAGCCGTGCCTACGAGGCGATCAAGAATTCACGCGGTATCTGAGCCGGCGGGCACCACGGCCCGCGCTCGGGGCAACGGAGGTGAGCATGGCGGGCAGCCGACGCAAGGCACTGCAGGGGGTAGGGATCGTCCTCGTCATCGCGGGCATCGGGCTCGGTCTGTGGGGCTGGCAGGAATCGCAGTCGCTCGGCAACGAGGTGGTCGCCGCGCTCGACGGCGGCGTGAGCGACGAGGTCATGGTGCGCTACATCCTCGGCGCCGGCTTCCTGGCGCTGGGGCTGTTCCTGCTGTTCCGCCGATAGGGGTGGAGCGATGACCGACGCGCAACGTCGCCTGCTGGTCGTCGCGCACGATCCATCGCCGAACACACGGCGCATGGTCGAGGCGGTCCTGCGCGGCGCGTGCAGCGAGGACGTCGGCGACGTCGAGGCCGTGCACCTGCGCCCGCTCGAGGCGGGCCCGGACGACGTGCTCGCCTGCGACGCGATCATCCTCGGCACGACCGAGAACCTCGGCTACATGAGCGGCGCGCTCAAGGATTTCTTCGACCGCACGTACTACAGCGTCATCGAGCAGACCGAGGGCCTGCCGTACGCGCTCTACGTGCGCGCCGGCATGGACGGCACCGGCACCCGCCGCGCCGTCGAGAGCATCTGCACCGGGCTGTCGTGGAAGCCGGTGCAGGAGCCGCTGCTGTGCGTCGGCTCCTGGCAGGACGCGTTCCTCGAGCAGTGCGAGGAGCTCGGCCTGTACATGGCCGCGAGCCTGGACGCGCGCATCATCTGATCGGTCGTGCGCGGGTCGACCGCGGTGCCTGGATTGGAGGCCGCACACGCTTCTCTCGCAGAGCCCGCGGAGATCGCAGAGAAAAGCCGAGCAACGACGAGGCTGCCATGCGGCCCGTGTGCCGGCCTCCGCTAGCGCCGATAGTGCGCGGGTGTGCCATGTCACCCGTGTCATTGCGAGCCCCCCAGGCCCCCGGCAGGGGGCCCCGAACCGGGGATGACGTCGTTACGTCATTAAGAGGCGCCCGCAGGGCGACGTGAAAACGTAGGCGCGTCTTCGGCCGGCGCCGCAGGCGGCGGCCGAATGCGCGCAGGGCTTCCCGCTCGGGCTTCGATCGCCACGGCCGGCTGCGCCGGCCTCGCGATGACCTCGGGGGGATCCCGACGCATCGGAATGTCCGGCTGAAGCCGGACCCACAGAATGGGTAGGCCGGCCTGCGCGCCAGCGCATGCCGGCACGCGGCCCGCAGGGCCGCCGGTGTCCACGCCGCACGACGTGGCGGCACGCCGCGCGGGTCTCAATAATCCGGCAGGTCGTCGAGATCGATCGCCCCCGGCCGGCCACCCTCGATGCGCGGTGTCTCGGGTCCGCCGGGCTGCACCGGCCGCGGCGCGTGCCGCCCCATCGAGATCACCCGGTCGTAGAGCACGATCGCGCCGGCCGTGGCGACGTTGACGCAGAAGCGTGTCGGGATGCGCAGCACGTGGTCGCAGCGCGCGAGCACGTCGTCGGGCAGGCTGTCGAGCTCGGGGCCGAGCAGGTAGAGCGCGCGGCGCGGGTGGCGGAAGCTGGGCAGCTCCACCGCGTCCGGCAGGAACTCGATGCCCACCAGCTCGCAGCCGCGCGGCAACACCATCTGGTCGATCGAGGCGAAGGTGTACAGCGGCATCGAGCGTGCCGTGTCCGACGTGTCCGCCGCGCCGATGTCGGCCATGGCCACGTGCGGGTCGATCAGGAACACGAAGCTGGCGCCGAACGCGTGCGCGGTGCGCACCAGGTTGCCCACGTTCATCGGCTTGCTGATGCCGTGGACCCCGAGCCCGAAGTAGCCCCGCGTCGCCATCGTCGCTCAGCCGCTGCCGCGCCGGCGCCGCACCGGCTCGCCCGCGGTGAGCCACATGTAGCCCTTGAGCTGGCGGTAGACGAACCAGACGACCGTCACCAGGATCACCAGCGCGCCGGCCGCGCCGAGCAGCGGTCGCGCCAGCGTCTCCGCGAGCCCGATCAGGGCGGCGCCGGCGAGCGTGACCCCGAACGCCCACCAGAAGGTGCGGATCTGCCAGTCGAAATGCGAGGCGTAGAGGGAATCCGCGACGCTGGCGCGCTTCGCGTAGTTGATCGCCACGCCCGCCACCGCGGTGAGCCCGGTCATCGCGCCCAGCAGGTGCAGCAGGTAGAGCAGGGCGGTGAGCCGGTGGTCGCTACGGTCGCTGGGGGCGGTGTCCGTGTCGCTCATCGGGCGGTATTCCGGGCGCGCGGGGCCCGGTAGTGTACCCGCAGTGCGCCACCGACGGGGAGGCGGTCTCAGTCGCGGGGCGGCTGCGGATCGGGCACGAAGCCGAAATGGCGCGCGACGTCGGCGCGCCGGATGGCGCTCACCGGGACGCGGCGGCCGCCGTACCCGAGCGTCACGGCCGCATCGCCGTGCTGCAGTGCCGCGACGGCCTCGGCGCCGGCGGGCTCGCCGTCGGCATCGCGCAGCCACTCGGCCGCGGCCGGGAGCGAGCCTGCCTCGACCAGCCCGGGCCCGGCGTCGGTGTCGAGCAGCAGGTTGCCGTCGTCGTCGACGTGGGCCGCCCGCACCGACTCGGCGGCACGCCCGGTGTGCGTGCGCAGGCGGCCGGCGGCGTCGACATGGAGCACCCACGGCGTGTAGTGGAGGCGAACGTAGCCGCGCTGCGGGCCGTTCTGGAAGAACCAGGCGCCGTGCTCGTCGCACGCGTAGTTGCGGTTGATGAACGCGATCAGGCCCGGATGCGTGATCGGCTCGCCCTGCAGGCGCCAGCGGCCGGCCTCGTCGAGGCCGAGCCAGCCGTAGACGGCCGGCACGTCCGGCCACCTCGCCATCGCCTGGCGGACGCTCTCGTCCATCGGTCCTCCGGCCGCGTCGCTTGATCAGGATAGCAGCGTGGCCCCGGCCCGGCGCGCGGTGGCGGCGGCCGTGCCCGAGGGTCCCGCGGCGACCGCCCGCGGTCGAATCCACCCTGCAGGAGCGGTCTCCGGGCGCGAACCGGCGTCCGTGCCACACCGTCAGGCGCTTCGCGCCCGGAGGGCGCTCCTACAGGCCTTGATTGCCGGCGCGCTGGTTCACCGTGGCCCGCGGCCTTGCGGGCGGGGTGGTGTCGCGGGTGGCGCTCATGCCGGCTGCTCGTCGTTGCCGATGGCTCGCAGGCGCTGCTGCGCCAGCCGATCGAGGCTCTCCAGCGGCAGGTTGAGCAGCAGCTTGATGCGTCGCTCGAGGTCGGTGCACGCCCGCCGGTAGGCCCGGCGCACAGCCTCGTCATCGCCCGCGACCGCCGCTGGATCGTCCGTGCGCCAGTGCGCGGTGATCGGGCGACCGGGGAACGCCGGGCAGCGCTCCGCGGCGGCGTCGCCGGCGCGCACGAGCAGGCGAAACACCTCGAGCCGGGTCGGCTGCGCGAGCGCGTCGACGGTGGTTTCTGTTTCCATGCTTCCGGAATAATCGAAATGGAAGCGCGGGCCAAGCCCCGGCGGCATGATCAGCGACGCCGCGGCCGCGGCTCGAAACGATGGATCTCGATCCGCCAGGCGTCCCGGTCGGCCCGCAGGACGAGGCAGGCCGGCCCGCCGTGGGTGCGCGTACGGCCGGCGGCGCCGGGGTTCAGCACCCAGGGCTCGGCGTCGCGGTCGACCACGAGGCGGTGGCTGTGGCCGCAGGCGATCGCGGTGGCGTCGGGATGGGCCGCGCGCAGCCGCCGGTGGCGATCGCGTGCGCGCAGGCGGTGGCCGTGCACCACCACCAGCTCGCCGCCCGGCAGCGCGAGCCGATTCTCGGCCGGGAGCCGGGCGGCATCGGCGGGACCATCGTCACCCCAGTGGCGCGCCGTGTCGTTGTTGCCGGCCACGGCGACCGCGCCGTGGCCGCCCCGCGCCAGGCGCGCGAGGATCGAGCGGCCGCCGACGTCGCCGGTGTGGACCACGCGATCGCAGGCGTCGGCGACCTCGGCCACGCGCGGATCGAGGAAACCGTGGGTGTCGCCGAGCAGGCAGACGCTGGTGCGGGATCGCGGCATGGGGGATGGCGCGTGCGGCGGCGGGGCATTGTCGCACGCGCACCCTCGCGTCCGGCTTGCTATGCTCCGTCGTGGGCGACCGTGCCGGGACAGCCGGTCCGGCCGTAGGGACAACCGGGCCGACGTGCGTGATGACGGGCAGGGAGCCGCCATGCCGCAGTCCCAGTGGGCATCCGAAGTCCGCCGCAGCCAGGAGCTCCAGTCGGGGCTGGTGCGCCTGGTCGCGTGGCTGGCCATGGGTGGCTTCGTCGGGATCGCCGGGCTGCGCGGGCATTACGACGTCGCCTGGGATCTCTACTTCTGGCTCTTCGGGCTCCACCTCGTGTGGTTCGTCGCGCTGCTCGGCGACGTCCTCCGGCGACCGGCGCTGCGCCCCTGGCGCACCTACCTCGCGATCGCCGCCGACCTGAGCGCGATCACGCTGCTGATCTATCTCGCCGGCGCCGTGATGGCGCCGTTCTATCTCGTCTACGTGCTGTCGTTCCTGTCGCAGGGCACGCGCTTCGGGCGCACGAACCTCATGATCGCCTCCGTCGGCAGCCTCGCGTGCTACGGCGTCATCGTGACCGTGATGGGCGGCTGGGCCGAGCACGCCTTCGAGCTGGGCTTCGTGCTGGCCGCCCTCGTCGTGCTGCCGCTCTACCAGTACAGCCTGCTGCGCAACCTGCAGCAGGCGCGCACCGACGCGGAGATCGCCAGTCGTGCGCGCGGGCGCTTCCTGGCGACCATGGCCCACGAGCTGCGCACGCCGCTCTCCGGGGCGGTCGGCACGGCACGACTGCTGGGCGACACCGAGCTCGACGCCACCCAGCGCCGTTACGTCGAGTCGATCTGCTCGTCGGCCGACACGCTGCAGGCGCTGATCGGCGACATCCTCGACCTGTCGAAGGTGGACGCCGGCACGCTCGAGCTGGAGCAGGAGCCATTCGACCTGGGCGATGCGCTGATCGAGGTCTGCGACAACCTCGCGCCGCAGGCGCTGGCCAAGGGCATCGAGCTCGTGTGCTGCATCGACGGGCGCCTGCCCGAGCGCGTGCGCGGCGACCGCGTGCGGTGCCAGCAGATCCTCTACAACCTGCTCGGCAATGCGGTGAAGTTCACCGACGCGGGGCGCGTGCGCCTGGAGGCGGCGCGGGTGCGCGGGACCGACGAGCCCGGCGGCGGCCACGTGCTGCTCGTGGTGAGCGATACCGGGATCGGCATCCCGGCCGAGCGGGTCGATCGGGTGTTCGACGGCTTCTGGCAGGCCGACCCGACGACCGCCCGCCGCCACGGCGGCGCGGGGCTCGGCACCACGATCGCGCACCGGCTGGTGCAGGCCATGGGGGGCCGCGTCGAGGTGGAGAGCAGCGCCGGCAGCGGCAGCACCTTCCGCGTGCGCCTGCCGCTGCTGTCGGGCGATCCCGCAGCGGACGCGCCGCCGCGACCGCCGCGCGCGCTCGGCGGCCGCGAGGCGCTCGTCTGGGAGCGTGACCCGGAGTCGCTCGCGGCCCGGTCCGAGGCCTGCGCGGGCGCGGGCGTCGACGCGCGCGGCTGGTGCGACGCCGAGTTGCCCCCGGCCGCGCAGCTGGCGCGGGCCGACGTGGTCCTGGTGGCGGACACGGTCGCGGGCCTCGAGATCGAGGACCTGGTCGCGCGCCTGCGTGCGCGGGCCGGCCGCCAGCGGCTTCCCGTCGTGCCCGTGCGTTTCCGTGGCCGCGCGGCCGGCGACGACGACGCGATCACCCGCAGCGTCGCCAAGCCGTTGCAGCCGCGGGCGCTGTGGCAGGCGCTGGCGGAGGTGCTGGGGGCGGCCGGGCCGGCGCCCGCGGGCCGCCGTGCGGCGCCGGCCCCGCCCGAGGTGGCGGCCCGGATCCTCGTCACCGAGGACGACCCGGTGAACGCGGAGCTGATCGAGACCCTGCTGGCGCGCGCGGGCCACCGCGTCCGGGTCGTCCGCGACGGGCCCTCGGCCCTCGAGGCGCTGGCGGGCGAGGCATTCGACCTCGTGCTCGCGGACCTGCGCATGCCCGGGATGGACGGGGCCGAGCTGGCGCGGCGCATCCGCGCCGCCGGCGGCGAGGCGGGCCGGCTGCCGATCGTCGCGCTGACCGCGAACGCGGCCGACGAGGCGCGCGCGGACTGCCTCCGGGCCGGCATGGACGACTTCCTGACGAAACCGATCGACCTGGAACGGCTCACCGCGCTGCTGCAGCGGTTCGCGCCCGCCTGAGCGGCGCGCGGAACTCGGCGCCGTGCTGGCGGTCCCTGATCGGGACGGGCAGCCGGGGGCGCCGATGAAACCGCGATGGCATGTCATCACCGTGCTCCTGCTGGGTGCCGTCGCCGCGATGGCACGGGCGGCCCCGGAGGCCGATCCCTGGCCCCGCTGGCAGGCGCACGATCCCGACGCGGCCGCGAGCATCGACCACGGGGCCTGGACGCGCTGGCTCGAGCGCCATCGCCGGCCCGGCCCCGACGGCGTCGCGCGGGTCGACTACGGCGGTGTCTCCACTGGCGACCGCGAGCGCCTGCAGGGCTACATCGACCGCCTCGCCGGCGTCGCCATCTCCGGCTACCGGCGCCCGGAGCAGCTCGCCTTCTGGATCAATCTCTACAACGCGTCGACGGTCGAGGTGGTCCTCGAGCACTACCCGGTGGACTCGATCCGTGACATCGACATATCGCCGGGCTGGTTCAGCAACGGGCCCTGGGGCAGGGAACTGGTCGAGGTCGAGGGTATCGCCCTGTCGCTCGACGACATCGAGCACCGCATCCTGCGCCCGATCTGGGACGACCCGCGCATCCACTACGCGGTCAACTGCGCCGCGATCGGCTGCCCGGACCTGCAACCGGTGGCGTTCACCGCCGACAACGCCGAGCGCCTGCTCGAGCGCGGTGCGCGCGCCTACGTGAACGACCCGCGCGGCGCCGCCATCGTCGACGGCGAGCTCGTCGTCTCGTCGATCTATCACTGGTTCCGGGCCGATTTCGGGGACAGCGCGCGCGGCGTCGTCGCGCACCTGCGGCGCTACGCCGGCGACGATCTCGCCGCGCGCCTCGCCGGGCGCGACGGCTACGACGACCATCGCTACGACTGGACGCTGAACGACGTCCCCTGAGCCGCCGCTTGCGCCCGTCCGCCGGCGTGCTAGCGTGCGCTGCATGCGCGGCGAGGACTGGCTTTTCCCGATGTTGCTGGTGCTGGTGATCGTGGGCGAGATCGCCGGCCTGGCGTGGGTGCTGTCGGCCGATCAGGCGAGCCTGGCGACGCGCTCCTGGGCGCTGATCGTGCTCGCCGCGGTGGCCGGGGTGGTGTGGCTGGTCAGCGAGGGCCGGCGGCGCCGGGGGCGGGGGCGCTGGCAGCCCTGAACAGGTGGCCGGCGTGCGGGCCGGGCACCGGCGCCCGCCCCGGTGCTCGGGGAGCCAGAGGAGGAGGTCGCTCCAGCACGCTCGTCGGGAGTTCCCGACGCCGTCCTGGATCGCCACGGCCGTTGCCACGCTTCGCTCTTAATGAACTTCCCTGTTCATCTTCGGTTCGAGGCCCCCGGCAGGGGGCCCCGAACCGGGGATGACGTCGTTGCGTCATCACGAGTCGCGACGAGCGGTATCGGACCGCCGCCGCCGAAACGAAGGGCCCCCTCTCCCGCTTCGCGGGAGAGGGACGGGGTGAGGGGCGTCGAGGCAGGCACCACCGCATTGGGGGCCTCTGGCACGGGGCTCCGCAATGCCTGGGTGCATGGCGTGGCGAGGGTGCAATGCGCGCGTTCGCCTGCGGCGAAAACGCGCCTACTGCGCTGTGGCCGGACGGATGGTCGATGTCATTAACCCGAAGTATCAGGCAGCGGCGTAGCGCACTTTCGGATGGCGGAAATAGCTGCTGACATGCCCATGTGTTTTCTGGATGCTGCGCAACGTCGACAGCAGGGCGCGCTTGAGGCCTTTCTGCTCCGTATGCGGCAGTCCGCTGTGAATGCGCCCCTTCAGGTCGCCGTTGAGGTACTCGTCGGGATTGAGTTCCGGCGCGTACGGCGGCAGGTGGAAGATCTCGATCTCGTCGCTGTGGCGGGCGACCCATGCGCGCACCTTGCGCGCGTGATGCACCCGCAGATTGTCGAGGATCAGGAACACCTTGCGGTCACTGTCCCGGATCATGCGCTGCATGAAGTGGATCAGCCGCTGGGTGTTCATGCCGCCTTCATAGATCATGAACCGCATCAGACCCTGGTTGCTGACCGCCGAGATCACCTCGGCGCGCACCCGCTTCGCCGGCACGCTCGCCACCGGGGTCTGACCCGCCGGGGCGAAGCCGCGGCCAAAGGCGCAGTCGCTGCGCAGTCCGGTCTCATCGCCCCAGTAGATGACCGCGCCTTCGGCCTTTGCGCGCGCCTCGATCTCCGGGTACGTCACGTCCAGCCACTGACGAATGACGTCCGAGTCCTGCTCCAGCGCCCGCTTGAGCGGTCGCTGCGGCGTGAGGCCCCAGCGCGCCAGGTAACGGCTGATGGTCGGCAGCGAGAGCTTGACGCCGAACTCGCGCTCGATCAGCGCCGCGATCACGCGACGCGTCCACAGCATGAACGGAAACTGCATCTGCTCCGGGGTCTTGTTCGCGATCCAGCGGTGAAGCTTCTTCTCCTGCGCCGCGCTCAGCTCGCGCTGCTCGCCCTCGCGTCGACCGCGTTTGCGCTGGCGCAACGCATCTTCTCCGCCCTCGCGATAACGGGTATGCCACTCGCTGACCGTCGTCGGCGCAACGCCACAGATCTGCGCCACGTCGTTCAGCAGAGGCGCCCGCCAGGGCGCCGTGGCAATCCAGGCCAGGGGAATGAACCCGGGGCCGGCCCCGAGGGCCGGACGGAGCCCGACGGCGTCGGGAGGCAGGCACCGGGGCCCCTGCCGGGCGCGGAGTGCTCGGCGCTGGAATCGTGGCAGGGACACGCTTGACGGGTCCCGCCTGCGCGGGCTGGCCGCCTCAGCGGTCCAGGCGCTTGTACTTCGGCCGGTGCGGCTGCTCGGCGGCGTCACCGAGACGGCGCCTGCGGTCCTCCTCGTACTCGCTGTAGCTGCCCTCGAAGAAGAACACCTCGCCGGTCTCCTCGAAGGCGAGGATGTGGGTGGCGACGCGGTCGAGGAACCAGCGATCGTGCGAGATCACGATGGCGCTGCCGGGGAAGTCGAGCAGGGCCTGCTTCCAGCGCGCGCAGGGTCTCGACGTCCAGGTCGTTGGTCGGCTCGTCGAGCAGCAGCAGGTTGCCGCCGCTCTTGAGCAGCTTGGCCAGGTGCACGCGGTTGCGCTCGCCGCCGGAGAGGTCCTTGACCTTCTTCTGCTGGTCCGGGCCCTTGAAGTTGAAGCGGCCGACGTAGGCGCGCGAGGCGACCTGCCAGTTGCCGACCTCGATGTAGTCGTGGCCGCCGGAGATCTCCTCCCACACGGTCTTGCTGCCGTCGAGCGCGTCGCGTGACTGGTCGACGTAGGCCACGTCCACGGTATCGCCGAGCTCGATCGTGCCGCCGTCGGGCTGCTCCTCGCCGGTGATCATGCGCAGCAGGGTGGTCTTGCCGGCGCCGTTGGGGCCGATGACGCCGACGATGCCGCCCGGCGGCACGCGGAACGACAGGCCCTGGTAGAGCTCGCGGTCGCGGAAGCTCTTGCGACAGGTTCTCGGCCTCGAGCACCTTGTCGCCGAGGCGGGTGCCCGGGGGGATGTAGATCTCGTTGGTCTCGGCGCGCTTCTGGTACTCGGGCTTGGAGAGCTCCTCGAGGCGCTGCAGGCGCGCCTTGTTCTTGGTCTGGCGCCCCTTGGGGTTGCTCTTGGCCCACTCGAGCTCCTGCGCCATGGCCTTGCGGCGGGCGCTCTCGGTCTTCTCCTCGTGCTCCAGGCGCTTCTCCTTGTACTCGAGCCAGGCGGAGTAGTTGCCCTCGAAGGGGATGCCCTGGCCGCGGTCGAGCTCGAGGATCCAGCCGGCGACGTTGTCGAGGAAGTAGCGGTCGTGGGTGACCGCGACGACGGTCCCCGCGAACTCGCCGAGGTAGCGCTCGAGCCAGGCCACCGACTCCGCGTCGAGGTGGTTGGTGGGCTCGTCGAGCACGAGCATGTCGGGCTCGGCGAGCAGCGTGCGCGCGAGCGCCACGCGCCGGCGCTCGCCGCCCGACAGCTTCGCCGTGTCGGCATCCCACGGCGGCAGGCGCAGCGCGTCCGCCGCCACCTCGAGCTTGCGGTCGAGGTCCCAGGCGCCGGCGGCCTCGATCCGGTCCTGCAGCTTGCCCTGCTCCTCGAGCAGCTTCTCGAAATCCGCCTCCGGGTCGGCGAACTCCTCGTTGATCTGGTTGAAGCGGTCGAGCAGCGCCTTGGTCTCGGCCACGCCCTGCTCGACGTTGCCGCGCACGTCCAGGCCGTCGTCGAGCTGCGGCTCCTGGGGCAGGTAGCCAATGCGCAGGCCGGGCTGCGGCCGCGCCTCGCCCTCGAACTCGGTGTCCACACCGGCCATGATGCGCAGCAGGGTCGACTTGCCGGCGCCGTTGTAGCCGAGCACGCCGATCTTGGCGCCCGGGAAGAAGTTGAGGTTGATGTTCTCGAGGATCTTCTTCTTCGGGGGCACGACCTTGCCCAGGCCGCTCATCGTGAATACGTACTGCGCCATGTAACCTCTTCGCCAATGCAAAGCGTGACTCGGGGCCGCGTATTATCGGGAAACGCAACCGGGCGGTCCACCGGGCCGCGGGAGGCCAGCTGATGGAGAACGTGGCGATCTGCCCGTCGCTCCCCGAGATCCTGGAGGTCATGCGGGAGCAGGGCTACAGCGTGGGCGACGAGGCCGACGGCAGCGACCTGAACCTGATCGGCATACGCAGCGCGGCGCTCGAGCCCGAGACGTTCAGCGACTGGATCGCGGTCGCCTACCGCGACGGCGGGGTCTGGAACTTCTTCCCGTTCCCCGCCACCACCGACCCGGGCACCTTCTGGCAGCGACAGCCCGACCGCGTGCGCGGCAGCGCCGTGCTCGAGCCCGGCCAGTATCCCGGCCTCTGGCAGCTCGGGCGCCATCGCGGCCGCCGCGCCCTGCGCCAGCGCGGGCCGGCGCGCGTGTGGCGGGCCGCGCGCCGCGAGCACTACCTCGACACGGCGGGCGAGCCCGAGACGACCCGCCAGTCGGGGATCGACCTGTTCGCCGCGCCGCCGGCCGGCGACCGGCGGCGCTGGAGCGCCGGCGCCCAGGTGTTGCACGACCCGCTGCACGCGCGCTTCCTGCTGGGGCTGTGCGAGCGCGCCGCCGGGCAGCAGGGCAGGGGCTTTTCGTACACCCTGCTCGAGGAGGCGGATTTCGTGCTGTGACGGCGTCATGGCAGAAATTGGAACGAAAAGCATCGAACGGCTGGAATCTTGATCGAAAAAGGGCGCGATGATCCGTGGCCCGGCAACCCCACGCGGCCGCGCGCAGGCGCTACAATGGTGCGCGGCCGGCGACCAGCCCGCGCATCGGCGAGGCCGGCGGGCGATGGAGGCAAGCATGCGACTGGAAGGATCCTGCCACTGCGGCGCGGTGCGATTCAGCGTGGAGTCGCCGCACCCGTACCCGTTCAACCTGTGCTACTGCTCCGTGTGCCGCAAGACCCAGGGCGGGGGCGGCTTCGCGATCAATCTCAGCGGCCGCGCGGACACCCTCGCGGTGGAGGGCGGCGACAGCGTGCGGGTCTACCGCGCGCGCCTGGGCGAGGGCGAGGCGGAGCCCGGCGAGCGCAGCGGGGCGCGGCGCAACTTCTGCGGCGAATGCGGCAGCCACCTGTGGCTCTACGACCCGCGCTGGCCCGCGCTCGTGCACCCGGTCGCCGGCGCCATCGACACGCCGCTGCCGGTGCCGCCGGAGCGCGTGCACCTGATGACGGACTCGAAGGCGTCCTGGGTACGGGTGCACGCGGAGCCCTCCGATCGGATCTTCGGTGGCCACCCCGACGAGTCCATCGAGGCCTGGCACCGGCGCCACGGCCTCGAGGGCGATTGAGCGCCGTGGGGGAGCCGATGCGCATCGAACCGCCGTGGATCCTGCTCGCCGTCGCCCTGGCCGCGCTCCCCGCGTGGGCACCGGCCGCCGAGGTGCCGTCGTTCTCGCGGCCCGACGACGCCACCCGGGCGCTGCGGGCCAGGGACCTCCCGTTCCAGCTCTGGTACGACCCCGACGAGTGGACCGTGGGCCCGCGGCGCTCGTCGTTCACGCTGCTGGCGCGCGCGGTGCACGAGCACGGCTCCGTCTCCGGCGCCTTCGTCTACCGCGCCGAGCCGCGCTCGCGCGAGCAGGTACGCCGGCGCGCGGTCGAGGAGCTCGCGAGCGCGTTCGCCAGCCACGAGGTGCGCGCGTTCCAGCGCCGCCTGGTCAATGGCCACGAGGTCTGGTTCATGAAGGCGGTCGCCACCACCCGGGGCGGCACCGAGGTGGTCGTGCGCAACCAGTACTGGCTCGGGCCGGAGGGGGTCGCCGACTACGGCGTGGTGGCCAACCGGGAGAGCTTCGAGCGCTACCGCGAGGACATGCTCGACCTGCTCAACGGCTTCCGCCTGCGCCCGGGCGACGGCCAGGGATCGTGAGCGCCGCCGGGCTGTTCGACCGGATCGCGCGCGACGGCCACGAGCAGGTCGTCCACTGCCACAACGCGGCCACGGGCCTGCGCGCGATCATCGCGATCCACGACACGACGCTCGGTCCGGCGCTCGGCGGCCTGCGCATGTGGCCCTACGGCGACGACGAGGCCGCGCTCACCGATGCCCTGCGCCTGGCGCGGGGCATGACCTACAAGAACGCCCTGGCCGGGCTCGACCACGGCGGCGGCAAGGCGGTGATCATCGGCGACCCCGCGCGCGACCGCTCGGAGGCGCTGATGCGCAGCTTCGGGCGCTTCCTCGATGCCCTCGGCGGGCGCTACATCACCGCCGAGGACGTCGGCATGACCGAGCAGGACATGGCCTGGATCCTCGCCGAGACCGACTGGGTCGTCGGCAACGCCACCGTGCGCGGCGGCAGCGGCGATCCCTCGCCGTTCACCGCCCAGGGCGTGCTCGCCGGTATCCGCGCGAGCCTGCGCGCGCTCGGCCACGAGGCGATCGGCGAGTACCGCTACGCCGTCCAGGGCGCGGGGCACGTCGGCCTGGAGGTCATCCGCCGGTTGCGGATGCACGACGCGCGCGTCTACGTGAGCGACGTCGACCCCGAGCGCGTGCGCCACGCCGTCGACGCCCATGGCTGCACCGCGGTGGAGCCCGGCGCCATCCTCGATACCGATGCCGAGGTCTTCGTGCCGTGCGCGCTCGGTGCCGTGCTCGATGCCGACAGCGTGGCGCGCCTGCGCTGCCACGTCGTCGCGGGCGCGGCGAACAACCAGCTCGCCGATGACGCGGCCGGCGACGCGTTGCATGCCCGGGGCATCCTCTACGCGCCCGACTACGCGCTCAACGCCGGCGGGGTCATGAACGTGTCGCTCGAGCTCGGCGACTACAGCGCCGAGCGGGCGCACGCGATGGTCGAGCGCATCGAAGACACGCTGGCATCGATCTACGCGCTCGCCCGGGCCGAGGGGATCCCCACCTGGCGTGCCGCCGACCGGCTCGCGGAGCGCCGGATCGCCGCGATGGCCGAGCTGCGCGCGAGCGCCCCCGTGACCCCGGCGCGGTGGGCCGTCAGCGCGCGAGCGATCCGGCGCGGATCAGGCGGCTCTGCCAGTAGCTCGAGTCGAGGCGGCTGACCCTGACCGGCTCGCCCGCGTTGAGGGCGTGCACGAAGCGCTCGCGGCCGACGTAGATGCCGACGTGCGAGACGAGGGCGCCGCCGGTGCGGAAGAACACGACATCGCCGGGCACGAGCTGCTCGACGTAGAGCCGGCGCACGGCCTCGTACTGGCCGCGCGCGGTGCGCGGGACGCGCGCGCCGGCCTGCTCGTAGGCGTAGTGGACCAGCCCGGAGCAGTCGAAACCGCCCGGTCCGTCGCCGCCGAAGCGGTAGGGCGTGCCGCGCAGCCCGATCGCGATCTCGGCGACGCGCTCGGCGACCGGGTCGGCGGGCGGGCGCGCCACGCGCGTGCCGGCACAGCCCGCGAGCAGCAGGGCAACGAGGCCGAGTGCCGCCAGGCGTACTCGCGGATCCCTGGGTGAACCCCTGCGCATGCGTTTTCACCGGGGGTGGGGCCTGGCGCCATTATCCTCCATGGACAACAGCTTGCAAGTAAATCTTCGAGTGGCGTGTAGCCCGGCCGGGCACGCGGGGGGGTCGCGCCGGCCGGCGCCTCCGGCACCCCGCCCGCGCGGATCGGCCGTGCCGCCCTACGCCAGGCGGTCCTGGTCGATGCCGATCACGGCCAGGCAGTCGCCCGGGCGGGCGAGGCCGGGGAAGTGGCGCCCGATCAGCGTGCCCGAGCGGTTGGCATAGTAGTGGCCCGGCTCGAGGCCGGTCTTCTCGATCGAGTGGATGCGCCCGATGAGCTGGCCCTGCTCGATCTCGTCGCCGAGGTTGACCAGGCACTCGTAGAGTCCGGTCTCGTCGGCGATCGTGTACGAGTTCACGTCGGGCGTCGCCATGACCCGGCTCGGCGGCAGGCCGCGGTCCTCGCGCTTCGGCGGCGGCCCCTCGAGGATGCCGAAGTGGTGCAGCACGTTGAGCGCGCCCTGGTGCGCGATCTCGACCGTCTCGGGGGTCGCCGTACCGCCACCGGCGAGCTCGGTGAACAGGAAGACCTTGCCGGCATCCTCGACGATGCCGTCGATCATGCCCTCGGTGTCGAGCTCCTCGATGATCAGCGACACGGGCGCGTCGAAGGCCTCGATCGTCGCCTTGGTGCGCTCGAACTGCTCCTTGTCCGACAGGTAGTGCATGGCGGCGAACGGCATGAACGTGAGCGTGCGCCCGCCGGAGTGCAGGTCGATCACGGCGTCGACCTTGGGCAGGAGCACGTTGGACACGTAGTGGCAGATCATCTCCGTGACCGAGCCGGTGCGCCGGCCCGGGAACGCGCGGTTCATGTTCACGCCGTCGAGCGGCGAGCAGCGCGCGTTGACCTGCACCGCGGGCGGATTCAGGCACGGGATGATGATCGCCATGCCATGGAAGTCGGCCGGGTCCAGGCTGGCCGCCAGCTTCTTGAGCGCGATCGGTCCCTCGTACTCGTCGCCGTGGTTGCCGCCGCTGAGCAACACCGCCGGCCCCTCGCCGTTGCGGATCACGGTGATCGGCACCCGCACCGCGCCCCAGGCCGACTCGTTGGCGGAGTAGGGCGCGCTGATGTAGCCGTGCTGCTTGCCGTTGGCGTCCCAGTCGATCGACGAGGTCACCCGTGGCGGCTTCTCCCGGACGAACCCCGGGGTCTCGTTCTCGTTGGCGGTCATCGGCGTCCCCTGGATGCCTGCGTTGGCGGCGATGGTGCCGCGCGCGTGGACGATGCCGCGATTCTGTCACAGCATCCCGCTTTGCCAAGCCCCCGCGCCCGGTGCATCGACGCGGCGCGAGAATCGCGGCGCGCCGCGGCCCGTGGAGCGGGTTCCTCGCCGTGGCGGCGGGCGCGCCGCGGGAATGACCGCCGCGGGGTCCCCGGGGGCCGTCCCACGCACGGGGCGACCCCGGCGCGGGCGCGTCAGCCGCCGTCGTCCTCGTCCGGGCACTCGCTGAGCTCGGGCTCGCCGCGCGTGAACCAGACGTAGTCGTAGGCGAGCGTGCCGCCCGCCCAGGCGCGGTGGTCGGCGACGCTGTTGCCCTCGCCAGCGGCCATGAACGCGATGCTCACGACCCCCTCGCCGTCGCCCCGGGCCGCGAGGTAGTGGGCCACGCCGTAGTCGCGCCGCGCATGGCCGTTGCCGGCGACCAGGATGGCGCCGGCCTCGGCGCCCGTGGCCCGCAGGCGCGCGGCCATCGATGCATCGCGCAGGCGCTGTATCGCCAGCATGCGCTCCATGGGCGCGTGCTCGGGGACACCGCAGTGGGCCTCGACCAGGGCGCGCTCGAGGCGTGCCCGCGCCGCGTCGGGCAGCGGCCGCTCGAGGCCCAGCGCCGCGCGCCGGGCGGGCTCCAGCGCCGCCAGCCCGCCGCCGCCGACGGCGCGCGCACGGTGGCGGGCGCGGGCGCGCCCCCGTGCAGCGGCAGCCCCAGCTCGACCGCGGCGGCGACGATCGGCCGGTAGAGCGACCACTCGGGCCAACCGCGCTCGGCCCAGCCCACCGCCGCGCCGAAGGCCGCCGGGTCGGCGCCGCCGCGCCGCCAGGCGTCGATCGCCTCGCGCTGCTCGGCGCCGAGCATCTCGAGCACGACCGCGGGACGACGCCCGTCGCGGGCCGCCGCCCGGATCATGCGTGCCTGCAGCACGTGGTGGCGCGCCTGCGTGTGGGTCTCGCCCAGGAGCACGAAGCGGGCGTGGCCGACGGCCTCGACGACGCGCTCCTGCGGCACGAATGCACCGCGCTCGGGTGACCACACGCGCCCCGGGACGGCGTCGGCCGCGGTGGTGGCGCCGGCGACCGCGAGCAGCAGCGCCGGCGCCAGGCGCCGGGTGACGCGTCGTGGGGTTTCCTTGCAGTTCGCGGGTCATCATCTTTACAAACCTCCGGTTCCCGAGCCGCGGGCCGGCGCACGCCGATGATCGAGACCGAGCACCTGACCAAGCGCTTCGACGTGCTCACCGCCGTGGATGATCTCACGCTGCGCGTCGAGCCGGGCGAGGTGCTGGGCTTCCTCGGGCCCAACGGGGCGGGCAAGTCGACCACGATGAAGATGATCGCCGGCTTCCTCGCGCCGAGCGCCGGCAGCGCCCGCGTCTGCGGCCACGACGTGGTCGCGGATGCCGCTGGGGCGCGCGCGGCCCTGGGCTACCTGCCCGAGGGCGCGCCGGCCTACGGCGAGATGGTGCCCTGGTCGTTCCTCGTGTTCGTCGCGCGCCTGCGCGGCCTGCGCGGCGCCGAGCGGCGCGCGCGCCTGGACGCGGTGATCGAGCAGCTGCACCTGGGCCCGGTGCTGCAGCAGCCCATCGCGACGCTGTCGAAGGGCTTCAAGCGACGCGTCGGCCTGGCCCAGGCGCTGCTGCACGACCCGCCGGCGCTCATCCTCGACGAGCCCACCGACGGCCTCGACCCGAACCAGAAGCACGAGGTGCGCGCCCTGATCAACGCGATCGCCCCGGCCAAGACGATCGTCATCTCGACCCACATCCTCGAGGAGGTCGAGTCGGTGTGCACGCGCGCGGCGATCATCAGCGATGGTCGCCTGGTCGCCGACGAGCACACCGGCGGGGCTGCTCGGGCGCTCGCGCTACCGCAACGCGGTCACGGTCGCGCTCGACGGGCCGGCGCCGGACGCCGCCGCCGTGCTCGGCGCGCTCGACGGCGTCGAGGGGTCGAGCGCGCCCCCGACGGCCACAGCCTGACCGTGTTCGGGCGCGACGGCCTGGACACCGCCGAGCGCGTGCGCGCCTGCGCCGGCGAGCACGGCTGGACGGTGGCCGCGCTGCGCGCCGAGGGCGGGCGTCTCGACGACGTCTTCCGCGCGATCACCCGCGGCTCGGCGGAGACCGCGGCATGAGGGCCATCGGCGCGATCTTCCGGCGCGAGCTCGGCGCCTACTTCGTCACACCGGTGGCGTACGTGTTCCTGGTGATCTTCCTCGCCCTGATGGGCGCATTGACCTTCTACTTCGGCAACTTCTACGAGCGCGGCCAGGCCGACCTGGGCGCGTTCTTCGGGCTCCACCCGTGGCTCTACGCGTTCCTCGTGCCGGCGCTGGCGATGCGCCTGTGGGCCGAGGAGCGCGATGCCGGCACGATCGAGCTGTTGCTGACGCTGCCGGTCACCACGGCGCAGGCGGTGATCGCGAAGTTCCTCGCCGCGTGGGCGTTCACCACGCTGGCGCTGGCGCTGACGGCGCCGATGTGGTGGACCGTGAACTACCTCGGCAACCCCGACAACGGCGTGATCGCGGCCAGCTACCTCGGCAGCGCGCTCATGGCCGGGGGCTTTCTCGCCATCGGCAGCTTCGTCTCGGCGCTCACCCGCAGCCAGGTGGTCGCCTTCGTGCTCGGCTTCGTGCTCTGCTTCGTGCTGCTGATGGCCGGCTACCCGCTCGTGCTCGACGCCTTTGGCAGCTGGGCACCCCAGGCGGTGGTGGACGCGGTCGCCGCGCTCTCGTTCCAGAACCACTTCGACTCGATCCGCCGCGGCGTGCTCGAGCTGCGCGACGGCATCTACTTCGTCGGCCTGATCGCGTTCTTCCTGTTCGCGAACGTCGCCGTCATCGAGATGAAGAAGGGCGAGTGAGGATGGTGCGCATATCCCGCCGCAGGCTCCAGTCCGCCATCGGCCTCGCGCTCGCCGCGGTGCTGTTCGTCGCGGTGGTGCTGCTCGCCGACACCCTGGCACGCGGCTACCGCGTCGATCTCACCGCCGACGAGCTCTATACCGTCTCGGCCGAGACCCGCCAGGTGCTCGGCGGGATCGACGAGCCGATCACGCTGACCCTGTACTTCTCGCACGACGCCGCCGAGGGCGTCCCCTTCGTGCGCCAGTACGCCCAGCGCGTGCGCGAGCTGCTCGAGGAGTACGCCGCCTACGCGGACGGCCGCGTGCGGCTGCGCACGGTGGACCCGAAGCCGTTGACCGAGGCGCGTGACCGTGCCGCCGAGCACGGCCTCGAGCCGGTGCCGGCGGGCACGACCGACGCGCGCATCTACCTCGGCCTCGTCGGCACCAACAGCACCGACGGGCTCGAGGTGATCGAGTTCCTCGATCCGCAGCGCGAGCGCTTCCTCGAGTACGACATCACGCGCCTGGTCTGGTCGCTGAGCCACCCGGACAAGCCCGTGGTCGGGATCATGTCGCGGCTCGACATCACCGAGTCCTACAACCCGTCGACCGGGCAGCCGCGCCCGGCGTGGGCCGTCGTCGACCGCCTCGAGCAGGTCGCCGAGGTGCGCGAGGTCGAGACCCCGACCGACACGATCGACCCGGCCATCGACGTGCTCATGCTGGTCCACCCGCACGGCTACGATGACGGCACGCTCTACGCCATCGACCAGTTCCTGACCCACGGCGGTCGCGCGGCCGTGTTCCTGGACCCGGTGGCGGGCACCGCATCGGGGCGCCGGGGGCAGGGCGGCAACCAGCGCAGCCGCTCGGATCCGGGGCCGCTGCTCGGGGCCTGGGGCGTCGACGTGACCCTGGATCGCGCCCTGGCCGATCCGCGCCACGGCCTGGTGGTCAGCCGCGGCGAGGAATACGGGCGAACCGTGCATCCCGGGCTCATCGGCATCACCCGCCCCGGCATGGCCGAGGACGATGTCATCACCGGCGCCGTGGAGCGCCTCGTGTTCGGCTCCGCCGGCGTGATCAGCGAGCGCGAGGGCGGTCTCGCGGTGACCCCGCTGGTGCACTCGCCGAACTCCGCCGCGCTGCTGCCCGCCGAGCGCTTCGTCGGGCTCGAGGACCCGGGCCGCCTGGCGCAGGGCCTGCGCCCCGACCGCGAGCTGCACACGCTGGTGGCGCGGCTCGACGGCACGCTGCGCTCGGCCTGGCCGGATGGTCCGCCCGAGGGCGGGGTGCCCCCCGCCGGCGGGCACCGCGCCGCGGCGGACGACGCCCACCTCGTGCTGTTCGCCGATACCGACCTGCTCTCCGACCGCCTCTGGGTGCAGTCGCGCGAGGTCGGCGGGCGCACCGTGCGCAAGGCGTGGTCGGGCAACGGCGACCTGGTCGCCAACGCGATCGACAACCTGACCGGCTCCGAGGCGCTGATCCGCATCCGTGGCGAGGGCACCTCGGCGCGGCCGTTCACGCGCGTCGAGGCGCTCGAGCGCGAGGCGGCCAATCGCTACCGCGACAAGGAGCGCGAGCTGCGCCAGGCGCTCGAGCAGACCGAGCAGCGCCTCGAGGCCCTGCGCAGCGGCGAGGGCGAGGCCGACGCGGGCGGGGTCATCCTCAGCGACGAGCAGCGCGCGGAGCTCGAGCGCCAGCGCCAGCGCCGGGCGCGGCTGCGCGCCGAGCTGCGCGAGGTGCGCCAGCGCCTCGACGCCGAGATCGAGGCGCTGGGCAACCGCCTCAAGCTGCTCAACATCGCGGGCATGCCGCTCGCCGTGACGCTGGCCGCGCTGGTCGTGTTCGCCCTGCGGCGGCGCCGTCGCAGGCGCGCCCCGGGCGCGCGGTGAGCACGCGCACGCTCGCCGTCCTCGCGTTGCTCGCGGCACTCGCGCTCGCGGGCGTGTGGCTCACGCGCGAGCCGCCGCCCGACGCGGGGCGTGAGGCGCGCGCCGGCGAGCCCTTCCTGCCGGGGCTGGAGGCGCGCGTGAACGAGGTCTCCGGGCTGCGGGTGCGCGCCGCCGGGGGTGACCTGCTGGCGCAGGTCGCGCGCCGCGACGGCACCTGGCGCGTCGCCAACCGCGCCGGCTACCCGGCCGATACGACCACGCTGCGCGGCACCCTGATCGGGCTCGCCCGGGCGCGCCGGCTCGAGCCGAAGACCGACCGGCCGCAGGGCCATGCGCGCCTCGGCGTCGCCCCGATCGAGCAGGCGCAGGGCAAGGCCATCGAGGTCGCCCTGGAGGGCCTGGAGCGGCCGGCGGCCGTGCTCATCGGCAAGCCGTCGACGGGCGATGTGGGTGGCACCTACGTGCGCCGCGTCGGCGCGGCCCGCGCCTGGCTGGTGTCGGGCGAGCTCGAGCGCCATGAGCGCGTCGGCGACTGGCTCGACGACCGGCTGGTCGACATCCCCGCGCGCGCGATACGCCGGGTGCGGATCGAGGCCGTCGACGGCGCGCCGGTGGTGGTGCACCACGCCGAGCCCGGCGCGGACGGCTTCGAGCTGCAGGTGCCCGAGGGCCGGCGGCCATTGTCGAGCTCGATCGCGCGCTCGCTCGCGCGTGTGGTCACCGACCTGCGCCTCGACGACGTGCAGGCGGCGCCGGAGGCCGCCGAGCTGCCGCGGCTCGCGCGCGCGCGCTTCGAGACCTTCTCCGGCCTGGTGCTCGAGATCGAGGCCTTCGCCCGGAGCCGCGCCGAGGACGCGCACCACCACGTGCGCCTGCGCGCGGGCACGACCGACGCGGCCGGCGCGGAGGCGCGCGAGCGCGCCGGGCGGCTCAATGCGCGCTACCGCGGCTGGGTCTACCGGCTGCCCGGCTACAAGCTCGTCAACGCGACCCAGACGCTCGAGGGCGTGCTCGAGTAGGAGCGGCCCCCGGCCCGCCCGTTTCGGCCACTGTGGGTCGCTTCGCCACCGACGTCATTGCGAGCCCCTCAGGCCCCCGGCAGGGGGCCCCGAACCGGGGATGACGTCGTTGCGTCATCACGAGTCGCGACGAGCGGTATCGGACCGCCGCCGCCGAAACGAAGGGCCCCCTCTCCCGCTTCGCGGGAGAGGGACGGGGTGAGGGGCGTCGAGGCAGGCACCACCGCATTGGGGGCCTCTGGCACGGGGCTCCGCAATGCCTGGGTGCATGGCGTGGCGAGGGTGCAATGCGCGCGTTCGCCTGCGGCGAAAACGCGCCTGTTGCGCTGTGGCCGGACGGATGGTCGATGTCATTAAGAGCCCCCCAGGCCCCCGGCAGGGGGCCCGAACCGGGGATGACGTCGTTGCGTCATCACGACTCGCGACGAGCGGTTTCGGACCACCGCCGCCGAAACGAAGGGCCCCCTCTCCCGCTTCGCGGGAGAGGGACGGGGTGAGGGGCGTCGAGGCAGGCACCACCGCATCGGGGGGCCCCTGGCACGGGGCTCCGCAATGCCCGGGTGCACGGCGTGGCGAGGGTGCGACGCGCGCGTTCGCCTGCGGCGAAAACGCGCCTGTTGCGCTGTGGCCGGACGGATGGTCGATGTCATCAAGAGGTGCCCGTCAGGGCGCCGTGGCAATCCAGCACCGCACGCGGTGATGGCACCGCCGTCCTGGATCGCCACGGCCGGCCGCGCCGGCCTCGCGATGACGATGGTGGCGAGCATCGGCTCCGCAGGGGCGCAGGCCCGGTCGCCGTGCGCTCGGCATGTCCCCGTTCGTGGCCGGAGGCTTGTGCGCCTCTACAGGTGGCGCTCGAGGAACGCCAGCGTCCGCTCCCAGGCCTTCTCGGCCGCCTCCTCGACGTAGCGCGTGCCGGAGGGGTTGGCGAAGGCGTGCCCGGCGCCCTCGTAGACGTGGATCTCGTGGGTCTTGCCGAGCTCGTCGAGCACGCGCTCGAAGCGGCGCACGTTCGCCACCGGGATGCCGTCGTCCTCGGCCCCGAAGTGGCCCTGGATCGGCATCGCGAGCGGTGCCAGGGCCTCGCGCTCGGTGACCAGGCGGCCGTAGTAGATCACCGCCGCGTCGAGCGCCTCCGGGAACAGCAGCGCCGTGCGCAGCGACCAGCCGCCGCCGAAGCACCAGCCGATGCTGGCGATGCGCCCGACCCCGGGCATGGCGTCGAGGTAGTGGAACGCCTGGCGCAGGTTGCGCCGCACGCGCCCGGGCGCGTCCATCGCCGCCTGCATGAGGGCGCGCGCGTTGCCCGGCTCGGTGGCCGCCTCGCCCTCGTAGAGGTCGACCGCCAGCGCGACATGGCCGGCGGCCGCGAGCCGGCGCGTCATCGCGCGGATGTTGTCGTTCAGGCCCCACCACTCGTGGATCACGATCAGGGCGGGCAGGGGCCCGTCGGCCTCGGCCGGCCGTGCCAGGTAGCCCGAGACCGGGCGGCCGTCGAGGCTGGCGTAGTCCACCGTGCGGACCTCCAGCCCGGCCGCGTCGGCGTCCACGTTGGCCACCGGCGTGTCGCCGGCATGCTGCTCGGCCATGCGCTCGACGTAGTCGTCGCGCGGCGCCGGCCGGGCCGGCACCGCTGAGCAGCGCCAGGGCAATGGCGGCCGGGCGCGCGCCACGGGCGCCATCGCCGCGCGGGCCGCGGGGACGGTTGGATACCATGGGCAGGATCTCCACGTGTAGGGGCACCAGCAGCGAGTGTAGCCCAGCCGCGCCGGCACGCGAGCGCCCACGGGGGCGCGACCGGCAAGTGGTCAAGCCGCGCCGGCATGGGCACAATGAAGCGATGTCACACGCGAGCCACAACGGGAGCGAGGCGCGTCGCCCGGTCGTCACCGGCCTCTCGGCGCTGGTGGTGCTGCTCGTCGCGGCAACCCTGGGCGTAGCGCAGCGCGGGGCAGCGGTCCCCGGCGCGCCCGCCGAGGCGCGCGCCGACGTCCCGAACCTGGAGTCCGTGGCGGACGTGTCGGAGCGCAAGCAGCGCTTCTTCGACTTCCTGCGCCCCATCGTGGCGGCCGAGAACGAGCGTATCCAGGCCCAGCGCGAGCGCGTCCTGCGCCTGCTGGCCACGCTCGAGACGGGCGCGGAGATCGCCCCGGCGGACGCCCGCTGGCTCGACGAGATGGCCGCGCGCTACCGCGTGAAGGCCAAGGACCCGCTGGCCCAGGCTCGGCGGCTGGCGCGCAAGGTCGACGTCATCCCGCCGGCCCTGGCCATGGCCCAGGCGGCGCTCGAGTCCGCCTGGGGCACCTCGCGCTTCGCACGTGAGGCCAACAACCTGTTCGGCCAGTGGTGCTTCACCCCCGGCTGTGGCCTGGTCCCGAAGCGCCGGCCGGCGAACGCGCGCTACGAGGTGGAGGCGTTCGCCGACGCCGGCGCCTCGGTGCGCAGCTACATGCACAACCTCAACAGCCACCCGGCCTACGAGCCGTTGCGCGAGATCCGTGCCCGCGCCCGTCGGGATGGTCAGCGGCCAACCGGGGCAGCGCTCGCTGCCGGGCTGTACAACTACGCGGCAATCGGACACAAGTATGTCGAGCACATCCGTGCGGTCATCCGCCGCAACGGTCTCGGGGACTCGCAGTCGGGCTGAGCGCTGCGCGCGCCGCGCGATCGCGTTGCTGGGGCTGTTCCTGGTCGCCGGGCCGGCCGTCGCCGCCAGCGGCGTCGTCCTCGAGTACCACCACGTCGCGAAGGACGCCCCGCCGTCCACGAGCGTCGACCCGGCGACGTTCGACAAGCACATGGACCACCTCGCCGAGAACGGCTTCAGCGTGTGGCCGCTGCCGAAGCTCGTGCAGCGTGTGCGCGCCGGCGGCGAGGTCCCGCCGAAGACGGTGGCGCTCACCTTCGACGACGCCTATCGCTCGGTCTACACCGAGGTGCTGCCGCGCATGCGCGCGCGCGGCTGGCCGTTCACGGTATTCGTCGCCACCGGCCCGACCGACAAGGGCATCGACGCCTACGCCACCTGGGAGCAGCTGCGCGAGATGGAGGCGGCCGGCGCCACGATCGCCAACCACAGCGTCAGCCACGGCCACATGGTCCGCCGCCGCGACGGCGAGAGCGAGGCGGCCTGGCTCGAGCGCCTGCGCGGCGAGGTGGTGGATGCCCAGGAGCGCCTCGCGCAGGAGGTCCGCGAGCCCGCGAAGCTGTTCGCCTATCCCTACGGCGAGTTCTCGCCCCCGGTGCAGCGCCTGGTGCGCGAGCTCGGCTACGTCGGCTTCGGGCAGCAGTCCGGCGCCTTCGGGCCGCACAGCGACTTCGCCGCGCTGCCGCGCTTCCCGATCGCGACCGCGTTCGCCTCGCTCGACAGCTTCGCGCTGAAGGTGCGCTCGCGGCCCCTGCCGGTGGCGGCGACCGAGCCCGAGAGCGGCGTGCTCGGCCCGGACGTGGCCCGGCCCGAGCTGCGCATCACGCTGCGCGACGGCCCCTTCCGGCCGGACGCGGTGCGCTGCTACGTCGGCGGCCAGCCGGCCGTCACCGAGCAGGTCGGCGAGGCGCCGGCCGTGCTGTCGGTGCGCCGGGCAACGCCATCGGCTCCGGGCGCACGAAGTACAACTGCACGGCACCGGCGACCGACAGCGACTCCTGGTTCTGGTACAGCTTCCTCTGGATGAAGCCGCTGCCCGACGGCTCCTGGTACGAGGGCTGACCACGATGGCCCGGGGCCGCTGATGGCGCGGCATCGACTGCTGGCGTGGGCCTGGCGCACCTTCCTGTCGGGGCTGGCGACCGTGCTCCCGGTGGCCGTCACCGCCTACGTGATCTGGTGGCTCGCCGGGGCCGCGGAGGCGGTATTCGGCGGCATGGCCCGCTTCATCCTGCCCGCGGGCTGGTACGTGCCGGGCATCGGCTTCGTCATGGCGGTGGCCCTGGTCTTCCTGGTCGGGGCCTTCCTCAACGCGTGGCTGTTCAGCCGCCTGGTCGGCCTCGGCGAGCAGGTCCTCGAGCGCATCCCCGTGATCAAGACGGTCTACGGCGGCCTGCGCGAGCTGTTCCGGTTCCTCTCGCGCAGCGCCGGCGACCGGGACCTGCGCCACGTGGTCTCGGTGGAGCTCCAGGCCGATGTCCACGTGATCGGCTTCGTCACCGACGAGGACGCCGGGCGCGGGCTGCCCGAGCTGGCGCGCGGCGACGACGATCGACTGGTCGCCGTCTACCTGCCGATGGGCTACCAGGTGGGGGGCTATACGCTCTACCTGCCGAGGAGCCGGCTGCGGCCGCTCGGCCTGTCGGTGGAGGAGGCGATGCGCGTGGTGCTGACCGCGGGCGTGAACCGCCCGCGCCGGGCCGGGCAGGAGGGCGGCAAGCCGTAGGCCGGGGCTACGCCTGCGCCTGGCCCTCGCCGGCCAGCTGCGCATCGGTCACGGCGATCGCGGTCATGTTCACGATGCCGCGCGCCGTCACCGAGGGGGTGACGACGTGTGCCGGCTGGTCCACGCCGAGCAGGATCGGGCCCACCGACAGGCTCTCGGTGAGCTGCTTGACCAGGTTGTAGGAGATGTTGGCGGCGTCCAGCGACGGCATCAGCAGCAGGTTGGCGGTGCCGTGCAGGCGCGAGTCCGGGAACAGCCGCCGGCGGATCTGCTGGTCGAGCGCGGCGTCGCCCTGCATCTCGCCCTCGACCTCGAGGTCGGGGTAGTTGCTACGCAGCAGCGCCACCGCGTCACGGGCACGCCGGGCCGATTCCTCGTCCGAGGTGCCGAAGTTGGAGTGCGACAGCACCGCGATCTTCGGCTCGATGCCGAAGCGACGCACCGCCTCGGCCGAGAGCACGGCCATGTCGGCGAGCTCCTCGGGCCCCGGGCGCGCCGAGACGTGGGTGTCGGCGATGAAGATCGGACCCTTGGGCAGGATCAGGATGGTCAGCGCCGAGAGGTCGCGCACGTGCGACTTGCGCCCGAGGATGTCCTCGACGTGGCGGATGTGGTCCTGGTAGATGCCGGTGTAGCCGCAGATCAGCGCGTCGGCCTCCTCGCGCGCGACCATGAGCGCACCGATCACGGTCGTGTCCGTGCGCACGACCGTGCGCGCGGTGTCCGGTGACACGCCCTTGCGCCCCATGATCTTCTGGTAGAGCTGCCAGTACTCGCGGTAGCGCGGGTCGTCCTCGGGGTCGGTGAGCTCGAAGTCGGTGTCCATCTCGAGGCGCAGGTCGAGGCGCTCGATGCGCCGGCGCACGACCTCGCGGCGACCGATCAGCACGGGGTGCGCCAGGCCCTCGTCGACGACGACCTGCACCGCGCGCAGCACGCGCTCCTCCTCGCCCTCGGCGTAGACCACGCGCTTGGGATCCTGGCGGGCCTTCTCGAACACGGGCTTCATCACCATGGTCGAGCGGTAGACGAAGGCCGAGAGGCGCTCGTAGTACGCGTCGAAGTCCTGCATGGGCAGCGCGGCCACGCCGGTGTCCATCGCCGCGCGCGCGACCGCCGGCGCGATCTGCAGGATCAGGCGCGGGTCGAACGGCTTGGGGATCAGGAAGTCGCGGCCGAAGGTCAGTGACTGGTCCTCGTAGGCGCTGGCGACCGCCTCGGTCGCCTCCTGGCGCGCGAGCCGCGCGATCGCCTCGGCGCAGGCCACCTTCATCTCCTCGTTGATCGTGGTCGCGCCGCAGTCGAGCGCGCCGCGGAAGATGAACGGAAAGCACAGGACGTTGTTCACCTGGTTCGGGTAGTCCGAGCGCCCGGTCGCGATGATCGCGTCGGAGCGGGCCTCCTTCGCCTCCTCGGGCCAGATCTCGGGTACGGGGTTCGCGAGCGCGAAGATCAGCGGATCGCGCGCCATCTTCTTCACCGATTCGGCGCCGATCACGCCGGGCACGGACAGCCCGAGGAAGATGTCGGCACCCTCGATGGCGTCGGCGAGCGTGCGGTGGTCGGTGTCGCGCGCGTAGGCCGCCTTGTACTCGTCCATCTCCTTCGGGCGGCCGTTGTAGAGCACCCCGGCCGCGTCACAGACGGTGATGTTGTCGTAGCGCGCGCCGACCGAGCGCAGCATGTCCAGGCAGGCAAGCGCGGCCGCGCCCGCGCCCGAGCACACGATGCGGCAGTCCTCGACCTTCTTGTCGATGATCTCCATGGCGTTGAGCACGGCCGCGGCCACGCAGATCGCGGTGCCGTGCTGGTCGTCGTGGAACACCGGGATCTTCATGCGCTCGCGCAGGCGGCGCTCGATCTCGAAGCATTCCGGCGCCTTGATGTCCTCGAGGTTGATGCCGCCGAAGGTGGGCTCGAGCGCGGCGACGGCATCGCAGAAGCGCTCGACATCGCACTGGTCGACCTCGATGTCGAACACGTCGATGTTGGAGAAGGCCTTGAACAGGACCGCCTTGCCTTCCATGACCGGCTTGGCCGCGAGGGCGCCGATATTGCCGAGGCCGAGCACGGCCGTGCCGTTGGTGACCACGCCGACGAGGTTGCTGCGCGCGGTGACGGTCGCCGCCTCGAGCGGATCGTCGACGATCGCCTGGCAGGCGGCCGCGACCCCGGGAGAGTAGGCCAGGCTCAGGTCACGCTGGTTCGCCAGCGGTTTCGTGGCGACCACGCCCAGCTTGCCGGGCGGATGCATGCGGTGATAGATGAGCGCCTGGCGGTCGAACTCTTCGCGGTCGGACTTGTGGTCGGTCATCGTGGGCGGGATCCGGTCGGGGTGTCGCGGCAGGCGTCAACTTAGCACGAATGGCGCAGCCGCCCGAACCGCGCGCGCGTCTCCGGTACTCTCGCGATACGCGTCCCCGGCCGTCCGGCGGGCGTTCAGCCCTTCACGCGTTCACGCCCCGGATCCCACAACGGCCCGAGCGAGAGCCGGGCGGCCCAGGGCTCGCCCGCGACCTCGACGCGGAAGCCGTCCTGCGCGAGGAACGCGCGGTCGACATGCGCGCCGTCGGGGTGCTCGATCCAGCCCAGGGCGACGGCCGCGCCGAGCGAGTGCCCGAAGTGCCCGGAGGTCGTACGCCCGACGATGCGATCGCCGAGCAGGATCGGCTCGTCGTGGTGGAGCAGCGGCTCGGGATCGTCGAGGCACAGGCTCACGAGGCGCCGTGCGCGGGGCTGCTCGCGCAGGGCATCAACGGCGCCGCGGCCGATGAAGTCCTTGTCGCGCGCGAGCGCGAAACCGAGCCCCGCGGCCAGCGGGTCGTCCTCGTCGGTGATGTCGTGGCCCCAGTGGCGGTAGGCCGACTCCGTGCGCAGCGAGTGCAGCGCGTGGAATCCGGCCAGGCGCGGTGCGTCCGCGCGGGCCATGATCGTGTCGAAGACGCCGGCGGCGAATTCCGTCGGGACGTAGAGCTCCCAGCCGAGCTCGCCGACATAGGTCATGCGCGCCGCGCGCACGCGCGCATAGCCGATCTCGAGCTCGACCCAGTGCGCGAACGGGCAGGCCTCGTTCGACAGGTCCGCGCCGCTCAGGGCCTGCAGGAACGCGCGCGAGCGCGGGCCCATCACGCCCATCACCGCCTCCGCGGAGGTGACGTCGGTGACCGTGGCGTGCAGGCCGGCCGGCAGGTTGTGATGCAGCCACCAGTAGTCCCGGCGCTGCGCGGTCGCCGGCGAGACGACCAGGAAGCGCTCGTCATCGAGGCGCGCGATCGTGACGTCGGACTCGATGCCGCCGCGCGCATTGAGCAGCAGCGTGTACACCACCCGTCCCGGTGGCACGGCGACATGGTTCGAGCTGACGTGCTGCAGCGCGGCCTCGGCGTCGGGCCCCTGGACCAGGAATTTGGCGAACGCGCTCTGGTCGAACAGCGCCAGATCCTCGCGCGCGGCGCGGTGCTCGGCCGCGTGCTGCTCGAACCACGACGGCCGGTCGAATGTCTGCTCGTAGTCCGGCGTCGTGCCGGGCGCGGCGAAGAAGTCCGGGCGTTCCCAGCCGGCGGCCTCGCCGAAGGCCGCGCCGCGGACCGCGAGCCGCTCGTGCAGCGGCGAGCGGCGCGCATCGCGCGCCGTCTCGTACTGGCGATGGGGCCAGTGCATCGCGTAGAGCAGGCCGAGGCCCTCGACGGTGCGGTCGTGCAGGTAGCGGGTGCTGTTCTGGAACGGCAGCATGCGGCGCACGTCGACGTCGGACAGGTCCATCGGCGGGTGGCCGTCGACGATCCAGTCGGCCAGCACGCGCCCGGCGCCGCCGGCCGACTGGATGCCGATCGAGTTGAAGCCGCTGGCGACGAAGAAGCCCGGCAGCTCGGGCATCTCGCCGAGCAGGTAGCGGTCGTCGGGCGTGAAGCTCTCGGGACCATTGAAGAACAGCTGGATGCCGGCCTCGCCGACGACGGGCACGCGCGCCATGGCTGCCTCGAGCTGCGGTGCCAGGTGGTCCCAGTCCTCGGGCAGCTGGGTGAACGACGCATCCTCGGGGATGCCGCCCATGCCCCAGGGCTTGGCGAGCGGCTCGAACATGCCCACGAGCAGCTTGCCGGCCTCCTCCTTGAAGTAGATGGCGTGGTCGGGATCGCGCAGCACCGGCAGCGGCCCCGGGGCCTCGGGCAGGCCCTCGGTCACGACGTAGAAGTGCTCGGCTGCGTGCAGCGGCACGTCCACGCCCGCGAGACGCCCGACCTGGCGACTCCACATGCCGGCGCAGTTGACCACGTACTCCGCCTCGACGACGCCGTCGTCCGTATCGACCCCGGCGACCCGGCCGCGCGCGCGGCGGATGCCGCGCACCGGCGTGCGCTCGCGGATCGTGATGCCGTGCTGGCGGGCCCCCTTCGCCAGCGCCTGGGTCAGATCGGTGGGGTTGATCTGGCCGTCGCGCGGCAGCCAGACGCCGCCGCGCACACCATCGAGATCCATCAGCGGCCAGCGCTCGGCGACCTCCGCCGGCGCCAGCAGCCGGGTCTCGAGCCCGAAGCAGCGGGCGGTCGAGTGGGCGCGGCGGATCTCGTCCCAGCGCGCGTCCGAGCTCGCGAGCATGATCGAGCCGCGCTGCAGGAACCCGGTCGGCTGGCCGGTCTCGTGCTCGAGGTCGCCGTAGAGCTCGGCACCGTACTGCGCCAGGCGGGTCATGTTCGGGGTCGCGCGCAGCTGGCCCACCAGGCCGGCGGCATGCCAGGTGGTGCCGCTGGTGAGCTGGTCTCGCTCGAGCAGCAGGACGTCGCGCCAGCCGCGGTGCGCGAGGTGGTAGGCGACGGCGCAGCCGACGGCGCCGCCGCCGATGATCACGACCCGGGCGCGTTCGGGCAGGGACTTCGGCATGATAGGGCTCCAGGCGGCACGGGGCGGGGCGCCGCCAGACCACCGGCCGGGCCCTCCGCTCGACGTGCCGCCGCGTAGAATTCATACTCGTGATGAAAAATAGCATGAATTTCACGGAGACGACACGGGCGCGCGCCATGACGGAACGCGAGGACGGGGAGCGCATCAACCCGGCGGTCGGGCGCGACGTGCGGCGCCTGCGCCGGCTCAAGCGCATGACGATCAAGGACGTGGCGCAGCAGACCGAGCGCTCGGTGGGCTTCCTCAGCCAGGTCGAGCGGGGCCTTTCCGACGTCGGGCTGAGCGACCTGCGGCGGATCGCCGGGGCGCTGGGCGTGCCCCTGTCCTGGTTCTTCATCAACGAGGCCGCGCCGCCGCAGGAGCGCGGCTACGTCGTGCGCGCCACGGCGCGGCGCCGTGTCGGCAGCCGCACGGACGGCCTGGTCGAGGAGCTGCTCTCGCCGGACCTCGGCGGCAGCTTCGAGGTCTTCCGCAGCGTCTTCGAGCCCGGCGCCGAGATGGCGCAGCCGGCGCGCCGCAACACCGAGGAGGCGGGCTACGTGGTCGCCGGCGACTTCGAGCTCTGGGTCGACGACGCCCGTTTCCGCCTGCGCGCGGGCGACAGCTTCCGCTTCAGCGGCGAGGCCTACCGCTGGCGCAACCCGGGCGCGGAGCCCACGGTCATCATCTGGGTGATCTCGCCGCCGGTGTATTGAGCGCGCGTCTCAGCGCCCGGGCGGGAGGCAGTCGGGCAGCGCTGCGAGCAGGCCGCGCGGCTGCAGGCCGAGCGCGTCGAAGCCCGGCCCCGTGGCGACGTTGTCCGCCGCCATCAGCGCGAGCTGGTCGCGCGTGATCGGCGGTGCCGGCAGCACGGCGGCGCAGGCGGCGAGGGCGCGCCAGGCCGCGAACGGCACCGGCAGCAGCAGCGGCCGGCGCCCGCGGTGGCGCGCGACGCGGGTGACGATCTCGCGCCAGGCGAGCACGTCGGCGCCGCCGAGCTCGAGCAGCCGGACGCGGCCGCCGGCATCGCCGGCGAGCGCGGCGACCGCGGCGGCCACGTCGTCGACGTGCACCGGCTGCAGGCGCGTCCGTCCCGTGCCGAACAGGGGCACGACCGGGAGGCGCACGAGGCGCGCGAGCGTCGCCAGGAACGCATCTTGCTCGCCGAAGAGCACGCTCGGGCGCAGGATGACCGCGTCCGGGAAGGCGGCGCGCACCGCGGCCTCGCCGCGGCCGCGGGCGGCCACGTAGCGCGACGGCGAGCCGGGGTCGGCGCCGATGCCCGAGACGTGCACCAGGCGCGCGACGCCGGCTTCGCGCGCGGCCCGGGCGAGCCGCGCCGCGCCGTCGACGTGCACCGTCTCGAAGCTGGCAGCGGCCGACTCGCGGTAGAGCCCGACGGCATTGACGACCATCCGGGCGCCGGCGATCGCCCGGGCGACCGCGGCCGGGTCCGCCAGGTCCGCCTCGCAGGCGCTGGCCGCGCCCGGAAGCCGGGCGCCGGGGTGGCGCGCGGCCACGCGCACCGCGAGGCCCTGCCCGTCGAGGTGGCGCGCGATCGCGGCGCCGAGGAAGCCGGTGCCGCCGAAGACCGTCACCGGGCTGTCGTGCATCTGGCCTGCCTCCGGGGCGTCGTCGCGTTGCCGGGCGGCGATGCCCGTGCGCGACCGACCCACCATGGTGGCACGCGTGGCAGCCGGGCGGCACAGCGGGTACCATTGCGCGGCGGCGCGAGGGTGGACACCGCCCGCGCAGGGCGGTGGCGCGAGCGCTGGCGGCCGGAGCGCCAGGAGGACGGATCCGGGCGCGTCGGCGGGGTCGCGGAAGGGGGAGTCATGGGTCGCGTGCAGTCGCACACGAAGCCGGACGAGGTCGAGCTGCGGGGCTTCAACCGCAGCCTGGCCGAGATCGAGTGGCTCCTGCTCACCCTGGTGCTGGCCTACGTCGTGGTGCCCGGCACGCAGGTGGGCAACACCCCGGTCGTGATCCTCGCGTGCACCCTGTTCGCGCTGTTCGTGCTCGGCTTCCGCTACCTGAACCTGTGCCGGCTCGAGGCGTCCTGGAAGCTCACGCTCGAGACCTGGGCCATGATCGTGCTGACCGCGTTCGTGGTCTGGCATACCGGCAAGGTCGACAGCCCGCTCAACCACCTCTACCTGCTGTCGATCATCTTCAGCGCGCTGACCCTGGGCAAGGTGGTGACGCTGCTCCAGGTCGCCCTGATCGCGGCGCTCTACCTGCACGCCTCCTACGGCGCGCTCGGCACCGAGGTGTTCGCCTACCGCACGTTCAGCCACGTCATGCTGACGTTCGCGCCCTACGTCCTGGTGGCCTACCTGACGGCGTTGCTCGCGGCCGACATGAGCCACGCCCGGGCGTCGGTCCAGAAGCTCTCCGAGACGGACGATCTCACCGGCCTGCCGAACATGCGCGCGTTCAGCACCGCGCTCGAGCGCCAGTGCGAGGAGGCCGAGGACGAGGGCAAGCCGTTCGGCGTGATGATGATCGACGCCGACGAGCTCAAGCCGATCAACGACGAGCTGGGTCACGAGGCCGGCAACGACATGATCCTGCACGTGGCCGCAAGCATCCGCCGCGGCCTGCGCGGCAGCGACCTGGTCGCGCGCTACGGGGGCGACGAGTTCGTCGTGCTGCTGCCGGACGCGGACGAGGCGGCCACGAGCGAGGTCGCCGAGCGCGTGCGCCGCTCGGTGGCGAACTCGGCGGTGGACATCGGCGGCCGCTCGCTCGCGGCGACGGTCAGCATCGGCTACGCCGTCTTCCCGGACATGGCCGACGAGCCGCGCGACCTGCTGAGCTGTGCCGACCGGGCGCTCTACGAGAGCAAGCACCGTGGCCGTGACCGGGCCCACGCCTACCGCGAGGGCGCGCGCAGGGCCGGCGAGGCGGTCGGCGCGGAGTAACCGGGGCCGCCGGCGGACGCTACTGCGCGTCGCGCAGCAGCGCGTACGCCTCCTCGGCCCCGCCGACGAAGCGCCCGTGCACGAACACGGCGGGCAGGAGATCCCACCCGGTCCAGTCGCGCAGCCGGCCGTAGCGCGCGCGCTCCGCCCCGAGCCCATGCCCATCGTGACCACGCGGTGGTCGATGCCCGCGCCCGCGAGCCACGCCTCGAGCGTGCGCGTGTCCGTGAGCCCCGAGCGGAACACCACGACGTCCGCGCTCGCGACGAGCGCCGCGAGGTCCGCCGGCGCGTCACCGTCCACGTCGCCGCCGCTCACGACGCGCCCCGGCGGATCGTCTCGAATGCGGCCAGCGCCGCGCGGCGGCTCTCGCCCGGGTCGACGATCGGCCGCGGGTAGTCGCGCCCCGGGGCGAAGCCCGCCTGCGCCATGACGGCCTGCGGCGCGCGCCAGGGCGCGTGCACGTGGCGATCGGGCAGGGCCGCGACCTCCGGCACCCAGTGGCGCACGTAGCGGCCGTCGGGGTCGAAGCGCTCGCCCTGGCGCACCGGGTTGAAGATGCGGAAGTAGGGCGCGGCGTCGGCGCCGCAGCCGGCGGCCCACTGCCAGCCGAGCGTGTTGCTGGCGAGGTCGGCGTCGACCAGGGTGTCCCAGAACCAGCGCGCGCCCTCGAGCCAGTGCAGGCGCAGGTTCTTGGTCAGGAACGAGGCCACGACCATGCGCACCCGGTTGTGCATCCAGCCGGTGCGCCAGAGCTGGCGCATGCCTGCGTCGACCATGCGGCACGCCGGTGCTGCCCTGCTGCCAGGCCCGGAGGTCGGCGGCGGCCTCGCCACGCGGGTCGCGCCAGGGGAAGTCCTCGAAGCGCGTGTCGAGCGGCTGCACCGGCGTGTGCGGGAAGTGGTAGAGCAGGTGGTGCGCGAACTCGCGCCAGCCCAGCTCGGCGAGGAAGGCCTCGGCCGCGCCGTCCGGGCCGGCCCGGCGCTGCAGCGCGGCGACCACCTGGCGCGGCCCGATCTCGCCGAGGTGCAGGTGCGGCGACAGCGCCGACGTGCCGTCGGCCCCCGGCAGGTCGCGCTGCTCGGCGTAGCCGGCGAGGATGCCGTCGGCGAAGGTGGCCAGGCGCTCGTGCGCCCCGTGCTCGCCGGGCGTCCAGGTCGCCGCCAGCCCGTCGTCCCAGGGCACCGCCGGCAGCAGCTCCAGGGCCGCGATCGGCTCCGAGGCGAAGAGCCGCGATGGCGCCGGGATGCGCGCCGGCGTCGGCGTGACCGCGTCGGGCAGGCCGGCGCGGCGAAGCCGGCGCCAGAAGGGCGTGAATACGCGGTACGGGCGGTCATCGCCGGTGGCGATCGTCCACGGCTCGAACAGCAGCGCGGCGTTGAAGCTCTCGGTCGCGATCCCGCGCGTAGCGCGCAGCCAGCTCTCGAGCTCGCGGTCGCGGGCGACCGGCGCCGGCTCGTAGAGGCGGTTCCAGTAGACGGCCTCCGCGCCGGTCTCGTCGAGCAGCTCGTCGAGCGCGGCACGCGTGGGCCCGCGGCGGATCACCAGGCTGGCGCCGAGCCCCTCGATGGCGTCGGCCAGGGCGTCGAGGCCGTGGTGCAGCCACCAGCGCTGCGCGGCGCCGGGCGCCCAGGCGCCGTCCTCGTCCGGGGCGTGCACGAACACGGGCACGACGGCGTCGTGGCGGGCGCAGGCGGTCGCCAGCGCGGGGTTGTCCGCGACGCGCAGGTCGCGGCGGAACCAGACGAGTGCGGTCGACATGGCGTGCCCTTCGCTCGGGCCGCGGCTCAGGTTTCGTCGAGGCGCGGGCGCAGCTCGACCAGGTTGCACGGGCGCGTGCGGTAGTCGAGCTGGTGGCAGATCAGCCGGTCCCAGGCGGTGCGGCAGGCACCCGAGGACCCCGGCAGGACGAACACGAACGTCCGGTTGGCGACGCCCGCGGTCGCGCGCGACTGCAGCGAGGAGGTGCCGATCTCCTCGAACGAGATCGCGCGGAACAGCTCGCCGAAGCCCTCGATGGTCTTGTCGAGCAGCGGGGTGACCGCCTCGGGCGTGCCGTCGCGCCCGGTGAGCCCGGTGCCGCCGGTGGCCACGATCGCATCGATGTCATCGTTGGCGATCCAGTCGGAGATCGCCGCGCGGATGGCGTAGCGGTCGTCGCGCACGATGCGCTTGTCGGCGAGGTGGTGGCCGCCGGACGTCACCCGCTCGGCGAGCAGGTGGCCGGACTTGTCGTCGTCCTCGGTGCGGCTGTCCGACACCGTCAGCACGGCGATGTTGAGCGGCTGGAAGCTGCGTTCGCTGGTGGCCATGGCGGCATCCTCGGTGTCGCCGGGGATGGTACCAGATGCGCGCGGCGGTTCCGTGGGTCCGGCTTCCACGGGCGCGATGGCACCATCGCGCCCCGTCCGGCTGAAGAGACTGCGTAACAAGTCCGGCACCTACTGCGGAAGTGCCACGGCGGCCGCTTTCGGCGATCCTTCTCGTCACGTAGTGCCCACTATGCTCCTCGAACGATCGCCGAAATCGCCTCGCCGTTCCACTTCCTCGCTACGGCGCGGACTTGTTACACAGTCTCTGAAGCCGGACCCACAGATGTTCCGCAACCGCAGTGTCCGTGGCCCGCGGAGCGCAGCGGGATCCGGGGTCGCCTGTTTGCGCCGCCGCGCGTTGCCCACGGGCCGGGATCCCGGATTCCGGCTGCGCCTCCATCCGGGCTACAGCCGCTACGGCCGCTGCAGGCGTCGGTGCGGGGGCGGCGAGGTCAGCCCTTGGCGGTGGCCCCGGCGCTCTGGAAGCCGCGCACCAGGTAGTCGAACAGCAGGCCGTAGGCGATGCCGAGCGGGATCGCGACGATCGCCGTGGCGGCCATCAGCGAGGGCCAGAAATACACGTCGCCGCGGATGAGCTCCTGTGGCACGCCGGCGCTCAGGTTGCGCGCCGCGCTCGAGCTGATGAACGTGATCGAGTAGATGTAGTTCGCCAGCGACAGCGAGAACGCGAACACGACGCACGCGCCGATGCCCGGCAGCGCCTGCGGCAGGACCACCTTGCGGAAGGCGGCGAAGCGCGAACAGCCGTCGATCAGCGCCGCCTCGTCGAGCTCGCGCGGTACCGAGCGGAAGAAGCCGAGCAGCAGCCAGGTGCAGAACGGCACCGTGGCGGTCGGCAGCACGAGCACGAGCGACCAGATCGTGTTGGTCAGGTTGAGCCACACGACGATCTTGAACAGCGGCAGGAACAGCAGCGACGGCGGCACCAGGTAGACGAGGAAGATCGCCATGCCCGAGCTCTCGCCCCAGCGCCCGGTCAGGCGGGCCAGCGCGTAGGCGGCCGGCACCGCGAGGGCGACCGTGATGGCGACCACGCAGAGGCCGATGAGGAACGAGTTCCAGAGGAACGTCGGGTACATCGTGTCCGTGAACAGGAACACGAGGTGGTCGATGGTCGGGCCCTCCCCGTAGAGGAACGGATTGGAGCGCGGGTCGAACAGCTCCGTGTTCTTCTTGAACGTGGTGATGACCGCGTAGAGGATCGGCAGCACCGAGAACAGGACCAGCAGCACGATCCCGAAGTAGAAGCCCCCTGTGCGTACGCGTCGATTCATCGGCGTTGCCCCTCAGGAGCCTGTCCGGGGAATCTGTGCCGTAGCGAGCGCGTGGCACAGCGAGGCGATTTCGGCGATCGTGAGGGGAGCATGGTGGTTCCCATGGGACCCGAACGATCGCCGAAAGCGGCCGCTGTGGTACGCGCGCAGTAGGCTCATGATTGCGCGGACAGCCTCCTAGTCGTTGTGCAGTCGCGCGGCGAAGCGCAGCGCCACGACCGCCGCCGCCAGAAGCACCGGGAACAGGAACAGCGCGATCGCCGCGCCCTGGCCGAGGTCACCGCTCTCGATGCCCTTCTCGTAGGCCCACAGCGGCAGGACCTGGGTCGAGTGCCCCGGTCCACCGCGCGTGAGCAGCTCGACCGACGAGATCTCGCCGATGACCAGCAGCGCCGTGAACAGGATCGCCACGATCAGCACCGGCGCCAGCGCCGGGATGACGATGCGGAACAGCTGGCGGAAGAACCCGGCGCCGTCGATCTGGGCCTGCTCCAGGCGCTCACGCGGGATGGACAGGCGCCCGGCGAGCACGATGATCGTCGCCAGCGGCAGCGTGCGCCAGGTATCGATGAAGATCACCGACGCCATGGCGAGGCCGGTGCGCCCGAGGTAGTACAGGTGTTTCGACGGGCCGAGGAAGCCATCCGGGCCGAGCACGCCGATCTGCACCAGTACCCAGTCGATCGGGCTGAACTGCGAGTCGAGCAGCCACAGCCAGGTGATCGCCGCCAGCGACACGGGCATCGCCCACGGCATCATGAACAGCACCTGCACGAGCCGCTTGCCACGGAACTCGCGCGCCAGGAATTCCACGGCGATGGTCGCGAGCACGACGATGCACACGACGGTCGCGGCGGTGATGAACAGGCTGTTCCACAATGCCGTCCAGAAGGCATCCTGGCTCGTGACGGCGAAGAAATTGCTCAGGCCGACGAAGCTGTCGATGTCCGGGTCACCGGCCGTGGCGTCGCTCATGCTGAGCAGGATGGCCATGAAGAAGGGGACGGCCACGAAGAACACCACGTAGAGGACGGCCGGGGCCAGCATCACGGTGCCGAGTACACCGGGGCGCTCCAGGGCCTCGCCGATCCGTCCCATCAGCCCCTGCGGCGCGGGTGTCGCCGCGCCGTGGTGCTTGTCCGTCACCGTCGTGCTCATGCCGCCGCGACCTCGGCGTCCGTCTTGCGCTCGCCGCTCTTCGGGTCGAAGTAGCGCGCGTTGGCCTTCTTGACCACGAAGCCCTTGCGCTCGCCCGGGCTGAACGTGGGCGGCTCGGCGGTGCGCAGGCGCCCGATGACGCGCGGGGCGCGCTCGCGCTCGGGCACGCCGTCGCGCACCGCGCCGTAGATCAGCCACTCCGCGCCCAGGAACTCGAGGTGCTCGATCTCGATGTCGAGCTCGAGCGCGATCTCGTCCGGCGTCACGCTGTCGGCGGCGAGCAGGTGCTCGGGGCGCGCGCCCAGGATCGCGTCGTCGAGCTCGAGCAGGTTCATCGGCGGGTCGCCGATGAAGCCCGCGACGAACAGGTCGCCCGGGTTCTCGTAGAGCTCGCGCGGCGTGCCGATCTGGTGGATGCGCCCCTCGTGGATCACGGCCACGCGGTCGGCCAGCCCGAGCGCCTCGAGCTGGTCGTGGGTCACGTACAGCGTGGTGATCTGGGTGCGGTCGTGGAGCTCGCGCAGCTCGCCGCGCGCCTGGCTGCGGATCTGCGCATCGAGCGACGACAGCGGCTCGTCGAAGACGAACAGCTCGGGGTCACGCACCAGGGCGCGGGCCAGGGCCACGCGCTGCATCTGGCCGCCGGACAGGCGGGTGGGGCGCCGCTCGAGCAGGTCGGCGATGTCGAGGATCTCGGTGACCCAGTCGATCTTCTGCCTCTGATCGTCTTCCGGAACCTTGCGCGCCGCCAGCGGGAAACGGATGTTCTCGCGCACGTTCATGTGGGGGTAGAGCGCAAAGCTCTGGAAGACCATGGCGACATTGCGGCGCTTCGGCGGCACACCGACGATCGACTCGCCGTCCACGAGGATATCGCCCGACGTGGGCTCCTCCAGCCCCGCGACCATGCGCATCAGCGTGCTCTTGCCCGAGCCCGAGGGCCCGAGGATCGCCAGCAGCTCGCCGTCGGTCGACTGCAGGTCGATGCCGTTGACGGCGGGGATGCGCCCGAAGTGCTTCTCCAGTGCCCGCGTTTCGAGTACCGCCATAGTCGTGTGGTTCCAGGTGGGTTCGGCGGGACGTGTCCCCGCGAAAGGCTGCACAAGCCGGCCCGCCGTGTCCAGCGCGGCGCCCCGGTCGGCTGTCGGTGGGCCGCACCAGGTCGCGCAAGCGGGCGAAAACGGCCCCCGCCCGGGGACGGGCGGGGGCCGACTCGGTCGTGCAGCGAGCGGGCCCCGCGGGGCCCGGCGGTCCTAGTTACCGCTGCCGACGAGGCCGCGCTTGCGCCACTTGTCGAAGATCTGCTGGATCTCCTTGGCCGTGTCGTCCACGGCCTGCTCGGGCGATTTCACGCCACGGGCGACGTCGGCCATCATGCTCGAGAGCAGGTTCGTGGAGTAGACCTCGCTGATCGCCGGGTTGGCGTAACCCGGGTAGCCCAGCCAGGCCGTCCATTCCTCCGCCGTCTGCAGCATCTTCAGCTTGTCCGCCGGCTGCGCACCCCACGGGTCGTCGTGGAGCCAGCTGTTGTCGCCGAAGAGCTGCGGCACCTGCGACGTGAACGCGGGGAAGTTGTAGAACTTCGCGTAGTAGCTGGCACTGGCGTAGTTGTTCTCCAGGTCCAGCATGAAGTTCTTGGCCGCCTGCTTCTTGTCCGGGTCGGTGACGTAGTCCGGCATCACGTGAATGAACCACACGTGCGCCGGGTTGCGCCCCTCATTCCCGGACGTGCCGAGCGGCTTCGCGAAGCCCGTGTCCGCCGCGACCTGCGGTGCCGACTCCTGGGCGCTGCGATAGAACGAGATCGAGTTCTGGATGTAGGACGCCTGGCCGGCGATGAACGTCTGGTTGTTCGAGCCGGCGTTCCAGGCGAAGACCTCGGGTGTCATCGCGTTGTCGAACAGTTTCTTCTGATACTTCACCGCCTCCAGGACCTCGGGCGAGTCGAAGGTCACGTTGCCGTTCTCGTCCTGGATCGAGCCGCCGTACGACCAGATCAGAGCGCGCGCATAGAACTCCGAGTCGATCTCGGGCGACATGCCCACGGCGACGGGAATGCCCGTGTCATTGAAGATCTTCGTGCCGCCGTCGAGCAGATCGGCGTACGTCTCGGGCCCGTTCGGATAGCCGGCGTCCTTCCACAGCGAGCGCCGGTAGTCGCCCGGATCGGGCACCCAGCCGTGGCAGAAGCCGTACCAGATATCCTTCGCGGGCAGGTAGCTCGAGCGCTCGCAGCTGCCGGCGCGCTTGCCGAATGCCGACTGGGCGGCCCGGTTGACGTCGTCGAGCGGCTGCAGGCCCTCGATGAAGGCGGTGGGCGGCGCGTTCATCTCGAACAGCGTCGGCCCCTCGCCGGCCGAGAGCGAGGACGACAGCGTCGACGGGACCTCGGCGATGTTGATGAAGTTGACCGTCACGTCAACGTTGTGCGCCTCGCCCCAGCTCTGGGCGTACTGCTTGAACCACTTGTCGTAGCGCGGGACGAAGTGGCTCCACTGCGTGATGGTGATGCTCGTTCCATCGGGGTACTGCTGCGGGAAATTCATCCCGCCGTAGACGTTCTTCGAGAACGTCGGGTCCGGCGGTTCGCCCTGCGCGTGCGCCGTCCCCGCCGCCAGGACCGTGGTCAGCGCGGCAGCGAGGAACGCCCACAGGCGCGGGCTTCGGGATGCTTCGGTGTACTTGCACATTGTGGTGCCTCTCCCTTTATCGCGGGAAGTGCAACTATTCAGTTTAGAGCGCACCAGGTCACTGTCAAATCGCCGAAAGTCGCGCGACACGGCGGAGGGCGCGGGGCAACGCGGCGGCGGCGCTCTGGTAGCATGCGCCCCCCGGGAGCGGCCCCGGCAGCGGGTGGGCGCGCGGCGGAGACGGCGGTGAGCGAACGCATCCAGAAGGTCCTTGCGCGCGCGGGCGTGGGCTCGCGGCGCGCGGTCGAGCGCTGGATCGCGGAGGGCCGGGTGCGCGTCAACGGCAAGACCGCGGAGGCGGGCGCCGCGCTCACCGAGGGTGACCGGGTCGAGGTCGAGGGACGCCGTTACCACGTGGTAACCACGGGTGGGCGCGAGCCGCGCTGGCTGCGCTATCACAAGCCCGAGGGCCAGGTCTGCACGCGCGACGACCCCGAGGGCCGCCCGACCGTGTTCGCGCAGCTGCCGAGGCTGCGCGAGGCCGGCGGGCGCTGGGTGTCGCTCGGGCGCCTCGACGTCAATACCACCGGGCTGATGCTGTTCACCGACGACGGCACGGTGGCCAACGCGCTCACCCACCCGTCGGCCGGCATCGAGCGCGAGTACGCCGTGCGCGTGCGCGGCGCCGTCGACGCGGCGACCATCGAGCGCATGACCCGCGGCATCCTGCTCGACGACGGCGAGGCCCGCTTCGACCGCGTCGTCGACGCGGGCGGCCAGGGCACCAACCACTGGTACCACGTGGTCCTGCACGAGGGCCGGCGCAACGAGGTGCGCCGGATCTGGGAGGCGGTCGGCTGCCAGGTGGCGCGCCTCACCCGGGTGCGCTTCGGGCCGATCGAGCTGCCGCGCCGCCTGCGCGCCGGGCGCTTCGAGGACCTGCCGCCGCCCGAGGCGGCGCAGCTCAATGCGCTCGCCGGGCGCGGCGGCGGCGGGCGCGTGCTGGCGCTCGAGCCCTTCCGCGGCCGCACGGCGGGCGTAGAAGAAGACGGCGGGTCGCAGGAAGAAGGCGGCGGCGCGCAGGCGCGCGCCGCGGCGCGACCGCGGCGGGGCCGGCCCGGCGCGCGGCCGCGGCAGGGCCGCGGATGAGCACCGGCCCGCTGCGCCGGGCCGCCCTCGCCGTCGTGATCGCCGGCGCGATCATGCTCGGCCTCAACATGGGGCTGCGCCAGACCTTCGGCCTGTTCCTCGGGCCGATGACCGCCGACCTCGGCGTCAGCCACAGCGGCTTCGGGCTCGCGATTGCCATCCAGAACCTGCTCTGGGGAGCGCTCACGCCGCTGTTCGGCGCGGTCGCCGACCGCTGGGGCACGGGCCGCGTGCTGGTGTTCGGCGCGCTCACCTACGTCGCCGGGCTGCTGGTCATGGCGCTGGTGCAGACGCCGCTGGGCATGCACCTCGGCGCCGGCGTGCTCGTCGGCATCGCCGTCTCCGCCAGCGGCTTCCCGCTGGTGCTGGCCGCGGTCGCGCGCGCGGTGCCCGAGGACCGGCGCAGCACCTGGCTCGGGCTCGCGGCCGCGGGCGGCTCGCTGGGGCAGTTCGCGCTGCTGCCGGCCACCCAGGGCATGATCGTCGGCTTCGGCTGGTCGGGTGCCGTGCTGGGCCTGGCCGCGCTGGCCGTGCTCATGCTGCCGCTGGCCGTGCCGCTGCGCGGGCGCCCGCAGGGCGACGGTGCCGGCGACCAGCGCCTGGGCGAGGCGCTGACCGAGGCCGGCAGCCACCGGAGCTACCTGCTGCTCACCGCCGGCTTCTTCGTCTGCGGTTTCCACGTCGCGCTGGTCGCCACCCACCTGCCGGCCTACATCAGCGCCCAGGGGCTGGCCTCCTGGGTCGGCGCGACCGCGCTCGGGCTGATCGGCTTCTTCAACATCTTCGGCACCTTCGGCGCCGGCTGGCTCGGCGGGCGCTTCGCGCGCAAGCGCGTGCTCACCGGCATCTACCTGGCGCGCGCCGGCGTGATCGCGACCATGCTGCTGCTGCCGATGAGCGCGGCGATGGTGCTCGGCGTCGGCGCCGCCATCGGCCTGCTGTGGCTCGGCACCGTGCCGCTGACCAGCGGCCTGGTCGGGCTCATGTTCGGGCCGCGCTACATGGCCACGCTGTTCGGCGTGGTCATGTTCAGCCACCAGGTCGGCGCCTTCCTCGGCGCCTGGCTCGGCGGGCTGAGCTACGACCTGACCGGGTCGTACAACGCCGTGTGGTGGCTCGCGGTCGCGCTCGCGCTGGGCTCGGCCGCGCTGCACTGGCCCATCCGCGAGCGCCCGGTCGCGCGCCTCGCGCCGGAGGGGCCGGCGGCGATCTGATGGCGCGCCTCCACCGCAACACGGTGCGCTCGGTCTACGACCGGCTGCTCGCCGCCTACGGCCCGCAGCACTGGTGGCCGGCGGACACGTCCTTCGAGGTCCTGGTCGGCGCCGTGCTCACCCAGAATGCCGCCTGGACCAACGTCGAGTACGCGCTCGGCCACCTGCGCGACGCCGACGCCCTGGACTCCGAAGCCATCCTGGCGCTCGACGACGGGCGCCTGGGCGCGCTCATCCGCCCGAGCGGCTACTTCAACGTCAAGGCGAGGCGGCTCAAGGCGCTGTGCCGCCACGTCGTCGACGCCGGCGGCCTCGACGCCCTCGCCGCCAAGGACACGCCCGCGCTGCGCCGTGACCTGCTCGCGGTCAACGGCATCGGCCGCGAGACCGCCGACGACATCGTCCTCTACGCCTTCCACCGCCCGGTGTTCGTCATCGACGCCTACACCCGCCGCATCTTCGCGCGCCTCGGCAAGATCGACGGCAACGAGGGCTACGAGGACCTGCGCCAGTCCTTCGAGCGCGCCGTCGGCCCCGACGTCGACACCTGCCAGGAGTACCACGGCCTCCTGGTCGAGCACGCCAAGCAGGCCTGCAACGTGCGCCCCAGGTGCAGCGAGTGCGCCCTGCGCCGCCGCTGCCCCGTCGGCCGCGGCGAGCACGCCGTCCACAGCTGACCCGCGGACGGGACCGGCGCGCCGCCGCGGCACACGCCTCACGACGGGCCGTAGGCGCGCTTTCGCCGAAGGCGAACGCGCGCCGCGCTCCGCCGGCCATCGGCTCACGAACACAGCGCACAGGCGAAGCCACCCACCGTCCCGTGGGTCCGGCTTCAGCCGGACATTTCAATCGCTTACGAATACACGGCCCGGGCGTCCAGGTTTACACCACACACCCGTTCGGCTACAGTCCCGCGCCTCCGCGGCGGCCGTGGCGCCCACCACGCACGGCCCCGTAGGCCCGTAGCCCGGATGGAGCCGAAGGCGAAATCCGGGAACGCGACGTACGGCCCCGGATTCCGCTTCGCTCCATCCGGGCTACGCGCGTTGCGACAATCGAATCCGGAGAGGTGGCCGAGCGGTCGAAGGCGCACGCCTTGCAAAGCGGTGTGACCCTGATCGGGTACCGAGGGTTCGAATCCCTCCCTCTCTGCCGATTTAATCTGTCAAATCAGATAGTTACAAACCTCCTTTCCGGGTTTACCCGTACAACTTCCCCAACAATCCCTTCTCGTACTCGGAATCCGTGAAGGGATCCCCATTGGGGCAGTATCCCAAGGTGTGAACCTAGCGCAGTATCAAACCGCTGCGCGCAGCCGGCGCGTCGCTGGCGGCGGCGTCCGGCCGACTCGCCCAGCCGGGGCTCGGGGCCTTGGGGCGCCACGCGGGCATCGTGACCGGCCTGGACCGTGTGGCCGGCAACGCGGCGTCGGGCCGATCGGGCCAGCGTCGGCGGCAATTGCTTTTCCGCCGGCCCTCGCCCTCCCGGTTACGCAGTTCGCCACGATCCGCGCAGTGGGTTCGACCGGATCGCCGGGATCGATCCGGCACCAGCCGAGCGCAGGCCGGCCAGCCCGGAGGGCGCAGCGGCGCGGGGCGCTTCCTCGACCGGGCACGCAGCCGCAGGTCCATCACCGACACCGATCCACCTCCCGCGTCCTGTTTGTCCGCCGCATGGGCAACACCGCCCGATTCCCTCGCGAATTTCAATAGGTTATAGTCCGTGCGGCACAGGCTGGGATACACCCGGCCCAAGACAAAACCGAGTGTTTGTGTGTTCCGGCTACACTCAGCCTGCGCCTCGCAGCTACGCTCGAGAGGACGCCACGCGATTTGGAGGCCTTATGGGAACTTCGTGAATTTCTTGCGGAGGCGCTAACAGAGTTAAGTCAATGTCTGCGGCATAGCCGACGCGCAGGAGTAAACCAAAGGATCAAGCGCGAAAATCAGCCCCGGCTACCAAATACGTCCGCAGAGCGTCACGCAACACAATCTGGCAATGTCACCGCAAAAGGACATCATCGATTTTATCGACTTCGACGTCGCCGTAATCGCACGCGAGACAAAAGGCGCTGAAGGCGGGCTTCAGGTCTCGGTAATGGGCGTTGGGGGGCGGTGGGGGGCGCCTCGTCCGAAGCATCGAGTGAGTCCACAGGGTCCGAATCCGCTTCCGTGTGCCGGTAGTAATGCCCACACCTCAGCAATGAAGCAAATTTCTGGCCTCTCCTGCTCTTTCTGTGGGTCCCGCGAAGCGGCCGTAGCGCGGCGTGGTGCGGCGCCGGCGGGCCCGCGGGGCCGGGATTGTGCGTCAGCGGTATCGGAGGCGCGGCGCGGCGGTTGAAGGGCGCATGGGGTTCGTGCTTTCTGTGGAGGTGTCCGCCTACATAGAAGCACAAGGAGAACCCCATGCGCGTGACCAAGGTATGCCGTCAGTTGACCGGTGTCGAGGCCCTGTACGCGAGTGATTTGTCGTTGACGGATTCGGGGCTGGTGTTCAGCGTGCGCCCGCGCTGGCGCAGGCCGCGCTGCGGCGGCTGTGGCCGGTGCGCGCCGGGCTACGACCGGCGCCCGGAGCGCGACTGGCGCCACATGGCGGTGGGCTCGACGGTGCTGTGGCTGCGCTATGCGCCCTGGCGCGTGGACTGCCCGGACTGCGGGGTGACGGTCGAGGCCGTGCCGTGGGCGCGCCATGCGAGCCGCTTCACGCGGGGCCTGGAGGAGCTGGTGGCGTATCTGGCGCGGGCGATGGATTTCACGGCGATCACGCGACTTCTCGGCGTGAGCTGGCGCGCGGTGGCCGGGATCGTCGAGCGGGTGGTCGCCGATCGGCTGCCCGATGCCCGGCTGCAGGGGCTGCGCGCGATCGGTGTCGACGAGTTCAGCTACCGCAAGCGCCACCGCTATCTCACGGTGGTGGTCGACCATGACCGCGGCGAGGTGGTCTGGGCGGCCAAGGGCCGCGGCGCCGACGCGCTCGCCGGGCTGTTCGAGCACCTCGGCGAGGCCGGCTGCGCGGCGATCGAGTCGGTGACGATGGACATGGCCGGCGGCTACAAGAAGGCGGTGCGCGAGCATCTGCCGCATGCGCGGATCGTCTTCGACCGCTTCCATGTCCAGCGCCTGGCCAGTGACGCGGTCGATGCGGTGCGCCGCAGCGAGGTGCGCGGCGCCGAGGATCCGGCGATGGCCCGGGTGATCAAGCGCAGCCGCTATGCGCTGCTCAAAAGCCCGTGGAACATGAGCCGGCGCGAGCACGAAAAGCTCGCCGACATCCAGGCGAACAACCAGCGCCTGTTCCGGGCGCGGCTGCTCAACGACACCCTGGCCGATGCGCTCGACTACCGCCAGCCCAAGCGAGCCCGCGAGGCACTCGAGGAATGGCTCGCCTGGGCGAGTCGCTCGAAGCTCGAGCCGTTCGTGCGCCTTGCCCGCACGATCCGCGAGCACAAGGAAGGCATCCTGGCCTACATCAAGGATCGCCTGACCAATGGCTTCGCCGAAGGGATCAACAATCGTCTGCGGACCGTCGCGCGTCGAGCGTACGGCTTTCACAGCGCCGAATCCCTGATCTCGATGCTGTTTCTGTGTGCCGGTGGCATCGAGCTTGACCCGCCGCTACCGACCCACTGAAACGTCAGGAGATGCAGAAGTAAGGCGCTCGCCGTGATGCCCGGCGCGCTTTAGTCTGGAGAGTGTCTGAATAGTGGCCCACGTTGACGGTTCGGCCGTCGATACGGGCACGGATCGTGGCCTCTCCGTGATGCAGGAGCGACGCCAGCGCGGGTAGGTCGGACAAGCTCCCGCAGTCCAATCCACCTCCATGCCTCGAAGCGAAATCCGATCGACATGGATTCGGCCTCCTGGATCGCTGTGCCAATCGCCCTCCATGAAAAAACGGACCGCTCCGAAAAAATCGGTGCAATCGAACAGACTCTCCTTGCGTTCCGGCGCGCATCTCTCCGTCAAAGAACGAGAGGTTCGCTCCGGCCTGGAGATATTCGTCGATAGTCGGCGGATCGACCAACAGGCGGCACGCTTTTGCGCCCGGGTCCATTCGCAATCGGCCTTGGCTCCTGCACATTTCGTGGAACACAGGGCAGCCGCGCACCCGCAAGTCGTCCACGTCCAGGTCCATCGGAGCGCCGCGCCCGACCATTTTTTGAAACTGTGCCGCTGCATCAGTCGGGTTCGGTGTGGCGATGTGTAGGGCGAGGGGCACCGGATCGTCTTTTGCCTGGACTTCCACCGGGGTCTTCGGCCGGCTGCGGCTCGCCAACGGCCACCCGCAGCCGCCTGTCGCGGCTCTGGAGCTCGTCTTCTCGCTGCTGGCAATGGCGCGTCCGGGTGAGCCTGGCCAAAGCTCCTGCATATAGTTGACAGCGGTCCTCGAAAAATCGGTCGCGAAGACCGCCAGCGGCGACCTCTTGCGTTTCTGGAACAAGCAGCGTCATCGTCTTTTTTGGCCGCGATCCCAAGTTTCTCCACCAGCTTCGAGCTCGGAGAGATACCCCTGGATGAAGAGGTACCGGGCGGTGCGTCCGCTGCTGTTGCTGGTGACGATCAGGAAGACGGGCTGTCGGCGCGTGCGCCAGTAGCGAAGATGCTGGAAGCGCGATCTCGCCCTGACGGACGACGCCGTCGCGGCGGGGGCGCTGCCTGAACATGTCCCTTGAGCTGCACACTGGCTTCCGTGGCGCGCACTTCATCATCTTCGGCGACGGGGGCAATCGCGTAATCGATGCCGGTAATCCGGATGGCGCTCGAATAACGCCGAATCCATCCGCCAGCAGCTCGGCGACCAACGCTTGCGCCCGCTGGTCAACCCGCTCGGTCGGTCCCCGCTCCGGCATGTCAGGATCTCCGGCGGCGTTGCCTTCTCAACAGGATATCGAAGCGGCGCGTAGAACGCCTGACAAAGGCCTGGGCAGTTGGGGCGTTAACGGCGGGCGATTTTGGCTTTGCGCGGGACCATCGCGCGGGCGGAGTGTCCCAGGGCGGGCAGGTCATGGAGCCGTAGATAGCGCGCCCGCCCAGCGCAGCAGGCGGGCTCATTGACGATACCAGACTGACCGTTCGGTTAAGTCTGACAGTTACGCAGGATTAGCTAGGGCGTGCAGACTGCGCGAGGCAGGGAACGGGAACCCCGGCAGCCTGCTCGATCTCCAGGGCGCGCTCGGGAGCGCCAAAGCGACACCCAGTATTACGCACCGGTGTCGTGTTGGCTGAGAGCTCTGGATCACGTCCATCGCTGGAGACTGGTGGCCTGCTCCAGGGGTCGCGCAAGCGGTAGCTGCGGCCTTCGATATTGAGGACGTGGCCGTGGGTGGAGCAGGCGATCGAGGATGCTGCACCCCGGGGACAGCTACCGGATTCAGGGAATCCGGTAAACTCGTCCCCAAGGAACCGAGAGCCCCTGAGCGCACGGGCCGTATGGGTGCCACGGGAGACAGCCTGACCGCCCCCTTCCCGGGGCAACGCCCTTGCGGTCAACGTGACCTTCGCGCTGCTGCTTGGCACGTTGTTTTTCTTCATGGGCCATGCGGGTTTCCTCGCGCTCGATGGCCTGCCGGCCCCTGGTCATCCTCGTGCCGTGGTTCCTGAAGTACTGCCTGGTAATGGGCCAGCAGGCCGCCTACGGCCGGCGCGAGCCGCCCAACCTGTCGATGGAGAACCTCAACCCGCTCGAGATCCAGCCCATCGGCCTTGCAGTGGGGCTGATCGGCCTCTACCAGCTGCTCGCGCATGCGCTGGGCCCTGGGCGCGGCGACGCTCGGGCTGGCTGCTCGTCACCCCGGCGGCGATCGCCGTCCTGGTCGTCGAGGAGCACGCCGTCGAGGCCCTGAACCCCGCGACCCTTGCCCGATACGCCGCGGGTCTCGGTCTCGCGTACCCCGTGCTCGCCGTCGTGCTGGGCGTGCCTCTCGGCCGCGCGCATCCTCGCGCTCGGCTCCGGCCTGGGGACGCTGGTCACCGTGTTCATGCTGCAGTCCGTGCTGATCGCGACGTTCCACGGGGTGGGGCGACTGCTGCACGCCCACGAGGACGCGATCGGCTACGCCCGGCCGGAGACACCCGGCGAACGCGCGGAGCGCTTCGCGGACCGGGACGCGTGGCGCGCCTCCGACGCGGTGCTGACCGAGGCCTACCAGCTGGCCGAGGCCGACAGATGCCCGAGCGCGCCCTGGAAACCCTGCTGGCCCACAACATCCGGGAGCAGGCGACCACCCGGCGCTCTACGCGGCCACCGTCGACCGGCTGCTGCCCTGGCGCGATCCGCACCGTCGGCCCTCGCGCTCGCGCGCCACCAGGTCGCGCGGCTGCAGCAGCTCGGCGACGACGCGCCGCGCCGCTCGAGGTCTTCCTGCGGGCCTTCGCGCTCGAACCCTGCCGTGCGCCCGATCGGCGAGGAGGGCACGTTGCGCCTGGCCCGTGCGCGCGCAGCGAGGCGAGCCGCGCCGCACGTCGGCGCTGGCGCCGCGCTCGACGAGTTCGAGCGATTGCGAGGTCCCCGAGTTGCCGTGCCGGGTGGCACTCGTCGAGCAGGCGCGCCTGCCGCTCACCGAGCGTGGCGACGCGCAGCGCCGCGGCGCAGGTGCTCGAGCGCCTCGCGCGCGACTTCCCGACGGTCATGGCCCGCACCGACCTCCAGCGCCTCCGGGATCGCGTCCGGGCCTGCAGCGATTGCGTCGAGCTGAGGCCCATGCGACACGCCACTCGGGCACGTTGCCCGACCAGGACCGTGTCCCCCGGACGCCGGCTGCCTGCCCAACACCCCGGCGAGGCCACGCAATCCGCAGGCCCGCCCTCGCGCCCAGCGAACGCCGGCGGGTCCCTACGCCCGCAGCCCTTACGCGCCACGGCGGCGCTCCAGTCCGACGACACTCGACAGCCCGGCTGCGCGCAATGGCTCGGGCCGGGCCGAGCAAGGAACAGGGAGGTACACGGACGCCCATGGCTCGCCCTGGTACCCGCCGACCTCGGCAGCCAGCCGCCGCGCTCCGGCGGCGGCGAGGCCGCGAGCGCCGAGACCCTGCGCGAGCTCGCCGACGGCTCTCCGACGCCTTCACCGTGTTCCACGGCGTGCACTGGGCCGACGAGGCCGACCGCGCCACGCCCATCGGCGAGATCGACTTCGTTGTCGTGAACCGCAGCGGCGCCGTGCTGCTGGTCGAGCAGAAGGCCGGCGCGCTCAGCGAGACCGAGTCAGGGACTCGTCAAGGTCTACGGCGAGCAGGAAAAGCCCGTCGCCGACCAGGTCCATCGGGCCCTCGAGCGCGTCAAGTCGAAGTGGAGCAGGAGCCAGTCCGGCGATGGACCGCTAGACGTCGGGTACCTGCTGTACCTGCCCGACCACACGGTGGTGCGACGTCAACGCCGCTGGCCTCGCGACCGACCGCATCGTCCATGCCGGCAGCGACGGACGATCTCGCCGGGACGGATCGCGCAGTTGCTGGGCGAGGGCGTCGACCGCGACGCCGCGCTCGACGGCAACGCCAGTGTCCACGGCTTCTTCCGCCAGGAAGTGCAGGTTGTCCCCAGCCTCGATCACGCGCTCGACACCCAGCAGCGTGTCTACGAGCGCCTGTCCGAGGGCATCGTTCGGCTCGGCGAGCGCCTTGAGATGGACCCGTGGCGCCTCCGCGTGATCGGCCGTGCCGGCAGCGGCAAGAGCCAGCTGGCGATGCGCACCGCCGAGCGCGCCGTGGCTCGCGGCCGCCGGACGCTGTTCGTCTGCTTCAACCGGCCCGCTTGCCGAGCGCATCCAGCCCCTGCTGGAAGGCGCCACCGTGGACACCTTCCACGGCTTCTGCCGGGAGCTGCTGGAGTCCCGCGGCGGCACGTTCGACACCGCCCGCGCACACGAGCCGGCGTTCTGGCGCGAGGTCGAGCAGCAGGCGAGCGACCTCGTGCTCGATGGCGGCCCCGCGTTCGAGACCCTCGTGGTCGATGAGGGTCAGGATTTCGAGCCGGAGTGGTTCGAGATCCTGCGCATGTGCCTCGCGGACGACGCCGAGATCCTCTGGGTCGAGGATCCCGCTGCAGAACCTGGGCGGCAAGGACCCGGTCGAGCTGCCGGAGTTCGTCACCTATCGCACCGACGAGAACCACCGCTCGCCGCCCACGGTGGTGCGCGAGGTACGGACCACGCTCGGTGTCAAGCGCACGTCAACCACATGGGGAAGCGCGACGGTCAACGACCAGCTGACCGCGCCCCGGATGAACAGCGCGAGCCGGCTCCAGAGCGTCTCTTCACGCTCATCGAGTCGAGTTACGAGCCCAATAATATCGTCGTGCTCACGGTTCACGGCTTCCACAATTCCTACTTCTCGGACGCGAGGTCAATCGGCGGGTGTCCGATCCGTCGGTTCACGGGCCGGTACACAGACGAAGGCCAGCAAATTTATACCGCCGGACGGGTCTGTTCCGATAGCGGCTACCCATCAAGGGGCA